>NZ_JACVXB010000009.1 GCF_014596945.1 Aestuariibaculum sediminum | reverse complement strand
CCTTACGTAGAGCTTCAAAAGTTTATGGCTTAAAAAAGTGAAAAAATATTAGGATTTGACCTTGGAATACGTATAAGAATGGTACATAGTTTGAGTGAGAGGATTTGCCGTAGGAAAATCCGAAGCAATAAAATTTATACGGTGTTTGCTTTAGTTTATTACTTTCGATTTTAAAAATTCTCCTAATTCCAATGATTTTTGTTTCGACCAACCTCTTGAAAGATGATTCATAGCCAAAATGTTAGTTTTTGTTCCTAAAATTTCAAATTTTGAAACTTCATTTTTCGTGATTTTTAAATCATATAACTTTTCAAAATATTCAATAACTTCATTACCGTGAATAAAAATTATCTTTGGTTTTATCGTATCTAATAAAAATTCAAAAACAGAACTTTCTCTATCTTCAGATAATAATTCATCTGCTGTTGGTGTAGCTTTTACAAATAAATTTGTTTCAAGAGTTTTGAAAGGTTTTGTTTTTTCGACAATCCATTCAATTCTCTGCCTTGTATTACTTAATTTATTTCGTCTCGTTTTATTAGGCTTAAGAGGTTTTAATTTGCGTTCAAGAATATAGCTTTCAAGCCATTGAGCTTTGTTAAATCCATTTTCAGGTGACCAAAAACTCCAAAAGTCATTTTGCATTTCTGTTGCTGAATTTATTCCAACTATAAATATTTCACATTCTAAAGGATTTCCTTCACAAATTAAAGGTCTTGGTTTTTCATAACTCTTTAATTTCTGACGCAAACTTTTTTCAAATTCTAATAATTTCATTTAATTCAGCGATTTTTTTTGGTAATTAAAGCTAACGTTTAGTATATGATTTGTGCGGCTTAAAATCCGCGGGATTTTCAGTCGTAACAAATAGATTATTAAATATATAAAACTTCAAAATATGAACAGATTTAAGCATAAATTATATCCAATGTTGTGCAACGTTTTTACTTATTCAATTCTTGATTCAGTTGTGCGTTTTCTTGTTCCAAAGTCCGCACTTGGTTTTCGAGGTCGAGTAAATTCAATGACATACGTGATATTACTTCAGATTGTTGTGATTGCATGTCAATTATTTTTGTTAGGTTATACTGTCTACTGTTCGATTCAGAATTAGTCCAAACTGCGTAACCTATTTGTAAAATCATAATAACTATGGTAGCAATAATTAAATTTCGAGATGTTTTAAATTGTTTTTCGGCATTTTCTCCTTGTGTGGTTAGAAAACCTAATATTTGTCTTGTAACTTCATCAGGGTCTCTTAAATCCGCAAAAGCTTCTGGATTTATTTGTGGCATCTCATATTTTGGAACATTAAAAATATTCGTATTTATATTTTTGAATGGGTTTTCCATAGTTTATTTTCAAAATGTTGCACAACTTGTTTATATGAATCATTCAACATGCCATGAACTCCTAATTTGGCGGTATAACAGCACGTTTCTGGACTTTAAAAATAGGTGAAATTCTTACGTTATTAAAAAAGAAAATACATGTGTTTATAAAGACTTATTAACAAGTTTGTGTTACATAGCTTAAAGCAACGTATTAAGGAGCGTGGTTATGCTATTAACATCCAAACCAATTTGTTGCTGTAGTTCATTAACGCTACCATGTTCAATAATGGTATCGGGAATGCCCAAAACGTTAGTAGGGTTTTTGTAGTTGTGAGATGCGGCAAATTCTAAAACAGCAGAACCAAAACCACCTATTACCGAATGGTCTTCAATAGTTATTAAGGTGCCGTGTTTTTCGAAAATGTGGTGTAGTAAAGTTTCATCTAAAGGTTTCACAAAACGTAAGTCGTAGTGTGCTACGGCTTCAGCATTATTGCAATTGCTTATGGCCTCGGTAATATTTTTCGCAATGGTACCAATACTTAAAACCGCTATGGAATCTCCCGATTTTAAAGTAACACCCGTTCCTATGTTTATAGTTTCAAAAGGCTGTTTCCAGTTTTCGGTGATACCTTTTCCTCTGGGGTAACGAATGGCGATGGGGTGATTTAAGCCTAGCTGTGCGGTATACATGATGTTGCGTAATTCCATTTCGTTTCTGGGGGCGAAAATGATGAGGTTTGGTATGCAGCGTAAATAGGATAAATCGTAAATTCCATGATGGGTAGCGCCATCTTCACCAACCAATCCGGCGCGGTCCAGACAAAAAATAACGGGTAAATTTTGTATCGCTACGTCGTGAATAATCTGGTCGTAAGCGCGTTGTAAAAACGTGGAATAGATATTACAAAATGGGATTAATCCTTGTGTTGCCATACCAGCAGCCATGGTTACCGCATGTTGTTCGGCAATGCCAACATCAAAGGCACGTTCGGGCATTATATCCATCATATATTTTAACGAACTACCTGTTGGCATGGCTGGCGTTATACCAACAATAGTTTTATTTTGTTTTGCCAATTCAACAATTGTATGCCCAAAAACATCCTGATATTTGGGGACTTTCGAGGCGGCTTTTGGCATTAATTCTCCTGTTGAAGAATCGAATTTTCCTGGCGCATGGTATTTTACCTGATCTTCTTCGGCTTGCCTTAACCCTTTGCCTTTAGTCGTTATAATGTGCAAAAATCTGGGGCCTTTAATATGTTTTAATCGATTCAATTCAGAAATAACCATAGGTAAATCATGTCCGTCAATAGGGCCCGAATAATCGAAATTTAAAGCCTTTATAATGTTGTTGCGTTTTTGGGTGCCTTTCTTTACGTTGGTTAAATACATTTTTAAAGCGCCAACACTTGGGTCGATACCAATGGCGTTATCATTTAGAATAACCAATAAATTGGCATCGGTAACACCCGCGTGATTTAAACCTTCGAAAGCCATACCACTGGCTATCGAGGCATCTCCAATTACTGCAATGTGTTGTTTATGAATTTCTCCTTTTAATTGCGATGCAATCGCCATACCTAAGGCCGCCGAAATTGATGTTGATGAATGTCCTACGCCAAAAGAATCGTATTCACTTTCATCGCGTTTTGGAAAGCCGCTAATACCACCAAGTTGCCTGTTGGTATGAAAAATGGCTTTTCTACCTGTTAAAATTTTATGTCCGTAAGCCTGATGGCCTACATCCCAGATAAGTTGATCTTCTGGCGTGTTAAAAACGTAATGCAGAGCAATAGTTAGTTCTACTACACCTAAACTAGCTCCCAAATGGCCTTCTTTGGTGGCAACGATATTAATGATAAATTCACGCAACTCTTTTGCGAGTTTTTGTAAATCGTCAGGTTTTAAACGACGTAAATCTTCTGGTGAATTTATAGTATTTAAAAAGGTGTTTTGCACAAGGCAAAAGTACAGATTTTATTAATTGTCTACGTTAAAAATAATAGGGAGATCGTAAAGTACATTAACAGGTTTATTTCTTTGCGTTGCCGGAATAAAATCAGGTAAAAGTTTAATAACGCGGATGGCTTCTTTTTCTAAAGCCGGTTGTGGTGCTCTAACTTTTATATCAACTATTTTTCCTTCTTTGTTTACCGTAAATCTTGTATTTATTTTTTGCTTGCCTTTTAAACCTAAACAAACTGAGGTGTTAAAATTTTCTCCAACTATTTTAGATAATTTATTTTGGAAATACGATTTACTTTCAGAAATGGATAAATTTTCAGGTGTATCCTTAAATTCAGGTGGGGTTTCTGAAATCATGCCAAAAAATAACGGTTCTTCTTCAACAGGTTCTTCCTCAGGACCAATTCCTCCCATAATTTCAATATCGCCATCAATCATAAGTTCAGGGATAGTATCGCTAACGACCTCTCCAACGGTTTCAATAACAGTAATTCCTGTTGGGTGAGGCGCAGGTATTTGAGGAGGTTTGGTGCAAGTTTTAGGAATGATCGAATCTTTTTTAATTAATTCATTTATATATTTTACAGAATCAACAACTTTATTTTGAAGGCTGTCTACAACTTCTACACTATCAATTTTTTGTTTGTTGCCTTTGTTGTTGGTACAATTTAATAAGGTGGTTCCCATAACAAGAAGCAAAGCGAGTAAAAAGACTTTATGCACGTTTTTGGGTTTAACTATTATTTGTGATGGAATTCGCAAATTGATACTGTCTAACTGGCTTTGTTTAAAATGACCGCAAATACGTTGGTGTTTATGGGTTTCGATATACGTTTGAATGTCTTCAGTACTCATTTTGGTGAAGTCGACAACCGTTTTAACACAGGAATTACAAAATCGGCCGCGTTCGTTAGGGGTCATGCTATTCCAGTCTTCGTAGCAAGGTTTTGGAATAGCAATAGCATAATGTTTTTTCATGATGGAAGCGTTTTCAAATAAACATCAAAAGTCTTGCCGAATAAGTTTTGAATGTTTTGAAATTGTATATTTGAATTATGGAAAACCCATTTGACGATACCTATTTTATGAAACGCGCGCTGCAGGAAGCAGAATTGGCTTTCGATAAAGGTGAAATACCCGTTGGGGCGGTTGTGGTTATCGATAATCGCATTATTGCTCGTGGGCATAATTTAACAGAAACATTGAATGATGTTACCGCACATGCCGAAATGCAAACCATTACTGCTGCAGCTAATTTCTTGGGAGGTAAATATCTTCAAAATTGTACCTTGTATGTTACCCTCGAACCGTGCCAAATGTGTGCAGGCGCTTTGTATTGGAGTCAGATTTCCAACATCGTTTATGGTGCCAGAGACGAACAGCGGGGCTGCATTAATTTAAAAACGAAATTACATCCAAAAACCAAAATGAAAGGTGGTGTTTTAGAGACAGAAGCTTCTACATTAATGAAACGGTTTTTTATTGAAAAACGAAATTTGAATTAATCTTTGTTTACTTCTCGATACAATTCCTCATGCTTCGGAATCACTCGAAGTGACGAAGTTTTGAAATGTTTTTTTGTGTATCTATGTCAGTTCGAATATTTGTTGAGGTACGAAAAAAATGTATCGAGAACTAATTCTAGATGGATATTTTCTTCGTTATTTTAGGGTTTGTCGAGTTCGATTAGTGTTTACTTCTCGATACAATTCCTCATGCTTCGGAATCACTCGAAGTGACGAAATTTTGAAATTTAATTGCGTAAACATAGAAAATAAGTTCCGTATGAAACTGTTTGTTAATATTTATTCTCTTCCTGAGATTTACGCATGTTTTCCAGGTTTTCTTTTGTAAGCATATAATCTTTAATGTCTTTATCCTTCCAACGGTAGTAAGCGAATAAAGGAAACACTACAAAAAATAGTCCCATAACACCAAAACCGATAAGTTTTTGAGTAAAATCGACTTCCAAAACAAAGCCCAGAATAATACTGGTTAATGATGCTATAAATGCGAAAAAGATGAAGTATTTCATTATTTATTTTGTGAATTTTAAGAGTTGTCTTCTGTATGCGGTAAGTAATTTTGATTTTGAGATATAACCAAAATATTTCCCTGATTTTACCACCGGTAAATTCCATGCGCCAGTGGTTTTAAATTTTTCCATGATATCGTTCATGGAGTCATCGTAATTAATTATTCCTGCATCTGCATGCATCAGGTCGGTAACACTAACTTTATCATAAAGTTCGGCATTAAACATCATATGTCTAATATCATCAAGTCTAATAACACCCAAAAACTGATTATCGTCATCTACCACAGGAAAATGATTTCGCGATGATTTGGCCACGGCTTCATTTAAAATGTACCCTAATGACATTTCTGGTTTTAGTGTTATGAAATTGGTTTCAATAACCTTATCGATATCTAAAGCCATAAGCGTATTCTGGTCTTTATCGTGTGTCATTAACTCACCACGTTCAGCTAGTTTAAGCGTGTAAATGGAATGCGAAACGTAGTATTTTGTAATGGCAAACGATATGGCAGCAACAATCATAAGAGGAACAAAAAGTTCATGCCCGCTTGTGATTTCTGCAATAAGGAAAATAGCGGTTAAAGGCGCATGTAACACTCCTGCCATTAATCCCGTCATGCCTAAAAGGGTAAAATTAGCTTCGTTTACCGAAAGACCTAAACCAATGTTATTAATTATTTTGGCAAAGGCATTTCCTAAAGCACTACCCATGATTAGTGTTGGAATAAAAATGCCACCTACACCACCAGCGCCAAAAGTGGTTGTCATGGCTATAGCCTTAAAAATCGCTATGCCGAGTAACATAGCAATAACAATCCAGATGTTGGTTAAATCTAAGTTTTTAAAAGGGGTGGTACTTATAGCCGATAAATGATCACCTTTTAAAAGATTATTCATAATACCGTAACCCTCACCATAAAGTGGCGGAATAAAATAAAGCATGGTACCTATGGCAAGACCACCTATAAGTAAACGTTTAGCACGACTTTCAAATTGTTTAAAGAAATTAGTAATTGCAAAAAATACTTTAGAAAAGTAAACCGACGAAAAAGCCGTAACGACACCCAACAAAATATAAATAGGGATATCTTTAAAATTAAAGGTGTCTTTAATAATTACATGCAACAACACATCGGTTCCTAAAAACATGTAAGACGTAATTACTGCAGATACCGATGCTAATAATAATGGTACTAATGAGGTGAATGCTATATCTAAACTAAAAATTTCTACAGCAAAAACGATGGCGGCAATTGGCGCTTTAAACATGGAGGCCATGGCGCCTGCCGAAGCACAACCAATTAAAAGCAAGCGCGTTTTGGTGGTCATATGAAAAAGCTGAGCTGTATTCGACCCTAAGGCAGAACCTACACTTACGGCAGGACCTTGTAATCCAACCGATCCACCAAAACCAGCCGTTAAGGGTGCTGTAATTAAAGCGGCATAGATATTATACCGAGGTAAAATACCATTGAGTTTTGAAATACCATACAGCGTTGTTGAAATGCCATGTCCAATATGTTTTTTAAGCCAGGTTTGTTTTATGATATAAACAAGTACCAGGCCTATGATTGGAAAAATAAAATATAAGGTATTTTGGTAATTTTTAAACAAGTTTAACTCCAGAAGTGACCTAATAAAATGGGTTAAATTTTTTAAAACTACCGTTCCCATGCCCGCTAAAACCCCAACAAGTACACTAAGTATATAGATAAACTGACGTTCGGAAATGTGTTTGTATTTCCAGATTAAAAATTGACGCAACAGGTTTTTAGCGTTAAAGGACATCTTATAAAGTTAGTAAATAAACTTGTTGAACGACATTAAATTACGAATTTACCTGCAATGTAATTAATTGTCGGCGGTAAGCCGTTAATAATTTAGATTTTGAAATAAAACCAAAGTAAACACCATTTTTTGTTACAGGTAAATTCCATGCGCTACTATCCTGAAATTTCCTCATGATATCGGTCATTTTATCTTTATCTAAGTTTATAACTGCCGGAGGTTTTTGCATAATATCGGTGGCAACAACTTCTTTATAAAGTGATTGGTCAAACATAATAGGCCTCAAATCATCTAATAAAATAATACCTTGTAATTTTTGGGTGTCTTCTTTTATTACAGGGAAAATATTTCGATTGGACTTTATAACCGCTTTTTGAATTATCTCTTCTAAATTCATTTTTGGCGTAATGGAAATGAAGTTCGTTTCAATAACTTTATCAATTTCCATTAGGGTGAGTACGGCGTGATCTTTATCGTGCGTAATCAGCTCTCCTTTTCTGCCCAATTCCATATTATACACCGAGTGATGCTTGTAATATTTTGTTATTCCAAACGAAATGGTTGCGGTTAACATTAAAGGAATAAAAAGTTCATATCCTCCGGTTAATTCTGCAATTAAGAAAATAGCCGTAAGCGGCGCATGTAAAACGCCTGCTAATAACCCGGCCATACCTACTAACGTAAAATTACTTTCCGACACAGGATAGTTAAATAAGCCACAATTATTAATAATTTTCGCCAGACAATTTCCCATGATACTACCCATAAACAGGGTAGGAGCAAAAATACCACCTACACCACCGGCGCCAAAGGTTAAGCAACTGGCAATGACCTTAAAAAATACAAGTCCGCTAAGAAGTAGCACAACGACCCAAATATTATCTGTATCTAAATGAAAGAGATTATTTTCCAAAGCCTTTTCTGGATTACCAACAATTAAATTATTAATAACATCAAAGCCCTCACCGTATAGTGGTGGAATTAAAAATATTAAAAGTCCGAGACCAACACCTCCAATAAATAGGCGCTTTACAGGCGATGCTATTTTGTCGAAAAACGTATGAATTTTGTCATACACTTCGGTGAAGTAAATAGAAACAAAGGCAGCAATAACACCTAAAATTATATAAAAAGGAGCATCGGCAATATGAAATTTATCTTCTATTCTGAAGGGTAATAAAATATCTTCTCCGAAGAAAAAATAAGATGTTAAAACGGCCGATAACGATGCGAGTAAAAGAGGCAACATAGAAGCGATGGTTAGGTCTAAACTAAATACTTCTATAGCAAAAATTATAGCCGCAATAGGGGCTTTAAAGATGGAGCTCATGGCACCAGCGGCAGCACATCCTATTAACAGGTTTCTGGAGGTTTGATTCATATGAAATATCCTCGAAATGTTAGACCCCAAAGCCGCTCCAGTAGCAACTGTAGGGCCTTCCAGACCCACCGATCCACCAAAACCAACCGTTAGCGGTGCAGTTAAAATAGAACCAAACATCTGGTAACGTTTCATGATGCCTTTACGTTTGGCCATGGCATAAAGCGTGGATGGAATACCATGACTTACTTTATTTCTAATAACGTATTTAATAATTAGAAAAACCAACGCGAGACCCAATACGGGAAATAAAAAGTAAAAGGCATGATGGTATTCATTTATTAATTTACCTTCTAATAAATGTTGTATAAAGTGGGTTAAATTTTTTAAAACTACGGCGCCTACCCCTGCAGTAAATCCAATAACAATACTTAAAATATAAAGAAACTGTCTATGTGAGATGTGTTTTGCTCTCCAAATTAAGATCTGCTTTAATATTGTTTTTTTGGGCATGGTAGATTAAAAAAATGAATATGAAAAAATCCTGCGATGAGCAGGATTTTTTTAAGAATGTTATTTTAAGTTAAGTTTTAAATTAAGCTCTGTTAATTGTGTGTCATCAATTGGAGCAGGAGCATCAATCATTACATCACGACCTGCATTATTTTTAGGGAATGCAATAAAATCGCGAATCGTTTCTTGTCCGCCTAAAATAGAAACCAGTCTATCTAAACCAAAAGCTAAGCCACCATGTGGCGGTGCTCCGTATTGGAAAGCATCCATTAAGAAACCAAATTGTGCTTTAGCTTCTTCTGGCGTAAAGCCTAAATAATCGAACATTAAAGATTGTGTTTCTTTATCGTGAATACGAATCGAACCGCCACCAATCTCGTTTCCGTTTAATACTAAATCGTAAGCATTGGCTTTAACTGCACCAGGGTCGGTTTTTAATAATTCTAACTGGCCTGGTTTAGGCGATGTGAACGGGTGGTGCATGGCGTGGTAACGCTCGGTGTCTTCATCCCATTCTAATAAAGGGAAATCCATAACCCAAAGCGGAGCAAATTGGTCAGGTTTACGTAAATCTAGACGCTCGGCTAATTCCATACGTAAGGCACTAAGTTGCGCACGTACTTTATTAGTGTCACCGGAAAGCACGCAAATTAAGTCGCCAGCTTTCGCTCCCGTAATTTCGGCCCATTTTGCTAAGTCCTCCTGATCGTAGAATTTATCTACCGATGATTTATAAGTTCCATCGTCATTGCAACGGCAATAAACCATACCTAACGCCCCAACTTGAGGTCGTTTAACCCAGTCGATTAATTTATCAATTTCTTTTCTTGTATATGCATTTCCGCCTGGAACCGCAATACCAACAACTAATTCGGCACTGTTAAATACGCCGAAATCTTTATGTTGGGCCACGGCATTTAATTCGCCAAATTGCATACCAAAACGAATATCGGGTTTGTCGTTTCCGTACAAACGCATGGCATCGTCATACTGCATTCTTGGGAATTTATCAATGTCAACGCCTTTAACTTCTTTTAATAAGTGGCGTGTTAAGCCTTCAAAAGCATTTAAAATATCTTCCTGATCGATAAACGCCATTTCACAATCTATTTGTGTAAATTCTGGCTGTCTGTCGGCACGTAAATCTTCATCACGAAAACATTTTACAATCTGAAAATATTTATCCATACCGCCAACCATAAGCAATTGCTTAAAGGTTTGTGGCGACTGGGGAAGGGCGTAAAACTGACCCTCGTTCATACGTGATGGTACCACGAAATCGCGGGCACCTTCAGGAGTCGATTTTATTAAGTACGGTGTTTCTACTTCTATAAATCCTTCTCTCGATAAATAGTTGCGAACCTCTTGTGTTACTTTATGTCTGAAAATTAAATTGTTTTTTACAGGATTACGACGAATATCAAGATAACGGTATTTCATACGTAAATCCTCACCACCATCGGTTTTGTCTTCAATAGTGAATGGCGGTAATTTAGCTTCGTTTAAAATATTTAATTCAGAAACTAATATTTCGATATCTCCAGTTGGAATATTTGGGTTTTTTGATGCACGCTCAATAACCGTTCCTTTTACCTGAATAACAAATTCGCGACCTAGGTTTTGGGCTTGCTCCATCATGTCTTTAGATGTGCGTTCTTCATCGAAAACCAATTGCGTAATACCGTAGCGGTCTCTTAAATCGACCCACACGATAAATCCTTTATCTCTAGATTTTTGAACCCAACCTGCAAGGGTTACTTCTGTATTGATATGTGATGCGTTTAACTCACCACAATTATGACTTCTGTACATAATGAAATTTTAGAGTTGCAAATTTAATTAAATACTATGGAGTATAAATTATTTAAGGTTTTTTTTTGAGTCTTTAAAAGCGCCTGAAGGCTTTGTCCTTAATTTGTTAAACTTTAATTGTTTATACTGAATTTTAAGTAGGTTGTTTACTGTAACACGGTTGTTGTTAGTCGAAAAGTTATTTTATTCAAGAAATAATAAATTAGATTTAAATAAACGATTAAAAAATAGGTGATTATGGTTAGAAAGTTAAGTTTTATACTATTCTTATTTTATGTTTCATCTTCAATTACTGCGCAACAGCGTACGGGTAATATTGTAGAATATTTTGGCAAGGAAAAAGTAACCGCAATTGAAGAAGGTAAATTAATGCATGTGTTTAAAGAAGCCCTCATGTTACATGTTAGGAGCATGAGGTTTAATTCGTCGACGTTTCCAGAGGATCCAGTGTTTAGCAAAATTTTAATGAACTCGGAATACGATCCTAACGAAGGTGATGTTTTTGATGTAGATTTTACTGGAGAGCCTATGGTCTGGAAATCCATTTCTGTAGATACTACAAATTCATTTAATGATAGGGATTTACTATCGAGCTATGTATGCCTAAAATATAAATCGAACACAGAAAAGAACGTTTTATTCGATGCATCCGGGCATTCTTTGGTTTTAATTAATGGTATGCCTCATGAAGGTGATCATTACGATTATGGCTGGAATCTTATTCCTGTAACCTTAAAAAAAGGATGGAATATGTTCGTTTTAAAAGTAGGGCGCTTTCCCAGAATACGCGCACGCTTAATAGAACCGAAAACTGACGTACAGTTTACCACACGAGATTTAACTATACCCACCATTTTAATTGATGAGCCCATAGAATTTAAAGCTGCAATTCGAGTAATAAATGCAACAAATGATTGGCTTAAAGGTTATACAATAAAAGCGCACTGGTTGGGTAAGGAAGTGTATACCGATTTACCCAATATTCCTCCAATGAGTATTAGGAAATTACCATTTTCATTAGGAGCTTTGGGTTCTAATAAGGAGACAGGTGCTTATGAATTAAAATTGAATTTGTTTAGTAAGGACAAAATCGATCTTGATGAGAAGCGTATTCCGTTATTAGGAAAATCTAAACATAGCCACCATAAACGTACTTTTATAAGTGATATAGACGGAAGTTTGCAATATTACAGTGTAGCACCTTCTTCTAATGATACTTTAGCAAATGGCGCACTATTTTTATCCGTTCACGGCGCTTCCGTTGAAGCTGTTAATCAGGCGAATGCTTATAAACAAAAAGACTGGGGAAATTTAATAGCACCCACAAACCGACGTCCCTTTGGTTATGCCTGGGAAGATCTAGGCAGATTGGATGCCTTAGAAGTATTATCTGATGCAAAACGTATTTATCAGCCAGATCCTCAAAAAATATATTTAACAGGGCATTCTATGGGCGGTCATGGCTCTTGGTATTTAGGAGCTACATATCCCGATCACTTTGCAGCTATTGCACCATGTGCCGGTTACCCCGATTTGTTGTTGTATAGAGATATGTTTTTAAAACGACTTTCAAATATGTCTGAAGAGCAATTAAATGCTTTTGGTATAACTCCAAAACTATTAAAGCGTATGCAACTGGAACCACAATTGAATCCGGTAGAGACCTTAATAGAAAGAGCAGGAACACCAAGCAGAACCCTAGAATTAATTAGAAATTATTTACAACAAGGCGTTTATATATTGCATGGAGAAAAAGACAATGTAGTTCCAACCTACATTGCCAGAGATATGCGCGAGCGGTTGGGTAAATTTCATCCGGATTTTACTTACTATGAATATCCTGACGGAACGCACTGGTATGGCGACCATAGCGTAGATTGGCCTCCGATTTTCAATTTGTTTAAAAATCGTTTAATTCCTAAGCAAAATGACATAGACGATATGGAATTTTTTACAGGATCTCCAGGGGTATCTTCTAAATCACATTTTGTTACCATTCATCAACAGGAAATACCTTTTGAAGTTAGTTCATTCAAATTTACCAAAGGCGAAGAGATATACGATTTGAAAACTGAAAATGTAAGTATGATCGAAATAGATTTTAGTGCTTTAGACAATCTTAAAAATCACCTTGTTATAGATAATGACACCCTTGCAGTAGAAGGTAATGACGCATTTTTATTAAAAAAGGTAGATAATAACTGGGAAAAAGTAGCTTCGCCCAGCTTAAAAGAAAAAGGACCGCATAGAAATGGTGGATTTAAAGATGTATTTAAAAATAATGTTTTGTTCGTTTATGCTACCAAAGGTACAGATGAAGAAAATGACTGGTATTATAATCGTGCAAGATTTGATGCGGAAACCATGTGGTACCGTGCCAATGGTTCTGTAGATGTTATTAGAGATGTTGATTTTTCATTATCAAAATATCCAGATAGAAATGTGGTTTTATATGGGAATAAAACTAATAATGCCGCATGGAATACCTTAATGAAAAATTCGCCAATACAAGTCAAAAATAATGAAGTGGATTTTAATGGTAAAAAGTTACCAGGGCAGCAATGGGGCATGTATTTTATAGTTCCAAGAAACGATAGCAATTTGGCAAGTGTTGGTGTTGTTACGGCAACAGGAGTAAAAGGTATGAAAGCAGCATATATGAATCATTATCTTGTTAATGGAACTACCTTTCCAGATGTTTTGTTGTTTGATGATGAGGTGTTATTAAATGGAACGTCGGCAGTAAAATGTGCTGGATTTTTTGGTAACGACTGGTCTGTTGAAAACGGCGATTTCGAATGGAAATAGATTGAAATAAAAAGAGGCTTCCTGAAAAGTTCTCATCATTCTGAATCAATTTCAGTTTGACGAGAACTTATCTTTTTAGCCTCATTATGTTTTAAATCTGAAATGCTATTAGCTTTCAGTTTGTGCATTCATTTCAAGTGCGGTGTCTTGTGCATCATTAGCACGCATTTTTTTGCGTAACCACATTTTAAATTTCATACTTAAAAAGAATAAAACAGGAACTACAATTAGTGTTAAGAAGGTTGCAACAAATAAACCATAAATTACAGTCCAAGCTAACGGCCCCCAAAACACAACGTTATCACCACCCATATAGATGTGTGGATTAAATTCGCTAAACAAGGTAAAGAAGTTAATGTTTAAACCAATGGCTAAAGGAATTAACCCGAATATAGTTGTAATGGCAGTTAGTAATACCGGACGTAAACGGGCTTTCCCTGCTTTTACTATGCTCTCAAATAAATCTTGAGTTTCCAGATATTCCGACTGGTCAATATCTAAATCATTTTTCTTTCGATCTATTAATAGTTGTGCATAGTCGAGGAGTACCACGCCATTATTTACTACAATACCAGCGAGCGAGATGATTCCCACCATAGTCATCATAATAACAAAGGCACTTCCTGAAATAACCAATCCACCAAATACACCTATAAAACTCAAAAAGATGGCCAACATAATTATGGCTGGTTTAGAAACCGAATTAAATTGAAAGATTAAAATAAAGAAAATTAAACCAAGCCCTGTGAAAAAGGCACCCATTAAGAAAGCCATTTGCTTATTTTGCTCTTCAATTTGTCCGGTGTAATCAATTTTAATGCCTTGAGGTAAGCCTTTGTAACTTTTCATTTCATTTTGAATTTGAGTCACAATAGCTCCGGCATCGGTATATCCTGGCGATAATGCGGAGTACACTGTTACTACACGTTTGGTGTCTTTGTGTTTAATAGCACTGAACCCGGAATTGTTTTCATGTCGGGCAACTGCCGAAACAGGTATTTCCTTTAATTGCCCGGTATTGGTTCTAAAAGTTATATTCTGATTAAACAAGGCACTGGTATTGTATCTGTTTTCCTCATTGAATCGTACATAAATATCGTAATCGTCACCATCTTGTTTATAAATCCCAGCTTTTGAACCGAAGATAGAATTACGCAATTGTTGTCCTATTTGGGCAGCACTAATTCCTAACTCACCAGCTTTTTTCCGGTCAATTACCACTTTCATTGATGGTTTATCTTTGTTAACATCAATTTTTAGTTCGTCGATACCTGGAATATTTTTCGTGTTAATAAAACGACGCATATTTTCGGCAGTAGCAATAAGTTCGTTGTAGTCATCACCTTCAATTTCAATATTAATAGGTGCTCCTGCTGGAGGTCCTTGCGCATCTTTTTCAACAGAAATCAAAACTCCAGGATAAATACCAACAAGGTCTTCCTGTACTTTTTGACGCAGCAATTCACTATCGGCACCACGACGGTATTTATACTCCCGCATAGATGCTGTAATTTTTGCCTTATGTGGCATTTCGGCTGCCGAACCTCCGTCTGTTTGTGGGTTTCCGGCACCTTCGCCCACTTGCGAAACAGCACTTTCTACAAGGAAATTATAGTTACCATCTTTATATTGATTATCATCCAATACTTTGTAAACCCTTTTTTCGATTTGTTTGGTAATGGCATTGGTTTTTTCAATAGCCGTACCTTGTGGGTATTCTATGTATACAATAATTTGGTTAGGTCTATTGTCGGGAAAGAATTCTACTTTGGTACGTTGGGAAGCTAATGAAGCGCCAAAGCCAACAAAAGATAGAATTAATAATCCAAACGTTCCAACAGTGATTATTATAGGTTTCTTTCCAGACAATGCCCAGCGTAGCTGGCGTTCATACCAACGCTCCAATTTAACAAGGGTTTTAGTCTGGAAGATGTTTGCCCAACGTCGTAAAAACAGACGGTAAATCCATAGTAAAATTGCTGTTACCACCATAAGTGTTCCCAGGGCACGATAGTCGCCTCCAATTATAAATACAAGGATTCCACAGGTTACCATAATTATGGTCATTCTTATGATGCGTTTTAACGGCATGTCTTTGTCTTCGGTGCTCATAAATTCAGACACCAAAACGGAATTAAAAAAGATGGCTACAAATAGCGATGAACCCAGTACAACGGATAAAGTAATAGGTAATATTTTCATGAATTCACCCATTATACCTGGCCATAGTCCTAAGGGAATAAAGGCGGCAACCGTGGTTGCTGTAGATATGATAATAGGAAAAGCAATTTCACCGATACCTTTTTTAGCAGCCTCGATGCGGGTCATGCCTTCTTCATCCATCAGTCGGTAAACATTTTCAACAACCACAATACCGTTATCCACCAGCATACCAAGTCCCATAATTAAACCAAATAGAACCATAGTATTTAAGCTGTAGCCTATAATATTTAAAATCATTAAAGACATAAACATCGACATAGGTATGGCAAACCCAACGAAAATGGCATTTTTAAAACCTAAAAAGAACATAAGTACTGTAACCACCAGTAAAACTCCAAAAATAATGTTGTTTACCAGATCGTCTACTTGGCCAATAGTTTTTTCAGATTGGTCGTTAGTAATACTTACTTCTAAATCGGCTGGAAAAACATTGTCTTTGGCATCTTTAACAATTGCTCTAATTTGTTCTGCAGCGGCCACCATGTTTTTGCCAGCACGTTTTTTTACGTCTAGCATTACTACGGGCTCTCCATACTCTCTGGCAAAGGTGGTTTTGTCTTCTTCTTTAAAGCTAACTTTAGCAATATCTTTTAAATAAATGGCATTACCGTTCTCCGATTTAACTACAAAGTTTTCGAGTTCCGAAGGTTTTTCTATTTCACCAATTATGCGAATGGTTCTGCGTTGTCCACTGGCTTTTAAATTACCGGCAGACATGGTTACATTACCATTGTTAATGGCGCCAATGACATCGTTAAAGGTTACTTTGGCAGCCATCATTTTGTAGATGTCTACAGCAACTTCAACTTCTTTTTCTTGGGCACCACGAATATCTGCTTTTTTAATTTCTGGCAGGTCTTCAATTTCGTCCTGAAAATGCTCTGCAAACTCCTTTAATTTTTCAACGGTGTAGTCGCCTGAGATGTTAATGTTTAGAATTGGCATTTCTTCCGAAAGGCTTAATTCGAAAACATCTGGTTCTACTTTTGCCCCGTTAAAGGTTGGCCAGTCTTCACTCGATGTTTCCTGGTCGATTTCATCTTTTACCTTTTGCTTAGCTTGTTCTACGGTAATATTTTCATCGAATTCTACCATAAGCATCCCGTAATCTTCTTGAGATGTTGAGGTAATTTCAACCACATTACTTACCGTTTTTAAACGATCTTCAAGCGGGTCGGTTATTAATTTTTCAATATCCTCGGCGGTATTACCTGGAAATATTGAGCTTACATAAATTTTGGTCTCATTAACTTCGGGGAAATTTTCTCTTGGCATACTAAAAAATGCCGATACCCCAAGGTAGAAAATAACCACAATAAGCACGTACATTGTGGTTTTGTTGTTAATTGCCCACGAGGACAAACCAAATTCTTTGTCGACTTTTTTATTATTCGATTTTTTAGTCATTAGTTCGGTTTTTTAGTCGTTAGAATAGTTGATTACTTCAACAGTTTGACCATCTTTTACACTACGAGCACCTTCTTTTACAATCTCAGTACCGTTTTTAATACCCTCTAATACTTCAATATTGTCACCTTGGGTTTTGCCAGTTTTAATGATCACCCTATTAGCTACACCTGTATTATCGCTATTTTTATTAGAAATAACATAGATATATTGTTCGCCATTGGCATTTTCAGATATAATACTTTGTGGTACTAAAAGTGCTTTTTCGTTAGAATAATCGTTAATTTTAAGTCTGGCCGTTAAATTAGGTTTAATGGTTTTGTCTTTGTTTGGTAATCCGACTTCTACTTTAAATGTTCTGTTATCGGGATTGATAAAATCTCCTGCCTGACGCACTTTGGTTTCTACCGAAGTACCCAATACAGGAAATTCTACAACAACATGTTTACCTTTAGTTACATCTGAGATATAGTTTTCAGGCACATCGGTTTCAATATACATATCGTCGAGATTCACAATACGCATTAAAGGCGATTGTCCTGCCGCAACTACACTACCTTGTTCGGTAATCACATCGTCTATAGTTCCAGAAAAAGGCGCTCTAACGTTTGTTTTAGCGACTTGTTGCTCTAATTGATTTACAGCTTCTTGTTGCGATTCGTAAGTTGACTTAGCTTGTAAGAACTGAATTTCACTACCAATATTTTGCTCCCATAAACGCTTTTGGCGTTCGTATGTGGTTTTTGCTAAATCGGTTTGTATTTTAAGTTGAGCTAGTTGCTGACTTAAACCACCGTCATCAATTTTAGCTAACAATTGTCCTTTGCTTACACGTTGTCCTTCTTTTACATATACATTGGTTAATATACCGTTGTATTCAGGGGTGATCACCAGAAGGTTTTTGGTGGTTACATTTCCCTGAATTTCTAAAGTGTGATTAAATACCTGTTCTTTAGCTACAAAGGTTGTAATTAACGGAATGTGTTTTACAGTGTCTAACTTTGAGATTGCAGCATCTAAAAGTTTAATCTTATCGTTAATAGCCTCTTGTTCATTAACGAGTTCGCCGCGCTTTTCGCGAATAGATTCTAAATTATTACTTTCTAAAACTTTTTCAACAGAGTTTCTTTTCTTTTCGCCTCCACATGAGACGATTAGAATGCTTGCGATGAATAATGAATATATATGTTTCATTTTGGTATGGGAAATTTTCGTTTTTTGATTAATTGAATTGAACAGTATTAAGTATGGTTTCTAATTCTGCTTTTGTGTTTATCACATCGAGCATGGTTTGCAGAAACTCTTGTTGCGCATTGTAAAGTTGCGTTTGTGCCTGACGTAAGTCGAAACTGGAACCAATACCTTCAAAAAATTTAGTCTGGTTTTTACGTTCAATACGTTCAGCAAGATTTAGATTTAACTTTTTGTTTTCGTAGTCTTCAATAGCAAATTGATATTCGCTTTTAGCACGAGCCACTTGTAGTTTAAGCTGCTGCTCGGTTTCCAGTAAATCGTTTTTTGCCTTTTCTAATTCTATTTTTACTCTTGCAGTAGCTGCTGTTCTTCCTAAAGAACTAAAAATAGGAATGTTTAAACTTACGCCTAACAACGACGAGCCAAACCATTTTTGGTCACTACTGGCAAAATCGAAGTTGTTTGAAAATGCCGAATACCCACCATTAACAAAAGCATTTAGTGTTGGAAGCGCCTTACTTTTTTCTAATTTTAAAAGAAGCTCTTGAGAGACCTTAGCATTTTCAGCAATTTTATAATCTACAGAATTTTCTATATTTTCTTCAGTGCTTAATAGATTTAAGTTTATGTTTTGAACAGTTAAACTTTCTAATTGATCACTTAAGGTAACTTCGGTATTTATATTTAAACCTAAAGTGATATTTAGCATCTGATATGCTAAAACCTTTAAGCGCTCTGTTTTATTAAGATTACTATTAAGGCTCGATAACGTAATTTGAAGTTGCTCAACGCTTTCTTCTTCGCCTAATCCGTTTTCATAAATTTTGGTGGTTTCTCTTATATTGTCCTCCAGTATTTTACGGTCTTTATTTAGCAAGGCTAAACTTTCCTCAGCAAGAAGGACATTGCCATAAGCATTTATAACACTTTTTCTAATTTCTAAATCGGTTTTTTCTTTAGCGTTTTTCGATATATCAAGATATACTTTTGCCGATTGTAAACCAACAATATAAGAACCGTCGAATATTTTTTGAGTTATTGTGGCCTGAGCAACCATGTTTTGTTTGGTACCGAAAATAACTTCTTCAAATTCTCCCGGAGTGCCGCCAAAAGCTTCGGCAGGAATTAAAGACACTTGTTGTTTTAAGAAATTTTGATAATCTACCGTAGCATTGAGTTGGGGTAAACCCGTTGCTGTGGTTTCCCATTTTTGCTTTTCAGCAGCCTCAATATCTTTAGCAGCATTTATAGATGTTCTATTGTTTTCAATTGCAAAATCGATAGCTTCCTGTAAATTAAAAGTATACGATTGCTCTTGCGAATACAAAGCGGTTGAAAGCAATAAACCAAAAACCAGTATAAGATTTTGTTTCATTATTATTGTTGATTAGTGTTTAGGTATTCTGTTAAGTGTTGAAGTCCTTTAGGGGTGCAAATGCCTCTTAAATGATATTCTAAATAATTGTTCATTAAGGACTGCATGGACAAATGATTTAAAGGAAAAAGAGTTTTATCTTTTAAAGACATCATGGAATTAAAATATATTTTAGAAATAAATTCTTTGTTAAGATTATCTCGGTATAAGCCCAGTTGCATGCCGCGATCTAAATTGCTAATAACGCAGTCGCCCATAACGCAAGACTGTTTTTCTTTTAAATCTTCGTAAATTTTAGGGTAGTATTTTTGAAGCTGAAATTGAGGAGACGACTTCTCATCTTTAAGATGCTTCATAACAAAACGCTTTATTTCATACAACTCTTCAATGGGAGACATGTTTTCTTTTATAATGTCATCAATTCCCGATTGAATAATGTGGTACATAAATAGTGTGGTTTCTTCAACTAATACATTTTTATTTTTAAAATACTGATATACTGTCTTTTTCGACATGCCTAAAGTGTTGGCAATATCATCCATCGTCACACTCTTAAACCCATAGTTTAAGAATAAATCTGCTGCTGTTTTTAAAATATCCTCTTTCATAATAGGATGCAAATCTAAGGCAAGAAACTTTAAAAACAAAAAAAGTTTCCTAAGTATTAACAGTTTTTTAATATTGGGTTTAAATTGGTTGCATTAGTTAAGTCAATTGCTTTATTTTTGTTGCATGCAAAACATTAAATTTTACCAAGACGCGGTAACAAAGTATTTGGAAGGATTTGCGACGCAGCGCGAACCTGTTTCTTTGTATAATCCTATTAATTATATTCTACAATTAGGCGGTAAACGATTGCGACCTGTACTTACTTTAATGACAGCCGAAGCGTTTAATTCCGACTATACGAATGCATTAGACGCGGCCTTGAGTATTGAGGTGTTTCATAATTTCTCATTAATTCACGATGATATCATGGATGATGCCCCACTTAGGCGAGGTCAGGAAACTGTGCATGAAAAATGGGATATTAATACCGGTATTTTGTCTGGCGACGCTATGTTAATTATGGCGTATCAGTTGTTTGAAAATTACGAACCGTCAGTATTTCAGGCGTTGGCTAAATTGTTTAGTAAAACAGCATTAGAAGTATGCGAAGGGCAGCAGTATGACGTCGATTTCGAAATTCGAGACGATGTGACTATTCAGGAATATTTAAAAATGATTGAATATAAAACTGCTGTACTTGTTGGTGCTGCTATGAAAATGGGAGCTATAGTGGCAAAGGCTTCCGAAGCCGATCAGAATGGTATTTATGAATTTGGTAAAAATTTAGGAATTGCGTTTCAGTTACAAGATGATTATCTAGATGCTTTTGGTGATCCCAAAAGTTTTGGTAAGCAAGTAGGTGGCGATATCATTGAAAATAAAAAGACCTATTTATACATAAAAGCAGTTGAATTTGCTTCAGAAGATAATACATTGGAGCTTCAGCATTTGTTTAGTTTAACACCACCCGATCCAACCGATAAAATAGAAACTGCCAAGCAAATTTTTAAATCCAGTGGAGCGGCCGATGCTACTAGAAAAGAAATTGAAAATTATACAAACAAAGCATTTGGTGTTTTAGAAACTTTAAATATCCCTGCTAGTAAAAAGGAAATATTAAAAGCTTTTGGGTTAAGTTTAATGCATAGAAACGTATAATGCAGCTGCCTTCTAACTTCGACGACCTGATAGCTGAAGCTAACCAATTGGAATTATATCATAATCTGGTGAATCAGTTGAACAAAGATTTTTTGTTGGCAAATATCGATTTAGATTTTGATGAAGATATATTGCCTTCCAGCCTCAAATTAATCTTACATGAAACGGTTTATAAACTTATTCAGGAAAAATTTATCGATTATTTAAACTTGCTTTACATCGTAGATGTTTCAGAGCAACAGGTAAAGGCACTAGATGGAACGGATGTATTACAATTATCTGAAGCGGTGTCGTTTTTAATTTTAAAACGAGAATGGCAAAAAGTTTGGTTTAGATATAAATATAGATAGTTTAAATATTGTTAAAAATACACCCGCACAAAGGGAGCCCAGGCATCGGCGTAAATGCTCTTATTTCTATCGTATAAAACATCGTAACGAACACCAAATGTTACATTTCGGTTTCTAAATCCTGCACCTAAAAATAGAGCGGGATACCAATAATTTTCAGATCGGAAATTATTATTGTCAAATTTTCTAGTTACATGAAGTTCTTCGAACTCAGCTGAAATTTGAAGCGCATTAATAGGATTGTATAAGCCAATAAGGCTCCCGCCAAAAATGGTCGATTTATAAAAGTCCCGGCTTCGGTTATAGGTGCCATTTAAGCCAACACCCAAAGCCAGATTATTGTTAACCTGATAGAGTGCGCTGGGCGCTAATGTGCCACTAAAAAAGCCATTTCCAAAACTTAAACCAATCCCGCCTCCAAAGCGAACATGTTTCCAGAAGTCGTTTTCAATGTCCTGTGCCGATAAAGTGTTAAAACTCCAAATAATTGTTAATAAAAGCAGTAAAGATTTTTTGTTTCTGAAATTAATCATACTTAGTTTCTTAGAATATTTTAACAAATTAACGTTAAAACTTAATATTTAATGATAACGTTATAGTGATACTGATAAATATAGTAAAATAAACATCTAATTTTCGCAAAAGTTGTATTTTTGCCGGTAAATTTGACTAATAGATAGTGATTTAAATATTATAATGGATAAATATTCCTTTTTAAACGCAGCGCATACAGCTTATTTTGCCGATTTATACGATCAATATTTACAAAATCCTGATGCCGTAGAACCGAGTTGGAGGGCCTTTTTTCAAGGTTACGATTTTGGAAGTGAAAACTATGGGGTAAACGGAGAAATTGTAGAAGGTGTTTCGGCGCAAATGCCTGAGTACCTTCAAAAAGAATTTCAGGTTCTTAAGCTAATTGACGGATACAGAATGCGAGGGCATTTGTTTACTAAAACAAATCCGGTGCGTGACAGAAGAACTTACACACCTACTTTAGATTTAGAAAATTTCGGTTTATCCGAAAACGATTTAGATACTGTATTTAATGCAGGCGATGTTTTAGGTATTGGTGCTAAACCTCTACGTGAAATATTGGGGCATTTAGACAGAATTTATTGTAGTTCAGTTGGTGTCGAGTATATGTACCTGCGTAACCCTGAAGTTATTTCGTGGTGGCAGAGTAAATTGAATTTAAACGATAATCAACCTAATTTTGATGCAGATAAGAAAAAATACATTCTTTCTAAATTAAATCAGGCTGTTACTTTCGAAAACTTTTTGCAAACTAAATATGTTGGGCAAAAGCGATTTTCTTTAGAAGGAGGCGAGTCGTTAATTCCAGCCATTAGTAATGTGTTGTTTTATGCTGTAGAAAAATATGGTGTAAAAGAATGTGTGCTTGGTATGGCGCACCGTGGTCGCTTAAGTACATTGGTTAATATTTTCAGAAAACCAATGCATGAGCTCTTTAGTGAGTTTGATGGTAAGGATTTCGAAGATGAAAATATCGATGGTGATGTTAAGTACCACCTAGGTTTAACATTAGATAAAACGTACCAAAATGGCAAGAATATTAAAATGAATCTTGTGCCAAACCCATCGCATCTGGAAACTGTAGCTTCTGTGGCCGAAGGTATTACAAGAGCTAAGATCGATGATGATTACAATGGCGATGATTCTAAAATCATTCCAATAGTTGTGCATGGTGATGCTGCTATTGCTGGACAAGGTATTGCCTATGAAGTAGCACAAATGAGCCAATTAGCAGGATATAAAACCGGAGGTACGGTGCATATCGTGGTAAATAACCAAATTGGATTTACAACTAACTATTTAGATGCCCGATCAAGTACTTACTGTACCGACGTGGCAAAGGTAACTTTATCGCCGGTATTGCACGTAAATGCCGATGACGCCGAAGCGGTTGTACATGCCGTTGAGTTGGCATTGGATTACAGAATGCGATACAAAAAAGATGTTTATATCGATTTATTAGGATATCGTAAATACGGACATAACGAAGGTGATGAGCCCCGTTTTACACAACCTAAGCTGTATAAAGCTATCGCTAAACATAAAAATCCGTTCGATATATATTCAAGTAAATTAATTGCCGAAAATACTATTGATGAAGGTTATAAGAAAGCGATTGTTAACGAGTTTAAGGATACTCTGGAATCCGAATATGCTAAAGCGCGAGAAGCCGAATCATCAAAGGTAAGAGAGTTTATGCAGGAACGCTGGCAAGGTTTTGAGCGATCTGAACTGGAAGGGATGCTTAAGCCTGTTGACACAAGCTATACCAAAGATAAATTGGAAGGCATTTCTAAAATAGTTTCAACAGTTCCTGATGGTGTGAAGTTTGTTCGTAAAGCAGAGCGTATTTTAGAAGGTCGGGCCAAGATGGTATTTGAAACAGATACTTTGGATTGGGGAATGGCCGAAACCTTAGCTTACGGAAGTTTACTGGAAGAAGGTTTTAATGTGCGTATTTCAGGTCAGGATGTGGAGCGTGGAACCTTTAGTCACAGACATGCTATTTTACGTGATGAAATTTCAGAAGATCGTATAAATTTATTAAATACTAACCCTGAAAATAAAGGAGAGATGTACATTTACAACTCCTTTTTATCAGAATATGGTGTGCTAGGTTTCGACTATGGCTACGCTATGGCAAACCCAAACACGTTAACTATTTGGGAAGCTCAGTTTGGTGATTTTAGTAATGGAGCACAAATTATTTTCGACCAGTATTTATCGGCTGCTGAAGATAAATGGAAAGCACAAAATGGTATTGTAGTTTTATTGCCTCACGGATATGAAGGTCAAGGGTCTGAACACTCTTCAGCTAGAATAGAACGCTACTTACAGTTATGTGGTGAAGACAATATGGTAGTTGCAGATTGTACAACGCCAGCCAATTTCTTCCACTTATTACGTCGCCAAATGAAACGTAATTTTAGAAAGCCATTAATTGTATTTACTCCAAAAAGTTTATTGCGTCATCCAAAAGCCGTGTCGAGTATCAATGAATTGGCTACTGGAGCATTTCAAGAAGTTATAGATGATACTGTAGCACCAGAGAATGTTAAAAAGCTGGTGTTCTGTACCGGTAAATTCTATTACGATTTATTAGCGGAACGAGAAGAACTTCAAAGAGATGATGTTGCCCTTGTGCGTTTCGAGCAATTATTCCCGTTACATTTAGACAGGATTCAGGAGGTTATTAACCGTTATCCAAACGTTAAAGAATATGCTTGGGCACAAGAAGAACCTAAAAATATGGGCGCTTGGATGCACATGGCACAGCGTATGGAATTGGTTAAATTAGAATGTTATGCAAGACCATACAACTCGGTGCCTGCACCTGGTTCAAGTACACGAGATAAACGTAGACAAAAACGCGTTATTGATGCTGTTTTCGATAACAATTAGTGATATTAAAAATTAAAAAATTCAATTAAAATTATAAAATAATGATTTTAGAAATGAAAGTGCCTTCGCCAGGAGAATCCATCACAGAAGTGGAAATAGCAACATGGCTGGTTGAAGACGGTGATTATGTAGAAAAAGACCAAGCCATTGCAGAGGTTGATAGTGACAAAGCTACCCTGGAATTACCTGCTGAGGTTAGTGGAATAATTACATTAAAAGCTGAAGAAGGCGATGCTGTAGCTGTTGGCGCAGTAGTTTGTTTAATTGATACGAGCGCCGAGAAACCTGAGGGTAGCGATGCGCCTAAAGCAGAGGAAAAAGCAGAAGCTCCCAAAGCAGAAACTCCTGCTCCTGCTGCGTCGGAAACTAAAACTTATGCTACGGGTACGGCGAGTCCGGCAGCGAAAAAGATATTAGCTGAAAAAGGTATTGAAGCGGCATCTGTTTCTGGAACCGGAAAAGATGGTCGTGTTACAAAAGAAGATGCTGTTAAGGCTGTGCCTTCAATGGGAACACCGGCTGGAGGCAGTCGTGGTACTTCAAGAACTAAAATGTCTATGTTACGTCGTAAAGTAGCAGAGCGTTTAGTTGAAGCCAAAAACACAACAGCCATGTTAACAACGTTTAATGAAGTTAACATGACGCCAATTTTCGATTTGAGAAACGAATATAAGGAAGCTTTTAAAACGAAACATGGTGTTGGCTTAGGGTTTATGAGTTTCTTTACTTTAGCTGTAGTGAGAGCATTAAAAATGTATCCGGCAGTAAATTCTATGATCGACGAAAAGGAAATGGTATCTTATGATTTCTGTGATATTAGTATTGCGGTTTCTGGGCCTAAAGGCTTAATGGTTCCTGTTATTCGTAATGCGGAGAATTTAAGTTTTAGAGGTGTGGAATCTGAAGTGAAGCGTTTGGCGTTACGTGCGCGTGATGGTCAAATTACTGTTGATGAAATGACCGGAGGAACATTTACCATTACTAATGGAGGTGTTTTTGGAAGTATGTTGTCTACACCAATCATTAACCCTCCTCAAAGTGGAATTTTAGGAATGCACAATATTATCGAGCGTCCTATAGCAGTTAATGGTAATGTTGAAATTCACCCAATGATGTATGTAGCATTGTCATATGATCATCGAATTATCGATGGGAAAGAAAGTGTAGGGTTTTTAGTTGCTATTAAAGAGGCTATAGAGAACCCAGTGGAGTTGTTAATGGACAACGATGTTAAGAAAGCATTAGAACTATAATAACTTCAGTAAAGTCAATAAAAAAAGTACCAATAGATGTGTTGGTACTTTTTTTTTGAAACTAACTAAAATAAAACTAAAATATTTATTGCGATTACAATGATTACAAGGGCTGACAAGCCTATTATAAAGTATTTGTCTAGTTGCTCGTTTTCTTTTTTCATTGGGGTAAAATATGATAATTAAATAATAGGTTGATAATTAATAGAATAAAAGTAATAAGCTCTGGTAGTAAAAAAAATACGCAGTTCTACGTATTTTATTTGAGGGTTGTATTCTAGCAGAAAAAAAGAAGCTCCAAACCATACAGTTTAGAGCCTTTTTTATAATCCTCCCTAAGAATTAATTAATAGCCTAGTAAAGGTATAGTATATTCTTGTTAAAAAAAATACGCAGTTCTACGTATTTTATTTGAGGGTTGTATTCTAGCAGAAAAAAAGAAGCTCCAAACCATACAGTTTAGAGCCTTTTTTATAACCCTCCCTAAGAATTAATTAATAGCCTTGTAAAGGTATAGTATATTCTTGTTAAAAAAAATACGCAGTTCTACGTATTTTATTTGAGGGTTGTATTCTAGCGGAAAAAAAAGAAGCTCCAAACCATACAGTCCAGAGCCCTTCTTATAATCCTCCCTAAGAATTAATTAATAGCATGATAAAGGTAAGGCGTGTTATTGTTAAAAAAAATACGCAGTTCTACGTATTTTTTGAGATAATTTCATTTTTGGGATAAAAAAAGGCCCTAAACATAAATGCTTAAGGCTTATTTATCATCCACTCAAAAACTTTAATTAATAGCAAAATAAATTTAGGCAATTATGCTATCATTTAAAATAAGCAGTATTACTTATTTTGCAAGTACTCCCGGTTATTATTGGCCCAAATACTTAAAGATGTTGGTTTGTCGTTGAGTTCTAATTTATTGATTATGTTACTACGGTGTTTGTCTACGGTTCTTACCGATATGGTAAGTTCGTTTGCTATTTCCTGGCTTGTTTTATTTTCTGAAATTAATTTTACAATTTTTAATTCGGATTTGGTTAGAAGGTCTAAATTTTTGGGTTTATGACCGTTGGTATTCATGTCTAAATAAGAAGCAATCTCTTCACTGAAATAAGGTTTTCCTTGTACGACTTGACTAATACATTGCTCAATTTCCTCAATGGCAAATTCCTTTAGTATGTAACCGTAAACGTGAAGCGATTTAGCACGGTCATACAGTTCTTCTTCTTTGTCAAATGTTATTAAAATAATTTTGGTGTCGATGTTGTTTTTTAAACAGGCTTCAGCAATTTCTAGTCCTGTTTTATGTGGCATTCTTATATCTAAAACGGCGATATCTGGTTTTAGTTTAACAATAAGATTATAGGCAGCATTGCCATCTTGTGCACTACCAACTATTTCAAATCCTTTTGATATTAAAAAATCGGACAAACCACGAAGCATCAGCGGATGGTCGTCCGCAATTATAATTGAAGGTTTCATTAAACTATGGGAGTATTATAAACTACTATTTATATAGAGTAAATATAGTAATTTATAATTTTAAGTATAGGTATTTTTTCTCGTAGTCGATAACGGCTTTCGATTTTTTTAAAATGTCGGCACCAATAATGCCATCAACGGGTTTTGAGTTGTGATTGATAAGCGCTGAATTTACATGGCTTAAGTTAAACAAAACCAAAACCACCTTGTTTTTTTTCCATTTACCAATCTTTAATTTATTCTTTTTAGACATTTTGGTTTCCATATTTATGGCACCTGCTCCTGCGGCCAAAATTTCCGAGTCTTTTACCTTAAGTTTAAAAGTGTCTACAGCATCAAAGCCAACACAGGAGTTAGACGCACCTGTGTCCAAAATAAATAATCCTTTAACACCATTAATAGAAGCTTTTATTTCAAAATGATTGGTTTTTGTAAAGTGTAATTTTACGCGGGTGTAACCTTTTTCTAGAAGAAAAGTGCTTAAAGAATTTTCCATAGCTAAATATTTGATGATAAAAGTAATATAATAACCATTAGACTGAGGTTAAAAAAAACGTAAAAGTCATATATTATCTAATATAAGAGTTCCCTAAAAATATGTGAAACAAGGCTATTAAAACTATTGACTTTTATATTTTTACCCCATGATAATTACCGATACACATACCCATTTATATAGTGAGGCTTTTGATGAAGATCGCAACGAAATGATTCATCGCGCCATTAATGAAGGCGTATCCAGATTTTTTGTTCCTGCTATAGATTCAACGTATACCGAAGCTATGTTGCAATTGGAAAAGGATTTTCCCAACCATGTGTTTTTAATGTCTGGATTGCACCCAACGCATGTAAAGGAAAACTATAAAGAAGAGTTGAAACATATTGAAGCTATGCTTTCTGCGCATCATTTCTATGCAATTGGTGAGATAGGAATCGACTTGTACTGGGATAAAAGTACTTTGGAAATTCAAAAAGAGGCATTTAAATATCAAATTGAATTAGCTAAACATTATAAATTACCGATCGTAATTCATTGTCGGGAGGCTTTCGATGAGATTTTTGAAGTACTTGAAGAGGTTAAAGGGGATGAGCTTTTTGGTGTTTTTCATTGCTTCACCGGCACGTTGGAACAAGCTCACAAAGCCATGTCTTACAATATGAAACTTGGTATTGGTGGGGTTGCTACGTTTAAAAATGGTAAAATCGATCAATTTTTAAATGAAATTCCATTGAAACACATTGTTTTAGAAACCGATGCGCCATACCTTTCGCCAGTGCCTTATCGTGGAAAGCGTAATGAAAGTGCATACATTATTAAAGTATTGGAAAAGTTAGCTGATATTTATGGTATTTCAAAGGAAGAGATTGCCAATATAACGACCAAGAATTCGAAAGAAATATTTGGAGTTTAATTTGAAGTTTAAAACGTTTATGAGTTCAACAAAACCTAACATATTACTTATTTATACGGGCGGTACCATAGGTATGGTAAAGGATGCTAAAACAGGAACATTAAAAGCGTTTAATTTTAAAAATCTATTAAAGCAAATACCAGAATTACAGCTTTTAGATTGTGAGATAGACACAGTTTCTTTTAACGACCCTATAGATTCCAGTAATATGAATCCTGATTATTGGGTTAAAATAGCAGATATCATTGCTTCAAATTATAAACAATTTGATGGGTTTGTTGTTTTACATGGTAGCGATACCATGAGTTATACTGCTTCCGCTTTAAGTTTTATGTTAGAAAATTTAGCAAAACCTGTGATATTTACAGGGTCGCAATTGCCTATTGGTGATTTGCGTACCGACGCTAAAGAAAATTTAATCACTTCTATTCAGGTGGCAGCACTTCAAGTAAATGGTAAACCAGTTGTAAAGGAAGTGTGTTTGTATTTTGAGTACAAATTATATCGTGCCAACCGAACCACAAAAATAAATGCCGAACATTTTGAAGCATTTACATCACCAAATTACCCAGAATTAATTACTTCTGGTGTGCATTTAAAAGTGAATAAGAATTATCTTTTTAAACCAAATGCAAAGAAAGGGTTTCAAGTCAACAAAACGCTTGATACTCGAATTGCATTAATTAAAATATTTCCAGGGATGTCTGCGGTTGTTCTAGAAAATATTTTAAATACAGCTGGCTTGAAGGCAGTAATTATTGAAACCTACGGCGCAGGAAATGCTACTACCGAATCTTGGTTTTTAAATGCGCTTGAAAATGCAGTAAATCGAGGAATTCATGTGGTAAACGTAACGCAGTGTGCAGGGGGTAGTGTTATTATGGGACACTATGATACAAGTAATAGATTAAAAGAAATTGGTGTTATTTCAGGAAAAGATATGACTACCGAAGCTGCCATAAGTAAACTAATGTATATGTTGGGGCAGCGTGTTTCAAGCAAAGTATTCAAAACCATTTTTGAAACACCTCTAAGAGGTGAAATGTCTTAAATACGTATAACTTGTCATTATTAATAAGTAAAAACTTAATCGTTTATTTCAATTATTGAGCATAATATCGTTTTTTTGAAGACTAACTTAAAAAGATATTAGCATTTCAATATGAAAAATCTATTACTCTGTCTTGTTGTTTTATTTCAATTATCCTGTTCTAAATCTTCAAAAGCACCTGAAATTACTTTTACGGAGAATGATTTAATTTCAAAAACATTAGCAACTTCCTGGGATGAAGCTATGCCTCTTGGTAATGGTGTAATTGGTTCCCTGCTATGGGAAAAAGAAGGACGATTACGAATGTCGTTAGATAATGTTAATTTGTGGGATCTTCGCCCGATGGAAAACCTGAATACCCCTGATTATAAATTTTCATGGGTTTATGAGCAGTGGAAAAACAATAATTATAAGGCAGTTCAAAATCGATTCGATGCCCCTTACGACAAATCGCCTGCGCCTTCTAAAATACCAGGGGCAGCGTTAGAATTTAATATAAACGATTTTGGCGAGGTAGATACAACGAGATTATCAGTGGCGAATGCTGTTGGTGTTGTTAAATGGAAAAATGGTACAGAACTCACCTCTTTTGTTCATGCTACTGAAAAAGTAGGATGGTTTATGTTTAAAGGGGTTTCAGATAAATTTAAGCCAGTACTTGTTCCTCCAGCTTATAGTTTAGAGGGTGAAGCTGGTGAAGATTCACCAGTAGCAGGACAGGACTTAAGACGCTTAGGGTATAAAATGGGTGATATAGCAGATGATTCCAATAGCATAACTTATACTCAAAACGGGTGGGGTGGCTTTAAATATGATGTTAATGTATCCTGGGAATATAAAGAAAGCACCTTAGTCGGGTGTTGGAGTATTAGTGCACATTTTCCTGATTTGGATAAAGTACCGACTTCAAATATCGTAACCAATCGGGCTTTGGAGCGTGGTTTTAATAAGGACTTTGCTTCGCATAAAGTGTGGTGGGAAGATTATTGGTCTAAATCATCAATAAGTGTTCCGGACAGAATTATAGAAAAGCAATGGTATTTAGAACAGTATAAATTCGGTTCGGCGGCGCGAGACGGAGCTCCTCCAATTTCATTACAAGCCGTTTGGACTGCCGATAATGGTAAATTACCACCATGGAAAGGTGATTTTCATCACGATTTAAATACGCAGTTAAGTTACTGGCCAGCATATTCAGCTAATCATCTCGACTTGGAAAATGGTTATTTGGCTTGGTTGTTAAAGAATAAAGATAATTTTAAAACTTATACTAAAACCTACTACGAATCTGACGGACTTGCAGTGCCAGGAGTAACCACTTTAACCGGACAGCCCATGGGAGGATGGATTCAGTATGCATTTGGGCCAACCGTATCTGGATGGTTAAGTCAGCATTTTTATTTGCATTGGCGTTACAGTATGGATAGAGCATTCTTAAAAAATGAAGCGTATCCATGGATTAAAGATGTGGCGTTATTTTTTAAAGAAGTATCTGTGAAAAATGAAAATGGGTATAGAAAATTACCTATTAGTGCCAGTCCTGAAGTTCATAATAATTCTAGAGATGCCTGGTTTGGCGAAACAACCAATTTTGATCTGGCTGCAATTCGTTGGACTTACGAAAAAGCAGCTGAGTTGGCCTTGGAACTTGGTAAAACAGAAGAAGCAAAACAATGGCAAGCCTTATTATTAGAATGGCCGTTTTTTGCGATAGACGAAAATGAAGGTCTAATGTTAGCGCCCGAACATCATTATGAAAATTCACATCGTCATTTTTCGCATTTATTAGCTTTTCACCCTCTCGGATTAATAGATTACAGTAAAGGTGAAGCTGATAAAACTATAATTGACAATACAATTCGTCATTTAGAGAATAAAGGTTCCGATTTTTTTACGGGCTATTCTTTTAGTTGGCTCGCCAACTTACAGGCACGAGTTTTTAATGGTGATGCTGCGAGTAGAACATTAAAAATATTTGCCGAAAATTTTTGTTTGCCAAATTCATTTCATGTTAATGGAGAACAACATAATAAAGGTTATTCCAAATTTAAATATCGCCCGTTTACTTTAGAAGGTAATTTTGCTTTTGCCGCGGCCGTTCAGGAAATGTTAATTCAAAGTCATACTGGCGTTATTAAATTATTTCCTGCGATTCCCGATTATTGGAGCGATGTTCATTTTAATACCTTGCGAACCGAAGGTGCGTTTTTAGTTTCGGCACAGCAGGTGGGTAATCAAGTTACCAACGTTAATATTATTTCGGAAAAAGGAGGAACATTGAAACTGCAAAATCCATTTGGGAATAATGAATTTAAAATAGATGCCGAATACCAAATGGATTCAGGGTTAATCATTATAAAAACAAAACCACAACAAGAAATTCATTTAACCTTACATAAATAATTCAGGGCTATCAAATAAAATCATTATATATAATGATAATTATGTCGGAAAAAATATAATCGATTACCGAAAATATGTTAAATCAACGTAAGAAATAATACTATTAGGTAATTTGACTTAAAAATAACCCCTAAAATTTTAGCGTTCAAAGAATTTTTTGTTATTTGAGCCCCCGAAAAAAGTACAGGGAAAAATACAGAGAGGTGGCCGAGTGGTCGAAGGCGCACGCCTGGAAAGTGTGTATACGCCAAAAGCGTATCGAGGGTTCGAATCCCTTCCTCTCTGCTGAAATATATTTTTAAATTGTATTTTTTTTATATCTTTAACACTTTAACTAATAAAATTAAGATCTAGAACATGAAAAGATTATTTTCTATCCTTGCCATTACTGGAATGATGGCTTTTGGAACTGTTAATGCAACTACAAACGCAAGCACAACTGCAGCTGCAACTACTGTAGTAACAACAACTCAAGATGATGGTGCTGATGCTCCTGCAGAAGAACTTGGGTTTCATCAAGAATTAAAAAAGAGATTTATTGAAGGTGGTCCTGGATTTATGGGGATTGTACTTTTATGTTTAATCTTAGGTTTAGCAATTGCTATCGAGAGAATTATCTTTTTAAACCTTTCAACTACAAACACTAAAAAATTAACTCAAGAAGTAGAAGATGCCTTAAACTCTGGAGGTGTTGAAGCTGCTAAAGAAGTTTGTAGAAATACTAAAGGACCTGTTGCTTCTATCTATTACCAAGGTTTAGACAGAACCGACGAAGGTTTAGACGCTGTAGAAAAAGCTGTTGTAGCTTACGGAGGTGTACAAATGGGACAGTTAGAGAAAAACGTGTCTTGGATTTCTTTATTTATTGCCTTAGCTCCAATGTTAGGATTCATGGGTACGGTAATTGGTATGATTGCAGCATTCGATAAAATTGAAGCAGCTGGTGATATGCAACCGTCTCTTGTAGCTGGTGGTATTAAAGTAGCACTTTTAACAACAGTATTCGGTCTTGTTGTAGCGATGATACTTCAAGTATTCTACAACTATATTATTGCTAAGATTGATAGTATCGTTAACAATATGGAAGATGCTTCTATTACGTTAATGGACCTATTAATCAGAAACAAAAAGTAATAATAAAACAAAACACGAATTATGAAATTACATAAAATACTTAAGTATATAGCTTATGCTCTGGGTATTGTTGGTGCCATATTAGCACTAATGATTATGACCTCAGACTCTGAAGGGCTAATAGATAACATTTTATATGTTACCTATACTGTGCTTTTCATTGTATTAGCATTAATTGTTATATACGTGATAAAAGGTCTGTTTGCAGGCAATATTAAAAAGACGTTATTAACCGTGGGGCTATTTTTAGCCGTTATTTTTATTTCTTACATGATATCATCAGGTACAGATTTAAATTTAGAACCATTTAACGCAAAAGGATTAGGTATAACCGAAAGTATTTCTAAAAATGTAGGTGCTGGGTTAATTGCTTTCTATATCCTTTCAGCTACGGCAATTGGGGCAACACTGCTTTCAAGTATAAAAAAATTGTTACATAAATAAAAAAATAAGATATGGCAAAAAGAGCAGCTCCTGAAGTAAATGCGGGCTCCATGGCCGACATCGCGTTTTTACTGTTAATATTTTTCTTAGTAACAACTACTATTGAAACAGATGCAGGAATCAACCGTAAGTTACCACCTATGGAAGATGAAAACGTACAGCCTCCTGTAATTAAAAAGAAGAATATTTTTACGGTTTTATTAAATGGTAAAGATGAGCTTCTTGTTGAAGATGAACGTATGGAACTTAAAGATCTTCGTCAGGCGGCAATCGATTTCTTAGATAATGGAGGAGACGGTTCTTGCGATTACTGTAAAGGTGCAAAAGATTCTGAATCTTCTGATAATCCGGATAAGGCTATTATTTCATTGAAAAATGAACGTGAAACGACTTATAAAACGTATATCGCAGTACAAAATGAATTAGTTGCTGCATACAACGTTTTAAGAGATCGTAGAGCCACAGATTTATACGGTATAACATTTGCAGAAATGGAAGCAAATTACGACGATGTTAACTGGCCAGGAAATAAGACTAAATTGAAAGAGCAAATTGAGAAGATAAAATTAGAATATCCTCAAAAGCTTTCGGAAGTACAATAATTAAAATTTAACATTTTATGGCTAAATTTAATAAGAAAAAAAGCGGCGATATGCCCGCAATATCAACGGCGTCACTTCCAGATATTGTATTCATGTTATTATTCTTCTTTATGGTTGCAACTGTAATGAGGCAAAATACGTTAATGGTTGAAAATAATCTTCCTTTTGCTGATCAGGTTGAAAAACTTGATAAGAAAGATTTGGTTATGTATATCTATGCAGGTAAGCCTAGTGAAAACTACGCTAAGCAATATGGTAGTTCAGCCAAAATACAGCTAAACGATAAGTTTGCCGATGTAAGTGAAATTGCTGCCTTTATTGCAGCAGAGCGCGCATCCAAAAGAGAAGAACTAGTTCCTTTTTTAACTACGGCATTAAAAGTAGATAGTGATGCTAATATGGGACTGGTAAGTGATATTAAGAAAGAATTGCGTAAAGTAAATGCGCTAAAAATTAACTACACCACCAAAAAAGGAAGTGTAGTAGAACAATAGATTTTAATTCTTAATTTTATATAGTAAAAGCGTTTTGAGAAATCAAAACGCTTTTATTTTTTATAGGATATAAAATTAAATGATAAATTTATAGTCAATAATTAAATCTTTACCAACGTGTACAAAAGACATCTGATTTTATTGGTTGCTATAATTTCACAAGTGGTTAGTGTGGTTCAGGCTCAGGTTTTAGAGCAGACCAAAGTTATAGATTCCTTGTATAAAGAAGACCAATTCTATCTTGGAGTTACTTATAATTTCTTTGGGAAAACACCAGAAGATTTTCAGCAAAATGGAATTTCCAATGGATTGTTTATTGGCATTATGAAAGATATGCCCTTAAACAAGCGTAGGAACGTCGCTATTGCTTTAGGACTGGGGTATGGCACGAATACCTACAATAATAATTTATATTTAAGTAGAGACAATAATCAGAGCTTAGACGATAATATTATATTAGACGGTGATACCTATACTAGAAACAAGTATACGAATCATTACGTAGAAATACCTTTTGAATTTCGGTGGCGGACGTCTACCCCAGAAGTTTATAAATTCTGGAGGGTTTACCCAGGAATAAAATTTGGTTATATGTTTAATAACAGATTTAAATATCGAGGTGATTTAGGTAATGTAGAGTATCAGAATCTGAAATTATTCGAAAAGTTTCAGTATGGTTTAACACTGAGCACTGGTTATAATACCTGGAATTTACACCTATATTATGCCTTAACCCCAATTATCTCTGAAGACACAAAAATAAATGGAGAAAATATCGATTTAAACAGTATAAAGGTGGGGTTAATCTTTTATGTATTATAGCCAATAAGGGACCAAAATTAATTGCGGAATTAATCCTACGAAAAATCCTAAAATCAGTTCAATATTCGTATGCGCATTTACGTGTAATCGGGATGTAGCTACTGCTCCAGTAATAATACTCATTAAAGCTAAAGTTCCATTAATATTTATGTTAAAATGGATACTTAGAGCTATGAAATACATAAAAACTCCCGAAATTGCAATCATGTGTATACTGGCCTTGAATTTAAAAACAGCAAGCATAAGGCAGGTCATTGATGATATTAAAATACCTAAAAAGAAATAATAAAGCTCAATAATTTGGTTAGGGGTTAATATGCGCTGTAAAATAACAATTGTAACAATACAGTTTATGGCTAAAGGTAAAACGCGTTCTTTAACGTCGGGCATGTAAATAGATGATACCTTTCCTAATGTTTTAAGCAAGAAATAAAATATAATTGGAAGCAGTACTGTTAGAATAAAAAGGGCTATTAATTTTGCCTGAATAATTTCTCTTGGTATATATCGTGGCGATTTTGAAAAGTAAAAAATAACACCAAGAATAGGCATTATTAACGGATGAAATATAAACGAAATACTCTTTAAAATCTTACCCATTATATTTTTTTACGTAACCGAGCAACTGGTATATCGAGCTGTTCTCTGTATTTTGCGACTGTACGTCGTGCAATTGGATAGCCTTTATCTTTTAAAATAGAAGCTAAATTTTCATCGGTTAATGGTTTTTTCTTATTTTCTTCTTCTATTACAGTTTCTAAAATCTTCTTGATTTCTCGGGTTGATACGTCTTCTCCCTGATCATTTTTCATAGCTTCCGAAAAGAACTCCTTGATCAGTTTAGTGCCGTACGGTGTATCTACATATTTGCTGTTGGCTACCCGCGATACCGTTGAAACGTCCATATTAATTTCATCGGCAATATCTTTTAAAATCATGGGTTTTAAGTTGCGCTCGTCGCCCGTTAAAAAATATTCTTCCTGATAATGCATAATGGCACTCATGGTAACAAACAAGGTTTGTTGACGTTGCTTTATAGCTTCAATAAACCATTTGGCGGCATCTAGCTTTTGTTTTATAAAGATAACGGCATCTTTTTGAGATTTCGATTTTTCCTTTGATTCTTTATAGCCTTTAAGCATGTCGTTATAACCTCGAGACACGTGAAGTTCCGGGGCATTTCGACCATTTAAAGTGAGCTCTAGTTCTCCATCTACAATTTTAATGGCAAAATCGGGAACAACATGTTCCACTATACGGTTGTTACCCGCATAAGAACCGCCAGGTTTTGGATTTAAATGTTCAATTTCGTGAATGGCGTCTTTTAGTTGCAATTCAGTAACATCAAATTTTTGTAATAGTTTTTTGTAATGCTTTTTTGTAAACTGCTCAAAAGCATTATCAATAATGTCTATTGCCAACTCCGTATCTGGTGTTTTGTCCTTGCGGTGCAATTGAATACTTAAACATTCTTGCAAATTACGTGCCCCTACACCCGCAGGGTCTAACTGATGAACAATTTTTAAAACTTTATTTATTTTTTCTTCGGATGTATAGACGTTTTGGGTAAATGCTAAATCGTCCATGATATCAGAAAGTGATCGACGTATGTATCCACTTTCATCAACGCTACCTACCAAAAATTCGGCTATTTCCCGTTCTTCTTCGTCAAGGCGGTAAGTATTTAGCTGATTAATTAAATGTTGCGTAAACGATGTTCCTGCTGCATATGGCATACTTTTTTCCTCATCGTCGCTGCTGTAATTATTAGCCTGCATACGATAATCTGGAATCTCATCGTCACTCAGGTATTCATCAACATTTATCTCATCATTCCCTATGGTTTCACTATCGTTATACTCATCATTAGAATTGTCAAAATCCGAATCAAAATCTGTATCTAAAGATTCTTTACCACTATCTAGAGCTGGATTTTCTTCTAATTCTTGTTTTACGCGTTGCTCAAAAGCCTGCGTAGGCAACTGTATCAATTTCATTAATTGAATTTGTTGCGGAGACAGCTTTTGCGATAATTTAAATTGTAAATGTTGCTTGAGCATGTTGCGATTGGGATTTAGATAAAAGTAAAAAAACTTTTACTGATGTGTAACCATTTGTTTGATGTTTTTAAAATTCTGCATTTTGTGGTGTTCTAGGAAACGGAATTACATCTCTAATATTGCTCATACCTGTAGCGAACATAACCAAACGCTCAAAGCCTAAACCAAAACCAGAGTGAACTGCCGTACCAAATTTACGTAAATCTAAGTACCACCAAAGTTCTTCTTCAGGGATATTTATTGCAGCCATTTTTTCTTTTAAAACGTCCAGGCGCTCTTCACGTTGCGCACCTCCTACAATTTCACCAATACCAGGGAATAGGATATCCATGGCACGTACGGTTTTTCCATCGTCGTTTAAACGCATGTAAAATGCCTTAATGTTTGCAGGATAATCAAATAATATAACAGGACAATTAAAGTGTTTTTCTACTAAGTAACGCTCGTGTTCACTTTGTAAATCGGCACCCCACTCGTCGATAATATATTTAAATTTCTTTTTCTTATTAGGTTTGCTGTTGCGCAAAATATCAATGGCTTCAGTGTAGCTTACACGTTTAAAGTTGTTGTCGGTAACGAATTTTAACTTTTCAATTAACGTCATTGGGCTACGTTCGGCCTGTGGTTTTTTCTTGTCTTCGTCCTGTAAGCGTTTATCTAAAAATTCTAAATCTTCTTTATTGTTTTCCAGAACGTATTTTATTACCGATTTCATGAAATCTTCAGCTAAATCCATATTGCCAGGTAAATCCATGAAAGCTACTTCTGGTTCAATCATCCAGAACTCGGCCAGATGTCTTGATGTATTCGAGTTTTCAGCTCTAAACGTAGGTCCGAAAGTATAAACCTTACCTAAAGACATGGCGTAGGTTTCGGCTTCTAATTGCCCTGATACTGTTAAGTTTGTTTCTTTTCCGAAGAAATCCTTACTGTAATCTACTTCGCCGGCTTCATTTAATGGTGGTTTTTTAGAGTCTAAGCTGGTTACCCTAAACATTTCACCAGCCCCTTCGGCATCACTTCCAGTAATAATAGGCGCATGCATGTAATAAAATCCGTTCTCGTTAAAGTATTTATGTATAGCAAACGATAACGCCGAACGTAAGCGCATAACTGCACTAAAGGTATTAGTTCTAGTACGTAAGTGCGCATTTTCTCTTAAGAATTCGAAAGAGTGTTTTTTGGGTTGAATCGGATATGTTTCCGGATCAGAATCTCCTAAAACATCTACAAAATTGGCTTGTATTTCTACAGATTGGCCTTTACCTTGACTCTCAACTAAATCGCCTTTTATATGAATCGCTGCACCTGTGGTGATACGTTTCAATAGTGCTTCATCAAAATTTTCAAAATCTACAACACATTGAATGTTATTTAATGTTGAACCATCGTTTAAAGCAATAAACCGGTTTGCTCTAAATGTTCTTACCCAGCCTTTAATTTCTACTTCTGAGTTAGGTGTTATATGTTGTGATAATAATTCTGAAACGGTATATGATTTCATAGGTATTAAAATTATTAGTGTAAATATAAAATTTAGCCTGCTTATATTAAAAGAAGTACGTTTTATTCTTCGTTGTCGTCTTCTTCTGGGATAATATTTATTGAAGGCTCTTTTAAAACTTCTTTATTAGCAATACTGCGTTCTAATGATAATAATAACGATGGAAGCAGCAATAAGTTTGATAGCATAGCAAACAATAAAGTAGCAGAAACTAAAGCGCCTAAAGCTACCGTACCACCAAAACTGGATATGGTGAAAACCGAAAAACCAAAAAACAGAACAATTGAGGTATAGAACATACTCACACCTGTTTCGCGCAAAGCCCCATACACCGATGGTTTAATTTTCCAGTGTCTGGCCTGTAATTCCTGACGGTATTTAGCCAAAAAGTGAATCGTATCGTCTACCGAAATACCGAAGGCAATACTGAACACTAAAATGGTTGAAGGCTTAATAGGAACACCTAAATATCCCATTAATCCTGCCGTAACAAGCAATGGTAATAAATTAGGAATTAACGAGATGACAATCATTCTAACCGACCTAAACATGTATGCCATAAAAACAGCAATTAAAAGAATAGCGAGTGATAATGATATGACAAGGTTTTTAACTAGGTATTTAGTTCCTTTTTGAAACACCACAGCTTTTCCGGTCATCGTCACTTGATAACGTTCACCTGGAAAAAGTTTATCAATTTTAGTTTGAAGATTTTCTTCAATTCGCTCCATTTTTTCGGTACCAATGTCTTTCATAAACGTGGTGATTCGGGCGTATTGCCCTGTACTGTCCACAAAGTTTTTAAGTAAATCAACATTTGATGACGAATTTTTAGCGTACGATAAAATGAAACTGTTTTCCTGACTCGTAGGTAATTGATAATATTTTGTATTACCATTATAGTAAGCTTGTTTGGAGTATTTTACCAAGTCTACTACTGATATTGGTTTAGATAACTCGGGAATTTCGTTAATGGCTTCCTGTAGTGCATCCATACGTTTTAAAGTAGTCAGTTTCATAACGCCTTTTTTACGTTTGGTATCAATCATAATTTCAACAGGCATAATACCGTCAAATTCCTTTTCAAAAAATCGGATATCATTAACAAAGTCCGAATTTTGAGGCATATCTTCAATTAAACTTCCCGTAATTTTAATTTGATAGATACCAATAATACTAACAATTAGTAAAACTAATCCCGTACAATAAATAGCTATACGTTCATGTTTTACCATGCGTTCCATCCAGTCTACAAATCCGCCAATCCATCGCTTATTAAGATGCTCTAAATGACGATCTTTTGGAAATGGTAGAAAGGTATAAATAATTGGTATGATTAATAAGCACAGAATAAATATAGCAATGATACTTAACGATGCGACTATACCAAATTCTTTTAGCAGGGTGCTTTCGGTAAGAATAAATGTGGCAAATCCTGAAGCTGTAGTCACGTTAGTCATTAAGGTAGCATTACCGATTTTTGTGATTACGCGTTGGAGCGATTTTACCTTATTACCGTGTTTCTTTACTTCGTTTTGATATTTGTTGATAAGGAAAATACAATTAGGTATTCCGATAACAATTATTAGTGGTGGAATTAACGCTGTTAGTACTGTAATTTCGTAGTTTAAAGTACCTAAAATACCAAGCGTCCACATAACGCCAATACAAACAACAATAAGTGAAATAAATGTTGCTCTAAACGACCTGAAGAAAAAGAAGAAAATAAGTGAGGTAACCAGTAGTGCGGCACCTACAAACCAACCTATTTCATCTACAATAATTTGGGCGTTTAGGGTTCTTATATAAGGCATTCCCGAAACACGAACATCTAATCCTGTTTGGTCTTCAAATTTAATAATCGTTGGTTCAAGTATGTCTACTACAAAGTCTTTTCTTGCAGCGGTATTAACGATGTCCTTTTTCATGTAAATCGCTGTCCTAACTGTTTGGGTGTTTTTATTGAACAGAAAATTATCGTAAAAAGGATATTTATTAAATAATTCGTACTCTAAGGCTTTTATTTCTTTAGTAGAATGAATGGAATCTTTGATGAAAGGCTGCAAAACGAATTTTTCATTTTTATTATCCTTCACCAGTTTCTGGAGGTCTTTAATAGAAACAACCGTCTCAACTTCATCGAATTTTTTAAAATCTTGCGCTAACTTGTTCCAGGCATTTAGTTTTTCAACCGTTAATAATGTACTGTCTTTAACACCAAGAATAATAAGGTTGCCTTCTTCTCCAAATATTTTTAAAAATTCGTTATACTTAATATTAACCTCATGGTCGTCGGGTAACAAGTTGGCTTCGGTGTAGGTAAAGCGCATGTTTTTCCATTGCGTACTAAATAAAAGGGTAATGGCAACAATGCCAATTAGTATTCCTATTTTGTTACGTAAAATTAGTCGCGCAACAACATCCCAAAAGTGTTTTGTAAAAAGTTTAAGCATGCCTTAAATAAAAGTTGGGCAAAGGTAGAAAAAACAAGTGTATTACGTCATAAAGTGACGTTAAATGTAAACTTTAAAGCAATATTATCTTCTATATCTGGAAGGTGATAGGCGCCATAGCGATAAGTAAAGCTTAAACCAAAACCAAAAAGTAATTTGTTAAGCTCAAAACCCGTTTCGGTATACCCTTTATCGAGCGTATTGAAACTAATATTTTGATGACGTTGCGGATTGGTCATACTCCCTAATGCATAACGCGTAATAAGAACCATTTGAGGTTTGTGACTTTGGGATATGTTAAACGGTTTAAAATAGTGTTTTATTTGGAGGGTGGTGAATTTATCGGAAAAGAATTCGTTAAAAAACATGGTTTCAAAACTATTTATACCTGCTACCGAAAAGCGTTGTAATACGGTTTCTTTATTTATATTATTGGGGTAAGCGTGGTATAAATGGGATAGAGGAATGTCGCCATTAGCGATGCCTGCCACTACTATGATTTGTGTATGATTTGTTTTTTCATTACCAAATTGATAAATGGTTCTAAAATCTACTTTAGAAAAATTAAAATCACTTTTAAAAACATCCTTAAAGCTTTTTGTGTATTGAATGGTAAATTTAGGGAACCCTTTTTTAACTTCTTTTAAACCATGATCGGTATTATTAAATGTGCTAAAGGGGCTCCACTGCAAAGCAAATTTACTTGAACTAATATTGTATTCAGAATAATTTCTATTCTCGCCAATATAAGTGTAATTATAGGTGGGGTCGATATTAATTACTGAGAACTCTGTTTCAGAAATTAATTTTGGGGTAAATTGGTGTTCAATTTCAAGACTTTTGGTAAGGTGTTCATGAAATAGGTTGATATTTAATAAACGAGGTTCAAAAAATTGAAAGAATCGCTTATCTGTTAAAAATTTCGTGCTTCCTGTTTCCTGTAAATCGTCGGTGTAAGACACGCTTATCCAGGTGTTTGTTTTTTCGGCTACCCGATAAGCGCCGCCAACACTATATTTAAATTTATCATCACCAAAACCATACACCAAATACCCGTTAATTTTAAAGGATTTAGAAAGCGCATCGTTTGTAATGCCGCCGAGTCCTGTTCTTAATGCTTCGTATTGATTATATTTTACGAGATAGCGTAAATCAAAATTAAAGTATTTCGTTGGGAAATATCCGTTACCAAGATGTTGTATAAACGCTTTGCGCTTTAGAGAATCTTTCGTAGCCGACTGCGCTTCGAGGTGAGATACCTGAGCCTGCAACAAAAATGAAGCAAAAACATATAGAAACAGAAAACAATGTTTTAACATAAATATTTTTAAAAGCTTCAGACTCACAAAAAGTTGATGAACCGATTTCATCTGAAAAGTTATAGGTTTAGTATAATTAAAAAACTAAATAACTTAGGTTTTAAAAAATGCTATATCTTGTTGTTAAAGCTTAAGCCTGCCGATATAGCTTTTAATAATTTCAGATGTTCAAAAAAAGCGACTAATTGTCGCTTTTAAATTATACGGTCATAATTTCTTTTTCTTTCACGCTGAAAATTTCATCAACCTTTTTAACGTAATTATCGGTCATTTGTTGCACATCAATTTCTGCATTTTTTTGCAAATCTTCCGATACGTCTTCTAACTTTTTAATATCGTTGTTAGCGTCTTTTCTAGCGGTTCTAATACTCACTTTAGCATCTTCTGCTTCAGCTTTAGCTTGTTTGGCTAAATCGCGTCGGCGTTCTTCCGTTAATGGAGGTACGTTTATAATTATGGTATCACCGTTATTCATAGGGTTGAAACCCAAATTAGCAATCATAATACCACGTTCAATTTCTTGAAGCATATTTTTTTCCCAAGGCTGAACACTAATGGTTCTACCATCTGGTGTACTAACGTTTGCTACCTGATTTAAAGGTGTTTGAGAGCCGTAGTAATCTACCATAACACTTCCTAGCATCGCAGGACTTGCTTTACCTGCACGAATATTTACAAATGCTTTCTCTAAATGCTTTATTGCATTGGTCATAGATTCTTTTGCAGTGTCTAGAATAAATTGAATGTCTTCGTTCATGTTCTTAGTTTTTTATAAACCACCTTTATGTTTAATCAAAAAGGTTAAATGAGTGAAAATATTATGATTTGTGATGTATTCCTTAGTCGGAATGCAAGTTTCAAAAATTACGCCAAAAGTTATAAATTTACTTCGGTACCAACCTTTTCTCCTGAAACTACTTTAAGTAAGTTTCCTTTTTTGTTCATATCGAAAACGATAATAGGTAATTCGTTTTCCTGACTAAGCGTAAATGCTGTAGTATCCATTACCTTTAAACCTTTTCTTAAAACGTCATCGAAAGATATGAAATTAAATTTAGTTGCTTTAGCATCTTTTTCCGGGTCGGCATTGTAAATGCCATCTACACGAGTTCCCTTTAAAATAACATCAGCTTCAATTTCAATGGCTCTTAAAACTGCTGCAGAATCAGTGGTGAAGTATGGGTTACCTGTGCCACCACCAAAAATAACTACACGTCCTTTTTCTAAGTGGCGCATAGCGCGTCTTCTAATAAAAGGTTCGGCAACTTCATTTATTTTAATGGCCGATTGCAAACGTGTTGGTATACCAGCATCTTCTAGGGCACTTTGTAATGCCAAGCCATTTATTACAGTAGCAAGCATTCCCATGTGGTCTCCTTGTACACGGTCCATACCATTACTTGCACCAGCAACACCTCTAAAAATGTTTCCACCACCAATTACAATGGCTACTTGAACACCTTTCTCGGTAATTTCTTTAATGTCTTTTGCATATTCGGCTAAACGTTCCGGGTCTATTCCGTATTGGCGTTCTCCCATGAGTGCTTCGCCAGATAATTTAAGGAGTATTCTTTTGTATTTCATTGTTTGTTTACTCAGATTGTGCAAATATAATCATTATACTAAATTGCTAAAGCTAATTTTTAAGTCAATTTAATAACGTTGAATTTTGGGTATAAAAAAAACCATTGTACTTTATAAAGTGCAATGGTTTTTTATGATTTACTGTTAAAAGTAGATTAACCTACAGATGCACGTTTAAAATCAGTGATTTCAACTTCTATATTAACTTTTAGGGTTAATTCAATATGCGAGTTCAAGTTTCCACTTTTCCCAATTCTCTGTGTTTGTTGAGGTAAGAATCAAATAGTCATCGTCATTAGTTGAATAGGGTCTTAAGTATTTTCGAGTTTCTCTATTTTTAATATACACATACCCATCGTTGGAATCTATCATTTCCCATTGGCTCCACGAACCGTTAAATGATGTGGATTTTAATTGTATATACGATCCTTCTGAATTCGAAATAGGGCGGAAATATTTTCCTGTACCTTCATTTACAAAATAAAAGTATGGAGGTGTGGTATATTGGATCTTCCAAGTTGTCCAATTACCAATGCTGGATAGGGAACTTTGTTTAATATATGAATCATCGACACTACCGTAAGTTTTAATCCATTTGCTGGTTTGTTTGTTAACAAGTCTGAAGTAATCTACTGTAGGATCAATAGGAGTAGGTGCCCATACTCTTACATAATCTACCTTAGCGTCGGAAAGTATTCCTATCGGTTGGCTTCCAAAATCACCATCAGCGAAACTTGCCCCTACAGATAACCATATCCATTCTTGAACCATAGGAATCCATTTGCTGTCGGTGTATTGAACTTTTAATACACCATCGTAATAAATTTCTAATTTAGTTGGAGTCCAGTTAAGACCATAGGTGTGATATCCTGAATGAATATTTGGTGCAGACCAGGGCTTTGTGTTTGCTTGATGGTCTGTGCTATAGCCATCAATATGAACAACTGATTTTGTTGTGTCATTTATCCAAGCAGATTCGAAAACATCTACTTCTGCACCATCATTTGCAGTGCCATCTACAATACCTTGATGATGACCTTGAAGCCAAAATGCTGTGTGGTTTCCTTTTGTTGTTTCAGCAACTCTCATTCTGACTTCTATAAAACCATAAAGGGGTTCGAATAAATTTTTAGACTCTATAGCTCCACATTTCATGGTCTTCATATTCTTTTTTGAAGCTCTTAGAGTAAGTTCTCCGTTACCATCTAAAAATGCGTGGTCTTCAACCCATCTCCAATCTTTTAAAGCAGGGTCTCTGCCATTTAAACTTCTACTACTTGTACTAACACTTTTTATCCATTTAGAGGGGTTAAGCGTTGTGCCGTCAAATTCATCACTCCAAACTAAATCCCAATAACCAGAAGGTCCATTGAGAGAACTCTTGGATAATGTTCCGGTACTTTTAATGGTAGGCATTGCCTTGATAGGAGTGTTAGGGTCTATTAAGGATAAGCTGTTTCCCATATCTTTGACTTCCTTAATGGTGGTGGCTTCTTCATTAAATAATTCGTCATTTAGGTTTGAACATGAAAAAATTGTAAGTATTACAGATGTAATTAAATAAATAAGGTTTCTCATAATTGTTTGTTTAGTTTTATTGGTTTGAGCAATTTATGTTGAAAAGTTAATTTTGCTCGGGGTAAATCATTCAAAAAAAAGGATATATTGTTCAATGAGTTGTTAGTAAATTAACTAAACCAAGTCTTCAATTTTAGACAACATGTCTGATTTAGAATGGTATTATATACAGTATTAATTTTATAACAAATCCATTATTAGTCATAGCGTTGATTTGTCTTTTCTTTTTGAATTGTTTTTTTGTCTTGTAATTTAAAAATATCAAAACTTAAGTTGCTTTTTTATTTTAAAAGACTGCTTTTATTTAACTAAAGATAATAATGAATGTGTTTTAAAGAATTTCAACTTAAAAAAGTTAATGAAGAAACGAGAAACTAAATGTTTTGGAATTGTAATGAAATTAAAAGAAGATATGTTTTTTAATTTCTATAACAAAAAAAACCACCAAGTTTAAATCTTAGTGGTTGTTGTAATATTTAAATAAACGTAATGGTTACCCTACAGAAGCACGTTTAAAATCAGTGATTTCAACTTCTCCATAAGATGCTACATATTTGGCAACAGTAGATTTTTCATCTTTAATGAAATTTTGGTCTAATAAACATTTCTCTTTATCAAGAGTTGTGTTATCAGAAACAAAACGATCCATTTTACCTGGTAAAATTTTATCCCAAATTTGTTCTGGTTTACCTTCAGCTTTTAATTCTGCTTTAGCATCTTCTTCAGCTTGAGCTAAAACTTCAGGAGTTAATTGAGACATAGAGATATATTTAGGAACGTTTTTAAGTGTTTTACCTAAACGTGCTAACTCTTCGTTATCTTTTTCTATAACTGCGATTCTAGCTTCAGTTTCAGAAGCCACATAAGCAGGATCGAAATCTTTATAAGATAAAGTAGTTGCACCCATTGATGCTACTTGCATAGCTACATCTTTTACTAATACTTCAGCGTTATCTACTTTTGCAGATAAACCTACTAAAGCAGCAATTTTGTTAATGTGCACGTAAGCACCAACGTAAGGAGCTTCTAACTTTTCGAAAGCTGTGATGTCTAATTTCTCACCGATAACACCAGTTTGCTCAACTAATTTATCAGCAACTGTTAAACCACCAAAGTCTGCAGCTAAAAATTCTTCTTTTGTGTTGTAGTTTAATGCAAGATCAGCTAAATCGTTAGCTAATTTTACAAAGTTTTCGTTTTTACCAACGAAATCAGTTTCACATCCTAAAACGATAGCAACACCAGCAGTTTGATCGGCGTTTAATTTAGCAACAGCAGCACCTTCAGAAGAATCTCTGTCGGCTCTTTTTTCTGCTACTTTTTGTCCTTTTTTACGTAAAACTTCAATAGCTTTATCAAAATCTCCACCAGCTTCAACTAAAGCTTTTTTACAATCCATCATTCCTGCACCAGTAGCTTGTCTTAATTTGTTAACCTCTGCTGCTGTAACTTTTACTGTAGATTCCATGTATTATAATTTTTAAAAAAAAGTCGTTCAAATATTTTAACAAAGAAAATAATTAAACGACTTAGTTGTATTGTGTAAATGTTAATTATTCTTCCTCATTAGCTGCAACTGTTTTAGCTGCTGCTTTTTTAGCTTTAGGTGCATCACCTTCGGCTTTCTCAGCTTTTCTTTCTGCTAAACCAGCAGAGATAGAAGCGGTAACATGAGTTAAGATTTTATCGATCGATTTAGAAGCGTCATCGTTTGCTGGTATAACGTAATCAACTTGACGTGGGTCTGAGTTGGTATCTACCATAGCAAAGATAGGAATGTTTAATTTTTGAGCTTCTTTAATCGCGATGTGTTCACGTTTAATATCAACTACAAATAAAGCACCTGGTAAACGCGTCATGTCGCTAATAGAACCTAAGTTTTTCTCTAACTTAGCTCTTAAACGATCTACTTGTAAACGCTCTTTTTTAGATAATGTGTTGAATGTACCATCTTTCTTCATTCTATCGATAGAAGCCATTTTCTTTACAGCTTTTCTAATAGTAACGAAGTTTGTTAACATACCACCTGGCCATCTTTCGGTGATGTAAGGCATGTTGATAGCACCTGCTTTTTCAGCAACGATATCTTTCGCTTGCTTTTTAGTAGCTACAAATAAAATTTTACGACCAGAAGCGGCGATTTTTGCTAACGCTGCTCCAGCTTCGTCAATTTTAGCTGCAGTTTTATATAAGTTGATAATATGGATGCCATTACGCTCCATGTATACGTAAGGAGCCATGTTTGGGTCCCACTTACGAGTAAGGTGTCCGAAGTGTACACCTGCTTCAAGTAATTCTTTTACTTCTACTGCCATTTTTGTAATAGTTTACGTTCTGTTGAATTAGCAATGTTCCTTTTGGCTAAGGTTTTAGCCCTAGGCTGCATTTAGATGCTAAACTAAATCCTGTATTACTTACTAGGATACAACAATAACTGTTATTAATTTTTTTAATTGCGTTGAAATAAATTCAACAATAATATTAACGTTTAGAGAACTGGAATTTCTTACGAGCTTTCTTCTGACCGAATTTCTTACGCTCTACCATTCTTGGGTCTCTTGTTAATAAACCTTCTGGTTTAAGAGTTAATCTGTTTTCTGCGTCTACTTCGCACATAGCACGAGAAATTGCTAAACGGATAGCCTCTGCTTGACCAGTAATACCACCTCCATATACATTTACGGTAATATCAAAGTTGCTTTCATTGTTAGTCAAAGCTAAAGGTTGCTTAACTTTATACTGTAATGTTGCAGTAGTAAAGTAGCTAGCTAAGTCTTTTTTGTTAATAGTGATGTTACCACTTCCTGGGGCAACATACGCACGAGCAACAGCCGTTTTTCTACGGCCAATTTTGTGAATTACTTCCATTAATTGAATTCGTTTAAGTTAATTGTAGCTGGCTTTTGTGCCGCATGAGCGTGCTCTGTACCAACAACAACTGTTAAATTACGGAATAAATCTGCACCTAATTTGTTTTTAGGTAACATTCCTTTTACTGATTTTTCTACGATTCTTGCTGGATCTTTTCCAAACAATTCTGTAGCTGTTAAACTTCTTTGTCCACCTGGGTAACCTGTGTGACGGATATACGTTTTATCGTTCCACTTGTTTCCGGTTAAGTTGATTTTTTCAGCGTTAATAACGATTACGTTATCACCACAATCAACGTGAGGTGTGAAGCTAGGCTTGTGTTTACCTCTTAAAAGTTTTGCAACTTTTGAAGCTAAACGACCCAAAGATTGTCCTTCGGCGTCAACTAAAACCCACTGCTTATCTGCAGTAGCTTTGTTAGCTGATACTGTTTTGTAGCTTAATGTGTCCACGTTTTTAATTAATTTTTATTAAACATTCCTCTCTCAAAAAGAGTTTGCAAATTTACGATTAATTATTTACTTACCAAATAGTGCGCTAAGTTATTTTTATACAGCTTTTTAAATTGTTAAGGTATTGCAAAAATTAGTGTTAATTATATTAAAATGAATGGTTTGAGATTCAAGGATAAATAGGTAAATTGTTTTTGATGCTTTTAACCCAATTTTTAATTGGATTTGTAAAGTGTTAAATGAACGATTTTACTCGTAAAAAAAATCACAAAGCTTTCATAAATAAACATCAAGAGTTATAAATTGACTATTTTTGCAGCATTATGCGAGAATTACAACTTTCAGATTGGTTACCTACCACGAACAAAGAGGTTAAAATACGCGGATGGGAAGAACTCGATGTGATCCTGTTTAGCGGCGATGCCTATGTTGATCATCCAACCTTTGGGCCTGCGGTTATTGGGCGTACCTTAGAAAGTTACGGGTTAAAGGTAGCGATTGTTCCGCAACCCAATGTTAACGATAATCTTCAGGATTTTGTTAAACTAGGACGTCCCAGATTATTCTTTGGTGTTACTGGTGGTTGTATGGATCCTATGATTAGTAATTACAACGCCAATAAAAAGCGTCGTGATAAAGATGCTTATACGCCAAATGGAGATATTGGTTTTCGTCCGGATTATGCAACAACCGTTTATTCTAATATCTTAAAGGAAAAATGGCCAGATGTGCCCGTGTTAATTGGAGGTATTGAAGCGTCCTTACGTCGTGTTACGCATTACGATTATTGGAGTGATAAACTCATGCCTACTATTTTAGAAAGTTCTAAAGCCGATATGCTGGTGTATGGTATGGGAGAACAACCACTACGTGAAATTGTACGGTTATTGCAAAAAGGTGTGCCTTTTGATAGTTTAAATACCATTAGTCAAACCGCAGTTCTTGTTAAACAAGGTGAAAGTATTCCTAAAAATAGCAATTGGGAAGATGTTGAAATTGCTTCTCATGAAACCTGCTTAAAAGATAAGAAGGCTTACGCTTCAAATTTTAAAGTTATAGAGCAGGAGTCTAATAAGTTGGCTGCACGTCGTATTTTTCAAAAGGTGGGTGATAAAACCTTAATGATTAATCCGCCATACCCAACCATGACCGAGGAGGAAATTGATGCTTCTTTCGATTTACCGTATACACGATTACCACATCCAAAATATAATAAGCGCGGACCAATTCCAGCTTTTGAAATGATTAAGTTTTCAATAAACATTCATAGAGGTTGTTTTGGAGGCTGTAGTTTTTGTACCATTTCGGCACATCAGGGTAAGTTTATTGCCTCACGTAGTCAGGAATCTATTTTAAAAGAAGTCGATACCGTGGCTAATATGCCCGATTTTAAAGGGTATTTATCTGATATTGGCGGGCCGAGTGCGAATATGTATAAAATGAAGGGAAAAATTCAGTCGATATGCGATAAGTGTGTAGCGCCTTCCTGTATTTCACCTGTAATTTGTAGTAACCTCGATACATCGCACAAGCCGTTAACCGAATTGTATAAGGCTGTTGATAGTCATCCGAAAGTTAAAAAATCATTTATAGGTAGTGGTATTCGTCATGATATGTTGGTGCCTGAATTCAATAAGAATGCCGATCCGAAGGAATTAGACGATTACACCGAAGAAGTTATGACTAAGCACGTTTCTGGTCGGTTGAAAGTTGCTCCGGAACATACCAGCGACCCGGTTTTAAAACTAATGCGTAAACCATCATTTAGTTATTTCCATAAGTTCAAGGAGCGTTTCGATAAGATTAATGTTAAACATAAGTTGAAACTTCAGTTAATTCCTTATTTCATATCAAATCACCCTGCTTGTGAAGCCGAAGATATGGCTAATCTGGCAGCTGAAACTAAGGATATGGGCTTTCAGTTAGAGCAGGTACAAGGGTTTACTCCAACGCCTATGACGGTTGCGACAGTTATTTATTACAGTGGCTACCACCCATATACGCTTAAGAAAGTGAAAACACCAAAAACCAGAAAAGAGAAAGATGAACAACACCGTTTTTTCTTTTGGTATAAAGACGAAAATAAAGCGTGGATTAGAAATACTTTAAATAAATTAGGGCGTCAGGATTTGTTAAAAGTTTTGCTCCCCGAAAATGATTCATGGCGCAAAAACAAACCAGGAAAAACTAAACACACGTTTGATGATGCCGTGCCATTTAATCAACGAAAAAATAAAGCGAAGTTTAGGTCTAAGAAAAGTAAACGTCGTTAAATAAATCAAAAAGCCTCGTAATTATTACAAGGCTTTTTTTTTATAGTAACTATCTTTTTATAAGTTCATAGCCGGTGCTAATTCCTTTTTCTACTGCAGGTATACCACGTTCCATCCAAAGGGGTACAGGAGCATCTTTTAAATAATAATCAAAGAACTGCGACATTTTTAAAGTGAAATCTTTTCGGTTCTGATACTTTAGTGGCCAGTGTGGTTCGTTGTTGTAATTTAAAAACCATGATGGTTTTCCTAAACGACGTAAACTAACAAAAAATTCGATGCCCTGATACCAGGGTACATGGCCATCGGCATCGTTGTGTAAAATTAATAAAGGTGTTTTAATTTTGTCGATGTTAAAAATTGGTGAATTTTCAATATAGCGCATTGGGTATTCCCATGGTGTTCCTCCTATACGGCTTTGTGTATGTTCATATTGAAATTGTCGACTTAAACCTGTCCACCAACGAATACCGCCATAGGCACTAATCATATTAACTACAGGCGCCCCAGATTCGGCAGCTTTAAACATATTGGTTTTTGTGACTAGGTAAGCTATTTGATAACCACCCCAGCTGTGTCCTTGTAAACCTATTCGATCTTTATCAATAAATCCTTTTTTTATGATGCTATTTGTACCCGATACAACGCAGCTTAAGGCACTTTCTCCAGGGTATCCTATTTTATAGGTTACATCGGGATTGAAAACAACATATCCTCGACTTGTGTAATAGCTGTAACTAATTGTAGAGCGAACAAAAGAAGGTGGTCGGTGTGAATGAATTGTATTTGAGCTTCGTTCATAGAAGTTTACAATCATGGGATATTTTTTGTTTGGGTCGAAGTTTTCAGGTTTTGCCAAAAGGCCTTCCAGTTCTTCGCCATCTAACGAAGTCCATTTAACTAATTCAATGCTTCCCCAATTATAATCGTTTTGTTGCGGATTGGCATGGCTTAAAACAATCTGTTTTTTGAAGCTTAAATTTGTGAGCCTAAGATCTGGGAATTCGGTAAACGATTCACGAGTAAATAATAAGGCATCACTTAATTCAGCTTTTACAGGATTACCATATTTATAATCACCTATTTCAATTTGTTTTAAGGTATTATTGTTTGGATTAAATTCAGCGAATCCAGCCTGTTTTGAAGTTTCATTAAAAGTAGATAAAAGCCATTTGTTTTTTGAGTTGATATACTCTTCTTCTTTATCTAATTTGATATATCTGTAAACCGTGTTGTTAGCTCTGCCGTTTGTTACATTTGTTGCTTCGCCTGTTATTGGATTAAACTTCCAGATGTCGTAACGATCGTAAATTATTAGGTGCTCATCGTTTCCCGTCCAGCCAGCAAAACCGTATGAACGTGGAAAATTAGGTGTGTCGTTTAGTTCGTCATAAAACACCTTTCCTTTTGTGATTTCCAGATAATTGTTAGTTTTTGTATTATAGGTAAACCACGTGCTGTCCTGAGTTTTGTAGCCAAATACAAATGCACCTTTCGGACTTAATTTAGCATCTGTAAACTTTTTTAATATCAGTTTTTCATGTCCTGTTTCTATGTTGATTAAAGCATAATCTTTATAGCTTTGTCCTGTCCACTGCGTTTCTAAAGCATACGGTGTTGGGTTGTTGATTAGGGCAATGTTGGAATTACCATTATCGGTTAACTCAGATTCAGGGAAGTCTTCAGTTTCTATCTGAAACGTTTTTGTTGTTTTAAAATCGTAAACCGTTTGATACGATTTAAGGGTGTCATTTTTTACTTGTAGTTCTTGAACGGTGTATAGTCGTGGTTCGTTATAGGTCCAAACTTCAACATTAACAATTTCATCATCTAAAAGAGTAGTGTCCTTAACAATTGGCGGCGTTCTTAAGCCAAAAAATAATTTGTTTTCGTCTTTCGAGAACCTTATGTTGCCATTACCTGAAACCAAAAAGCCCTCAGGTGTTTGGGAATTGTCGTAAAGCTTGGTTGCTAAATTAGAGCCTGCTGTCCATGTGTATAGTTCATTGGGTCTTATTTGTGCTTTAGTAGTATCGGCATCGACAATAAATGCAAACCGGTTACCGCTTTCACTAAAACTAAGTCTGTTGTACTTTGCTTTTTCTTGCTGGTAGATTTGAGTTAATTGTTGGTTTTTAAAATTATAAATATAAACCCCAGCACCGTTATCGCTACTATCTCCTGTTGAAGTAAAAGCTAATGCTTTTCCCGATTTAGCGAAAGTGTAATGTGTTACATATTTGAACGTATCCTGAGCTTTTGTGTTTAAATTTCTAATAACAAGATGAAATCCATTTTTACTACTTACCTTTTTTTCTTTTGGTTTTTCGTCTTCATTCGAAATGTTGGTACTGTCTGATTTTTGTTTAGGCTTTTTTAAATCTTCTAAATAATAGGCAATAAATCCTGACCATTTTTCTGGAATTTGATACGATTTTACATGAGGAATTTTGTCTAATGTATTTGAGTTTAAATTGTAGATGGCTAAAGTGTCTTTGGGAAATTTATCCTTTTTCACCTTTTGTCTTCGTAAATCGTCGATGCTATCTTTTAGTGGTTTTATAGTGAAAGTTAAAAAGTTAGAATCGTAGGTAAATTGTCCGTTTGTAGCTCTAAAATAGTCTAAAATCGTTTTACCTTTATTAGAAGTTAAATGTAAATGACTATCGGAATTATCCTGGGTCAGGTCGTAAACTACGAACGCGCCATTTGGTGAAATAGCTTCATTTTTAATTGAATTCCATTGTTGGATATCTGAAAATTCTAATGTTTTTTTTTGAGCTATAACAGAAAATGATATAAGAATAAATAAGGCGGTAAAGCTAGATTTCATTTTTTAAAATTTAAAGGAGATAAAAATAACTAAACTTATCAATTTGAGGTAGATATTGCGTAAAGTTTAACACAATGTGGCGTTCGTCAGCTCGTTTCGCAGTTGGTCAGAATTAACTGTTTTGGTGCAAATGATAATTATTTATTTGTGAACGTTAATCAACCTTTTAAATTTACATAAATGAAAAAAATAATTATTTTATTACTCTTTGCTGGTTTATTAAAATTAAACGCTCAGGAAGAAATACGAAAAATGATGACAGACACAGTCTGGGAAAAGTACGTTCAGTTTGATAAATCGTCACCTTTTTATAAAACTTTTTGGTTTTGGACGAAAGAAAGAATTTTTAACGGGGTTAACAGGGATGTTATTAAGTTTCGTAGTGATATCAGTATCCAATTAAAAAATTCAATTAATGAGAATGATTCAATAATTATTTGCAATCTAATACAAGAGTTAAAGGGAATTATTCCTAATAACATCAATTTCTCAACTCAAAAAAAAGGAAATGTTATTATTGAAATAGTCGCTAACGGTACTCGTTTTGGAAGTAGATCAAAAATAGGAAAATCTGGGATAGTATTTAAGGAATATCAAATAGGTTTTAATGATTCTGATAGTGTCGAGAGCAGAAAACGAATATTGGAGTTTTTTGTGATAAGATCGTTGTGTGGTATTCAAAATGTCAAATATCGTACAAAAACGGGAAATGCAATATTTGATGACTATGATCCTGATCCTATTTTAACAAAATTTAGTTTGTCGGATAGGTTTTTGCTTCAGAAATTATATTCAAAAGACTTACTTAAGGAAGCTAAAAGTTATATACTCAGCAATTATACTAAAAGGTATTATTTGAATTTTTTCTATAAAAATGAAATGAAATTTTTTGCTACAATTTTATCCGTTTTTATCGCTTTCTCAATTCTTTTGATTTCTTATCGAAAAGTTTTTACAAGACAGTTTCAATTTAGATATTTAAACTATTTAGTACCAGGAATGGTTTTAATGATTATATCATATGTTGTATTTCATTCATTTGATTATTTAACGAGTACAGCAGAACCTAGTTTTTATCTTTCTCCATTGCTGGTAACTTTAATTGTATATATGATAATTTGGTTAATTGTATTAAGTTTACTTTATGTTTTAGAGAAGAATATTATTAATAAAGAATGGACCATAGCAAAGCAATTAAAGTTGAAAATAGGGTTTACATTTTTAGTGATTTTAGGGATATTAATTGCTTTATTTGTTTTTAATATTGATTCTAAATTTAAATTTATTTTGAGTCTTATTGGAGTTTCCGTTTTTTTAATGCGTGTAGCATTTTTGTACCTAAGAGAACAAACTGAAATGCAATTACGAAAAAAAGATTTAGAACTCATTAAAATGACAGCCTTAAAGGCGCAGGCTGAAATTGCTTCGTTAAATGCTAGAATTAATCCACATTTTTTATACAATTCGTTAAATTCGATAGCAGGTTTGGTAAGAAGTAATCCCGAAAAGACTGAGCAAATGGCTTTGTCTTTGTCCGATTTATTTCGTTATAACATTAATCGAAATAATGCCTTGAGTTCAACTATAAAAGAGGAAGTTGAAGCCGTTCGGGCATATTTACAAATAGAACAAATTCGTTTTGGGGAACGCATGACGTTCTCAATTGAAGTTGAAAAAGGATTAGAATCATTTGAAATTCCAAGAAATATTATTCAACCGCTAGTAGAAAATGCTATTAAACATGGTATTTCAAAAATAAAAAGAGAAGGTATAATTAAAGTGATTATTTATAAGAAAGATGATAGTGTAGAAATTAATGTATTAGACAATGGTCCTGATTTTCCTGAAGGATTTATTACAGGTTATGGGTTGCAAAGTATTAATGATATTTTAAAATTAAGTTTTGAAGGCGAAGGTTACCTGTATTGGGAAAACGAACCTGAAAAACGTATTTCGATTACTATAAGTAAAAAAGGATTTAATAATATGAAACGATTTGAAAATGAAACTTTATAGGACTATTGTTATTGACGATGAACCACCGGCAAGACAACGTTTAAAAGAATTATTGATGGATTTTTCAGAAACTTTTCAAGTCGTTGATGAAGCTTGTGATGGAGTAGAAGGCATTGAGAAAATAAACCAATTAAAACCAGATGTTATTTTTTTAGATATCCAAATGCCTGAAATGAATGGTTTAGAAATGCTTCAAAAACTAGAGGAAATACCAATCGTGGTTTTCTGTACTGCTTTTGATGACTATGCGTTACAGGCTTTTGAAACCAACAGTTTGGATTATTTGTTAAAACCTGTTAGAAAAGAGCGTATAGAGGTAACAATAAACAAGCTTGCTTTCTTTAATAAAGAAGAGCAGTCTGAACAAATTTTAAATATTTTGAGAAGTTTTAATGGAGTTCAACAGGAACAACGTCAATTAACTTCAATAACAATAAAGGTAGGAAAGAAAATAAGTTTCGTCAAACTTGCAGAGGTGGCATACTTTAAAGCAACAGACAAGTATGTGTCTATTTTTACAAAGCAAGGCGAAGAGTATATCACAGACCAAAGTTTAACAGCGTTAAGTCGTCAACTTCCAAATGAGTTTTTAAGAATTCATCGCTCCCTTATAATTAATACGAATATGGTTTCTGAAGTGTTTACACATTTTAATAGTTGTTATAATATTACAATGGATGATAAGTTTAAAACAGTTTTAAAAAGCGGTAGAAGTTACCAATCCGAAATAAAATCTTGGATGGGTATGTAATTAGATGTGTAGAAAATTTTGTTTAAGTATTTTAAAACACCCACCTAAATCCTCCCTCAAAGGGAGGACTTTCAAATTTCCTCTAAAGTCAACATTACTAAGACCTGTCCCCTTGAGGGGACTATAGGGGCGTTTGTATTTCTTTAATTTTTTCTTCAATAACCAACAAAACACTAAACATATTTTTCATGATTTCTTCGTTTGAAATTCTTAAAAAGCGTACGCCATATTTTTCTAATTCATGTTGTCGTTTAGCATCATATAAAAATGAATGGTCATGGCTACGGCCATCAATTTCAATAGCTAAACCAATTTCATGACAGTAAAAATCAACGATGTAATTTAACATAGGAACTTGTCTGTGAAACTGAAACCCTAAAGTTCGATTTTTTATATTTTGCCATAGCAGGATTTCAGGTAAGGTGCTATTTTTTCGAAGTTGTCTTGCTAATGCTCTTAATTCGGGGTTATAAGGAATAATTTTATTTCTCATATTTTTAAATATAAGAAAATACGAGCAATTTAAAAAACACCCACCTAAATCCTCCCTCAAAGGGAGGACTTTCAAATTTCCTCTAAAGTCAACATTATTAAGACTTGTCCCCTTGAGGGGACTATAGGGGTGTCATTGACTTAATGCGCCTCTAGCCAGTTGTTACCAGTGCCTAAATCTACATCTAAAGGTACTGCCAACTGGTAAGCGTTCTCCATTTCGGTTTTTACTAATGTTTTAATGCTGTCAAGTTCTGGTTTGTAAACATCGAAGACCAATTCATCATGCACTTGTAAAAGCATTTTTGTTTTAAAATCACCAGATTCTAATTTTTTATAAATGTTAATCATGGCAATTTTAATAATATCGGCAGCACTACCTTGAATTGGTGCGTTTACTGCATTACGCTCGGCAGCTCCACGAACTACAGCATTACGTGAGTTAATATCTTTTAAATAACGACGACGCCCTAAAACTGTTTGCACATAACCGTGGTCGCGGGCAAAATCGACTTGCTGGCTAATATAATTTTTTAGCTTCGGGTACGTTTCGTAGTAAGTATCAATTAGTTCCTTGGCTTCACTGCGCGATAAATTAGTTTGGTTACTTAATCCAAAAGCAGAAACCCCGTAAATAATTCCGAAGTTTACCGTTTTGGCATTACTACGCTGTTCGCGTGTTACTTCGTTAATAGGTACATTAAATACTTTCGATGCCGTCGAGGCGTGAATGTCTTCACCGTTTTTAAAAGCATTAATCATGGTTTCTTCTTCGCTTAAAGCTGCAATAACACGTAATTCTATCTGGCTATAATCGGCGGCCAGTAAAATATAGTCATCATTACGGGGTATAAATGCTTTACGCACCTGACGACCGCGTTCGGTACGAATAGGAATGTTTTGTAAGTTAGGGTTGTTACTACTTAATCGACCCGTAGCGGCAACCGTTTGCATATAATCGGTGTGTACACGATGACTTACAGGATCCACTTGAAGTGGCAAGGCATCAATATATGTACTCTTTAGTTTCGATAAGCCTCTAAAGTCTAAAATATTTTGAATGATATCATGGTCTTTGGCCAGATAGCTTAAAATATCTTCGCTTGTTGCATACTGTCCTGTTTTGGTTTTTTTAGGTTTGTCGACCAGTTTTAATTTTTCGAATAATATAACACCTAACTGTTTTGGTGAGGCGATATTAAATTCCTCACCGGCAGCTTCGTAAATTTTACTTTCAAGCGTTTTGATATCGTTGGTTAAAGCATCAGATAAACTGTTTAAAAAGGCTTTGTCCAGATTTATGCCTTCCAGTTCCATGGCTGATAATACCCGTAAAAGTGGAATTTCAATCTCATCGAATAACTTTTGAGTACTGGCTTCGCCTAATTCTTTTTCGAAATGTTCCTTAAGTTGGAGCGTGATATCGGCATCTTCTACGGCATATTCTGTTTGCTTTTCCAAAGGTACTTGGCGCATTGATAATTGGTTCTTGCCTTTTTTGCCAATTAAAGTTTCAATAGAAATCGGAGAGTAATTCAGGTAAGTTTCAGCTAAAACATCCATATTGTGGCGCATATCTGGATTAATAAGATAATGAGCCAGCATGGTGTCGAATAATTTACCTTTTACGGCTATATTATATTTTGCTAATACTTTTATGTCGTATTTTAAATTCTGACCTATTTTTTCAATGTTTTCGCTTTCAAAAAACGGTCGTAATTCTTCGATAAGTTTCTGTGCTTCGCTTTTGTCCTCCGGAAATGGTAAATAAAATCCTTTGCCAGTTTCCCATGAAAAAGCAATACCAACTAATTCGGCTGCGAGTGGGTTCAGGTCGGTAGTTTCAGTATCAAAACATACCGATGTTTGTTGCATTAATTTTTTAACGAATAATTTTGTAGCCATGCCCGATGCAACACTTTGGTAAAAGTGAGATGTGGTTTCGGCAGTTTTTCTTGTGTAAGATGCTGTGCTTTCGCTTTGTGTTTCATCGCCGCCTCCAAAAAGTGAAAATTGACCTGCTCCGGCTGAAGTTGGTTCTTTTATAGTTTCCGTTTTAGTGTCTGATGCTTTAGATGGACTTGGAGATTCTTTCGCGGCTTCCGTATTTGCGGAAAAGGTTTTTAAGAAATTAGTTAGCAGATTTCTAAATTCTAAATCCTGAAAAATTTCAGTGACTTTTTCTATGTTTGGTTCCGACATTTCGAAGTCGTGTTCGTCGAATTCTACAGGAACATCAAGCATAATTGTTGCTAGTTTTTTAGATAGCAAACCAAGTTCTTTATTGGCTTCAACTTTCTCCTTCATTTTACCTTTTAGCTCATGCGTGTTTTCTAAAAGCCCCTCCATGCTACCGTATTGAGCAATGAACTTTTTGGCTGTCTTTTCTCCAACTCCGGGAAGCCCAGGAATATTATCGCTCGAGTCGCCCATCATACCTAAAAAGTCTATAACCTGTAATGGGTTTTCAACTTCAAATTTTTTCTTCACTTCCTCAATACCCCAGGTTTCATAACCACCACCAAAGGACTTAGGGCGATACATAAAAATGTTTTCACTTACTAACTGAGCAAAATCTTTGTCGGGAGTAACCATGTAGGTTTGATAGCCTTGTTTTTCGGCTTGTTTGGACAGTGTTCCAATTACGTCGTCGGCCTCATAGCCTTCTTTTACCATAATCGGAATATGCATGGCTTGTAATATATTTTGAATGTAGGGTACAGCTACTTTTATAGCTTCCGGTGTTTCGTCTCGATTCGCTTTGTAAGCTTCAAACATTTCCACGCGGTCGGTACTTCCACCTTTGTCAAAACATACAGCTAAATGATCTGGTTTTTCACGTTTTATAACATCTAAAAGCGAATTCATAAATCCCATAATAGCAGAGGTGTCAATGCCTTTACTGTTTATTCTGGGGTTTTTAATAAAGGCGTAGTATCCGCGAAAAATTAAGGCATAAGCATCAACTAAAAAAAGACGTTTTTGATCAGACATATGTGTTGTTTTGATAAGAACTTCAAAACTACAAAAACTTACGCGATAATTGAGATTTAAATGTTTTTAGGCACTATAGTATTAACAAAATAATTCGGTTATAAAGTTGTAATTAAATGGTTTTAAAGAGGTTTTTACTGCCGAAAAAATGAATTGAATTATATATTTAAATAAGTTGCATATTTTTACAAGAATGATTTCTATCTAGGTATTACTATATTTGTTTTTTTAATTGAAAATTATGATAGTAGAAGTTTGTGCTAACTCTTTTGAATCGGCTTTAAATGCTGAAAAAGCGGGTGCTCATCGTATCGAATTATGCTCGGAATTAGCTGTTGGAGGAATAACACCTTCTTTTGGTTTGATCAAAAAAGTTATAGAAACTTTGTCCATTCCGGTGTTTGTTTTAATTCGTTCAAGAAGTGGGAGTTTTACGTTCTCCGACGATGAAATGGATATTATGAAGCACGATATTAAACTGTGTAAGGAGCTAGGGTGTGCCGGAATTGTTTCGGGAGTTTTAAATGATGATAATACAGTAGATATTGAAAAAACAAAGCAACTTGTAGACCTCGCGAAACCATTACCATTTACGTTTCATCGCGCTTTTGATTGGGTGCCAAACCCGATAGATGCGATTGAAGAATTAAAGCGTTTAGGAGTTGATCGTGTGCTTACTTCTGGTCAACAAACATCGGCTGCTTTAGCACTCCATTTTTTAAAAGAACTTAAAGAACTTGGACAACAAAAATTGTCTGTTTTACCCGGTGGTGGCATAAAACCAGAAAATGCTGCATTGTTTGCAAAAGCTGGCTTTGATGAAATACATGTGTCAGCTTCTACTATTGAAACGGTTATTGAACAACCTAAAATTACCATGAACAGCTCTAAATTTTTTGATGAAACCATTAAGTCGTATTCTGATATAAGGACGATTCAAAGTATTTTAAAAGCAACCACACTTTAAGGGGAGGAGAAATAACAGAGAATGGTATGTTCTTAAGGTTCCGTTAAATATATTGTGGTGCTTATAATACTCTTTAAAATCCCTTATCTTTGGTAAAAAACCATTTATGTTGCGTTGGGCTATCTTTTTAATACTTTATTTAGTTGTCGATATTTACGGCTTCCAGGCATTAAAAACTGTCACCAGAAACCATTGGGTGCAAGCCTTGTATTGGGTAGTGTCTTTATTGGTTATCGGTAATTTTGTATATAATTATTACGGGTTTAACCGAAGCGATGGTTTTACACATCGACACGCTTTTGCATTTGGGTTTTTTATCGCGCTACTCGTGCCAAAAATGATTTTGTTGATAGCCATGTTAGGTGAAGACATTTTCAGGGTGCCACAGGCAATTTATAGATATTTTACAGAAGGAAATTCTGCCGAAGGCAATTATTTTGCGTCGCGTCGTCAATTTATAAGTAAAATCGCTTTAGGTATATCAGCGATTCCGTTTGCTTCCATATTATACGGTATTTATAAAGGAAAATACAATTTTAAGGTTTTAAAATATACCTTGACATTTGAAGATTTACCAGAGGCTTTCGATGGGTATAAAGTCACTCAAATAAGTGATGTGCATTCAGGTAGTTTTGATAATGTTGATAAGGTTGAATATGCGATAGATTTAATTAACGAACAAAATAGCGATGTTATTTTGTTTACAGGCGACATGGTAAATAACAAGGCTGATGAATTAAAGCCTTACCAGAAAATATTTAGTAACCTAAAAGCTAAAGACGGTTTGTATTCCGTATTAGGTAATCACGATTATGGTGATTATGTGGCATGGGAATCGGAAGAAGCTAAACATCAAAATTTAGAAGATTTAAAAGCACTTCAAAGGGAAATAGGTTTTGATTTATTGTTAAATGAAAGTCGATTTATAGAACGTGGCGGCCAGCGTTTGGCTTTGGTAGGTGTAGAAAATTGGGGAACAGGCGGATTTAAAAAAGCTGGTGATTTACAAAAGGCTACGAAACAGGTTGAAGCAAATGATTTTAAAATTTTAATGAGTCATGATCCGACCCATTGGGAAAAGAAAGTTAAAAATGACGACAATCATTATCATTTAACCCTAAGCGGTCATACTCATGGTATGCAATTTGGAATCGAAATTCCGGGATGGTTTAAATGGAGTCCTGCTAAATGGCGTTATAAATATTGGGCAGGAATGTATAATGAAGCAGGTAGATATCTTAATGTAAATAGAGGTTTTGGTTATTTAGCGTTTCCTGGTCGCGTTGGAATATGGCCAGAAATTACCGTTATAGAACTTAAAAAGGGTACTGTAACGGCATAATAATAAAACGCTTATTTTTTTAATCGTGAACGGTAATATTTCTATTATTTATTAAATGTTGTAATTCCTATAGAAATTGCGTATTTTTATATTAGGACGTGGTAAAATATGCTACAAAAAAACACGTATATCAAAAATTTGAAAAAAATGTGTAGGTTTGTAAAAGTATATTTGACTCATAAACAATAAAGTATGTCAAAATTTGGGGAACTTATTGATGTAGAAATTCCGGTGTTGTTAGATTTTTTTACCGACTGGAATGAACAGTCTTCAACCATGCATGCCGTTTTAAGAGATGTTGCGGCAGCCTTAGGCGATAAGGCTAAAGTAATAAAAATAGATGTTGATAAAAATGCGGAGCTTGCCGAAGCTTTACGTGTAAAGGCGATTCCAACTTTAATAATCTACAAAGGAGGGGAAATGAAGTGGCGACAGAGCGGAGAGCAAGATGCCAATACGCTTATTGGAATCGTTCAGCAGTTTATTTAATGAGGTATTGATTCAAAACTGTAGCCTAAATTTGTAAAGTGTTTTAAAACTTTAGGTAAGACGTATTGCATGTTTTTAGAAGCCTTAATACTATCGTGAAACACCACAACGCTTCCTTTTTCTGTGTTATTAATAACATGGCTTAAACAATCTTCCTTGCTGGTTTTAATGTCCCAATCAAACGATAATACATCCCACATAATAATTTTATAATGCATCGCTAAAAGCGCTTTACCCTGACCAGGAGTTAGTCTTCCGTAAGGCGGTCTAAAAAGTTTTATGTTTTTATTTTTGTCTTCCTTTTCGTTTTCTTCAACCTGATTTGAATTGGCTAAATGCAATTTAAATGCGTTGTCGCAGGACTTAATATTTTTAAGGTAGTCTTGCTTCTTTGTTTTCCAGCCTTTTAGATGATTGTGGGTGTGATTGCCTATAGCATGACCTGTTTTTATAATATTTTGAAAAATTTCAGGGTGTTTTTCAACATTGTTTCCAATACAGAAAAATGTGGCTTTTGCCTCAAAATCATTCAATATTTTTAGAGTCCAATCGGTTATCTCAGGGGTTGGTCCGTCGTCAAAAGTCAGGTAAATTACCTTATCGGAAGTCGGGATGTCCCAAACATAGTTTGGGAACATCTTTTTAACAACTTCTGGTATTTTAACTAAGGATAACGGCATATCTTAATTTAAGATGTCAGCCGTACTGTCTAACGTAGGAAATGTTGAATCCTGTTCTGGTGTGTAAACGTCTTCATCGGGTTGCTCACCATAAAAATGCTTAAATAACATGAGATGGTTGTTGAAGATTTCTCCTTCGGTTTTAGCAAACTCAGGATCGTATATCACGAGTACATCAATTAAAGCCTTGTAACGTTGAATGTCAGTGTAGATTTCTTCAAACATTCTGTTCTGGTTATCTATCGATAACTTGCTGTAATAGTTTAAGCTTTCTTGGTATTTGTTTGCAACCTCTTTAAATAGGTTTTGAGCTTTGTCTTTACTGTTAACTTCATAGTAAGCGCTTATGTAAGGCTCTAACAGGGTGTAGTAGCCAAAGTAATCAACTGGCATATTGGTCATGGCAATATCAGCTACTTCTTCGGCTTTATCTAATTTATTTTCATTAATTAATTGTTCAATTAATCGAGCTAAATTACTTCTGTAGGTAATCGCATTTTTACGAGTTTCAGGATCGTGATAAATATCAGGACTTCCACTATTACCCCAATCCCATTGCTTGACTTTTTTAAACATTAATTCGGTGTCTACACGTCCCATATCGAATGGGTTAGATTTACTAACAGGCGTTCTTATAGGTACCAGTTTGTAGCAGAGGCCATCTAATTGTAAATAATCTTTCATCCAGATATAGTCGTCGTCACCAAAACTTCCACCCGTAAAATATATAGGTCGTTTCCAATCGTTGTTGGCAATAACATCTAGCATTAATAGTCTGTTTTTGTAAAGTGCGTTGCCAGTAATGTTAATATCAATATATGGTACAATTTTATTGGCGTCTTTTGGTTTTACAATACCCGATTTTAAGGCGTTTTCTTTGTTTACCGGAATTCTTAAATGTCGTGTAGGTAGGTAACTGGCTTCTAAATCCTGTCTTCTTACTTGAGTTATATCGTAATTGTTTTGCTGTAAAACATACTTGTATTTGGTTTTAGGATTATCGCTTGCGATAAAATCTAAAAATTGTTTTACGTCAAGGGTATCGGCAATAACTTCTTCAATAACGATATAATCGTTGGTTCCGTATTGGTATAAATCGTGTGTTAACTGAGATGGTATCGGGTCGCTTTCGTATGCTTTGCGTTTCATTTGGTCTATATACCAGTCGGTTTGGAATAAACTTGTGTTCACAACGCGTACGTCGGTACGGTACCCTTCAATTTCTTGGGCATACCAAAGGGCAAAGGTGTCGTTATCACCAATAGTAAATAGAATGCCGTTTTCGGCACAGGAGTCCAGGTACATTTTCGCCATAGCGTTGGCGGTATATTTTCCTGAACGATCGTGATCATCCCAATTGTTTGCTGCTAAAATTCCAGGTACAAGAATTAAACATATCAGGCTTATTACTGGAGCAACAATTTTTTTAGGAGCAAATTTATTTAAGGCATCGTAAAGGGCGTATACGCCAAAACCAATCCAAAGCGCAAACACATAAAACGAACCAACTACCGAATAGTCGCGTTCGCGTGGCTCGAATGGGCGCACATTTGTGTAAACTTGAATGGCAACACCTGTAAATAAGAAAAATACAAGCATGGTCCAGAAGACTTTTTTGTCTTTGTTAAACAAAAAGAAGAAACCTATAAGACCGAGTAAAAATGGTAATAAGTAATAGGTGTTTCTGGCTTTATTGTTTTTAACATCGCTTGGTAAATTATCTTGAGGTAAACCCAATAATTTTTCATCAATAGAATTGATTCCTGTAATCCAGTTGCCATGGTTATCGTATCGTCCCTGGATGTCATCTTGCCGCCCCGAAAAATTCCACATAAAATAGCGCCAATACATATATCCTAACTGATACTGAAACATATATTTAATGTTGTCAGCCAAACTTGGTTTTTCAATGTCAATGTACTGTTTGAAATTCTTTAAAAAGGTGTTATAGCCTTCGCGATCTACATTGCCTTGAGCCACATCATTTTTAAATTTATTGATGGCGCTTCTAAGTTGATTATCCATTTGATAATCGGGTTTTAGTTTAAAATTTAAAAACCCGGTAAACATCATATAGTTTTCTGCGTGTTCGGGACTCCACATTCGAGGTAAAATAGATGCGTGCTTTGAATTGTAGTTTTGTTTGGCGCCTTTATAGTCATTAACAATAACGTACTCTCCTTTTTCTTCGTCTTTTTCGTATTTAGGTTTGTCGTCTATATATGGATTGTTCTCATCTAAAAAAGCATACTGGTCGGTAAACTGCGGACCATAAAACAGGTGTGTTTCAGGGTACTGTTCGAGGTTGTAATAAGCTAGTAATTCTCTGGCACTCGATGGATTATTTTCGTTAATCACAACATTGGCATTCGCTCTAATGGGTAGCATAAGCCAGGTAGAGAATCCAACAATAACAAAAGTTAAACAAAGAGCAGCTGTGTTTAAGTGTATATAACCTTTAGTTCTTGTATAACGTAAAGCATAGTATATTGAACCAATTAAAACGATTCCAGCAATTATAGAACCAGAATTGAAAGGTAAACCTATGGTGTTAACAAAGAAAATTTCGAATACACTAAAGATTTTAAGAATATTAGGAGCTAATAATTTAAAAACAAATAATAGAACTGCTACCGATGCTATATTAGCAATGATAAAGTTTTTAATGGTTATTGTTTTATAGTTTTTAAAGTAGTAAATAAGACCAATGGCAGGAATCGTTAATAATCCCATAAAGTGAACACCAAAGGAAAGTCCGATAATAAAGGCGATTAAAATTAACCAGCGGTTACCTCGTGGTTTTTCCATATCTTGTTCCCAACGCAGGCCAAGCCAGAATAAAACAGACATTATTAAAGTTGCCATAGCGTATACCTCAGTTTCAACGGCATTAAACCAAAACGAATCGGTAAAAGTGAAAGCTAAACTACCAACCAGCGCACTACCTAATATAGCCATGGCCTTACCTTCGCTTATGTCTTTTTTGGTGCCAACAATTTTTTTCAATAAAAGAGTAATGGTCCAAAACATAAACAAAATAGTAAAAGCACTAGAAATGGCACTCATCATATTCATCATAAAACCCACTTGAGAAGGTTCAAGAGCGAACATAGAAAAGAAAGCACCAAGCATTTGAAACAAAGGTGCTCCGGGAGGATGGCCAACTTGTAGTTTTGCTGAGGTTAAAATGTACTCGCCTGCATCCCAAAAGCTTACAGTAGGTTCGGTGGTTAAGGTGTATGTGATTAGAGCTATTAAAAAAGCAAACCATCCTAAAATGGTGTTCCACTTCTTAAAGTTTGAACTGGTCATGAATTTTTCTTTATTTTTACGTAGGCGAATTTAATAATAATTATGGTATTCAAACCTCTTTTTAAGGAAACGTTAAGGTGGCTAAAATATTTTTTTTAAAAAAAGCTTGTAGAAATAAAACTTTGTTTTAAATTTGCACCCGCAAACAGGTACTGGCCTATGGTGTAACTGGCAACACGTCTGGTTTTGGTCCAGAAGAGTCTAGGTTCGAGCCCTAGTAGGCCAACAAAAATAAAACCCCGATTATTAAAATAATCGGGGTTTTTTGATTTTAGTATTATTCTTTTTAAAAAGTTTTAATCGCTCTATTAGTTGTCTTCTATTTTAAAAGTTAGAATAGGACGATTCGCGTGGTTTACTAAATCTTCGCTTATACTACCATTAAAGAAGTGAGAAAGTCCTTTTCGGCCGTGGGTACTAATGCCTATTACATCGGCAGAAATGGATTTGGCAAAGTTTAAAATGCCACTTTCAACGTTTACGTCATTATAAATGGTTATTGTGTGGTTTGTTAAATTTGAGTCTTCAATAAATTGATTTATTTTTGATTTAGCGTCATCGGTACTTATAAAGTAGTTAGGTGTATTTACCATAACCAAATGTAGTTTGCTTTTAAATAGCTGGGCAAAGTTTACGGCATTAGCGAAAGATGCTTTGCTGTCGGTTTCAAAATCTGAGGCGTACACCATGTTTTCTATTTTAAATTCGGGGTGATCGTTTTTAATTACGAGTACGGGTGTTTTAGAGGTTCTTACCACTTTTTCGGTGTTGCTTCCAATAAATATTTCTCTCAACCCACTCGCCCCACTGGAGCCCATTACTACTAGGTCTATGTTTTGCTTTTTACAAACTTGGAATACACCCTTAAATATTTCATGAAACTCAACATGTTCATGAATTTTTAAGCCTTTTAAGAAGTCCTTCTTTTTAAGTTCGGTAAATTGTTTATGAGCCAATTTCATAAAAAATATAGCTTCTGGCAATTCACTAAATCCACTTATAGGATCTACCTGGTGAATTGGAATTTCAAGTATATGTAGTAGGTGGAGTTCGCATTTGTATGTTTTGGCTAATTGTGCTGCTACTTTTAATGCGTTTTCTGCTTCAGTTGAAAAGTCTGTTGGGACTAATATTTTCTTCATTGGTTTTATTGTTTAAATTAGGATTTAAAATTTGTTAGTCGTGTTCGTAATTTTTTATTAAAGAATACTAAATTTAGTTATAAATATTTAGGTTGGTTATAATGGCTAACTACTTAAAATTATGAAATATTGCTTTAAAAATCAATAAAATGTTGTATATTTGCAGCGTTGAAAGGCGAAATTAAGAACGAGGGGACATAGAGTCCCCTCTTTTTATAAAATAAAATGTTTAAAGAGACCGTAAAAGAATTGCTGGATGCCGCGTTACTGGAACGAAATGATTTGTTTCTGATAGAGTTTAATATTGGTAACGATAACCATGTTAAAATTGTAATTGATGGCGATAATGGGGTGTTGGTTGAAGACTGCATGTTTGTAAGTCGCGCTATTGAACATAATATTGATCGAGAAGAACACGATTTTTCGTTAGAAGTAATGTCTGCAGGAGCAGCATCACCACTAGTAAATTTAAGACAGTATAAAAAGAATCTGAATAGAGACCTGAAAGTAAGAACAGCTTCGGAAAAGTTCGAAGGGACACTTACTCAAGCCACCGACACAGATATAACATTAGAATGGAAAGTTAGAGAACCTAAGCCTATAGGTAAAGGTAAAGTAACTGTAACAAAACAAGCGAATATCGCTTACGAGGAAATTGTAGAAGCAAAAGTTATGATTAAATTTTAATTCAATAAGAGTTATGGAGAATATCGCGTTAATTGAATCTTTTTCAGAATTCAAAGACGATAAGCTAATTGACCGTGTTACGTTAATGGCGATTTTAGAGGAAGTGTTTAGAAGTGCCTTAAAGAAGAAATATGGTGATGATGATAATTTCGATATTATTGTAAACCCTGATAAAGGAGATTTAGAAATCTGGAGAAACAGAGTCGTAGTAGCCGATGGAGAAGTTGAAGATCCAAATCAGGAGATTTCGTTAACTGAAGCTCGTAAAATTGAACCAGATTTTGAAGTAGGAGAAGACGTTTCAGAAGAAGTAAAGCTTATAGATTTAGGAAGACGTGCGATATTAGCATTGCGTCAAAATTTAATTTCTAAAATTCACGAACACGACAACACTATAATTTTTAAGCAGTTTAAAGATTTAGTTGGTGAAATTTATACGGCAGAAGTACATCATATTCGTCATAGAGCTGTAATTTTGTTGGATGATGAAGGTAACGAGATTGTTTTACCAAAAGATAAACAAATACCTTCCGATTTCTTTAGAAAAGGTGATAATGTAAGAGGAGTAATTGATAGTGTTGAGCTGAAAGGGGCAAAACCAACAATTATTATGTCTAGAACGGCACCATCGTTCTTAGAAAAACTATTTGAGCAGGAAATACCAGAAGTTTTTGATGGTTTAATTACAATTAAGAACGTGGTTAGAATTCCTGGTGAAAAAGCAAAAGTAGCGGTAGATTCATACGATGATAGAATCGATCCAGTTGGTGCATGTGTTGGTATGAAAGGGTCTAGAATTCACGGGATTGTACGTGAACTAGGAAATGAAAATATCGATGTTATAAACTATACAAACAACTTACAGTTGTATATTACAAGAGCTTTAAGCCCTGCGCGTGTAACGTCTATTAAAATAGATGAAGAGAATAAACGAGCAGAAGTAATATTAAAGCCAGAAGAGGTAAGTAAGGCCATTGGTAGAGGTGGGCACAACATCCGTTTAGCGGGACAGTTAACAGGTTACGATATCGATGTGTTTAGAGAAGGTGCTGAGGAAGACGTTGAGTTAAGCGAGTTCTCAGATGAAATAGAGGGATGGATAATTGAAGAATTTAGCAGAGTTGGATTAGATACTGCAAAAAGTATTTTAGAAGAGGAAGTTAAAGATTTAGTTAAACGTACCGATTTAGAAGAAGAAACAATTAAAGAAGTTATTAGAATTTTAAGAGAAGAATTCGAAGAATAACATATATATTTGAGTATTTTAAAGGCAATTTATGGCTGAAACAATAAGATTAAATAAAGTATTACGCGAGCTGAATATTTCTTTAGATCGAGCTGTAGAATTTTTAGATTCAAAGGGCATCGAAATAGAGAAGCGACCAACCACTAAAATTTCAGAGGAAGTATATAATGTGCTTTCTAATGAGTTTCAAACAGATGCTAACAAAAAAGTAGCATCTAAAGAGGTTAGTGAGGCTAAGCAGAAAGAAAAAGAGGAGCTGCGAGAGCAACGCGAGCGTGAACTTGAAGAAAAACAGAAAGAGGCAGCTAGAAAGGAAGAAATTGTAAAAGCCACTAAAATACTTTCTGGACCGAAGCAAGTAGGTAAAATAGATTTAGATTCTAATAAACCTGCTGAGAAACCTCAGGCCGAAAAACCAGAAACACCTAAACAGGAAGAAGCGAAAGCTGAAGCTCCTAAAGAGCAACCAACGGTAGCAGAAAAGCCAAAAGCCGAAGAGGTAAAACCAGAGGCTAAACCAGAGGCACCTGTAAAGGAAACTAAAGAGGAACAGAAAAAAGCTGAGAAGCCAGTAAGCCAAAAACCTAAACATCAAGGGCCTGAAGTTGAGAAAACTATGGTTACTAATGAGAATGGTGAATTGGTTTCTGAGGAAAAGGTGAAAACCAAATACCAAAAGCTTTCTGGGCCTAAAATTGCAGGCGATAAAATTGATTTATCTCAATTCAATAAGCCTAAAAAGAAGAAAGAAGATAAAAAGACCGACAATAAGCAAGGAGGAGATGCTGCCAATAAAAAGAAGCGTCGTCGTATAAGCAAAGCTGGAGGTCCTAACCAATCTGGAAATCAGGGAGGTGATAGAGGAAATCGATCAAACGATCGTTTTAATAAGGGAGGAAACAAAGGTAGACGTCCAATTATTAAAGAAGATCCTAGCGAAGAAGATGTTAAAAAGCAAGTGCGTGAAACACTTGAAAAACTTCAAGGGAAATCCTCAAAAGGTAAAGGTGCTAAATATCGTAGAGATAAAAGAGATCAGCACAGAGACCAAACTCAAAAAGAATTACAGCAGGAAGCAGCAGAAAGTAAAGTATTAAAAGTTACTGAGTTTGTAACAGCAAATGAGGTTGCTACCATGATGGATGTTCCTGTAACCTCTATTATCTCAGCTTGTATGTCGCTTGGTATGATGGTTACCATGAACCAGCGTTTAGATGCAGAAACTTTATCAATAGTTGCTGAAGAATTTGGGTATAAAGTAGAATTTGTAACAGCCGATATTGAAGAGTCAATTGAAGTTGTTGAAGATAAAGAAGAAGATTTAAAACCAAGAGCACCGATTGTAACCGTAATGGGTCACGTTGACCACGGTAAAACATCACTTTTAGATTACATCCGTAAGGAAAATGTAATCGCTGGTGAGTCTGGAGGTATTACTCAGCATATTGGAGCTTATGGTGTAGAATTAGAAAACGGACAAAAAATAGCGTTCTTAGATACACCAGGTCACGAGGCCTTTACAGCAATGCGTGCTCGTGGTGCGCAAGTTACCGATATCGCTATAATTGTGGCTGCGGCCGATGACGATATCATGCCACAAACCAAAGAGGCTATTTCGCATGCGCAGGCAGCTGGTGTGCCAATAGTTTTTGCTATAAATAAAATTGACAAGCCAGATGCAAATCCTGATAGAATTAAAGAAGGCTTAGCAAATATGAACCTTTTAGTAGAAGACTGGGGAGGTAAAATCCAATCTCACGATATTTCTGCTAAAATGGGAACTGGCGTTAAAGAATTATTAGAAAAAGTATTGCTTGAAGCTGAGTTGTTAGAACTTAAAGCTAATCCTGAAAAACCTGCAGTTGGTACAGTAGTTGAAGCCTTTTTAGATAAAGGTAGAGGGTATGTTGCAACTGTTTTAGTACAGGCAGGTACGCTGCGTGTTGGGGATTACGTGTTGGCTGGTAAAAACAGTGGTAAAGTTAAAGCTATGCACGATGAGCGTGGTAATGATGTTGCCGAAGCAGGTCCTTCTACACCAGTGTCTATACTTGGTTTAGATGGTGCGCCACAGGCCGGTGATAAGTTTAACGTATTTGAAGATGAACGTGAAGCCAAGCAAATCGCTGCGAAACGTTCTCAATTACAACGAGAGCAGTCTGTACGAACGCAACGTCATATTACACTAGATGAGATTGGACGTCGTATTGCACTAGGAGACTTTAAAGAATTGAATATAATCCTTAAAGGAGATGTGGATGGTTCTGTTGAAGCCCTTACCGATTCATTCCAAAAATTATCGACTGAAGAAATTCAGGTAAACATCTTACATAAAGGGGTAGGAGCCATTACCGAAAGTGATGTGTTGTTGGCTTCGGCTTCCGATGCTATTATTATTGGATTTAATGTGCGCCCTGTTGGAAATGCACGAGCAACTGCCGATAGAGAAGAAATCGATATCAGAACGTATTCCATTATCTACGATGCGATTAATGATCTTAAGGACGCCATGGAAGGAATGTTATCGCCAGAATTTAAAGAAGAAGTTACTGGTACGGCTGAAATTAGAGAAATCTTTAAAGTATCTAAAATTGGTAGCATAGCCGGTTGTATGGTAACTAATGGTAAGATTCTAAGAAGTTCAGGAGTGCGTATTATTAGAGATGGAGTAGTGGTGTTTACGGGAGAATTAGCATCGCTTAAACGTTTCAAAGATGATGTTAAAGAAGTAACGAAAGGTTACGACTGTGGTATGCAAATTAAAAATTACAACGACATTAAAGAAGGTGATGTTATTGAAGCTTTCCACGAAGTTGAAGTTAAAAAGAAACTTAAATAAGTAGAAAAAAATCTATTTCAACAATAATTTTAAATCCCGCGATACGCGGGATTTTTTTTGTATACATGGATGACTATTATTTTTATTGTTAACTTGAAAGCAATGTAAAATTAAAATATTCTAATATGCGTAAATTATTACCAATTATTGTTTTGTTTTTAGCCTTGTTAACAGGATTTAAAGTTAATGCGCAATCCGAGCCGCTTATTGGTCAGGTGGTTATGTTTGCTGGAAATTTTGCGCCCCGTGGGTGGGCACTTTGTAATGGTCAGCTATTGCCAATAAGTAGCAATACAGCGTTGTTTTCTATTTTAGGAACGACTTACGGTGGCGATGGAAGAACAAATTTTGCTTTACCGGATCTAAGAGGAAGAGTTGTAGTGCATCCTGGTGCAGGTCCTGGATTAAGTTCGTACCGATTGGGGCAAAAAGGCGGCGACGAAAAAAGTAATGTTGTTAAGGATATTTCTGCATTCAATAAAGGAATAAATGTAAATAGTAATGTTGGAAATCGTGGGGGAGAAGGACAAACCATAAACAATATTCAGCCTTATCAAGCCATAAATTACATTATTGCTCTTAAAGGGGTATATCCATCAAGAAATTAAATAAAAAAAAGCGGCCATTTGGTCGCTTTTTTTTAATTCTTTAAATCGAAATTAGCTAGACTTTTTAGGTTTAAAAATAAATGCAGCAGGAAATTCGGTCTTAATCTTTTTTAAAGCTCTGTCTGCTTCTAAGCGTGTTCTAAAACTACCTGCCCAAATTTTAAAATTAGGAGTTTCGTATTGAATTGTAGCTCGCCAATCAGGAAAAGTTTCTGAAAATTCATCTTGAGTTTTTTCGGCTTTCGCTCTGTTGCCCGAATAAATTTGTATTCTATACCTTTCGGAATCACTTTCGTTAGTATTAATTTCTTTCTTAAGATTTAATAACGTTGTAATGCTTCTATCCTGATTTATAGTGACGTTGCCTTGTTGTGCGTTAGTAATGCCAAAAGTTAAAACAAAGCAAAAAAGTCCTAAAAGCTTGATTTTTAAATTCAAAGGTTTCATTTTTTATTGGGTTTATGCAAATGTATACGTAATAACGCAATTATAGGTTCATTTTTATTATTTAGAATGTCTCTAAATTATCAATTAACGCTAATGTAACATTTCTAAAATCGACTTTAAGTGTTACTTTTGCGAGAGATTTTATAACTGCGTTTTTTTTAAATTATTGTATGAAAAAACCATACCAAAGTTTAGAAGTTAATATAACCAACAATATGAAAAAGGTGATTCACCGTAAATTAGGCAAAAACATACTTGGTTTAAGTTTAATTGTTTTATTAGTATTTACCGCGAGGCTTTCGGCTCAAGAAGGCGATCCAGCAAAAGGAAAATCATTATTTAATGCAAATTGTGCTGCTTGTCACCAATTAGATAAAAAAATGACAGGGCCAGCGCTTCGTAATGTTGAGGCGCGTTTAGCAGATGAGCAAGGACTTGACAGAGCATGGATTTATGATTGGATTCATAATAGTTCTGGTGTTATTAAGTCGGGCGATGCTTATGCTAACAAAGTTTACAATGAGTATTCTGGAGCAGCGATGACGGCTTTCCCTCAATTATCTGAAAAGGATATTGATGATATTTTGGCTTATACAGCCGAAGTTAAACAAGAGGCTCCAGCTGCTGTTGCTACGGCTCAGGCTGGTGCGGATGGAGGTGCGTCTTCAGGTGTGTCTAACGAATTAGTATTAGGGGCACTTGCTGTGTTGTTTGCCTTATTAGCGATTGGTTTGTTTTTGGTAAATAAGACCTTACGTCGTTTTGCTGAAGCGCAAGGGGTAGAATTACCAGAAGAAACTAAAAGAATGCCGCTTTGGAAAGCGTTTGTTAAGAATCAATTCTTAATGTTAGTATCTGCCATATTCTTGTTGCTTGCTGGTGCTTATTTTATTTATGGTTATTTAATGCAGGTAGGTGTAGACCAGGGTTATCAACCGGTTCAGCCTATTCATTTCTCACATAAAATTCACGCAGGCGATAATGGTATCGATTGTAAATACTGTCACTCATCAGCACGTGTAAGTAAAACTTCTGGAATTCCATCCGTAAACGTTTGTATGAACTGTCATAAATCTATTTATGAGTACAATGGTGAAACGAGCCCGGAATATTCAAAAGAGTTCTACGACGATCAAATCAAAAAATTATATGCTGCGGCAGGTTGGGATGATGCGAACCAAAAATATACAGGAGATTCACATCCTGTGAAATGGGTGCGTATCCATAATTTGCCAGATTTTGTTTACTTTAATCACTCTCAACACGTGTCGGTAGCAGGTGTAGAGTGTCAAACTTGTCACGGACCTGTGGAGGAAATGGAAGTGATGTATCAACATGCGCCATTAACTATGGGCTGGTGTATAGAATGTCACAGAACGACAAATGTAAAAGTAGAAGATAATGCTTACTACGAGAAAATTCATGAAGAATTATCTAAGAAGTATGGTGTAGATAAACTTACGGCTGCACAAATGGGTGGTTTAGAATGTGGAAAATGCCACTATTAATAAAATTTAATAAGAAGTAATTCAATTATATAATATGTCATCAAACAAGAAATACTGGAAAAGTGTTGAAGAGCTAAACGATAATAGCTCTATTGTTGAGACGCTAAAACAAAACGAGTTTGTAGAAGAGATTCCTACAGATGAATTTTTAGGTGATAAAAATGCATTAGAGTCTAGTTCTACAACGCGTCGCGATTTCTTAAAATATGTAGGATTTAGTACAGCGGCTGCTTCGTTAGCTGCCTGTGAAGGTCCTGTAGTTAAATCGATTCCTTACGTTGTGCAACCCGAAGAAATTATTCCGGGTGTTGCTAACTACTATGCAACTACCGTTGCTGATGGGTTCGATTTTGCTAGTGTTTTAGTGAAAACACGTGAAGGTCGTCCAATTAAAATTGAAAATAATACTTTGGCAGCTACCAATGGTAGTGCTAATGCCAGAGTGAACGCTTCGGTTTTAGGATTGTATGATAGCTTAAGAGTGCAAGGTCCTAAAAAAGATGGTAATGCCATTTCATGGGGTGATTTCGATGCAGCGACCATTAAAAAATTAAAGGAATTAAAAGCGGCTAACAAGAAGATTGTTTTATTAACGCAAACTTTTGCGAGTCCTTCTACGCGTAATTTAATTGCCGACTTTAAAGAAGAGTACGGTAATGTTCAGCATGTAGTATATGATGCGATTTCAGAAAGTGCTGCTTTAGATGCTTATCAGGCAAAGTATGGTAAGCGAGGCTTAGCAAACTACGATTTCTCAAAAGCGATGACTATTGTTTCTGTTGGAGCGGACTTCTTGGGAGACTGGCAAGGTGGTGGATTTGATTCTGGCTATGCAAAGAACAAAGTGCCTAATCACGGCAAAATGTCACGTCATATTCAGTTTGAATCAAATATGTCGCTAACTGGTGCTAATGCCGACAAACGTGTTCCTTTAACACCAAGTCAGCAAAAGGTAGCCTTAGCGAAATTATATAGTTATGTAGTTGGTGGTGCCGTAGGTGGTGAATTACCAGCACATATCGATGAGGCTGTTCAAAAAGCAGCTGCTCAATTAAAGAAAGCTGGGTCTAACGGAGTTGTTGTTACAGGAATTCAGGATGTAAATGCACAAACCGTAGCTCTAGAAATAAATGAGTTTTTAGCAAGTAAGGCTTTCGATCCTAAAGTTGCTATTAAAACAAGACAAGGTAATGCGAAAGATGTTGCGAATTTAGTTGCAGAAATGAAAGCAGGTAAAGTAGCAGCAATCATTATGGCTGGTGTTAACCCAGTTTACACATTACCAAACGCTGCCGATTTTTCTGAAGGCCTAAAGAAAACCGAGTTATCGGTAGCTTTCTCAATGAAGGAAGATGAAACAGCTTCGGAAACGCAGTATATTGCTGCTGCTCCACATTATTTAGAGTCTTGGGGAGATGTAGAAATTAAAAACGGACATTATGCATTAACGCAACCAACTATTCGTCCGTTATTTGATACAAGACAGTTTCAAGAGGCTTTATTAGTTTGGACATCAAATCCAAGTTCTTATAATGATTACATCAAAGAAATCTGGACAACTGATATCTTAAATGGAGCGTCTTTTAATCAGGCGTTACACGATGGACAGTTTGTTTCGCAAGAGGTTTATGAAACTAATGAGATTGATGAGTTAGAGGATGTAGTAGAAAATAATGAAGTTGAAAAACCAGATAATCAAGCAGCAAGTGCATTAGCAGCTTCTGCCAAGAGTAACGGTTTACAATTGTCACTATATACTAAAGTAGGTATGGGAGACGGTCAGCAGGCCAATAACCCATGGTTACAAGAATTTCCAGATCCAATTACAAGAACATCTTGGGATAACTACCTGACAATTTCTAAAGTTGATGCTGATGCGTTAGGTTTAACTAACGAAAATGTTGCTAATGGCGCATTAAATGGAAGCTATGCGAAAGTAACAGTTAACGGAACAGCTTTAACAGTGCCGGTATTAATTCAACCAGGTCAGGCTAAAGGTTCTGTTGGTTTGTCGTTTGGTTACGGTAAAACTAAAGGACTTAAAGAGGAAATGCAAACTGGTGTTAACGCCTATGCATTATACCATAACTTTAACAATGTTCAGGATGTAACAATTGAAGCCGTGTCAGGAGTGCATGAATTTGCTTGTGTGCAGTTGCACAATACTCTTATGGGACGTGGTGATATTGTAAAGGAAACGACTCTGGAAGTATTTAATACAAAAGATAAAAAATACTGGAATGCTATTCCGCAGGTATCATTAAATCATGAAGAAACTCCGGTAACTTCACCAGATGTTGATTTATGGGATGAGTTTGATCGTTCAATCGGGCACCATTTCAACTTATCTATCGATTTAAATGCTTGTACAGGATGTGGGGCTTGTGTTATTGCATGTCACGCCGAAAATAATGTGCCTGTAGTAGGGAAAACAGAAGTACGTCGTAGCCGTGATATGCATTGGTTACGTATTGATAGATATTATTCATCTGAAGAATCTTTCGCAGGTGATGATGAGAAGAAAGATAACATCGCAGGTTTAGGAAGCTCATTAAGTGAGTTTGGTGAAATGGAGCATGCTTCTGCTAATCCACAGGTAGCTTTCCAACCAGTAATGTGTCAGCATTGTAACCACGCACCTTGTGAAACTGTTTGTCCGGTGGCGGCAACATCGCATGGTCGTCAAGGTCAAAACCATATGGCTTATAACCGTTGTGTGGGTACAAGATACTGTGCAAACAACTGTCCTTATAAAGTACGTCGTTTTAACTGGTTCTTATATAATGGTAACGACGAGTTCGATTATCATATGAATGATGATTTAGGACGTATGGTATTAAACCCAGACGTTGTGGTACGTTCTCGTGGGGTTATGGAAAAATGTTCTATGTGTATTCAAATGACTCAGAAAACAATTCTTGATGCCAAACGTGATGGACGTGAAATTAAGGATGGTGAATTCCAAACAGCATGTTCGGCCGCTTGTTCAAGTGGAGCAATGACTTTTGGAGACATTAACGATAAGGAAAGCAAAGTTGCGAAACTTAAAGAAGATAACCGTATGTATCACTTATTAGAGCACGTAGGAACAAAACCTAACGTGATGTATCAAACTAAAGTGAGAAATACAACTGAAGCATAAATCTAATTAAAGAATCAATTATATAATTATGGCGTCTCATTACGAAGCACCTATTAGAAGACCCTTAGTTACAGGAGAAAAGTCATACCACGACGTTACTGTGGATGTAGCAAAGCCTGTTGAAGGAAAAGCAAATAAACAATGGTGGATAGTTTTTGGAATTTCACTAGCAGCCTTTCTTTGGGGACTTGGATGTATCATTTATACCATATCTACAGGTATAGGAACTTGGGGTTTAAATAAAACCGTAGGTTGGGCCTGGGATATTACTAACTTCGTTTGGTGGGTTGGTATTGGTCACGCAGGAACACTTATTTCTGCGGTACTTTTATTATTCCGTCAAAAATGGAGAATGGCAATTAACCGATCTGCGGAGGCAATGACTATCTTCTCGGTAGTTCAGGCTGGTTTATTCCCGATTATTCACATGGGTCGTCCATGGTTAGGTTATTGGGTGTTACCAATTCCAAATCAATTCGGTTCTTTATGGGTTAACTTTAACTCGCCATTATTATGGGACGTATTCGCGATTTCGACATATTTATCGGTATCATTGGTATTCTGGTGGACCGGTTTATTGCCAGATTTCGCCATGTTACGCGATAGAGCTATAAAGCCTTTCCAAAAGAAAATTTATTCCTTGTTAAGTTTCGGTTGGACAGGTCGTGCAAAAGACTGGCAACGTTTTGAGGAAGTATCTTTAGTACTTGCTGGTTTAGCTACACCTTTAGTACTTTCTGTACATACTATCGTATCGTTTGACTTCGCTACGTCGGTTATTCCAGGTTGGCACACCACTATCTTTCCACCGTACTTCGTTGCTGGAGCGGTATTCTCTGGATTCGCAATGGTAAACACATTATTAATTGTAATGCGTAAAGTATGTAATCTTGAAGATTATATTACCGTACAACACATCGAACTTATGAACATCATTATTATGATTACTGGTTCTATAGTTGGTGTGGCATATATTACTGAGTTATTTATTGCGTGGTACTCTGGCGTGGAGTATGAACAGTATGCCTTCTTAAACAGAGCTACTGGTCCTTACTGGTGGGCGTATTGGGCGATGATGACATGTAACGTATTCTCTCCACAGTTTATGTGGTTTAAAAAGTTAAGAACAAGTATCATGTTCTCATTCTTTATCTCGATTGTAGTAAACATAGGAATGTGGTTTGAGCGTTTTGTAATTATCGTAACGTCTTTACACCGTGATTACTTACCATCGTCTTGGACAATGTTCTCGCCAACGTTCGTTGATATTGGAATTTTTGTTGGAACCATCGGATTCTTCTTTGTATTATTCTTATTATACTCTAGAACATTCCCGGTAATTGCACAGGCAGAGGTTAAGACCATTCTTAAATCTTCGGGAGAACGATATAAGAAAATTAGAGAAGCAGGAGGGAGTTTAGTAGGTACAGGAGCAGACGAAAGAACTTCTGGTAACGTTAACAATAAAAACTAAGCGTAAGAAATGGAAGCATCTAAAGTAATTCACGCGATTTATAATGATGACGATGTTTTAATGTCGGCTGTCAAGAAAGTAAAGGCTGCAAAATATCACATTGAAGAAGTATATACCCCGTTTCCAGTTCACGGGCTAGATAAAGCTATGGGCTTAGCGCCAACTCGTATCGCCATCGCGGCATTTTTATACGGATTAGTTGGTTTAACTGTAGCAATAACAATGATGAATTTCATCATGATTGAAGATTGGCCACAAAATATTGGTGGTAAACCTAGTTTTAGTTTTATTGAAAACATGCCGGCGTTCGTGCCTATCATGTTCGAATTAACGGTATTTTTCGCAGCCCACTTAATGGTAATAACATTTTACTTACGTAGTAGAATGTGGCCTTTTAAAAATGCTGAAAATCCGGATCCAAGAACAACAGACGATCATTTCCTAATGGAAATTCCTGTGGATGGTAACGAAGAAGCATTACAAAGTTTACTAAGTGAAACTGGAGCCGTAGAAATTAATCTAATTGATAAAGCGCATTAATATAGAGATGAAGAGCTTAATTAAAATATTAGCAATAGCAGTTGTTTTAGTAGCTGTATCTTGTAAAAAAGATTCCGCACCAAATTACCAGTTCATGCCAAATATGTATGAATCTGTAGGATACGAAACCTATAGTGAGTCGACTGCTTTTAGAAATGGAGTAGAAGCACAATTACCGGCAGAAGGTACAATACCTAGAGGGTTTGTTCCATTCGATATTGAAAATACTACTGAAGGTTACGAATTGGCAAAGGCGACCTTAACAAATCCAATTGATTCTACAAAAGTGGATTTAGAAAGAGGTAAAGTACTTTACGATATATACTGCGGTATCTGTCATGGAAATAAGGGCGACGGGCAAGGTAAACTTGTAAAACGTGAAAAAATATTAGGTATACCAAATTATGCCGATAGAGATATTACAGCTGGAAGTATTTACCACACCATTTACTATGGTAAAAATGCAATGGGTTCTTACGCTAATCAAATTAATGAAGAAGAACGCTGGCAAGTAGTTTCGTATGTATTAAAATTAAGAGCTGATTTAGTAAAGTAAGAAGATAAGATTATATAGATATGTATACATTTTCAAATAAATTAAAGACATTTTCAATCATCTTAATGGTTTTAGGAGTATTAGGTGTTGGATATGGTTTTATGACATCTCATAAATCTTTAGACGAAGTTAAAACAATGCTTGCTGAAGAAGCTTCACATCATGGTGGAGGACACGGAGAAGAGGCTACACATGAAGTTGCTGGTGCGCATGATACTCATGGTGCTCATGCAGAAACTTCACATGGAGAAGATGCTCACCACGGTGATGCGCATGCAGAACACGTACAGCACCAGATTGCAAACCGTCCTTGGTCGGCTTTATATGTTGGTGCATTTTTCTTTATGATGATTGGTTTGGGTGTTTTAGCATTTTATGCCATTCAAATCGCTTCTCAAGCTGGATGGTCACCTGTGCTTTTTAGAGTAATGGAAGCTATAACCGCTTATGTATTACCTGGAGCGATTATTGTTTTATTAATAGCAATTGCCTCTGGAACTATAGGTCATTATAATTTATTCATCTGGATGAATCCTGAAATCGTGGCAGAGGATGCCTTAATTCAAGGAAAATCGGGTTGGTTGAATTTACCAATGTTTGCAGTAAGAGGTATTGTTTTTATTGCAGGATGGAGTTTATATCGTCATTTTGCCCGTAAGTTCTCAATTGCTCAAGATTCAGCTGAAGATAAAAGTAATTTCAAGAAATCATTCCGTATAGCAGCAGCTTTCCTAGTTTTCTTTATTTATTCAGAATCTATGATGTCTTGGGATTGGGTAATGAGTGTAGATCCACACTGGTTCTCAACGTTATTCGGATGGTATGTTTTCGCTAGTATGTTTGTAAGTGGTATTACTGCAATTGCCTTAATAACTATCTATTTAAAATCTAGAGGTTATTTAGAGTTTGTAAATGAAAACCATTTACACGATGTCGCTAAGTTTATGTTTGCCATTAGTATTTTCTGGACTTATTTATGGTTCTCTCAATTTATGCTTATCTGGTACTCTAACATACCAGAGGAGGTAACTTATTTTATTACACGTATTAATGATTATAACCTGCCGTTCTTTGGTATGGTAGCACTTAATTTTATATTCCCTGTATTATTACTTATGAATGCAGACTTTAAACGTGTACCTTGGTTTGTAGTAATGACTGGTTTAGTAATATTATTTGGTCATTATATTGATGTATTCAATATGATTATGCCTGCAACAGTTGGCGATAGATGGTTTATTGGAGTTCCTGAAATTGGTGCCATATTACTATTTGGAGGGTTATTTATATTTGTAGTGTTTACAGCTTTAACAAAAGCACCATTACTAGCTAAGAATTACCCTTTAACAAAGGAAAGCGAAGAATTTCATTATTAATTAAGATATAAATAAAGACGAACGATAACAATGACTGCTTTATTAACAATTATAGTTTTAGTATTTATTCTAGTTGCCATATGGCAAATGGTAAAAATATTCGATTTGGCTCAGGCAAAATCGGAGTGCGACCAGGTTGCCACCGATAAAGACAACAAAATAAATGCATATTTAATGATGGGCTTCTTAGCCTTCATTTATATCATTACCATTATAAGCATAGTTAAATGGGGCGATTTACCGTTACTATCTAACTCGGCTTCTGCTCATGGTCCAACCATAGATAACTTAATGGCTATATCGTTAGTTATCATATTTTTTGTTCAAACAGTAACGCAATTTTTATTACACTATTTTGCTTTTAAATATAAGGGAGAGAAGGGGAAAAAAGCTCTATTCTTTGCCGATAATAATAAGCTTGAAGCCATTTGGACAATTATTCCAGTTATTGTATTAGCAGGTTTAATTATATATGGTTTAAATACTTGGGTAAACATTATGGGCGTTGATGAAAGTGATGATCCATTAGTTATTGAATTATATGCTCAGCAATTTAACTGGACAGCACGTTATGCTGGTCAGGATAATACCTTAGGTTTAGCTAATGTACGCTTAATAGATATCGATAAAGCTAACGTTTTAGGTTTAGATGAAGCTGATCCAAACGCTCAGGATGATATTATAACTAAAGAATTACACTTACCTGTAGGAAAGCCAGTATTGTTTAAAATGCGTTCTCAAGACGTATTACATTCGGCTTATATGCCACATTTTAGAGCTCAAATGAACTGTGTTCCTGGTATGATTACTCAGTTTGGTTTTACACCAACCGTTACTAGTGAGGAAATGAGACAAAACCCTGATATGGTTGAAAAAGTGGCTAATATCAACAAAATTAGAGTTGAAAAAAGTAAGGATTTAATAGCTAAAGGAGAGGATGCTTTAGATCGCTATGAATTTGATTACTTGTTAATTTGTAATAAAATTTGTGGTAAATCACACTACAACATGCAAATGAAGATTGTAGTAGAAACTCAGGAAGAGTTTGATGCATGGATTAAAGAACAGAAGGAATTTAAAAACTCTCTAACAAACTAATTAATAAAAAGATAAATACGATATAAGATTATGTCAGCACACGCAGATACTCACGCTCACGACGACCACGGACATCATCATAAAGAGACTTTCGTAACGAAGTACATCTTTAGTATGGACCATAAGATGATTGCTAAGCAATACCTTATTACGGGTACCATTATGGGAGTAATCGGAATTATTATGTCTTTAATGTTCCGTATGCAAATTGCATGGCCAGAGGAGCCAAACGTGTTATTTGAGGCTTTATTAGGAAAATGGGCACCTGAGGGTGTTATGGATGCCGATATTTATTTAGCATTAGTAACCATACATGGTACTATAATGGTATTCTTTGTACTTACAGCTGGTTTAAGTGGTACCTTCAGTAACTTATTAATTCCGTTACAAATTGGTGCGCGTGACATGGCTTCTGGATTCCTTAACATGGTTTCTTACTGGTTATTCTTTTTGTCTAGTATCATCATGGTAATTTCATTATTTGTTGAAGCTGGTCCAGCTGCTGCGGGATGGACTATTTATCCCCCATTAAGTGCCTTACCAATGGCGCAAGGAGGTTCAGGAATGGGTATGACATTATGGTTAGTATCTATGGCAATCTTTATAGCATCGTCTTTATTAGGTTCACTTAACTATATTGTTACCGTTCTTAATTTACGTACAAAAGGAATGACAATGACCAGATTACCTTTAACTATTTGGGCATTTTTCATCACTGCAGTTATTGGTGTAGTATCATTCCCGGTATTATTATCTGCTGCTTTATTATTAATAATGGATAGAAGTTTTGGAACATCATTCTTCTTATCAGATATATTCATTCAAGGTGAAGTGTTACATTATCATGGAGGTTCACCGGTATTATTCGAACACTTGTTTTGGTTTTTAGGTCACCCGGAAGTATATATTGTAATTTTACCTGCAATGGGTCTGGTATCTGAGATTATGGCATCAAATTCACGTAAACCAATATTTGGGTATCGTGCAATGATTGCTTCAATATTGGCGATTGCATTCTTATCTACAATCGTATGGGGTCACCATATGTTCGTTTCGGGAATGAATCCTTTCTTAGGCTCTGTATTTACATTTACTACTTTATTAATTGCGATTCCATCTGCTGTAAAGGCTTTCAACTGGATAACCACCATTTGGAAAGGTAACCTGCAAATGAATCCGGCTATGTTATTCTCTATTGGATTTGTTTCTACATTTATTACTGGAGGTTTAACTGGTATTATTTTAGGAGATTCGGCTTTAGATATTAACGTTCATGATACATATTTCGTTGTGGCTCACTTCCACTTAGTAATGGGTATCTCTGCGCTTTACGGTATGTTTGCTGGTATTTACCACTGGTACCCTAAAATGTTTGGACGTATGTTAAACAAAAATTTAGGATACATTCATTTCTGGATAACTGCAGTTTGTGCCTACGGTGTTTTCTTCCCAATGCATTTTATTGGAATGGCTGGATTACCTCGTCGTTACTATACAAACAGTAACTTTCCATTATTCGATGATTTAGCTAATGTAAACGTTGTTATTACTGTGTTTGCTTTAATAGGTGGAGTTGTGCAAATTATATACTTATATAACTTCTTTAGCAGTATTTTCTACGGAAAAAAGGCATCTCAAAACCCTTGGAAGTCTACTACTTTAGAATGGACTACACCAGTTGAGCATATTCACGGAAATTGGCCAGGAGAGATTCCTCATGTTTACCGTTGGGCATACGATTACAGTAAGCCAGGTCATGATGTAGATTTTGTTCCTCAAAATGTTCCGCTAAAGGATGGTGAAGAAGAACTTCAACACTAATAAAAGATAAATAAATTGCAAAAAGCCTTTCTAAATTTAGAAAGGCTTTTTCTTTATATTTGCATTTGAGATACTTTATTATGAACGAAAACTTAGACCCTACAAGCGATCACTTTTCACCAGAAGAATTAGATGTTGAAAAAAAGTTAAGACCTCTTAGTTTTGACGATTTTACGGGTCAGGATCAGGTATTGGAGAATCTTCAGGTTTTTGTTCAGGCGGCTAATTTAAGAAGTGAAGCACTCGATCATACATTATTTCATGGCCCACCAGGGCTTGGTAAAACAACGTTAGCTAATATTTTAGCAAACGAACTTAATGTGGGTATAAAAGTAACCTCAGGACCTGTTTTAGACAAACCAGGAGACCTTGCAGGGCTTTTAACAAATCTAGATGAACGCGATGTTTTGTTTATTGACGAAATTCATCGTTTAAGTCCAATTGTTGAAGAATATCTGTATTCGGCAATGGAAGATTTCAAGATTGATATCATGATTGAATCTGGTCCTAATGCACGTACGGTTCAAATTAATTTGAATCCGTTTACTTTAGTAGGTGCAACAACGAGGTCGGGATTGTTAACATCGCCAATGCGCGCTCGATTTGGTATTCAAAGTAGACTTCAATATTATAACACCGAATTATTAGCAACAATTATAGAACGTAGTGCATCGATTTTAAATGTCCCTATTAGTATGGAAGCTTCTATTGAAATAGCAGGACGAAGTCGAGGTACGCCACGTATAGCCAATGCATTATTACGTCGGGTTCGTGATTTTGCACAAATAAAAGGTAATGGAAGTATAGATATTAAAATAGCGAAATTCGCACTTCAGGCGTTAAATGTCGATGCTCATGGTCTGGATGAAATGGATAATAAAATTTTAACAACTATAATCGATAAGTTTAAAGGAGGTCCTGTAGGTATTACTACATTAGCTACCGCAGTTAGTGAAAGTGCCGAAACGATTGAAGAAGTCTATGAGCCTTTTTTAATACAACAGGGTTTTATCATGCGAACGCCGCGTGGTCGCGAAGTTACCGAATTAGCATATAAACATTTAGGACGTATAAAAGGATCTGTACAGGGAGGATTGTTTTAATAAATGAAGTCTCTTACAAAACATACACAATTGATAAAAACCGAAGCCAAACGCCTCGGTTTTTTGTCATGTGGGATAAGTCGTGCTGGATTTTTAGAAGAGGAAGCTCCTCGATTAGAAAAATGGTTAAATAAAAATATGCACGGTGAAATGAGCTATATGGAGAATTATTTCGACAAGCGATTAGACCCTACAAAGTTGGTTGAAGGTTCGAAAAGTGTCATTTCATTATTATTAAATTATTACCCTGAACATAAACAAGTAGATGGAGAAGCTCCAAAAATTAGTAAATATGCTTATGGAACCGATTATCATTTTGTAATTAAAGATAAGCTAAAAGTGTTTCTAAATTTTATTAATGATGAAATTGGTGAAGTTAACGGACGTGCATTTGTTGACTCAGCTCCTGTTTTAGATAAGGCTTGGGCAGCCAAAAGTGGATTAGGTTGGGTCGGTAAAAATAGTAATCTAATAACCCGGCAAGTTGGTTCGTTTTATTTTATTGCCGAACTTATTGTGGATTTAGAATTGGAATACGATGCCCCTACAACCGATCATTGTGGTACTTGTACTAAATGCATTGATGCCTGTCCTACGCAGGCGATAAAAGAACCTTACGTCGTAGACGGAAGTAAGTGTATTTCCTATTTTACCATAGAATTAAAAGATCAAATTCCTACAGAATTTAAAGGGCAGTTCGATAATTGGATGTTTGGATGCGATGTATGTCAGGATGTATGTCCATGGAATCGATTTTCTAAAGGACATAATGAACCTTTATTTAATCCGCACCCTGAGCTTTTGACTATGTCTAAAAGGGATTGGGAAGAAATTACCCAAGAGGTATTTAGCAAAATATTTAAAAAATCGGCAGTAAAACGAACCAAATTTTCTGGACTAAAAAGAAATATTGATTTCTTAAAAAGTTAGCTCGATTCTCTAAAAATCATTTCGGTAGGGATAATTATATTTTTATGTTTTATGGGTGTTTTTGTTAATTTGCACTGTATTTCATCAAATAATATTTTAGAAGATTGTTCACCAATTTCAAAGGCATGTTGCTCTACGGTTGTTAATGTGGGGCAAATTACCGAAGACATAAACCAATTACTAAACCCAAATAATGCAATGTCATCAGGTACTTTTATATCATGGTCCTTAAAGTATTTTATGATACCAATAGCAACTAAATCGGTAATAGTAAAGATTGCATCCACGTTAGAGCCATGGTCTGTTATAAGTTTTTTAGCGTTGTTATAGCCATCATCAAAGTCGGCATTGTTATTACACATGTATACCAACTCAGGGTCAAATGGTATGCCATTATCTAATAAAGCTTGTTTGTACCCTAAGAAACGATCTATGGAATTTTGCGGATTTAAGTCGCCTCTAAAATGAGCAATACGTTTGAAACCTTTTTTTATCAAATAGGTAACGGCATCGTAAGCGGCTTTTCTATCATCTATGTAAACTTTTGAACATTTCAGGGTTTTTGAAATTTTATCAAATAAAACCAATGGAATGTTATAATCGATAACCTTTTGAAGGTGATCGAATTTTTTGGTATCGTTAGATAACGACACCAGAATACCATCAACCCCTTTGCTCATAAGTAAATCGATTTGCTTTTTTTCTAAGTCAAAACGTTCATTACTTTGCATTAAGATTACCATGTAATCGCGTGATTCAGCTTCTTTTAAAATACCTTTAATAACCGTAGAGAAAAAATGATGAACCGTATCTGGAACTATTACACCTATAGTTTTCGATTGTTTCATACGTAGACTAACCGCATAAGCATTTGGGGTGTAGTCTAAACTTTTAGCTAACTCTAAAACACGTTGGCGTGTTTTTTTGCTAACGTCGGGATAATTTTTTAATGCTTTGGAGACAGTAGTTACAGAAATATTTAGCTCATTAGCTATTTGCTTTAGGGTAACTGTTTTCATTTATTCTACTAAAATTGATGTCAAAGCGACGAAAGTAGTAATAATAATTTTAAATTATTATATGTAAATACGTTGATTATCTGCGACTAATGATTTATAATGAGCTATTTTAAAGTTTATCCAAACTATAGGTTTATTACTTTTTTAATGGGATTATTTTCGCTTTTTTCACTCGATTTTCGAATAACGAGCTCTGTTGGGATGACCACTTTTTTATATTCAATAGGTTCGTCGTTAAGTTTGCGTTTAATTTCATCAAATAAAATTTCAGCTGAAGTTTCACCAATTTTAAATGGGTGTTGCTCTACTGTTGATAATTCTGGGTTTATTACCGAAGACATAAACCAGTTACTAAACCCAAATAAAGCTAAATCGTCCGGAACTTTAATGCCGTTATCGTCACAGTATTTTATAATACCTATCGATATGAGATCAGTTATTGTAAAAACAGCATCAATGGTATGACCATGGTCTTCAAACATTTGTTTTGCGTTATTGTATCCATCATCAAAATCGGTATTGTTGTTACACATATAAACCAATTTTGGGTCGAAAGGAATGTTATTGTCTAATAACGCTTGCTTATAGCCTAAAAATCGATCAATCGAATTTTGCGGGTTTAAATCACCTCTAAAATGAGCAATACGGCGGTACCCTTTATTTATTAGGTAAGTAACGGCATCGTAAGCGGCTTTACGGTCATCAATATATACTTTTGAGCAATTTACCGTTTTAGCAATTTTATCGAATAACAATAATGGTATGTCATGTTTTATTACTTTTTGTAAATGGTCAAACCGTTTTGTATTATTCGATAACGAAATTAAAATGCCATCAACCCCTTTGCTTAATAGCAAATCAATTTGTTTCTTTTCGAGTTCAAATTTCTCATTACTCTGCATTAAGATGACCATATAATCATGCTGTTCGGCAACTTTTAAAATTCCCTTAATAACAATTGAGAAAAAGTAATGTACCGTATCTGGAATTATAACACCAATAATTTTAGATTGGCGCATTCTTAAACTCACTGCAAAAGAATTTGGCGTGTAATCGAGACGTTCGGCTAAATCAAGAACGCGCTTTTTTGTTTCTTTACTTACATCGGAATAACCTTTAAGGGCTTTGGAAACTGTGGTTACTGAAATATTTAACTCTTCAGCAATTTGTTTTAGAGTGACAGTTCTCATATTCTCATGTTATTAGGGTTTCTATTGTCAATATAGCAATTTATGGTATAAAATTTAAATTGATTTCGATGAAATAACTATTGCTATTGTTAATCGAAAACGTTTTCGGTTAAATCGAAAATGTTTTCGTTCGTTTTTTTTGTATTAAATGAAATAGGAGGGTTACATTTGAAATAGAATTAAAAGCCATTAAATCATTTACTTATAAAAAAGTAATATAAAACTAAAATAAACACACCTTCAAAACTTTCAATGTTCAATTTAATGGTAAATAAAGGAAATAGGAAGAAGTTGAGAGCATGTAATTTAGAATTGTTTTAGTTTAAAAGTGTGATTTGAATTTCGAATAAGATTTAAAATTATTTGAGAAAAGTTGCGCTCAAGGCGGTTCGTAAAAAATCGCCCCCTAGGATAGAATTTTGATTATTAATAGTTGTAATTGGGATTATTAGATGTTTGTTTGTTAACACCGCTTAAAAATATTTTTAAGCGGTGTTTTAATCGAAACCAAAACAATTGAATGAAGAATCTTGGTATTAAAATCGCTCTTTACGTAAATTATTTCGTATTCGCCATATTACTTAACAGCGTTGGTATTGTTATAAAACAGGCTATAGATAATTACAATGTAAGCGAAACCAATGCCAGTGTATTAGAGGGGTTTAAAGATTTGTCCATTGCCTTTGTGTCTTTTTTTGTCGCATCATTTCTTCCTAAAATTGGTTATAAACGAAGTATGCTAATCGCGCTTTTTGTAGTCTTTTTTGGGTGTTTATACATGTATTATGGAAATACTTTTGGCAGTACTAAAATTTTGTTTTTAACCATTGGTATTGCCTTTGCCTTTATTAAGGTGTCCGTATATTCCATGATAGGACTTTTAACAAATTCGCCGCAGGAGCACGGAAGTTTTATGAGTTCTATAGAAGGATTTTTTATGGTGGGCATAGCCTTAGCCTATTTTATTTTTCCTGCTTTTTTTGATGAAACTAATCCAGATGCGTGGCTAGATGTATATCTGTTTTTAGCTGGATTAATAGCGGTTTCCTTTATCTTATTGCTCTTTTCAAAAATTGAAGTAAAACCAGAGATATCCAATAAAACTATAACGCAAGATTTTATAGCTATGTTAAAGCTTATTGTTGCGCCGTTAGTTATCTTTTTTGTTATCAGTGCCTTTTTATTTGTTATGGTAGAGCAAGGGATTATGACATGGTTGCCAACGTTTAACAAGTCTGTATTGTCTTTAAATGATACATTAAGCGTCCAAATGGCAAGTATTCTGGCAATCTCTCTTGCGGTAGGTAGATTGTTGGCTGGAGCTTTAGTAAAAAAAGTATCTTGGTTAACCATATCAGTTACCTGTATTGTTGTTGCCATGATAATTGTAGCTGTAATTCTTCCAAAGGTTTTTGGTTTAGAAACAAATGAAATTACAAATGTATCCGATATACCTTTTATAGGTTTTATATTTCCAATTATTGGGCTGTTTATAGCGCCCATCTATCCCTTAATCAACTCAGTGGTGCTTTCTGCACTTCCAAATAAACTGCATAGTTCAATGACAGGTTTAATTGTTATTTTCTCTGCACTTGGTGGGACTTTAGGGTCAAGAATTATTGGCTACCTCTTTGAGCATATTGGAGGTCAAAAGGCATTTTTCTTCATGATTATACCAATGACAGTCTTAATTATATCCCTGTTAATGTTGAATAAAACTATTAAAAAACATGAAGTTATTAATTCATAGAGATAAACTTATTGAACTTTTAATTAACCAGGAAGATACTACTGGAAGTTATACTATTACGGTAGAAGATCATGGTAAAAAGTCTTTGATAGTTGATAATATAAATGGGGAGCCTGTTACCATCGAAGGCACATATTATTTAGCTAATTTACTACAGGAAACAGCTTTATTAAATGAAGAAACAGGAGTTGTAAATTTGGAACATGTATTTGAAGCGCCTGTAACAAGACTTTCAAGAGTTATAAAAGATTATTACTGGGATAAGTTAACTCGTAGCTTTGATGACGATGGCTTACTTGAAGTATTGGAAGATGAGAAAATGCAAGGGGATTATTTAAGACTCTATGTGCCAGAGTCGGATATAAATGCACTTCAGTTTTATAAGAAAAAAACAGAAAAGCATAGTCATGTAAAAGTAGAAGCTATCCCGGAAAACATCTCGAAGGAATTAATTTTAGCCTTAAACCAAAAACCTGGGATTTTATCTTTGGCCTATTCGCAAATTCAAGGGCATAGCCGTCCTTTTGTTGTGCCAGGAGGAAGGTTTAATGAAATGTATGGATGGGATAGTTATTTTATAAGTCTCGGACTTATTATAGATGATAAGTTTGAATTGGCTCAATCTATGATTGACAATTTAGAATATCAAATTATTCATTACGGAAAAATACTTAATGCCAATCGAAGCTATTATTTATCAAGGTCACAACCGCCATTTTTTAGTTCTTTTATAAAAGAAATGTATACGGCTTATGCGTTCGATTTACCTGAGGGCTGGTTAAAACAAAAACTTTGTACAGCAATTACCGAGTATTTTAACGTTTGGATGACTAAAGGTGTGCGTTTAACAGAAAATGGATTGAATAGATATTTTGGAGAAGGACAGGGGGCTCCGAGTGAAACAGAACCTGGACATTTTGATGCAATTTTAAAAATCTACGCTAAAAAACATAATTTACCTTTAGAAGAATTTAAAGCAAAGTATGATGATAAGCAGCTCATAGACGAAGATTTAGATATGTATTTTGTGCACGACAGAAGTATGCGCGAAAGTGGACATGATACTACTAACAGACTCGATGGCTGTTCGGCGCATTTAAACACGGTCGATTTAAACAGTTTGCTATACAAATACGAATCCGACATAGCTTATTTTATTGAACATTGTTTTGATGATAACTTTACTTTTAAAGGAGAAACATTTAGTTCTAAAGACTGGTATGAACGCGCTAATCATCGAAAAGGTTTAATGGATAAGTTCATGTGGAACAAAGAGATGGGATGCTATTACGATTATAATTTTAAAACGCAAGAACAACAACCCTGTAGTTCAGCTTCAAATTTTTATCCGTTATGGGCCAATCTTTGTAGTCAGGAACAAGCCAATAAATTGTTAAATCACTTACCAGAAATAGCTTTTAAAGGCGGTATAGTGTCAACAGCACGTTTAGTAATGTTGCCAGAAGACATGCCAGATCGTCAATGGGATTTCCCTTTCGGCTGGGCACCACACCAAATGCTAATTTGGGAAGGGTTGGAAAATTATGATTTTCATGAGAAAAGTCAGGAGCTAATTTACCGTTGGCTTTGGCTTATCGTAAAAACGGCGGTAGATTATAACGGTTTAATTCCAGAAAAATTTGATGTTTTCCATTGTACGCATGAAGTAAATGTCGAATACGGAAATGTTGGAACTAACTTTAAATATGTTCCCGATGGTGGATTTGGATGGACCAATGCCTCCTTTAAATTGGGTGTAAAGTTATTGGATGAAAAATATATTAAATTGTTAAATGCAGTAACCGACCCAGACGTAATATTCAAATAAAAAACATAACCAAACTTACCAACTACAAAAAGGGCTTTATAATGATAAAGCCTTTTTTTTGGAAATTAAATTTATTGACATAAATGTAATTCATATATTAAAATATCATTATGTCGAGTTTGATTCGTACAAAATTCAAATGAAAATTATAATATTAGTAATCAAATGTGTGTTTTGAAAGTAATATAATACACGATTTAGTTAAAAAAGTATCATTAAAAACTTATAAGATAAACCGTTTACCTAGAGGAGTATTATTATATTTGCCTAATTAGTTAACTAATTATCATATGAGCCAAGAAAGTAAACGTAGAGAGGCACTTATATACCACGCAAAACCTACTCCAGGAAAAATTAAGGTCGTACCAACCAAAAAATATGCCACACAAAGAGATTTATCTTTAGCATATTCGCCAGGGGTTGCAGAGCCATGTTTAGAAATCGAAAAGGACAAAAATAATGCTTATAAATATACAGCAAAAGGCAATTTAGTAGCAGTAATTTCCAACGGAACAGCAGTTTTAGGATTAGGAAATATTGGTCCTGAGGCATCTAAACCTGTTATGGAAGGAAAAGGGCTTTTATTTAAAATATTCGCCGATATTGATGTTTTTGATATTGAAGTAGATACTGAAGACGTCGATAAATTTATCGAAACTGTAAAAAATATTGCACCAACTTTTGGTGGAATAAACCTAGAAGATATTAAAGCACCTGGAGCTTTCGAAATCGAACGTCGATTAAAAGAGGAGCTTGATATTCCGGTAATGCACGACGACCAGCATGGTACAGCCATAATTTCTGCGGCAGCTTTAATAAATGCCTTAGAGTTAATTGGGAAAAAAATAGAGGATGTGAAAATCGTAATCAGTGGTGCAGGAGCCGCAGCGATTTCATGCTCTCGTTTGTATCAGGCTTTTGGAGCAAAACGTGAAAATATGGTCATGCTCGATAGTAAAGGTGTGATTAGAGACGACAGAGATAATTTATCAGCAGAGAAAGCCGAGTTCGCAACCCATAGAAAAATTGACACTTTAGAGGAAGCTATGAAAGATTCTGATGTGTTTATTGGTTTGTCTATGGCTAATGTACTCTCTCCAGAAATGTTACTGTCAATGGCTAACGACCCAATCGTTTTTGCTATGGCAAATCCAGACCCTGAGATTAAGTACGATTTGGCGTTGGCTACGCGTAAAGATGTCATTATGGCGACAGGGCGTAGCGATCATCCTAATCAGGTAAATAATGTTTTAGGATTTCCATTTATTTTTAGAGGCGCTTTAGATGTTCGTGCTACAAAAATTAACGAAGCTATGAAAATGGCTGCAGTTGAAGCTTTAGCTCGATTGGCTAAAGAACCAGTGCCTGAACAAGTAAATATAGCTTATGGAGAAACTAAATTAACCTTCGGTAAAGAGTATATTATTCCTAAACCATTTGATCCTCGTTTAATAGCTGAGGTTCCTCCAGCTGTTGCTAAAGCAGCTATGGAAAGTGGGGTTGCGCAAGAGCCTATCATCGACTGGGAAGGGTATCAGGATAAATTACGTGAGCGTTTAGGATCCGATAATAAAATGGTTCGATTGTTACTTAACAGAGCTAAATTAGACCCAAAGCGTGTGGTTTTTGCTGAAGCAGATCAATTGCAAGTATTAAAATCGGCACAAATTGCTTATGAAGAAGGTATTGCAATTCCTATTTTATTAGGAAGAAAGGAAGCTATTGAGGAATTAATGGCCGAAATTGAATTTGAAGGTGACGATGTATTGATTATCGATCCTAAAACAGAAGAAGAAAATGATCGTAAAAACAGATACGCAAAAGTATACTGGGAACAGCGTAAACGAAGAGGCGTTACCTATTATTCAGCACAACGATTAATGCGAGAACGTAATTATTTTGCTGCCATGATGGTAAATGAAGGCGATGCCGATGCAGTAATTACAGGGTATTCTAGAAGTTATCCAACAGTGGTGAAGCCAATGTTAGAACTTATTGGTATGGCTAAAGGAGTAAAACGTGTAGCTACTACAAATGTTATGATGACCAAGCGAGGCCCATTATTTTTAAGCGACACTTCTATAAACATTGATCCAGATACCAAAACACTTACTAAAATTGCGCAAATGACTTCGCAAGTGGTTAGAATGTTTGGTATGACACCAGTTATGGCTATGACTTCATATTCAAATTTTGGTTCATCATCCGATCCTAAAGCATCAAAAGTCCGTGACGCTGTAGCTTATTTACATCGCTATTATCCAGATATGATAATAGATGGAGAATTACAAACGGATTTTGCTTTAAATGCCGAGATGCTTAAGGATAAATTCCCGTTTTCAAAACTGGTAGATAAAAAAGTTAACACCTTGATATTCCCTACTTTAGATTCTGCTAATATCACTTATAAGCTCTTAAAGGAGCTTAACGAAGCGGAGTCTATTGGGCCAATAATGATGGGTATGCGTAAACCGGTTCACATCCTTCAGTTTGGAGCCAGCGTAGATGAAATTGTAAATATGACGGCTATCGCTGTAGTAGATGCACAGCAAAAGGAAAAACAGGAGAAGGAAAAGGATGACTTATAACGATTGATTTTTAAATAATTTTATTACATTTGAAAGTATACCAATTGCTATAAATGATTACACATATTCAAGGGAAACTTGTAGAGAAGAATTTAACAGATGTTGTTATAGATTGTAATGGAGTAGGATATTTGTTAAATATTTCACTTCATACCTATTCCGAAATTCCAAATAACGAGAATTTAAAACTATATACGCATTTACAAATAAAAGAAGATGCCCATACCTTATATGGGTTTTCTTCTTTAATAGAGCGAGAAGTTTTTAGACTACTCCTCTCTGTAAGTGGTATAGGTGCCAGTACGGCGCGTACTATGTTATCTTCCCTAACGCCAAAACAAGTCATTGAAGGTATTGCCTCCGGCGATGCTCCACTTATACAATCTATAAAAGGTATTGGAGCAAAAACGGCGCAACGTGTTATTATCGATTTAAAAGATAAGGTTCTTAAAATTTATGATTTAGATGAAGTTTCTGCTACAAAAGACAATACCAACAAAGATGAAGCGTTATCTGCTTTAGAGGTACTTGGTTATGTTAGAAAGCAGGCGGAGCGCGTTGTAGATAAGATTTTAAAAACAGAACCAGAAGCAACCGTCGAAAACTTAATTAAGCAGGCTTTAAAAAATTTGTAAAGAATTTTGAATATAACTAACCTTCTTTTTCAAAAATTGATTAACACAGCAAAAAAAGAGCATTTTAAAACGTTTTTTTTATCTGTGGTTTTTTTGTTTGTAGGCCTAGGTTGGTCTTATGCTCAGGATTCTTTAAAAACAGGGGCTAGTCTGGGTACCATTAAAACCCCAAAGCCCGAAAGCATCGATGCTAAATATACTTACGACCCTGTAACGAATCGCTACATTTACACCGAAAAAATAGGGTCTTTTAATATTAAGTATCCGGTTATTTTAACGCCACAGGAATATTACGATTTAGTGGCTAAAGAAAGTTTAAGGTCGTATTACAAAGAAAAAATAGATGCCTTAGATGGTAAAAAGGATGGTACTGAAGATGCTCAAAAGAACCTGTTGCCTGAGTTTTATGTAAAATCTGGGTTATTTGAAAGTATTTTTGGTAGCAATACTATAGAGGTGGTGCCTCAGGGATCGGTAGAGATGGATTTAGGAGTTTTATTCTCAAGGCAGGATAATCCCACATTTTCTCCTCGAAACCGCAGCAATTTTACTTTCGATTTCGATCAGCGTATTAGTTTAAGTTTGCTAGGTAAGGTTGGAACCAGACTTCAGGTAAATGCTAATTACGATACACAATCAACATTCGATTTTCAAAATCTTATAAAATTAGAATACACGCCAACAGAGGATGATATTATTCAAAAAATTGAGGTTGGTAATGTAAATATGCCATTAAATAGCTCTTTAATTACTGGGGCGCAAAGTTTGTTCGGTGTTAAAACACAGCTTCAGTTTGGTAAAACGACAGTTACGGCGGTCTTTTCTGAGCAACGTTCAGAATCTAACCGAGTTATAGCTCAAGGAGGCGGTACTTTGGAAGAGTTTGAATTATTTATTCGCGATTACGACGAAAACAGGCACTTTTTCCTAGCGCAGTACTTTAGAGAAAATTACGATCGGGCATTAGAGAATTATCCATTTATAAATAATAAAGGGTTACAAATTACCCGATTAGAGGTTTGGATAACCAACAGAAGTAATAAAACTGATAATGTTAGAAACATTGTGGCGCTTCAGGATTTAGCCGAAACCGATAAGGTCGATTCTAATGTTAATGTATTTGGAGCTCCAGGGGTATTTCCAGACAATGGTAATAATGCATTCGACCCCACAATTGTTGGTGGTCCCAATTCTCAGCTAAACGATGCGATACGAGATATTTCAACGGTTCATAACGGTTTTAATATATCTGGAGTAAATGAAGGTTTCGATTATGCCAAATTGGAAAATGCGAGAAAATTAGAAAACGGCAGAGAGTACACCTTTAATAGTCAATTAGGTTACCTTTCTTTAACGCAGCGTTTAAATAACGATGAGGTGCTGGCTGTAGCTTTTCAGTTTACTGTTGGAGGAAATGTGTATCAGGTTGGAGAGTTTGCTAACGATGGTGTAGATGCCACCGATGTAACAACAAACAGTTCTGGACAGGTAACCAATGTGGTAAATACAAACTTAGTTTTAAAATTATTAAAAAGTAGTGTTACAAACGTCGACAGATACATCTGGGATTTAATGATGAAAAACGTTTATGATACGGGAGCTTATAACCTAAGTCAAGAAGATTTTAAATTAAACATATTTTACAATGAAGCTTCACCTTTAAACTTTATAAAACCCGTAGGGTCAGATTTTACTAAAGATGTTTACGGAAACCCGTTAACGGCCAATACGCCAGAAGAAGCAAAAATTCAGAATACACCCTTATTACGAGTATTTAATTTAGATAAGTTAAATTTTAATAACGACCCGCAAACCAATGGTGATGGTTTTTTTGATTTTGTCCCAGGTATCACAGTAATTCCGCAAAATGGGAAAATTATATTTACCAGCGCAGAACCTTTTGGAGAATATCTTTTTAATGTTCTGGGTGACGGAACATATACTGATGAAACAACCTATAACGACGATCAGAAAAAGTACGTTTACGATATTCTTTATAACAGTACTAAAACAGCTGCTTTAGAAGAGGTAGAGAAAAACAAGTTCAAATTAAAAGGGCGTTATAAATCTACTGGCAGCGACGGTATTCCTATAGGTTCCTTTAATGTACCGCGTGGTTCTGTAAAAGTAACAGCAGGAGGTCGTGTATTAGTTGAAGGAGTTGATTATACTGTAAATTATCAATTAGGACGGGTTCAAATTTTAGATGAAGCTTTAAAAGCATCAAATACACCTATTGAGGTTTCTACCGAGAATAATGCCGTTTTTGGTCAGCAAACAAAGCGTTTTACCGGATTTAATGTCGAACATAAATTCAACGAAAATTTTGTGCTTGGCGGAACATTTTTAAATTTAAATGAACGACCTATCACACAAAAGGCTAATTATGGTTCGGAGCCTATAAATAATACGATTTTCGGATTAAACGGAAATTACGCAACTAAAGTGCCATTCTTAACACGAATGGTTAACAAATTACCAAATATAGATACCGATGTAGAATCGAATGTATCGTTACGTGGTGAATTCGCTTATCTTGCTCCTGGAGCTCCTAAACGAACCAGTTTAAATGGTGAAGCAACTTCATATATTGATGATTTTGAGGGTACCCAAAACGCTATCGATTTAAAATCGCAGCAATCCTGGTTTTTATCCAGCAGGCCTTTAGAATTGAATGTGGCATCTAACCCAAATGAGGATGAAAATGGTATTCAAAATGGGTACCAGCGCGCCATGCTTAACTGGTATAATATCGACCCAATATTTTACAGTGGGCAACGTCCCAATGGCATCTCCGACAACGACATGTCTAGTTTGTATACAAGTCGTGTTTTTATTAACGAATTATTTCCAGATCGGGATTTAGTTCAAGGTCAAAATTCGGTGCTATCTACATTAGATTTAGCATATTACCCAACCGAGCGTGGACCCTATAATTTCGATCCTAACACTACTAATAATGTAATTAGCAACCCGCAGGATTCCTGGGCAGGAATTACACGTCAGATAACTTCAACCGACTTCGAACAGCAAAATGTGGAGTACATAGAATTTTGGCTGCAAGATCCATTTCATGAGAACCCGTCAAACCCTGGTGGTACATTGGTGTTTAACTTAGGTAATATTTCCGAAGACATTATTAAAGATGGTAAAAAGTTGTATGAAAATGGTTTGCCTAAAGATGGCGATATAAGTTTATTGAATCCAACCGAATGGGGTACGGTGGCGCCATTAAACCAGTCCTTAATTTACACGTTCGATACTACAGGTCAGGAACGCGATAATCAAGATGTGGGTTACGATGGTTACGATGACGCAGAAGAGCTCGCCATTTTCGGTAATAATTTTGGTGAAGATCCATCAAACGATAATTACACCTATTTTTTAAATGCTGAAGGAGATATTTTCGAACGTTACAAAAAGTATAATGGCGTGCAGGGAAATACACCTGATACTTTTTCTAATACCGATCGTGGTGCAAATACGCAACCAGATGTCGAGGATGTAAATCGCGACAACACGATGAATACTATTAATAGTTATTTTGAATATGCCTTACCTATTAGCCGTCAAAATTTGCCGCAATCGAAAGACGATTTTGAAAATTTACCCAACAGTAATCCTTTAAAGGAATTCTTAAGAGATTTTAAAGAACCTGTGCGCAGGATGCCAAATGGAGATAATGTGCCTGTAAGATGGTATCAGTTCAGGATTCCTATTAACGTGCCATTAGAGAAATTCGATGATAATAATATACCAGAGTATAAACGATATGGTGGAATTAGCGATTTCCGCTCGATACGCTTTACACGTATTTATTTGAAAGATTTCATACAACCTACTGTTATGCGTTTTGGTTCGTTAGAGTTGGTGCGAAGTGAATGGCGTCGATATACACAGGCTTTAGATAAAAATGACCCAACCCCAGAAGATGCGCAAACCGATTTTTCGGTAGGTGTAATAGGTACTATTGAGAACGAAGGAAGTTATCAACGTCCACCCGGAATTGAACCGGAACAGTTGTTTAATAACAACACGGTAGTAGATCAGAATGAGCAATCGCTAGTGGTTAAAGTATGTAATCTGGAAGCTGAAGACGCAAAGGCGGTCTATAAAAATATAAGTATAGATATGCGTCAGTTTAAGCGCTTACGAATGTTTATTCACGCAGAAGACGGTGAAGATGGCACTGGTAATTTAACAGATAACGATGTTGTTGGATTTATTAGAATGGGTAACGACCTTACAGAAAACTTTTATCAAATTGAAATACCTTTAATGATATCTACTTCGGAAACGAGAGAAGGTATATGGCCAACTGAAAATGAGATTAATTTACCGGTTGAAATTTTAACCAAAATAAAAGCGGAAGGTATATCGCAAATGACACTCGGAAATGAAGATCCAACATTTTACGATGTGGTAAACGGTGACATTAACTTAGTGTCAGACCCATACTCAGGATATGTAACAGGACAACATCGGGTAGGAATTAAAGGAAATCCAAATTTTGGTGATATTAGAACACTTATGGTCGGTGTAAAAAATGCAACCGACAGCGAGTTATGTGCCGAAGTTTGGTTTAACGAATTGCGATTATCCGATATGGATAACGAAGGAGGTTGGGCTGCTGTGTTAAGTATGGATAGTAATGTGGCCGATTTTATGAATATTTCGGCAACTGGTAGGCAAAGCACATCAGGATTCGGAGGTATAGAGCAAGGTCCAAGTCAGCGAAGTCTGGAAGATGTGAAACAGTATGATGTTGTGACTAATGTTAATGTCGGACAACTATTGCCAAAAGAGTGGGGAGTTCAAATACCGTTTAATTATGGGCAAAGTGAGGAATTAATTACGCCTAAATACGATCAGTATTACGAAGATTTAACTTTAGATTCCAGATTGGATGCGGCGCAATCAAATGGAGAACGGGAACGGATCAAGCAACAATCGGAAGATTATACCAAACGTAAGAGTATTAATTTTATAGGGGTTCGTAAAATAAAAACAAATGAAGAAAGAAAGCCTCATTTTTACGATGTAGAAAACCTGACCTTAAATTACTCATATAACAAAGTAGAGCATAGGGATTTCGAAATCGAAAATTCTGTAAATAAATCGATACGGGCCGGGGTTAATTATGCATACAATTTTGAGCCGCTAAGAATTGAACCATTTAAAAATAAGGATTCGCTATTTACAGGAAAGTATTGGAAATTATTAAAAGATTTTAATCTTAACTTACTGCCGGCTAGCTTTACCGTTAATACCGATATTAATAGACAATTTAATAAGCAAAAATATAGAGAAGTTGAGCTCGCTGCCGGTAATATTGCTATCGAAGAATTGTTTAGAAGAAATTACATGTTCGACTTTCAGTACACCATTAATTATAATTTAACCGATGCTTTAAGTTTCAATTTTACAGCAGCTAATAACAATATTATTCGTAACTATTTTAAGAATACTGTTGCAAATGAGCAATTGCAGGATCCAACTTTAGATGTATGGGATGGCTTTTTTGATTTTGGTGATCCTAACAGGCAAATGCAGGAGTTAGGTATAAACTATCAGGTACCGTTTGAAAAAATACCAGCTTTAAATTTTATTAATGCTACGTATCAATACAGTGGTACGTTTCAGTGGCAAAAAGGATCAGACCTTTATGGTAATTTGGAAGTCGATGGCGTAACCTATAATTTAGGAAATACAGTTCAAAATTCAAATGTTCATAATATAAATACAAGATTCGATTTAAATCGTTTGTATCGAAATATAGGTTTGGTGAAAAAACCAGTTAGAAGAAATACATCAACAACAACTAGAAGTAGTAATAATCCGCCAAATCCATCAGACAACCAGTCAAAACCTAAAGGCGACACGGGTACAAAATTTTTAAATGCGGGTATCGATATTTTAACGAGCGTTAAGAATATTCAATTAAATTATTCAGAAAATAATGGGACGTTTTTACCAGGTTACCTTCAAACACCTGGATTTATTGGAACACTAAAACCAACCTTAGGGTTTACTTTTGGTAGCCAAAATGATGTCAGGTATTTAGCGGCAAGGAATGGTTGGTTAACATTGTTTCCTGAATTTAATCAGCAATACACAACTTCGCATAGTGAAGATTTTGGGTATACTGCTACAGTTGAGCCTGTAAGAGATTTAAAAATTGATTTAACAGGAAACAAACTTTATGTAGATAATTATGCCGAAAATTACAGGGTTAATAATGTAGCAGGAGCCTACGAATATGAATCCTTAACGCCTAATAATTTCGGTAACTTTAGTATTTCAACCATATTACTTAAAACGGCATTTAGTGCGAGTGACGAAAATTCAAGTGATGCATTTAATGATTTTAGATCAAATCGCTTAACGATTGCCAGAAGATTGGCTCAGAAACAAGGTGTAAATTTAAATGATGTAGATGCAGACGGATTCCCAAAAGGTTTCGGAAAAAATAGTCAGGCCGTTTTGTTACCAGCCTTTTTGGCGGCCTATTCTGGTACCGATGCCGGTAAGGTGAAAACCAGTGCTTTTAGAAATGTGCCCATACCAAATTGGAATTTAAAATATACAGGGTTTATGAAATTCGAATGGTTCAAAAGGAATTTTAGGCGTTTTTCTATAAACCATGGTTATACTTCTAATTATACAATCAATCAGTTTCAAACTAATTTAGATTATGTTCAGCCAGATTTTTCAGTCGAATACGATAGTCAACCAGCCGATGTAAAGAACCAGTCTGGCAATTATAAAAATAAAACCTTATTCAGTAACATTAATTTAATGGAGCGTTTTAGTCCGTTGGTGCGTATAGATTTTGAAATGAAAAACTCAATTAAAATATTGGCAGAAATTCAAAGAGACCGTTTGCTGTCGCTGAGTTTTGATAATAATTTAATGACCGAAGTACAAGGTAAAGAGTATACCATAGGCTTGGGCTATAGAATTAAAGATTTGCGTATTCATTCAAATTTAGCAGGTCCAAGTAAACGAATTATTAGTGACCTTAATATGAAAGCTGATATTTCGGTAAGGGATAATAAAACCATTATCAGGTATCTCGATTTAGAAAATAACCAGATTACTTCGGGCCAAACCATTTGGAATTTCAAATATTCGGCCGACTATGCATTTAGTAAAAACCTAACGGGTATTTTTTACTTCGATTATGCCTTCTCCGATTACGCGATAAGCACAGCATTTCCGCAAACAACAATTCGATCGGGTGTTACGCTGCGATATAATTTTGGGAATTAACACAATAAGTGTTTGAATTTAGCCTTCGAATAAATACATTTGCCGAAACTTTAACTTTAATTAATAAAAATGAATATTCCAGCAGAATTAAAATATACTAAAGATCACGAGTGGGTTAGTATAGACGGTGATGTAGCAACAATTGGTATTACAGATTTCGCTCAAAGCGAGTTAGGTGATATTGTTTATGTTGAAGTTGAAACTGTTGATGAAACTTTAGAAGCCGAAGAAATTTTCGGAACTGTTGAAGCTGTGAAAACAGTATCAGATTTATTCTTACCATTATCTGGGGAAATTATCGAATTCAACGAAGCCTTAGAAGACGCTCCTGAAACTGTAAATAGCGATCCTTACGGTGAAGGTTGGATGATTAAGGTAAAATGTTCAGACCTTTCTCAAGTAGAAGGTTTAATGTCTGCAGACGACTATAAAGCCCTTCTTGGTGCTTAAAAAAAATCTGTTTTTAATAAGTGTAACTTACACTTTAGCGTTAACATATGTATGCTTAATGCGATTAAAAGAAGTCCCCGATTTAGGGGTTTCTTTTGCCGATAAAATATTTCATGCCCTCACGTACTTGGTGCTAGCTTTATTGTGGTACGGTACAGGGCATTATAAGTTTGGTTTCAAAAAATTAAAATCTATAATTTATTCGGCATTATTTTCAATAATTTTTGGTATAGTTATTGAGGTATTACAAGGGATGGTAACAGAGACACGAAAGCCTGATTTATACGATGTTATAGCGAATACCTCAGGTGTGCTGTTAGCTGTAGTTGCAGTATTAGTATATACTAGAAAGCAGATTAAAAAATAATAAAGGCTTGCTTTTTTGATAAATAAATGGTTATTTTAGCAATCCTGAAAAAACGTATTTAAATTATGGAACCTAAAAAGAATCCTAAAGCAAATGTTGGACGTAATAGTTCACTTTACTTTGCAGTTGGTTTAGCATTAATGTTATTCTTAACAAATTATGCCATCAACTATAAAACTTATGACGATAAAGATATCGAAATCGGTATGGTTAACATGGAGCAAGAAATTGAAGAAGAAATACCGCTTACCAATCAAAATATTGCGCCACCACCACCACCACCGCCACCAGCTGCACCAGAGGTGATTGAAATAGTAGAAGATGAAGTTGAAGTTGAAGAAACAGTAATCGAATCTACCGAGGTAACGCAAGAAACTGAAATCGTAGAAGTAGCTGAGGTTGAAGTTGCTGATGCTGTAGAAGAAGATATTGAGGTGCCTTTCGCAGTAATTGAAAACGTTCCTGTTTTCCCTGGTTGTGAAAAAGAGAAAACCAATATCGATAAAAAGAATTGTATGTCTAAAAAGATTTCGCAATTCGTAAATAAAAAGTTTAATACAGATTTGGCTGGTGATTTAGGTTTGTCAGGAAGACAACGTATAAACGTAATCTTTAAAATCGACAAAACAGGAAACATTACAGGAATTAGAGCAAGAGCACCGCACCCTGGATTAGAAAAGGAGGCTGCACGTGTAATTAATTTACTTCCTAAAATGCAACCAGGAAAACAACGTGGTAAGCCGGTAACAGTACCATATTCGTTACCAATTATATTCCAGGTTCAGGACTAAGCTAAAGCGTTTATAATAAAACCTTTAAAATATTAAAAACCCGTTACAATTTTTGTAACGGGTTTTCTTTTTTGGTATGCTTATTGTGCTTTTATCATAATATTAACAAGTTAACTTTAATAATTATGAGTCATTCAAAGAAAACTCACGAACTCATTCGGCAAAATGAGCAAATCGTGAAAAAATCACAAAAGCATGAAGCAAATTTACAAAAAAACACTACCCTTTATTTTCAAATTGGATTAATAGTTTGTCTGCTTTCGGCGTACGGTCTTTTAGAAATGAAATTCGAAACCGAAATCCCTAAAGATTTTGGAGAAGTTTATTGCGACGTAGGTGTAGAGGAAATTGCTATCGAGAACATTAAGGTTTACGAAGAAAAGGTAGCACCTAAAGTAGAACAAAAACAGGTTGAAATTTTAACAAAGGAACCTGATATAGTAGATGAGATTCCTGAATTTATTAAGCCTAAAGAGGTTGTTACAGCTGAACAAAATACTGGGGCAAAAGAAGATTTAAAACCAGGAGTATTGGTCTTGGAAAAAGCTCCCGACGAAGATGCTCCCGTAGACTTTATTCGTGTTGAGCAGGTTCCTATATATCCGGGCTGTGAAAAGGAAAAAGATAATGAAGGACGGAAGAAATGTATGTCCGATAAATTGTCTAAACTCATTCAGAGAAAGTTTGATACCGAATTGGGAAATGAGTTGGGGCTATCAGGAAAACAAGTTATACGAACACGTTTTACAATCGATAAAAATGGAAGGGTTAAAGATGTAAAAATTCGCGCGCCACATAGTAAATTGGAAAATGAAGCCGAACGCGTTATCGATTTTATACCTGAGATGATTCCTGGAAAACAACGCGATAAAAATGTGGATGTTATTTATGATTTACCCATCGTATTTAAAGTTCAGTATTAAATAATAATGTAATGCTTTAAAAAACCGATATTGTGTAACAATATCGGTTTTTTTTATTAATGTCATTCTTAAAAATGTAGTATCTTTCAGCAAATTTCAACCCTAATATAGAGTTCATGAAGCACCTAATACTGTTATTTTTTGTATGTCTTCAATTTAATGTGCTTTCTCAAGAAGCCCTGTTTTATGAAAAACCTCCGGTATTTTCAAGTTGTGATTCTGTAGGGGTTAACGACCTGCAAAAGTGTTTTAATAGTGCTGTTTATAATCATATTCATGATACTTTTAAAATACCTGAAATTGTAAAGAAGGAAGAATATAGTGGTCATGTTTATATATTGTTTGAAGTAGATGTTAAAGGACAGTTCAAGGTTGTTTACGTCGATGCTATTTATGAAGAACTTAAGAAAGAGGTCCAACGTGTCTTTGATAAATTACCGATAATAAGACCAGCGACTTATAATGGTCGTCCAGTATTTAAACAGTATTCAATTCGCTTTAATGTTCCTTTTGAAGAAGTTGTTGTAGAAAGAACGGAGGAATCAAAAGTAAAAAACGTGTCAACTATAGAAACTCGGGTTAAAAAGGAGTTCGATAGTGTAAATACGACATTAATAAACTATGAAAATCAGGCGTATTCTAGCCAGTTAAATATACCTTTTACACACGCAGATTACTCAAAATTTGATAGGCAGATTAATTTAGTTGGAACAAATAGTCATACAGCTTCCAAGCCCTTTGTTTATCAGGACGTTTCGAAATATTATGATTTTAATGAAGAACAAGCAAAGCTAAAACAAGATAGAGCCACGTGGGCAGGGCGAAAATTATGGAATGAGCATTTGGTGCAATTACAAGGAAAAGATTATTGGTTTACAATTGATCCAATTTTTGATTTGGAAGTAGGCCACGATTCGGAAGCAGATTTTAGTTCTACATATAATAATACGCGAGGTTTAAGAGTTCAGGGAGGTTTGGGAGAAAAATTCAATTTCTATACCACCGTTTTTGAAAGCCAGGGGCGGTTTGCTCAATACTTTAACCAATATGCCGAAAGTTTAAAGGCCTTTGGTCCCGATCCGGCGGTTATCCCTGGACGTGGTATTGCAAAGCGCTTTAAGACCGATTCTTATGATTATCCTGTGGCTGAGGCTTATTTGTCGTATGCGCCGGTGCATTTTATAAACATTCAATTCGGACATGGAAAAAACTTTATAGGAGACGGTTATCGTTCATTATTGTTAAGTGATGTTGCAAGTCCTCACCCGTTTCTAAAAATAAACACGCAATTTTGGAAAATTAAATATACCAATACCTGGATGTGGTTAAAGGATGTCCGTCCCGAAGTCACCGAAGATGGAGCTTTTTTAACGAAATATATAGCAAACCATTATTTAAGCTGGAATGTATCAAAACGATTAAATCTTGGCTTTTTTGAATCGGTAATGTGGACCAATACCAATAACCGTGGTTTCGATATAAACTATTTGAATCCGGTTATTTTTTACAGAGCCATTGAGTTTGAAACAGGGCAGGATGCGGGTAATGCGATTTTAGGGGCATCGGCAAAGTATAAAATAAACGATCACATCAATATTTACAGCCAGTTTGTGTTAGATGAATTTTCTTTGAAAGAAATAAAAGGAGGAGAGCGTAGTTGGGCAAATAAATATGGATATCAAATAGGCGCTAAGTATTATAACGCTTTTAATGTCGATAATTTACTATTGCAGGCAGAATATAATCGTATTCGTCCGTACACGTACTCGCACAACACGATTGCTACCAACTATGGGCATAGCAACCAATCTATGGCGCATTTATGGGGAGCTAACCTTAGTGAGTTTATAGTAATAGGACGGTATCATTATAACCGTTGGTTTGCCAATGCTAAATTTATTTTTGGTGTTCGCGGTTTAGATTTCAACGATGGAATAGATAATTTTAGCTATGGAAGTGATGTTTACCGCGATTATGACGACAGGCCTTTTGATACTGGTGTAGAAGTTGGTCAAGGTAATAAAACAAATGTGTTTAATGGAAATCTGCAAGCGGGGTATTTAATTAATCCAGCATCAAATCTTAAAATTTTTACAGAAGTCACTTTCAGAGATTTTAATCCAGAAACCGAAACAGCTTCAACGTTTAAATCGAATACGGTATGGATTAACTTCGGGATCCGTACCGATTTATTTAACTGGTATTTCGATTTTTGATAAATTTTATTGATTATCAAATGGCTGTCATTTGCGAATTTGAGTCAACCTGAACAGGTGTTTAGGTTTGCATTATTCATCTGATTTAATTTAGTTTGATTCGGTAAAAATTGTTTTGAATTGAATATTTTTAGGTTCTTCATCTTCAAACAAAGGAATGGTATAAATATTTACCGTGATTTCCCATGTGCTGTCTGATATTTTTTCTCCTTTTAAAATTCCGTTTTTAATTTCGTATTTATTATGGTTTACCCAAGCACCATATTGTTGATAAAAGCAGTTTGTTAACAGAATATCATTTTCATTATATTCAAATTTGGTTTGACTAATTTCAATGTGAAATATTAGTTTCTCTCCCCATTCGTCATCAATAAAATGGTCACACTGAGCGCCTGAATGATTGTATTCAAACAATAATTTGTTCCCTTCGATTATAGAATAGTCGTTTCTGTTAAATTCAGAATTAAAATCTACTTTTATTTCTTTGTTAACCTTCCAGGTTGAAATTGTTGTTTCTGGTTGGCAGGGGTTATTTTCTTCAGCTTTATCACAAGAAATAAAACAATTAATGAGCATTAACAATATTGAAAAGTAATATTTCATATTTCTTTTTTATTAAAGATGCTAAAAATTTTAATTGGTTGCGTTGCAATGTATTTAAGGTGATCCAATTATCCCACGTTAACTTTTTTAAATACCTGTAAAAAGCATTGGTCAAATTGGTATTAAAAAGTATCTTTGCACTCGCAAAAGAAAAGCGATTAAGAAAAAAGAACATTGAGTAGCTCAAAAACTTCATTAACAGCCCCTTCGGTTATTTCAGATTTTAAAGAAATTACTAAAATGCGTTTAGCTTTAAGCGTGGTGTTTTCATCTCTTGCAGGTTATTTGTTAGGGGTTGATATGGTAAATTATAAAACGCTTATTTTATTAGCTTTAGGGGGGTATTTTATGGTAGGTGCCTCTAATGCGTTTAATCAAATTATTGAAAAGGATTTAGATGCCTTAATGGATCGAACCAAAAACCGTCCCATTCCATCGGGGCGTATGTCTGTAACTACAGCGTTTGTAATTGCTTGTTTGTTTACCTTATTAGGTGTAATAATTTTATATGCGATAAATAAGCAAACGGCTATGTTCGGAGCTATATCTATCTTTTTATACACCTGTGTGTATACACCTTTAAAAACTAAAACACCTTTGGCGGTTTTTGTTGGTGCTATTCCAGGAGCGATTCCGTTTATGTTAGGATGGGTAGCAGCAACCGATGATTTTGGTATTGAGCCTGGTACATTATTCGCGTTACAGTTTTTTTGGCAATTTCCTCATTTTTGGGCAATTGGCTGGTTTTTATATCAGGATTATAAAAAAGGCGGATTCTACATGTTACCTACAGGAAAACAAGATAAAGGAACTGCTGTTCAAACTATAATGTATACCATTTGGACAGTTTTAGTTTCAATTATTCCCGTTTTTGGTTTTACAGGGCGTTTGCAATTAAGTATTGTAGCGGCTGTTATTGTATTTTTATTGGGCTTATGGATGCTGTACTACGCTTTTAGATTGATTAAAATAATGACCGAAAAAGCGGCCAGGCAATTAATGATTGTTAGTGTGTCTTATATTTCATTAATACAAATTGTATACGTTATAGATAAATTTATCAGATAAATTATGGATTTAACACAAGGTACCACAGAAGAAAAAACAGTAAGAGCCAAAAAAATGATGCTTTGGTTTGGTATCATTTCTTTAGTAATGTCGTTTGCAGGCTGGACAAGTGCTTTTATAGTAAGTAGTTCACGACCAGATTGGTTAAAAGATTTTCAATTGCCAAATGCATTTATAATAAGTACTGTGGTTATTGTATTAAGCAGTGTTACGTTTCTTTTAGCAAAACAAGCCTTAAAAAAAGAAAATAGAACAGGAACGATGCTTTGGTTAGTTGTAACCCTTATTTTAGGTATTGTTTTTATATACAATCAGTTTGTAGGGTTTCAGCAGATTATAGATTTAGGATATAATTTTACAGGTCCAACCAGTAATGTTACCATGTCTTATGTTTATGTTATTGCAGTAATGCACATCTTACACGTTGTTGCCGGATTAATTTGTTTGTTGGTTGTAATTTATAATCATTTTAAACAGAAGTATTCTGCGACCAATATGCTTGGCTTTGAGCTGGCTGCAACTTTTTGGCATTTTGTTGATATACTGTGGGTATATCTGTTCTTGTTTTTATATTTCGTTAGATAATTTCATAAACAAATACATAAATACTAAACAAACATCTTAAAACATCAGTGTTTATGCCTTTAAAATTTAAGTTTGATGTTTTATTACATGAATAAAATGATTATTTTTGTCCAACTTTTAAATAATAACCGACATATATGAGTACTACAGTTGTAACTTCTGAAGCAGAAGGTAAAACTTGGGGTGGTGGTAATGAACCACTTAAGGCAAGTTACGGTAAGATGATGATGTGGTTTTTCATCGTTTCAGATGCTTTAACATTTTCTGGTTTCCTAGCTGCCTATGGATTTTCTAGATTTAAATTTATTGATGCTTGGCCAATAGCCGACGAAGTATTTACACACGTACCGTTTTTACACGGACATGAATTGCCTATGATTTATGTGGCATTTATGACATTTGTTCTTATTATGTCGTCTGTAACTATGGTGCTAGCGGTAGATGCAGGACACCATTTAAACAAAGCTAAAGTTACACTTTACATGTTCTTAACCATTATAGGTGGTTTAATTTTCGTAGGATCGCAAGCTTGGGAATGGGCAACTTTTATTAAAGGAGATTATGGCGCTGTTGAAACAAAAGGAGGTAATATATTACAGTTTGTTGATGCTGATGGTCATCGTGTTGCGTTAAGAGATTTTGCAGTTGCTGGAGAACATGAACGTGTTCAGCAAGAGCGTAAAAATGGATTATGGTTTGTAGGAGAAGGGTCTTTACCGACGTATACCGTAGAAGATGTAATTCACGGTTTTGAGGCGAATAGCAACCTATTAGTTCGAACACAATATTTAACTGAAGATGGTCAAAAAACTGTTTTATCTAGAGAGGAATCTTTAAAACAATTAAAAGCAAATGGTAAGTTAGTTGTTGAAGGTGCTAATTTACAGCATAACGAATATGGCTCACCTTTATTTGCAGATTTCTTCTTTTTCATTACTGGTTTCCACGGATTCCACGTATTTTCAGGAGTTGTTCTTAATATCATTATTTTCTTTAATGTAGTATTAGGAACCTACGAGAAACGTAAGAGTTATGAGATGGTTGAGAAAGTTGGTCTTTACTGGCACTTTGTCGATTTAGTATGGGTATTTGTATTTACATTCTTCTACCTAGTTTAATTTATATAAAAAGCATTAAAAATGGCACAAGATCATAAATTAGAAATTTTTAGAGGGTTACTTAAATTCAAATCTAATACTCAAAAAATCTGGGGAGTTTTAATCTTCTTATCGTTTGTAACCGCTATTGAGGTTGTATTAGGTATTTACAAACCAGAAAGTTTAATGGTAAAAGTGTTAGGTATGAAATTACTTAACTGGATATTTATTATTTTAACTATCGTAAAGGCGTATTACATTGCTTGGGATTTCATGCACATGCGCGATGAAACTAAAGGATTAAGACGCGCTGTTGTTTGGACGACGATTTTCTTAATCTTATATTTAACCTTCATCTTACTACAAGAAGGTGGTTATGTTTTTAACGTTTACGATAAAGGATTTATTAAAAAAGATTTTTAACTATTATAATTTAGTTAAATAGATATATAAAGGCGGTAATTATACCGCCTTTTTTTATTTTTGCACCACAAAACACAACAGGGTTTTAATGAATTATAAAAAAATAAGCAGATACGTCGTTTTAGCAGTTTTATTTTTTCTGCCTGTAACGTTTTTATTGTTTTTATATCCGGCTACTCATAACTATACGCCTTTAGATATTGTAAATAAATCGGTAAAGGATATTAATGATTTTGTATCAGACGATGGTACAGAAATTTTTTTAAAAGACCACATCACAGTTTTGGGGTTTTTAGGTAAGAATCCTATGAATAATATGATTGAAGCTTCTAACTTGAAGGAGCTGGTTTACGATAAATTTAAAGGTTTCAAAAAATTTCAGGTGGTGTTAGTTGTACCATTCGGGACCGAAGATTCCGTGGCGAAATTAAAGGAAGAAATATTTACTTACGAAGACTTAAAATTTTGGCACTTTGTTTATGGGACTCCTGAAAATATAGAACAGGTTTACGCGAGTTTAAAAAGCGAAGAAGCTTTGGGCTCAGCATTACAAACAAATAAAATATTTATAGTTGATAAAGACTTGTATCAGCGGGGTCGAATCGATGATCGTGAAGATCGTGAGAAAGAAAAAAACAATCCTGTTTATGGTTTATATGCTTATAACTGTATAGAGGTTGCCGAAATTAAAAATAAAATGAGTGACGATTTACGTATACTGTTTACTGAGTATAGACAAAAACGTAAAGGTGAGTTCGATTCTTCCAGCCGAAGAGACTACGATTTAAAAAATAAAGATGAAGAAGAATAATTATTCATATATCGGTATTGCGTTTATCATTCTGTTATTTGGCATATTATTTATACCAAAAATAATAGATAGAATAACCAATAACGATATTGTACGCGATGAAAGTCGAAGTGATTTCGCAACCGAAAAAAACGGTAAAGAATCAGATTTGGCCTTTATAGAAGTCAATGCGGTTCCTAAAAAGGTGCCTTCATTTTCATTTACAGATCAAAATGGTAAAATGATTACCAACAAGGATTACGAAGGGAAAGTGTATGTAGTAGAATTTTTCTTTACAACCTGTCCTACCATTTGTCCTAGAATGACCAAAAATCTAGTTCAAATTCAGAATACATTTTCAGAATTTGAAAATTTTGGAGTAGCTTCATTTACCATTAATCCAGCGCACGATTCGGTAGAAGTTTTAAAAGATTATGCCGATCAATATGGTATTGTTAATCCGAATTGGCATTTAATGACAGGTAATCGTGATACAATTTACGAGTTATCTAATCAGGGCTTTAATTTATATTCAGCCGAAGATGAAACTGCTGCTGGAGGTTTTGAACATTCAGGTAATTTTGCCTTAATTGATAAAAATGGTTTTATTCGTTCAAGAAAGGACGAATTTGGAAATCCGATCATATATTATAGAGGTATTGCCTCAGAAACCGAAAAGGTTGATGACGATGGTGCGCCTCAAGAAATTACAGCTTTAAAAGAAGATATTAAAAAATTGCTTAATGAATAATTCTAACCCATTAATAGACGACACAAAATATAATAAGTTAATAATTGCTTTGTCAATTGTTATTCCGGTAGTAGTGGCTATTTTGTTTGGTGTGAAAATTGATGCTAAACTTCCTGTCTTTTTACCTCCAATTTACGCTTCTATAAATGCAATTACAGCGCTAGTTTTGGTTTTGGCATTTATTGCTGTTAGAGGTGGTAAAATACAATTACATGAACGTTTAATGAAAACAGCTATCATATTATCGTTACTGTTTTTAGTTATGTATGTGGCTTACCATATGACCAGCGATTCGACGAAATTTGGAGGAGAAGGGGTTTTAAAATATATGTACTATTTTATTTTAATTACGCACATATTAATGTCTATAGTGGTTATTCCGTTTGTATTAATTACTTATGTGCGCGGAATTACAAATAATATAGAGCGTCATAAGAAAATCGCAAAAATCACATTTCCATTATGGTTGTATGTTGCTATTACAGGTGTTTTGGTTTATATTATGATATCTCCTTATTATGCGTAAAACAGGTAGGCAACATATTATCCTATTTATTATTATGTGCCTTGGCGTTTTTAAAACTCAAGCACAATGCGCCATGTGTCGTGCTGTGTTGGAAAGTGAACAGGGACAGTCTGCAGCTCAAGGTATAAATGATGGAATTGTATATTTAATGGCTATTCCTTACCTTTTGGTTGCAGGAATTGGCTATCTTATTTATAAGAAATTCAATACGTTAAAAAAATAATAAAAACTTTTATACCTCGTTTTGTAACATATCTTTGTTATGAGTGTCTAATCTTTTAGTAACTTATAATTCTTATTAATACTTCGGTTAAAATGTTACAAATTCATCAATTACATAAGTCCTATCCAATGGGCGATTCTAGTTTGCATGTTTTAAAGGGAATCGATTTATCGGTTAACCAAGGCGAAATGGTTGCTATTATGGGGTCTTCCGGTTCTGGTAAATCAACACTTTTAAATATAATAGGTATGCTCGATGAAGCCGATTCGGGAGAGTACATCTTGGATGGATTAACAATAAAGAATTTAACCGAAAAAAAAGCAGCTGTTTACAGAAATAAGTTTTTAGGGTTTATATTTCAATCCTTTAATCTTATTAACTATAAAACCGCCCTGGAAAATGTAGCCTTACCGCTATATTATCAAGGTATGAAACGTAAAGAACGATTGGAGTTAGCAATGTTTCATCTTGGTAAAGTTGGTCTCGCCGATTGGTCGCATCATTTACCTAAAGAACTTTCGGGTGGACAAAAACAACGTGTAGCAATCGCACGCGCTTTAGCAGCAAATCCGAAATTGTTGCTTGCCGATGAGCCAACAGGTGCTTTAGATACCAACACGTCACATGAAATCATGGCTTTTATTCAGCAATTAAACGATGAAGGAAAAACTATTTTAATGGTGACACATGAGGAAGATATTGCCAATATGTGCAAACGTATCGTTCGATTGCGCGATGGTGTAATTATTGAGGACACAAAAGTAAACCAAGTTAGAGCCGAACAATATGTTTGATTTAGATCTTTGGCGGGAAATATTTCAAAGTATTAATAAAAACAGAACCAGAAGTTTGCTCTCTGGTTTTACAGTAGCATTTGCAATTTTATTGTTCGCAATACTTTTTGGTATCGCCAATGGTTTGCAAAACACGTTTAATGATTCATTCGGTACCGATGCTAATAATTCAATAGTTATTTATCCGGGACGCACTTCTAAAGCGTACAAAGGCTTGCAATCAGGCAGAAAAATTCAGTTTAAAAATGAGGATTCCGATTATATTCTTGACCAATTTGGGAATGATGTCCAATATTTTACATCTAAAATAAATAGAAATTATGCTGTGTCTTTCAGAGGAGAGAAAAGTAATTATGATGTTCGTGGGGTGTATCCTGATTATATGTTTATTGAAAACAATAAAATTGAATCGGGTCGATATGTAAATCAAGGTGATATTGAAAATAGAACTAAAATAGCTGTAATTGGGAAAGCTATTGTTGAAGATTTATTTAAGAAAACAGAGCCCTTAGGAAAATATATAAATTTAGGAGGAATTCAATATAAAATCGTAGGTGTTTTTACCGATGATGAAGGCGACTTAGAAGAGCGTGTAATTTATATACCAGTGAGTACCATACAATTTTTATATGGCAATAACGATTTTGTCGACATGATGCATCTTACTTATAATCCTGAGATGTCAGCTGGTCAGGCTTTGGCATTTGGAAGTTCTATAGAGTCAAAGTTAAAACAGCGGTTTTCGGTTGCAAACAACGATCAAAGCGCCATAAGATTATTTAATAGGGCCGAAACGACCAAGAGAGTTAGTATGATTACTTATGGATTAACTGTAATTATTTTGGTTATTGGATTTGGTACGCTTGTCGCGGGTGTTGTTGGTATAAGTAATATAATGATATTTATTGTTAAGGAACGCACCAAGGAAATTGGTATTAGAAAAGCTTTAGGAGCTTCGCCAGGATCTATAGTTTCTATTATTTTATTAGAATCTATTTTTATTACAGCCATTGCTGGTTATGTGGGGCTAATTATTGGGATAGGTGTTTTAGATGTTATTGGTCCAAGTTTGGAAGTATATTTTATAAAAGACCCAAGGGTGAGTAATACCTTGGTGCTTGGAGCAACGATAACATTAATTATTGCTGGTGCTATTGCGGGATATTTACCCGCAAAAAAGGCATCACAAATTAAACCTATTGTTGCGCTTAGAAACGATTAGTATGTTTAGATTTTTATTCGATAGAGATACCTGGCAGGAAGTACTGGACAGCTTAAATAAAAATAAGCTTAGGTCGGTATTAACCATGGTGGGTGTTTGGTGGGGTATACTTCTGCTTATTGGATTACTGGGGTCTGCTAGAGGACTAGAGAATTCATTCAATCGGTTATTTGGAGATTACGCAACAAATAGTGTTTTTATTTGGGGGCAAACAACCAGTATTCCTTTTAGAGGTTTTCAGGAAGGTAAGCGGGTTAGGCTAACACTTACCGATGCACGTAAGGTTGAAGATAATGTTAAAGGCGTTGAGTTTGTATTGCCAAGAAGTCAAAAACAAACCAGTGCATCCAGAAATTTTCAATCAGGTAATTTCCAAATGGCGGGTGACTATCCCTTGCTGGATAACCTTCAAAAGAAAAACTTGCTGACAGGACGTTTTTTAAATGAAAATGATATCCAACATAATAAAAAAGTAATTGTTATCTCAGAAGATGTCTATAAACAGTTGTTTGAAAAGGGAGAAGATGCAATAGGTAAATATATTGATGTTAGTGGAATAAATTTTAAGGTTGTTGGCATATTTAAATTGGATACAACAAGTCGAGGACCAAAACAAGATCTTCATATTCCTTTTACCACATTTCAACAAATATATAATCAAGGTGATTTAATTGGTTCTTTAATGATTACTGGAAAGCCTGATTTTGATATTAAGCAAATAGAACTAGACACCAAACTGTTATTAAAAAACCTGAATAATATACACCCAGATGATACTCGAGCCTTTGGAAGTTTTAATCTGGGTAAATTATTCGAACGTTTTTCCGGTTTTCTTATTGGAATGCAGTTTTTAACATGGTTTGTTGGTATATCGACATTAATAGCAGGGGTTTTTGCCATAGGAAATATTTTGCTCATTACAGTTCGAGAGCGCACCAAAGAGATTGGTGTACGACGCGCACTTGGAGCAACCCCATTTGAGATTAAGCGACAAATTGTTGTAGAGGCTGTGTTTATTACATTAGTTGCTGGAATTATTGGTATTATTTCGGGAGGGTGGATTTTAATTTTATTAAATCATTTTTTTGGTCGGGGAGATACGGCAGCAATAGTAAATCCTTCGGTTTCTATTGCAATAGTGTTTGTCGCGTTAATAATATTAGTAATACTAGGGACTTTAATAGGGCTAATCCCTGCATTTAAAGCCACAAGTATAAAACCTATAGAAGCATTAAGAGAAGAATAACAATAAAAAAAGCACATGAGTAAAACAGTAAAAATCATAATAGGAATAGTTGGTTTAATTCTATTATTGATCGTTTTAAAATATTTTAAGGACGCCAACTCTAAGGCTATTGAAGAATTTGAAGTAGAAGAACCTTTTTACACTTCCATTAACACAAAAGCTGTTGCTACAGGAAAGTTAAATCCTGAGGAAGAAATTGAATTGAAGCCACAAATTTCAGGTATTATTGATGAAATTGTTGTCGAAGAAGGTGATAAAGTAAAAAAGGGTGATTTAATTGCAAAAATTCGTGTTGTACCAAATGAGCAAAGTCTCGTTAGCGCGAAAAGTCGAATTAAAACAGCGCAATTATCCTATAACAATGCAGAAACTTTATACAAAAGAAATAAATCGCTTTTTGATAAAGGAGTAATTTCGCAACAGGATTTCGAAAACAGTGAGTTGTCATTTAATCAGGCTAAAGAAACTTTAACCCAAGCTCAAAATGATTATCAGATCATTAAGCGAGGGTCTCTGTCAGGAGGAAGCTCGGCAAATACGAATATCATTGCTCAAATTGCGGGAACTATATTAGAGATTCCTGTGCGTGAAGGTGATCAGGTTATTGAAAGTAATAATTTCAATGATGGAACCACGATTGCGACTGTTGCCGATATGAATCAAATGATTTTTGAAGGTAAGGTTGATGAGGCCGAAGTTGGAAAGCTTTCCGAAGGTAAAGCTATTAATGTTGTTCTTGGTGCCATTATTGATAAAGACTTTCCAGCAACCTTAACATTTATAGCTCCTAAAGGCATTGAAGAAAATGGAGCCGTGCAGTTTACTATAAAAGCAAATGTAAATATAGAAGAAGGTACGAATGTTAGAGCAGGATACAGCGCTAATGCCGAAATAGATATTGAAAGTAAAGACAGTGTTTTTGCAATTCGTGAAGCTTTGCTGCAGTACAATAAAATTACAGAAAAACCTTATGTAGAGGTTTTGGAGGGCGAAGGAAAATATAAAAAAGTAGATGTAGAGCTTGGATTGTCTGATGGAATAAATGTGGAAATTATTAATGGACTTAAAGAAGGTGATAAAATAAAGGTTTGGAATAAAACTTCTGAGGATGATAAAGAAGCGAGCAGATCTGGACGTTAAAAGATAAACCTAAATTATGTTAAAACTAAAATACAATATATTGCTATTAATGTTCTTGATGAGTGTAGTTTCGGTGGCGCAACAAAAAAAATGGAGCCTGCAAGAATGTATAGATTATGCCTTGGAGAATAATATTAGTGTTCAGAAATCTCAAAATTCGTTGTTAACAGGAGAACAAAATGTTATTGCAGCAAAAGGAGGTTTATTACCATCGATAGGGGCTAGCGCTAATCAATCAATGGGGTTTGGTAATCAAGAGCTATTTCAAGGGCAGTTTGTTAATCGTACATCGCACCAAACAAATTTTGGAATTCAAGTTTCGCAAACCGTATTTAATGGCTTTCGAAATTCGAACTTATACAAACAATCGCGGTTGTCTCAAGAAGCAAACGAATTACAGTTGCAGCAATTAAAGGACGACATTGCACTAAATGTTGCAAATGCTTATCTAAACGTTTTGTTTAACAAGGAAAATTTAGAGATTGCCAAAGCGCAAATCGAATTTTCTAAAAATCAGTTAGAGCAGGTAAAAAGTTTTGTCAATGCTGGAGTACAGCCTAAAGCTAATATTTTTGATGCCGAAGCAACTTTAGCTTCAGATGAACAAAGTTTAATTAATGCAGAGAACAGTTATAATTTATCTTTACTGTCCTTATCACAATTATTGCAAATTCCTAATAAGGGATTTCAAATAGAACTAATTGATATTAATTCATTTTCATTTGCGCTATTTTATAATGATGTCGATTCTATTTTGTCGTATGCCTACGATAATAGGAATGAGATTAAATTAGCAAAGAAAAATGTTGAAGTAGCTGAGTTAGGTACAGAGGTTAATAAAGCGGGGTATTGGCCAACCGTAAGTTTTGGTTATGGTTTTGGTTCGAATGTGTTTTTTTCTAATCTAACAGAAAATGAAGACTCATTTTTTAATCAGCTTAATAATCAAAAGTCACATTCGTTCAGGTTGGGAGTAAACATTCCTATTTTTTCGAAATATCAAAATAAAACAGCAGTTGCTAAATCGCAAATTCAGGAACAAAACTCTAAGTTAGATTTGCAACAAGCTAAATTAGATTTGGAAAATAATATTCAGCAGGCTTTTACCGATGCGCAAGCGGCATTAAAAGCATTTGAAGCGGCCAAAAAATCAATAGAATCACAAAAAATCGCTTTCGAAAATGCCGAAGAACGTTATAAACTTGGTAATATGACTGCTTTCGATTTAGAGCAAACGAGAATTCGTTACCTCAATGCGCAAACTTCTTTGATAAATTCAAAATATGATTTTGTTTTTAAAACAAAAGTTTTAGACTTTTACATGGGAAAATCTTTAAAAAATTAAAATTGGCACTCATACTTAATATAGAAACAGCTACTACCAACTGTTCGGTAGCTATTTCAAACAATGGAAAAACTATTGTTTTAAAAGAAGATAATAGTAAAAATTATTCGCATGCTGAAAGTCTGCATGTATTTATTGAATCTGTTTTAAAGGAAGCTAAGGTTGATGCAAAAAGTCTAGATGCGGTGGCAATTAGCAAAGGACCTGGGTCTTATACTGGGTTACGAATAGGAGTGTCGGCAGCCAAAGGCTTGTGTTTTGCATTAGATAAACCATTAATTGCGGTGCCTACATTGCTCTCGTTAGCTCAACAAGTAAACGCGTCAGAAGGTGTTATTGTGTCTATGCTTGATGCCAGACGCATGGAAGTGTATTCGGCTATTTACGATGCCAATTATAACGAGGTCCGTAAAACTGAAGCACAGGTGTTGGATGAAAATGCGTTTGAAGACTATTTAAATAAGGGTAAAGTTTATTTTATTGGAAGTGGGGTTGAGAAAACAAAAACCTTAATTAAGCATCCTAATGCTATTTTTATCGATGATAAATTTCCAAGTGCAAGCCAGATGGGGGGTATAAGTGACGCAAAGTATAAAAAAAGCGACACCGAAGATGTCGCTTATTTTGAACCTTATTATTTAAAAGACTTTGTTGTTATGAAACCAAAGTCTAAATAAATCTTAGGCATTTTTATGAATTTCAACTTGATGTGGGTAAGGAATTTCAATACCTGCTGCATCAAGAGCCTCTTTTACATTTTCAGTAACGTCAAAGTAAACGGTCCAGTAGTCTTCCGTTTTACACCAAGGTCTGGTAGCGAAATTTACCGAACTATCCGCAAGTTCTAAAACCGTTACTGCTGGTGCAGGTGTGTCCAATACTTTAGGGTGCGATGTTAAGACATTCATTATAACTTCTTTGGTTTTCTTGATATCTGAATCGTAGCTTACACCAAAAACTAAATCCACACGACGGGTCCCTTCAGTGGTGTAGTTTATAATGTTTCCATTAGATAAAGCTCCGTTTGGAATAATTATTTCTTTGTTTGAAAGTCCAGTTAATTTAGTGGTAAATATTTCAATCTCTTTAACTACACCAATTTCTCCTTGGGCTTCAATTAAATCTCCAATTTTAAAAGGTTTAAAAATCATAATTAAAACGCCACCGGCAAAATTACCTAACGATCCTTGGAGAGCCATACCTACTGCTAATCCAGCAGCTGCTATAATGGCAGCAAACGAGGTTGTTGGTACGCCTAAGGTTCCAAGTAGCGTGATGATTAAAAGTATTTTTAAGCCCCAGCTAAATAGGTTTAATAAAAATTTCTGTAAACTTTCGTCGTAATTACTTTTTGCCATCATTTTACGAGTGGCTTTAAGGATGTTTTTGATAATCCAAGACCCAATTATCCAGATAAGAATGGCGCCAATAATTTTTAAGCCATATTCGGTAATGAAATCCATTAATTTTCCCGATTCGAAATTTTCTAAATCCATAATGTGTTTATTTTTATTTATATCAAAAATATTAACTATTCTAGACATTATCTTGAAAAGCGAGTAAAAAAATAGTTAAGACGTAAATAATTTGGTGGAAATACTTTTGTTAAAACGCTTTATGTTTTTTGTCACATAGTCAGTATTCAGTTTTTACCCATCTAAAAATACTTTGGGTCAAGTTCGGTTTTTTAGAAGTCTTTTTTTGTTTCTTCTTGAGCTCTATCAGTTATGACTCTAATATTAGGTTATACATATAATATATTGAGAATATATTATAGTGTCTGGTAAAAAACATGACTGTTTATTAAGTGAAAATAAAAATAAAAGGATTGTAACTCATTGACAACAAGAGAAGAGTGTAAAAATGAATAAAAAAGGATAAAAAAAGTTTGTTTGGTAAGGAAAAAGCGGGGTATATTTGCAGCCCGTTAGCGGCGATGTTGCTAG
>NZ_JACVXB010000008.1:12328-145315 GCF_014596945.1 Aestuariibaculum sediminum | reverse complement strand
GTCGTGGTTAATTGTCCGCCTGGCTGTGTCCCCTGATATAATACCGGACTCATATTAGCACGTGCTGCATAAATAGCCGCAGTATAGCCCGCTGGACCTGAACCGATTATTAAGCACTTTACTCTTTCTATTGTATCTGACATTTTGCTTTTAATTTTAAAATTTAATTAGAACCAACCTTTGGTAATTTCTGCCTCTACTTGTTTATTTCCATTATGAACAAATTCATTTTTTGAGGCATCGTATGTATAATCGTTCTCCCAGGTTTCGAAATTACTAGCTACTTCCTCGATGGCATCACAAATAAACTCAACTTCAGCATTGGTCATTGTAGGATGTACAGACATACGTACCCATCCCGGACGCTCAATCATACAACCCTCTAATATTTTTTTCTCGATAGATTTAGAAGTAGGCTGATCTACATTTAATAAATAATGGCCATAAGTACCAGCACATGAACACCCCCCTCTGGTTTGCACACCAAATCGATCGTTTAATAACTTAACTACCAAATTGTAGTGTGCCTGATCGATATAAAACGAAATAACACCTAAGCGGTCGGTTTGGTTTGGAGCTAATATGGTTAGATTTTTAATAGACGATAGTCTTTTAAAAATGATTTCATTTAATTCATGCTCTCTTTTAAGGATATTTTCGACACCCATTTTTTCCTTGAGCTGAATAGACATTGCGATTCTAATAGCCTGAAGAAATCCTGGTGTTCCACCATCTTCACGCGTTTCGATATCATCGATATAGTCATGATCTCCCCAAGGATTGGTATAACTTACTGTTCCTCCTCCCGGGTTATCGGGTACTAAATTTTTATATAATTTTTTATTAAAAATCAATACACCTGAAGTACCAGGACCTCCTAAAAATTTATGTGGAGAAAACGTAATCGCATCTAAATACTCATCTTCATCTTTAGGATGCATATCAATTTCTACATATGGCGCTGAACAAGCAAAATCCACAAAACATAATCCATTATTTTGATGCATTATCTTGGCAACCTGATGATATGGAGTTCTAATACCCGTTACATTAGAACATCCAGTTATAGCGGCAATCTTAATAGGTGTTTCACTATATTCCTGAACCAATTTTTCTAAAGTTTCCAAACATGGTAACCCCTCTTCATTAGAAGGTATAACGACAACCTTTGCTATGGTTTCCAACCAAGACGTTTGATTAGAATGGTGCTCCATATGAGACACAAAAATAATAGGTCGCTTTTCGTCTGGAATTGTAGTGTGATCTTTAAGGTTTTCATTCACCTTAATACCTAAAATACGCTGAAACTTATTAATAGCTCCAGTCATACCGGTACCTACAGTAATTAAAACATCATCTTTTGATGCATTAACGTGCTTTTTAATTATTTCTCTGGCATCATGATAAGCATGCGTCATCACGCTACCAGTAATTGAAGTTTCAGTATGTGTATTAGCTACGTAAGGACCAATATTGTTTAATAATTTCTCTTCTATGGGACGATACAATCGTCCGCTTGCCGTCCAGTCGGCATAAATAATTTTTTTCTTTCCGTATGGAGAAACAAAATATTGATCGTTGCCAACCACGTTATTTCGAAAAGGTTCGAAATATTTCTCTAATTCTGATTCACTCTTTGGTTGTGATTTAAAAAATCTTTTTAGTGCATTCATTCGGGAAAATTTAATAAATGTACTCCCTTAATCGGAGTACAATTATATGTCTAATGTTTTAAATAAGTCTATTAATTTGCTGCTTGATGGTCTTGGTGCATCGGCATCAACTACGATACCTGCAGGATCTATTAAAATAAATCGCGGTATCCCCGATACAATATAAGCCTTTGCGAAACTATTATCCTCTTTTGCGAATAATTGTATTCCAGAAAGTTCTTTATCTTCAATCATTTTTCGCCAAGTTTCATATGCGCTATTTCTATCTAAAGAAATGCTTACAAACGCTATATTTTTATCGTGATACTGCTTTTCAACAGCTTTTAAAAATGGGATCTCCTGTTTACAAGGTCCACACCAGGTTGCCCAAAGGTCGATATATACATACTTTCCTTTTAAATCATCCAAAGATGTGTTCCCTCCATCAAAATTTTCATAATCTGTAAACTTTGGAGACTCCTGCCCCTTTAAAGCTAATAAAGCCTGGTTTTGCTTATACATAGCGGTTAAATCAGACTTAATTTTTTCTATCTCTGTTTCTTGACCAGCCACAAATGCAGAATCAAGATGTGCAACAGAATTCAACAGGTTTTTAAAAGCCTTTTCATTTGAATCTAATTTAGCATTAAACTCAGCTTCATCGAGATCGAAAATTTCGTCAATTTTAATCAACTCTTCTTTTAACAAACCCTTTTCAACCAGAAAGTTGTTAGCTTCGGAGCCTACTCCAGTATATTTTATAGATTCGTCAAAAGCCTTGGTATCGACTTCAATATTTAAGTCGTATCCGTTTTTTAAATACACGAAACTACGTTCCTTACCATCGTAAATTAAATAGTTTCCTGCTTCAACTTTTAAAGTATCTGAAAACGATCCATCAGGGTTTACCTTTATCGTTTTAATTATGCTTCTTTGAGCAACACATAACGAATCTGAATTTGGATTTGTTATTACGCCAGATAGTGTTACATAATTCTTAGGCTCTTGCTTACAAGCTAGAATAGCTAAAGCTAAACTTAAAGTATAGAAAATTTTTCTCATGCGATAATGTTTAAAGTTTAATAAATGTTCAGCGGGCAAATGTGACAATCTATTTTTTGGTATTCAGCTACTTTTACTACTGAACATAAGAGGATTCAAAGTCTGTTTAAGTTAACCACCTCAAGAGAATTTTCTGAGGCGGTTAATACAACATGTTAACTTTTGAAACTTAAAAACTTACTTGCTAAATTTCGAAATTCCCTCGTTTAGCCAAGATTTATACTCAGCAATATCTGGTGTATATCCTACTGGTTCTATTAGGCTATTTTCTTCATGGTCCATTATAACATAAAATGGCTGTGAATTTGCCTTATAGCGACTGGCTTGTAAATCGCTCCATTTATCACCATAATCTTCCATAAACTTACCTGGTCTTGAAACGTACTCTAGTTTCAATTCTTCAGGAAGTTCCTTTTTATCATCCACGTAAAGTGAAATTAGAACAACATCATTTTTTAGTATATCTAATATTTCTGGTTTTACCCAAACGTTGTTTTCCATTTTTCTACAGTTTACACAAGTATATCCTGTAAAATCAATCATTACCGGTTTTCCAACTTTTTTAGCATATGCCAACCCTGTTTCGTAGTCATGAAAAGCCATAATATTATGTGGTGCCATAAGATGTGCGCCTTCTGGCAAAGCCTCATGACTCTCTGACGCAGCAACGCCTCCGCCTGCATTAGAATATCCAACCCCATAAGGTGACTCACTATAATTTGGTGGCGGCGGGAACGCACTTATTAAGTTTAAAGGTGCTCCCCAAAGTCCAGGAATCATATAAATTGTGAAAGTTAATACGATTAACCCTAAACTTAATCGTCCTACCGAAATATGCGTTAACGGCGAATCGTGCGGCAGTTGAATTTTTCCGAATAAGTAAAATGCTAAAGCTCCGAAAACAGCAATCCAGATTGCGATAAATACTTCACGCTCTAAAATATGCCATTGCATAATATAATCGGCGTTAGATAAGAATTTAAACGCTAAAGCTAATTCTAAGAAACCTAAAACAACTTTTACTGTATTTAACCATCCACCAGATTTTGGCAATGAGTTTAACCATCCTGGGAATGCTGCAAATAAAGCAAATGGTAAAGCAATAGCTAACGAGAAGCCCAACATTCCAACGATTGGAGCTGTACCTCCTTTTGATGCAGCTTCTACCAATAAGGTACCAACAATAGGCCCTGTACAAGAAAATGATACAATAGCTAAAGCTAAGGCCATAAAGAAAATCCCTATTAACCCACCTCTATCGGCTTGTGAATCTACTTTATTAGCCCATGAATTTGGCAGCATAATTTCGAACGCTCCCAAAAACGACACGGCAAAAACAATTAATAACACGAAGAATACAATGTTAAACCAAGGGTTTGCTGCTAATGCATTCAATGCATCTGCACCAAAAATACCAGTTACTGCTGTACCTAATAAAACATAAATAACAATGATACAGATACCATAAATAATGGCATTTTTAATCCCTACAGCTTTATTTTTACTTTGCTTAGTAAAGAAACTTACAGTCATAGGAATCATTGGGAATACGCAAGGCGTTAATAACGCCGCGAATCCTGATAAGAAGGCAAGAATAAAAATAGAAAGTAATCCTTTTTTAGATTCAGACTTCTTTGTTTCATCTGCTGATTCATTTACTTCTGAATTATGAGTATCGGTTGCAGCAACATTACTAGCAGTCGCTACATTCTTAATATTAAAAGTTAATTCAGCTTCAGGAATTTGAACACATTGCTTTTCATCGCAAGCCATGGCTTCAACGTAAGCAATTACAGAATCCACATCTCCCTTAACTTCTATACGCTGCTTAAACGTAGCTTTATTTTCGAAATATTTAATTTCCATTTCGAAAACGGGATCCTGAACAGTATGGCCTTCGTCTTCGGTTGTATTGCCCACAATTGTGAAGTTTCCTTCGCTATCATCGTAAATGAATGATGTTGGCAGAGGTCCATCGGCTGGAACGTCTTGCGAATATAAATGCCAACCTTTATCGATAGTTGCAGTGGTTACTAAATCGAATTCTGTTTCGGATACTTGCTCCACAGAAGTAGACCACTTTACGGGCTCTAATATTTGCGCAAACGCAGCTGTAGACAATACTAAAGCTGCGCATGCTAAAAGAAATTTCTTCATTTTAATTTATCAAAAAATTATTTTACGTTGAAAACTAAGTCTACCGGAGTTGGAGGTAAACATCTGCTATCATCACACACCATAAATTCAACAACACCCTTTACTTCGAAAGGCGTTTTACCTTTTACGCGAATACGTTGCTTAAAATCGGCTTTCTTTTCGAAATAGGTTATTTCCATTTCAAAAATAGGATCCTGAATCGTATGCCCTTCTCCTTCAATAGTATTTCCCTTTTTCAGGTAATTTGCATTCCCCTCGTAAGTAAAACTTGTTGGAACAGGTCCATCTTCAGGAACGTTTTGAGAATATAGGTGCCAGCCTGCATCAATTGTTGCTGTTGCTACTAATTCATACTCTGTATCTGAAATTTTATTAACCGATGTGCTCCATTTTACCGGCTCTAATATTTGTGCCTGACCTACGAATGCCGCTAAAAGCGTAAGGAATAAAAATACTTTTTTCATGTGTTTTTCTTGTTAAGTTTTAGTTTATATTCTGTTCTGGTTTAAAAACGATTTCGTATGTTTTTCCACCTTTAAGAATGTCTTTAGCTATTTGCTGAATGTCTTTAGCTTTCATATTTTTTACAATATCTACTAAGTATTTAGAATCGTTAATGTTCTCATCATATCTAAAATATCTTGTAAGCATAGACATATCGTAACCATTATTATCTTTAGACTGTTCGTTTTCTTTTAGGTAGTTCGTTCTCGTTTTCTCTAAGTCACTTGCATTAATAGTGCCATTCGCGATTTTTTCGAACTCATTTTTTACAATTTCTACTAACCTGTCTGCCATATCTGGATTACAATCAAAGTAAAAAGACACGTAAGCTGTTGATATAGGTTCTCTTGAAAAACTTGCGCTTGCTCTTGGACTATATGCTCCTCCTTCTGATTCTCTTACGGTTTCGGTAACGCGTAATTGTAACAAATCACCTAATACATTTGCAAAAATAACATGTTTTCTATTGTATGCCATTTCTTTTTTATAAGCCAGTCTAACAGATGCCTTAGGATCTTCCATTGGAATGTAAATATCCCTATCTATATTATCTGATATCCACTCGACTGTATCATCTACGTATTTTTCATCCACGTTAGCAGTTGGTAAACTAGCCATGTATTTTTCCAAAAGTGGTTTTAATTGCTCCACTTTGACATCGCCAACAATGAAAAATTCGAAATCTGAAGCATCAGCAAAACGCTCGTTATAGATTGCTTTAATTTTATCAAAAGATATATCTTTAAGATATGCCTGATTGAAGATGCGTTTTTTAGGATTGTTTTCTCCGTAAAGTGCATAAGTTAAGCTATCTTTCATTTTTTCACCAATGTCTTTACTTCTTCTTACTAAGTAATTATCTAAATTACTTTCAAGAACTTTATAGGCATTTTCATCAAATCGTGGCTTAACAAAATATAAATGCACTAACTGTAACATGGTTTCAACATCCTTTGTGTTAGAATTACCAGAAACAGACTCGCTAATTTCATTTAATGAGATACCGGCACTTGCTGTTTTTCCTGCCATTACCTTTTTTAAATCGGTAGCCGAAAATTCACCTAAACCAGACATACTTACAAGATTACCTAACATATTTGCTGATGGTAAATCTTCATCTTTTAACAATGATTTTCCGCCGTAGCTCACACCGTTAAGCGACACTCTGTCTTTTTGTTTATCAACAAATTTATAGTGTACTTTAATCCCATTACTTAGTACAAAAGTTGTTGCACCAACTTTATCTTCAACTGAAACACTTTTAATGGAACCTGGTACAATGTTTAAACCTGAAATCAAGGTTTTACCATCTAAAGCTTCAGTATATGGTTCAATAGTTTCATCGTTTTCTACTGCTGCAATAATTTCTCTGGCTTGCGCTTCCGTTAAATTATTCTGACCATCAACTCCTGTTACATTTAAAAACCTATTATCCTGAGTATATAGTCTTTTTAAAGCATTATGAACATCCTCTGGAGATATGTTTTTAAATATTTGCTTAGCGATTTCATACTCTTTCTCAACATCGGTTATAGTTGTATTCGATAAATAATTGCTTTGAATTATTCCTTCAATACTTTTATGGCTTCTGTCTTCTAACTTAGAGATTTGATTTTGATAAGAGCTATTAAAATTTGTAATGATTCTGTTAACCTCAGAAGGTGTATACCCAAACTTAACGGCACGAATAACCTCTGTTAATACTTCTTTAAAGGCCTCTTGCTGCTGATTGGGTTTAGGAGTAACCTCTACATTAAATACTTTTGAAGTACGAGATAAACTGTAGTAACCAGCACTAGCTCCTAAAAACGAAGCTTCGGGTTGTTGCGACTTTTCTCTAATTCTAGACGATAGCGCACTCATAGCAATTCCTTCTAAAAGTGATTTTTTCAAATCAGCTACCGTTTCATCTTCTAACGATTTTTTATGACGAATTCCAAAGCTGATACTAGCCGAAGACACTTCCGGATCCATACCTAAGCTATATAACATTCCTTTATTATCAGGGATATTCACTGTGTAACGCTCCTTTGGATTTTCGACAGCTGGAATTTTTGAGAATCTTTCAATTATTTTTTTCTCAACTTCTTCTACATTAACATCACCAATTACAGCAATAGCCTGTAAATCGGTTCTGTACCAATCATGATAAAAATCGCGTAATGCTTTATAATCAAAACCTTCTACCACCGACATAAGTCCGATTGGCATTCTTTCTGCATATTTCGATTTATTGTAGGTAATTGGCATAGAAATTTCATACAACCTAGCTCTACCATTTTGACGTGTACGCCACTCTTCTTTAATTACTCCGCGCTCTGCATCGATTTCCTCCTCGGTAAGTAAAAGGTAATTAGACCAATCTTGAAGAACAGTAAGACACGTATCTACCAAACCATCTTTAGTAGGTATATTACTTAAATTATATACAGTCTCATCAAACGATGTGTACGCATTAATATCTTTTCCAAAAACAGCTCCATGCTCTTGAAGCGTATTTAAAATACCTTTTCCAGGAAAGTTTTCTGTTCCATTAAAAGCCATATGCTCTAAAAAGTGAGCTAAACCACGTTGATTTTCATGCTCTAAAATTGAACCTACATTTTGAATAATGTAATAACTCGCAGCATCTTTTACTACGTCGGTACTTTTAATGTAATAGGTCATCCCATTTGGTAACACCCCTTTTTTAAAACTCTGATCTACTGGTAAGGGCTGAGTTAAATCTTGTGCAGACACACAAAAAACAGAAGCTACTAATAGAACGTACGATAAAACTGTTTTCATTAAATTTTGTGTTTATAATTAGTTAATTCTTATTTATTAATAACATTCTATCTTAATAAAGCCACTTTTTAACTTTAAATAAGACAAAATCAAAACAATTTAGAAGGATATTGAAAGTAACTTCAGTATTTTACCTTATAATTTTAAACTAGCCAAAACTAAAACTTTGATTATTATCTCATATTAATTTTAAGATAGTTTTAATAAAAGAGGACTGATGAACCAGTCCTCTTCATCTCAAGTAACTTGTTTAATGACTAACTCAAACAAACTTAAAATATGAAATAATAAATGTCCTTTTTATTGACATCTACTTGATTAAAGACGCAAAAACTGAAAAGCGCGCTGTTAATATTTTGTTAATTTTATAATTACCAGCACTTTACCTTAATTTTGCATATAAAATCAATGTTTTACTTACTTTAACTCCTAATTTTCAGTTAGCAAATAAATCACTAACACTTATAGGACTCTTTTTTTGTACTTTACCCCTATTAAGAATATGTTAAAATTTAAAAATATTGAATTTAACACCTGTTTTGTTGACAAATTAGTAGCGACAAATCCGATTATTAAAATGAAAAAAACAAATTTGAGAAAGCAAAAAGGGCATTTCAAAATTGAAACACCCTTTTTTTTTACAATTGATTAACACGTTTTAGGACTTTACATTCGATAATAATTTATGGATTGCTTCGTTATTTGATGGTCGAGGTGCATCGAAATCAACAATCACGCCATCAGGATTAATTAATATAAACCTTGGTATTGAATTAATATTGTAAGCCTGAGCAAACTCTGATTCGAAAGCACTTGGCGCTAAAATTTGAACACCAGACAGGTTCTTATCGGCAACCATCTTTTTCCATTTATCTCGATCAGATGGTTTATCAACCGACATGCTTACAAAGACTATATTTTCATTTTTATATTCCTTTTCAAGCTCTTCTAAATAGGGAATCTGTGCTTTACATGGTGAGCACCAAGTTGCCCAAACATCAATAAAGACATATTTACCTTTAAAATCAGACAAAGAGGTTTTAGTTCCATCAAAATTCTCGTAGCTATTGAATTCTGGAGACTTACTTCCCTTACTTAACTTGGCCGCGTAACTATGTTCCTCATCGTATTTAGATGTTATATTTTCCAGTATACGATTAATATACTTTTCCTCCGATTCAATATGTTCTTCAGAAATATTCTTATATGAATGTAACGCATTTTTTAATGCCGTCTCCAAAGTATTCACTTGTCCATTAAAATCTTCAAGATTGTAGCGGTACCATATTTTTTTATTAAACCCAATATCACTCTGCATAATATTGGCTTTGTCACTCAAATAGTTATTATAATCAGCAAAATCATCACTAAACCTTATAGTTTCTGAAAACTTGTTTACATTGACATTAAGTTTGATATCAGACCCATTTTGAGCATACAAACCAGTCATGAATTTACCATCTTCAAAAAACAACTGAAGTTTATAGCGCTGCGGCGAAACTTTAAAACTATCTATAAATGTTCCATCGTCCAAAATCGAAATATCTTTAGCGTCTCCACCCATAGAACACACCTTAAAAGATTTAGATTTTGAATTTAATATTTGTCCAGATATCTCAACATATCCAGGATGCGGTTCCTTAGTATTACAAGCCCACAGTAAACCGGTAACTAAGGTTAAGAAAAAGGTTCTAACTATATTCATTTCCAAAATTTTAATCATTATTAAAAAATGAGCTTTTATTGCTCTGCATATTTTTTATAGGTCTTTTCAAAGCCCGGCATAAATCGACTCCATTCTTCATGGTTAAACATTTGTTTTACCTGCTCTAAAAGTTTATTGAAAGCTGTTCTATTATCCTCTGCAGAAAATTGTTTCGCTCGTATATTTACTATTGAAGCCAAATAATTACGGACAGGCATTTTACCATATTTACCTGATAACTCTTTAGCGTTTTTAATAACATAATCGGCATAAACTCCTCCTACTCTTAAACCTTTTATTACTACAAAAGGTATTTCGTCACTCAGATCTTTTTGAGTTTTCAAGTAGCTATCAACAATTTCGAAACTCATCTTGCGATTATTATTAAGGTACGCATCATTGTAAAACTCAGGATAATCACCCTCTAAATCCTTTGAATACGATTTAAACTCCCGCTTGGCAGCTTTTGTTTTGGTTAACTCTAACAGTTCAACAAATTCATCTATTGCATGAAAGCCAGAAACCACCTCTATAGTTCTTCCTTTTTGATCTAAAATTATAAATGAAGGAAAACCAGTTACCCCGTATTTTCGAGCGAGTTTTTTCCCTATTTCTTCTTTAAAAATATCGGATTTAAAGGACACATAAGAATCGTTTAATATTTTAGAAACTTTTGGGTCAGGGAATACCATTTTATCCATTTGCGCGCAAGGAAAACAACCCGTAAAATACAAATCGACAAAAATTAATTTGTTTTCTTTTTGTGCCGTTTTTTTAACCTCGTCCCAAGAAGTATTTAGAAATTTTGTTTGAGCAACACCTGATAAAGATGTAAGTACACCAGCAAACAATAGAAAACTTGTTAAAATATGTTTCATTATTATGTTTATGTTATTATATAATCTATAGCAACTAATATTCGTACTATTAATTTTAAAGGGCTGATTATAAAACCAACCCTTTAAAATTTCTAATCCTTAAAAGGAATTAATTTAAGACCGTTCTCTATATGTGACGCTCTTTATTTTTCCAAATCCAGAATACGAAGTTTGCAAATCAAGCCCAGCATTTAAGGGTAAAATAGAATAAAAATCTAAAGTTCCATTTTCGCCTTCGGCTCCTGCAGAATCATAGCTTCCCACAATAAGTAGCTTACTAAATGCTTCATACTTGGTGTTAGCCCAAAAGTCATGGAATTTAATAAAAGATATCTCTTTATTACCATTATCTAAAACAAGAGTTGTTTTACCAATTGAAAAATCGTATTGATACACTTTATTTCCTACCACATAAAACAAATAGCCATATTCAGGACTCACAGCGAATTGTGTTGCCAAATTGATATCGGTAGCACCAACCATTTCACCATAATGTAACTGAGCATTATTAGAAGAATTAAAATAGGTAAAATAGTATTTAGAATTAGTCGGGTCTTGTAAAACAGCAAAGGTTGCAGCACCATTACTACTGTTGTATTCATTACCTTCCATATATACTAAATCCATGCCTACATTATTATAATCGAATAATGTTGAAGCTGCCTCAGGCATTACAGAAAACACCCCTCTTCTACTTCTTACAAAACGCTTATTTGTAGTATCGTAAAAAATCATATAGCTACCAGGCGTCCCTCTGGCCACCATAGGTGACACGCTAAATGTTTCGTTACTTATCCTATTAATTGGAGCGCCGTAACTAATTCGTTGCACAGAATAATAAAAATACGCATCACCGTTAGCCACTGCATAACTAGACCACCCTGAATTTGATAATAAGTTGTCCACCTTAAAATTAGAAGCTTTTTGAGGTATAAACTCGTAACCTATACCATAAGGCTCTACCCAATCGAAGGTATCTGGATCAATTTTTGTTGTTCCGTTTCCTTCAGTAGATACATAAACACCATACATCGTACTATTGTAAGCGTAAGTGTAAAGAAAATCTGGAGCCCCTTCTAAATTTAAACCGGACCCCCCGAGTACATTGTTTAGTACGGTATATCCTGTTTCTAAATTAGACACCATATCTAAGCGAGACCCGCCATTGACCTCACTTAATACTAACCAGCCTTCAAAAGTACTGTTAATAACATCTAGGTCAAACTGCCTTTGAAATTCAATTCCTGTTTCCAAATCGGTAACCGTTAAATACAAAAAGTAACCTCCAGGTTTTAAGGCAATAGTAGCGTCTAAATCTCTCTCAGTAGACAGCAATTCCAATTCGGTACCTCCAGACAACCTATTTTCGAAAACTTCCCAACGGTAGGCATAATTTCCAGAAGCCGACTCATCTTTTGTGAAATTTAATTCAGGTGTAATAACAAGGTTTTCAAATCTTGTTACTTTAAAATCATCGGTTTCCCCAACAAACTGCACTTCGTTAATATCGGAATAATCGTAATTCCCTTTATCGTCCATACAAGACACGCCTAACACAGCGACAAGTGAAGCAATTAAATATTTATATTTTATATTTTTAATCATGTTTCTTTACTTTTTAATTATAAGAAAAAGGCATAAGGGCCTAAAATCATTTCTGATCCGTCTTCTTCCAATACAGGAGTCCCTGCTGCTTTTTGGTCAGCTAAATAATTTTTAAACACTTTCCCATAAGCGAAAAAACTATTAAGGTCTGCCTGCTCCTCATCGTAGTTTGGTACTGGTATGCCATTTACTTCGGCAAACAAATACAGTTTTTTAGGCGAAAAATCCCCTAAATAATACCCCATAAAACTAGACCAAATAGCAGGTTCAGTTAAAATATCAGACAAGGTTATTTCAAACTCATTATAACTTGCTAATCTATCGGCATTCGCAGCGTCATTAGTACTTAAAAGATTCGCATCAAAATCTTCATTAGAAATTAACTTGATTTTTAATGATACAGCATCCTCTTTTAAATCTGGTGTACGGTAAAAAGTTATTGGTAAATAGCCACGAATAGAATCGGCAGGAATAACAACAGTTGTTGGCATACTATAATGTGTGCCTTCAATGCTGGTACTAGCGCCTACTATTTCTAAATTCACAATACGATCATTACTTACAGGATACCCTTGTAATTTAACGGGTAATTGCACGACTGTTTCTGTTATTTCGGGTAAATCGAAAGCAAAAGACACAGACATGCTGTCTATAGTTTGAAATCTATTACCTGGCGTACCTTCTTTAGCCCATTCGAAATAAACAACATTTTTTCCTTCAAAAAAAGGAAGCTCTTCTTTTGCACAAGACACTATGGTAAGTGCTAAACTGCAAAATATAATTAGGGTGTATAAAATCTTTTTCATCAGTATTGATTTATAGTTTAACGATAATCGGTTTCTGACCTTGGAATTGGCACAACATATTGATTTACTCCCATATCAATGGTACCTGCAGGTTGCAGTCCATTAGGAATTTCAGCTATATTTAAACGCTTGTAATAAAAAAACAGTTGTCCTTCACCATAAAATTCTTTTTGATATTCCTTCATTATTTCGATTTGAATATCTGTCACATTTTGTGAATCGAGACTTATTAATCCTCTATTATTCCTCACTGTATTCAAATAACCTAGAGCAATATCTAAATTAGGTTCCGTTTCAGCAGCGATATAATACATTTCAGTAATTCTAATTAAAGGTTGCATAAATTTAATATGCAAATCATCGGTATCAGTATCTGTAATTTCAGCATACTTAAAAAAGGTTGGAAAATCCTTAGCCCCATTACTTGGTAAAAACCATGTTGTGGTATAACGATAGTCGTTAAAATCGCCTTCAAACACTTGATCCAAACGATCTTGATCTGAAGTTAAAATTGCAGCGTCGGATAAATTTGCAGCAAAGTAACTGTTATGACGGCTATACAAAGCTGTATTAATTGTAGAAAACAACACTTCTTTAGACATAATGCGATCTGGAGAGTTACCTGCTCCGAACACTTCCGCGCGTTGTGTCCATGGAAACCATTGCGACGCTTCGTCGATAACTGCTTTCGCTGCTACTAGAGCCGATTCGCTATCACCGGCATATAAATTCGCTCTGGCTTGTAAAGCCTTAACGGCATAATAATTCATTCTATTGTTTCTGGATAAAATAAACTTATCATCCAACTCTATGATTAATTCATTATCTAAACTTTGTGGCCCAGCAGTTCTCACAGGATCATTGGTTAATAACATTTCTGCCATATTTAAATCATCTAAGATCAGTTCCATAACCTTTTCAGCCGACAGAAAAGGAGTTGCCTCAGCTAAAGGTTTCGTATAATAAGGTATCGCTTCATCGGTAGCATTTGTACTATATATTGGACCAAATAACCTTAATAAATCTAAGTGATGCATAGCGCGTAAACCATATACTTCTCCTTTTACTAAGTCCTTCTGTTCTTCTGACAATACATTTGGATATTCTTCAATAGCTTCTAAGAAATTATTCATAGTAAGTATATTGGTATACAACTGCCCCCAAATGGCACTAAAATAACCTTGTACACCTGGATCTTCGTATTCGAAACTCGCCATATTATAAAAAGGCGACGATCCTGAAAAATCTAATGGTTTATAACGCTGTCCTAAAAGCTCTACAGCGGTCAGAGTTAGATTTCCGCCGTAACCGTTATTGCTAATCATATCGCCATAAATTCCATTCAAAGCATCGGAAATTCCTTGCTTTGTGCTAAACACTTGTTCCTCTAAGAACTTATTTTCGGGCTTAACATCCAGATAATTATCGCAAGATGCCACAATTATGCAACCCATTAATGCAAATAAAAACTTTATATATTTTTTCATTTTTCTCATGTTTTAATTAGAAGTTTGCATTTAAACTAAATGACACTGTACGTGCAAACGGATAATCAATTCCTCTTTCTGCTGTAATTGAAGAAATACGGAAAATATCGTTCATGTAAGCATTCAATTTTAAACGCTTTAACCCTATTGTATCCATCCATGACTGATTTTCAAACTGGTAACCTATATTAATAGATTCTCCTATAATTACATTTTCCTCTTGAATGAAACGTGATGATAAACCTACATTATCGAAATTAGAAATAGATTTAAATTGCGTTACATCGCCAGGGTTTTGCCATCGGTCGGTTAAGGCTCTTACATCTTGGTTATTAATACGTCCACTTCTTGTTATATTCTCTACTTTATTAAATAATGCTCTGTTAAATACATCGCCACCAAAACGGTATCTTAGATTAATACCAAGGCTAAAGTTTTTATACCTTACATTATTGGTAAACACTCCTTCTACTGTTGGGCGACTATTACCAACTTTTTTAATATCATCGGCATTATATTCAAACGTAGGTTCTCCATTGGCAGTTAAATATACCTCTTCACCAGTGGCTGGGTCGATACCTAAAGATTCTACTGCCCATAAATCGTCGGGACTATATCCATCTCTAAAACGCAATAATGACTGATTTTCAAGAGCCTCATCATTTAAAGATTGTAACACATTCCTAAAGTTGTCGTATTTACTTTTTACGGCAGCCAAATTTAAACCAACAGTCCAAACAGTTCCTTCTTTAAGATTATAAATTGGAGACCCTCTAAAAATAACTTCTAACCCCTTCGTATCCATTAAACCTGCGTTTAAAGGATAAGCTGCCACTCCTGTAGACGAAGGTAAATCAATACTAACCACTAATGGATCGGTAATTTTTTTATAGGTATTAATCTGTGCTGTTATTCTGTTTTTAAAGAATGATGTTTCAATACCAAAACTATAATCCATAGTATTTTGCCATCTTAAATCTGGATTCGCCAAAGTTGTTAAATCTACAGACTGACCAAAACTATTTATGTAAGTGTTAAAGGTATACACGGACACATCAGACAAGTTACCAAATCCTTGGTTACCGGTGCGACCAATACTACCTCTTAAACGTAAAATAGAAAATACAGCTTTATCTAAATCGAACTCGTTTACTAAGTTCCAACCAGCACCTACAGACCAGAACGGTGAGTATTTTTCGTTTGAACCAAATACGGTAGAACCATCAATACGATAGTTTAAATCGAAAAAATAAGTTTTATCGTAAGCGTAGTTGGCACTTGCTACCAAGTTTACCCTTCTGTATGTATTCTCTCCTGTAGAAGGTTTCGAATTTGGTGCATAGCTAAAAGAATACGCTGGATTTCCATTAGTTCCTAATGGGAAACCTACAGCTCTAACACCTAAACTTGAAGTACTATTCTCTTCAACAGAACCACGTAAGTTTCCTGTAATGGCATGTTTTTCATTTAACACTGTTGCGTAAGTAGCCATCGTATTAAATGTGTAACCAAAGTTTTCGGCGTGATTATTATTATAAGTTCCGCTTTCTAAATAAGATTTGTTTTCAAATCTTGTATCCTCAGGAGCTACAAATACTTCGCTTGTTGTGCTAATTTTACTAATTTGAAAGCCTGAAGTTAACCTTAATTTATCGGTTACTCTCCAAATTGCCTGAAGGTTATTTGTAATTTGAATATTTTCAGTATTATCTCTTGAGTTTAACATAGCGTTATACAAGGGGTTCCCTATTCGCGCTCGTCCTGCAGCACCATCCCAGTAATCCTGAATATTTAAGAATCTTGATATTTCACCATCCTCATCATATTTTCTAAAATATGGGTTAGCTTGCGCAAAATTTGAGAACGAACCATAAGGAGACTCATCGGCATCATAACCATTAATACGTAAACGGTTGCTAATATTTAAGCTTCCTTTACGGTAAGTTAAATCTAAATTGGTCCCCCAGGTGTTACGACCAGAACCTTTCATTACTCCATCTTGCGATCTATAATTTAAACCAATACCATAAGTAACATTCTCGGCGCCACCGCCAGCATAAACCGAATGACCAAGTGTTGTTCCCACGCGTACAGGCTCGTTTAGCCAATACGTATCTACACCACGGTTAATTTCTTTTAATATTTCGTTGTATTGTGCATCTAACTCAAATTGCTGTAAATTTTGAACTTCACTACTCGCTGTCCATAATCCAGATAGGCGTTCGTATTCTAATTTTTGAGAGGCGTTCATTAAGTTATAATCACTTAAATCAGGCATATCCACTCTAAAATCGGAAGTATAATTAATTTGAAGTTTTCCTTCTTCTGGTTTTTTTGTTTCTACAACAATTACACCATTTGCAGCTCTTGCTCCATACAAAGCCGTAGAAGCTGCATCCTTTAAAATGGTAATGGAAGCCACGCGATTCATATCTAAATCGATAATGGTTCTTAATGTAGTTTCAAATCCATCTAATACAAATAAAGGTTGATTTGGGTTTCCTCCAAATTCATCTCTTAAGTCATCGGTTGAGATACTCGTTTTTCCACGAACCTCAATATTTGGTAATCGGTTAGGGTTAGATCCTAACAAATTATCTTCAACAATAACAAACGAAGGATCCAAAGTTTTTAAACTTTCTATAATATTTAAATTTCCGATAGCTTTTAACTCCTCGCCCTTCACGGTAGTTGTTGCCCCTGTAAAGCTTTCTTTTTTCCTTTCAACGATACCGGTAATTACAATCTCCTCTAGCTCACTAACATCGGCTTCCAATTGTACATTTACCTCTGTTCTACCTTCTACAGGAACTTCGGTTGTTTTATAACCTATGTAACTAAAAACTAAAGTTGAAGTTTCGTCTACCCGTAGCACATAATTTCCATCAAAATCGGTTGTTGTACCATACTTAGTACCTTTTACTAAAACCGTTACGCCTGGAAGAGGCATACCTGAGTTATCAGTAACAACACCTTTAACTTGAATTTCGTTTTGAAAAACCGCTGGGTTTTTTGGACTTATTAGGATGATACCTTCGGTAGTTTTTTGAACATTGTAAGTATTTCCTAGTAAAGTATAAAGTACATCAATAAGTTCTGCATTTTTAAAGTTTGCCGAAACAACACGATCTATATTTACTTCCTTGTCACTATAGAAGAAATCTACTTCGGTTTGATTTTTTATTTCTTTCAGAGCCTCATAAAGCGTAACTTTTCCCATCTTCAAGGAAACTTTTTGAGAGAACGAAAAGGCAGAAATACTTAAAAATGAGATACATAAAATGAGAGAACGTTTCATGAATCGAATAATTAAAGGTTTGAGTTTACTGAGTAACCTACAATTAACTGTGGTTAACTTTTTTTCCATAAATTTGTGTGATTAGTTAAATAATTGAGTATTAATATTTTTTTTAGCTAACAATCATTCTAATGGGAGATGTTGCAGCATGTCCCATTTTTTATTACCGCTAGCTTTTACTTGGTTATTGTTATTTCATATTTCCCATTTTTTTTATTTTTAGTTATTTTATAATTTACTTTGGTTGTTTGACTTATCATATTCAGTAGATAGTCTACCGATTTGTTTTTATACACTACACCAGTAAAATATTCGTGTTTCAAGGTTTCGGTTTCAAAAAACACATCAACATTGTACCAGCGGCTCATTTTAATTAAAATCTGTTCTAAGCTTTCACGTTCGAAATAAAACTTACCTTCTTTCCAGGCTGTGTAAACTTCTGTATCAACTTTAGAGATATCGATGCTAGCATCGAATTTTTGAATAACAGCACGTTGCCCAGGTTCTAATATATTACTTTTACTTGCTTTTAAGTCAGATTGCAACGCAATGCTTCCCTCTACTAAAGTGGATGAGAAATAACTATCGCCTTTATATGCTGAAACATTAAACTGTGTTCCTAATACAGTAATGTTGGCCGATTCGGTTTCCACAATAAAAGGTTTCGTACTTTTAGTGACTTTAAAATACGCCTCACCTTGTAACTTCACTGCACGTTGGTCTCCAACAAATCGTTCAGGAAACTCCAAAGAGGTCGCCGAATTTAACCATACTTTCGTTCCGTCGGGCAACTGAATTTGATACACTCCACCAACAGGAACATGTAATGTATTTATTTTAGGAGACGTGTTTAAAACTTCTGTAGATTCAGAAACATTATATACTAAGCCCTCGTTGGTAGTTTCAATTTTAGCCATGTCATCCTGAGCGATTAATGTGTTCTTATTCATTTCTAAATCGACCGTGCTTCCATCAGATAACACAAGTGTTGCTCTTTCATGCCCAATCACAATATCCTTAATGGCTTCTTCTGGATCAATGGCATTGTTATAAAATTGATTATAAACACCTGTACCCACAGCAACAAATAACACAAGAACAGCCGCATATTTTAAAACAGACACAACATTTAGCTTACGTACCTTCGGCTCATTTTCTCGAATATTATGTAAAAGCACCTTAACCGTTTCAGTTGTATTAGGTGTTTTTACACTGTAACTAATAGCATAATGTGTTTGCACGTAGTCCTTAAACACCTTTCTATTCGATTCAATTTTCAACCAGTCAGACAGTTGGCTTAACTCCTCTGCATTTGCCGAGCGAGATAAATACTTTATTAATATGTTTTCTATTTCTGGAGCCATTAACTCTAATTCATTTTTACTTATTACTTGATAATTTTCTACTACCCTTACTTTATTTCTACTTTTTTTACTTTATATTAATTTTTTTTTGACATTTGCGAAACATTTCCCATTTTTCGCGATACCTTTTTTGATGGCTTCTTCATATGAAAATAACGAATCACTAATACATCAACTCCAAATTGGAGATGAAGGCGCATTCACTTATCTTATAAACACTTACCACAAGCCCCTTTTTATTTACGCTTTAAACTTAAGCAAAGATGAAGCAACCGCCGAAGACATTGTTCAAAATACATTTTTAAAAACCTGGAAATACAGAAAAAAATTAAATCCAGAATTACAGATTAAAAATCTTCTTTACAAAAGTACTTTCAATAATTTTATTAGTCATTATCACAAAGAAAAATCATTACAATCCTTAGACGACACTTATATTGAAGCTGTAAATGAAACGATTGAGGACGATAATGCCGAAATTCTATCAAAAAAAATAGCATTAGTTACGAAAGGTATTGAACAATTGCCTGCGAAATGCAAAGAAATATTTTTACTTAGTAAAAAAGAAGGCTTAACCAACAATGAAATCGCCGAATATTTAAATATTTCTATAAAAACGGTAGAAGGGCAGATTACTAAAGCATACCGCATATTAAGAAGGTTGATAGGCAATCAACTTAATGAAGTTTTATTTCTTCTATTCGATTTAAACAAAAGGCATTCATAATATTAAATTCATTTTTAGAACAAGGTTACGTAATTATTAAATATTAAAATAGATTTAAAAAGTGAAGAAAATTCACTAAATTTAAGTCTATTATTTTTTAACATAAACCTTTCACTATGAAATATTTATTCTTGCTACTCCTTTGTGCTTCCCTAAGCACTTACGCTCAAAACGATTCATGGAAAAAATTAGCTGAAAAAACTGTTGCTTTTAAAAATGAAAAAGACAAAGTTACCTTAGTGGGCTCTGAACGAGACATTAATAAAGTTAAAGTAAAATGCACCCAAGGCACATTAGAATTAAAAAGCATTACCATCGTTATGGATAATGGAGAGAAAAAAGAATACGATGCCAAAGGCCTTGGTGTATTAACAAAAGGCATGTCTTCGGTACCGTATAATGTCCCTTCGAAAGGTGATAAAGTAAAGCATCTGGAATTAGAATACGATTCTAAAGGCGCCATGCTTGTAACCAAAAAAGCTAAGGTAGAAGTTTGGGGTAAAAAAGATAAAAAATAAATAAAAGAGCGGCGATTACTAATAATAGCCGCTCTTTTATTATGGTTTCAGTTTAAGCTTTTTTTTTAAAGATCACAAAAAAAAAGCACTTCTTCAAAATAAATCGCCTGCTTCCTTATCGTTCAATTAACACTAATCATATGAAAAAACACTTTTGCTTTGTTACGCTACTTTTGGTATTATTTTCAAATGCACAAACTAAAAACATAGATTCTACAGCTATATATATTATAGACAAAATGGCCGATATCCTTGGAAGCTTAGAATCGGTTGAATTCAACATAAACACCGCTACAGACAAACTTGACGACCAAGGAAATCTCAGTACTTTTTATGCAAAAAGCAGCATTGCTATGACAGGCCCTAACAAGTTTACCTCCACAACTAAAGGTGATGGCGGTAATTTTGGTTATTGGTATGACGGGGATTATGTTTCCTATTATTCCTTGGACGAAAACAATTATGTTACTCTGGAAGCTCCGGAAACCATTCTAACCATGATTGACTCTATGCACATGGCCTTCGATTTCAAGTTTCCTGCTGCCGACTTTTTTTATCCTTCCTTCACAGACGACCTCATAGAAAGTTTCGACACAATAAGCTACAAAGGACAACGCGATGTAAACGACGATAAGTGCTTTTACATAACAGCCTCGAATACAGAAAAACATGTCCAACTGTGGATTACTGCCAATGCGGTTATGTTACCCAAACGTATTGTTATAGTTTACAAAAACGAAAACAACTTGCAGTTTGAAACAACATTTAGCAACTGGGTTTTGAACCCGATTATCCCTGATGCTATTTACGACTTTACCCCACCACCACATGCTTCACTGATTAGTATTCTTTCTAAATCTTAATTCCTAACAACTATGAACCTCATATTTTCAAATATTAAATATATATCAGTTACCGTATTACTATTAATTTTCAGTTTAGGAGTTACAGAAAATCTGGAGGCACAGCGACTTAAACATCCTGTTTCTCGTGGCGGCAACTCCAGCATGGCACATAAACCCATAAACAGACCTACAAGCAGACCTGCCAGCAGGCCAGGCAACAACACTATAAACAGAGGAGGCTCTATTAATGGGGGACATAAAAAAGTGATTTCAAGAAATAATTTACCAAATAATAAAGCAACTGTTAACCGTAACAGACCTAACATTAACAACAATAACAAACAGGTTATTAACAGAAACAAGCCAACTATAAATAACAATAAAGGCAAACAAGTTATAAACCGTAGCAAAAATACATCGAACGTTAAAACCATTAATCGCAGACCAGGAAACACAGGGGGTGGCCACAACACCATTAACATTAACAACAGTCATAACAACATAAATATTAATGTTAATAACAGAAACCACAACCATAGACACACCTATGTAAGGCATAGCCATAGGCATTATGTGAGACCCCCATACATTTTCGGAGGATTTCGATTTTATTGCCACCGACCCTATTACTACCACCCTTATCGTCCATACTATTGGGGCCCATACTGGCATCCTTGGGGTTATTTTGTTAGAACACTTGCAACCACAGCCATTATAGTTGCCATTGTAGACGATAGTAATAATAAAGAAGAATACCATTACGATAACGGCACCTATTATTTAAAAACAGAAGATGGCTTTGAGGCTGTACAAGCCCCTATTGGTGCACAAGTACCATCCATACCTTCGGAAGCGGAAAAAGTAACGGTTAATGAAACCAATAACTATTATTACGGCGGTGCTTTTTACGAACAAAATGCCGATGGTTACATCGTGGTACCCGCTACAGCTGGCACTATTGTACCTAACCTTCCTGAAGGTGGCGAAGAAGTAAAAATTGGAGACCAGACTTTTGTTCAATTTGGAGAAACGTATTACCAACCTATTCAGGTAGATGGTAAAGACATGTATGAAATTGTAGATGTTCTTGAAGACGAATAAAAATACACCAACCACATAAATAATAGAGTCAATGTGAAAACAACAAAGTTATTTACCCTAACAGCACTAATATTCATTTTTAATGGTAACAACGCTAAAAAAGAACAGCAACAACCCAATTAAGAAACAACACCAATGGCTGCATCTAAAGAAGTAGAAGTACTAGTAAACCATTAAAAAAATGTATACTGGGGCGACCAGCACTTGCATACAGCCTAGTCTGCCGATGCAGGAGCCGTAGGTAAACCCTTAGATCCTGAAGGAGTTTTGCGTTTTGCACGAGGCGAAGAGGTTATTAGCGCCACATAACAAAAGAAATGCTGGAAAGGGAATATACCAGAAAAGCGCTCAAAAATGGTTAAAACATGAAGCTGATCTTGGAATTAATCCATTTAAATACGGATTTGCCAGTGGTACAGATTCACATACGTCGCTATCTACAGCCGAAGAAGACAATTACTGGGTAAATATGCTTCATCTGAACCTAGCCCTGAGCGTTGGGACGAAAAAGCATTAGATTTCCCATTAGGATTTGTACACTGATGGCAAATGGAAGCATCAGGTTACATTGGTGTTTGCGCTGAATCCAATACCAGAGCAGCGCTTTGGGATGCTATGAAACGTAAAGAAACCTACGCTACTACAGGTTCAAGAATGACCGTTCTTTTTTTTGGTGGGTTCAATTATGCAGCCTGCGATTTTAACGATCCTAATTATATTGTAAAAGGTTATAATAAAGGCGTACCTATGAGAGGCGATATTAGTAATGATCCAGAAGGTAAAGCGCCTACCTTTTTAATTAGCGCGCTTAAAGATCCTACTAGTGGCAATTTAGATCGTATTCAAGTGGTTAAAGGCTGATTAGATGCCGAAGGAAACACTCATGAAAAAATATTTAATGTGGTTTGGGGGCGACGCTGAAAAACGAAATTTAGATATCTGCGGTAAATTACCTCCAGTTGGCAATACTGTTGATGTTGCAACAGCAACTTGAACAAACACCATTGGAGACACTGAATTAAAAAACCTTTTGGAGCGACCTGGAATTCGATCCAAATCTTGAAGCATTTTACTATGTTCGAGTTTTAGAAATCCCTACCCCCAGATGGACAACATTCGATGCTATGAAATACAATTTAAAAATGACCGACGATGCACCAAGAACCTTACAAGAACGTGCTTACACATCACCTATCTGGTATAATTTAAATTAAAATAAATGAAAAAAAATTACTTACAGAGCCTTTATTACATTTTTTTGTATTGGGGGCTCTCATTTTTGTTATACATAATTCGGTAAATAAAAATACTGATGATGAAGAAATTATTGTTGATAATACCGACATAGAACATATGGCTGAACTTTGGTGTATGCAGTGAGAAAGAGCTCCAACCAAAGAAGAACTAGATGGACTCATTAACAAATACATTAATCAGGAAGTTCTATACTGTGAGGCGTTAAGAATGAATCTGGATCATAACCACGAAATAGTAAATCGCAGATTGGCGCAAAAAAAGGAATTTCTCGGTCAGGATTTAACTGGTCTTTTGGCTCCTGCTACCGAAGAAAATCTTATGGCGTATTTTGATAAAAATAAAGATACGTATGTTACCCCTTATAAATATAGCTTGTATCAAATTATTTTCACGCCAGATAATCACACCAATCTTACCGAGAGAGCTAAAACCCTGGCTCGTTGCCTTTTCATTTGGTCTTTTGCATGGATTTGGTTTCGCTGGAGCCTTAACCGAGGTAGGGCTTCCACAAAAGGAAATTCCATTAGCCTTAGCTTTTTTCAAGATAGGTATTGAACTTGGCCAAATCATACTTGTCGTTGCAGTATCAGCCACCCTTCATCTGTTGGCATTAAAAAACAACTGGTCTATTACCGCTAAAAAAGTTCCTACCTATGCCATTGGCTCGGTTGCAGCTTTTTGGACCAATTAGCGCGTTCTGGGTTTTTGGTATTGCTAGTAATAGAAATACTAAGGGTGTTTCGTAAAAGTATCTTTATGGCTTTTTTCTTTAATAATCTTGGCGGTTTTAGTAGATTTGAGCACTCTAAAAAATCAAACAACTCAACGTAACCAAATCAATTATTAACCCAATTAATTAAAGTTTTCCGATTAAAACATGAAATTAAAACATTTAGGGGCTTATGCCCTCCTGTCTGGTTTTTTAGCAGTATCATGCAAAACACCACAAACATCAAAATCTGATAGCCATACTAACACATTACATCCACCACTAATGGGTTGGGCATCCTGGAATAATTACAGAGTAAACATTAATGAAGATATCATTAAAGGTCAGGCTGATGCTTTAGTAAACCAAAAATTAAATGAGTATGGATATACTTACCTAAATATTGATGACGGTTATTTTGGTGGTAGAGATGAAAATGGAAAAATAATATCACACGAAACCCGTTTTCCGAAAGGCATGAAACATATGGCTGATTACATCCATGCCAAAGGATTAAAAGCGGGCATTTATTCAGATGCCGGCATAAATACTTGCGCCTCGTATTGGGACAAAGACACCATTGGTGTAGGCATGGGCCTATATGGACATGATAAACAAGATTTAACCTTGTTCTTAAAAGAATGGGATTTCGATTTTATTAAGGTTGATTGGTGCGGTGGCGAATGGCTTGGTTTAGATGAAGAAACTAGATACACCGAAATTGGAAAACTAGCGCGTCAATTAAAGCCTTCGGTTATATACAATGTTTGTCGTTGGCAATTCCCTGGGAAATGGGTTACTCAAATTGCTAATTCATGGCGGATAAACGGTGATCTAGCAGATACTTTTGAATCGGCCTTAAAAACCATTGATGCAAATGCCGATTTGTGGCCATACAGTTCTTACGGACATTATAATGATATGGATATGCTACAAGTTGGGCGTGGTATGACGTACGAAGAAGATAAAACGCAATTCTCTATGTGGTGCTTAATGCACTCGCCCCTGCTGTTAGGAAACGACTTAACAACATTAACGAAGGAGACCAAAGAGATCATTACTAATGAAGAATTAATTGCTCTTAACCAAAGTAAATATGTTTACCAAGCCAGAAGACTTGTAGACTACGGTGAATTGGAAGTTTGGGGTAAACCTGTTAATTCATCAATAAGTGGCATTGTTGCCGTGGCTCTATTAAATCGAACTGAAGAAACTCAAAACATTAAATTCGATTTAAAATCTGTTGGAATAGATGCTTCAAAAGGCTATGAAACCAAAGATTTATGGAGTAAAGAAACAACACCAACATCAAATAGTAGCGAAATAACTAAATCTGTTCCTGCACATGGCGTTGTTGTTTTAAAAATTACAGGAACCTCAATCCCTTACAACGTATTTCAATACAAAGACAAGAAATAGAGCTTTAAACATTCAATAAATAGAAAAGGCTTGGTATAATCCAAGCCTTTTCTATTTACAATATCTTAAAATTAATTACATGTAACCACGACTTTTACAGACTGACCGCTATCGGCCTGCACTTCAAAAGCTTTAGGTAACTCATCCAATGGAAAATGATGTGTAATAATTGGAGTTACATCTACTTTTCCTGTTTCTACCAACGAAATAGCTTCTAAGAAATCTTCATCAGTATAAAATAATGACCCTTGTACATTTAATCGTTTATATACAACCGAATTAGGATTCATAGTTGTTTCTTTGCTATAAATGGCTAGAACCGTCATTTTCCCATCTGGCGCTAATAAATCTAAACATTGCGTAAATAAGGCACTAACTCCTGTACACTCAAACACCGTAGTTAAATTTGGTAACATTCCTGAATAATCGAGTGCATTTACCTCGCCGTATTGTTTAACAATAAAATCTTTTAAATCGCCATCAGTAGATGGATTAAAGGTATATTTTGCGCCTAATGTCTTTGCCAACTCTAAGCGTTTTTCACTAATATCAGTCGCTATAATATTTTCAATACCTTTACTTTTTAAAGCTGCAATGGTTACCAAACCAATGGTTCCACAACCAGAAACCAATACATTGTCTGCTGCCGACATATCCGTTTTATTAATGGCGGCTAAACCAACCGTTAAAGGCTCCAATAAAGCACCTTTATCGGTTGTTATACTTTCAGGAATTTTAAGTATGTTTTTTCCCAACTGAGCATTAACTATTCTAACCTGATTAGCAAAGCCTCCAGGACTCAATCCTAAACCAACCCCATTATACATAGGATTAACCACTACGCGGTCGCCAACTTTCAAGTCTTTAACCTCTGCCCCTACTTCCACCAATTCACCACAAAACTCATGTCCTAAAACTGAACCAGAAGGCACTAAACCTTCGTGGTAAATATGTAAATCTGTTCCACAAATACCAGTGGCCTCAACATTTAGTATAACACTATCATTTGTTATTGTTGGTTGCTCTCTTTCTTCTACTCGTATATCATGGATACCCTGAAATACTCCTGATGTATTTTTTCCTTTCATAATCTTTATAATATTAAATTTCTAACTAGGAATTTTCCTTAAAAAACGCCTATTCTAATATTCACAAAATTAATCATTTAACAAAAAAACAAAGAATAAAATCAGTAATTAACAACAGATTAAGATAAAAATAAGAAATCATTAATAAATCTTTATCGAATTACATATGATGCTCACCATGGTGGTCATTTGCTTTGTGCTCACCAGATTGATTCATTTGCATGTCGTGATCGTACTGGCAACATCCTGGCAACTTGTTATAAGCATCTAAATTACCTGCAACATTTTCCGTATCATACCCAGAATTAGCAATAGCCTGCTCTACTTTTAAAGCGCTAGTTTTTGCTTTATCTAAAGTAACGTCAATTGTCTTTTTATTAACATCCCAAACTGCTTGAGTTACACCGTCAACACTATTTGCTGCAGTTTCAATAGTTTTTTTACACATACTGCAGTTGCCACGTACACCAAAAGACGTTTCAATCATACCAACTTCATTAGATATTTCTGTTTGCGTTGCATCTTCAGCTTTTTTAGCTTCATTTTTACAGCTAAACAATCCGATTGCTGCAATAACAGCTACACTTAAAATTACTTTTTTCATCATTTTTTAATTTAAATTATTTACTCTATTATTTGTTTTACTTCTCCACAGGTTAGCATTGATGCACCGAAATAGGGATTCAGCACCTTATCTTCATTACTCAACCAATAAGCTCCTTTATTATTATTTGCCATTGGACAATATTCTAAATACACTTTTTCATTAATCCCAAAAGTCTGTACCGCACTAATAAATGCATTGGAAACGATTTCAAAATGTTTTCTTTGTACTTCTATATCCGAAGCTTTATGAATTAGTGTCGCATTCGATTTAATTAACTCTAAATAAGTCATCCAGCGTTCGTGTGCCACATCGTCTTCTAAAAGTTTCATATCAACTTTACCTAAAACATTCCCTAAATCCAAGGCATTGTTAGCTGCTGCCTTTGCATTATCATTTACAAATGCATCTTTTAATATAATATACTGGTCATAAAGTTCCTTTAATTGCTTTTGAAACTCGGCAGACACCTTTAACCTTGTGGTTTCATTTTCAGTATCCAAGGTTTGTTCTTCTACCGGTTTATTCATCATCGATTTTTTACCTTGCAACTGTGCAGCTGCATCTACAGTAAATGTGCCGTTAGTTACAATTTCATCGCCATAACTCAATCCGTCCAATACTTCATAAAACTCCCCTAATCGATTCCCTAAACGAATTTCTTTCATTTGGAATACAGGCTGATCAGAACTTGCTTTAACATAAACTACAGAACGTTTACCTGTCCATAAAACTGCACTTGATGGAACCGTTAACAACTCACTAGATTTATGACCTAAATCATGTACCTCAGCTTCTACAAACATACCCGGTTTAAATTCACCCGAAGCATTATTTAAAACAACCCTTAAAGAAACCGTTCTGGTTTTAGCACTCAAAACAGGATCGATAAAATCGACTTTACCTTTAAATTCCTTTCCCGGATACGCTTTGGCAGTTACACTGATTTCCTGACCTTTCTTAAACTGAGGTATCTGATTTTCATAAACATCAAAATTTGCCCATACCGTCCCTAAATTTGCTATTTTTAAAAGCGGTTGTCCTTGCTTAATATAATCACCTTGTTCAACTAATTTTTCGGCAACTGTTCCAGACACAGTAGCAAATACCGGAAAGTTTTCTTTAATCTTACCCGTAGTTTCTATTTGATTAATTTGTTTATCACTCAGCTTCCATAGTTTCAATTTATTTCGAACGGCATTATATAAATCAGGTTGAGATGCTTTTAAAGATGCAGCTGTTAATAACTCTTGCTGTGCCGCATATAATTCTGGCGAATACACTGTAGCTAATAACTGCCCTTTGTGAACTGCTTCTCCTGTATAACTAATTTTCAACGCTTCTAAACGCCCGGAAAAATAACTGACTTGCACCGCATTTGCGCTTTCGTTTTCAACGATTTTACCTGACAACTTAATACTATGATTGTCATTTTCTCCTTTATTGAGAACAGTTGTTTGAATATTAGCCAATGCCATGGCATTTTCAGTTAATTTAAACTGATCGGCAGTTAACCCATCAGCTCCTGCCTCGGCTGGAATTAAATCCATACCACATATGGGACAATCGCCTGGTTCGGGTTGCATGATTTGCGGATGCATAGAACAGGTCCATATTTGACTGCTTTGTGAAGCTTCGTTATGATTATGTTCTGCATCAGTTGTAGATGAACCACCAAATATTAACCAACCCAAAAATAGTCCAGCCAGTAATAAAACACTGTAAATGATATATTTTTTCATTATTATTTATTTTTCTTTTTAATTAATTTTCTAACAGTCATAGAGGATGTGAACCACAATAAAAATCCACTCAAAACAGTTAACAACCCCATTAGAGAAAAAACACGTAACACTACTGTGTTGAAATTATCCCGACCTTCGTAATCCATAGTATGGGTCATCCATAAAAAGTCAAACCACCTCCAAGCTCTATGCCTAACGGTTTGAAATCTACCATCTTTGGTAGACACATATGCTTTTAAAGCCTCATCTGACTCAAAAGAAATGACATAAGCAGGCAACAACCTGTCTCTATATTCATGATGTTTACTGGTCTCGGTAATTTCCTCAATAGTCGTAATTTTCAACCCAGACTTTAAATGCTTATTAGCAATAATCCTCGCTTCTTCTTCCGTAATCTTCTTTTTTAAATGTCCGTTTACAGCATTAAATAATGTATTATGATTTACCCAATAGTAAGGCTCATTATTAATCTCTCTTAATTCAACAGCATGAATTTCAGATACACCTTCGATATCGGTAGGACTCATTAATCCATCAAAGGATTTACTTTTAAAATCCAGGTTTTTAAACTGGTCACCGTGAATATCATCAATATTGGTCCAACTAAAATACAAACCACTCAGTGTCCAGAATAAGAACTGAATCCCTATAAACAAACCAAGATACCGATGCGTTTTTCTAATTTTAAGAGCTGTCTGTCTTTTTACCATTTTTAAATTTTAATGTTCTTTAAACGTAATGCGTTAGTTATCACAGAAACCGAACTAAAGCTCATTGCTAAAGCCGCAATCATAGGCGATAATAAAATTCCAAAAAACGGAAATAAAACGCCTGCAGCAATGGGCACACCAATCGTGTTATAAATCATAGCAAAAAACAAATTTTGCTTAATATTTTTCATAACAGCATAACTTAAGTGTCGTGCTTTTACAATACCCTGTAAATCCCCTTTTACCAATGTAATCATGGCACTTTCGATGGCTACATCGGTTCCGGTTCCCATAGCAATACCAACATCGCTTTTTGCTAAAGCCGGGGCATCATTAATACCGTCGCCAGCCACCGCTACAATGCGTCCTTCGGCCTGCAATTTTTCTACTTCTTTTAACTTATCCTGAGGCAACATACCAGCTTTAAATTTGGACAGTTGTAATTCATCTGCCACAGCCTTAGCTGTATCATGATTATCTCCGGTTAACATAAAAACGTCAATTCCTTTACTTTGCAATTCTGAAATAGCATTTTTACTCGTGCTTTTAATCTGGTCGCCTATCACTACATATCCTGCTACAGTATTATCGATAGCGATAAAGGATACTGTTTTTCCCTTCTTCTGATATACTTTAACTTCCTCCTTTATGTCATTTGTTAAATTCGCATGGGCATGTGCCATCATTTTCGCATTTCCAATAGCCACGTTTATAGCTTCAACTTTGGCTTCTACACCCTTTCCTGTTATGGCATTAAATCCCTGAGTTTTTAATAATTCTATATTTTTCTCTTTGCCATAATTCACAATAGCCTTTGCTAACGGATGTTCACTATTTGTATTAGTTGACAACATATATTGCAACAGTTTATGTTCACTTATTTGCTCACCAAAAACACCAACGGATTCAACACTGGGTTTACCTTCGGTAATGGTTCCCGTTTTATCAATAATTAGGGTATTGACTTTATTCATTTTTTCTAAAGCCTCAGCATTTTTTATAAGAACACCATTTTGGGCACCACGACCTACACCAACCATAACCGACATTGGAGTTGCCAAACCTAATGCACAAGGACAGGCAATAATTAGTACCGCAATGGCATTAACCAAAGCATACACATAAGCTGGCTCGGGGCCCCATATGGCCCAAATAATAAACGTGACAACCGATACTAGGACCACAATAGGCACGAAATAAGCAGATACTCTATCTGCTAATTTTTGAATTGGCGCACGACTTCTACTAGCATTATTAACCATGTTTATAATTTGAGACAACAAGGTTTCGCTTCCAACTTTTTGAGCTTTCATTAAAAACGACTGATTACCATTAATGGTCCCGCTGCTTACATTATCGCCTTCTTTTTTATCTACTGGAACGGGTTCGCCTGTTATCATGGATTCATCAATACTGGAATATCCCTCTGTTAAAACACCATCTACAGGTATTTTCTCTCCTGGTTTTACCTTTATAATATCCCCAACCTTAATAGCATCAATGCCCACTTCAACCTCTTCACCATTTTCTATTCTTATTGCTTTATTAGGCGCTAACTTTAAAAGGGCTTTCACAGCGGAATTTGTTTTTCTATGCGCCCTTGCTTCCAGAAGTTGTCCTAAAAGTACGAGCGTTAAAATAACTGTAGCCGCTTCAAAATACACGTGAACGGCACCTGATTCTGTTTTAAATTGTTCGGGAAACAAATCTGGAAATACCATCCCAAAAACACTAAAACACCAAGCTACTCCAGCACCAATACCAATAAGAGTGAACATGTTAAGGTTCCTTGTTTTTATACTTTTATATGCACGTTCAAAAAACATCCAGGCTGTATAAAATACCACAGGAATCGACAACCCAAACTGAACTATATTCCAGTATTTTTGTTCCATGATTATATACAACGGATTATGGGAAATCATCTCACTCATGGCAATTAAAAATATCGGTAACGTAAACACCACCGCTATCCAAAATTTCTTTAAAAGGTTTTTGTAAGTTTTCTCTTCTGCAGAAATTTCAACATTCACAGGTACTAAATCCATTCCACAAATTGGACAAGCACCCGATTCGTCCTTAATAATTTCGGGATGCATTGGGCACGTCCATTGCTCTGATGCAGAAGTTGATAAATTTTGTTCTTCTACTAAATCCATTCCACATACGGGACAATCACCGGGCTTATCATAAGTTTTATCGCCTTCACAATGCATGGGGCAATAATAAACTCCGGTTCCATGACCTGAAGTTTTGGTCTCTTTTTTTGACTTGTGGTGATGTTCTTTATCGTTTAAATTATGTATACTGTACCTATCGCCATGTGAGCTTAATGCATCCTGAAACGTTTCCAATGGAATATGCGAAGCCATTTCTATAGTGGCCTGTGCCGCTGTTAAATCAACAGTCACGTTCGTTACATTGTCCACCTTAGAAAGTGTGTCCTCAACGTGATTTTTACAACCGTTGCAACTCATGCCGTGTATGTGATATGTATGTTTCATAATTTTTAGTTGTTAAAATTTACCATTGCAAAATTACCTTACTTTAAAAAGTTGGTTTTTTCTAATTATGGTTAATTTTTATACAATTTGGTCTATCGATTTTCTTTCTGCTTCATGCAGATTCTTATAATCGGACATTGACATCCCGGTAACACTTTTAAACTGTTTCGCTAAATGACTACTATTTTTATAATTCAGACTATACGCTATTTGCGAAAAATTAAGTTGCTGTAATTGAATATACTCTTTAACTTTTTCTATCTTTAAGTGAATGAGATACTTTTCGAGTGTAATCCCTTCCGACTTACTGAACATTTTACTTAAATACGCATAATTTTTACCCATTTTTTTAGCGACTTCAGAAAGAATAACATCGGTTTCCCCTTTTTCAACCTCCTTGATTAACTCAATCTTTATTTGTTCTACAATAGCGTCTTCAGAATCTTGTATGAGTTCAAAACCCAATTCATTTAATGCCTTCTCTAATTTGTTGTAATCATTATTTTCATTTTCAACAACAACAACTTTTCCCAACTCTATCGAATGGATTTCAATGCCTTCAGTTTTTAACAATTGTGAAACGGTTAAATTACAGCGATTACAAACCATATTTTTAATTAATAAAGTTCGTAACATAACTACTTAATTAAATAATTAATAATCGCTGACTGCATATAATAGCCTCTTACTGCTTCAATTTGATTCATATGAAATTTAAGCTGTAACTCCTGAATATCCAGAACATCGTTAAAATTTATAGTTCCTGTTTCATAACTTTTAATTAAAATATTCTCTGCATCCTTCGCCTGTTTTAAGTTTTTAGTTTGCGTATTATAACTTATTCTGGCCGAAGCTCGCTCATTTATCGCTTTATCTAATGTTGTTTCTAAAGTATTTATACGTTCTTGTTTTTGATATTCAATCTCCTTTTGCTGCAGTTGATTCTGCTTGGTTTGGGATTTAAACTTGTTATTAAAAATAGGAATGCTAACCGAAATCATTGGCATTATGATATCTTTTCCGTTATCTGAAAAACTCATATCCGGACGTTTTTCAACATTGATATAATCTAAACCAAAACCAATCATCGGACTGCTTTCTTTTTGATTTAATAACTCCGATTGTTCTACAGATTGAAACAACTTATCGTACTTTACCAATTCGGGGTGTAAGGCTAAACTTGTTGATGACACCTCAAAATCCTCTGAAGGCATTTCTAAAATACTGACCGCAACTTCGGTTTCTTTATCTCTATTTAAGAGCTTATTCAATTTGGTTTGTTCTGCCTGATATTGCTGAAACAATATCGCTTTAAGTTGCTGCAAATCATTTTGTCGCATTTGTAATCGCAAAACACTTACCGCAGACGCTTTACCGACCTCAACCGAGGTTAAAGCCATTGTTTCATACGTTTTTAACAGATTGATTTGCTCAGTTAAAACTTTCTGTTTCGCCTGAATAGCATACAAATCGTAGTAAGATTGCGATACCGATGCTATAAGCTTACGTTTGGCGATTACCAAATCCTGATATTTGGCATCGGCCATGGCGGCAGTATAATTTTCACGCGCCGAAATATTACCAAACCATGGCAACATTTGTTTCGCAGAAACTTTAAATTTCTGAGGTCCGGTGCGGGTTTCAGGTTCACTAACAAAATACCCAACACCAAATTCGGTATTCGGGATGGTATTAACTTCATTAGTCTTTTCTGAAGCAATTTGATATTGCACATCAAACTTTTGCAATTCCGGACTGTGTTGTAAAGCTTCTTCTATTAGAACATTTAATTCTTGCGCTTCTACTGTACAAACCAAGAATAAAGAACCAAGAATAAAGACTGTTTTTATATTGTATATGATATTTTTCATTCTTAATTTTTAATTTTTAGTTGTTCACTTTTAAGTCTCATTTCAGCTTTCCAACTGTATAACACCGGCACTACAAACAACGTAATTAAAGCAATTAACATACCTCCAAAACTTGGAATTGCCATAGGAATCATAATATCACTACCACGTCCTGTAGATGTTAACACAGGTAAAAGTGCAAGTATGGTTGTTGCTGTGGTCATTAAACAGGGTCTGATGCGTTTTTCACCAGCTTCAACTACCGAGGCTCGGATGTCTTTTTTATTATCTGGTGAATTTCTTTCGAAGGTTTGTGTTAAATACGTAGCCATTACAACGCCATCATCGGTGGCAATACCGAAAAGGGCAATAAACCCAACCCAAACCGCTACACTTAAATTAATAGGATGCATTTGAAATAAATCGCGAAGATTTTCTCCAAATAAGGAAATGTTTAAAAACCATCCTTGACCGTACAGCCAAATCATAATAAATCCTCCTGCAAAGGCAACGGCGATACCCGAGAACACCATTAACGAAGTGCCTACCGATCGGAATTGAAAATAGAGAATTAAAAATATTATCATTAACGCCAAAGGCACTACCACAGATAATGTTTTCTCCGCTCTCAACTGATTTTCGTAGCTTCCAGTAAACTGATAACTAATGCCCTTAGGTACTGTTATTTCACCAGCGTCGATTTTATCCTGAATTATTTTTTGAGCATTTTCCACCACATTAACCTCTGCAAAACCATCCAGTTTGTCGAACAATACGTAACCTACCAAAAAGGTGTCCTCACTTTTGATGACCTGAGGCCCTTGTTCGTAACGAATAGTTGCCAATTGACTTAGCGGTATGGGGCTTACATTTTCAACTGGAATATACACCTGTTCCAAGTCGGTAGGATTGGCGCGTAATTCGCGTGGGTAACGCACCCGAACGCCATAACGCTCACGCCCTTCAATGGTTTGAGTTAACACCATTCCGCCAACGGCTACTTTCAATACATTCTGCACCTGTTCTATCGTAACCCCGTAACGCGCCAGATTATCACGATTAATATCTATTAACAAATAAGGTTTACCTACAATTCTATCGGCAAATACAGCTTCTTGTTTCACGCCTTCGGCTTGTTTTAAAACCTCCTCCAATTGAACCCCGAAAGCTTCAATTTGTTTCAAATCCTGCCCTTTAACTTTAATCCCCATCGGTGCTCGCATACCGGTTTGCAGCATAACCAATCGGGTTTCAATGGGTTGTAGTTTTGGAGCTGACGTTACCCCTGGCAATTTGGTTGCTTTTACGATTTCATTCCAAATATCATCAGGCGATTGAATTTCAGAACGCCAATTACGGAAGAATTCACCGTCGTCATCTGGGATAAGCTGTGTTTTAAAGTTAATATTTGGCCAATTATCTCGTTGATCTAAACTTAAAACTGCTCCGCTTTTTAAAACATAATTTCCAGCTTCATCTACTTTAAAACGTTGGCGCATACCTTGTGCATTCAGCATATACTCTGGCTTATACTGAATGATATTTTCGTACATAGATAACGGTGCTGGGTCTAAAGCCGATTCGGTTCGTCCCGCCTTACCAACAACGGTTTCAATTTCAGGAATGTTGGCCACAGCCATATCTAATTGCTGAAGCACGCGTTTGTTTTCTTCAACTCCAGAGTGTGGCATTGAGGTTGGCATGAGCAGAAAAGAGCCTTCATTTAAAGACGGCATAAACTCCTTTCCTGTATTTGTCATGATGAAAAAACCTGCTATAACAATAGCTGTTGGAAGTGATAGGAAAAGTATCTTATGATTTAAACACCATCTTAATATTCTGGTATAATACATTCGAAATAGCGCAAAAACGCCCAATAATCCAAAACAAATAACCCCTACAAAAATAAGATTCCAAAATATACTCTTATCAACACCTAATGGACGCCAGTATTCAGCCAATAGAAAAACAATAACTACGGCGGTAATAATAATTTTAATAACATTTATGGTAAGTCTAAATTTAGTGTTGAAAATTGTAAATTGTATGGCTTCCTTTTTAAACCATAAATGCGAGATATTAACTCCAGCAAAACCAATTAATACAAATCCTAACCAAAAACCTTCAACAATAGCAATACCACCTATTATTATTAGGCAAACATTAAGAGCATAATTAAACTTTGTTTTAAAATCCTTCTTTTTAAAGATAAATGCCGCAAATGGCGGAATTAAAAACAATGCTACAATAATAGAAGCCGTAAGTGCAAAAGTTTTAGTAAACGCCAGTGGTCTAAACAGTTTGCCTTCAGCACCTATCATAGTAAACACCGGAATAAAACTGATTATGGTGGTCATAACGGCTGTAACAATAGCTCCTGAAACTTCGGCTGTTGCATTATAAACCACAGTATTTATAGCTAAACTTCCATCATTTTCGTCTAGATGCCGAATAATATTTTCTGAAAGAATAACGCCCACATCCACCATGGTACCAATAGCAATCGCAATTCCCGAAAGCGCAACGATATTAGCATCGACATCAAAAAATTTCATGGCTATAAACACCATAAGCACAGCTACTGGTAATAATCCAGAAATAAGCACAGACGCCCTGAGGTTAAACACCATAACCACAATTACTAAAACGGTAATGAGTATTTCCAGTGTTAAAGCCTCATTAAGTGTTCCTAAAGTTTCTTGAATAAGTTCAGAGCGATCATAAAACGGAACAATAGTTACCTGTGATAAACGACCATCGCTCAATTCTTTTGATGGCAACCCGGAGCTTAACTCATTAATTTTATCCTTTACATGGTTTATTACTTCCATAGGATTGGCACCATATCGAGCTACCACAACACCCCCCACAACCTCAGCACCTTCTTTATCTAAAATACCACGCCTGGCTGCTGGTCCTAAATTAACCTTAGCTATATCCTTAATTTTTATTGCTGTAAAATCTTTTGAAGTAACTACTGCTTCCTCAATATCCGCAATGGATTTTATATACCCCAAACCACGCACCAAATATTCCGCCTGATTAATTTCCAAGGTCTGTGCACCAATATCGGTATTACTTTCTTTTACTGCCTTTACAACTTGCTGCAATCCTATCCCATACTGGCGCATTAGTTCTGGATTAACATCCACCTGATATTCCTGAACATATCCCCCGATTGAAGACACTTCTGAAACACCATTAGCTGAAGACAAAGCATACTTTACATAATAGTCTTGAATGCTTCGTAATTCCTGTAAATCCCATCCTCCAGTTACATTACCTTCCTGATCACGACCTTCGAGGGTATACCAAAAAATTTGCCCAAGCCCCGTAGCATCAGGTCCCAGTGCAGGACTTACCCCCTCGGGCAACAAACCTCCGGGCAGTGCGTTTAATTTTTCAAGTATTCGACTTCTGCTCCAATAAAACTCAATATCTTCTTCAAAAATGATATAAATACTAGAAAAACCAAACATCGAGGAGCTTCGTATGGTTTTAACACCTGGAATACCTAATAAAGATGTTGTTAAAGGATAAGTGATCTGATCTTCGATATCCTGTGGCGATCGGCCGTCCCATTTGGTAAAAACAATTTGTTGATTTTCACCAATATCAGGAATTGCATCAACGGCTACAGGATTGCTTGGCAAGATCCCCGTATTCCAGTTAAAAGGTGCATTAACAGTTCCCCAGCCTATAAATAGAACCAGTAAAAGAATAGCCACCAGCTTGTTTTCTATTAAAAATTTGATGCCTTTATTGAGCATATTTTTAAAATTTTAGTAATTAAAATATTGAATACAACACTTTAGAACTTTTTAGATAGTTCCAAAAACAATAAGGTCGGCACGCAATAAACACTGCATGTCAACATATTACTAAAATCAAATTAAGTAGGTCTCGTCTAGCTTGAAGATTTGCCTTGTGACCAGTGGTGGTTTATAAGCTTCGGCAGTAACCACATTACTTTCTGAACTTTCAAACAGATGAACTAATGTGTAAACAAAAGATGAGATAAACAGCTGTTGATTAAATGATAATTTTTGAAAAGACTGTTGAAGTTCATCTTGTCCTTCAATTACAAGTTGCTTATCATCGCAACATCCCTTTTTTGTTAACGAGCAAGTATTTGTAGCTGGCATTTCCATTGCCATGCCGCATCCTTCTGCTTTATGAAATACCGCCATTTCAACTAAAGTATCTCCACAAAAATGCATATCAACCGTAAACGACATTGTAGTAAATAACACTACAAATGCCATAGAAATTGCTATTATTTTGTGAAATACTTTGTTCATCTTGATTACAAAGTTACAATTTTTTAATTATGCGCATTTTGTTTAACATAAATTTAGTTTAATCGGACTAACAGTTTGATTAATTTTCAAATACAGCAAAGCAACTATTTGGTGTCTGCAAACGCATTAAAAATTCAATTTTATATTTCTTAAAACTGGATCTCCATGGTAAACAATAAATCTCAATGCTAAATCAAACCTACAACACTGTATTTTAACAGTTTACTTAATTAAAATCAACTATATTTAGAGTTAAGCATTATTATTCAGTAAATTCTATAGATATGATTAAGAAAGCACTCCTGGCGGAATTTCAGCACGAAGCTGAAAACACTAAAAAATTATTATCCATGATTCCCAACGATGCGCTCAGTTATCGACCGCAACCTCATCTTTGGTCTGTTGGTGAATTTGCGGCTCATATTGCTGAAATATACAATTGGTACCAGGTTACCTTTAATAAAGATAGTTTTGAAATGAGTACTTACACTTATGATAAAGGAGATATAAGTAAAACAACCAACATTTTAAAAAAATTAGAGAATAACATCAAAATAGCACAACAAGCAATTGAAAATTTTAATGAATCTGAATACATGAACGATTGGTCCATGACTATAAACGGCGTAAACAGCTTCCCGCCTATGCCAAAAGCACAAGTTATTAGAGGGTTTTTATTTAACCATTTATACCATCATCGTGGCGAACTTATTGCGCATTTAAGAGCTACCGGAAACCAGGTACCTTCGCTTTACGGACCAAATTATGAAGAGTCGCAAGCCATAATGTAACACAATCAGAAAATCAGGCATCTTACTTTGTAAAATGCCTGATTTCTAATTTTTAATTTGCTACTCAAGCAAACGCTTTTGTTTGTTAGACTTTATAACGCCTTTTACTAATGTGAACAACTGTGTTTTTAAAACGTTATATGCGTTTAAAAAGGTTTCCACTTTAGCGATTAGTTCACGATGTTCACCTCTATAGGCTTCTTCCTTTTCATATTCATCAAGACCATCTACCATAACTTCTAAACCATTATCATGGTTTTTAACTTCGTTTAATAAATTTGAAGTGGCTTGTTGGATTTCAGTCATTTCATTGGTTACTTTTTTACTTTCCTGAAAGTGTTCAGAATCTATAAGCTGAAGGGTGTATGATTTAATTAAATCATTAAAAAACATTTGTTCATCTTTAATAAATTCCAATTCAGATAACCACTTTTGAGTATCCCGATGCATGTTTTCTGAGCTTAACCACATACGATACTCTTTAATTTCTTGTGTTTTCATTTTAATCTGGTTTTATTATATTCAATCGATTTTCAAAAACTCATTATCATGGTTTTAAGGTTCTTATCTGTTGTAATAAAATCAACAAAGGTTAAATATTATAATACTCATTATCATACAGTTCAGGAATGATAACATTCCAACCATAAGTAGTATTTATTTTTAATCTTAATGTATCCAGAGCTGTAGGCTCTCCATGAACTAAATAAACCCTTTCCGGGATATTTTTAATATTACTCATCCAATCTATTAACTCCAATTGGTCTGCATGTGCCGATAGACTTTGAATACTCTTTATTTTTGCTTTAACAGGGTAATATTTTCCGTAAAAACGAATTTCGTGAGTGCCTTCTTTAAGCAATCGTCCTCGTGTACCTTCGGCCTGAAACCCAGTTAACAAAACAGTTGTGGTCGGATCACCTACAAGTTGCTGTAAATAAGTTAAAACCCGCCCTCCTGTAACCATGCCACTACCTGCAATAATAATTTTAGATCGACGATCATCTATAGTTTCCCAGGTTTCCCTAAAAGTTTGTACAATGTTAACATGATTGCACATGGCATCATATTCGGCATCTGATAATTTGTGCCAAGAACTATAATGTTTAAATACCTTTAAAACATTATTCCCCATGGGGCTATCGATAAAAATCGGGATATTAGGAATCTTACCCTTCTTGTAAAGCTTCCAAAGTAAAAAAACAAGTGTTTGTAAGCGCTCTACGGCAAAACTTGGAATAATTAAATTTCCTTGGTTTCTAACAGTTTCATGAATAAGTTCGGTAAGCGTTTCTTCTAAATTTTCATTTGGGTGCAAGCCATCTCCATAGGTGCTTTCAACAAATAAAACATCGGCCCATTCAGGCTTTTTCGGACTTGCCAGTAAATAATCATTAATACGCCCAACGTCTCCTGAAAACACAAACCGTTTTCCATGGATATCTATCTCGACAAATGTCGAGCCTAATATATGTCCGTTTGTTTGAAAGCGATAGGAAATATATTCTGAAAGGCGTATCCATTTATCTGGGACTTCTACTTGAAATTTGTTTAGAGTTCGTTCTACATCTAATTTATCATAAAGAGGTAATGCGGGCTTGTGTTTGGAATAATTTTCGGTATTTGCCCTCTCAGCTTCCTCTTCCTGAATCTTGGCACTTTCGAGTAAAATTATTTCGGCAATAGACAAAGTTGGCGCTGTACCCAATATACTTCCATTAAAACCTTGCCTTAACAATCGTGGTAAATAGCCAACATGATCTAGATGTCCGTGCGTTAATAAAACAACATCTATCTGACTTACGTCGATTGGTAAATTATTCCAGTTTTGTAACCTCAACGCCTTTACTCCCTGAAACATACCACAATCTACAAGTATATTTTTCTCGGAAGTTTCAATAAGAATTTTCGAACCTGTTACGGTACCAGCTGCACCTAAAAATGTTATTTTAACAGCATTAATCATAACCTTACGATTTACACAACATGCCTACCTCGTGTAGAATTTTCTTTTTTCGGTTTTCTGAAACACCTAAATGATCTAAATAAAACGCATCATCTATTAATTCTCGACACAATACAACATCTCTACTTAATAAAAACTGTTTTTCTCTGTTAGAGAGTAATGTAGAAACCGTAATTGGATACAATCTCAATCGGTCAATGCAATCTTTTAAACCATCATTTTTCGGATAATCCCAACTTAATAAATACAGATTCACACAATTTCCAAACGTTAGAGCATCCTCAGAAAAACGTGTATTTGTTACTACCCAGCCTTCTGTTAAAAATTTATCCTGATACTGGCTAAATTTCCAATTCGACCTTATATCATTATAGCGTGAATTGATATAAAGAGGCACTTTAACATTGCATTTTAGTGTTTTCTCACTATGAAATTTACATTCCACTATAGTAACCTTATTTTCCTTTATTGCGACAACATCCACTTCATGAGAAATACATGTACCCTGAAGTATTCTATCTACTTCGGTTTGATAACCTGAATACTTTAAGACAGCACTTATAAAACGTTCAAAAGGAAAACCGGTAGGTCCTAGTTCATAAATTGCTTTTTTCAGTTTATATTTTGATGCCAAATAACTTTTCTCTTTTTTTAGCAAAGCATAGGCTCTGTTGTAAATTTCTTTTGTTGATATATTGTCGTAAAGCTCATCAACAACCTTTGAAACAATTTCTTCAACGGTATTTTGTGCTGCACCACTACGAATTAAAGATTTCTTCAATTTGTCTAAAGAAAACTTTACTTTTTCTCCGGAGTATTTTATAACATCAACATCAGCTTTCATGACTTTGACATAAGTTTAATCTACTAAATTTACGAAATACACCTACCTAATAAAATGATAATTATCAGGTATTTAAAAAATCTAAAAAAACACCATAAACAAAAAAAGGATCCTGAAAAACAGAATCCTTTATCTTAAATGAAACACTATTAAATATTCATACTGAAGAACCTCAACAGAAACTAGTCTTCTATAATGCTTATGGCATAACCACCTCCTTCTACACTAACCTGTGATAGTTTAGATTGACTATTAACCTTCATTTTTTTAATGGTGTATGCCTGCGGGTTGGTTTTATAATTGGCATCTTTAGCATCGGCATAAATAGTCGCGATATACTTTTTACCTTTTTCTAGGAAATCGAATGAAATTTCAGATTTTCGAGCATCTTTTCCGTTTACATGACCTACAAACCAATTGTTTGAATGTTTATCTTTTCTTGCAATGGTAATATAACTTCCGGGCTCTGCTTCTAAATACACACTCTTTTCCCAATCTACAGGAACATCCTTTATAAATTGAAACGCATCTAAAAATCGGTTGTAGTTTTCAGGTAAATCGGCTGCCATTTGTAACGGACTATACATCGTAACGTAAAGTGCTAACTGATTTGCTATTGTACTATTAACATGCGAATTATTATCTGGGTTTAATTTACTAATATCCATTTCGAAAACGCCCGGTGTATAATCCATCGGACCACCCAACAACCTTGTAAAAGGCAATATGGTTACATGATTAGGTTTAGAGCCTCCAAATGCCTGAAATTCGGTACCACGAGCAGATTCGTTACCTATTAAATTAGGGTATGTTCTGGCAATTCCTGTTGGTCTTACTGCTTCGTGAGCGTTTACCATAATTTCGTAATCGGCAGCTTTTTGAACCGCATATAAATAATGATTATTTACCCACTGACTATAATGAAATTCTCCTCGCGGCAAAATATTACCTACATAACCACTTTTTACAGCATCGTAACCATGATCCTTCATAAACTGATAAGCTTTATCCATGTGGCGCTCATAGTTTCTTGTAGACCCCGACGTCTCATGGTGCATTATCATTTTAACACCTTTCGACTTGGCGTAGTTTTCAATGTCTTCCACATCGAAATCTGGGTACGGCGTTACAAAATCGAATACATAATCTTTCGATTGACCGAACCAATCTTCCCAACCTTCGTTCCAACCTTCAACTAAAACAGCATCGAAACCATGTTTGGCGGCAAAATCGATATATTCTTTAACATGAGCTGTATTGGCAGCATGTTTTCCGTTAGGTTTTACGTCTTCGAAATCGGTTACTCCTAATTGTACCGAAGGTAAATCGTCGGTGTAAGCCCAAGAGCTTTTTCCTGTAATCATTTCCCACCAAACGCCAATATATTTTACAGGTTTTATCCAAGAAGTATCTTCAATAACGCAGGGTTCGTTTAAGTTATAAGTTATTCGTGAAGCCAGAATATCTCTAGCATCGTCACTAACCATAACAGTACGCCAAGGTGTTACGCATGGTGCCTGCATATGCCCTTTATTTCCTTGAGCATCTGGGGTTAACCAAGATTCAAAAACCATATTTTCATCATCTAAATTAAGATGCATACACGCATAATTAATTAACGCAGCTTCATGAATATTGATGTATAAATTATCTGCAGTTTTCATCATTAAAGCGGTTTGAACACCTGTTTTAGAAAACTGTCTTTGCGATGCATTTGGCGTTACTGCTGAATCGAATAAACCACTAATTTCCGATAATTTAGATTCGGTATAATCGTATTCCTGAGAATCGTAATCGCCCGGAATCCAAAATGCGGTATGATCTCCTGTAAGCGCAAACTGTGTATTTTCTTCTTCTATTACAAAATAAACAAGGTTTGGTTGTTCAGGAAATTCGTAACGAAAACCAACCCCTTCGTTATACACGCGAAAACGAATGTTCATGATACGTTCTGTAGCCTTTTGTTCTAAATTAACAAGCAGCTCGTTGTAGTTATTTCTAATGTCACTTTCTTCTCCCCAAACTGGTTTCCATGTTTCGTCGAACGAAGTTTCTTCGCTACCAGTTTCTATAAACCCCTGTTTTAAGTTATCGGCATTTTTAAGCGTTAAACCTAGCTTACTGGTTTTTATAATCGATTTACTTTTATAATTAATTTTATAAGTAGGCTCTCCGTTACTACTCAAAGAAAACTCCAGAGATATATTACCATTCGGTGAAGTTATTTGCTGTGCATTTACCCCAAGGATACTTAAAAAGGCAAATAGCAAAATATACATTTTCGATGTCATAAAGCGTATCTGTTTAGTTAATTGATTTTATTAATTAAGGTTGAAATGAAACAAGCCTTCAATTATTTTTTTATTAAAATTTTAAATTCCCAAGGCGCTAAAGTTAGTCCTTCCCCTTCTTCTAGATTTACATTTTCATTCGATTGGTAATCTGAAAAACCGCCAGAAATGGTTAGTTTCACCTCTTGTTTTTCTTTTGAAAGATTTCCTATAAATAAAATTTTATCCTCTCCTTTCTCACGTTCAAAGATTAAAATATTAGGATTTTCAACATCTACCATAGTTAAATTAGCAGCTTCCTTACCTCCATTTAATGCCGGATGCGTATTCTTTAATTGTCCCAATTGCTCTAATAATGTCCATGTGTCTCCTTTGGTTTTTGGAATGGAATCTTTTTCGAAAAACTTTAAACGGTAATCTAAACCATATTCTTGTCCCGAATAAATTAAAGGCATTCCTGGTAACATATAACTTAAAGCTGTCATTATTTCGGAAGCATCGCCCATACGCTCTTTAACGGTTCCGTTCCATGAATTTTCGTCGTGGTTGGTAACAAAATTCATTAAAATATCGTCTGAAGCATATTTGGTTTTATTTGCTTCCAGGTAGTGCTTTAAATCGCTAACGTTTTTCTTTCCCTGAGCTATTTCATTCATAATGTGGTGTCCCTCCCAAGTATAGGCCATATCGAATAAATCGCCTTCTAAAAGTTCAGGTTGCCACGCTTCGGCTAACATAAAAATATCTTTTTGAACACGTAGTTGCGGAATGGCCTGTTCCCAAAAATCGGTTGGCACGTTACTGGCCACATCACATCTAAATCCATCTACACCTTCATCAGCAACCCAATAGCTCATGTCTTCAATCATTTCCCTACGCATTTCAGGATTGTCATAATTTAAGTCGGCCACATCGCCCCAACCCCAGGATTCTCCAGTTTCTGGATTGGTTGGATCTACAATCTCACCTTTTTCATTTTGCGTATAATAATCTGGGTGATCTGTAATCCATACATGATCCCAACCAGTATGATTTGGAACCCAGTCTAAAATAACATAAATACCATTATCGTGAGCTGTTTTAACCAGTTTTCTAAAGTCTTCAATTGTTCCGAACTCTGGATTTATTTTTGTGTAGTCCGAAACTGCATAATAACTCCCAAGCATTTTGGCGCGTTCGGCTTCATCTTCAATTTTATAAGCAAAATCGCCTCCGGTAGCTTTTCTGTTGGTTTCAGAAATTGGAAATATAGGCATAAGCCAAATTATCTTAACGCCCAATTGTTTAATTTGCGGAATATCTTTTGTAAAGGCATTAAATGTTCCTTCTTTTGAGTATTGACGAATATTTGCTTCGTAAATAACCGATGATTCTAAAACGGCATTGTTAATTTCAGGAAGTTTATGTACAATCTTTTCGACAATCTCTGGTGTAATTGGTTCTTTCTTTTCTTTTTTACATGAAATAAAAAGTGCCAGAACTGGTAAAACCCAAATGATATATTTTATTCTTTTCATTACTTTAATTATTTAGTTTCGTGGTTAATAAAGTTATTCCGTTAGGGTTTATTTTTAAGTTATCTTTCCAGATTTGCTGCGTTTTGGTTATTATATTCTGAGCTGTTTTTCCGTTTAAGTTCAGTTCTTCAAATCGGGAAACAGAAAAAATTTCCTTATCCGATTTATTTAAAACAGTAATAACAATTTCATCGTTTAAAACTCTAAACAATACATAAATGCCAGCTTCTGGTGCAAAATGAATGGTCTTTCCGTTATGAATAGCTTCACTTGTTTTTCTATAATTTACTAGGTTTTTAACAAAGTTCTGCATATCCAACTGTTTATCGGACAAGCCTTTCCCTGTAAAGGCATTTATTTTATCGCCATCCCAACCGCCAGGGAAATCGCTGCGTATTAAACCATGATCGCCAGGTTTCTTGGTGTCGTTCATTAAAATTTCGGTGCCATAATAAAATTGCGGTATACGAGGCATGGTAAACACATAACCCAACGCCATCTTAACCTTTTCGGCATCGAGATTTAACTGTGTCGTTACGCGACTCATATCATGATTGTCGGTGAATGCCAAAAGATCTTTCGGAGATGCGTAATAAAAATCGTTTGCGAGACCTTCATATATTTTTATGAGGCCTGTATCCCAACCTTCGTCTTCATTTAATGCTGAAATTATTTTCCCTTGCATAGGGAAATCCATGGGCGATTTTAAATTGGAATCGTAACCGTCGCGGTTATTAGCGCCCTCCTGCCAATACCCTATAATTAAGGGATTGTAACTCCACTCTTCACCAACAATTGAAAAATTTGGGTACTCATCCATAATACTTCCTGCCCAATGACTCATAAAATCCTTATCGGAATACGGATAGGTATCTTGACGAATACCACCTAAACCAGCTGTTTCAACCCACCAAATGCTATTCTGAATAATATATTTAGCCATAAACGGATTTTTTTGGTTTAAGTCGGGCATAGACGGCACAAACCAACCATCGCTCATGGCTTTTTTGTCGCTGGCAGAAGCATACGGATCCTGATTGCTACTTCTTCTATGATTAGAATTTTGAAGATTTTCATGATTAACAAAAGTTTCCTGCTGGTTTACCCAATCTTTAAACGGTAAATCTTTCATCCACCAATGCTCAGACCCACAATGATTCGCCACCATATCCATAATTAACTTAATACCTTTTTTACGAGCTTCTTCACTCAACTCCAGATAATCCTCCATAGTTCCAAAACGTGGATCGATTTCATAAAAATTGGTCATCGCATAACCATGATACGAACTGCTTGGCATATCGTTAGTTAGCAAAGGACAAGGCCAAATGGCGGTAAACCCCATATGCTCGATATAATCTAAATGATTGGTTATTCCCTTAATATCGCCACCATGTCGCGCATAATTATCTTTCCTGTTAATCCCTTTCTCTAATAAGTTTGGATGAATATCGTTTGAAGGATTTCCATTGGAAAAACGATCGGGGGTTATAAGATAAATAGCATCAGAGCTATCAAAACCAATATAATCTTCCGATGGTTTAAGTCGCGGCTTTAATTGATAAGTCTGAATAATAGTTTCGTTATTGTCAAACTTAAAAACGATATTAAATGTTCCGGGCTTAGCTGTTCTATCAATATGTAAATCAATAAATAAATAATTAGGACTATCGGCTTTATGAACTGCCTTAATACTAACGCCTTCATAATTAATTTCGGGCGTAGCCATGGCTATATCAGGGTTTTTAACTAATAATTGTAATTCCTGATTTTTAAAACCTACCCACCAGTTTAAAGGTTCAATGCGTTCCAAATCGTTATAATATTTAACATCCTTATTGTAAGATACCACTTCTTTTTGCGTTTTAAAATCCCGGCATGCCACAATTAACAGAATCGTAAAAAGCATAAATACCTTTTGAATAAAGCCCTGTATTTTAATATTATCCTGATACATTCTCAATGTTATTAGGTTCTATAACCTGCAAGTTATCATCAACCAATAATTCCATTGATTCATTTCCCTCTAACTCAAACTTCGTTTCGTCGTGACTCACATTAACTTTTAAAATTTGATTTCTGAAGTTTATTTTAAATGAATACCCCTCCCACTGTTTCGGGATTTTAGGTGTAAATGATAACATACTATTTTTAATACGCATACCACCAAAGCCTTCTACAATACTCATCCAGGTACCTGCCATAGAGGTTATGTGTAACCCTTCGTGTACTTCTTTGTTGTAGTCGTCCAAATCTAAACGCGAGGTTCTTAGATAAAAGGTATATGCCTGTTCCATACGGTCTAATTTTGCAGCCTGAATGCTATGCACACAAGGCGACAAAGAACTTTCGTGTACGGTAAACGGTTCGTAAAAGTCGAAATGTTTCTCTAATTGTTCTTTCGAGAAGTCATCTTCAAAAAAGTAAAACCCCTGTAGAACATCGGCTTGTTTAATGTATGGCGATCGCAAAATACGGTCCCAGCTCCATTTTTGATTTATAGGCCGCTGCGCTTGGTCTAAATCGGCCACAGTAACCAGTTCTTTGTCTAAAAACCCATCTTGTTGAAGATAAACATCATGCTTTTCAGAATATGGAAAATACATGTTATCAGCTACCTCTTTCCACGAATTCAACTCTGATTCAGAAAGACTTGTTTTTGTCATGATTCTAATAAAATCAGTATAATATTCAGCTTCAACTTTTTTAATATTTTCAATAGCATACTTAATACACCATTTCGCTAAATAATTGGTGTACCAATTATTGTTTACATTATTTTCATATTCGTTTGGTCCAGTAACGCCGAGAATAACATATTTATTTTTATCAGTTGAAAATGTGGCGCGTTGTTGCCAGAAACGAGCAATACCAATAAGCACTTCCAATCCTTTTTCAGGAATATAACTATAGTCGTTGGTGTAACGGTAATAATTGTAAATAGCAAAGGCAATGGCTCCGTTACGGTGAATTTCTTCAAAAGTAATTTCCCATTCATTATGACATTCTTCGCCATTCATAGTTACCATAGGGTATAAAGCTGCTCCATTTGTAAAGCCTAATTTATTGGCATTTTCAATAGCTCGCTCTAAATGATTGTAACGGTATTCTAATAAACTTCTGGCAACATTTTGATTTTTAGTAGCCATGTAAAACGGAATGCAATATGCCTCTGTATCCCAGTAGGTACTTCCGCCGTACTTTTCACCGGTAAACCCCTTAGGCCCAATATTTAATCTGGAGTCCTTACCTAAATAGGTTTGATTTAACTGAAAAATATTAAAACGAATACCTTGCTGCGCCTTTACATCGCCATGGATTGTAATATCGGCCATATCCCAAATATTAGCCCAGGCTTGAACTTGCATTTTTAATAACCCTGAAAACCCAAGAGTTTCGGCTTTACCCAAAACCGATTTTGAAGCTTCCACAAGTTTTGTTTTGTCGTAATTACGATCAACAATGTATCCTCCAAACTTTTCAATGGCAAACCGTTCTCCAGCTTTTAAGTTTTTTGAATAGCTGTAAGCTATAAAATTGTCCTTTTTAAGAATGTCTGGACTTATATTAATTGCATTACCATTTACAAAAACCTGAGATTGCATAAACGTACAAGTATGAAATTCGGTTTTCATGGTTTTAGCTTCAATAAAGGCTTGATTACCTTCATTGGAAACCTTTAGAACATCCCAGAATTTATCGTCCCAATTGGTATCTTCGTTAGTAATTCCAGCATCTAAATACGGCTTAAACGTTATGGAAGCATCGCTGTTAATTGGTGTTACTTCATAATGAATAGCACCAACTTCGTCTAATTCCAAACATAAAAAACGCTTGGCTTTCACCTGTATCTCTATATTATTTTGCAGGGTTGCTTTAAAGCTTCTGGATAACCACCCCTCTTTCATATTGAGTTCTCTACGAAAATCTTTAACAGCTTTGCAGGTAAACAAATCTAGAGTTTCGTTATTAATGGATACGTTTATACCAATCCAATTGGGTGCGTTTAAAACCTTAGCAAAATATTCGGGATACCCGTTTTTCCACCAACCAACACGGGTTTTATCGGGGTAATAAACCCCAGCAATATAACTCCCTTGAAAAGTTGGACCAGAATAGGTTTCTTCAAAATTAGCACGTTGCCCCATAGCACCGTTACCAATACTAAAAAGGCTCTCTGAAGACTTTACTCGACTGGTATCAAAGCCTTCTTCTATAATCGACCAATTATCTGGTTTTATATAATCTTGATTCATTTTTCGTTGTGCAACTACTATCTAACTGAAATTAAAAGGTTGATAACAGTCTAATTTTTAAGGTTAATTAGTTTGTCTATAAATTCTAAAGACATCTCTGAAAAATCTTTAAACACGTAATCGGCTTCAGCTAAAATACTGGCGTCTCCAATTCCAATGCTTACCATATTCGCTATATTAGCGGCTTGTATTCCAGCCAGCGAATCTTCAAATACAATACAATGTTCAGGTTGAACATTAATTTGCTTAGCAGCATTTAAAAACACCTCTGGATTGGGTTTAGCATTTGTTACTTGATTACCATCAACAATGGCATCGAAATAATGTGTCAGTTTTACCTTTTCAAGTATTTGCACCGCATTTTTACTCGCTGATCCTAAAGCTATTTTCTGTTTTTTAGTCTTTAAATAGTTTAAAACTTTAGAGACATCGGGCAGAATTTCATTGTCATCCATAGTCGCAATAAAATCCAAATACTGTTCATTTTTTTCTTTCATCAAAGCAGTAAACGTCTCATTTGAAATTGTTTTTTGCCCCCATTCAAGAATCTTATTTAAAGAATCTGCTCTACTCACGCCTTTAAGTTGTTCGTTTTGTTCCAACGAAAACTCAATCCCTATTTTGTCGGCTAATTGTTTCCATGCCTGATAATGATACTTTGCAGTATCAACTATGACCCCATCGAGGTCAAAAATAAACCCACTCATTATGATGTTTGTTTTTTTAAGATTTTACAACGTCGTCGACGTCTTTTACTTTAAATACTAGTGTAGCGGCAATTAAGAAACTAAAACCACTTACCATAAGTGCGATAACAGCCTGGTCGTTGTAAAGATATTTTACTAACGGCCCACCAATTAGTGCATTAATAATTTGTGGAATGACAATGAAAAAGTTGAAGATTCCCATATACACACCCATTTTTTTGGGTGAAATGGATCCAGCCAATATAGCATATGGCATAGCCAAAATACTAGCCCATGCAATACCTACTCCTATCATAGAAAGAATCAGCCAATTTTTATCTGGCATAATGTAAATCGATAACAAGCCTAAACCTCCAATAATTAAAGACAAGGCATGAGTTCGTTTTCTCCCTAACTTATTTGCGATAATCGGTAGTGCAAATGCATATAATGCCGAAACAAGATTATAAACTCCAAACAAAATACCAACCCAATCTCCTGCATCCTGATAGGAAACACTACTACTATCACTTACAGGTAGATTATATATGTGTTGCGCTATGGCTGGTACAGCAAATACCCACATGCCAAATAAGCCGAACCATGAAAAAAACTGCACCCAGCTTAGCTGGCGCATTGTTGTAGGCATTTTTTTAAAATCTTCCAGAATTGTTTTTAATCCTGTTGTTTCAGAAGCTTCTTGTTCTTCTAATTCGAAATTTGATTGCTCTTCTTGAAATTGCAATAACTCTTCTGGAGTGTATTCTTTTGTCGTAATTACAGTTACCAGAATTGAGAGTACTAAAACAATCGCTCCAATTATAAAAGATAAAATTAAGTTTAACGGAACTTCTCCCGCTACCGTTGCATTCGATACTCCAAACCAGTTGGTTAAAGTATAAGGTAACCATGACCCTATTACGGCACCGAAACCAATTAAAGCCGTTTGCACACTGAATCCTAAAGTACGTTGGTCTGTTCTTAAATTATCACCAACCAAAGCACGAAAGGGCTCCATGGCAATATTAAAAGAAGCATCCATTAACATTAAAAATCCAGCACCTACCCAGATGGCAGGCAAAAAGGCAATAAAAATATCGGCTTGAGGCATTAACACAAGTCCCACCGAAGCCAATATAGCACCGGCTAAAAAGAATGGTTTCCGTCTACCGAATCGCCCCCAGGTTTTATCGCTGTAATATCCAACAATTGGCTGAACAATAAGCCCCATGATTGGTGCTATAATCCAAAACCAGGATAGCTGATGTACATCGGCTCCAAAAATCTGAAGTATTCTACTTGCATTGGCATTTTGAAGGGCGAACCCCATTTGAATTCCTAAAAAACCGAAACTCATGTTCCAGATTTGAAGAAAACTTAACTTACGCTTTTCCATCGAAATAGTATTAATTGATACTACTGATAAGCATAAAACTTATCAAAACTTATTAAGTGAGAAGTGAAAATATAAGTTTTGATTCTGCTTCAAAGATATAGAAAAGAATTTTAAAATTCCTAATAAATTTTTATTTAGTGGATTCTCTCTCAATAATTTCGGTTTCAATAACCACGGTTTCAAAGGTCTGTTTCTTAGGCTTTTCGTTATGATTCGATTCCGTTTCATCGTCGTTTAATTCTAACCGATCAATTAGTAAATCGGCTGCCTTTTCACCTATTTTTTGACCATGTTGACTAACAATAGTTAAACTTGGCGAAGCATGTTTTGACAAAACGCCATCGGTAAAACCGATAACCTGAATATCACATGGTATATCATATCCTAACTTCTTGGCAACCTTCATGGCTGTTACCGCATAAAGCTCATTAACAGCAAAAATACTGTCTATTTCAGGGTTCTTTTTAAAAAATTGTTCTATCTCTGTTTCAAGAATATCCAAGTTATCTTCTAAAGCCCCCATGTCATCAAGTTTCAAAATCAAATTAGGTTCTGCATACATTTGCGATTCTTCAAGTGCTCGTAAATAACCTTGGGTACGCAGGCGCCCAACACTTACGTAATCCATAGTAGTGATAAGTCCAATGTGTTTACAGCCATTAGCTATTAATTTTTTTACCGCTTTAACAGATCCAGAAAAATCGTCAACAATTACTTTATCGCACTCTACTTCATTTACGACACGATCAAACATAACTATTGGGATGCCTTGATTTATGGTTTCATTAAAATGATGATAATCCTGTTGAAGCAGTGTTTCTTTTGAAATAGATAATACAAACCCATCGATACTACCATTAGCAAGCATTTCCATATTTAATACTTCTTTACTAAATGACTCGTTAGACAACCCTACAATAACATTATAGCCGCGTTGATTTGCGACAATCTCAATACCCCTAATAATTGTCGAGAAGAAGTGATGTACAATTTCGGGAATAAGCACCCCAATGGTTTTCGTCTTCTTATTTTTCAAACTAAGTGCAATATTGTTGGGCTTGTAGTTTAAAAATTTAGCATAAGCCTGAATTCGACGTCGCGTATCTTCACCAATTTCTTTACTATCGGCCAAAGCTCTTGAAACCGTAGATACAGATACATCTAATTCTCTTGCTATTTGTTTTAAAGTTACTTTTTTCTTCATTTTTAAGGATACTACTGACTAATCGCGAAAACAAATCGTTATGCTAACGACAAACCCAATATAGCTAATTTAGTATGTTTCTTCAACATAAACTAACTTTTAAATTGTAAGAATAATATTTACTGTAAGTTTTTTCTTATTATTTAATTGAGCGCAAACGTTTCCGTTAAAATTTTTGTAAAAGTTATTAACACGGAAACGTTTGCGTTACGAATTTCATAATAATACCATAGTTACAATTACTACATTAGCAATAATTCATGGTGAGAAGTGAAGATATACTAAACTAAAACTAAGACATTAACAAAAGAACTGTATGAAGACAATTATTAATGGCGTACTGTTTTTACTATTTCTTGTGCCCTCAACTTTTTTGGCCCAAACCATAGTTAAAGGAACAGTAACAGAACAATCTACATCTTTGCCATTGCCCGGTGTAAATATTCTCGTTAAGGGAACCACCAATGGAACAGCTACCGATTTTGACGGAGAATTTCAAATTCAGGCGAATAAAGGCGATGTACTCACATTTACATTCATTGGTTATCAATCGCAGGAAATCATCTACAATGGTCAAACGGTGCTAAACATAATTATGGCAGAAGATGCTGCAAGTTTAGATGAAGTGGTTATAATAGGATACGGGAGCGTAAAAAAAGAAGACCTAACAGGTTCGGTTGAAGTTATCTCTTCGGATGATTTTAATCAAGGGGCGGTAGTATCTCCCGATCAATTATTGCAAGGAAAAGCCGCAGGAGTTAGAATTACAAGCGCTGGCGGACAGCCCGATGCTGCTCCCAATATTAGAATACGTGGTGGCTCATCACTTTCTGGTAACAACTCTCCTTTAATTGTTATCGATGGCGTACCCCTTGACAATGGTGGTATAGCAGGAGTTGGCAATCCTTTAAGCTTGGTTAACCCAAATGATATTGAAAGTTTCAGTGTTTTAAAAGATGCATCGGCTACAGCTATCTATGGATCGAGAGCTTCTAACGGGGTTATTATTATAACCACTAAAAAAGGGACTTCTGGTGATGCTAAATTTAACTTTTCGGCAAGAACATCTTTAAGTAACGTGACTTCTAAACAAGAAATCGATGTTATGGATGGTAACACTTTTGTTCGATTTGTTAAAATGTATTATCCAGACAATCTGGATTTATTAGGCGTACCTGCAGGAAGCGTTTCAACTACGCAACCAGTAGCTCAAGTAATAAGTACTCCACAAGGCGACAGGGAAATTTATAATTCAAACTGGCAGGACGCTATTTACAGAACGGCTGTAACTAAAGATTATAACTTTGGTGTAAGAGCCAACTTATTTCAGTCTATTCCTTTTAGAGCTTCTGTTGGTTACAATAATACCGAAGGAGTTGTTCGAACTAACGATTACGAAAGAATTACAGCTTCATTACGTTTATCACCTAAATTTTTTGATGATCATCTTAAAGTAGATATTAACGCCAAAGGAACTTCGGTTGAAAAAAATTCGGTTGATGATGGTGGAGCCATAGGTGGTGCTGTTTCTATGGATCCTACAAAACCAATTTATGACGACAACTCTATTTTTGGCGGATATTACCAACAACTATTTGCTCCAGATTCAAATAATCCTAATGCAAAGGCTGGAGCCAGTAATCCGTTAGCGGTTTTAGAACAACGCACACGACCTGAAAATGTAAAGCGATTACTTGGTAATGTGGAGTTAGACTATAAGTTTCATTTCTTACCTGAGCTGCGAGCCGTAGTAAATTTGGGCTTAGAAGCATCGAGAGCCAAAATTGAAGAACGTTATAAAGAAAACGCAATTAATAGCTACGCTTTGGTAGCCAGTGCCGATCCTAACAATAACCCTATACCAGCAGGAACCTATATATTCCAACCAGGGTTGAGCTATGCCGAAAGACAACATATTACTAACACTACTATGGAATCTTACCTTGCTTATCGCAAAGAATTTGACGAAAAGTTTATAAATAATTTCGATATCCAGGCGGGTTACTCCTATCAGAATTTTAAAAACGATGGTAATAAAGATGAATTTTATGCAGACCCTGCTTATAATGAAGATGATAAGCCTTTCGACTTAGACAGCGATGGTATTACCGGAGATCGTGTTCCAAACATCGATGCTAACAACATAAATAATCGATTTTACAATAGGTTAAACCTACAATCTTATTTCGCAAGAGCCAATGTCAATCTTGCGAATAAATACTTATTAACAGCATCGTTTAGAGCGGATGGTTCTTCTTTCTTTACTCCTGAAAATCGTTGGGGTTACTTTCCATCAGCTGCACTGGCATGGAAACTAAAAGAAGAAAACTTTCTTAAAGATGTTAATTTCATTAACGACATTAAAATTCGCTTAGGTTGGGGTGAAACCGGACAGCAAGATATTTCTGGACAGGTAGGTTTTTATCCAGCAATTCCACTTTTCGAAGTGGGGTCACCTGAAAGTCAGTACATTTCTGGTGTAAACGTATACAATGCAAAAGAATTTAATCCAGATTTAACCTGGGAAAAAACAACAACTTACAATGCTGGAATCGATTTCGATTTCTTTAACCGAGGGGTACTTTCAGGTTCTTTCGATATTTACCAACGTGAAACAACCGACTTATTGGTACTTACTAACGTGCCTCCGGGACAAGCCCTTAGCGACCGTGTTATTCAAAACGTAGGTTCTACCGAAAGCAAAGGTTTCGAACTAAATCTTAATTTAAGTCCTATACAAAACGACCACGGTAACTTATCTTTTAACGGTAACTTATCATACAATTATACCGAAGTAACCGATTTAAAAGGTGTAGAGCAAATAAATGCTCCAGACGGTGGTTTAGCTTTTGGTACAGGAAACGAATTGTTAAGACATGCTGTTGGGCAACAAGCTGGTTCGGCATGGGTATTTAAACAAGTATATGACCAAAGCGGAAACCCTATTTTAGGTTCGTTTGTAGACCTTAACGACGACGGAAAAATTACCGAGGATGATCGCTACTACAAAGCCATTCAACCTAACTGGACATTTGGTTTTGGATTTAATTTCGATTACAATAACTGGAATTTAACAGCCAGCTTTAGAGGTCAATTAGATGGTTATGTGTATAACTCAAGACGCTTAACACATGGCGAAATTCAAAATGTAAAATCTCAAGATGACACATTCTTTAATAACGCATTAAATTTCTTCAATGGCTCGGCTAACCCAGTGTTTACAGATATTCAGGATCCTATCCAGTATTCCGATTACTTTCTTGAAGGCTCATCATTCTTAAGATGTGAAAACATTGTGCTTGGCCACACCCTAAATAATGTTATAAAAAATGCTTCACTTAAAATTTATGGCGCTGTAAATAATCCATTCCTGATTACAAATTATTCCGGACAAGATCCTGAAAACTTTAAAGGAATTGACGACAATTTTTACCCGAGACCAACCGTGTACAACTTAGGTGTGAATATTGACTTTTAAAATTTAAAACAATGAAAAATAATATAATAAAAATACTAGTCGGTTTTGTCTTTATCGGTACACTAAATATTAATTGTACAAGCGATTTAGACCCAGATCCGCTAATTGAACTATCGCTTGATGAGCTTTTAGCTCGCGACCCACAAGCTGTTGAGGGGATTTTATCCAGACTTTATGGTTCTTTTGCTTTATCAAGTGCCGAAGGTCCTGACAAATCGGACATTAGTGATAATGCCGGAGAATCACCTTTCTTAAGAGGTATTGTAAACTTACAGGATTTTGCAGCCGATGGCATGAAAAACCGTTGGGGCGATAATGGTTTAGACCAACTTACAACAACCAGTAATTGGACACCAGAAAATAAATTCTTTAGATATTTATATAATAGAATTTTCTTTACCATTCCTCAATGCAACAACCTGTTGTCCATTTTACCAAATGTAGATGTTGAAAACAAAGAGGTTATCACTTCTGAAGTAAGATTTATTCGAGCATTAGCTTACTATTATTTAATTGATGTTTTTGGTAAAGGTGTATTAGCTACCGAAGAAAATTATGGACAATCTGAACCTTTAGATGAAGTTTCTCGTGATGTATTATTCGATTATGTAGAAGCGGAATTATTAGATATTGAACCGCTCCTGCTAGATACCAACACCTACGGTAGAGCAACCAAAAGTGCGGCTCAAATGTTACTTAGTAAACTATATTTAAACGCTGAAGTTTATACAGGTAACGCAAAATATACTGAAGCCGCAGTTTATATTAATAAAGTAATCAACGAAGGCCCTTATGAATTGGCAACAGATTATGTAAGCTTATTTTCTGCTGATAACAATTCATCTAAAGAAATTATTTTTCCTTTAATTGCCGATTCACAGGTAAGTCAAAGTTATGGAAACACTACCTATATCATTAATGGCAACTTAAGTGCTGATACCATGCCTCTTGCCGAGTTTGGTGCAGCAGAAGGTTGGACGGGTCACCGCGCTACAAAAGCATGGTACGGTTTATATGGTGATTTAGCTACTTCAAATGATGACAGAGCGAAATTGTTCTGGACCGAAGGTCATAATTATGACATGGAAGACTATAAAGAATGGACAGACGGATACCCTTCCATAAAATTCAGAAATACCAATTTCAATTCTGCATCTGTAGCTACAAGTTTTTCTAGCACCGATTTCCCATTATTCAGATTAGCAGATGCTTATTTAATGTATGCCGAATGTGCTTTAAGAGGTGCAGCAAATACCGACATGGGAAGCGCTTTAAAATATGTAAATGATGTTAGAAAACGATCGCATGCCAATACCATTGGTCAGACCGATTTAACTCTAGACTTTATAATAGATGAAAGAGGAAGAGAATTAAACCTAGAAGGACATCGACGCACCGATTTAATTCGCTTTGGAATGTTTACAGGAAGCACCTATATATGGCCTTGGAAAGGTGGTGTAAAAAATGGAACCTCAATTCCTTCAACTTACAACGTTTACCCTATTCCTTCATCTGCCTTACAAGCCAACCCAAACTTAACTCAAAATAAAGGTTATTAAAAAACTAAACTAATTATTATGAAACTTATAAAATTTTTATCGCTTTTAATTATAGCTGTTATAAGCTTTACTTCTTGCGACCAAGAAGACGATTTAGTATTTGTTGCTAAAGTGCCTGAAGAAGGTATTAGCTTTTCCAATGTTTTTCTTGAAGAATATACATTAACCGCAGCAGCTTCTAAAAACATCGGTGAACGTTTTACCTGGGAAGATGCCTACTTCGGCGTTCCTACAAACGTAGAATATGAACTTCAGCATTCTATTATTGGCGATTTTACTGATGTTGAAACTGTAAGCTCAACAGATGGTAACGAATTATCTATCACTATTGGCGATATGCTAAAATTTGCTGCCAATGCCGGACTTGATAACGATCCAAATAGCGAAAACCCAAATACCGGAAACTTATACTTTAGGCTAATGGCTTCACCCGGTACAGATGGAGGATTACCTGTTTTTACCGAAACACAAACTTTAAGCGTAGTACTTCCAGAAGCCGTTGAAAGTGGTGCAGGATTCGAAGTTGCAAGTTGGGGTGTTGTTGGTTCTGGTTATAATAATTGGGGTGCCTTTGCTGACGCTAAATTTTATACAACAGCAACTGAAGGTGTCATTGTTTCTTACGTTAATTTAATTGACGGCGATATCAAATTCCGTGAAAACAACGAATGGGGTGGCGACTTAGGTGACGCCAATGGCGATGGAATTTTAGATGCAGATCCGGAAAATAATATTGCGGTTACTGCGGGTGACTACAAAATTACCATTGACACGAATGACAATTCATATACAATCGAAGAATTTTCATGGGGAATTGTTGGCTCTGGTTATAACGATTGGGGCAACGGTGGTCCAGATGCTAAATTATATTACGATTACACAACCGATACGTTTAAAGCTAGTGTAATGTTCGTAGATGGAGATATTAAATTCAGAATGAATAACGCATGGGGTGGTGATTTAGGTGATGCCAACGGCGACGGCATTTTAGATGCAGACCCTGAAAATAATATAGCTGTTACCGCAGGACACTATTTTGTAACTGTAGATTTAAAAGACAAATCATACAGTATTGAAGAAGCTACTGTTTGGGGTGCCGTTGGCTCTGGATATAACAACTGGGGTGAAACACCTGATGCTGCATTAACGGAAATCCAACCAGGTATTTGGTATGCTGAAAATGTAAATTTAATTGATGGTGACATTAAATTCAGACCAAATAACGAATGGAACGGAGACTATGGCGACGCTAATGAAGATAATATACTTGATCAGGATCCTGAAAACAACATCGCTGTTACAGCTGGTAACTACGTTATAAGTATAGACTTTAATGATGTTGACGGACCAAGATATTACCTAGGAAAACGATAATATTTTTAACGACTAACTCAAATTTCTTATGTAATTACAAAAAGGGCGTGTTGTTAATCAATACAGCCCTTTTTTGTTTTAATGACTAAAAAAAATGAAAAACATACAATTACTCCTCTTACTACTGCTTTGTACAATTAGCTATGGACAAAAACAAGATGTAAGTTATTCAATATCTCCTTCCCCTTTTAATGAAGACGATAGCATAACCATAACTTTTGATGGGGCCTCTATAGATGAAGCCACATGGGGGGTTAACAACAACGCCTTATACTTGTGGTCGTGGTCTTATGATACTAATCTTGCTAATCAACAGGATTGCCCAACGAATGGAAGCTGGACCGACTCTAACGAAGCAAACCGGTTATCTTATAATGCATCAGCCGATGAATACAATATTACATTTACGCCCACAACATTCTATAACAGAACGGGCATTGGACAAATAGGGTTCCTCATAAAAGCTAAAGATGGTTCTGGCGATAAACAGTCTAATGACTATTTAGAGTCTGTTGGCACGTTTTTGGTAACACTTTCTGCGCCTACCAACAATACTACTATTTTAAACTCTGGTGATAACCTCAATATATCGGCTACCAATACGGGCGGTAATGCTGATTATGTTTTAAAAGCCAATGGTAACATTATTAATTCACAAAATACAATAGCATCATATACTTTCAACGATGCAAATATTACAGAAAACAAAAATTACAGTTTAGAAGTCACCTTTTCGGGAGAAACCAAAATCATCACTTTTTCAGTGATTATTGATCCAGGGGCGCTTACGGGGTTCATGCCTGAAAATTATGAAGACGGTATCACCTATGATGAAAGCGACCCATCGAAAGCAACTTTAGTGTTATATGCACCTTACAAAGATTTTGTTTATGTGGCTGGTAGTTTTAATAACTGGCAGCCTGACTCCAATTACGCAATGAAAAGAGACCCGTCACGTAATGGCAAATTCTGGATTACCTTAACAGGTTTAACTTCTAAACAAATTGAAACGTATCAATATTGGGCTGTAGATAAAACACCTTTAGCAAATTCCCCTACACTTGTTAAAACTGCGGATCCTTACTCGACATTAGTTTTATCTCCTTTTGACGATCCTTATATACCATCAGAGAGCTATCCGATTCTACCAGCATATCCTGTTGGACAAGAACGTGAAGTTAGTGTTTTACAAACTGGTCAATCCGACTTTAACTGGCAAGTCACCAATTTTACTAAACCTAAAAAAGAAGATCTAGTAATTTATGAGGTGTTGGTTCGTGATTTTGATGCCGACAGAAATTTTCAAGACATTATCGACCGCATCGATTACTTTAAAAATTTAAATATTAATGCCATCGAACTTATGCCTGTTATGGAATTTGAAGGTAACGAAAGTTGGGGCTACAACACCTCATTCCATATGGCCTTAGATAAGTTTTATGGTACTCAAGATAAGTTTAAGGAACTGATTGACATCTGCCACCAAAACGGAATTGCAGTTATTCTTGATTTAGCAATAAATCATGCTTTCGGGCGAAACCCTATGGTTAGATTATGGATGAATGATGCCGATAATGATGGTTGGGGCGAACCTAGTTCTGAGAATCCATACTTTAATCAAACGCCGAAACACACCTATAACGTGGGATCGGATTTTAATCACTCCAACGGATTTACTAATTACTACACAAAACGCGTGGTGAAACATTGGATAGAAGAATTTCACATCGATGGTATTCGCTGGGACTTAACCAAAGGATTTACTCAAAATTGCGAAAATAACGAAGGATGTACCAACGATTATAATGCCGACCGAGTAGCTATTTTAAAAGACTATGCAGATTATAGCTGGAGTTTAGATCCTGATCACTATGTCATTTTTGAACATCTCGGTACCGATTGGGATGCTAACTCCGATGGCAAATCATCAAGAGATGAAGAAACCGAGTGGGCTAACTACAGGATTGATGAAGGTAAAGGCATCATGCTTTGGGGAAAAATGACCGACCCATATAACGAGTTAACTATGGGGTATAGTTCAGATATAAGCGAAATGGGACACAATTCCCGAGGGTATTCTTCACCACGTTTGGTTGGATATGCCGAAAGTCATGATGAAGAACGCTTAATGTACAAAAACCTACTTTATGGAAATAGCAATGCTGATTATGATATCACCAATCTGGAAACAGCCTTATCCAGAATGTCTGCCTTAGGCGCTGTTTCTCTAACGATTCCAGGGCCAAAAATGATTTGGCATTTTGGCGATTTAGGAATGGAAAATTCCATTTTTACATGTAACAGTGGTTCGGTAAACACGCCTGAAGATGCAACTCCGGGTGATTGTAAACTAGACACAAAACCGCAACCGCAATGGACAAATAATTGGTTGAGTGTTTCACAACGAAACCAAATTTATAACGACTGGTCGCGCATTAATAATTTAAAAATTAATGAGCCCGTATTTGAAGGTAATTATACTATTTCTTCAAATAATTTAACGCCAAGAATTTCAATTTATACAGGTAATGAAAACACCTCAGGTACAACTTTAAAAAATGTTATAATCGTTGCTAATTTTGATATCGTAACTCAATCCATTAACCCGAATTTCCCTTATTCCGGAGATTGGTACGATTTGTTAGACAACTCCGTAATAAATGCGGCTACAACAAGCATTCAGTTAAAACCTGGTGAATTTAAAATTTATGGTAACCAGATGAGCACATTATCGGTTTCTGAAAATGAAAACAGACAACATATTCTACTATATCCCAATCCGGCAAATAATACTTTTAAAGTAAACCAAGCCATCGAGAAAGTTGATATTTTTGATATGACGGGTAAACTCGTAAAACAATTTGATGGTGATTATGAAAAAGGAACGACATTCAACATATCAGACTTATCTAAAAATATTTACTTGGTTAAAATAAGTGATGGATTTGGACAATCAAATATATTTAAACTGGTGAAATTATAAGTTTCTATTCTTTTGAATTAAAAAAGGATTCCTGAAACGGAATCCTTTTTTGCATTTAATTATAATATATTGTTGAAAACTATCTTATTTACCCAGGTGCTCATTATAAAACTTCCAGGCTTGGTGTGCCACATCTCTTCCTAATTGAAGACCAGCAACATTATCGGCCTGAATATGGTAACCACCCATAACTCTAGAAATACCAGCCATTTCAGCAGTTTTGGTAAATGTTGGAAACTCTAAAGTTACCTTTTTACCATAAAACGTAGAATCGGTTTCGGTAAGTGACCCTGGAATTAGTTCTACCGACGCACCAAAATGGTCATCGCCAGTAAAAAGTTTTAATGCTTCAGCACAACCGCCGCTTATGGTACTATGTCCTGAGGTGTAACTTGGAAACGGCGGACATAAAAAACTACTCGGCGAGTATGGTCGCCATTGGCTACCATCCATTTTTTGCATGCCTTTTACTGGCCCTGCCCAAGCTTTTATTTCTTTTCCTGTGTAGTATTCATGTACCAAAGCAAAAGGTCTAGCAAAGTCGTAATACATTTTAGAATCCCACGATGCGATAAAGGCATCCATGGCTGTCACTTGATTTAAGAAGTACATTTTTACATCTTCATCTAGAGTGTGCTGATCCCTAATGGACACTTCCTGAGCAAATTTAAACCAGTGTCCTGCTTGCTGCACCGATTGCGGGCCATCACGCATAAATTCTACTAAAGCTTTTTGCTCATCGGTTAAATTTGCTTGTAAGTCAACCACTTCTTTTACTTCTTTAGCCAATTGCTCTGACCCTACCATTGGAGGTGGTCCTGGTCTAAATTGACTTGCAGAATCCATAGCAACAGGTTTTACTAATTGCCAGTAAGGTGTTAAACATCCTGGGGCAAATTTCCCCATTTTAGCATCGGTAAAATATTTTGGTTGCCACCTGTTTATATCAACATTATTATCTGGGTCGTTTACTGGTTTATAACCTGTATAATCAAAATAAGGCTTTCCGTTTGAGCCTTCTTCTTCTCCATACTGATTGGCACCATCATTTTTTCTAGCTTCGATAACAGCTTTCGCAGCAAGATTTCCTACCCCTATTGGCGTGGTCGGATCCATAGACATATCGTTAGGGTCTAAACCTAACTCCTTCATTAAACCTGCATATTCCTTAGCATCTGAATAATAATATTCTAAAAGCGCACGGTATGCTGCATAACTCACTGCTATTTCTTTGTTTTTTAGGGTATGTTCTTCTGAAGGTCTTCTGTCTACATTTGTAGTGTAAACAGGCGTAGCGGTTTCATCATATCTAGACCAGGCATCGAACATAGCCACCGATATAAGTCCTAAATATCGCGAAGTCACTGTTGGGCGAGGTTTAAAACGTTCGGTATCCCAAGCTTGTGCTTGTATGGCCATATGGCCCCATTTATAAGCAATGTTATCTGCTCCTCGAGGTTCCATACTAACCTCTTCTTGTTTTTTTTGTTGTTTACATCCTACTGAAAAAATTATAGTTATTACTAATAATAGTAGGTTTACTCTTTTATTCATAATCTTGTTTAATTTGGTTAATTGCCTGGTTGGCATTGGTTGTTGGTAGTTTACACATATTTTCCTGACATATGTAGATATAGGTTCCGGAATCGGAAAATCTGTTTTCAAATATTGGTATTGGGCTAGCTTCACGACTTGCCACAATTAAAGTGTTTGGCAGGTATGCCTGATTCATTTGGGATAAAATTAATTTAGCCTCCTGACCTACGATAGCAACTTCGTAAGCCACAGTACTTAAATCTAAAAAACCATCAGCCCAACCTGAGTAATAGGGCAAATACTCTAAAACATCTTGTTGTACTGCTGAAAGCATCGTCTTGCTTCTTTTTTTAAAATCTTTATTAAAATAAATATGCCCTAATTGCATAAGGTTTTTTGCCATTATGGTATTTGGGGAAGGTAAAACACCATCATCTAGCTTTATTACTGGTGTTATTAACTCATTACCTGAAGCAAACTGATACAATCCTTTTTCTTCGTCATAGAAAAGCGTATCGGTACGCTCTAACCATAACTTGGCTTCATTAAGATATGCTTCATTGGCTGTTGCTTTATAAATTTGGATTAAAAACTCGATATAAAAAGCATAGTCTTCTAAAAAGCCTTTTTCTCCAGATTGATCCGAAATGTAGGAATGATATAAGCGACCTTCTTTAATCAAATGTTTTTGTAAAAAATCATATATTCCATAGGCTCTATCGAGAAATGTTTTATCCTGAAAAGCCATATAAGCTTCAATATAACCACTTCCTAATAGGGCATTCCAAGAACAAATTATCTTTTTATCTGTTAAGGGCTTAACGCGCTTTTCACGCGCTTTCAACAAAGCGTTTTTCCAGTCTTCTTTATACGTTTGAAGGGTCTTTAATGAAACCTTTAGTTGTTCTGCAATAGTAGTATCAGAAACTATGGGTTGTAAAACAAAACCTTGATACTCCAATTGAATCTTTTGCGGGTTATACACCAAATTAAACGTATCGGTAGTGTTCCCTAAAATCTCCTGTAACTCGTTGGCTTTCCACAAGTAATATTTACCTTCTTCACCTTGGCTATCGGCATCGATAGCAGCGTAATACCCACCTTGCCCACTAAACATATTGTTTTGTAAAAACGAAAAGGTTTCGTAAACTATCTTTTTATAATCAGGGTTTTTACTGGCCTTGTAAGCATTGGCATAAAGCGCTATGAGTTGTGCATTGTCGTATAGCATTTTTTCAAAATGAGGCACCTGCCATTTCGAATCTGTGGTATAGCGAAAAAACCCGCCTTCAAGATGATCGTAAACCCCACCAAGAGCCATTTTATTTAAAGTTTTTACAACATGAGCGTATGTATCGTCATCTGAAAACATTACAGCATATTTTAATAAAAACTGTAAACGCACTGGCAGCATAAATTTTTCGTTTGCCTTGTCGCCACCCCACTCGGTATCCCAATTCGTTTTCCAGGCTGCTAAGGCTTGATTCAAATTTTCGATACTAAAATTAACATCTGCTTCGGTATCAACTATTGGTGTCAAGGCTTGTAAACCTTCTTCAACCTGTTTGGCATATTCGTAAAGCTTATCGGGCTCTGATTTAAAATAGGCCTGAAACTTTTTCAGAAGCGCCATCCATTGCTCTTTTTCCATATACGTGGCAATGAATACCGGCCGACCATCAGGAAGAGCGATAACATTTAATGGCCAACCTGCAGCACCATTCATCATTTGTGCGGCAGTCATATACACATGATCAACATCGGGACGTTCTTCTCTATCAACTTTAATATTTATAAAATCCTGGTTCATTACTTGGGCTACAGTATCATTTTGAAAGCTTTCTTCTTCCATAACATGGCACCAATGACATGTTGAATACCCTATACTTATTACCAGCAATTTGTTTTCAGCTTTAGCTAATGCAAGCGCATCGTCTCCCCAAGCATTCCAATTCACCGGATTATGAGCATGTTGCAGCAAATAAGGGCTGGTTTCATAAATCAAGTTATTGGTAAATGCTGTTTCTTTTGCATGCCCTTTTTTATTGTCTTTACAAGAAAAAAGCATAAAAGCCAGAAGGATAAAAACCGTTCTTAATAAAATGTTTTTTATGTACAAAAATGTAGGCATACTATGATTTAGAAATTAAATTATTAATTAATGTCGCATTCAATGATTTGCAATTTATCGTTATTATTTGCAACAATAATATAGGTATATCCTTCAGATTTCAGCATTGCTAAACCTTTTACGTCGCCACTTAAACTTAGGCCACTTTCATAGGGTGCTTTTGCATAAAAATTACCTTTTCCATCGCCAATTAGCAAAACCCCTTGACCTGCATCATTTCTTGGCGTTTCTACCTCTGAGGTAAAAAGGTTTCCTCCCAATATAAGGTCTAAAACCCCGTCATTATTAACATCTTTACTTACAATACCATTAACAGCCGATAATTGCGCTTGTGAAGATAATGGTTTTGCTGAAAAATGTTTACCATCATTTTGAAAATAGGTAGTTGCAAAAGTTTTAGCCTTGTAATGCAAGGCATCTTCAAGTTTATCTTTTGTATAAACATCTTCTATCGTTGCTTTAGAAAAAGCATCATAATTTTTAAATTTTCGAGTAATTCCTGGAATTTGCTGGGACGAACATTCGCGACCACGAACCGGGTACTGAACCCCTTCTGAATAATACCCTAAAACAATATCGAGGTGGCCATTTTTATCAAAATCGGATGCATATACATCGAAGGTTTGATTATTCGATGCTTGATACTTATAATTAAGCCCAAGATTTCCTGCAACAATATCCAAATCACCATCGTTGTCATAATCCTGAACATCGATACTGTACCACCACCCCGTAGTGTTTTCAAGACCATAGGCTTTGGTTTCGTTTTTAAACTCTCCTTTGCTATTTTTAAATATTGAGATAGGCATCCATTCTCCTACAAGCACCAAATCTAGCCAATCGTCTCCATCAACATCGCTCCATTTCATATCGGTAACCAAACCTGGTTTTAATAAATCTGAAGCCAAATCCTCTGTTACATCAATAAAACGAACATTACCATTTTCACTATCATTTCTAAGCAAATAACTTCTAGGAGCTAAGGGGTATTTTCCAGGCACCAATCTACCCCCAACAAAAAGGTCTAAATCGCCATCTTTATCGAAATCGGCAGCAATAACTTTGGAACCACTGGTAAGCATTTTTGGTAATGCCTGAGTGTTTTTTGTAAAATGCCCTTGTCCATCGTTTAGGTATAATCGGTCTTGTAAAAACTGAGACCCCGCCCCAAATTCGTTGCCGCCACTTACCACATATAAATCGTCATCACCATCGGCATCGGCATCAAAAAAGAGAGCTCCCAAATCTTCGTAAACGGCATCGTTTTGAAGGTCGGGAACATCAATGGCTTGAAAAGTTCGATCTGATTGTTGGATAAAAATTCGGCCGGATTGCCCATTGGCTCCACCAACAAAAAAGTCTTCCCTTCCATCTTTATTGATATCTGCCACGGCAATACCCGGACCGAACTGTGATGTTTTATGAGGAAGTAATGGTTCTTCCTTAAAATCATCATATATATTTTCTTCGTGCTTAAAATTAACCCCTGAACGTGCGGTAACATTAGTAAACTTGTAATTTGACTTATTGTCTTTTGATGTTGTAATCGTTTTATAGACTGCATCATTATAGTTAACCTCTACTATACTATTGGTTGTTATATGCTCTTTTATTTCTTGTTTACCATCAGGCCAAATAATGGTTGCTTTATCAACTTTAGCATATTTTCCCAATCCAAAATTAAGAAAAGGCTCCACCGACGATTGATACCCACGGGTTAGAGTAAGCTCCTGAAATTGTTTGGCACCATCGTATTCCAACAATACTTTTATACCTAAAGCAAACTTATTTTGCTCAGGGCCATTAAACTTGAAACGTAGATAATGGTTTCCTGAAATTTTAGTGGCCTGATTTTCATAAATTGTAGAAATACTGTCTAAGTTGGAAACCACTAAATCTAAATCGCCGTCGTTATCTAAATCGCCATAAGCCAGACCGTTTGAAAAACCTACAAAATCGAGATGCCAATCTTTACTAACATCTTTAAACGATAAATCTCCGTTGTTTTTAAAAGCATAATTGGGCACTTTTTCTGAAGGCATTTTCTTAGTAAGTTCCAACATATTATTCTTAAAGGCCATAGGCGTATAGGTCTTTAAGGTTTTAAAATAATCTTTATTATTTATTTCCCTTCTAACGCCGTTGGTAATAATAACATCTTTCCAACCATCGTTATCAAAATCGGCCATAAGTGCTCCCCAACTCCAATCGGTTGTAGCCATACCGGCTAATCTGGAAATATCGCTAAAAGGCTGCAACGTATCGTTTATCTTTCCGTTGTTTAGTTGAAGGCAGTTTTGCATGTATTGATAATGAAAACCCATCTTAACGTTATCCCAAAACTTACGCGGATTCATACTCGCCATGTTGGCTTTACTACGGCGGTTATTTTCGGGTGTCATATCCAATTGAATAACATCTGGCAACGCATCGTTATTAATATCGGCCATATCTACCCCCATACCGTACCAAGCTGTATGCTTGGTTAGTTCTTTTGATTGCTCTGAAAACGTGCCATCACCATTATTCATATATAAGTAATCGGGTGTTGCAAAGTCGTTAGACACATAAATATCGGGATAACCGTTATTATCTATATCGCTAACCGCAACACCAACCGAAAGCCCGTAATTTAATATTCCCGAATCTTCGGTAACATCGATAAATTTATTATTACCATCGTTACGGTACAACCGGTCGCTATCTACTATATTTGCCTTTTCTATGCGTTGTTTATAGACCCCATTGGGTGTACTAAACCTACTAATAGGGTAATTGGCCACATACAAGTCTAAATCGCCATCTAAATCGTAATCAAAAAAGGTAGCTTGTATGGTATTCGCATCTCCAGCAACACCATAAGCTTCGGCGCTTTCGGTAAAGGTTAAATCTTTATTATTTATGTAAAGTAAATTTTGTTTAGGGTTAAATTTTCCAGCAACCGACACATAAATATCTAAATATCCATCGCCATTTACATCGGCCATGGTAGTTCCTGTTATCCATTGGTTTCCAGCTGCAACACCTGCCTTTTCACTAATATCTTCAAAGCTTAATCCGCCTTTATTTAAGTATAATTTGTTAGGGGTCATGTTCCCCGTGAAATATATATCGTTAAGACCATCGTTATTAATATCGCCAATAGAAACTCCACCGCCCATGTAAATATATGGATACACAAAATAGTTCATACTGTCGGTTTCAACCAAGCGGTTGTTAAAATCGATTCCAGATTGTTCTAAACTAACTTGTTTAAACAGTTGCAATTCGGGAATTATTTCTGATTCTGGTACGGTTTTATCTTCTTTTTCTTTACAAGCAAAGACCAGCATAAGAGCCATTGCAAACATTATATTTTTACTGTTGTAATTCATCTTATTACAGAATATTTTGTGGTTAGTTTACCGATTTAGAATTAGGCTTTAACATTGTTTTTACAGTACTCTCGCCTTCTTTAATTTCAATACGTTGGTTAATGTCTATATCTTTATAAATAGCAACCGTTCTATTTTTATTTGGCCACCGTACTTTTAGTTCTTTAACTTTTACTGCTTTTGCTAATCCTATTTCTAATTGAAGGCTAGAAGCCCCAAAGGTTCCGCCAGTGGTGACTGTTCTAAACAGCTTATGTGTTTGTCCTGTAGCATCAATATAAGTGAGTTCTACTTTAGCACCAATAGCCGAACGGTTAGCTGTTGTACCAATTAATTTAGCCACAAGCCAAGCGTTGGTGTTCCCTCCATTTTGATAAAGTACATTCGGAAAATTATCTCCAACTACCGATCCACCCATAACGGCGTAAATATCTTGATCGCCATCGTTATCGATATCGCCAAAAGCAATGGCGTGCCCTTTTTGAATATGCCCAAACCCACCTTGATAGGTTACATCATTAAAATAATTTCCCTTGTCATTTTTAAACATTCTGTTCGGCACTATAGACCCTAAATTTGGTGCGCCAGTTCCTAGATAAAAGTCTAAGTAGCCATCATTATCAATATCTCCAAAATTACACCCCATTACATAAAATGGCCTTGCCAAGCCCATAGATTCGGTAACATCGGTAAAGGTGTTGTTACCATTGTTTTTATAGAGTTTGGGGAGTGAGTATTTGGGATTTTCCCCAAGCAAAGCACTTACCTCATCGAACGACACCTGTTTAATTCGATTTAGATCGTAACCCGCTACAAACAAATCGTCGTGTCCGTCATTATTATAATCCCAAAACCATGTTGGAAAGCTCCCCACAGGGTCTTCAACATTTGCGGCAGTACTAATCTCTTCAAATTTCCAATCTTCGAGAGAAGTTCCGCCCAGGTTATGAAATAATTTATTTTTCCGAGTTAAGTTAGACACGTATAAATCGGGTAACATATCGTTATCTATGTCGCCCCAAGTGACGCCTTTTATATAACCTGTTACGCCAAGTTTCAATTTATCGACCACATTAGTAAACGTGCCATCGCCATTATTCATGTAAAACTCGCTTTGGGCAAAGCCAATATTAATGGTTTCATTACCAACATAAAGATCAAGATAACCATCAAGATTAAAATCGGCCCATGCAGCTGTTTGTGTAGGCATTTGGGACAAAACTCCCGCTTGTTCGGTAACATCTTCAAAATGTCCATTTTTATTCATTAAAAGAGAATTAGGATAACGGCCTTCGGCACCAAACCAAGCACCACGTAATACAAAAACATCTACAAAGCCATCGTTATTATAGTCGGCATGTACCAAATTAAGCCCCCCAAACAATCCTGTTAATCCTGCTTCTTCCGTTTTTTCGGTAAAGGTACCATCCTGATTATTTTCAAAATATCGAAGCTGTCCTTTCAACCCATAAGCCGAAACCATAACGTCTAAAAAGCCATCATTGTTAAAGTCTTCGAGTGATACGCCTCCAGCAATATCGTTAACTGCTACCCCTGCTTTCATGGCGATATTTTTGAAGATATTTACCAAGCTATCTTCTGTTTTGATTAAAGGGTTTTCGAGAGGAACCAAATATGCTTTAGGAACACTCTCGGGATAAGACCCCATAGTCATGTAAGCCAGATTTAGCAACCAGCGACTTTCATAATCTTTTGGAAAAGCCTTAACCATTTGGGTCAAAATTTCAACTGCTTTTAAAGCGTGTATTACATTACCATGAACGGCTTCCGGTTGTATAGGAATGGTGCAAGACGCCCCCACATGATGATTAACACAATTAAGATCTTCTCCCAACTGAATATGTGCATTTACCTGTAGTTTATGGTAGTAAATAGTTTTAGGACTGAACGCTAAACTGTCTCCTATTTTCTCGTATAAGCGTTGATTTACAAGATGTAAGGCTTTAGCATTTTGCCCAGCATTTAATAATTCCTGAACGTAATCAAAAAAAACAAACTCATTATCGGGTGCAGTTTCAAAACGTATTTTTTTTCGTGCAATTCGTTTATCCGAAATTAAAAAATTAATATCAGGATTTGCACGCGCCGTTACAAACTCTAATCGCTTGGCCATTTTTTGAGTGCCTTCTGATTGCGAGTCGGAATCCTTTGGTTTACACCCAAAAACCAGCAACAACATTGTTGCCAAAGCCTGTATGGTTAGCTTTTTTAAAGACCAATTATAGCGAACATATAAACTATTAACCATGTTATTAATTTATTTTATAAGCCTTTAACTTGTCGTTATTCGCAGCCACCAATAAGACGTTACCTTTTATGGTTTTAATAATGGCTAAATCGGTAATTTGTCCAGTAAAATGAACTCCAGAAACATAAGAAGGCGAGGAAACAAAAGCCCCTGTTCCCTGCCCTCTTAAAAACAGGCCGAAACTCGCATCATTTCGCGGTGTTTCTACTTCTGAATTCATCAAATTACCTGCCATGATAACATCTAGAGTCCCATCCTTATCGAAATCTTCAACTAAAATATCGTTAACCGATGACACTTGAGCTTCAATTGGAAAGGCCTCAAAATTTAGATTCAAATTTTTATCTAGAGAAAAAGTTCCAGACGCAAATTGTGTTGCTGCATATTTCACCTTTGCACTATCTAAAGCCTTTTTACCATAAACATCTTGCAAAGTGGCTTTTGAAAATGTTGTATAATTCGGAAATTTCTTCTTAATAGATGGTATTTGATCTGAAGAACATGATCGCCCTCTCACGGGATACAAGGTTTCCTGATTGTAATACCCAAGTACAATATCAGAGGATCCGTTATCATCAAAATCGTCGCCATAAATAACAAACGGAAATTCGTGACTCGCTTGATACTTATAATTAAGTCCAAGGTTACCAGCTATAATATCCTTCGTTCCATCGCCGTTTAAATCGGCTACAGTCGCATGGTTCCACCAGCCTACCTCAGCGCTATTATTTCTGATACTAAACTTACCGTTATGATTTATAAGCATTGTTATCGGCATCCATTCACCGGAAATTAGTAAATCTATAGTGCCATCGCCGTTTAAATCGTTCCACTCTGCCGATGTTACCATGCCAATGGTTTTAAGACCTGGTGCAACTTTTTCGGTTATATCTTTAAACGTTCCGTTTTGATTTTCTAAAATGAAGGATTCTCCAGCATTTGGGTAATTTTGAGGCGATAATCTCCCGCCTACAAACACGTCGAGATCACCATCATTATCAAAATCTGAGGCGGTAACACAAGACCCGCTTGCCGTTATTTTTGGTAACAAACTAACTGCTCTAGAAAAGTTCCCCTTTCCATCATTTAAATATAAACGGTCTTGATAATTTGAATGTCCTTTTGGTAATTCGTTACCACCACTAACCACATAGAGGTCTAAATCGTTGTCGCCTTCGGCATCAAATAACAAGACTCCCATATCTTCAAAACCTTGGTCTTTTTGAAAACTTTTTTGAAAACTTTCGATAAAACCGCCATCAATGTTTTGGATAAATAATTTTCCAGATTGCCCCATGGCGCCACCAACATAAAAATCGTCGTAACCATCGCCATTAACATCACCAACGGTAATAAAAGGACCTAAAGTCGACATTTTATGCGGTAGAAGTGTTTCCTTATCAAAATCGTTATACGGGTTTTCTATATGTTTAAAATTGATTTTTAAGTTATCTGAAATTGGTGAGAACACTGTTTCTTTTATGATTTCATCTTGTTTAACCGATCCAGAGTGTTCTTCTTGAACAATGTTTAAAACTTGGTTAGCAGCTACCTCAGTTAAAGTTTGTAGCTTCCCTGATGGCCAAAGTATTTGAAGCGTATCAATTTTTGATGCATTGCCTAGTCCGAAATGTACCCTAGGTTCGGTGGAAGACTCAAAGCCTCTGGTTAAAAATAGTTCTTGCACTTGAGTTCCATGTACCGTTTTTATTGTAATTCTAGAACCGATTCCAAAGTGGTTATCCTTTTTAGCTTTCAGGCTAACTGTTAAGTAGTTTGTATTTGAATATTGATTAGATTTATTTTCGAAAATTGAAGATGTCGCATCTAAATTATTAACAATCATGTCTAAGTCACCATCGTTATCTAAATCGGCGTAACTGGCACCATTACTAAAGCCTTTAAACGTTAAGCCCCAATTTCCTTCAGCTTTATTAAATTTTAAAGATTTAGAATTTCGATACAAATAGTTATCTACCGGTTTTACAGGCAATTTAGTAAGGGTTTCTACAATATCGTTTTGTGTAAGGTCGTTGTATGCTTTCTTAAGCTTTAAATAAATAATAGCATCATTATCGTTTACATTTCTACGTATGCCGTTGGTAATGAAAACATCCTTCCATCCATCGTTATCAAAATCGAAAAACAACGGTCCCCAACTCCATTCGGTTTTAGCAAGTCCAGCAAGGTAAGCTACATCGCTAAAGGTTCCTGACCCTGTGTTTACCTGCAAGCTATTTTTCATATATTGATGATGCAGTCCTAAACTTACAGCTTCATAAAATTTTTCAGTATTCATAGCCGACATGTTGGCCTTTTCCTGATCATTTTGACTAGAAGCCATATCAACCTGTAACAAATCTATAAGACCATCATTATTAAAATCTGCAGCATCGGTGCCCATACCAAAGTTACAGGTATGCGCCATCATTGTATCTATTTCATTCTTAAATGTGCCATCTTTTTGATTGATGTACAAATAATCAGGAGAATTAAAATCGTTTGAAACGTAAATATCTGCCCAACCATCGTTATTCATGTCGCTAATGCTAAGCCCAAGTGAAAGTCCAAAATTTAGTATTCCCGAAGTTTCGGTAACGTCTGTAAATGTATTATTTCCGTCGTTGCGGAATAATTTATCTGAATCTTCTAAAGAAGGATTATTTTTTTTATCAGCGTAATAATCGTTGCCAATTTGAAATGGCGTTGGAGGATAGTTTGCCACGTATAAATCGAGATCGCCATCCTTATCATAATCGAAAAAAGCCGCTTGTACGGAATGACCATTATCGGCTATATTATAAGCTTTAGCACTTTCTTTAAAAGTGTTGTTGCCTTGGTTTATGTAGAGTTCGTTTTGTTTATTTTGCTGTGGCCCCGAATAACACACGTAAATATCTAGTAATCCGTCGTTATTTACATCGGCCATAGTCACACCGTTGGTCCATTTTCCTTTTGTGCCAATAATACCAGCACTTTGACTAATATCTTTAAATTTTAAATCGCCCTGATTAAGATACAAGGCATTTTTCACCATATTTCCTGTAAAATATAAATCGGGAAGTCCGTCGTTATTAATATCTCCTACGGCAACGCCTCCTCCAAAATACATATAAGGAAAAGTATAGTAATTGAACGTTTTTGTTTCAGTAAGTTTATTGGTAAACTTAACATTTGAAGTATCGGAAGAAATCGGAACAAAAATATTATCGGTTTTATTCCATATAGGCAAGTCCTTTTTTGTTTGATTTTTGCAGGCGCAAACAAACAAAAACATTAGAAAGATAGTAATTTTAATGGCATTACTACAAACCATTTTTGTTAGGGAAGAAACAAACATTTTATATAGTTTTTTTTAAAAGAAACCTGTTCAAATCACCGTCGAACAGGTTTCTGGTTTTTATGGCTTTAAAAACATATGACTGATAACTTTAACAATAACAATATGTTTTTAATTTATTTAATGAATTAGTATCCTGGATTTGGACTCCATCCATTAATGTCAAGTGCTCCTTGAGGAATAGGGAATAATTCATCCTGACCTGCCTGGAAACCTCGGTCTCCATACATATTAGAACCTAAACCTCTACTAACGAAATTAAAGAATGTAGTACCTTCAAGGGCTAATTCAATACGCATTTCATTATAGATAATTTCCCTTAATTCAGCCTGTCCAGGCAAATAACCTAAAGTTGCTTCAATGCCATCTAATCCAGCTCTCTCACGAACCATATCTAAGTACATTACAGCATTTTGTTGGTCGTTTGAACCTTCATTAAGGGCTTCTGCCTTGATAAGTAACATTTCAGCAAAACGGATAATTTTGAAATTCACAGGACTATCTAAAGTTCCTGGTCCAGAAGCTCCTGGGTTAATATACTTTACGTTACCATACATACTTCCAGTATTATCAAAATGTCCAGAGTTTTCAGGATCGAAAGTATCACCTAGAAACTCGTCTCCAGGTTGTAAAACCGTTGCTGGCAAACGTAAATCTCCAGCTTCATAAGAAGTTACTAATTCTTCTGTAGGCGCCGAGAATCCCCAACCAAAAATCGCATCTTCAGCAGTTCCAATAGGACCCCAGGTATCTGCAATTTGGTTACCATTCCATTGGCCATTATCAGACCATTGGTCTGGACTCGTTCCTGTGTTATACTGAATCTCAAACAGTGTTTCGATATTATTATCGCCTTCACCATTAAAATTATTAGCATAATCTGCAGCTAAGTCATAACCCATAGGGCTTTTCATAATATCGTCTACAATACCACTAGCCTCGGGCCAACGTCCTAAATTTGCATATAACCTAGCTAATAACCCCTGTGCAGAACCTTTAGAGGCACGTCCTACGTCTGCAGGTGCATAATCAGAAGCATCTGGCAATAAGTTGATAGCGTCTTTTAAATCTTGCTCAATGAAAGCAACTACTTCAGATTTTGGTGATCTTGGTAATGATTCGGTTGTTGCCGTAGGTACAAAATCATAAATCGGCAAATCTCCCCATGTCATTGTTAAATTGTAGTAGTTTAAAGCGCGTATAAATTTAGCTTCACCTAAAACGCGGTTTTTTAAACTTTCGTCCATGTCAATTTCTGGTACTTTTTCTAATACCACATTCGCTCTTAAAACACCAGGCCAGATGGCTTTCCAATAATCGTTTAATCTACCATTAGATGCATCTGAGGAAAAATCCTGAAACTGAAGCATCGCTGCTTGGTCTCCAGAGCCGAAACCTCCTTTCATGGCATCTCCACTGGCTAAGTTTCCTAATATTGGATAAGCAAAACCATAGTAGAATAAATTCTGAAACGGATCGTAAGCTGCATTTACCGCAATTACGGCGTCCTCTGCAGTTTGGTAAAAAGCTTCCTCGGTTAAAGTATCCTGAGGAGCCAGGTCTAGAATGTCGTCACAACCTAAGATTATGAGCGACATTATTGATAATATTATTTTAGTTTTTGTTCTCATAGTATTTTTTTAGAATGAAACATTTAAACCTAGAATGAACGTTTTTGCCTGAGGATAACCGCCATTATCTACACCTGAAAACAATGCGTTTTGGTCTGGTGAACCAACCTCTGGATCTAGACCAATATCATAGTTATCAATGGTAAATAAGTTTTGCCCAGAAGCATAAACTTTTACTTTACTAGCTCCAATGAAATCGAAAATATCTTCTGGTAAGGTATATCCAATTTGCATGGTTTTTAACCTAACAAAAGAACCATCCCAAACACTGTAACTAGACACTCTGTAGTTATTGTTATTATCCTGACCAACTCTTGGAACTGTGTTACTAGTTCCTGGTCCTGTCCATCGGTTATTATACAACACGGTATATTTGTTTGCAGAACTAGAGAAATTTGATGCTAATGCATTTAAATTATTATACACTTCGTTCCCAAATACACCCTGGAAAGACACGCTAAAATCGAAATTCTTATAAGTTAAACTACCTTGAAGACCAGCAATATAATCTGGAATATTACTTCCTAATCTTTTACGGTCTGCTTCATTAATAACACCATCGTCATTTAAATCGGCAAATTTCATATCTCCAGGCACAGCTCCGTCTTGTGTAGGTGAAGTTTGAATTTCAGCTTCTGTTTGGAAGATACCTTCTTGTACCCATCCATAGTAAGATGCTATTTCGCCACCTACTTCTGTGATTGATTGGAATGTCGTTCCGTCTCCTCCAAAAATTGGTTCTCCTCCACCTAAACTAGTAACTTCGTTGTCTACCGTTGTTAAATTGGCGTTTACATCCCATTGTACCTTTTCGCCTTGGTGACGATAACCTAAAGACAATTCTATACCTTTATTAACTACTGTACCAGCGTTAACAATTGGCGTTACAGAAACCGAATTGTTCGCATATCCAAATGATGTTGGTACCGGGATTGGTAAAAGAATATCTGAAGTTTCTCTTTTATAATAATCGAAACCGATTGTTAACGCATAATCAAATAATGTGGCATCGAAACCAAAGTCGGTTTGAGCTGTTGTTTCCCAAGACACATCTGGATTCGCTAAATTTCCTGGATAAATACCTGTAACTGCGCTTTGATCTACACCAAATACGTAGCTGGCTGTATTTCTTAATACACTTGAATATTGGAATGGATCAACTTCTTGATTTCCTAATTTACCCCAACTGGCTTTAAACTTAAGGTCGTTAACTACTTCTGTTAAAGGCTCGAAGAATTTTTCATCTGAAATCCTCCAACCAGCAGATACCGATGGGAAAGTTCCGTATTTCCTTCCAGGACCAAATCTTGAAGACCCATCACGTCTTACACTAGCAGAGAATAAATATTTCCCCATATAGTCATAAGACAAACGTCCTAAATAAGATTGTAATCCCCATTGAAACCCTGTACCTAAAGCGTTAGGGTTTGAAGTACCAGCTGATAAATAATAAAGGTTGTCGGTAATATACCCATCTCTACTACCTAAATGCGATTCATATTGCGAATGCTGTCTTGTAAAACCAGCTAAAACATTCAAGTTATGAGCGTCGTTAAACGTTTTGTTATAAGTTAATGTATTTTCTACTAAGAAAATAAGTTCATTACTATCAAATCGTTGTGATAATTGTGGTAATGGTGGCCCTCCAGGTACGGCTACACCAGGATTAAAATTGTTTGATCCACCATATAAAAAGTCGGCACCCAAATTTAATCGATACGTAAGTCCATCTAAAATGTCATACTCTCCGTAAACATTTCCTAACATTCTTACTTTTTGATTTTCAAAAATAATTTTATCAGCAATCGCAACAGGATTTAGCCTAGGAAAAGTAATCCCAACACTTGGTGGTCCTGCATAATCTCCATTCGCATCATAAACAGGAATTACAGAAGGAAAAACAAGAGCTAACGAAGTAACACCTCTGTTAGGATCGTCGGTTAACGTACCGTTTTCAAAGGTTCTACTTGCTGTAAAGCTATTACCAACTCTTACTCTTTCGCTTTCGCCCAATTTATGATCACTATTCATTCTTACCGACCATCTTTCGAAATCACTATTTTTAACAATACCATCTTGTTTAAAGTTCCCAAAACTTAATGCATAAGTCGATTTTTCGTTACCACCAGAAATAGAAACCTGAGCATTTCTAATAGGCGCTGAACCATAAATTTCATCGAACCAATTGGTGTTGGCAGGATTTACAGGTACTGTACCTTCTAATTCATTTATAAATTGAGCATATGCTGGACCGTCAAGTACATCAACGCTACGTGCTGGTGTTTGAATACCGCCATATACATCTACATTTACTTTTGTTTGACCAGATTTACCGCGTTTCGTAGTAATTAAAACTACACCATTGGCTGCTCTGGAACCATAAATTGCAGCTGAAGACGCATCCTTTAAAATATCGATAGACTCAATATCATTAGGGTTTATGGTAGATAACACGTTACCACTTTGTCCAGCGCTAATACCACGACCATTGTTGTCGTTAAATACAGGAACACCGTCAATTACGTATAATGGCTCTGAGTTTCCAGGTGTACCAACACCACGAATACGGATGGAAACACCTCCACCTGGAGCACCAGAGTTTTGTACTACCTGTACCCCCGCAGAACGTCCAGATAAAGCCTGATCGAAACTGGCAACACTTTGTTCTTTAAGTTCATCTCCTCCTACTGATGCAATAGCTCCAGTAACGTCTCTCTTAGATTTTGTACCGTATCCAATAACAACCACCTCATCTAGAGAAGACACATCTTCTTTTAATACGATAGTCATTTTACTTTGTCCGTTTACCGGAACTTCTTTGGTAATATAACCTAAGTAAGAAACCACTAAAACTGCATCTTTTCCAACATTTAAAGAGAAATTCCCGTCAAAGTCGGTTTGCGCACCATTTGTTGTGCCTTTTTCTACAACGTTTGTTCCTGGAAGAGAAATACCGTTAATATCTGTTACTGTACCTGCTACCTGAGATTGCATAGGTGATTCGTTCCCTGTACCTAATACAGTTTTTGTAACATTATCATTATTTTTTGAATTTTCGGAATGCGTCACAGCATTAAGGTTTAAGCATGACACCGATAGAAATACGGCTGCAAACTTTACCTTATAATTAGAAACTCCGAGGTTGAAAAAACACAACCTCTTATGTATCAATTTTTTCATATGTTTGTAATCATTAGTTAATAATTTTTTTTTAATTGATGTAACTAGAATTAGTCGGGGCTTTTTTTGGAGAGAGACCCCGGCTTTTTTTTATTACATTTTGTAGTTAGTTTTTGTCTTTATTTCGTCATAGGCAAGATTTAATTTGTTATTAGTTTTTATTGTTTAAAATTTAGTCTTCAGGTTTTTATATTAATTAAAATTGAGAATTCTTATTTCCTTTGGTTCTAATGATATCGTTATCGTGTCTCCTGAGGTGTATGTATTTTCTAATTGTTTAAGATCACTCTCAATTGGCGATGAAACGTTATATGTTCCATCTTCCTTTACTCCTAGTATTCTATCCAATTTTAATGTATAAGTTTTTGTTTGGTTTGATGGATTATGGATTGACACATATCCAGAATGGTCTTTCCATGCCGAATATCCATAGACATCAAGATTTTTAGGGTTACCGCCATGCATTTTTACATTAGTAAACAATGGAAATACTTGCTCACTCCATTTTAAACCCTCGGCAAGTACATCCCAATCGGCATTTGATAATACATCGGTTTTTAAATACAACTCAATAAAACCAGTACCTCTGGAAATATTCATTAATAAATAATCTTTAAAAGCCTCTTTGCTTTCGCCTGTTTTAACCTTTTTGGGTTCATGATTGAACAAAGCATTCATAGGAAATTTAGTCTCTTCTTCTTTCCATATTTCATAATAAATTCCATCGCGATAAACCAGTTCATCGGTTCTCGTTCCTCCTTCAGCAGCATCGCCAGCGTTTATCATCCAAACCACGTCGATATACTGTAACCACCATGGACTTAAATAGGCCCCATTAGTAATGGCTATAAAAACGTCTGGGTTTACTGTTGCCATTTTCTTAAAAATGGACATTAAACGTTCGGTACCATTCACTAGATAATATGTTTTTAACTCATCATATTTAGGGTCGCTAAGAACACTATCATTTTCTATTAAATTTTCAACATCTAATTGCGGCATTGCTGGAGTTCCTCGGCCTTTCAATTCGAAATCGCGAATATTTAAATGACCAAACAACCCATCGAATTTAAAATAGCATACACCATCTTTTTCCAGTTCCAGAATTCTATCTTCCAACCTCTGCATGTATTTAGGCCCGGTCATGGACATAGATCTTCCCAGTTTTTCAAACCCTTGATTGCCCATTTTTTCTACCATCGGTAGGGCTCCTAAAATACTGGCAGGACTTAACCATACGCCTAACATAGCACCTAAAGAATCTACTGTTTTATGCGTATCGGCTAAATTTGAAGAAAATTTGTTGTTTACTTTCCACACTTGATCAGACCAATCGGATTCAGGGCGGCGGCTATCTTGCCAACCATCGTCAATAACATAAGCCTTTAAGGGAGTCACATTCCTTTTATTTACCAGTTCATCGTTAACCTTGAGTACACTAGCTTTAAAATTATCTTTATTCACACCTGTGTAAAAATCGAACCATGAATTGTATTGTACTTGAAGTCTTAAAGGGCGTACTCTAATTTGATTTATGTAATCATAAAATGCCTCATCAATAAATTTGTAGTCGTCGGCTACACCCACAACCGATTTATAAGATGTGTATTCTTGCCCCTTTTTCAAGGTATTACCCCATAAATAACCACAGTTTAAATCTTGGTTAATTACTAGATTTGTAGATGCCGGAAATTCAGTACCCCAAAACGTAGCAGTTTCGGTATCATATAGAGGCTGACCTAATCCTGGTTTCCAGTTAGCTGCTGCTCTGGTCGTAATTTCTTTTAACTTATAAGGCTGATATGCTCCTTTGGCATCAATAGCCTCAACATCAATACGTTCCAGAGTAAGTTCTTCATTAGCGATAATAGTTAAGTATTTATGAATATAAGGCTGTTCATTGCCTAGTTCATACTGTACAGCAACTTTAAGGTTATTCTCCTCATTAGATACATTAACTACCAGTTTCTGACCATCACCAGTTTTTAATTCGCTAACATTTTCTACCTTAAAATCTTTAGAAGTTAAAATAATATCTCCTCCTACTTTATCTGTTCCTTTTGAAACTCTAATTTTAAATTCTTTAGCCGCTTCAGGAGTCAAAGATTGACCGTTAATTTTGTTTTGGATTTTAGTCGTAACCAAATACCCGTCTTTGATCGATATACAACGACTTAAATAATCATTTTCAAGTATATATTCGTTTTGTTTTTCGGAGCAAGCGAATACTATTAAACTTAAAACTATTATATATACTACTTTTGCAAATTGACTCATTCGATTTACTTTAATGATCTTTTATAATTTATTTAATCCTGATTCAACATTTTACCGACTTCTAGCAATACATCAATGCTTTCCTGAGGGACATCACCATTACCATCGGGACCTATATTTAATAAGAAATTGCCTCCTTTTCCCGTTATTTCTTTCAACATGTTGTAAACCGTTTCGGGAGATTTCCAATTTTTATCATACATCTTAAATCCCCAGGAATCATTTAAAGTATAGCAGGCTTCCCAGTTGTAATCGAGAACGCTATCTGGTGTTTCCAGTTCCGGAGTTCCAAAATCCTTTTCAAAATTTTCACGTACGCCAAAGCAACGATTGTTTATAATTATGCTTGGCTTAAGGCTTCTTATGTAATTATATAAATTAATACCCATTTCATCGGTCCACCAATCGCACCATTCACCGTCAAACCACATGATTTCGGTATCGTAATTTTCAATTAACTCTTTTACCTGATTTTTCACATAAGTTTCATAATCCTTAGTTTTACCTAATTTCATTCGGGCAAACTTCCAGCGCTGCTGCACGCTATCGCCGTCTATATTGCGCTCCTGACTTATATGATGCCAATCGAGTATACTATAATATGTTCCGAATTTTATTCCATACTTATCACAGGCATCTTTTAACTCTCTTAGAATATCTCTTCCTTTAAATGGAGTACTTGCTACATCAAAATTGGTGTATTTACTGTCGTATAAAGCAAATCCTTCATGGTGTTTGCTTGTAACAACCAGATACTTCATTCCTGTATCTTTAGCCAATTTTACAATTTTATCAGCATCAAAGTTTTTTGGATTAAAAGTGTGGGTAAGCATAGCATATTCCTGACTTGGAATATCGGCATGCGCTTGAATCCATTCTGCGATTCCCCAAATTTCTTTGCCTTTCCAAACACCGCCTAACTGACTGTATAGTCCGAAATGAATAAACATACCGAATTGAGCATCTTTAAACCATGCCATGCGTTCTTTAAATTCTTCTGGGGTTTCTTCGAAATAGTAATCTTTTGTCTGAGCTGGAACAACTTGTAAAAGCACCAGAAATAATAATGCTGATAATAATGTTTTATTTGGCATAGTTTAGTTAAATTGTTTCTATGGGCAAACACCCTTTTTATAAATAGTTTATTAAAGTTAAAAATTAGAGGAAAAGAGCGCTAATAATCATTTTCCTTTTTAGTTCAAATACATCTTCATTAACATTCCGACGCCATGAATTTTCACTTCTCTATTTTTAGAAAACTTATCATTATAATTTGGCATCATTTGGGAGAGAAACTCTACAAAAGACTTCCGAGAACTTTCTTCGGTAGAATTGTAGAGGTCTTTTAAATTCGATTTTGTGAATAAAAGACTATGAATACCAAGAAAAACGCGATAACTTATATCTACATTTGATAGATTATAAGTTTCTTCACTATTTTTAAAATTACGAAAATTATTAAATCCTTCCATAATATTTTTTTTTAAAAACTTAACAATTAATAAAAAACTTAGATATAATATATAGTTGGAAAATTTTGAGACACACCGTTTTAAAAACGACGGTCTTGTGAATTATTAGTCCAAACATTAATATTACGTTTACTTCTCATCAAAATTGGCATCTATATATTGTAGACAACACCAACTCGTAAAGGTCGTTTGATTATAGTCTTTTTTAGTTTTGTTTTATAATGATATAACTTATCTACTGATGCGTACAAAAATTTATTACCGAAAACGATTTCGATTTTACCAAAAACGTTTTCGGAAATTGAAAAAGTTTTAGCCCAACAGTATCATTTACAAGTAAAACACTCAATTTTTTAGAGCTTAAAATAAACTTGTAAACACATCAATTATTTAAATCGCTTCAGTGCAAATTTCTAGGGTTTCAGATAGCAAAAAACTAACAGAAATTTTATTAAACATTCTAGATATATAAAATGAAGACAAATAAAAATACAGGCAGTAAAACATAGCACAGGCGGATATTTAGATACGAAGAAACATAAAGCGTAGACTATAACATAAGATATTGTTGAATACATTTAAGACAAGGAAGCGCTTGTACACAGGATCTAAAAGTCTTATTAAACTTACAGATATTGCATAATTTTCTTTCACAACAAGCTAACAAACAACAACTTACATTTTTAAATTTTGAGTTTCGAAAACGTTTACGTATTCATCTAAAACGTTTTCGAAAAAAATAACACTTCCTGCATAAGTTTTATCAATTAATATTGTCATGTAATAACAAACAACTCGAAACATTCATTACACTATTTATAGAAAATTAAGAAACAACCGAAAACAATGACTCTTTCAATAACAAGACAAATTTTAATTTTAACACTACCACTTTTGGTACATTTTTCTGTTTTGAAAGAAACCATGTTCTCAAACGTAAATGAAGTAAGCTATCTTCAATTTAAAACAAAAATCCAGACCAATAGCTTACTTAGCAACGAGCCAAAAAAAAATAAAGTTTACCGAAATCAAAACGCTTTGAATAAAAACATTTTAAGCTCTAGCCATATTGAAAGCAAACTTTTACAAAGTCCTGAAATGGCAATAACAATAGAAAATGAAATCAATTGGAAATTTCAATCGACAACGACAAAAGTCGATTCTATAAACACCATAAAAGAAATAAAACCTGGTGCATATGAAAAATACCGAACAATTGTAAAAAGATTACTAAAAATAAAGCCTTTTTAACCTAAATACAACCACAAACTTAACCTACTTATTCATGGTAAAAAGGCTTTATCTAAACTTAAAAAGTAATTTTTTTGTATCAAATAGAAAATATAGAAGTAATTAATAGCCCTGACACTTACTACTAAAAATAGATAGATGTCAATTAAAAAAACAAGCGTTACCCTCATCGCTTGTTTTTTTTTGCATTTACTGTCCCGTCCTGAAATAGCAATAGCAATACACTAAAACTTTAATGTAATGAAAACACCATAATAAGGAAGGTGTCATTTCCGAACGGATAATAGTAGTATTAACTATAAATTTCCTTCATTAATTAATCTTAAAAGACTTGAAGAAGGGATAGTTGCTTTTAATACCATTTGTGTTTTGGTTTCGTCGCCAGAATGCTGAAAAGTTTTGGTGTAAGACACAGTACCGATGACATTACCAGATTCATCTATGATAGCAGCTCCACTAGACCCAGCGGCATAATCGGCCGAAATAGCCATTAAATTACGATAATTACTCGCGTTTATTTCACTAAACTTATCGGTTACCATTCCTGAAGAAAAGGCATAAAAATAACCTTTGGGGTGACTAACAATATAAACAGGATCTCCTATTTCTGCATCTTTGGTTGCTACTGGTAATACAGGAAGTTCTGTTCCTTTAGGATCAATTCTTATTACCGCCAGGTCTTCCGATTTATCGGCCATCAATATTTCTTGTACGGGGAACGAGGTTCCGTCTTTTAACATCACAACAAAAACATCTCTCGCATCTTTATTGTACTTCGAAATATAACTATTAACTACATGGTAATTCGTTACTATAATTCCGGATGAATCTATGATATAGCCTGATGCAGGATAGGTATGAATACGTTTACATGCACCGCGGTCGGTTACTTCGTTACATCTGCCCGCTGGCGATACAATAACCGTTGCTACTGATACACGCTCATATATTTTCGCAGGACTCAATTTACGTTTCTTCATCGATTTTAAATCTACATCAACAGGCGCATACCCCTTTCTCTTAAACTGCGGTTTCATCTCATCGGTCGACAGCACATCTTCTGAACCGATTAAACTAGATGCTTCACTTATTAGTTTTATTTTATACTGCGTTACATTATTTTTAAAACCTTGAGCCTCAGCAGACTCTGTTATTAAAATTAATACTATCAGTGAAAATATTCTGGATAAAAATTTCATAATGTTAATTAACTATTTATAATTATTTATTAGGGTGTTTAAATTCGAGGCGCAAGTTAAGTTAATTCAATCACCCGAGTCGTTAACATTTAACAGTATAATTGTAAATATTTGTTAAACTTTCTAATATTTTCAAGGCTTTCCCTTGATTGTAGCCTATTCATTATTGCAGTATACAAAAGCAACTTTATTGATAAACTAATGCATAATTTTCAATTTTAAAGTATATTAACTAAATTCATTTTTCTAATTAATTAAACTTTTTATTAAATCACATCCAAGAGTTAAACAACCAACTAATGAAAAAAACGACATTAATTATCCTATTTATTTTGCTGCATGCAATTTTTCCGAAATTAATTTTTGCTAATGTTAAACTTCCTGCTATAGTTTCTTCGAATATGGTACTACAGCGCGATACTACGGTAAAACTCTGGGGGTGGGCAGATGCAGGTGAAAAAATAACTATTAAATTATCTTGGATTGAACAGGATATAAAGATTGAAGCCGATTCCAATGGAAACTGGATGACAAAAGTACAAACCACACTAAGCAAATCACCACAATCTATTAATATTAAAAGTAACAGTTCTAACATCAACTTAAACAATATATTATTTGGTGAAGTTTGGTTATGTTCCGGACAATCTAACATGCAGCAACCTTTAAAAGGTTACATGGGTCAACCTACTTTTGGAGGCATGATGGCTACTGCAACATCTAACAATCCTAATTTAAGGTTATTTACAGTGGAGCGAGTAAGTTCTGATACACCTTTAAGCGATATAGAAAAATTTAATTCCTGGCAACAAGCTTCTCCCGAAACGGTTTTAGACTTTAGCGCTGTTGCTTATTTTTTCGGACAACAACTTCAGGATATTTTAGATGTCCCAGTTGGTTTAATACATACATCGTGGGGAGGCAGCTCGGTTCAAGCCTGGATGAGTAGCGAGGTAATAAATCAATATCCAGAGATTAATTTAGATGATAAAGCATCTAGTAATCCGCCAAACAGAACACCAACAAAACTGTTTAATGCGATGATCCACCCTTTAATTCCATATACCATTAAAGGTGCATTATGGTATCAAGGTGAATCCAATAGACTAGAACCTGAACATTATAAAAAACTTTTCCCGGCTATGGTTAAAGATTGGCGGGATAGATGGCAAATTGGAGACTTTCCGTTCTATTACGTACAAATTGCTCCATTTACCTATCAGGATAAAGATACCCAAACCCCGTATGTAAACTCAGCATTTATTAGGGAAACGCAGTTGCAGTGCTTAAATTTAATTCCCAATTCAGGAATTGCCATCACCCTGGACCTTGGAGATGAATACTGCATTCATCCTCCAAAAAAGAAAGAAGTTGCAGATCGACTTTTACTTAATGCACTAAATAAAACCTATGGATATGAAACTATAGATTGTAACTCTCCCACCTATGAATCTCTCGAAATAAAGGACCATGGTATTTTATTACATTTTGAAAATGCTGAAACTGGCCTTTATACTCCAGACACACTTTCTGGTTTTGAAATTGCAGGCAGTGACAAAGTATTTTATCCAGCTGAAGCGAAAATAATTAACAGAAAAAATGTTTTCGTTAAGAGCAAAGAAGTACCAAACCCTGTGGCAGTCAGATATGCCTGGAAAAACTGGATTATAGGTTCTCTGTATGATGTAAACATGCTACCAGCATCTTCTTTTCGAACAGATGATTGGGACGATGCTAAAAACAATTAATTTGAAAATAAATGCATACTACTTACAAGAACAAATATCAACTTATCCCAATTTTATTAGACACTTTAAAATAATAACTTCCGAAGAACTTTTACTATGTTTTGAACCACCTAATTTACTTTCTCGTATTGGTAATCATATTAGGTTTGATTTCTGGATTAGACTTTGCATCAAAAATAAAAAATCCCCCATAGGTAATTTTACAAATGGGGGATGACCTGACTAAATTTAAGTTGCTATTAATCTTTTACCAGGGAAATTCTTGTTTAGGATTAGGTAATTTTATGTATCTGTAAATTGCATTAGACAACATTGGTTTTGGATAAAAACCTAATGAAGCTAAGTATTCGTAACCGGTTTTATAATCTCCTTTATGTGCGTATGCTACTGCCATGTAAAGCATAGACTCCTGCGTTGCTTTAAATTTTGCATTTCTTCTTGTAAACTCTATCAACTTATCAGCTTGTTCCATATTTACATCTTCTTGTAAAAAATATCCGCTAATAATTAATGAATAAAAATACTGCTTATACAAGAACGGAAAATCGTTATACTCCTCAGTCAATTCAAACATTTTGTTAATGGCTAAATCATAATTTTTCTCATAAATAATATTCTCAAGATCAATAGACTTAACAAACATATCTTGGAACTCCCAGTCTAAACCTTTTATAAATTCCATATGCTTTTTTAAGGCTTTTTCATCTTTTCTATTTTTAGCTATAACTACTTGTCTTACAAGAGCGGTATACATACGTCTCCAGGCTTCAGGATCATTATTAACCAGCTCCATGTAGTGTTTCCAGTTTTTAAGAAGCGTATCGAACAATATATTGTGTTCGGCATTTCTAGTAAACATCATCAATATTCCATAGGCTTCTTGTGACAACTTTTCTTCCTCTGTTAAACCTTCAAAAAACTCAACTGTTAATGGAAATACCTGGTCTCTATTTAATTTATTAACATATTTCATTACGTAACCTTGATAAATATCAAAATCACGTTTTTCTGTATTCCATTTTTTCTCAGCCGCTTTATAATCGGCCATAATATTAGTTTTTAAGGCCACATTTGTTCTATCTATTAAAGCCTTTGGATCCATATATCCTGAATATTGATCTAAAATATCTCCTTTTGAATCCAACCAAAATAAAGTTGGAAAAGCTGCTGCCTGATATTTGTCAAAAAACGGACTATCCGCCTCATTTTCGGCATCCAATTTAATTGCGACAAAGTTTTCATTAAAATATTTACCTACTTGCTCATCGGTGAATGTGTTTTTAGACATCTGCTTGCAAGGTCCGCACCAAGTTGTATAAACGTCTACAAAAATATTTTTCTTTTCTTTGTTCGCTTTTCTTAAAGCATCTTCATATTTACCATGAAAAAACTCAATACCTTGGGCATTAACCATCCCTCCTATTAACAATAGTAAATAGGCAATTTTAATTTTCTTATTCATTTTAAATTTATTAATTTATCTTTTGATCGAAGTCTATAATTTTATCGCCTAACCCGTAAATACTATCAACCTCGGTAATATTGATTCCACCAACCGTTCCTCCTTGGTAAACAAGAATTCCTGCCTGATTTTCGGTAAGATTTGTATCTCTAACACCCAATGCCAGATAATAATAAGTTCTGTTAAAACTACCTACATATGGTATTAATCTCATAGTATCCACTTCGATTCCTTCAGCCTCAAAATCATGAATTACAACTTCAGTTGGTTCTGCCGCTTGCGTATTTATAGCGTATAATTTTTTACCATCACTGTACCATAAAATCCCTCTAATTAAAGCATCATATCCAGACTGCATCATAGTTGAAGTATATAATCCTGGAAAATTAGCTTCAGAAAAATTTATTGTTCCGATGTCATAAAAATTATTAGGAGGACGTAATCCTAATAGAAATTTTTTCATAACTATTTTTGAAGGATCATTATTGTCATGTCCTATTATAAAATAAGATGACGCCGTCTCAGGAGATCGAACAACACCAGCTCTTTGAATTAAATTCGCTGTAAAATTTAAATTTTTGGCCGCATCATCGGAAGCTTCACTTAAATACCCCAGGTTATAACTTGAATGATATAGTATACGAGAATGCAAATTATCAAAAAACACACCTTGATATGTATTATCGCCAACATAAGGAGCCATCTCGTAACTAGATTCTCCCTCAATGATGATTAATGACGTTCTCCAATCGGCATCACCAGAACTAATAGAACGTGTATGGACTTTACCATTAACCATTAAATATTCTGTAAATCTGAAATTTTGGAAAACATCTACATTCAGCTCCGTAGCTGTGGGAATCTGATAAAACGCATCTCTAAATGCATTTGTGACTTTAAATGTGTTTGGATTAAGAATAAACCCACCATCTTGATTTTTAGAAAAGACAGACACATTTTTCATTTGAGGTTTGTTATCATTTGGATTTAGAGATCTTACCATATAAGGATCTTGTAACTCCACACCTTCATTAGATTTAGCGAACACATCATAAAGCACCGTTTTATCCTCTCTGGCAAAATTAACTACCTTTTGCCCTCCTTGTTCAGCCAAAACTACCCATCCTTTAGATAAAGGGCCGTTAACAGCTGAAGCCATTTCTTTTTTTGTAACAATACCTGTTGATTTATCTTTTATACTAAATACTAAAGTATAATCTTCAGCAGGAGGTGCAGACATAACAACATTAAAGTCCTTTTCTTTTGATAAAGTATCTGCTTCAAAACGGGTAATGGTTGTGTACATGTACCATCGGTATTCAAAGTTCTCTTCCATACCACTGGTAAATGAAATATTTGGAACAACAGAAACCTCTTCTAAATAATTAAACTCGTACGAATCCTCTAATCCAGAAATCGTAATTTCATTTAAAGTTTTAAAATCGTGTACTGTATCGTCTTTAACGCAACCTACTAGGGTTATCGCTATAAGTAATGTATATAATATATTTTTCATTATTTTTCGTTTAGATTAATGTTGATTAGTATACCGGCCATGGATATATCTTATTTCCGTCTTCATCATTTACATCATTATCGATAAAATATTCTGCACAATTTCTTCCTTGAATTTGTAAATACGTTATCCCCCATCCGGCTCCGAATCTGGCTTCATCATAGGTAAAAGGAAAGTCTTTACCCATTAAATTAATAGCCACATTATGCTTTACCTTAGAGTATTCTCCAAAAAACAAATACAACAAAGTATCCCAATATGATGGCTTTATAATTCTATTGGTTACATAAACTTTTAAATTGGTTCTATGAGTATAGCCTGGGTTAAAATCATCAGATTCTACAACTTTTAAAGCAATAACCTTATCTTCTAACTCCAGAGCCGGATCATCCTTATATAATACCAGATTAAAATTTTGTTTAAAATTATTAGCATTAAATACATAGGATTCTTTAAGTGCTTCATAATGCACCCCCTCTACAGCTGTAGAATTTTCCTGATCTACTACGACTTTAAATGTTCTATCTTGATCGGTAGGAGTTCCTAAGATTTGTATTGGTAATTTTAATGTATCAACGCTATTAATTTTACCTAAAAATGAATAATAAACACTGTCGGTATTTTTTGTTGCACTTAAAAAATATAAACCGTCTTTTTCTTTATATACTAACCCTTCATTAGGTTCACAACTAAAACATGCCGCTAATAAAAGAGCTACTACTGTTATATTATAAATTATTTTTTTCATAATTCTAATTCTTCAAATTAAACTTTTACAGGTTTCCAAATTCGTATTCTGCTGCCGGTATTGGTAGCACATAATTTTCAGGAACCATATCGACATCTTCTAAAATTCCAATGGTCTCAGAATTTTTACGTTTATTGAAAAAGAACATTTTACCTTCACCTATAAATTCCTTTTGAAATTCCTTTTTAATCAAGTCATCAAGCTCTTCTCTAGACACATTTTCCTGAGGTTCGATACCGCGGTTAGCAGTAAATGCATTGTAATATGCTATTGCGTTATTAATATCGGTTTCCGCTTCTGCAGCTAACAAATACAATTCAGAGATTCTAAATTGAGGCATTCTTCTTTCATTGTCTTTTTCGAATTTAGCTAACGGTCGTAATCCTCCTGAGCTGGCTCCAAAGAAATTCATTCCTCTTACTTCTACAGACCCTCCAGACGAGGTATACACTTGATCTATGATAGCTGAATTTATTGCTAAGAAATTTGTTTTTAGACCTGAAGCAGCATCAATTCCAAAATATACGTCTGAATACTCTGAAAGCTTTGAAATACTTAAACCAAATATCGTTTCAGAACTTGCAAGTACATCGTCACTAATACTTGAGAATTGAAATAATGACACTGGGGCAACTGTAATGCCATCGGCAGTTCCGATAACTTCCTGGGCGTATTTTAATGCCATTTCATAATTTCCTTCATACAAACTAACTTTGGCAAATAATGCTGTAGCAGCAAAATAATTCATTCTAAACTGACGATCTTCCAGAACTCTTGGTACTGTAGCCTCATCTATTAATTCATAGTTAGGTCCATACGGGTCATAGGCTTGCATTAAAGTACGAGCCAGTTCCAAGTCGGTTTTAATTTTACCTAAAACCTCAGCTATTGTTGATGCTGGTTGCGGTTCATTACCATAAACATCTACGTAAGGAATAGCCTCAACATCGGTACCTAAAACCGGAGCCTGAGCAAATAAGCGCAATAAATTAAAATGCAAATACGCTCTAAGTGCTAAAGTTTCTCCTTTGAAAACCTCATAGACACCTTCGGAAAAATTACTTGAATCTGAATCTATAAATTCTAAAATTGCATTTAAGTTCGCAATGGCTTTATAATGATCTGACCATATAGGCTTGATACGATTTTCCTCAGTTATATTATCATAATCATAATCTACTGCATTAATAAATCTGTGCTGTTCATTATTGTTTATACTTGTATAGTACTGAGCCAATACATCTAAGTATCCATAGCTCAACACATCGCCATACAACGATTTGGTACTCATAATTGTATAAACACCAACCAACGCGTCATTATAACCGCTTTCATCTTTGAAAAGATCTTCTGCTTTCACATTAGCTTTTGGAGAAACATCTAAATAGTCACTACAAGAACTAAATAATACTGTTATTAATAAAAATTGAAATATTCTAATCTTCATTTGTGTGTTTTTTTTAAAGTGATAGTTGGATGTTAAATGAATAATAGCGTGCGAATGGATAAGACGTTCCGCGCTCTATCCTTGAAGTGTTTGCTCTAAAGACATCGTTAGCTATAATTGCAGCTCTTAAACGGTTAAACCCTAACTTTTTTGTTAAGTTATCTTTAAAATCGTACGCAAGGTTCAAAGATGCTAATCTTAACTCATTATCCTTTTCAATGAATCTTGACGATGGGAATGTTCTTGATCTGTCGCTTATTGCTTTAAATAATGCTACATCTCCAGGTTGTTTCCATCTGTCATACAACACGCGTCTATCCGCGTTTGTATTAGGATTTACATTTTCTACTTTATCAACCAAAGTTTGGTTATATAAATAACCACCTAATCGGTATGAAAAATATGCGCCCAGTTCGAAATTAGAATACTTTAAAAAAGTTCCAAAAGTACCTTCCAGCTTTGGGTCCCTTGTTGCTAATGCTCTTTGATCTGAAAATCGATAATCGTTTGTAATATCTCCATTTCTATCAACAAATATTTCCTGACCACTCGATGGGTCGATTCCTAAGGACTTAACTGCCCATATTGTGTTAATCGAACGTCCTTCCTCATATTTTACTACAGGTTTTGTATTTGGGTTTTCCTCATCACCAGCCAATTCATCCTGTCTTTCATTGAATGCTGTTAAAGCATCATTAATTTCTAACAAGCTGTTTTTATTATGTAAAACGTTAACAAAAACATCCCATCTCAAACCATTATTAGCACTTTGAGGCTTCATAATAGCATACCTCATGCTCAATTCGATACCTTCATTTTTTACTTTTCCTAAATTTTCGGTATATGTTGAAAATCCAACTGACGGTGCTAATGTTACATTAATAAGCTGATTTTTAGATATTTCGTTATAGTAGTTAAAATTACCTGTTAAACGATTTGAGAAAAACCCAAAATCTAAACCTAAATTAAACTTATTATTAATCTGCCACTTTAAATCTGGATTACCCAAAGCGATTAAAATAGCTCCTAAATTGCCATTATAAGTAAGATTATCTAAAGACCCATCATTATAATTAAACATCATAAAAGATTGGTATGGGTTAAACTTGGTTCCTCCAGTTTGCCCCAAAGATGTTCTAACCTTTAACAATTGTACTTTGTCGTTATCTATAAGGAAATTTTCTTTATGTAAGTTCCAACCAAGACCACCACTAAAGAATGTTGCCCAACGATCGTTGGCTCCGAAAACCGATGAAGCATCCGATCTAACGGAAAAGTCTGCAACATAACGATTATCATAAGAGTAATTCAAGTTACCTACGAACCCTACTAAACGCTGTACCTCATAGTTTCCCGAAGGCGAGCTTCCCTCTTGATACTGTGTTCCCATACTAATATGGTCCAAATTTGCATTTGGGAAATTTTCTGCAGTAATTGAGTAGGAATCCAATTTAGTTTCTGAAATATTGTATATACCTGTAGCATTAAGTAAATGGCTTTCTCCAAACATCTTATTGTAAGACAATACAATGTTACCGTCATAAGAAAATGATTTATCAGAACCTTTTTTATATCTGCCTTTAACAGCTGAATTAACAAACGAAGAATGATCTCCTGGTAAGAAGTTATCACTTGACCCCTTCTTTAAATTTATTCCGATACGGCTCGTAACTTTAAATGCATCTGTAACATTCCATGCAAAAGAAAAATTATTCAGGAAATTGGTGTATTCACTCTCGTTTTTAATATTTAATGTTGAATTATATAAAGCGTTTGCTACACGCGTTCCATCATTAAAAACATATAAATCTCTTTTAATATTACCATTTTCATCATAAGGATAGAAATACGGATTAAGCAATGTATAAGATGCAAAACTACCGTATTTAGAGTTGTAACTCTTAACACTATTAAACGAGGTAGTATTCATGAATTTCATTTTCTCTCTAGTATGCTGTAATTTAATGTTCATACCATTTCTTGAACGATCTGAGCCCTTTAAAGCTCCTACATTATTATTACTATTTACACCAAAAGAATATAAAAAGTGTTCATCGCCACCTTCAATGGATAATGAATGAGCACTTGTTGTTCCAAGCTTTCGTACAGGAATAGATATCCAATCGGTGTTAACCCCTTGTTCTACAAGTGTTAGAATTTCATTATACTTTTCTTGACGATCCTCATTAACAGCTACATTAGGATGGTTATATAATCCAGCTAGGTTTTCATACTCTAACTTTTCTCTGGCATTCATTAAGTTGTAATCTGATAAATCGGCAGCTGCTAAATTTAAGTTTGTATTGTAATAAACTGTCATTTTACCTTCCTTAGGCCTTTTAGTCTCGATAATTACGACACCATTTGCTGCCCTTGATCCATAGATTGCTGTTGCCGCGGCATCTCTAAGTACCGTAACGTTTGCTACTCGGTTAGGATCTAAGTCGAAAATAATTTCCGCTGACACTTCAAATCCATCCAAAATAAAAGTCGGCATATTTGGATTATTTTGAAACTCAGAATTTAGGTCAGTTCCAGTATTGATACTGCTACTACCTCGTATTTGAAAATCAGGCAACCTATTTGGGTCACTACCAAATTCGTTATTCTCAACCAACTTAAATGTTGGTACTGCTATTGCCAATGCTTTTAGGATATTCTGGCCGGATAATGCTGTTAATTCTTCTCCCGAAATAGTAGTTTCGGCCCCTGTAAAGCTTTCTTTCTTTCTTTCGTAATAACCTGTAATAACAACCTCCTGTAGTTCAGATACATCCGATTCCATCACAACATTAAGAACCTTTTGGTCGTCTATTACAATTTCCTTAGTAGTATAACCTATATAGCTAAATACTACAACATCACCTTTCGATGCAACCACCTTAAACTTTCCGTCCATATCGCTTACACTTCCGCTTGCTTTTCCTTTAACGAAAACGTTAACTCCCATCAAAGGCATACCATCCATATCTGAAATAGTTCCGGTTACTCGAAATTGTTTTTGTTGATTACTAAGTTCATCTTTGATTAAAATGGTATTATTTTCAGTTAACTCAAAAATGTAATTGTTATTAGTTAAAAACTGCCCAAGCAAATCTTTAACTGGGATTTCTCCCTTTTTTACGTAAACCTTCGGTGCATTGCTAAATAAATCTTCTTGATAGATAAACCTGTAATCTGTTTGATTTCTAATAAGTTTAAATACCTCATCAACAGTTAAAGATTCGCTAGCTTCAATCTTAATTTTTGCATTCTGCGATATTAATTTCGCAGGGTTAATTGCAAATGAGCTAATGCATAATAAAAATGTGAGTAGCCTCATAATATTAATTAGCATTTTCTTCCTAATAAAAGGAAATAAACAATTCTGATTTTTTTCCATAAATTTGTTCTGGGTTAGTTTATTATAAATTAATTCATTACTATCAGGGGCGAAGATCGATTCCGGCAAGTTTCTTCTCTTCGTTCCTTTTTTTTTATTTTAATATGAGTGTTTTATCATATATTTCATAGGTATTTATAAATCCTAAATCTTTTATGTTTTCTATAATTTCTTCAATATTTTGTTTTTTGTCCAGCACACCGTTAAAACGAATATTTTCTATACCATCACCTTCAAATTCTACTTCCATATCGTACCAGCGTGATAGTACTTTCATTATTTCTTTTAAAGGTTTATGTTCGAAACTATAGACGTTATCCTTCCATGAAATTTCATTATAAACGTCTACACTTTCTATGAATAAATCCTGGTTCGTTTTATTAAAGATCGCCTTATCATTAGGTTTTAGTATTTCCTCATTGCTTTCAGTTACTAAAGCTATACTACCTTCAACCAAAGTGGTAGACACGTTATCTTCATCGTAATAGGCTTTTATATTAAACTCAGTTCCTAAAACTTGAACTTCCTGCTGCGAAACCATAACTTTAAAGGAGGTTCCATTGTTTTTAGTACTTGAAGCAACATCAAAATACGCTTCTCCGTAAACAAGTTCTACTACTCTGGTTTTTCCTTTCGGGAAATTTGTAGGATACTTTAATTGACTATCGGAGTTCAACCAAACCTTTGTTCCGTCGGTTAAAGCAACTTGAAATTCGCCACCTCTCGGAACAGTTAGATAATTATATGTTACAGCTACATTTGATGATGGATCTTCCTTATAAATCAACTCTTTTCCTGTACTGGTTAGATTCAAATTCGCATAATTCTTCTCTTCATCCAGATTAATATCAGTTCCGTCTTGCAGTGTTAAAATTGCTTTATTACTAACTGGTTTTATATTGTTATTAACAATAATTGGCTCAGGTAGTTGGTTACTATTATTTCTAAATGCCACATATCCCACTGTAAGAAGTATTAAAACAACCGCTGCGTATTTAAGTAAGCTACTTACCCTTCGTGGATTTAGAAAACGAACTTTGTCTGTTTTATTTATTTTACTCAATACTTTATTATAAGCCAACTGCTCATCCAAACTATCAAGCAAAGATGTTAAATCATAGTCATCTCGCACATAGGCTTTAAATGTGTTGTAGTTTTTTTGGTTCTTTAACCAAATGCGCAGTTCCTCTTTTTCTGAATCAGAAATTGAATGCGATAAAAATTTGCGAATTAATTTTTTCAACTTTTTTAATCTTATATTTACACCCTAGACGTATTAAGATTTTAAATACCCCTAAAAAAAATTATTTTTTTTTGAAATAATCTTTATTTAGTTTGTATTTAAGCCTAGTATTATGTCTCTTTTCGAGTATTTATTGCGATTTATACTATTCTTCAAAGTGGAGATTTTTTTTAAATTAATTCAAAATAATTACATAGATTTAATAAAAGAATAAATAATAATGGAGGATTTGGGGTTAATACAAGCTATCGCAAATAATGATAAAGAGGCCTTTAATTCATTATTTTCAAAGTACTATCGTCCTCTGGTTATTTATATTACTACCTACACAAACGATGTGCCTGCTTCGGAAGATATAGTGCAACAAGTGTTTATAACCATTTGGGAAAAAAGACTAAAATTAGAAGGGGTAAAATCCTTAAAAAGTTATTTATACAAAATAGCTTACAACACTTTTATTGACCAATACAGAACTACCAAAAAGCAAAATTTATTTTTCGAAGAACTGCGTCAGGACATTTTAAGGGAGTTAATAACAGAAAATAAAGAATACCAGGAAAAACGCATTCTTCAATTAAAAAAACTCATAAATACCCTTCCTCCAAAATGTAAAGAAATTTTAGAACTCAATAAATTAAGAGGTCTCAACTACAAAGAAATTGCTTCTAAATTAAATATATCAGAAAAAACAGTCGATGCCCAAATGCGATTGGCTTTTAAAAAAATTAGATTAGGTTTTGAAGACAATAATTTACTGTTATATATTGCGCTTATGCCTTCAAATGAGGTTAAAAAGACTTTCTGTTAAGGTAATACAAATGCTATTTTCTTAAAACGTCCAGAGTTTTTTTGTTTATCTAAAGAAAAATATTCTTGATTAAACTCCTATATCACATGATACTTTGAATGTTTATCTATTAAGGAAAATGAAAAAGTGAAATAGATGAACTCCGAACGTCTTATAATGAATAATTTTATTTTAAACAGAAATTATTCTTTAGATTTCTTTACATATTGATGCAGTACACTTACAGGAATAACCTCTTTAATTAGTAGTTGCAGGTCGCCATCGTCTTTAGACCTGTTACTGTAATTAGCAAGCGTAGAACTTACAATACCAACGAGCTGACCATTTTCGTTAACTACAGGTCCTCCACTTGACCCCTGTCCAAAATCAGCTGTTATTGCTATTTTAGAAACATTGGTGTGCTCTTTAATATATTTTCTTCCCACTATACCTTTGGTCATAAAATAATGATTGTAAAAAGGATGACCCATAGTATAAATAGTTTCACCAACCAATTCTACTGGGGCAAGTGGCAACTCTTTTAGCTTTTCTCCATTCGTGTCCAATTGTAATATTGCAACATCATTTGCTTTGCTAGCTGACAAAATTTTAGAAACAGGATACAAATTACCTTTATGGTCTGAAGCAAAAATAGATGATATGTCCATTTTTTCCTTAACATCAATAACATGATAATTGGTGACAACAACGCCGTCTTCGTGAATTACAAACCCGGTAGCACAATTTAAATGAATATTTGGACATCGGTCGCATAGATAAGATGCCCCAATTATCATAGTAGATGCCTGTAAGTAATTATAAATTTCATTACCTGTCATTATATCCGGTTTATAAGAACTAATAAATACTTCCGAATTTTCTTCAGAACGTTCTATTTTTTGAGATTGCAACGTATCAAAGGGGGTATATTTATTAGCACTTATTAATTCCTGAGCTTTTGCCGTAATATCTTTAAAGAATTTCGAATTGTGCTTTGGCATGGAAACTTTTTCAATTTTTTCCTCTGAATTGGCAGTATATATTCTTCCTGAATTGCAACTTAACAAAATAATTGCGAGTGCGGTTACAATAAAATATTTACCATACATTTTATTCATTTTACTGCTTGAGTAATTCCTACGATTTTTCATTTAGTTTTTAATTATATTAATATGCTACTTTAGCGTGAATAAGGCTACTTCTTTTATGAAAAAGAAAAAACCTTGTGAGTAACTTAATTTTAATCCTTTTCCCTTACCACACCTATTAGACGGCTCATATTATTAAATCCCCTAATACTTGATTCTTTTTTTCTTAGACATGTATTTTAGGAATTTTAATTGAATAGGACTTAAAAAATGAAAATATAGCTAAAGACTATTTAAAGGAAAGTCTAACTTTTAATTTAAAGATACCGTGTACCTTAAAGAACACTTTAACAGGTCCGCAAAAATGCACACTAAAATTCTATAATAGCGTACAAAAATAACATTCAAATATTTGTGTTTTCTAAAATAAGTGAAACCAAAACCATACAAGTTCCGCATTACATGATTATTTCTTCAAAAAACATTTAAGGTTCACATAATTAATTCTATATAATAAATTATCGTTTCACAACTGACTTAACTAACTTTCCTTGCTCACTGTGGATTTCAAATAAATATACCGCACTTTCCAACGAAGATAAATCAATCTCTTTCTCCTCTCCCATTTGCTTTAAGTCAATACTATTTATTACACGCCCCATCATATCGTAAATCGTCAAAAGAGTTAATTTTATGTTTGAAAGGTTTTGTATTTTTACAATACTAGATGTTGGATTCGGATAAAGTTTTAAGTCCTTTAATACATCTGTATTTTCGACTACACCTAATGTTGAGTCAACAGTTAAATCAAAGCTACAGTCCCCTATATTTCCACTAGCGTCCTCTGCTGTGAATGTAATAGTATGTATTCCGTCAGCCAATTGAGTTCCTGCGTTGGGACTTTGCGTTAAAATGGTTATTGGGTTAGTACAATAATCAAACACAGTTACTTCCGATGTTCCAAAATAATCGGGAAGTATGTATAAATTTCCAGACCCTGGATTTACAGTTTGATCCGAAGGACAACTCACTATCGGAGCAACATTGTCTAATACTGTTATCTCTTGAATTGAACTTCTTGTGTTCCCTGAGTCATCAGTAACTGTCCAGGTTATGGTATTTAATCCTAAACTCAATATGCTTTGACTAGGAACTATACTCGCTACACCACAATTATCGCTGGTTGTTGGTGGTGGCAATTGCGAAATATTGTATGTACATTCACCACTATCTGTATTTACACTTATTGCACTTAAGGTTCCAATAATTGGATCTTCATTATCTACAACTGTTACCTCTTGAATTGAGTTTTGAGTATTTCCTGAATCATCAGTTACTGTCCAGGTTACTGTATTTAAACCTAAACTTAATTCAGATGGATTTGCCACAACACTGGCCACCCCACAATTATCACTGGTTGCGGGCAATGGAAGTTGCAAGCTACTATAGGTACAAACACCTGCATCCGAATGCACCGTAATAGCGCCTAAGGTTGCTATAGTCGGCAGCTCATTTTCTTGAACAGTCACAATATGAGTAGAGGTACTTTTATTACCAGAATCATCCGTTACAGTCCAGGTAACTGTATTCGCCCCTAAACTCAAAACAGAAGGACTTACCACAACACTGGCTACACCACAGTTATCATTTGTCACCGGTGGCGGCAATTGAGAACTATCATAAGTACAAACACCTGTATCGGCCTCAACTGTAAAATCACTTAAACTAGAAATGTTTGGCTTTTCATTGTCTATAATGGTAATCGACTGGTCAACTGTGTTAACATTACCAGAAACATCAGTTACGGTCCATGTTACCGTATTAACCCCTAAAACTAAAACAGATGGGTTAGGTACAACACTTGCGACTCCGCAATTATCATCAGTAGTTGGCTGAGGCAATTTCGAAGCCTCATAAGTACAAACACCTGCATTGGCTGCAAATGTTAAGTCTCCTAAAGTAGTAATTGTTGGTAGTTCATTATCTTCCACAGTTACTTCTTGGGTTGATGTTGCTATATTTCCTGAATTATCGGTAACTGTCCATGTTACCGTATTAGATCCTAAAACTAAACTCGATGGACTCGCTACAACACTTGCCACACCACAATTATCACTTGTAGTTGGCGGAGTTAACTGAGAACCTGCATAGGTACAAACCCCGGCATCAGAACTTACTGTTAATGGGCTTGAAGTCCCTACAGTAGGTAATTCATTATCTTCTACAGTAACGGTTTGAGTTGATGTTGCTGTATTTCCTGAATCATCGGTCACTGTCCAAGTAACCGTATTAGATCCTAAAACTAAAGTCGATGGACTTGCTACAACACTTGCAACTCCACAATTATCACTTGTAGTTGGAGGGGTTAATTGTGAACTTGCATAGGTACAACCCCCCGAATCTGAGCTTACCATTATTGGACCTGAAGTAGTAATTGTGGGTTGAATAGTTTCTGTTCCTGTAATGAAAGTAAACACTACACCATCGACTAAAGTTAAATTATTAAAAGTCAAAATATTATTAGCTAAACTCGAGGCCACCACTGAGGATGCCCCACTAGTAAAATCGCCATCACCATCTGAGTCTATTAATATTTTAAAATCTGAAACATCTGAACCGCCAACTGTTAATCCTTTTAAATCAAAAGATAACATTACCGCACCGGGGTCGTTGGTTACAGCTACTTTCCATTCTCTGGTTAACCTAGCAAAACAACTTTCAGAATCAGGCAAACCTGTTGACTGCTCAGTCAATGCTCCATTATCATGACCTATCATTATAAAATCACCGTCATCTAAACTAGTAGGGCTACTAATTACTATATTCCCTTTACCGCTTTGACCTGTTCCATCTCCTGAACCGGTATTGATACTATTACTTTGAATCTGATTCAAACCGCTGCCATCATCTTTTCCTACTCCAAAAACATCATTCCAATAGGTAGTATTACCCCAAATAATGGTATTATCTGAGGCCAAATAGTTTCCTAAAGAAGAAGCTAGATTGACTCCATATTTAACAGCGAGATATGACTCTACTTTAATTTTATCATCCAAGATTAAGGAGCTTGGGAATAATAAAATTTCAGCTATTTCCCCATCCATAGGCAGCCAACCAGAAGTAGAGGGATTGTTTGTTCCTCCTACCATCGGGGTCAGCAACACTTCACTAAAGTCTTCACCACTATTAGTAGTATTCAAAAAAGCACCATTAAATCTTGCCGATTGATTAGATGCATGAGTAGTTCCCACATCAAAATTGTTTATTGAAAATTGATCTGTTAGTACCGGATTAGCATAATATTGGTAAGGCGATCCACGGCTTACTAAAGCCCATTTATTGAGTAACCCTCCAAAAAATGCATTACCCCAATTTCCGTAATTTGGATCACTTGGAGGATAAGAAACTGTAGTTCCAACAACAGTAGCATGCGATTCTGAATTGGTTTTATATACAGCATAAGCTTCGGAAACGGTAATCGGTGCATTGCCATCTAACCGGTTTGGTGGCAACTGATTAGCAGGAGCATTGGTATTAAGAATTTCTACTGTTGGATTAAAATTTACGGCATTTTGTTTAAGTCCTAATGTTCCAACTTTGGTAAAAGTATTGATGCCACTTTGATCGACCCAGCTGGTTAGGTCTGATCCACTGCTAGTCGTTCCGTTATTCGCTTTTAGCCATAAATTAGTACCTGATACTCCCGGTCCTGGAGTTGCGCCCGTAATCAAGGTAAACACCCCTCCGTCAGGGATTAAAACGCCATTAAAATCAACCCTGTTATTTGCAAAAGTATCAGCATTTACAACCTGTGTAGTGCCCGTATTAAAATCACCATCACCATCCGAATCAATTACCAAAAGAAACTCAGAAGTTTGTGTTCCACTAACGGAAATACCGTCTATATCAAATTGCATATCTACGGTTCCTACATCTCCGTCACGGTCAGCTTTCCAGGCTTTTTCCAGTCGTAACATTCCGGACTGATCTAAAGGTAAATTAGCACCTGATGTTGTTAATGTTCCGTCATTATGTGCCAATGTAAGGAATTCATTAGGCGTATCATTTGAACTAGGGTTGTTGATAGTTAAGATACTTGATATTCCTTCGTTAATTGTTTTATTTCCTGAACAGGCCGACGAGAAAGCTCCAATTCCGGCAACATCATTTGGGAAGTCTGTAGTATGGTTAAAATTCGAAGCTAGGTTATAATAATCACGTCCATATTTTGATCCCAGATAATCGTTCACCTCTTCCATTTCACAAGCATTTAAGGCTCTTGGATAAATAATAACCTCTGCTATTTTTGAATCGTAAAAAGAGCCTGCATTTCTATTGATCCCAATGCGATAGGCATTAAATCCTTTCGTAGTACTAACGTTCAGGTTGTTTTGCAGTACGCCGTCCGAGTAAGTTTCCAGATTGTTATTTTCTTGCCGAACTGTGAAAAGATCAAGTTCTTGATTAAAAGGACCGAAAGCAACATTTCCTTCAGTTGTTCGTACCTGAAAATTAGACGAACCGCTGTTATAGTCTATCTGAAAGCTAGAGGCGTTGTTTGGATCGTTCCATGAACTAAAAAATGATTCGAAATTAGCAGGAGAAGCTGTTTGTCCTTCTAAAACAATAAATACGGTAAAATCTCCAAGGTAATTCGAATCAAGAATTTTACCCAAAGCCTCACTATTATTCTTGTCAAAACGCAATGCAGCTTTTCCGTTAAATTGATTATTAAGATACGAAGGCGGATTAACTCCTCCTTGTGTAATACCAGAGGTAGTAACATCATTTCCATTACCCGATTTATCTTTCCACGTGGTAATATCTATACCATCTCCCGGGTTATTTGCAATATCACCATCTGCATCAGGGTCAGAAGCATCAAGCCAAATTTCAGAACCAGTTACCCCACCCGGCGCGGCTAAAGTTGTAAACGTTTTATCAGAACCATAGGCTGAACCAGACACATTGGTAGATTTTAACCGGTAATGATATGTAGTTTCTGCCTTTAAACCTAAAACGGTAGCTTGAACAGCAATAGGCGCATTTCCAGTGCCGCTTGCTGGACTACCCGTAACTGTTTGTCCATAAGCAGTTGTTTCACCATACTCGAATTCAAAATTTGCTGAAGTGCCCTGTGGATTTACTTCTCCTGAAAAAGTAGCTGATCCTGAAGTTACAACTAACGGATCCCCTGTTGTGACTGACGAAAGAGCTCCTGAAATCTCTGCTGCCGAAAGGGGTGCATCCCATAATCGGATTCCACGAATTGTACCGCCTGTGGTATGCTCGGTTCCGACATTATCATTTTTAAAAAATAGAAATTCATATTTTCCATTTACTTGATGAGGCACTGAGGCATCGCTTACATCCGATTCATCATAAACCTGAGTTACACTGCCGCTTGCATCAACAATATAAACTTTGATATTGTCACTACTATTTCTAACAAACACAAAATCATAAAAAGTATTAGCAGCATAAGTCAAGGCATTATTTGCTCCAAAAGGATAAAACTGCAAATTGGAATTGTGGTAGTACAATCCGTTATCATCTGTTTGCCCTTTAAAAGAGAGAATTTTTTTATAACCTGGACTTGTTTGATCGAATTCTATACGAAATCCCAAAGAATAACTTTGTGGATCGGAAAGTTGGTCGGTTTGTAATACCAATCCTCCTCCTGGGGAAGTTGGCTGTGTCCAAGTCCATCCGTTGGGATTAGTTTGAAAAGATGAAGTTGCTATATTATCTGGTGTTAAAGAAATCCCCGTACTTTTGGAGTCATTGAAATTACCGTTAAACTCAAAATTATGAACAAGGTTTTGAGCCCCAGCAACATTAACTTGAAGTAATACAATAAAAAACAATAATGTAGCTAATTTATTTGTGAAAGAATTTAGGTGGTAACTTAATAAAATCTTTAGAATTCCATGAACATAAAATTGGTATAGCTTTATCATAAAAGTTAAATAGGGTTAATCAATAGCTAATTTAATTACTAATGATGAAATAACCAACCATCTACATAACTTAAGTTCTTTTCATTAATTTTTTAATTATTAATTATCAAATACTTATACCATTGTGAACAGGACAAGTAAACTAAGTATTTCAATCGATTCATTTGTGGTTAAATTTGCTCTTATTTATCTAACATTTTAGGCATGCACCTTCCTTAAAATCGATACAGTGACCAGTATGTGCAAGCCACCCAAAATAGCATTAGCAATAATTTGGAGTTGCTATTTGTACTCAGCCATAAATCTTAAGACTTAATGGATCTAAAAATATAAGGTTGAATAATTTAGGTAAGCAAATACTAAAGAAAATTTAAAGATGCTACTGATTCCAATCGCAGTTATCCTGGTTGTAGAAATTTGTTTAACAAAAACTTTACGGGACAGTGTCAGTTTTCCTTTAAACTGGCTATTCAAATCTGTTTTTTTGTTTTCTATATTCCATTGGAGTTACTCCATATTTTTTTTTAAAAGACTTACCAAAATATTTCATGTCCACAAAACCTGACATTGAGGCAATTTCCTTTATTAATAGCTGAGTATTAACAATAAGCTGTTCTGCTCTCTTTAATCTTACATCTTTAATAAATTCCACAGGGGTAAATCCCGTTAAACTTTTTATTTTATTACCAAATGTAGTACGATTAATTCCAACTATTGCTCCTAATTCTTCCACCGTAAAATTGTTATTATCTATGTTTTTTTCAATAGAATGCATTACTTTTTTCATTATCTCTTCATCCTGTTCTGTAATCAAGCTTGGCATTGGCTTATAGCCATTAACACTTTTATCAAAAACACTAAAAATATCCTGCAATCTCTTTCTCTGATTAAGTAAGTTTTCTATTCGAGCAATAAAATAAGATACACTAAAAGGTTTTGTAATATAATCGTCTGCTCCATAAGAAAGGCCTTCTAGCTTACTTTCTATATTGGTTTTAGCAGTAAGAAGAATTACTGGAATATGACTTGTTTCAGTATTGTTTCTAATCTTCTTTAAAAAATCAACTCCATTTAAATTAGGCATCATAATATCACTAACAATAAATGTGGGAGCTTCCATTATAGCTAATTCATAACCCTTTTCTCCATCTTCTGCCTCTATTACTTCGTATTTATCCTCAAGAATAGATTTAATGAATAACCGTAATTCTAATTTGTCTTCAACAACCAAAATTTTAACTTTTTCTTGCATCACATTTGTAGTGGACAATAATGTTGGATCTAATATTGGTTCTGTTATTTCTTCCTCGGTTATAAAATCTACATCGTTTGAAAAATGTGCCTTACCTAATTTAAAATACACAGAAAAGGCACTACCTTTTCCTTCTTCACTATCAAAATGTAATTTTGCGCTATGCTTAGCAGTTATCTCTTTTATCAAAGACAAACCAATTCCCGTACTTGGCCTATTAATTTTATTATTAAATGACACAAAGCGATTAAATAGCTTTTTTTGGTTATCCTTTGAAATTCCTATTCCTTCATCTACCACATGAATTCCTAATTGTTTCTCATTATTAGTTATTTTAACATAAACAGATTTTCCTTTTGGAGTAAATTTTAAAGCGTTGGATAAAAGATTTATTATTATTTTTTCGAAACCATTTTTGTCTACCCAAATTGTAGAATCATTTGCGTAATTAAAAAATTTAAAATTAACACCCCGTTCTTTTGCAACTCCCTTAAAATCATTGAAAATATCTTTTACAAACATCGCAACTTTTATTTCAGAAACTTTAATTTTTGTTTCCTCTATCTTACGGAAATCCAATATTTGATTAACCAACCGCTGCAACCTATTCGAATTATGCGATATGAATAAAAGTTGCTTTTTTATGGTTTCTGGTGTTCTATTGTCATTAATTAAATATTCTATGGGTGATGCAATGAGTGTTAAAGGAGTTCGGAGTTCATGAGAAATGTCTGTAAAAAACTTTTGTTTCATGTTAAACATTTCTTTTTCTAACTTCACTTTAGTTTTTAAACGATAGATTGTAATAACAACATAGTTAACCAATAAAAAAACAACAATAAAAACTATTGTGTACAGAGCATAGGCCAAATTAGTCTCCCAAATAGATGGTTTTATCTTAATAGGTAACTCTCGCTGGTTTTCGACCCAAACGCCTTGACTATTGGTTGACTTTACCTTAAAAACATATTCTCCTTTAGGGACATTGGTGTACGTTGCAGAACCATATGTTTGATTGTTGTTCCAGTTTTTATCAAACTCTTCCAATTTGTAGGAATAATTAATGTTTGCAGGCTTTTTATAATCTAAAGCGGCAAATTCAATGGTAAAGAAATTTTGGTTGTGAGATAAAACCAACCCTTTGGTATTATCTAAAGATAAACTTAATGGAGAATCCTTGTTTATAGGAACGCTTTGGTTAAATAGTTGAAAGTTTGATAATGCTAAATAAGGAGAATAATTATTAGTTTTAAAATCCTCAGAAAAAAAATGTAAAATGCCTTCAGAAAACCCGAACAGCAATTCTCCTGAACTTAATTGCACACTGGTTGCCTCTGAAAAATTACCATGAGAAATATTTGGTTTTACGTCATGAAAAACTTCAAAAAATTCTTGCTCAGGATTAAAACGAGATAATGTATAATCTGTTGTAACCCATATTTTACCATCAACATCTTCTAATAATGAAAGTATATTATCTGAAGGCAAACCTTCTTTTTTAGTAAAACTTTTAAAAGTTACCGGAAATCCAAAAGAATCTTTTTCTGTTACTTTGTTAATACCTCCAGAAACTGTGGCAATAAAAATTTCTTCTTTTTTGGTGATACAAATATCAATTACATCATTTCCACTTAATCCTTTATGTGTTTCCTTTAAACCAATTTCATACGTTTTAAATTCAGATTGAGGTTGTAAAATCTCGTTTGGATTAAAAATCAACATTCCTTTAGTTGTTCCTGCACACAATAACCCTTCAGAGGTTTGTTTTAAACAGCGAACCTTATTAAAAACATTAATAGGATAATGGTGCCATTTATTTTTGTAATTAATAAAACTGGTTTCTCCAAAAGCATCAGTTTCTATGAGATTAACACCTCCTCCAAATGTTCCTAACCAAATTCTATTAGTTTTATCTTGAAAAATACTGTAAATATCATTACTACTTATACTATAGGGGTTGGAATTATCTGACTTAAAATGAATCACTTTGTAAGAAAAAGAAGTCTCTTTCGGAATTAATTTGTAAAGCCCATCGCCTCGGGTACCAATCCAAATATTCAATTGATTATCTTGTAAAATTTTATAAGCGGGTTTATTCCATTTGGCATTGTCTTTTAACATTCCCAAGGAAGAAAAATCTCCAATTCTATTAAAATCTTTATCTAAAACAATTATTTTGTTTTGTTTGTTACCTACCCAAATATTTCCTGATTTATCCTGCATAATCGCTCTAACATCGTTAATAGAAGATTGATTAAACCCATTAGTTGTAATAGTTGTTTTAAACTTGTTTTCACTAAATACCACTTTTACCAAACCCGATGAACGCGTACTATACCATAGATTACCTTGCTTATCGAATAATGCAGCAAGAAAACTATTTGAAAAATTACCTTTTGGAAAATAGCCCTTATAATTAAATGGTGTAAGTTCATTATTATTTTGGTTGAATTTTGAGAAACCTCCACCTTGAGGTTGTATCCAAATATCCCCCATAAGATCGGTAAAAACAAAAGATCTAGGAATAGACGTAGGCACTGGTAAACTCTGATTGTTAGATGGATAACAATGAAGCTGTTGTTTAGAAAAATCAAAAAGATTAATACCTGTTTTTTGATTATTTACAAACCAAAACCACCTATTTTGTAAAAGAGTTACAGGAGACAAATCATCGGTATTTAGACCTGAAAGTGTTTTAGAATTATAAAACTGAATAACACCGGTGTCAATATTTATAGAACAAAAGCCTTCTTGGTTTGTAACAGCTAAAACAGTCTGCTGGTTAAGCTTTTTCATCCAAATTATATTAGCATTCAACTCAAGCTTAAGTGTTCTAAAAGAATGATCTATCTTTGAGTATTTGGCAATTATTCCTTGTGATCCTCCAAACCAAATTTCATCATCAAATTCCACGGTTGTGTAAAAACACGTAGCTTGTCCCGTTTGCTTTGAAAAGTAATAATTGGGTTTATTTAAATTATTTACCTTTAAAAGCGTTAGCCCGTTATTAGTTAATAACCATGAGTTACCTTGTGCATCTTCATAAACCGAATTTACAGTCGACGCATTAAGTGTATTTAGTTCTTTACTATATACTTTAGTTTTAAATAATGAATCGGAAACTAAAATACACCCATTCGTTTCAGAAAGCAGCCATACTAATCCCGATTTACTCGTTTTTACGCCACTTAGTCTAAACTCTCCTCTGGGTAAATCTGGAATTAAATCAGTATTCCAAAAAACTTCTGTTTTGGGGTCGAAACAAAACGTATTTGGTTTATTTGAATTAGACTGCATCCAAATACGGCCATATTCATCCTCAATAATTTTATCGATGCGATTATTTTTCATCAAAACTTCATCAGACGATTGTGGCTTATAGTTTTGAAAAGTATAACCATCATATTTACTAAGCCCATTAAAAGTGGCCATCCATATAAACCCTTTTTTATCTTGGATAATATGACTTATGGTATTATGAGGCAGACCGTCTTCAACTAAAAAATGTTCCACCGAGAAATTTTGTTGCCCTTCCAGCCAATTAAAAGCTCCTAAAAAAATTATAAATAAAAAGTAAAAGTTTTCTATTCGTTTCATTAACATTAGTTCTTAAATGGAAGGTCTTAAAAATTAAAATTGGTAATCATAAATATGTTTTAAAACATGATTTTAAAATAAGAAATATACAATTTATTATTAATACAATATAACTCATAAAAAAGCTCCATTTGTTATTTACCCCCTTTATTATTGTAATTTGACCATACTGAAAGTCCTTGATTATTGTATTTTTGTAATCGATTGCATATAGATTTATTCTATATGGTCGAAACTAAACTAAATAAGACCACTAATTATTATGAAACTCCCTAAAAGAGTAGGCCTATTCTTTATTGGCCTATTACTATCTCTTGTTGCTTATGCTCAAAACTTTACTCCAGATATTACAGTAGATATTAATGGAACGGGAGACTTCACTTCCATTCAAGCGGCTTTTAATGCCGCTCCCGCTGGCACACCAACAATTATTTATGTAAAACGAGGGCTTTACGACCAAGAAAAGTTAATCATCCCTGCCAACAAAACAAACATCACCTTAATTGGAGAAAGTAGGCAAGAAACCATTATTTCTTACGACATTTATAATTGTAATGATGGTGGTGACGGGCTTTGTCCTGACGAAAAAGTTGCACTTTGGAACAGCAATAGTGACTTGATAAGAACGGCAGCTACACTAACCATTATGGCTAACGATTTTAGGGCTGAAAACATCAGCTTTCGTAATACAGCTGGACCAGTTGGTCAAGCTCAAGCTCTTACCATTCAATCAGACCGGAACGTATTTGTTAATTGCGACATACTAGCATACCAAGACACTATTTATTTTTGGATGAACGAAACCTCCAGAGCTTATTTTGATGGGTGTGTGATAGAGGGAAGAACCGATTATATCTACGGTCGAGGTGTAGCATTTTTTAATCAGTGTGAGATAAGAAGTTACGGCGGCGGCTGGATTACTGCTCCTTCGACTACCATCAATCAGGATTATGGGTTTGTTTTTTATGAGTGCCATTTAACTTACAAGCCGAACAGCCCCAGAGCTGGAGATGATGGCGCTTTAATTCGACTAGGGCGGCCATGGCACGAATACCCAAAAGTAGCTTGGCTGTATTGCGACATGCCAGCAGAAATTCATCCTGAAGGATGGGGTGATAAGTGGAATATGGCCTATTCAGATACGAGTACAGACCTTCACTTGTATGAATGGATGAATACGGGTGCAGGAGCTAATATGAGCGGAAGAGCGGATTGGGCTGGTCTAAGAGCCATGGTAGATCAAACAGAGGCCAATTTATATGAACCCGAAATCGTTCTGGCTGGTTCTGATAATTGGGACCCTACAGTAATAGCACCAACAGTAACCGTTTACGATTGGGATGGTGGTGCTGGAACAAATAGATGGCTGGAAGCTAATAACTGGAATCCGGATGGAATTCCTACAATCTCTGAAGCGGCAAATGTTGATGGCAACATAACTATAGATGCTAATGGAGGAAACTTTGCGGCCGATTTAAATTTAATAAATGGAGCAATAATAGATGTTTCAGCTAGCAGTTCAGCAACCCTATTAACACTTAATCAATCAACACTTTCGTCTTCTGCTAATGTATCTTTTGCAGGAACTATTAAAACAAAAGGCGATTCTTATATAAATACCGCTAACAACCTCAATATAACAGCCGCTCTTATTGGTGTGCATCAAATTACTAAAACAGGTTCTGGCATATGCCTATTCAACAATGAAAACACCGGTTTTTCGGGAGATGTGATTGTTGATGCAGGAGATTTACAAGCTAAAGTTGAAAGTGCCTTAGGTACATCTGGCAAAATAACTGTAAAAACCAATGGCGCCTTAACCATTGATGTTAGCAATGCCATTGATGTGAATACAGCGCTTTATACAGAAGGAACAGCGCAACTCGTCCTTAACCAAGATATTACCATTAGCGAATGGTATATTGATGGTACCATACAACCTATTGGACAGTACGATGCTACTACACATGCCTCTACTATTAGCGGTAGTGGTAAAATAATTATAGGACGACCAAGTGAGTTTACGTTTCTTGGAGGAAATTGGGACGATGCTAATAATTATTCACCCGCACTATTACCTGAAACAGGCGAAAAAATTATTGTCGATGGCGTAACCATTGAGGCTCAAAGCGCGCCATTTGCTGGAAATATGTATGTGCAAAATGGGGGGAGTATTCGTTTAAGACGAAATGATTCTGAATGTTTAGGTTCTGTTACCATGTACCAGGGAACCAATATTTCATATGCTACAAGTGGAACTGGATTTTATCTAGATGCCGATATCGCTCTTGAAGGCGATATCTCTCTTTTTATGAATAGTGCAAATGTTGCCGGTAGTATCATGGAATTACCAGGAACCATTACCGGTACCAATAAAGTGATAGTGCGTAATACAAGAGATATTGCTAATAGTGCCACCGTAAACTTAGGTGGAGATAACAGTAGTTTTACAGGAACATGGGACTTAACCATAGCCGCCTATAATGCGGGAGGATATTCTGCAATTAACGGGTTGCTTGAAAATGCCTTCGGGAATGGAAAAATTGACCTAGCAGTGAATAACCAGGCCATTTTCAATCATGCTAAATGCGCAGGTCCTATTTTGAATATGGATATTGCAGGAAGTGCTACCGCGGTATTAAATGTTGATGTTACAGTGCAACAATTTACACTAAACGGAACTTCGCTGGCAAATGGAACGTACGATGCTTCTACACACCCTGGTTTGCTATCAGGCATTGGTTCTATTATTGTTGATTCTAGTTTAAGTATAGACGACAAGGTTTTTATAGAATCCGGCATGTTAAAAATAAAAGGTCATCTAGAAAACCTTGAAATCTATAACCTTTTAGGACAGAACGTACACAAAACAAAAGCTTCTAAAGCTATTGACATTAAGTGGCTGAAATCAGGAATCTATATTGTTCGCTATAAAATAGACGGCAAGTTGGGAACTCTCAAGATTTATAAAAATTAAACAAAAGAAATGTGCTTTAAATCAAAATGAAAAATGCGTATTTAATATTAATTCATACATCTATGAGGAAAATTTTATTATTAATTATTCCATTACTCTTTTGCGCTTTTTTACCAAGAGAAAATGCAAATAAAATTACGATTACTTCAAATTATTTAAATGCTTTTAATAGCTTGGTTGACCCATCAGCATTTCCTGGGGCTGAAGGTTTTGGAATGCAAGTTACAGGAGGCAGAGGTGGTCAGATTATATATGTAACCAATTTGAACGACTCTGGAACAGGCAGTTTACGTGCAGCTGTTGAGGCTAGTGGAACGAGAACTGTTATGTTTAAAGTTTCTGGAATTATTGAACTTACCAAAGATTTAAAAATAACTAACGGAAATATTACCATAGCTGGCCAGTCTGCCCCTGGTGATGGTATATGCTTAAAAAATTATTCTGTAACCGTTGATGCCGATAATGTAATAATCCGCTTTATGAGATTTAGAATGGGGGATGAAGCACAACATGAAGGCGATGCTTTAGGTGGCAGATTCCATAACAATATTATTATAGACCATTGCTCTATGAGCTGGTCTACAGATGAATGTGTGTCTTTTTATAATAATCAAAACTCAACCGTACAATGGTGCATTATTTCAGAAAGCCTGCGCAATTCTGTTCATGGAAAGGGTGCTCATGGTTATGGTGGTATTTGGGGAGGAAAAAATGCTTCCTTTCATCATAACTTATTGGCCCACCATGATAGTCGTAATGCAAGATTTGGTGAGACAGCTGGGTCAGCTTTCGCTCTTACCGACTTAGTGGATTTTAGAAACAATGTCATTTATAATTGGGGACACAATAGCTCCTATGGCGGTGAAGCGATGAATATAAACCTTATTAATAACTATTACAAGCCAGGTCCTGCCACATTAGCAAATAACGGAACAACTAAAGAAGGGCGAATTATATCAATCGATAAGAATAAAGTAAAAGGCACTGCAGTATATGATACTTGGGGAAAGTTTTACATTGATGGTAATTATGTACATGGGCATCCCAATCCCACTAATGATAATTGGACATATGGCGTGTATAATCAATTTCATAGCACCTATAATACCTATCCAAGTTCATGTAAAGATAGTGGCGGAAATACCATAATATGTGAGTATACCATTCCCATTTCTGAATCCGATAAAACAATGATGAAACTAAATGTACCGCACAATGTGCAAGGTAATGTTTCAACACATTCTGCTACCGAGGCTTATGCAAAAGTGCTTGCATATGGTGGGGCTTCCCTGGTGCGCGACGCTATAGATGTTCGAATAGTTACCGAAACAGAAAATGGCACTTATACATATAATGGTTCTAATGGCAGCTCTAATGGTATCATTGATACACAAACTGATGTTGGTGGATGGCCGGTATACAATTCAACAATAGCTCCTACTGATACCGATAGTGATGGTATGCCAGATACATGGGAGGACGCAAACGGACTTAATAAAAACAATGCTTCCGATGGAACATCTACTTCTCTAGACGGAGGTTATACGAATGTGGAAGTTTATTTAAATCACCTTGTTTCTTCAATAATAAGTAGTCAAAATAAAAATTCTTTATCTGTAGGAGACAATACCATTGATAACTCTTTAATAAAAATATATCCCGTACCATTTAAAAATGAATTTCATATAGATTTCGCTAAAGCAGGAAAGGTTAAACAAATTTCGGTATTCAATATGCTTGGTCAACAAATTCGCTTAATAAACGCCAACGAAATTATAAATAAAACAACAAAAGTGAACATTAACTCAGGGGAAGGCATTTATGTAATTAAAATAATTACGGACCATGGTGTTATAAATAAAACCATTGTCAAAGAATAAACCATTATGAATATGCAATCTATAACATCTAGGAGGTTTTATCTTCCAATAATCATAACAGTATTAAATTAAACTAAACCATTAAATTATGAAACCAACTTTACAACTAAAAAAGCATTGGGCTTTTTACTCTTTTTTTATTGTTTTTTTGGCAACCAGCTTACAATTGGTTGCTCAGACCACACTAGCTGAGTGGACATTTGATTATGATTATGATAAAAGTGGCACTGGTCCCTACATTTACACTCCAAATGCAACAGCAAGAGATGCTGCCGACGCACTGGATATCAATGTTAGTGTTAATGATGTTTTTTATCCCAATACTGCTGAAGGTACACTTACAGATTATGAAATGACAATGGTTCCATTACAAGGTGGTCAAATAAAAAATGTATATCAAGGCACCACGACCTATCACAATTCAGCAAGAATACAAGGTGCTACATCTCCTGCAGATTTCACAAATCCTTCCAATCATTCCAATTATTTTCAGTTCTCTTTCCCAACAACAGGTTACAATCAAATAAAACTAGACCTCTCTTACACTACGCAAAATGTAGTAACAGATAATCTTTATGTTTATTATTCTGTTGACGAAGGAACCTCCTGGGCATCAGCAGGTCAAGCAACCGGAAACTGTTGTTGGTGGCAACTTAAAACAACGCAATTAGATATTGTTGCCAAAAACAAGAGCAATGTTTTGGTAAGATTAATAGGTGTAAAAGACGACGCAGCCACGGGTAATTATTTTTATGTAGATTCTTTTAAAGTGAGTGGTACATCTACTACATTACCAACAAACACGGTTTCAACAATCGACTGGGCTTTTAATTTGGGTACTGAAGGACAAACCGCAACCTATACCGACGCCAGTTATTACAAACCTGATAACGTATCGAAAGGTAGCAACTATTCATATAATGGAACAAGATCTGGATCTAATCCTACAATAACTTATACATCTTTTAAAAATGAAAGTGGAGCTACAACTCCAACAGGTCCTGATGTTACTAACTTAATTGGTTTTGAATTTACTCCAGTTACAGGTTTAGATTTTACCCCAACCAACATATCATTTGACTGCCAAAGGTATGGAACTGGAACCGGAGTTATAGATGTTTACTGGAAATCATCTAATGGCACATCAACATTAATTGGAACAGGTATTAAACCCGCGAGAGATGGAGATGCAACAAGCGAAGCCAGTGATACCAACACATTTAACATGGATGTTTCTGGCTTATCAATTCCGGCACTTGGCGGTAAAACTACTTTAGAAATTTATATCCACAGTCTAGGTAGCGGTAAAGAAGTTGCACTAGCCAACATTTCCATTACGGGCCACCTAAATGGAACAATAGCTGATGTGGCACAATATACAGTTACAACAGCTGTATCCCCTTCTGAAGGCGGCGCAATCATTTCTGACAATCCCGCTACTGTAGATGATGGTACGGTTGTTAACTTAACAGCTAATGCTAACTTTGGTTATGAATTCGTGGAATGGCAGGATGATTTAGGTGCTACGGTTTCAACTGATAACCCATTACAAATTACTGTAACCGATAATGTAAGCTATACTGCTGTTTTTAATCAGTTAACTACATACGAATTAAATCTTACCGTTGAAGGTGGTGCTAACCAATATATGATAGACATTAATCCTGCTGGAACCATGATCGATGGTAAACGAATGTATGAAGCTGGTACTAATGTGACTTTAACTGCCAGTGGTAACCCTATCCTTAATTTCTCTAATTGGGGAACAGGAGAAACCAATAGCGAACTTAATGTTACTATGGATTCCAATAAAGCTATTACAGCAAATTACAATGCAGCCGACTATATTGTTGGATGGGATTTTTATGACGATGTGGTTACTGTAGATTTTTCATCGAATGTTGTTAACGATGCTACTACTTTGGTTCTAAGAGATGCCGCTGGAGCTACTACTGGAGGATTAAATTTCTCTTATGTAGCTAGAGTAAACTCAGGTGGACCTTGGTATGGTGAATATTGCCGGATTAACTGGACTCAGATAGCTGATAAATACTATTACCAATTAAAAATTAATGCTTCTGATTATAAAGACATTAGTGTTCAAGCTAAAATGTTAACGAGCTATTCTGGCTATGCAACTCAAAAATGTGAGTACTCAATAGACGGTACTAATTTTATTGAAATAGGCACTTACGATACGAGTACTTTAAATACATGGGTTGATGGTTCTTTTAATCTCCCTGCGAATGCTAACAATCAAACTGAAGTTTATATAAGATGGATTCCAGATTACACATCATCTATTCTTGGAAGTGGTAACGATGGTACTTCCATATCTAACATATATGTTTACGGTACAGAAAGTGTATTTGATGATGGTACAGCACCTGTTCTTAGCAGTTCTGTTCCTGCCAACAATGCCACAGGGGCCTCGGCAACAGGAAAAGTGGTATTAAATTTTGATGAGCGCGTTAAAATTGCTGATAATACAACTGCCTCTCTTAATGGACAAAATCTAACACCTGTAGTATTTGGAAAATCCATATCGTTTAACTATTCCAGCTTAGAATATAACACAACTTACACCTTTAATTTAGCAGGTAACGTAATTTCAGATTTAGCGGATAATACGTTAACAGATGCTATTTCAATTTCGTTTACCACACTTAACAAACCAACAGTAACTAAAAAAGCTTATGACTTTATAGTGGGCGTTGATGGTGATTTTGCAGCAGCTTTAGCAGCTGCAGATGCCGCAAAAAATAGTGGTAATAGATTTTATATTTTCTTCCCGAATGGAGAATATGACTTAGGAAATACCACAGGAGATGCAACACAACAAACATTTATTAGTCTACCTAATATTTCACTAATCGGGCAAAGTACTGAAGGTGTAACACTTTTTAACAATCCAACTCAAGCTCAAGAAGGAATAGATAAAACACCAACAATTAATTTTACATCTAATGCAGATAACATTTATATGCAAGACCTTACTTTGCTTAATAAAATGGACTATCGCTTAGGAATACCTGAAAAACGTGCCGTGGCTTTACGTCATCAAGGTGATAAAAACATATTCAAAAATGTTAGATTATTAAGTAATCAAGACACCTATTATACCGGAGCCGGAAGAACGTATTGGGAAAATGGAGAGATTCACGGTACCGTAGATTATATTTTTGGAAATGGCGATATTTTCTTTAATGAATGCCTACTGTATATGGAAAACAGAGCTTCTGGTGGTGGAGGCATTGTTACCGCAGCAGCTACCAGTTCAGATTGGGGTTATGTATTTAGCAACTGTACTATTGATGGTGACGCACAACAAGATGGCATTTTTGGATTAGGAAGGCCTTGGAATAATGCACCTAAAGTAGTTTATATAAATACGATAATGAATAAATTACCTACTGCAGGAGCTTGGGGAGATCCAATGAATGTTGTACCATATCGTTTTGCTGAATATAAAAGCTTAACATCTTCAGGAATTGAGGTGGATTTAAGTCAGAGAAGAACTGATTATACAAAAGATGCTACCTCTGTTACATTAGACCCTACCTTAAATGAAGCGGAAGCTTCTCAATATACAATTCCAAACGTTTTAGGTGGCACTGATAGCTGGCAACCAACCTTGTACACTGAGCAAGCATTAACACCTATTGTTTCAAAATCAGGATCTACTATTAACTGGGATGATGATAATTATGTTTTAGGCTGGGCTGTTTTCAAAGACAATGTTTTTGTCGATTTTGTAATAACAAATAGTTATGATATCGCGGGTAACACAACAGGCATTTACACTGTGAGAGCTGCTAATGCCATGGGAGGCTTAGGAAAAGCTTCTAATCAAGTAGATATTAGCAGTTTAGGGGTTAAAGAAAATAAATCATTAGGAGTTAAAGTTTTTCCAAACCCCGTGAATGATGTTATTTTTATATCTATACCTTCTTTGAGTGCAAAAACAACAATGTCTCTTTTTGCACTAGATGGAAGATTAATTATTAGTAAAATGGAAGTAAAAAACACGAAAACGATAATTAATATGTCTAAAATACCTTCGGGTGTATATTTGTTAAAAGTTGATTCAGAAAAAGGGTCACAAACATCCAAAATCGTTAAAAACTAAATACATTGTTAACAATCTAAAAGCCAGTTATAACTTTATTATAGCTGGCTTTTTTTAGTGTGTTAACCGAGACACCTAATCCTTTCTGATTGTTTAAATCCACTGATTAAAACCTACATTTAACATCTTTATTTTAAATTTTTTAACCATACAATATATCAGTTATATTTTTAACAAAAGTCTCTTAAGTATAAGATCAATTCATTATTTCTAACAATCTCATTTATGCTTAATTAGCAAACATCTACATCAATTTATTTCACTTTGTTATTATCTAATTTTAAAGTGTAATATTTATTGTCTTTTGATTGGGACGCAAACACTGATTAATATTACAAGTTTGATAAAACAACCCAGCTTCTATAGGCTTCTTAGACCTTTCTTTCAAATTAAAATACCTTGTAAATATTAAATCTCCCTCATAAATATAAATACCCTGTTCGTAAGGTAATGGGGGTGGGTTTTTCCATGATGTTATCGGTTCTAAACCCTCAATATTATTTAAAACCGTATTAAACTCAATATAAGGTTGATTTTCAGGAACAAATGCATATATATGCCAGCCCCTTAAAATGGAGGCTTTAACAATAACAGCTAGCTGATCTTTCGATTCGTTCCAAACTACATTTGCATTAACCTTAACAGGATCTGTAGTTTCTGGCCTTTTTACCTCGAGTTCTTTTGATGCTTTTTCAACAGCTAACTTAAAATCCTTGTCTAACTCAATTTGAGCCGTAACACTACTGTAGCAAAGGAGTAGCATATAGAATACTAAACGTCGCATAACTTCTATTATCTGTTATTTATCATCCATTTATAGCCACCTGATTCTGTAAAAAACAGTTTATCATTGTTGGTTTTATACCATTTACGCCATTCTTTATGAGATTTTTCCATGCCTGTATAACGTAACAATACTCGTTTTGCTATTTCCATCTTTTCAGCATCCTTTAGCAATGGAATAATAACTTCAAAAAAATCTAAGGAATCATTTCCGACTCCTATTTTCTTTAAATCCTCATCGATTTTTAGGGAATGAAATCCATCTGGATCAGAATACATATATTTTCTATTCGCTTCTAAATAATCTATAAGCTCCTGAATATTATTTTCATATTTTGGTTCAAAAAATGAACCTGACACTTGTTGAAAGAACTCTTCCTTTGATGGAATGCCCATGGGTTTAGGCGTTACTTGCAACATCTGCTCTTCGCTATCGGTAAGTGTTTCTCCATTTTGCTTTTTGCTTTTCAAATCGGAAAAATACTTTGCTGATTTTTCATTATTCTTTTCTATGTAAACTTTATAATTTGAATAAGAATCATCCGTCAAACTTCCAACAATCAAATCAATCCTGTCCTTAGTAGATATCCTATCATTATATTTTCTTGCGATTGGCTTTTTCCCTTTAAACTGCTTCATATAAACCACAGCATTTGCAAATACCTGTTTCGCTTCATCAGTCATATAATCTGGTGACCCTGAAAAGCCCCACATAAAGAAATTACCATGACGCCCGATAGCAACAGCTCCAACGTCTTTAGTATTAACCCCACTAGATATATATTCAGCATCTGGAGAGTCTAAAAAACCGTCACCACGTGACACCATGCCTACCCTGTAACCTTTTCCTTCTAGATACCCCTCCTTTTGTACACGCCACATAGGAATTTCTTTCGGCACATCTTTTCCTGATGGATAAAGAAAAATCCCTTCTGGGGTAGCTTTCTTTTTAAGAGTCAATTCAACTGGAAAAGGCCCTTTAAAAATAGGATGCTCTGTCTTTATGTGATGCGCATCGGCATCTAAGCACAAACACAACCAGTCTAATTTAGACCCAATACTCTGGCCCATTAGCGGAGCCGTATGGCCTATAAAAATGGTGGCATGATCAAAATCCTCAGTAAGGTATTTGGCTGGTTCAAAATTCATTTTACCATCAACCATTTCTCTTACCTGAGGTTTCCATGGTTTAATAGCCTGATCAAAAATTGTAACATCAAAATGAGCTGACATTTCTACTTTATACACTCTGGCATCAACAGTTTTTACTTTTCTAAAATAAGTTTCAAGATAACTTTTAAACTCAGGAAATCGGGTTTTATAATCGTCCTTAAATCGCTCTGGGGTCATGCTAGCTATACCCAAACCTCCCAATAGTTCTTCAGGAATTGGTGTTTTTGGATCAAAACCTACATACAGTACACTCACATCTTGTTTTTTTTGCCCAAAGCTTATCATTGTAAATAGCAGCAATGCTATTGTTAGAAATTTTGATTTTGTCTTCATTTTTTATCTATTGATTAAAAATCTCTGCTAAATCTTTATCCATATCGTCATCAGTGCCGCCACCGCCACCATAACGTCCAACAATTACCCCGTTAGGGTCTACAAGTATTTTGGTTGGTAACGAATGAATATTATAAGCATCACTTATATCCTTGTCTTTGTTTATACGTTGGTAAGTCCCTTCTTTATATTCTAAACCTCTTAAAACATGGTGCCAAATACCTATTCCATCTTTTTCTACTGCATTTTTCCATTTGTCATGTGCTCTATCATCATCAGACACGCCAAGAATTTCTAATCCTTTAGAATGATATTTGTGATATAAACTAATTAAATGCGGATTCCCTTTTCTACAAGGAACACACCACGATGCCCAAAAATCTATAAGTAAATATTTCCCTTTGAAATCAGCCAGTTTTAAAGAGTCTCCATTAATATCTACCGTTTCGAAATTCGCTGCTTTAGCTCCGGGTATTCCCTTTTGTAAATTGTCTACTTCTTGACGAATATCTTTTCCTAAGTCGGTTTTTAAGTACTCTGGATTAAGCTGATCTAAAATAGCTTTAGCCTCGGCATATTTTAGTTTATTTATTTGAAATAAAAATGAATGAAAGCTGACATAGGATTTCGGATTATCCTTAATAAATTGTAAAGTAGCCTCACTTTGCTTTTCCCACATTGACGCGAGTTTTCCTCTTGCTTCATCATCCTCATATTTAATAGCTTCCAATTCTTCATCACTTGCACCTGCCTTGAACGCCTCATGGTATTTTTTTCTTACTGCGTCAGCATGATTCTTCTCTTCTTTATAGTCTTCAGAGATTTTGTCTAAAATGGCTTGTAACCTGTACTGATCGTCTTGGGTTTTAGAACCTGACAATTTAGCCTCTGAAAAGTCTTCATAATCAATATTTAAAGTCATTTTTGTTGGCTCTACAAATATTGAAACGAATTCTCCTTGCTTTGCTCCTTTATTGGAGGTCTTTGATATGTGTATAAGCTTTACGCCATTTTCAATAGTATTCTCAATGATGAATGCTCCATTTTTAACTTTAATGGTATCTAAATCACGATTCATTAAATAAATTTCACCATTTTCCAATCCAGATATCGTTCCATTTATTCTATACGTACCCTCTGCCAAAGGCTTTTCTTGTTTACATGCCAATGCGGTTAAACATACGGCAACTATGATTAATACTTTTTTCATTATTGATTTCGTTTTATTATTTAATTTCAAATGTCTTTTTAATACGATTTAATACTGTAGCATGTCTTTTATTTAGAACAGCTTATTGATTACCTTTTTTATTTTCGATAACCACAGGGATATGCAAAACAAACTCGTAAAATAACAAGGTACAGACATTAAATCTTGAAAATTGGGTCTCAGTTTTTATTAAACAAGTTGGTAATTTTCGAGTTCCATAAATTCTGATTCGAATAAACTTTTATTTAACAAAATGGGGATCATTTATAGCCTCTCCTAAACAAAAAGAAACTTAATATGAAAAGTGAATTTTTATGTTTTTTTGATTGATTTTATAATATTTAGAAAAACAACCTAACAAATTTTTGTTAGGTTGCTTTTATCTGAATATTAATTATATCCTGGGTTCTGATCTACCACATTACCTCCTGCATCAATTGACTCAGTTGGAATTGGTAAGATAAACTTATCTGAATCTGTAGCGGTCGGTTTAACATCTGATACTTGAAAACCTGTACCAAATCCATCTGCATAATCATAACGTATTAAATCATACCAGTTTTCACCACCTTCTTGGTATATCTCTGCTAATTTCTCATAGCGTACGGCAGTTAAAAACTGGTCTAAACTAATAGTGTTTGGGTAGGTTTCAAAACCGTCACCTCCTGTAGTGGTTGCTCCCGCTCTTAAACGAATTTCGTTTAAAGCATTTAGAGCTTCTGTTGTAACCATATTATTTGCTCTGGCGCTGGCTTCTGCCAAAATTAAATACACTTCAGCCATACGCATGTGGTAAATCATCTCATAGTCACCTGAAGTAAAATAAGTTGTATATTTAGTTGAATAAAAACCTCCAAAAGAAACATTATCAAATATTATTGCTTTCCCCCTATTCTCACCATCAATATCTATCATTTGACCATCTACCTCAAATGTCTCTGAAATAGCATCTAAATAGTTTTGTGTAATGGTAATCGCAAAGCCACTGTAAAAATTTCCAATGCCTGTACCAGCCGCAGGCTCGCCTGCCGTTCCAAATAAAATTTCAGAACTTTGAAAAATCGCTGGCGAATCATGATCGTCAAAAATAGCTCCGTAGGTTGGCTCTAACATAAAGTTTGTATTAGCACCATCAATTATGTCTTGCGCTAAATTTGCTGCCTGGCCATACGCTCCCATATACAATAACACCTTTGCCTTTAAGGCCTTTGCAAATGTACTGTTTGTATATTTTTTAGTTCTTAAATCAGGCCCTTCTGCAATACCCACATCTAAATCTTCAAGAATAGAAGTATAGGTTTCTTGAACTGTATTTCTTGGAAATGCTTCATCTGATCTTACCGGTTCTAATCTTAAATTAATTCCGTATTCTGAATTGACATTATAAAACTGTCCAAAATTTCTAAGTAAATAAAAATGTCCTAAAGCTCTTAAAATTTTAGCTTCACCCAAAATTTCTGACTTTCTACTTGAAGGCTCAAAAACATTTGGTTCTAATTTGTCAACCGCATTAATCAACCAATTGGTTCTATTAACTAAATCATATAATGCTGTATAAATTGATTGGGTTGTTGATGCGCCTGTTGCCAAAGGGTTATTTTGAACCCAGCCTTGTTCTTCAGGCCTACTTGCAGAAGAAGCTCCAGCTGTACTATAACCGCTAAGTATATCTGGCGTTAAAAACATTTCTGGAAACCCTCCTTGTGAACCTTGTCTAAATGCTGAATAAGCACCAACTAATGCCAATTCTGCTGTTTCTTGTGTATTAATAGCTGTTTCGGCTTCTAAAGCATACAATGGTTTATAGTCATCTAATTCCTCTGTTAATTGGCAGGAGTTCACCATAATGGCTAAAGTTAAACAGGCCGTGTACTTATATATTGTTAAATTTCTCATTCTTTTAATCATTTTTTAATTTACTTAAGTCCAACTTTATTTCTTTAGAATGTAACATTTAAAGAGAATGTAAACGTTCTTGTATTAGGATATGACCTACCATTATCAGCATTAAAATTTGTTGACCTGTTGGCAAATCCAAAGTTTACAACATCTTCTGGGTCAAGCCCAGGATAATTTGAAATTATAATTAAATTATTACCACTTAAAGTTAACTTAGTATTAGTTACTCCTAACTTACCAAACCACTGTTTCGGCAAATTATAGGCTACAGATGCTGAACGTAATTTAATGTAAGAAGCATCAACTACAGATCTTGATGTTGGTGTAAATCCATGTGTTCTGGAACCGAGCCTTGCATAAGATGCATTAGTATTATCTGGAGCCCAAGTATCATTAACTAAAGTTGTAAGATTAGAATTTGGCGCCATAAAATACAAATTTGAAATAGGCTGATATGATCTTTCTGCCCCTTCAACAAAAGTCCAGTTCATTGTAAAATCCCAGTTTTTATAAGTTAATTGATTATTCCATCCTCCAAAGAAATCTGGATTAGGGTCACCTATAGGGTCTCTATCTCTAGTATTAACTATTCCATCTCCTGTAATATCTTTAAAAATATAATCGCCTGGCTGTGTTAAAGTCGACTGATACATTCCTCCAGCAGCTGTATTAAGTTCATCTATTTCCTCTTGAGTTTGCGCTATTTTAATCACATCATAACCTGTAATAACACCAATAGGCTCTCCTTCAATAATCCCTGTTTGGAATCCTGTATTTGCGCCATATAAATGATCTACATTATTTTTAACTGTTGATAAATTGATCGAAGAATTCCAACGCAGATTTTCACCTCTAAAAATATCTCCCCCAATGGTAAATTCCCAACCTTTATTGGAAACATCTGCTACGTTAGTATCCCAAGATGTAGCACCTGTTTCTGAAGGTATCTGGGTAAATAAAATGATTCCTGATGTATTCTTCTCGTAATACACAATTTCTCCATTTAATCGGCTCCCAAACAACCCAAATTCTAATCCTAAATCTAACTGATCGGTCTCTTCCCAACGAATACCAGTATTTGGAACACCTGTAACAGCAATACCATTTTGTCCATCATAAAAAGAATCGTTATTTTCCAGAGACTGATAATACGCTAAATAGGTAAATGAAGGTAAGTTATCTGATCCTACACGTCCCATTGAAGCTCTTAACTTTAACTGATTTATGGATTCTACATTAAAAAAACTTTCATTATGAACATTCCATGCTAAAGCTCCTGAAGGGAAAAAACCAAATTGGTTATCTGGTCCAAATTTTGTTGATCCATCTCGACGTGCAGTAAACGTCGCTAAATATCTGTTTTTATAATTATAGTTTACTCTACCAAACAATGAGTTTAAACCTTGTTGTAAATGCTCACTACTAGCTTCATCAATAAAACTAGCCGAACCAATATTTGTTAAAATATTATCATCAGGAAAACCACGATAACTTTGAGATTCTGCATCATATCGATTACGATCCCAAGATATACCTGCAACAGCGTCAATAGTATGATCCCCAAAACTTTTATTATAATTTAGTGTATTAGTAAAGGTGGTAGACCAACCATTATTGGTTTGAACTTCTAAATTGGCACCTGGTCTAGCATAATATAAACCTTCGAATAAAGCGTTTGTAGATTTTGAAGTTAAAAATCGGTCTGTTCTATCTTGACTTTGTCTAATATTAATTTGAGAACGAAATTTTAATCCTTCTAAAATTTTAACTTCTCCATAAACGGTTCCTAATAAATTTTTTGCAACAGCTTTATAACGGGTTTGCATACCATCACCTAAAAGTGTATACTGTTCTCCATACATCCCATCAAAGGTGGCATAAGTACCATCTTCGTTATATGGTGTCAGGTCTGGCCTGAATTCACCAAGGCCCAATGAACCAAATCCTTTGTTTTTATTTACCGAATAATTATAGTTAATAGAGGTACCAACTTTAAAGTTATCTGTTACATTAGCATCTATATTTGCACTGTAACTGTAGCGTTTAAAATTATTTTCAATCATCACACCATCTTGATCTGAAACGCCAAAAGAAGTAAAATAATTTACCTTTTCAGATCCTCCACCAACATTAAAACTATACTGTGTCCATAAAGCATTCTTATTGGTAATTAAATCCTGCCAATCGGTATCTGCTGATCCAAAATAATTATCCGGATCATTTACCATGGCATATTCATTTGGAAAATATAAAGGCCAATAAACTGGTGGATATTGATCTAGCACGCTTTGAGCATTTGCTTTGGCCACATCTATATATTCTGAAGTACTTAAATAGTCGTAAGTATCGACCGGGTTTTGAATGGTTGTACTTGCGTTAAAAGAAAATCTCGGAGCCTGATTTTGCTTTCCTCGTTTTGTGGTTACAATAACAACTCCATTAGCTGCACGCGAACCATAAATAGCCGCTGCCGAAGCATCTTTTAATATATCTACACGCTCTACATCCTCTGGGTTTATAGATAGCAATGGGTTTTCTCTAGCCCCATAATTTATTAAACCCAAGGTTTCAGTATTTGGTGTAATGTTAATAGGGACACCATCAACAACATAAAGAGGTTGATTATCTCCGCGTATTTGACTTAACCCACGAATTTGCACAAAAGCACCAGCGCCAGGCTGACCTCCTCTATTTTGTACAAAAACACCAGCTACCTTACCAACGAGCGCTTGATCGATAGTTTGAGTTTTTATTTGTTGAATATCTTCTGAATCAACAGACCCCACAGACCCCGTTAAATCTTTCTTTTTAGTTGTACCGTATCCTACCACAAGAACTTCTTCTAAAGCACTAATTTGTTCTTTAAGTATAATATTGAAAATCGATTTTTCTTCTACTATTTTTTCAGAATACATTTCGTAACCTATAAAAGAAGCTACCAATGTATTTCCTACTTCTGCTCTTACAGAGTATTGTCCATCAAAATCTGTACTCGTTCCTCTTATGATAAAATCTTTCTCAATTTTACCTTTAAAATCATGATTCGTTACATATACTGTTACCCCAGGTAAAGGCACACCGTTTATATCGGTAACTCTTCCTGTTAAAGTAAATTCTTGTTGATTTTGAATGAGCTTTTTAATAAGGATGGTATTACTATCTTGAAAAGAAAATTCAAACTCGTCTTGATTTAAACTTAAATTCAATAAATCGTTCGCACCTATTATCCCTCTTTTCAGGCTGATTTCAGGATAGCCTTTAAACATATCGGATTGGTACACGAAAGTGTAATCCGTTTGACTCATGATTAATTCGAAAACTTCATCGACGGTTAGTTTCCTATTTGATTCAACCATTATTTTAGCATTCTGTGATAGAATAGCATCTGGTGTTAAACCAAACATAGTTGTACATAATAAAAAGACAAAAGTTTTCATAGCAATTTTAATAAGCTTCTTCCTGAAAAGGTAAAAAGCCTTAGTTAAATTAATTTCCATAAATTTGTTTGTTGTTGTTAGTTAATTTTTATTAATTGATTAATACTCACAAGGGATAAAGGCTTTTACTTTGGCGAGCGAAACCTTTATTCCCTTTTTAGTTTTTTAAAATGATTTTATTGTTTTCAATTTCATAGGCATGTATAAAATTTGTATTCTGTATTAAGGATAAAATATTATCAATATCTTGATCCTTACTAATTTGTCCCGTAAACAGTACTTTTTCTAAATTTTTATCCTGAAAGACAACGTCAACATCATACCATCTGGAAAGTACTTGCATTATATCTATTAAAGATTTATTTTTAAAGCTAAATACGCCCTTTTTCCAGGCAACTTCGTAAAAGGTTTCTACATTAGACACCAAAATACTATGGGTTGATTTATTTAAAATCGATTGTTGTCCAGGAAGAAGCGTTTCATGTTTTTCATTCATAGTATGAAGAGCAACAGATCCTTCCAACAATGTTGTATAAATATTAGCTTCTTCTGGATAAGCTTTTACATTAAATTCTGTCCCTAGTACTTCAACTTCTTGCCCCTCTGTATAAACTTTAAAATCTGCTCCTCCATGATCAGAACTATGGGTTACATCAAAATAGGCTTCTCCATACACAAGTTCAACCTGTCTTGACTCTCCCTTAATAAACTTAACGGGATACTTTAATTTAGAATCTGAATTTAACCAAACTTTCGTTCCATCTGATAACACTAAACTAAATTGACCACCACGCGGAATGGTTAAATAATTATATTGGATTACATCATTCTTTTCGGTAACCGCACTTTGATAAACTAATTCCTTTTCACTCCCTTTAACATAGGAGTTTTCATATGCATTTTCCTTATCCAGATAAACTTCTGTACCATCCTGTAAAGTTAAAGTAGCTTTGTTCGTACCTGGAGAAATTACACGCTCCTGGTTTGCTATATTGTTTTTCTTTTGATTAAAATCAAATTGATTTGTAAATAATCCATAACTAACAAACGCAATAATACATGCTGCCGCAGCATATTTAAAAAACGTTTTATAATTAATATTGAAAACTTTAACATCAGATTCTTCCAATCTTGAATCATTCTGGCTGGTCAGGCCTTTAAATTCATAATCCGCCTTTGTGAGATAGTTAATTCTTAAATACTCTTTAAACTTCCTTTTATTATTATCATCCTTTAACCATTCTTCTAAAAGGTCACAGTCTTCTTTAGAAGCTTCATTATTGATATATTTTGCAATTATCTTTTTCATTTTTATTATAAACAAGGATTTATTTTTTCTTTTCTAGCAATTGTTTTTATATATAGAACGGATTATTTTAAAAAAACCACTACTGTTTTATTATTTTTATTTCTTTTGTATTATTATCAATAAAACTAGAATTTATTTGAACAATTCTCTTACAAATAAAAAATACTCCGATAATTTTACAACAAATGTAGAGGAAAATTTCGATGATATTTATTTGAAATATTATCAGGATTTATGTGCGTTTGCTTGTAATTATACTAACGACACTCAAAAAGCTGAAGATATAGTACAAGACGTTCTTTTGAAATTTTGGGAATCTAAAAATTATATCAATTTTAAGGGCAATATTAAAAGCTACCTAATGACATCTGTTTACCATGCTTTTTTAGATTTAATCAGGAAAGAAAACACCTTAAATAAAAATTTAGAAGAATTGAGATATAAATTACTAAGAGATATTATTGAAGAAGATAACGACATTTTAAATAAAAAAATCAGTCTACTTAAAGAAGAAATTGATGAGCTTCCGCTAAGATGTAAAGAGATTTTTATGCTTTGTAAATTTAAAAACCTAAAATACAGTCAAATAGCAGAAAAATTAAATATTTCGAAAAATACAGTCGAAAACCAAATCGGAAAAGCCTATAAAATTCTGAGAAAAAATTTAAAGGATAAAGATGTTTTTAATTTGTTTTTAAGTTTTCTGAATAAAAGAAAGGTAAGCCTCCCTTAAGCCCGAACGTTTTAAAAAAGCGTAAAAAATAATATTAACTTTAAATAGTTATTATGTGGATAGGGACAGAAACCATGAACCACCTACAGTGGACATAAGGAACCAGCCCAATTCTTTATATAAAATATTATTAAATAAGGGTTTACTATAAATTAAGCTATACTCAATTTTTCCCGCCGCAAGAGGTACTCTATTTCCGTTTTTTGCAGTACAGTCATTCAACTATTTATACAGTTTTTGTTGCAAGTCCAGCTCGATAACCATATATTCGGAAAACAAACTGTTGGGGTTTGCAGCATAAAATTGTTGACTAAAAATAATGACAAAAAACAATCTAATAGAGTACCTCATAAAGGCTTTTGGAAGTAAGTTACAAAACTTATCTAAAATTACAATTTAGCTCTGTTGTACTGTGCGGGCCAGGTAATATCTTCTCCCAGCTCTGAAGCTGCTGTTAGAGGAAAATAAGGATTCCTTAAAAATTCTCTAGCTAACAAAATTATATCTGCGTCTTCATTGACTAAAATATATTCTGCTTGTGCAGCATTAGTAATCATTCCAACAGTAGCTGTTAGCATACCTGTTTCCTTTTTAATTTTAGAAGCAAAAGGTGTTTGATATCCTGGTCCAACAGGTATTTTTTGTTCGTTACTTAATCCTCCTGTTGTAACATCTACCACATCAACACCTTCTTTTTTTAATATAGATGTTAGTCTTATTGCATCATTAGTTTCCCATCCACCATTAACCCAATCTGTTGCCGGAATTCTAACAAATAAAGGGGATTCTTCTGGAAGTACAGATTTTACTGCATTTACTACTTCAAGTAATAATTTAATACGATTTTCAAAGCTTCCGCCATAATTATCTTTCCTTTGGTTACTTAAAGGAGACAGAAACTGATGCAATAAATACCCATGTGAAGCATGAATCTCTATAATTTCAAATCCGCTTTGTAAAGCTCTTTTTGTTGCCATTTTAAAATCATCGACAACTTTTTTAATTCCTTCAACAGATAACGCAATAGGTTGAGGATAGTTTTCAGAATAAGGTAAAGGGGATGGTGCCACAGGATTCCAACCACCTGACTCAATATTTACAGTGCCATATCCTTCGGTTGGTGCCATGGTACTTCCCTTTCTTCCTGAATGTGCCAATTGAATACCTGCCACACTACCATTTTCTTTAATAAAAGCTGTTATCTCTGATAACTTTTCAATATGCTCATCTTTCCAGATTCCTAAATCTTTAGGAGAAATTCGACCTTCTGGAGAAACCGCTGTAGCTTCGGCTATAATTAGCGAAGCACCTCCTACAGCTCTACTACCCAAATGCACAAGATGCCATTGGTTTGCAAAACCATCAATAGAAGTATATTGACACATGGGAGAAACCCCTATTCTATTTTTTAAAGTAATTCCCTTTATTTTTAAAGGACTAAACAATTTTGTCATAATCTATTCAATTTGATAAAATAAAAATACTAAACCAAATTGAATTGACAGTCTTGTTTTTTTCTAGCTTATTTAGCAAATCAAGTTCTACTTTAGTTTTATACAATTCGGCTTCTTTATTAGGTGGATCGTATGGTAACCGAGAGCCATGCAAAGCGGACATAATAATCCATTCAATCTAATCCTTAGTAGTTATCCTATCTTTATATTTTCTTGCAATTGGATTTTTCCCTTCAAACTGCTTAATATAAACCACAGCAAAGGTATTTGGCTGGTTCAAAATTCATTTTCCATCAACCATTTCTCTAACTTCTGGTTTCTGTTTTCATTTTTTATCTATTGATTAAAAATTTCTGCTAAATCTTTATCCATATCGTCATCAGTGCCGCCACCGCCACCATAACGTCCAACAATTACCCCATTAGGGTCTACAAGTATTTTGGTTGGCAACGAATGAATATTATAAGCATCACTTATATCCTTGTCTTTGTTTATACGTTGGTAAGTCCCTTCTTTATATTCTAAACCTCTTAAAACATGGTGCCAAATACCTATTCCATCTTTTTCTACTGCATTTTTCCATTTGTCATGTGCTCTATCATCATCAGACACGCCAAGAATTTCTAATCCTTTAGAATGATATTTGTGATATAAACTAATTAAATGCGGATTCCCTTTTCTACAAGGAACACACCACGATGCCCAAAAATCTATAAGTAAATATTTCCCTTTGAAATCAGCCAGTTTTAAAG
>NZ_JACVXB010000008.1:0-12228 GCF_014596945.1 Aestuariibaculum sediminum | reverse complement strand
TTTTCTACAAGGAACACACCACGATGCCCAAAAATCTATAAGTAAATATTTCCCTTTGAAATCAGCCAGTTTTAAAGGATCCCCATTAATATCTACCGTTTCGAAATTCGCTGCTTTAGCTCCGGGTATTCCCTTTTGTAAGTTCTCTACTTTTTGACTAATATCTTTTCCTAAGTCGGTTTTTAAGTACTCTGGATTAAGCTGATCTAAAATAGCTTTAGCCTCGGCGTATTTTAGTTTACTTATTTGAAATAAAAATGATTGAAAGCTGACATAGGATTTCGGATTATCCTTAATAAATTGTAAAGTAGCCTCACTTTGCTTTTCCCACATTGGCGCGAGTTTTTCTCTTGCTTCATCATCCTCATATTTTATAGCTTCGAGTTCTTTATCGCTTGCACCTGCGTTCGACGCCTCCTGGTATTTTTTTCTTACGGCCTCAAAATGATTCTTCTCTTCTTTATAGTGTTCAGAGATTTTGTCTAAAATGGCTTGCAACCTGTACTGATCGTCTTGGGTTTTAGAACCTGACAATTTAGCCTCTGAAAAGTCTTCATATTCAATATTTAAAGTCATTTTTGTTGGCTCTACAAATATTGAAACGAATTCTCCTTGCTTTGGTCGATTACTGTTTATTTTTGATAGATGTATAAGCTTTACGCTATCTTCAATGTCATGCTCAATGACAAATGCACCATCTTCAACTTTAATGGTATCTAAAGACTGATTGATTAAATAAATAGCACCATTTTCCAATCCTGTTATCGTTCCATTTATTCTATACTTACCCCCTGCCAAAGGCTTTTCTTGTTTACATGCCAATACGGTTAAACATACCGCAACTATCATTATTAGTTTTTTCATTATTGATTTCGTTTTATTATTTAATTTCAAATATCTTTTTAATACGATTTAATACTGTAGCATGTCTTCTATTTAGAACAGCTTATTGATTACCTTTTTTATTTTCTTTAGCCTTAGTTGTATACAAAATAAACTCGTAAAGCAATCATTTACAGAATGCTATTCATTAAATCTTCAACTTATATGTTATATAAACATATTAACTAAGGAATTGATTATAATGATAAAGTCCTTTCTTATTTTACTTAAGAAAAGACTTTATCTATGTCTCCTAAAACATTATTCAATCTATAATTAAGAATGTTAATGAGAACTTACTTAAATTTTATACAAGGTATTTATCAACCCTATTTTAGGTCATAATTCCTTTTTAATCCTAAGAACTAATTAGCCTTATTCCTAAAAACAGGCTAGATAGGAATTAATCTACCTTATCTTCAATTTATTGGAGTTTATCGCTATACGTTTTCAATTTATTTTGATAATCCTCAACAGTACTAGATACAATAATACCAGTAAACCTATCTCCTTCTAAAGCTTCTTTAGCTGCTTTTAAAGCTCTTTTTTGTTCTTCCACAGCTTGAGGATAATTGCCTGCTAAAAAATAACATTTAGCTAAATAATCAATAATCATAGGGTTAGTTCCTTCCCTATATGCTGCTGGTTCGAACCAAATTGCCGCCTGTGCATAAGTATCTTTGGATAAACCCTCATAATCTGCAATGGTTTGTGCAATGTACATGGTATAACGAGAACCATCCTTAGCTACCCAATCTTTAGCATATTCCATAGCATTATTTTCACTTATAAATTCCAAACGTGTTTTAAATTGCCTCATTCCTAGCGAATATGATTGTGATGGATTTTTGGCAACAACGTCGCTCATTAACTTAAATGCATGTTCATAGTCTTCTGCAGCAATTGCCTCATCTATTGGCTTCATTAATTTTTTATAAGCCTCTATTTTGTCTAAATTTTCCTTTTGACTTTTTAGATGTTCTTCTCGAGTACTATTCATATCATAAGTACCATTTTGAACTTCATTAATAATAGACTCTAAATCTTTAGGATGCCCTATCCAAATCAATTTACCCTTTTGAATTAAAAATGTTGATGGTATACCCGTCACACCAGCCTTTAATAGCCATTCGTTGGACATAAATTGGTCATTATTATCAATAACCACATTGAAATCCATTTTCTCACCCAAGTCTTCTACAAACTTGGATACTGTTGGAATTACGGATTCGTATGGCTTATTTCCAATCTTTTCCCACACATTAACAGCTACAAAAGAAATTTTTCCTTCATATTTATGAGCTAATTCCGAAAGATGTGGCATCGCAGCAATACAAGGACCACACCAAGTCGCCCAAAACTCCATTACATAAAGTTTATCGTCTTTAAATTCATTAATAGGTTCTCCTTTAACCCATTTTGAATATTTAATAGGAGGTGCCTGATTACCAATTTGAAGTAGATCATCCTGCGCGAAACCTGTTAAAGCTCCGTACAGAAAACACACCATTAAAGATATAGTTTTGATATTTATTTTAATTCTAACCATTTTTAGTATTTTGGTTGTTAATAATTTTTACCTAATGTTGGATTAAGTTGACCTGCTTCCAACGGGAAAGGATAAATCCATAAAGAAGAATTTGGAGAAAGTGTATAGGTAACTCCTTCTAAGGTTCTACTGATTGTTATAGGATATTCTCCTTCTTTATTCCATCTTTTTATATCGAAATAACTTTTTCCCGAATATAAATACTCAATTCTAGCGGTCTTCTGAAGGTATCCCATTGCTTCTGAAGCATTAGCTGCTTGAAGAGGAGCATAAGGAGAAACACGACGAAGTCTTATTTCATTAATCCAATTCATTCCTTCTTCAACCTCATCAGTACGAATTAAACATTCTGCTTTAATAAGATATAAATCAGATGTTGTGATTCCCGCATTATTCTGTTGATATCCACCAGACCATTCAGGTATACCTGGAAGGTTTACAGCATTACCCTCTTCATACACTTGAGTGCCCAAAGAATCCTTAAGTATATTACCAGCTTCATAAAATTCATTTACAATTTCATAACTAGGAGAAACTGAAAATGGCCAATTTCGCGCATAATAGGAATAAAATAAATTATCATCTGCTATAAGACCATTTGGACGAAGATTCGAAAAAGAAAGAGGATTACTAGAATATGATGATAGAAGAGGTCTATGATCCTCCAATACGTTATTATACGTTAGAGCAACATTTACTGCATCTAAAGCTGACTCATAATCTCCAAGAGACATTAGAATTTTAGCCTTTACGGCATAGGCAAAACCTTTACCAACACGCATAGCATTAATTGGTGTTTCAGGAAGCGCATCCAACTCGATAGCAGAATCTATATCTGCCATAATATTATCATATACTTCCTGAACAGAAAGTTTAGGGTTAATTTCATCTAAATCTAAATCCTTAACATACGGTATTCCTCCATCCTCTGCTGCAGTAGACGGATCATAAGCCTTTGCATATATATTTACCAAATAATAATGTAGGAAAGCTCTAATAACATAGCCTTCCGCTTTTAAACTATTCAATTCATTTTGATTCCCTGATACTTGGTTAGAAAATGAAATAAGCGGATTAGCTGTTCCATTAATAATAGCATATAACCTTGAATAGAGTTCTCCAGATTGATCTAATTGTTCTCTATCTATCGATTCATCATACGTTAGCTGGGTATACGTTAAATCTTTACTATTCCCAGTAAGTATAAAAGGTATATCCCGAGATTGAGGATAATGATCGTTAATCAGAATAGATAACATTGTAAAATCAAATCCACTATATTGTTTGTTAGCTAATAATTCCAGATCACTTTGGGTTTGCACAATTTTTCTCCCTTTAGGCGTGAAATCCGTATAGGAATCACATGATGACAAAAGGACTATTGAGATACCCATTGCCAATTTAAATAATATATTTTTCATACGAGTAATAATTAAAAGTTAGCATTAAGACCAAAAACATAAGATGTTAGAGGAGGTGCTCCTCCTGTTTCTACATCAATATGAACATCCTTTTGTCTCATCCAGACTGTTCCTGGATTATTGAGCTGAAAATTGATTTTAACATTTTTTGCCTTTATTTTACTAGCAAAACTTTGAGGCAAACTATACCCTAATACAATATTTCTGATTTTAATAAAATCAGCAGGACGCACCCTGTAATCAGAAATTGGATAATTAAGCTGTGCTGCCCCTAAGAAAGAATAGTATTGTCCTCGTCCAGGCACCACTGTATCCGTATTATCTGGTGTCCAGCTATCTGCAATATATGATGGTGATCCAATTGGCACTGGTGCTTGAAGTATAAGCGGATTAATTGCTGGTTCAGCTCTAAGAACATGTCCTCCATAATACACAGCAAAAACACTAAGAGTTAATCCTTTAAAAGAAAAACTATTTGTTAACCCTATGGTTTTTACCGGTGCTAATACCCCTGAGTACTCAAGGTTTTCAACATCTCCCCAAAGAGAATTAGAAGTCCTTTCTCCATCAGCATTAAACCACTGTGGTATACCATTTTCATCCATACCTGCAAAAGGAACAGAGAATAATGAACCAGGCGCATACCCAACTCGGAAACCTGCTCCATTTGATATACTATTAAAATCTCCTATATCTCCATCTACATCGGTCACTTCTCCTTTATTATAGGTAAATACCATATTAGATGACCATGAAAATTCTTGAGAGCTTTTTGCTCTAAACCAATCATAGGTCAGGCCTACCTCAACTCCTTTATTAAGAACTTCGCCATTATTAAGTACCGATGATGTCCATCCTTCACTTGGATCTAAACGCCTTTGTGCTAATAAATCAGACCCAGCCTTTCTATAAACATCAATCGTTCCTCTTAAACTACTTTTAAAAAGACTAAATTCTAAACCTAAGTTTGTAGTAGCTGTTTTCTCCCATCTCAATTTATCATTTGGTGGATTAGGAATTGATGCATTTGGAAGCTGTGTGTCGAAATTGTTTCCACTCTGAATTACAAGTAAACTAGATGCATTCATATCCACATTACCTGTAATACCATATGAAGCTCTTAATTTAAGAAAATTAACAAAGTCAAGACTCTCCATAAAAGGTTCGTTAGAAGCAATCCAGCCTGCCCCAACTGACCATAAAGGCTGACCTCTATATTTCTTATTTGAGCCAAAAATATCCGCATAATCTTTTCGGATCGATCCAAATAAATTGTAATTTTTATTGTAAGTATAAGTCAAGTTACCATAACCTGAGGCAAAACGATGTTTAACTTCGGGATTTATATTTCCAGGCGAAATAGGTTGGGCGTAAAAAAATGGACTCCAATAGGGTCTTAATGGAGACATTGAGATTGTTCTATAATCTATGTAGTTATTGACAGTCTGTAACTGGTCATCGTATCCATATTGAAAACTTGACCTGCCATAACTCTTGGTTTGTCTGAATTCCATACCGGCAATAGCCTGAAAATCATGCTTTCCAAATGAGCGGTTATAATTTACCTGGCCTCTTGCAGTATAACTAGGGCTTCTTCTATTACTAAGGGCAAGTCTACCTCCTTCAGGTATTAAAGAATTAAAAACTGGTGTTCCTCCTGGCCCCATGCTAGGAACAGTATATTGATTTAACAATAGTCTCATTTGATAACTATCTTCCTCAGCATAGTTCTCTGAATCTATAATAGAATTTTCGTATTGAAACATAGGATTAATTGTTAATCCAGGCAATACCTTTAATTTTAGTTTAAGAAAGTATCTACTGTTTAAAGTATTGGTATGATTAAAATTTCGTTCTAGTTCATCAAGATGATTATATGACAAATTTCGTAAATTAGGATCATTAGCTATAACTGAATTATTAGAATAAATATTATAATCATAGGTTCCGTATTGTGCCCTAGACCCGTCTGCATTAAACATAGAAGAATAAACAGGGAACGTAAAAGGGTCTCTAGCATACCTATCGGCATGCGATTTAGAACGTCCCAAAATATTTGTAGCACCATAGTCAACATCCAACCAATCAGTCAAGTTAAAAGTACCTTTAAGAAACATATTAAAATCTCTATTGTACGAATTGATAACTCCCGTATTATCTGTTTTGTAATTTAAAACTAAATTTGTTTGGGAGCGTTTACCATCAGCCCGTATAGCTAAATTATATTGTTGTATCACCTGATTTTCTAAAGCATGATCCTTGAATTCCTTGTAAAAATCATTCTTTTTATATCCGTCTAACAATTCAGTTAATTGCGAATCACTCATTTCCGAAGGATTAGTAACATTCTGGTAATAGGCATACTGAATGGGAGATACAGGTAAGCCATACCCCAGATAAAAAGTCTGAAATTGTGCTAGAGCATTGGGGCCTCCGCCTCCATTAAAATACCAATCATAATATTCACTTTCCCATTCAACCTGCTCTTCTGCATTCAAAAGGTTTTTGTAACTATAATCCGGCTTATCTAAAACAGTAGCATTTGTCGAAAAATCTACACTCAATCCTTTGCCTTTTTTTGCCCCCTTTGTGGTTATAACAATAACGCCATTGGTTGCTCTTGCTCCATATATCGCTGTTGCAGCTGCATCTTTTAATACGTTGACGCTTTCAATATCATAAGGATTCAAGTCTTCTACACTGCCTTCAATAGGAAAACCATCTACTACTACTAAAACATCTCTTCCAGCTCTAATTGTTCCAACACCACGTATTGTTGTTCCATTTTGATAACGGATTAATCCCGGAACGGTTCCTTCCAATTTATCTATTACGTTTTCAAAATAACGACTTTCAAGTTCTTCTTCTTTCAAAGAAACCACTGACCCCGTCATTTTTCGACTATCAACATCTTGATACCCTGAAGAAACTATTACTACTTCTTCCAATGCACTTACACTTTCCTTCAAAACAATGTTAAAATTTGTTTTTTCAGGAACTATCTGCTCTGAAAATAATTCGAAGCCCATTCCCGTTGCTACCAAATATTCACCAACAACAGCCTTTAAATTAAAATTTCCATCGAAGTCAGTAGATGTTCCTCTAATTATAAAATCTTTCTTAACCATTCCTTCTGTTGGTTGCACATTAGAGACATATACTGTAATACCAGGTAAAGGCATTCCATTCACATCAGAAATCGATCCCGAAATAGAAATTTCCTGTTGAGTAGTAACCCTTTTAACTGCTATAGTATTATCACTAGTTAATTCGAGGCTGTACGCTCCCTTACCCAAAACCTGTTCTAGTAATTTATTTGCTTCTATAGTTCCCTTTTTAACATCAATACTTGGGAAATCTTTAAAAATATCGGACTTATAAATAAAATTGTAATCAGTTTGTCTTCGTATTAAATCGAAGACTTCATTAATTGTTAAAGTTTTATCTGAATCTATTTGAACCTTTACATTTTGAGAAAAGATTTCAATGGGAGTAAAACTAAAAACTGAAGAACAAAACAATAATAAAAATGTTTTCATCATAATTCTTAGCACCTTTTTCCATCGATGGAAAAAATAGTTAGTTAAATTAATTTGCATAAATTTGTTAAGTTAGTTAGACATTACGTTTAATTAAAAATTGATGGAAAGAGAGGTTTGTCTGGTGAGATATTCGAACCTCGATTTCCTTTTTTTTTAGTAGTTATTTAATATTAATCACTTTATTTTCTATTTCATAGGACATATTGTTTGTTGTTTGTATTGAGTTTAAAATATCTTTTAAATTTTGATTTTTTCTAAAGACCCCTGTAAAAGTCTCATATTTCATATTTTCCTTATTAAATACTACTTCCACATCATACCAACGCGATAGCACCTTCATAATATTATCTAAAGGCATATCATTAAAATTAAACACCCCTTCCTTCCATGACGTTGCCAAATAAGTGTCTATTTGATTTACATAAACACCTGTTTCTCCAACTTTAACTAAGGCCTGATCATTTGGTTTTAATACGACTTGTTCACTACCTGTGGAGATTAAAACTTCCCCTTCAACCAATGTGGTATAGATTTCATCATCACCTTTGTAAGCACTAATATTAAATTCTGTTCCTAACACTTCAACTTCCTGAACTTCTGAAATCACTTTAAAAACAGAACCTTGATGCTCAATACTAGGAGATACATCAAAATAAGCTTCTCCATAAATTAATTCAACATTTCTATCCTTTCCTTCTATAAAACTAACCGGATATTTAATCTGCGTATCTGAATTCACCCAAATGTTGGTACCGTCCGACAATTCAACAAAAAACTGTCCTCCTCTAGGCACTGTTAAATAATTATAAACCAGAGCATCTTTTTTTTGATTGTTTGATTTGTAAACAATTTTCTTTCCATTGCTCTCCATCTTATCATTACTTAATGGTTGCTCTTCTGTTAAGTCTACTACTGTACCATCTTCTAACGTTAAGGTTGCTTTATCACTTCCTATGATAATTTCATTATTATTAATTTGGGAATTATTCTGATTTTCATTTTGTACTACAAAATATAATCCGGCAGAGATGAATATTAAAATTGTAGCTGCATACCTTAGTAAATTTCTTTTTGCTCTATGCGAATCCTTTAACATTTGACCTTTTAGCCTTAAAAAAGATTTTTCAGAATTAAATTTTTGCTTTGAATTGATAAAATGATTTACTTTTATGAATTCCTGAAAATATTCTAAATTACTTGGAGTTTGAATCCATTCCTTAAGCACTTGACATTCTCTAGGAGTAATCCTACGCTCTATTAATTTTATTAATAATATATTTACACGCTCTTGATCCACAATATTGATATTTTACAACAAGACGGATAAATAAAAAAATACCCTTGCTTTTAATTTATTTTTTTTTTCAATTTTGTAAACAAAAGACATAAATATCCTAATGGATAACAATAAATCTTTAAATATTATCTTAAAAAAACTCAAAAATGGTGATCAGGATATTTTTGAAAAAATATATCTGGAGTATCATGAAATACTCTGTATTTTTTTATTAAGCTACACGAATGACAAGAACCTAATAGAAGATATTGTTCATGATGTATTTATTAAATTATGGAATAAGCGAAAAACCATAAATATCACGACATCAATAAAAAGCTATTTATACAGAAGCGCTTATAATAAATTTATTGACACACACCGTGAACAAAAAAAACAAACAGAGATGTTGTCTTCCTATTATTACACTGCTGTAATGCAAGCCATTAATGTTGATCATAGTAAAAAAGATGATATAGCAAAGAAACTGGATAACTGTATAAAAAGTCTACCTAAAAAGTGTAAAAACGTATTTATCAAGAATAAAATTGAAGGGCAAAAATATCAACAAATTTCACAGGATTTAAATATTTCGCTAAAAACTGTAGAAGGTCATATAACTAAAGCATATAAACTTATTAAAGGTTGCCTTCAAATAAATAACTTTTAAATTATGGACTTGCAATATATCAGAAATATTAGACATAAAAAAACGGTTTGGTGACACCAAACCGTTTATTTTACTGCCTTTCGGCTTCGTAGCGGGAACAGGACTCGAACCTGTGACCTTCGGGTTATGAGTTCATCACCTGACAAATTCATAACACAAAATAAGGGCTTCCCGGATGCTATATTTTAAATTCGTGTTCCAAAACGTGTTCAGTTTTGTGTTCACTTTGTTATTTAAATTTCTAATGCAATATAACAAAAATTAACCACGTGCCTTTAGAATTTTAAATCTCGTTAGCCTCGGATCGTCTATATTATTCAATTTTGACAACTATTATAACGCTCCTTTTATCTTAAAAACTGTAACATAGGGTGTAGGCCTATTTTTAGGAATCGAAAAAGTTAATTTATCTGGGCCTTGTTGAAACTTAATCTTTTTGGCAGAACCCAACATAGATATATTGGATATTTTATTAACCTTGAATTCCGATTTAGTCCCTAACGACGGTAAGGAAATCTCACCAGACTTGGGATTAAGCACAAAAACATATAAATGATTTCCTTTTTTGGTAAACCTTACCTCTTCAGAACCATATAAAGGACTGTCTACCGTACGTTCATTAAAATGTCCTTTATTTTTATTTTCCTCTAAAGCCTTTAAATCGACCTCTCCAATATTTTCACCATCTTTTATTTTGTATATAGAATTTAGGTTATCACCAAAAATTTCCCATGCTTCGGTACCATAAATAGCTTCTGCATTAACAGACATCCAATTCCCTATTTCGTCCAACTCTCCTTTTTGGACTTCAGGAATGGTTCCATCTGAATAAAGTTCGACATTAAGCATTAGATTGCCATTTTTACTATTCATATCGGCAAGCATCTCAAGGATGGTTCGGGCGTTATGTCGAACAGGAGTATCGTTTTTATAAAACCAGCTCCCAAAGGTTATAATTCCTTGCCAAGGCTCATTTAATATTTCATTTGCACCTCCTCTTTCAATATCTCGTATCATTATAGGGTCATTGCTAACCTTACCAGCTGCAAGTCCGGAAAATTCACCATGTTTTTTCAACATATTATTGTAAAAAGCCCTAACAACTTCCTCTCCATAGGTTCCATAAGGATAACCATAACCGTCAAACCACAACATATCTACATCATATTTAATAGCAAGTTCCTTATGACGTTCAACCCAATTTTCCTTGACAGCTTCAACATATTCTGGTGTTCGTTTTTCCGGAGGCAATCCGTAAAGGTTTGCCGGGTCTAGACCTTCCCACCACTTTCCATTGCCATCATTTTTGGTCATATAACCATCATATGGTTTACCTTTCATAGGTCCATTAATATCCGAACCAAAAGCGGTTTGCCACCATCCTAAAAAACGATCATCATGAGAGCTAACTCCAAATGGAATTTCATTCTTTCTTGCTGCTTCCCTAAAAAGTCCAACAATATCTTTTTTAGGACCAACATTTACAGAATTCCATTCATGATAGGATGAATCAAAATTATCGAAATGGTCATGATGGTTCGCTAAAACCATAAAATATTTGGCCCCAATCCTTTTAAAATACTTTACCAAATAATCCGGATCCAAATGCTCTGCTTTCCATTGGTTTATAACATCTTTATAACCAAATTCAGACGGGTGACCATATTTATTAACATGATAGTCATATGCCTTTTGCCCCCATGTTTCCTTACCTACATCCTGCATATACATATGACGCGCATACCATCCACCCCCGATCTCTGGTTCGGTTTGTGCGCCCCAGTGTAGCCAGATACCAAATCCGGCATCTTTAAACCATGCTGGACATTCAAATTTTTCTCTAATTTGATCTATACCTAAGTCTTTGGATTGACCAAAGACCGAAAAACCAAATAAAAGTAAAACCAATCGTTTACCAATAATATACATAACAAAATCTATTTTATTTTACTAATTTAAATGGAATCATCCAGTAAGAATATATATAATCCTTATAAGGTAATAAATACTGATCCATAGGTAATCTCCCCCAACTGTTTATACTTCCGAGTCCTTGTTGATATCCATCAATATTTACAAAAACCTCGTTTCTTCCATCAAGCTCACCTGCATGCTTTTGACTCCTTTCTTCTCCTGAATCTAAATCTTCTTCACTATAATTTAACGCTGAAAAATTAAATGGTTGCTCACCTAAAAATTTAAGGCCTGAACCATCTTCTTGCGTTAATTCAACCCAACGAACCTCTAATTTATTACCGGTTTCCTGTGGACGAATGTATGGAAAATACTGTTGGACAATAGTTTGCTTATATAAACCTACTTTTGCAGCATGCTGCCTGTCTGCATAAGCCTCAAAAGGGCCTTTTCCATAAAACGTAATGTTTTTATAAGCTTCTGGCAAGACAAACTTATTTCCAAATTTATATAAATTAGAATGATTTCCTTTTAAAGCTTTTAAATCATTGGTTACTTTAACTACACCTTGTCCATTTATATTATAAGTTTCTGATACCTGAGCATCGCCCCCAAACATATCTCTAGAAAAGCGAAGTTCTATTTCACCCTTACTAACTTGTTTAATTGCAGTCGTCATTTTTGCTGCTTTAGGCGCATCTTTCCATTCTCTATATTTGTTTTGAGTCTTCGCACCATAATCATTATCAACTGGAGCGCGCCAAAAGTTAACCTCTGGACCTGTTTTTATCAGGTTTTTACCTTTGTAGATATATTCCTTCAGTCTACCTTCTAATTTGTTAAACACCATTTTAAAGTCATTATTATATACCGAAATAATATTGTCTTCTATTTCATAACTCACCGCTTGATTAGAAGTTTCTAAAAAATTAAAAGTTGCTTTTTGTAATTGAAACTGCTCATAAGCTATGGTG
>NZ_JACVXB010000007.1:36546-189170 GCF_014596945.1 Aestuariibaculum sediminum | reverse complement strand
AAGTTAGATGAAACAGGGTATATTATTAATACACCAGGAACAGCAAAAACAAATGTGCCAGGGGTATTTGTAAGTGGCGATGCAGCCGACCATGTTTATCGTCAGGCAATAACAGCAGCAGGTACAGGTTGTATGGCCGCCTTAGATGCCGAGCGTTATTTAGCTGCTAAGGAGTCATCAATTGAGGCTTCAGCTGCGGTATAGAAAGTTCAAAATAGATTGAGAATTTTTATTATAACCGAGGAGATTCCTCGGTTTTTTTATTTTATTCTTTTAATATTTGATAAAAAATATTTTCTTTGGGCAAAATTAGAATTCGGGATGTGGCGCAGTCCGGTTAGCGTACACGGCTGGGGGCCGTGTGGTCGCAGGTTCAAATCCTGTCATCCCGACTTTTAAGGAATATAATAAGTGATAAACTTTGTGTAATCGTATGATTTTAAGTAACTTGTGTTAATTATAGGTTGTTTATTACCGTCATACAGTCCATTTAAATAAGTTACCTATTCGGTTACCTCCTGTATGATGACAAAATAGGTAACTGAGATTTTGATTTGACTTTTGTTTTTAATGTTCAATTTTAAAGCAAAAGTGTATGAAAACTTCTAGTACTTTCGGTGTCCTATTTTGGTTAAAACTTGCCAATGTTAAAAATGGGGAAGCACCTCTTTATGCTCGAATCACGGTTAATGGAAAGCGAGCAGAATTATCCCTGAAAAAAAGAATTAATGTTACCAATTGGGATTCAAAGAAATGTAAATTTAAAGGATTGAGTGAGGAGGCTAAACTAGTCAATAATTTCCTTAAGAGCGTAAATGGTCAATTATTTAGTATTTATCAAGATTTAAGTAGGGATAAGAAATTAGTTTCTGCGAGTTTGATTAAGAATAATTATTTAGGAGTTGATAATGAGAATTATCTTCTGTCTGATATTATAGAGTACCATAATACGCATATGAAATCAACTTTACGTTGGGGAACTCAAAAGAATTATTATACGACTCATAAATATTTGTCATGGTTTTTAAAGCAAAAAAGAAAAACAGATGATATTTATTTAACGGAATTGAACTATCAATTTATAATTGATTTTGAGAGGTTCTTAAGAGGGTATCCTCAAATGGGAGGAAATACTGTAATGAAGCATCTTGAAAGGCTTAGAAAAATGATAACATTGGCTTATAAAATGGAATGGATTGTTAAGGATCCGTTTATAAAATTTGCCATTAAATATGAGAAGAAAGAGCGAGCCTTTTTAAACGCAGGTGAACTGGAGGCAATTGAGAAAAAATCATTATTTATTCCTAGACTTGATTTGATAAAGGACCTTTTTGTTTTTGCATGTTATACTGGCTTATCTTATGGAGATGTAATGAAATTATCTAAAGATCATATTTGTTTGGGAATTGATGGGAAATTGTGGATTCATTCTCAAAGAGAAAAAACGAAAGTTCCTATTAAAATACCTTTATTGAATAAATCCATTGAAATAATTAAAAAGTATGAGTGCCATCCTCAGACTTTTGGAAAACAAACAATTTTTCCAAATATTTCAAATCAAAAACTAAATTCTTATTTGAAAGAGATTGCAGATGTTTGTGGAATTAAAAAGAATTTAACGTTTCATGTCGCCAGACATACCTTTGCCACAACAGTAACACTTTCTAATGGCGTACCCATTGAAACTGTTTCAAAGTTATTAGGGCATACCAAGTTGTCCACTACACAGATTTATGCAAGGGTTGTGGAAACTAAAATAGGTGAGGATATGGAAAATTTACATAATAAGTTGGAGGGTAAAACGAATGTAGGTTAGTTTCATTTTTGTTTTGGCTGTTTATTTGCTGTGGAATGTTGGCTAAAAAAGGTTGAATTTCAATAGTATTTTTTTATTATATAAACAGGATGTCATTAGTGGAATAGCTGTCATGATAAAAATCGTCATCATGCTCTATTATATGTAGTTTTTTGCTTAGCTCATCTGCTTTTTCCAGTAAGGGAAACAGTTGGTAGCTGACATGAAAATATAAAGTTGTTAGGTATTGAGCATAAGTGTCTTCTGTGCCTCCTGTGAAATTTCTTTTAGAAATATAAAAGTTGTATAGCTGTTTACCGTTCATTAATGCTAAAGGGTTGTTATATTTGAGCTCTAATTGAAATTACTGAATTTACAATTAAGATTCTTATTTTTAATACTGAAAAGCTACAATTAATTTATGTCAGAAGAACAAAAGCGCTTATTGCAAAAGCAGTTATGGGGTATTGCCAACCTATTAAGAGGTAAGATGGATGCCGACGATTACAGAAACTACATTTTAGGCTTTATTTTCTTTAAATACCTTTCCGAGAAGCTTCATTTATATGCCGACGATATTTTAAAGCCTGATAATCTAACTTACGAGCAAATTGATGAAAACTCAGAGACGGGTAGAATGTATATCGATGCCATTCATAAAGCCTGTGTGAAAAACTTAGGCTACTTCTTAAAGCCGTCGGAGTTATTCGCCAGTATTGCTAAGAAAGGGTACAACCTAACCGAAATAGAAACTAACGATAATCAGGAGGCAAAACAGTTCTTCATTATAGAAGACTTAGAGCGTATTTTAAACAATCTGGAGCAAAGTACTATGGGTACAGATTCCGAAGACGATTTTGTGCGTTTATTTGAGGATTTAGACCTTACCTCATCAAAGCTTGGAAGAACTGTTAAAGCTCAAAACGAGATTATCGCTAAAATACTTTCGCATTTAGACCAAATCGATTTTCAGCTTCAAGATTCAGAAAGTGATTTGTTGGGGGATGCCTATGAGTATTTAATTGGGCAGTTTGCTGCTGGTGCAGGAAAAAAAGCAGGCGAATTTTATACCCCGCAAGAGGTTTCAACCATATTGGCTAAAATAGTTAGTTCTCGAAAAAAACGTATTAAATCGGTGTATGACCCCACGTGCGGAAGTGGGTCGCTACTGCTTCGTGTGGCCAAAGAAGTTGAAGATGTAGGCTTCTTTTACGGTCAGGAGTTAAACCGTACGACCTATAACTTAGCACGTATGAACATGATTTTACATGGCGTACATTTTTCTAAGTTCGATATTAAACAAGAAGATACTTTAGAAGAACCTCAGCACATGGGTATAGACCTAAAGGCGGAGGCGATTGTCGCTAATCCCCCGTTTTCGGCTAATTGGAGTGCTAAAGGTGTGTTTTCAAGTGATGACAGGTTTAGTCAATACGGTAAATTAGCCCCTAAAAGTAAAGCTGATTTTGCATTTGTACAGCACATGGTGCATCATTTAGATGATAATGGTATTATGGCAACAGTATTACCTCATGGTGTACTGTTTCGTGGTGCTGCCGAAGGACATATTCGTAAGTATTTAATTGAAGATCGAAACTATATCGATGCGGTTATAGGTTTACCAGCAAACATCTTTTTTGGAACGAGCATCCCGACCTGTATTTTGGTGATTAAAAAGTGTAGAGAGGTTAATGAAGATGTCTTGTTTATAGATGCTAGTAACGAGTTTGAAAAGCAAGGAAACCAAAATAAACTATTACCAGAGCACATTGAGAATATAGTAACGCATTATACTGAGCGTAAAGTAACCGATAAGTTTAGTTTTAGAGCATCTTTACAGGAAATTAAAGATAACGACTATAACCTGAATATACCTCGCTATGTAGATACCTTTGAAGAAGAAGCACCTGTAGATATAAAAGCCGTAAGCCAAGAACTAAAGGCTTTAGAAACCGAATTAGAAACTACAGATTTGACAATTGCCAATTTTTGTAAACAACTTAATATCGAAACACCCTTTTAAGTATGGAGAAGCTGTTAGTGCCAAAATTAAGGTTTCCTGAGTTTAAAAGTGTTTGGGATGAAAGGTTTATTGGAAATATTTTAAAAATTGGTAGTGGTAAAGACTATAAGCACCTAAACACAGGTATTTATTCTGTTTATGGTACAGGTGGTTATATGACTTCTGTTGATGAATATTTGTATGATGGGGAAAGTGTATGCATAGGTAGAAAGGGAACAATAGACAAACCAGTATATTTAAATGAAAAATTTTGGACTGTTGATACGCTTTTTTATACACATAGTTTTAAGGGAGTTTTGCCTAGGTTTGTATTTTCTTTATTTCAAAAAATTAATTGGTATAAATATAATGAGGCGTCAGGAGTGCCTAGCTTGTCTAAAGGTACTATAGAGAAAATAAAGCTCAACATTCCTCAACTCGAGGAACAGCAAAAAATTGCCACCTTTTTAACAGTAATCGATACGAAAATAATCCAGCTTAATGATAAGAAAAGCCTTTTAGAGGAATACAAAAAGGGCGTGACGCAAAAAATATTTAGACAGGAACTTAGGTTTAAAGATGGGAATGGTAATGTCTATCCTGAGTGGATAGAGAAGAGGTTAAAGGATTTTGTAAAAGATTTTATCGTGCCAATGAGAGATAAACCTAAAGATTTAATAGGTGATATTCCTTGGTGTAGAATTGAGGATTTTGATGGAATGTATCTGTATGGCTCAAAATCAAATCAAGGTGTTTCTTTAGAAACAGTTTCTAACATGAACTTAAAGGTTTATCCTATTAACACTTTGTTGGTCTCTTGTAGTGCAAATTTAGGAGTTTGTTCGATTGTTAAAAAGAAACTTATTACAAATCAGACTTTTATAGGCTTAGTTCCGAATGAACTGGAAATTAATGTTGAATTTTTGTATTACACAATGAAGTTATCCAGTCGAAAATTGAATGTTTTATCAAGTGGGACAACAATCGCCTATTTGTCAAGACAACAATTTGAAGAATTTAAGGTAGAAGTCCCTTGTTTAAATGAACAAGTCAAAATAGCCAACTTTTTGACTGCTATAGATAAAAAAATAGAGTTAGTACAAACGCAAATAGATAATACAACAAGCTTTAAAAAGGGCTTGTTACAGCAGATGTTTGTTTAGGTAGAATTATGCCGTATGAAGTATACTCAGGAGATTAAACTAATTAAGGATACCAAAAGAATTATTGCTCATCATAATGAGGTAGCAAGGCTTAAAGGGCAGACTTTCAATGTGTTTTCTATATTAAAAATGGAACACCAAGAAAATAGTACACATTCCGCTTTTATAGGCGAATTGCTTAACCCTAAGGGAACGCATTTAAAAGGTGATTTGTTTTTAAAGATATTTTTAAATAAAATTAATGATAATCGTATAAAAATAGAGCAGTCAACTGTTTCATTAGAGAAACACATTGGTGTTCGGGACGATTGTCAGCAGAGGGGTGGGAGAGTAGATATTTATATTACAGACCAAACGAATAGTATTTGTGTAGAGAATAAAATTTATGCTCCAGACCAGAATGTTCAAATTCAACGCTATTGCAACCACAATAAAGGTTTTAATACGGTATATTACTTAACACTTAAAGGAAAAGAGGCATCAAAAGAAAGTAAATGCGAACTTAAAGAAGGTGAAGATTACTATTGCATTTCTTATAAAACAGACATTATAGAATGGTTAGAAGATTGCTTAAAGGAATCGGTAGACACACCTATTCTTAGAGAGTCGATAAAGCAATATATTATCTTATTAAAAAAGCTTACCAATCAATTATCTGATAAAACAATGGAAAAAGAAATACACAAACTTATTAAAGATAATTACAACGCAGCACAAACCATTAGTAGTGCTATTAGTGATGTTGAAATGGAAGCGGTTGAGAGGTTTGTAAAAGAAGTAGCTGATAAATTAGTAAATAATTTAAATGACGATTGGAAGGTTATAGCTGATGATGATTTAAGTCAACCCTGGAAGGGTATTGTTATAACTAACCAAAGCTGGGAGGTTAATATTCAGATAAAATTAGAAGGCGCCTCAAAAATGCCATGGCAAAAGTCTATTTACGGTATTAAAGCACCTTCTGACTTAGTAGATAGAAATAAATTAACAGATACTCTTGAAGGGAATGACTTTTTTACTTCAGGGTTCAGACGGTCGGCGACTTGGCCATATTATGCGAACTTACTTTATTTTGATGATGCAGCAGAACGTTCCAAGTTGTTTGATGATAACCGAAGAAATGAATTAAAAGATTTTGTAGTAGACAAGTTGTTAGAGCTATGTGAGGCAAGTGAAACTCTTATTGCTTCGTTAAAAGATGTTAATGAGTAAAGCTAGTTTTATAAATAATGAAACATGGTTGCTTAGTATTAACGGGGCATTTCAACGTGCAAACGTGTACAAGCAAAATGTTCCCGAAAAAGAAAAGGTGTACTTTAAACGTGTGCTTAAAGTTTATATAGATGATGTACAGAATGTGTATCATACCCCTGTTACAGAAACCGAACATTTAGAAAATATTAAAGGTTTAATGGGTTTTACGGCGACCTCATCGAGTATTTTAACTAATGGTCAGTTTAATTTTGGCGTCGCTCAAAAACTACTCAATTTGTATTTAAAATATCGTTGGTGTTTAGGAAACATACCTGCACCGCCGCATTTTCCAGTCGATAGTATAATACAAAGGAAGCTTGGTTTAAAGGTTATGCCGTGGACCAAAATGGAAGATGAAACCGAGTATTTAAAAATTATAAGACATGCTAAAAAGCAGCTAGAAACATACGATTGTAATTCTCTTGCTGAGTTAGAATTGTTGTTGTTTAGCAGGAATAATGATTTAAAAATAACTGATTGTTCCTTTAAAGGTTGGTTGAAAATATAAAATTATTAACTTTACGAAAGTTCTCACAAGTTTTAATTTATAGCAAAAATTAAGTACAAACAAACCATTAAACCAATCAACATGAGAACACTTACAATTTTATTAACTGCCCTTTTGTTTTCGGGTTTCAGTTATGCACAGGATAAGACATCTTTAAAACTTACCAGTGATGAAACACCTACCTCTTTAAAGTTTGATGTGAGCCTTCAAGAAGTTATTGAAAGCCCTGTGACTAGATTCAGAAAAGAACTTACTCAGACCCAAAAAGAATACAAAAAAAGAAATCCAGAGGGCGAGAATTTGCCGTTGTACCCAAACGGAATGCTTAACCTATTGTTTGCCGAAAAAATCGCAACAGCTTTTAATACTTCAGGGGATTTATCATTGCAAGAGGCTTATTTTAATTTAGATACTACAGATGACGAGTTTTCATTTGGTTATAATTTTGATAATCGAGGAGGAGAAGTCTTAAATCCTTTGTGTTGGGTAGCTAGTATAGGTGCTAAAATTAAAGAGAGTAATGGCTTCGCAAATATTGCTGATGGAGGCGATTTATTTGAAGATAACATTGGTGTAAATATAAAATTCACCAAAATAGGCTCAGGTAGAATAGGTTGGGGAACAAGCGGTAGCGCTAAAGCGGTAAGCCATAGAGAAAATATAGAGGCAAACAGAGAATTTTTATACTATACTTACGACGAGAAAGTAAAGAAGTATGGTAGGGATGAACTTCCTTCAATAAAGGAGAAGAACAATGCAATTTATACGCCTGTTAATGCAGCAAGTGAAACAAAGGAGAGTATGAAGGATAAAATGGATGAATTCTATGAAGAAATGATTCGTGAGGAGCTTAAATATGTTGACGATAACAAGCTATATACATTTATGTTTAATTGGTGGGCTACTATAGAGGGCTATTTGCCCGTTGGTGATAAAAAATATGACATAACACCTATATTATCAAATAATGAGGCTACAAAAGTGCAATACTATGCATTTAATACAAATGCTTCCTATAATTTTTACGTACAAAAGCCAAGTGGAGTTTCTCTTTTCGGAAAACTTATAGGAGGTGTTAAAGGAAATAGTAATATTGAAGTTAACGGAGATAAAGCAAAGAGCTTTCAGTCGATTTACGTCGAAGATGGTATATCTAATCTTACAGAACCTGTATCTGCTATCGAGGTAGACGAATACAAAAGATTCGTTACAACCTCTCTTAAAGCGGAAGTAGCGTTATTTTTTGTAGATAACAAAGTTGGCTTCAGTCCTGCTATTGAGAAGAATTTCGGTACTTATGATGCTGTTAACTGGAAGTTAGGAGTGCCGCTAAGTTTAAAAAATAAAAAAGGAGAGTCTAAAGTGAACATAGAGCTTCAATGGAAAGAAACTAAAACACTCGAAGGAAGTAAACATATGTTCGGTTTCGCAAGTAGTTTCTTCTTTGGGGATTTAGTTAAATAATAACAGAATTTAAGGTTAATATAATATATGAGAGAAATTAATACCCTACTTGAACTTCAAACTTTAAATGGACAGCAAGTTAGAGCGGGAAATGGATATACATGGCATGGAGAATATTCTAATTTGATAATTAACTTTTCATTAGAATTAAATCCGCCAATTCAAAACATTAAATTCCATAATTGTATTTTTAAAGAAGATTTTTTTATTAAAAGAACTGTTCAAGGAAAGTTGTATATTAACGATTGTACTTTCGAGAAGGACTTTGATATTTCGGGAGCTGTTTTTCCGCAAAAAGTACGATTTCAAAAAAACGAGTATAAAGGTCTTGCTTTATTTAATAATACGGTTTTTAATGATTTGGTTGATTTTTGGGGTTCAACATTTCACAAGAGAACAATTTTTTATAAAACAAATTTCTTGGGAATTCTAGTTTTGTCTTCTGTAACATTTAATGAAAATCTACTATTCACATATACATTGGTTGAAAAAATGATGATTTTAAGAGGTATTAGTCTTAAAAAAGGTTTGGATTTATCACTTTCTATAATTACCGGTGAAGTAGGAATTTATGATTTTAAATTATCTAATTTTGATAGTGAAAATATTCAATCCGATACTGAACATTTTCAAATATGTGTTTCGCGCACAGGAGAAATACCAACAAAAAACAAAAGAGAGACTTTTAGAATAATTAAAGAGAAGTTTTTAAAGGTTCATAATGTGATAGAGTCTTTAACTTACGAAAGCTTGGAGAAGCAAGCACATTCTCAATATATGAAAGAATCGAGGGTCGTTTTTTTTAGCAATGACAGGTTGATTTTTCTTTTTAATAATTGGTCGAATAAACATCGAAGTTCTTTTAAACAAGGTATTAAATTTACATTTATAGTTGCGGTTGTTACGTATTTTCTTTCTATTGTTACTTCGGGTAATTTTACATTGACATTGGATGATTTTTGGGGTAACTTATTTCAAAATATAAAGGGTTTTATTTTAACATTAAATCCGATTCATCGGATAAGTAATTTAAAGGAGATTTATGAAATTGATGATTTTGGTTTGGCGTTCTATGTTTTTAACTATATAGGAAGAGTTTTAGTTGGTTATGGAACTTACCAAACAATTCAAGCTTTTAGAAAATACAGATAAATGACAACACAACCAGAACAAGTATTAGAAAACAATTTAATAACGCAATTACAGGGTTTAGGGCATAAATCGGTAACAATTAAAACAGAATCCGATTTAGTAACTAACCTTAAGTCACAGCTTGAAAAGCATAATAATACCTCGTTTTCCGATACTGAGTTTAATAAAATTCTCCTTCACTTAGGTAAGGGTAACATTTTCGAAAAGGCTAAAACTCTTCGAGATAAGTTTGTCTTATTACGTGATAGTGGCGATAAAAGTTATATCGAGTTTATTAATCAGGATTTTTGGTGTCAAAATCAGTTTCAGGTAACAAACCAGATCACAATAAACGGTAAGCGTGAAAATCGTTACGATGTAACAATACTTATAAATGGACTGCCGTTAGTGCAAATAGAGTTAAAACGCCGAGGTATTGAGCTTAAAGAAGCGTTTAATCAAATTCAACGTTACCAGAGAGATTCATTCGCTTCAAATCATGCACTTTTTCAGTATGTACAGATTTTTGTTATAAGTAATGGTGTTAACACGAAGTATTACGCCAATAGCCCGAAACAAAGCTTTAAACAAACCTTTTTTTGGAGTAAGGAGAATAACAGCAATATAACGCAGTTAACCGATTTCGCATCTGTGTTTTTAGAGCCGTGCCATATCGCTAAAATGATAACCAAGTATATTGTGTTACATGAAAGTGATAAGATACTTATGGTGCTAAGACCTTATCAGTTCTTTGCGGTAGAGGCAATCATAGACCGAGTTAAAAACAGTACAAAAAACGGTTATATATGGCATACAACAGGCTCAGGGAAGACCTTAACTTCATTTAAGGCAAGTCAGATATTAACCAATAACCCCAAGATTAAAAAGGTTGTTTTCGTTGTTGATAGACAGGATTTAGATGACCAGACAGTTAAAGAGTTTAGAGCGTTCCAAAAAGACAGTATAGATGGAACTGAGAACACCAAGATGCTTGTTGAGCAGTTCTTAGACGATAGTCGCCCGTTAATGGTAACTACCATACAAAAGTTAAATGCTGCGATTTCTAAGGTTAAGTTCAGGAATCAAATTGAACGATTAAAGGATGATAAAATCGTTTTTATTTTCGATGAGTGCCATCGTTCACAGTTTGGAGATACGCATCAACGTATAGTCAATTATTTTACAAACCATCAGTTATTCGGTTTTACTGGTACGCCCATTTTCGTTAAGAATGCTGTTAGTAAAAAGAGTATAAAACAAACCACAGCAAACCTGTTTAACGATTGCTTACACCGTTATGTCATAACTGACGCCATTCGAGACGAAAACGTATTAAAGTTCTCTATTGAGTACTATAACGTATTTAAGCAAAAGCACGGTATAGAAGATGTGCAGGTCGAAGGAATCGACAAGAAAGAAGTTTATGAAAGCGACCAGTATGTTGAGCTTATAGCAAACTACATAATAAGTAACCATAACCGTAAGACCTATAATCGCACGTTTACGGCAATGTTTTGTGTAAGTACTGTTGATGTGCTTATTAAATATTATGAGCTGTTTAAAGCCAAAAAAGAAGCAGGCGAACATAATTTAAAAATAGCCACCATTTTTACTTATACCGAAAATGAAGAGGATAAAAATGCAGATGGTAATATTCCTGAAGAGAATTATGATATGGCTGCCGAACCAGAAACGGAATATCAAAAGGCGAGTAGGGATAAGCTAGACGAATTTATAGCGGACTACAACAGTATGTTTCTAACCAGACATTCAGCAAAAGATGGCAATACGTTTTTAAACTATAAAAAAGACATTTCTAAGCGAGTTCGTAATAGACAGATAGATATTTTGTTAGTGGTTAATATGTTCCTAACGGGATTTGATAGCAAACCGCTAAACACCTTGTATGTTGATAAGAACCTTAAATATCACGGTTTAATACAGGCGTATTCCCGAACCAACAGAGTTCTAAACGAGAAGAAGTCTCAGGGGAATATATTAGCCTTCCGTAACCTTAAAAAAGACACCGATGATGCGATTGGATTGTTTTCAGATAAGAATGCCAAAGAAACGATTATTATAGCACCTTACGAAGAGCATTTAAAGGCGTTTAATAAAGCGTATAAACAATTAATGAGCATTGCTCCTACAGTGGATAGTGTGAACGATTTAGAGACGGAAGATGAAGAGTTAGCGTTTGCTAAAGCATTCAGGGAAATAATGCGTCTTAAAAACATCTTAGCATCATTTACAGATTTCAAGTTTGATGATACCTACATGAAAGAGCAGGAATTCGTAGATTATTCAAGTAAATATTTAGACCTACACGATAAGATAAAAACTAACCACCAAAAGGAAGCGGTCTCTGTTTTAGATGAGATAGATTTCGAGTTAGAGTTAATACACCGTGATGAGATTAACGTCGCTTACATACTTAGATTACTGGCAGAGTTAAAGAATGCTTCTAAAGACGAACAGACTAAAAAGCAAAAAGAGATTTTAGACATCGTAGCAGGGGAAACCGAGCTGAGAAGTAAAAAAGAGCTTATTGAAAAGTTTATTTTACAGAACCTACCTAACATTAAAGATGACGGTGATATAGACGGTCATTTTAACTCATACTGGGAAGAAGAGACGAAGGTTGCTTTAGATAAATTAAGCACAGAGGAAGCCTTAAATAAAGATAAGGTAGAGCACATAATTAATGACTACCTATTTACAGGGCGTATGGCTACAGAAGACAAAATAATTGATGCTTTAAACCAACAACCAAGCGTTTTACAACGAGAAACAATAAGCAACCGTGTAACCACTAAAATCATAAACTTCGTTAAAACGTTTATTAACGGTGTAGGGGTAAGTTAATTTATATTTTGTTGTTCTTTGGTGAAAAGTATTGCTGGATTTGGCTTTAAAAGATTTTAGAAATTCATATTAATTTCCGAGTCTTGTGGTATGAAATGATCGTTTTTTGTAGTTTGTCAATCAATCTAAAGTTTAAGTATAATAGAAGTTATGTCAATTAATATAGAAGAAAAATCATTGGAGTTGAAATCATATGTTAGTCAGTATGATACAAAAACATTTCTTGGAGATTTGAGTACTTTACTTCAAATGGTTCCTATGCAAAATATACCATATTCTTTAGAAGGTCTAGTAGCACCTCAGCGACAATTATTTTATCTAGCAGGATTGCATTTAACATCTAAAAAAGATGAAAATGAAGAGGTAAAATATCAATATACAGAAGAGGAATGGGATCATATAAAAATTCTTTTAATTGAAATTGAGAATGGATACGAAGAAAAATTTTATCCAAATGATGGTGAAGTTTTAGATGATATTGATGCACAAAAAAGGATAATTGCTCTTATGTATCATTTAAATTATTTTAATCAAGGTGATTTAAATTATGAAGAGCAGATTATTGAAAGGGTACTTAATTACTTCGCTCCATTTGAGAATGAAATTCAAGCACATTTTGGTTTAACATTAAGTGAATTTATTTCTGTATATAGATTTCTAGATGAAATGTTGCATCAAAAATTAAATTCTGTTTTACCTAGTCCAGAAGATAAAACGTGGGATGATATTGGTTTGGATAAATTCGTAGAGGGAATAACAAATCCAGATAAAATGCATTTAGCAGTACCTGAAAGTTATATTCGAATGTCGGAGAGTTTAATGGATCCCGGTAAGAAATATCGTTTTACACTAAAAGAATTAATCGATGAGTTTGGATCTAATATTTCAAATGCCTTTATAGATGCTTTATGCGTAAAAAGGCAAGAAAGTGCATTTTTATACTACACAGAAATAAATCCATATTTTAACTACCCTATTTTTGAAGTTGATAAAAACGAATATCAATCAATGGATATTAAACAGATTATAATTGCTATTTATAATCAGTTATTAGATTTTGTAGTTTCCAAAAGTTCAATAACGGAAGCTTTTTATAAGCACAGAGGTAACGAGTTAGAGAATAAAATTGTTAATCTATTTAAATCTCTTTTTGGAGAGGAAGCTTTTGTTTATCAAAGTTATTATACCGAAGTAGGTAATGAGCAGGATATTTTAATTTTATACAAGGGGATGGCTCTAATAATTGAGGCAAAGGCTTCCAAAAGAAGAGAACCTCGTTCTGATCCTGATAAAGCCTATGGGCTAATAAGAACCAATTTTGATAAAGTAATTCAAAAAGGTTATGATCAGGCTTTTAGAGTTAAAGAAAAATTTTTGAAAGGTGAAAAATTTTATATCTATGAGGATTTGGCACTTAAAAATCAAATTATTCAAATTAATACAAAAAATTACCATTCGGTTTTTAGTCTGATAGTAACCCTCGAGCGTTTTGGTCAAATACAAACTGATTTAGATAGTATGATAGATATTGATGAAAGAGATGAAATGCCTTTGTCTATTTGTATTGATGATTTAGAAGTTTTCTTGTTGAGTTTGAAAAAAAGAGGCTTTAAATTCTCGGAGTTACTTAGATATTTGAATTTAAGGGAATATCTGCATGGAGGACTTTTATGTGGTGATGAACTTGAAATTTGTGGGGCAATTCTTGATAAGCAAATTCCAGATAAACTTTTAAAATCTGATAAGATTATAAAAACTCATCCTGATCATGCTAAGATGTTTGATGATTATTATCATGAGGGATTAGGCTTTGAAAACGAAATAAATTTAGATCGAAAAACAAGCGGTAAATTTATAACATTGTTTAGATAGTTGATTATTTAAAAAATATAATGCAAATACGTGTTATTTTTAAAAAAATAATAGTCTTTGTGAAAATTTTAATGAATTGAAATCTGTGGGTACTATCTGTAGATATAGTTTGGTGGAGAAATAAGTAAATAGTTTTTAGGAATATAGGTGGGTTTTAAAGTTTTTAATAAATAAACGAGAATGACGAATTATGATTTTTCAACATTAAATTCTTTGGATTTCGAGAAATTGGCATGTGATCTGTTAAATCATGAATATAAGCAGAATTCATTATATGCATTTTTTAGATCTTTTAAGCCCGGAAAGGATTTAGGGATTGATTTGTTGCATTCTACAATCGAGAATGAATATGATATAGTTGTCCAGGTTAAGCATTATGTAAAAACCTCATATTCTACTTTAAAATCTGATTTAATTAAAAAGGAAAAACCGAAGGTTGATAAACTTAAACCTAGGCTTTATATTTTGGTCACATCTAGTGAATTGAATCCACAACAAAAAAAGGAAATTAAAGAAATATTTCATCCTTATATACCTTCATTAAATGAAATTTATGGAAGAGACGATTTAAATGGGATTCTTAGACTTAATAGTGCTATTGAGGAAAATCATTTTAAATTATGGTTTTCTAGCTTTGTTGTTTTAAATAAAATTTTAAATTATAAGTTTGATGGGAGAAGGAAGGAGTTTACAGAAAACGTATTAAAAAATAAGCTTAGGCTTTTTGTAGTTACACGTGATTTTTATCTGGCAAAAAATACTCTAGAAAAGAATAAGTTTTTGATTTTGACAGGTGAACCGGGTGTTGGTAAAACCACTTTGTCAGATATGCTTATCTACAATTATATTAAAAACGATTATGAGGTAAATATAGTTTATGAAAGCATTAAAGAAATAGAAGACACATTAAGATTAGATGATTCTAAACAAATATTTTATTTTGATGATTTTTTAGGCCATACTTATGCTGAGATATATAAATCTAAGTCAGCTGAGTCTATGCTTATTAAAATTATTAATAGAATAGAAAACTCTAAAAATAAATTATTAATTCTAAACACTCGTAAGTTTATACTTGCAAGTTTTTTGGAAGATTCTGAAAGATTGCGTGAATTTAATCCATTAAGAGCTGAAGCTAAGGTTGAATTGTTATCGTATAGTTATGGAGCTAAAAGAAGAATGCTTGATAACCACTTATTAGAATCAGGATTAAACGAAGAGCAATTAAGAGTAATAAAGGAATTAGCTCCATTTATTTGTAATCATTCTAATTTTATGCCTCGAATAATTGAATTTTTTACGGGGTCAAAAGTTTTGAAATTATTACCTAAGGATTATGAGTCTTTCATAAAAGATAATTTAAAAAATCCTAAACAAATTTGGAATCATGCTTATTCTAACCAAATCACAGACTATGATAGGTTTTTGCTTAATACACTTTTTTCTTTTGGAAGAGAAGTAGAGAATTTAGTTTTGGAAAGGGCTTATAATAGAAGAATTAAATTCGAGGTAGAAAATAATAATTTTAAAAAACCTATTGATTCATTCAAGGCTAGCTTAAGAAAGTTAAAAGACGGATTTATAAATATAAGTACAACTAGAGAGGTTCGAATTGGATTTATTAATCCCTCATTAGAGGATTTTCTTAATTATTATATTAGAGAAAATGAGGTTGAAATTGAACGTATACTTTCCAGTTCAATTTTAATAGAGCAATGGTATAATTTTTACAAGCCATATAAAAATGCGAAGGATGATTTAAATTCAGACTTATTAGAAATTTTTATCAAGTTTTTGGTTACTGTAATTAATCAAAATGAATCGGAAGAAGATATTTTTTTAGTTATTGTATTTTACAGCTACTTTTTTGAAAAAATAAGTTTAGAGTATTTCACTAAGCTTCTAAATAAGATAAAGACATGGCAGTTTTTGAAAAATAATATTTTAAGTCATCATTATTCAATGAAGCTCTTGTTTGATCTTAAAAGTGATAAAAAATTAAGTGTTCTAATATCAAACCTGCCTAATGAATTTTTTCTTAACACTCTATTGAATTTAGATAATATAGACGATATAATAGAATTAAATAGGATGCTTTTAAAGCATTATGAGGTAGATTTGTTCAAGTCACTAAAAGTTGAGAATTGCGTTCTTTCATTAAGTGTTTTAAAAAAGGAAATTATTAAAATTTTTGAAAGAGAGCTGAGCCATGCTTATGAAAGACTAATGGAAGCAACTGAAAAAAACACTCATATTGAAATAATTCAAAGAATAAACGACAATTATGATTATATTAAAGTTAATTTGTTTAATGACTTTTTTATAAACTATGATTTTTTATGCAGTCCTGATTGGAATAGGATATTTGAAAATAATTTAATAGAACAAGAAGTTCGAGGATATAAGATATCTAATGTAGATTTTGATCCAGATGTATATGACATTAATTTAGAAGTGTATGAAGATTATGACAAAGACTACCAATATGAACTACCAAATCCAGAAATTTCAGATAGGGTTTTTGATATAGGTCATGATGATACCCTTCCATTTTAGATTTATTAATTAAGGTATTTGTATATTCTTATACAGTCTGAATATTATCCTTCAAAGTATTGGCTTCGATTATTTTGTTTAAGATTTGTATTTAGTTCTGTTTGATGTTAAGCCATTGTCGTGGTAAAGGTGAAAATAGAGAGCCATCTGTACAGGAAAAATTGAGTGTAGCAATTCCGTATAGCTGTTATTTAACAACACTGCATTTTAAATTAAACTGGATCATTATATCTGTTGTTTATATTTCTCAGTCTCCGTTCTATCAATAATAGGGTTGAGAGTTTATGAACTATCTTTAATGTTTTTGTAACTTTTTTAGATTATTTTAGTAACAAATATTTTTAAATAGGTTACAAAATACTATCTTTACACTATGCTAAGTACAGATGATAAAATAGAACAAAAAATAAAAAACCTCAAACAGGGATCTATTGTCTTTACAGAAGACTTTCAGGATTACGGCAGTCCAGGAGCAGTTAAGGTCGCATTGCATCGTATAGTTAAAAAAGGGATGCTACATAATTTGGCTCGTGGCATCTATGCAAAACCAACATTTAGCAACTTACTTAACCAAGAGGTTTTACCTTCTACCGAAGAAGTAGCCAAAGCAATAGCCAAACGAGATAAGGCACGTATATTACCCACAGGTGCTTATGCGCAAAATATGTTAGGATTATCTACACAAGTGCCTTTAAAGCTGGTATATCTAACCGATGGTTCACCAAGAAAAATAACTATTGGTAATCGTACCATACAGTTTAAGAAAACAACAGCTAAAAACTTGGCACTAAAAGGTGAGATAAGCAAGTTGGTGGTACAGGCACTAAAAGAAATTGGAAAAGATAACGTAACAGACCACGAGCTGGAAACCATACATAAGCTGTTACTGAAGGAAGACATAAAAGAATTAAAACACGACATTAGATTAGCACCACAATGGATAGCAGAAATAATGGCAAAAGCATTGTAAATGGCAGCACAAGATTTTTATAAATTAAAAGATTCCGAAAAGGTAGAAGTTTTTACTGTGGCAGCACAACAAAAAGGTTTGCCTGTATATGCAGTAGAAAAAGATTGGTGGGTAGTACAAACGCTAGATATAATCTTTTCGCAGTTAGAGTTTGCAGATCACCTATTATTTAAAGGAGGAACATCATTAAGTAAAGCCTGGCATTTAATACAACGCTTTTCAGAAGATATAGATTTAGCCTTAAATAGAGAATATTTAGGTTTTGATGGTGGAATGATTAGCAAATCTCAAGTAAAAAAATTAAGAGAAAAATCTTTTGAATTTGTAACCACTGCATTTTATGAAGCTTTAAAAAAAGCATTCGTAGAAAAGGGATATACAAACGTAACCTTCGATTTTGAGGATTTAGGTGATGATGATCAAGATCCAGTGTCTATTTTAATCTATTATCCTGCGGTTACAGAGCATTCAGAATACGTGTTGCCAAGAGTAAAGGTAGAATTGGGTAGTCGCTCCTTAAAAGACCCTTTTACAAGTTGTGACATCATATCATTTGTAGGCGAAGAATTTTCAAAGCAACCATTTGCAGATACAGCTATAACGGTTCCCTGTGTAAACCCCGAACGTTCATATTTAGAGAAATTGTTTTTGTTGCACGAAGAGTTTAAAAAACCTAACAATAAAATACGTGTAGAACGTTTAAGCAGGCATTTGTATGATATTACCAAAATCTACAACAGTGAACATAAAAATAAAGCCTACAACCAAGAACTAATTGTTTCTATTATTGAACATAGAGAACGATTTAATGGAATGCGTGGTGTAGATTACGATACATTATATCCGCCAAACTTGAATCCTATTCCCCCTGAAGATTTTATAAAAGCCTGGGAAGACGATTATAAAACAATGCAAACTAATATGATTCCAGAAGATAGTCCAAGTTTTAAAGACCTTTTGGAGACCGTTAAACAAGCAACCCAGGAATACAACGCGTTGAAATTCCAATAAATAAGAAAAACGCAAACCAAAACAACCTGCTACGGAGAATATTAAGCATAGCAATATTTTTATTTAAATGACTGTTTAATTGTTGATTCATGTCAAGGAAAAGATTGGATCATTAATTACCTGTTTATGGTTTCCAGTTTCCTTTCTATCCAATTTAGTTCTTTAATGCTATTTTCATCATAAAAAACTACCACCATTTCTTTGAAAGTTAATTTCATATTTTTATAGCTGAGAGCTATATAATATGTTTTTATAGCTCAAAAATAAGTGAAATGTGAGCTATAAAATAAGATTTTATGGCTCAATGATTTTGTTAATCTATAATTTGGCAGCTTAAAAATGTTTTTTAACAGGTATCTTTCTTAGGTTTTTTGGAGATTAACAAAAGAATTATATTTACTTAAAAGAGGAAAATCCAAACATTCTGCTCAAGTATAGTTAAAAACCTAGTTTTTCTTTTATTTGAAAATCGTACAGGTCGTAGATGTCTCGCAAATTTATTTCATTTAATTCTTCAGCTTTGTGCTTTCTGTAATACCAATAAGAATTGAAAATCCCGCCTTTTAAGTACAGGTCAATAATATGTCGGTTTTCCTCAAAAGAATGCTTTATATCTTGTACGTAAAAGAAGTCTATGCCTATTTTGGCTTTTAAAAATCGTAACGATATGTTTTCACCAATTCTGGGTAAATATTTCAAAGGTTTGCAATTGAACGCTCCAAAATTTTTATTGTATTCTACATGAACTAGCATTGTCGTTTTGTTGAACTCAAATTCAAAGCCTTCGTCGAAAGCAAATAGCTTGTCGTAAATTTCAGTTAGTTGTTTTCGAAGCTGGTAAGACTTTAATCCTGTTACTGATTCTATTTCCTTCATTTTAGGATAAGGTATATCGTAATCGTTGTAATAATCTTTTGCCGATAAAAAGCTTATTAGTGGCTTGTATTTTTCCTTATTTCCAAACTCTTTAGAAACTTGTGGCCAAATAGACAATATACTGTATAAGATTTCTTTGGGAGTTGAAGAGTGTCTCATGATATTTAGGTATTGGTTATTAGGTTTTAAGTTAAAAAGAAATATTTAGACTTATTTATTCCGCTTCGAGATGTTTTAAATTTCAAGTCTTCATTTTAATTCGTCCTTCCCGGCTGTGGCCGTTATCACCTTTTTTTGCTAGCAAAGTAATAACATTTAGAAATTAATGGGACTGCATAACCAGGCTCATACTTCGCTCTTTTTATAAGTCCCTTATTAATTCTAAATATTCAAAAATTACAGCATCAAAAAAAGGTAACAGCTCACAGCTCTATGGGAAGTAAATTAAATTATTAAAGTCATGAAATCATATCAAAACATACCAAATACGAAGCGAAATAAAGCAAAATCAAAAAAGGAAAACGCTTCAGATATAATAAGTAAATCAATTATTAATCATTTAAATTTTAACATCATGAGTACAATTAAAAACAGAGTGCAGTTAATTGGTAACGTAGGGCAAGAGCCAACGATGACCATTTTAGAAGACGGAAAAAAGTTAGCCCGTATATCATTGGCTACAAATGAGCATTACAACAATGCCAAAGGCGAAAAACAAACCAATACCAGCTGGCACAATTTGGTAGCTTGGGGCAAAAAGGCCGACATCGTAGAAAAGTATGTAACAACAGGCAAAGAGATTGCTATTGAAGGGAAACTAACTTCCAGAAGTTATGAGGATAAAGAAGGCGTTAAACGCTATGTGACTGAAATTACAATTAGTGAAATCTTACTACTTAGTAAATAGAAGCAAAACAAAAGGGTGCTCCCTTTCAAATCAGCACCCTTTTTAAGCTTAAACCTTCAATTAGAAAGTTATGAAAAACAAAGTTAACGAAATACAGGTAAGCTATAAAGAAAACTTAAAAGCTTCTTTATCCATAAAATGCTCTTCAGATGCCAATGAGATTATTTTTAACCATTGGGATCAAAACACGATCGGATTACATGAATCGTTTAAAATCATGCTCTTAAACAATTCAAATAAAGTAAAAGGGATCTATGAATTATCCAGTGGTGGAATTACCGGAACTTTAGTAGATATTCGAATCCTTTTTGCCATCGCTTTAAAGACGCTTAGCACAGGCGTAATTTTGGTGCACAACCACCCAAGCGGCAAACTAAAACCGAGTGAAGTTGATAAACAACTGACAGAGAAAATTGTTAAGGCTTCCAAATTTTTAGATATAGCCGTTTTAGATCATCTCATTATTACACCTTCAGGTGAGTATTACAGTTTTGCCGATGATGGTATTTTATAGTTAAAATTAACATCAAATTACTCACAGGCCTTTGGATCATTCCTTAGGCCTTTTTCTTTTCAATTGCAAAGGGTCATTTTAGAAAAACTGACGTTTTGAAATCCCGATTTTTTGTAATTCATACGATTTGGTAACAAATGAATCCATTTGAGTCTAAACGGCGTTTTTCGATTTTAAAGGAATCACTTAACTTTAAAAGAAGCGGTTTAGGACTGAAAATGAGTACTCCGTTTTGAAAAATTTTGTCACGCTTTGGCGTGACGAAATCGAATAGCAAGAGGGCAATGCGCTAAAGCGGCATTGCGTTAATCTAAACCTTTGGTAGCCCCTGTAAACAAAGGGTTTGTGGTGTTTTTTAGTCGTTTTAGGTACTAGTGATAAACACCAAAATTATGTTAATGCCCTTGGAAAGCCTTATAAACACTGGGATGCATTAACATAATCAAGTAAATAACAAATAATAAAGAAATGAAACGTCGATTTTTGAGCATCAATTTCCATAAGGACACCGTAGAGAGGTTCAAGGGTTTTTGTGCCAAAGTTGGCGGATCCTATACCGAGACTCTGGAGCATATGATGGATTTTTTTGATACTTATCAATTATCTCCCATGGATGATCTTGGTCCTAATATGCGAGGAATAGAGGCCAATATTAAAAAACGGATCAATGCCCTGGTATCCATTATAAAAGAAATCGAAAAGAACCAGACCAAACCCACCACAGCGATGCTGCAATTGCTGTTTGAACAATCATCACCCAAACAAAATCAGCCCCGGCTCGTAGAGGTTAAAAAAAGTAATAAGCCAGTTAAGGATCCCTTTTTTGCCACCTCCATGGAGGCTATTGAACTGAGAAAAGAAAAGAACTCGATCAAGCGTGATTTAGTAGAGACCAAACAACAGTTCGAAGACATTTTGTTTTCCAAGATACATATTGTGAAAAGCAGTTTTGGAAAACCTAAACTTCAATTGGATATGACCGTGGAAGAGCTGGAGGCTCTAAAGGAAAAACTTAAAAACAGTTAGTTATGTACATCTCCATTACCAAACAACATTTAGATACCACATTTTCAAAAAGCTGTGGTGATTTTGTCGGTTATCTGGAAAAGGAAAACAGGGACAAGGCACCTGAGCATCAAGAGCACTTTTTTGACCAGCACAATGATCAGATGTCCCCCGAGCATGTTGTCAAGGAAATTGACAGCAATACCGCCAAGCTTAGAAAAAGTGAACCTAAATTTTATTCACTCACTATAAATCCAAGTCAAAGGGAACTGAAGCATATAGGCAATGACCCCGATAAATTACGACAATATGTTCGTGAGACCATGAAAGCGTATGCCAGTTCCTTTAACAGGGACACTCCAGTATCAGTAGATAGTATAAAATATTATGCTAAGATTGAATATGAACGTATCTATAAAGGGTTCGATAAGGAAATCAAGGAGAACCAACCTTACAGAGCTAAAATTGTTAAACTGGAACATGACCTAGTAAAAATTAGGAGAGGGGAATTAGCCGGCAACAGCCAAGATATTCAAAAGGCTATTGAAAAGCTCAGGGCTGAAGCACCACATCGAATGGATGGCAAGATGATAGAGCAGGGCATGAAAAAACAAGGCTTCCAGACCCATGTGCATATTATCGTCAGCAGAAAGGATGTGACCAATAAGCTTAGTTTGTCTCCGGGGAGTTCCTATAAGGCCTCAGAGGTTATGCTCAATGGTAGTTCTGTAAAACGAGGCTTTGATCGTGATGGTTTCTTTGAAAAGGCTGAAAAGACCTTTGACACCTTATTCAAATATGACCGAAACTTTGTGGAGCAATATTCTGCTCATAAAATGTATCAAAAGGATACTTATAAATTTTTTGCTCAAGTCATGGCACTACCAACAAATGAAAAAAGTGCCGCCTTTAAAATAATGGGAAAATCAGGAATGCAGATTCCAAATCTTAATATTCCAACCAATCAAGTCCAAATGGCTCTGAAGGCCTTCAAACAATTAAAAAGAACCATCGATGTGGCCAAAGATGCTGGCTCCATCGGTATTTAAAAACTCAATCTTATGTCAACACCTGTTTTAATTTTCAGTCTTTATGGAACAATGACCACTTTGATGGCTATTGGTTTTCGTTATAAGCGATTTGCCTTTGTCATTCATACCGTATTTATTCTAATGATTTGTTATCTGGTTTATCTTATGCATCCAGATAAGTTCATGAAAGTATTTGGAGCCTGGCTATTTCCCCTAACATTAATTAATTGCCTTCTTTTTGTTGTGGTGAACCCGGTATGGGAAAGCACCAAGACCGATCGCAAGTACATCATGAAAATCAAAATCAAGAATGGCTCGTTAAGACTCAAGAATATTCGCAGAGGGATTTCCGTTATTGGCTCTGCCGGAAGTGGTAAGACCGAATCGGTAGTCTATAACATGTTAAAGCATTTTCAGCAGTATCAATTTTGTGGTCTTATCCACGATTACAAGCATTTTGAGATTACGGAAATGGCGTATCCACTCTTTAAGGAATCTAGCCGCCCTTTTCATATTATTTCCTTTGATGATATCTATGCTAAGGTGAATCCCATTGCTCCAAGGTATATGCGGGATGAGGAAAGCGTGAATGAAGTATCAAGGGTATTGTTAGAAAATCTATTGGAACAACGTGAAACCAACGCTACAGGAGCTTCCAAATTCTTTAACGATGCTGTTGAAGGCCTTTTGGGTGGGCTTATATGGAAACTGAAGACGGCCTATCCAAAATACTGCACGCTTCCTCATTTGATTGCTACCTACCAATATTTAGATACGGATAGCCTAATGGATTTTTTAAGCTCTGATTATACCTCCAAGGCCATGGCCAATTCCTTTATTTTAGGAAGGGCATCAGAACGGCAAACAGCAGGAGTAATGAGCTCACTGGCGAATGCTCTCAAGAAAATCAGTACACAACGGATCTTTATGACCCTTTCGGCAGATGAAGTGCCTCTGGATATTAATAATCCTAAAAATCCTGCTGTTGTATCTATAGTGAACAATCCTAAATTTGAAACGGCATACTCTCCTGTGATTGCTACGATCATTCATACGATGACTAAACAGATGAGCATCCGCCATCAAGCCTCCTCTTTTCTTTTAATTGAAGAAGCACCTACCATCAGATTACTTAATATGCACCGCATACCAGCAACCTTAAGAAGTTATGATATTTCAACGGTTTATGTGATGCAGGATAAGACCCAAAATGATATGATGTACGGGGATAAGGCAAGTCGTGCCATACTGAGTAATTTGTCCTACCAGTTTTTTGGAAAAGCGAACGACCCGGACACAGCTAAGTATTATGAACGTTTTTTTGAAATCGTTAAGAAGCCAACGAAGACAGTCAGCAAAAGCCAGAATAGTCTGGATTTTGATTCCAGGATCAGCACAGGAGAGAAGGAGGTCAGCAAAATACGTTCAGATGTATTCTTTCGATTGAAGGAAGGGGAGTTTATTTCTTTTGCAGATGGAAAGGATCGTAAGGTGCGATTTAAAATGCCTAGAATAGCTAGAGAATTACCGCCGCCAGTACATCGTTACAATGATGCAGAAATACAAGCAAACTTTGAGCGGATTCATCTGGAAGTAAGACAGCTATTTCAGGTGAAATCAAACCATGACGAGCAAAGTTAAAAGCAGAAAAAAAAGGGAATCAACTTGAAATGATTCCCTTTTTTAATATGTTATAAAGTAAATTTATTTTTTATCCAACAGCTTTTCTAAATACGCTACTTTGTCTTTTTCTGCTTGAAGGAGCTTTTTATATAACTCTTCAATTTTATCAGCTTGTTCTAAAATTTTATCAATAGGATTGAACGTCGGATTATAAAGAACCCCATTTAGGACTGAATTGTCATGGAATGAGTTCGAAATAATATTTAATACAGACTCATCTGAAAAATTTTTAATAGCTTCAGTAGTAACCCCAAGGATTTTAGCAACTTTTTCTAACTTTTCATCTTCCACAGTTTCACTTTGTTCTAATAAAGACACACTTTGTTGGCTAATGCCTAATTCTAAAGCAAGGGCTTCCTGCTTCATGCCTCGAAGTTCTCTGATGCGGCTAATTTTTCTGCCGATGTGATTTGGTTTTGTTGCTGTATTCATAGGTTAAATATACAATAGTTTCTCTCGGTTTGTATTGTAAAGATAGTTGAATTTTCCGTAATAATCTTGGTAAACTACCAGATTTCATTGGTAAAATACAAGTGGCCGTGGTTCGGTACGGGAAAATATGGTAGTTCCTTTATTGAGAACCAAAGGAACATATTATGGAAGCCGAACAAATAAAAGCAATTATTTATGGTGAAGAGCCAATTGCCATTTTAAAATATTTTGAATGGCCAATCTTCTCCGGTGATTATACCGAGTCCAAGTATAAGCTACTTAGAATAAGTAAGAAGAATGATATTGAGGAAATCCGCATTCCTTTTAATATCGTCCCCTTTGTTATGTCCAAGCTTGATTGTTTTGAAGAGGCATCTAACACACGTTCAGGAGTGGTTTGGGAAAGAGGACAATTCAAGCAAAAGGTCAAACGCCTTGTCTCAACGCCTAAGATTAACCAGTTTATAAATCAAAAGTAACTTTTAAAAAACCAGTATTATGGAAACTACAGAGATTAATATCAAAGAACGAGATGTCCCCAACAACTTAAATGAAGTCATAGCTAAGATTGTGGAGGCAATAGATGTCGGACACATTTACCTTAATAGGGGAACGGACAGACATGCGTTCAAAAACAGATTGAACATTATTACAAAGATGGCACAAAATGATATGTCTGAGCATATCATAGCCCTTATAAACTCGATTTTACAACACTATCCAGATTATAGTTGCCGTGTCTTTACCTTCAGTTATGCATGTAGCGAAGCCCAACATGGAAACCAATACTTTCTAAACTACTGCCATGAAAAAGACCTTGTTTTCAAAGCGGAACAGGAAAACCAAATAATAGCTTTGCCAGATGCCAAACTAACCAAGCTAATTGAAAATATTAAGAAGGACTTTAAGGGGGATATGTCCAGAATGAAGGCATTTAAAAAAGGGTTTCACTATTTCAGAGAACAAAAACAACTACCTCAAAGTGCATTTATGGCACACCAGACCTTTGAGCAAGGGTATAGAGTTTTGGAGCGATTCATATGCGGCAAGACCAAGAGATGTCATAGTATTAAGAATCATCAAACCTATGTATTAAAATCATTAAACAAACTCGAAGGAGCTTTTCAAATAGAATCCGACGTTGACAGTAAATTACTTGACTTATTGGAAGACGCCTATTCGTCTGCCAGGTATACCAATAACTATGATATAGGCAAAGAGGACATCGAGCAGCTATCTCAAAAATTAGGGCTGTTTATTAAGGAGGTTGAGTTTTGGTTTAATTATGAGCTGTCCAATTTTGAGCAAAATATAAAAGCAGAAAATCTTAACGGTTATCACAATCAAACCATAAAAGAGCCAATACCTAGTGTAGAACGGGAGTTTCTATACCGCAAACTTGAATTTGATAATCCTTATGAAATGCTGTGTCTGGCAAAATCCCTGATGCTTACCTGTGCTACCTGTTTACAGGATGATGTCGAACCACCAATGAATGTAAATGGTTTTTATTTTGAAATCAATGAAGTACTGCAATTAGCAATCCGACTTTTACCCCTTAACGAAACAAGCCCATAGAAATCATGAAAAACAAAGCGAACAAGAAGAATAAAAAGAAACTTCAAAAAGCCGTTACAAATCTGGAAAGAGTAAGAGAATTGAGCCAAGAAAATTTCAAGTTGTTATCCCCAATTGGAGGTAAGAATAAGGGCAATTATTTGAACTATGGTCGGGTGTATAACTATGTAGACCTATTTAATACGCTAAAATCTATGCTCAATGTTAGTATTCTGGCTCTAGAAGATAGGCAAGATCTAACCTTAGATATTAGTAACAAGGAATCAGATGTGAAAAGGGTGTTGGAGTTTGCTAAGAACCTGATTCCATTTGAAGAAGGGATTTACCTAGATGAAATGGGAAAGCTTATGTTATCCGATGAAAAATTAAATAAGAAAACCTATGAAACGCAAGATTAAACAAATCAAAAAAATTAAAGACATACTCGATGCCCATTCGGGTATGAAAATTGAACCTTATGGAAACCGGACACAGAAAACCATCAGTATAGAGGTTTCTAATAACGAGGATATAACCGGCTATATAGAGGAACTTTTAAAGGTCTGCTATTATTGTTTGGACGGTAATGGGGTGTTTACATCTCCTGCCTATCGAAGTAATATTGCGGAGCAAAGTGTCACCAAGGTTATAGAGCTGATCTTAGAGTTATTACCACACCAACAGATGTACTGTTTGGATTGCATTGATGAAATTCTAAAAAATAAAGGAGACGATGAAAAAGAAAAAAGCCAAAAAACAACTTCAAAAGAAGAATAGAAAAAGCCTTAAGGAGCTGCACAAATCGGCTGAGGAACATTATAGGCTGCTAACCCCGACACCCAAGCATGTCTATCGGAAGGGAAACTATATAAACTTTGCTTACATAAAGAATTATGAGCATCTAGGCTATACCCTTGAAGCAGTTATGAATCTATGCATCATGGCATTGGATGGCTATGATCCAAACGATGAAGCAAGGGACATTAAAGAGGCACACAAGCAATTTGCCGATGTACTGGAATTTTTCAGGAGGTTGATACCACATGAGGAATTGGCGTTTTTGGATAAATCCAGAAGACTATTGCAAGATAATGATTAAAGAAATAAATCTTTGGAACTATGGAAGAAAGCAATAAATATAATAAGAAAGCTGATAAAGAAAAACTGGAAGCTATTAAAGAACTTTTAAGGCCGAGAAAATGCAGATCCTTTAAAAACGGGGAGGAGATATCCCAAGAAGTAATCTTTCATGTCAGTGACAATAGCGAATTACGCTATGTGATCTCCTGTCTGTTAAGGGTAAGTATAGCTGCACTGGAACTTGAGGGAACATCAAGTTCGCCAAGAACACCATATCTTTCAAATGAATTGGCTATAGTGACTATACTTGAACTGATAAACGATATTTTGCCTGATGAACAATTGGAAAGCTATGATGCTATAGAAAAACTTTTATTAGAAAGGAATTTTTAGAAGAAAGCCTCTTTTTAAGTTTTTTTTAGTTTGAAGATTCATTGTATAAAAATTTTCCAAGAATGATTAATAACATAATTTAAAAAGATGTTTTATGGAAATGGTATATAGTCATTTTCTGGTAATCTCTAAAAATTTCATATAAAGTTATTGTAGGAAATAGTTTAAATAAAAGCGATTGTTTATATTTGAAATGAATAGCATTTAAAAATATTCGCTAATTAAAATTTAACAAATTATACTTATAGATTGTTATTTTTATCAGGAATATGAAGCTGATTAAAGATTATGATATAAGTATTTAACAAGTTTGCAACAACTATAACCCTACATATGGCACATAAATGCTTTATAAGCTTTAAGACAGAGGATATTGCATATAAAAATCATATTCGAGATGCAATGGATATAGATATGATAGATAAGTCATTAAATGAACCCATCAATTCGTTTGATGATGACTATATTATGCGAAAAATTCGAGAAGATTATCTTTCTGATTCAACTGTAACAATTTTCTTAATTGGCACACGAAGTTCTGAAGACCTTGGTTCTCACGAACAACGATATATTAAAAAAGAATTACAAGCATCGCTTTATAACGGGCAAAATAATTCGAAAAGTGGAATTTTAGGAATAGTTCTTCCGTCAATGTACGACTCAGTCTATCAAGGTTCTTATAATTGTCCCACCTGCGGAGGTTCTCATAATTATGTTGGAATTAATGACTCAACTGTTATAAAAGAATTTAACCACAATTATTACATACCAGCATACGGCAAATGTTCTTGGAGTGAGGACGACAGATATTGTGTACTTGTAAAATGGAGTGATTTTGTGCAAAATCCAGAGTTCTATATTGATAAGGCTTTTGATAAAAGAAGTAAACCAATTGCAGATAAAACTAAAGTTAAGCCATAATGGAATTAAAAGATTTCCCAAATTATTTTCAGGCTGCTGATAGCATCTCTATTAAATCTCAAAAATCATATCTGAATATTATTCGTATAGATTTAATTTCAATGATTATTGCAGCATTACTCGCTATTTATAGTTTTCAAGATGTTTCTCAAAAATTTTGGGTTTATAGTTTTACTGGATTATTTCTGCTTATAGGTTTGATATTAACTATCGTTTTAAAAAGTAAAAAATACGAGGACATTTGGTATCAAGGAAGAGCTTTGGCAGAATCAAGTAAAACACTTACTTGGAGATTTGTAACTTGTGCCGAATATTTTGAACAAGGTTTAAACATAAACACTGCAAAAGAAAGATTTATTCAGAGAATTAGAGAAGTTTCGAACGAATTTAAGGATTTATCAAAATCTATGGATTCTAAAATACTGAACCAAGAAATTATTACGTCTAAAATGGTTGAATTAAGAAATCTCTCAATGTACGAGCGAAAAAGCTACTACATTAAAAATAGAATAGAAGACCAACAAGGTTGGTATTCAAAAAAAGCTGAATGGAATAAAGTCAGATATAATTTTTGGTTTTGGGTAATCATAGCTTCTCAATTTCTGGCATTAATATCTATTGTAGTTCTTATGAATAATCCAGAAAGTAATTGGAATGTCGTAGGATTGTTAACTACAATTGCTTCTTCAGCAATTAGTTGGTTACAAATAAAACAACATCAAGAACAAAAACAGGCTTACACAACAGCATCTGAAGAGTTAAATTTCATTAAGCAACTATCTTACAATGTAAGCACAGAAGAAGAACTATCTGAATTCATTCTAGATTCAGAAAATGCTATTTCCAGAGAACACACACTTTGGTTGGCACAAAGACGAAAGTAAATGAAGAAAGGATTAAATAAGGCAAATGTCTATGAAAATATTGAGTGGTTATTGACAGCCTACGATTCCTCAAATTTTAAGAAAAGACCTTGTGTTTTTTTAAGTCATAAGAAAGAAGATAAAGTTGAATGTAGAAAAATAGCGGAATACTTAAAACAAGCAGAAATCGACTACTATTTAGATGAGTTAGATAATGAACTTCAAATTGCAGCAAGAGAAAAAGATCCAATAAAAATTACAGAAAGTATAAAAGAAGGGATTAGGAATAGTACCCATATGCTAGTTGTTGTTTCCGAGAAAACGTACAAATCTCAATGGGTTCCATTTGAAGTTGGTTATGGACATTCAGCAATTTTAGACAAAGGTTTAAAAAAAGATGAAAAACCAGATAGAATAAAACTATCTATTTTGACATTAAAAGACATATCAGAAAGAAGTCTTCCAGATTATATGCAAGTTGGAAATATTATTAGAGGAACTAAAAGTCTAAATAATTACATATCAAAAATCACTAATCGAATGGAAAATTCATTGATTCAGGAAAAACGTGTTTTCTCTGCTTCAAATATGAAACATCCATTAGATGGTGTCCTAAATTGGACATTGTGAAAAAATATCAGTTACTAACAACGAATCTTGTGAAAAATTGCTATTAATCCCTAAAAACAAGAGTAAAATATTTAAGAACAACCTTATTGTTAAGGATAAAGTAAAGAATCCGTTAGCTACAATTTAATGAACTTAACACCAAAAGACAACCCTCAAGAATTTAATAAAGTTTTATTTCAAGAAATCGGAATAAATCTTTTCAAACATAAATATTTAAAGGACTATATAGATGGAGTTCAAAGTGGAATCCGAAAGCTATATGATGCTTCATTAATCAATAAGACTGGAGATGGCTGGATTCTAATATTACACGGAGATATTCTTTTAATTTATGGACATAATTGGAATAAAGCGCAGTTTAGTGAAATAAAGCAAATATTTGACTTGAACGACTACACGAATTATGCGGCTGGTGGGGAAGCTAAATTAATTGGAGAATTAATTGAATATTTCAAGGTTGACAAATATACCGTTCGGAAAGAAAGAATATTTTACAAATCGGACAAAATAATAGATTTTGAAACAAATGGACTCAAAATTGAATTAGGCAAAATGTCAGAACTGAATGAATTGGCTATAATGCTTCAACTGTACTATCACGAAGAATATAAGGGAGAGAATGATAAATCATTGTCGGAGATGCAGCAAAGAATGTTTCAACTAATACATACAGCTAAAGTTTATACACTTAAGAATAAATCAAATAATCTCTTAAGCTTTTGTTCAATTATAGACCCTGATATCGGAATATTGTTTACAAATCCAGAACACAGAGAAAAAGGTTATGGCAAAATCTTACTTTCTCATTGCTCGAAATTATTGGAAAATGAGAATGGAGCTGTTTATGTAATGACTGATAGAAATGAAGTCGGATCAAACCGAGTTTGCAAGGCAGTTGGTTTTAATTCAATATATGAATTTTCAATGATTGAAATAAATTATGGATAACAAACTGTTCTCATTGCGGTTGAAATCCTTTAATAGAATTAAGAAATAAAAAATCTAATATAAGGTTAGAAACTAATTTAGAGTAAGGTCTAAGCTTTAACTTGGGTAAACAGTGTCACCTAGCGAACAATTTGAAAAAATGGAAAAATATAAATTGACAAATAAAACTTTAGAGAAAAATTTGCCATACGCAAAAGGCCTTGAAAGGGAATTATTGGATGCAGACACAGCGCAAAAACAAAATGAAATTTCAAGACGGATGCTTCGAAAGTTAAAATGGGAAAACATAACTAATTTGATTTATTTAATGATTGGAGGATTAATAACTTTCTTTTTTACAAATATTTTGGGATCAGCTTCCGAAAACGAAACCTTAAAGGAAATACATAATCTACAAACCGAAATAAGCGTGTTAAAATTGGGATACGAAAACAGTCTGAGAGAACAGAACACAATAATATTCGAATTAAAAAGGAAATTAGATTCTTTAAATACCGAAAAGCGGAATTAAAAACACGTGCCAACAAAATGTCCTAGCCACGCTTAGGGAGAATTCGACTACTTCCGATTTCACACGGAGTTGTTAACGTAAGTGCTAAACCGGAAAACAAATTAAACCAACCAACAACTAGCAGTGATAAAAGCTGTTGGCATAATATGAGAGAATGACAAGAACAGAGAAATTTGTTTATGAGCTTTGCAACAAAACCTTTCTATCTCTTTGGAGTTTTCCGAACCCCATAGGAAAGAAAGGAAAAGAATTGTGCGATGTCCTAATTATTTGTGAACCTGATATTATAATATTTTCCGTGAAAGAAATTAATATTAAGGATTCTGGAAATATAGAATTGGATATTGAAAGATGGTTTGATAGAGCAATTCATTCATCAGCCAAACAAGTTTATGGAGCTGAAAGATATTTAAACACAGTTGATAAAATAAACTTAGATGATAAAACAACAACTATTGAATTACCAAAGAATGTCAATTGGAAAATTCATAGAATTTGCGTGGCATTTGGAAGAGGAGAAAAATTCCCGTTACGATACGGAGATTTTGGAAATGGGTTTATCCACGTTTTTGATGAAAGGTCAGTAAAAATAGTTTTATCTGAATTAGACACAATAAAGGATTTTCTAAACTACTTAACAGCTAAAGAATTATTTATTAGAGAAAGCAAATATCCATTTACTTATGGGGAAGAAGATATGTTAGGATATTATTTGTCTAATAACTACTCATTTCCACGAGAAGCTGATTTGGTTATTTTTCATGACGATATTTATCAAGGATTAAGGAATGACCAAGAATATCAAAAAGTGTTAGCCGATTTAGAAATAAGTTATGTTTGGGATAATTTAATTGAAAAACTAATAGAAGATTTTAGAAATGATGAATTAGTCACCGAAACAAGCAGGACTGATTTAGAGCGAACTATCAGACAAATGGCTAGAGAAGATCGAAATTCTCGAAAAATGTTAAGCAAACAGTTCATTGATTTTATTGGAGTAAACGAAAAACCTATTTCTAGGTCAAGAATAATTAAATCATTTAATAATCCAGAGACAATTTATGTCTTTCTATTGGGAGAGTTTGAAAATAGAACAGAAAGGTCGAAGGAATTACAATTAAGAAGTTTCGTTGGTAGGGCAAGATTTGAATGTACAACAGTAATAGGATTAGCCACAGAAAAATATAATCCAAAAGGCTTTTCCATAGATTTTTCCTACTCTTATTACCCAGAGTTTTCTGATGAATTTAGAAAGAGGGCTGAAGAAATGAGTAAAGATTTAGGATATTTTAAAAACCCGAAAATAAGAGAAGTTTGAAAAAGTACTAAATCAAACAATATATAATTACAAATACGGTAGATTCTACTGAGTACGAATCCACTCTGAATAGATAATATAATAATAGTGCCAAACTGAAAAACAAAGTAAAACAAACCGATAACTACTAGTTTTAGGAACTGTTGCCAGTGATTTTGAAGAAAGCAGCATATTTAGACAATAATATTTTCGTTGACATTGAACAAAATTCATTGTCGACTATTGAATTAATGAAAAATATTGATCATAACATAACTGACTTTTTTTACTCTGCTTCTCATCTTCATGAAGCAAATGAAATTACAGCTAAAACTAATTCCGAACTAAAAATTAGACTTGAAAAGCGATTTAGAACAATTTCGAGTGTTACAAATAATAACTATTTATTTCAAGAATTACCATCAAATAAAGTTTATAAACTAAAAGAAGAGCCAAATGTAGTTTTTGACACAATAAATGATGTTCCTTTCGCTCAAAACATGATGAAAAGAATGGTAAACACAGTAAGTGAAGTGCAAAGAGCAGAATTTAGGAAACAACTGAACATTGACCCAATGCGAATAAACAATTACTCTCCAAAAGAAGTTATTGAACAAATAAACTCTAAAAGAGATTTAATAGGAGGATTTTCACTCGTGGGAATGATTGAAAAAGCAATTGAGTTTCATCCTCAAGGCAAAGAAATGGGACTTCATAATAGATTTGCTGGAATTTTTGAAATGTTGGATATGGTTGGGTATTGGAAGGATAAATACAATGAGAAATCCAATTATGCTCGACTTTGGGACGCAAGTCACTGTCATTTTTCGAGTTATTGTGATTATTTTATTAGTAATGATAAGCGCACAAGAAATAAAGCCAAGGTAGTTTTTGAAATTTATAGAATAGAAACTAAAGTATTAGATTCAAAAGGAAATGAATAAAAATCTACAGACAAAAATGTTAATTGCGATAAAGGAGGATTCAACTATGTCCGATTCCACTTGGAATTACTAAAGTCAGTACTAAATGAAAAAAGATTAGCAATAAGCTGAAAACAAAACATGCCAGAAGAATTTAAGCAAAAAAGGATAAACCATATATTTCATTACACTGGACAATTTGAATGGTTAAAAAAAATATTAAAAAATGGATTTGCACCTTCATATTGTGAGGAAAGAATTAATAATTCTATGTATTATATTCCAATGGTTAGTTTTTGCAATATTCCAATAAAAGATGTAGATAATTATATGCACTATGGAAAATATGGTATTGGGATGAGTATGGAATGGGCTATTAAACATGAATTATCACCTGTAATTTATATTCATGAAAATTCACCAATTAAAAATCTATATGACACTAGTTTTAACTTAACAATGGAACAGTTTATTAAAAAAAGTCTATTTGATTCTTATAATAAACACAAAAAGATTTCAAATAAAGAATATCCTTTAACAGAAGAGCAAATACTTAGTTTATACTCAATTTCTCAAAAAACAGTTCAATTTCTCAAAAACTGGAAAACTGATTATAACGGAAACGTGATAATTACTTATCAAGAAAGAGAATGGAGATTTATACCTAAACTTAGAAAGGTTGAAGAGTTAGAAATCATTAAGGAAGATGATGAAGAGTTCAAGGATTATAAAAATAAAAGAATTAAAAAGCCACATTTACCCGATTATATTCTTAAAATTGACAAAATAACAGATATTAGATATATAACAATTAAGAATGAAAATCAAAGACCTGAAATTATTAAAATATTAGAAAAGAAATTTGGAGAAACGAACCTAAAAAAATCAATAATTTCTGGAAAATTAGTAATTCTGACTGAACACCAACTTCATAATGATTTTTAAAAATAAGTTGTTAACATTGAATAAAATTTATTACTAGTTTTGTGACTTTCAATAATAAATTTCTATTTTTATGTCAAAATAAAACAAAAGGTTCAAATAAAAAAGTTACCTATTCGGTTACCTATAACATTTGAAGTTGTCTTACTTATTGATTTCTCTGAGAAAAGAGAAAATACATATCTTCCTGTCATCCCGACTTTTCTTATAAATTTATACTCGCATAAAATGTGTTTTTATTAGGCATAAGCTCCCAAACACAATAGGAATATTTACTTTTCATAACTTCCTACAAATTCTAAATTTTAATCCTTTTTTGCATAAAAAGGCATACAATTAGGTGACACTTTAATTTTTAGATGCAGCATATTAATTAGTTGATTTTTAGTGTGTTATAAATGTGAGTGATTTAAAAATTACAATAACATTTGTAATTGCTCATAATAGAAAAATAAAGGATAATACAGCTCCTTTATTTTGTAGCATTGGTCTTAGAAAAAATGTTCGACTTTTTATTACCTGTCCAAATGAAAACTGAAAACTTTAGGGGATACCTTAAATTTTCAGTTCTCTAATTTTTGGAAGCGTATTAATTGGTTTTTATAATCTTTAAAGTTACTGGTTCTGTTAAATTAATTTTTAAGTAATATATTCCAACAGGCTTGTCTGTAATATCTAATTCAAAGTTTTTTCCATTTATTTCATGCTTTTTGCTAGAAATCAATGCCCCATTATTGTTATATAATTCGCTAATAACATCATTAATATAAACAGGTAAATTGATATTGATAATACCACTAGTAGGGTTTGGATAAATATTTATATCAGCCCTTGTTTCATTTTTGACTACACTTAAGGCTTTTCCAGCATTTACTAATTTAATATTAGGAGATGGAGGGGTGGCCATTCCGCCACCAAAATAAAACCCTAAATTTGGAGGCTGGTTATATGAATTCATTTGCCATGCAATAGCAGATCTGTAATTAGGGTCGTGCATTAAAGTGTACATTCTTTGTTCAGTTGTAAAAGGCGTTACAAAAACAACCAAACCTGTGTTATCATTGCGTCTGTATATAACTTCTTCTCGCCAATCCCCTAAAATATCAGCCATAAGGCAAGGATTTGATTTGGTTCCATTATTGTCATCAATAGAAGTTATATTATATAATGTAGCTACTCTGTCGGTGCCGTTTCCATTCCATTTCGTTATTACAGTTCGATCAAGTATTTCACGTTGAACATCACCATCCCACCAAACACCAAAATTGTAAGAATTTCCATTTCCTGCGGTAGTTGGTATTGCTGTTGATATTTGCTGACCTGTACAACTGCGAAGACCAGAGCCATCAGAACCCCACACTTCCATACCTTTGTAGTTTGGATCGACATCGGCGGCCATACATCTTCCAATATCACCGCTTGACCAGTTTGCCCATTGTATTGTGCCATCAGCCGCATTTCTTATAGATATACCTGGAACGGTTCCACCAGCGTGCTCTTGACAACTAAAATATTCTAATCCAGGAATATCAGGGTTAATATCTGCTAAATGAGCCGCATCACCATGACCAAAACCAGTAGAGTAAAGTCCATTGCCGTATTCATCAACTGCCATGGCTCCATAAGTTATTTCGTCTCTACCATCAGCATCAACATCACCAACAGCAAGGTTATGGTTACCTTGTCCGTGATAAGAAGTGGCTACACCATCAGGACTACTATCCCAAGCCCACTCTTGTGTTAACGTACCGTCTCTAAAATTCCAAGCCTCAAGTTTTATTCGTTCATATATACCTCTCCCGATGACAAAACTTGGATTTTCACCATCGAGATAGGCAACTGCCCACATGCACTTAGTAGCTCTGTGACCAAGTTGAGAAAGGTTTTGACCGGGTCGTCCCCATTGTTCTATTGGGGCAAGATCGATGTAAAAATCCCATGCAATTTCTTCACCAGTTTCACCTTTAAAAACTGATATGTAATCTGGTCCTTGGGTTCTAAACCAAAAAGAACCATTTTGTGCCGCTGAAGAACGATAATTGATTTTTCCATCTTGATCTCTGTCTCCAATATTATTACCTAAACCGTCAATCATACCATCTGATGTTCTGGTAATAACTTCAGCTTTCCCATCATTGTCAAAATCGTATACCAAAAAATTTACCTCAACTGCATGTAACAAATTAGGTCCTAAATCAATAGCCCACATAAATGTGCCGTCAAGTTCATAAGCTTCAAGGTAGTGATTATATGATGAGCTAGGAGATTCATCATTTGAGAGTCTTTTTATAACAATTTCGTATTGTCCGTCTCCATCCAAATCGCCAACAGAAGCATCATTTAAATTATGAGTTGTGTAGCCTCCGTTAATCGATCTGACTGGAATAGTAAAATACTGATTTCCTCTTATGTTTGTAAGTGCAGAAGGGGTTTGCTCTGTTCCGTTAACAACAGCAGCTACGCTATAAGAATTATTTGTAGTGGTTGCATCAACATAATTTGAAACATTAAGATTGGAAGCAATTAATGTTGATCCACGATATAGATTGTAGGTGGCATTATCGGCGTATTCGTTACCCAAGATACGCCAGCTTATAAGAACCGAATTAGTGTTTGTTCGCATGGCAATTAAGCCTCTGTCAAGGTTTTCCATATAACGCTGTGCATGAAGTGTAAAGCTAAAAAGCGTCAATATGCTTATTATTGATAGTCTAAAAAATAATCTGTTTTCAAATAGTATTTTAACCGTAAATAGATGTGCTAAAAAGATGTTTTTAATTGTGAAATCTGTTTTCATAAATTAGCTTAAAGAAGTAAAAAAAACAATAATTTAAACAGACTTGAGAACTGAATGGTTTAGGTTGGCAGTTTCAATGAATTGGTCAATATTGCAGATTTACTATTTAGTTTAGTTGGAGTTTAGTAAGTGTTTTATATCTAATGATTTGTAACATAAAAATATTTATGTTTTAGTACCTTTCCATCCTGTACTTACCTGTTATAATTCACTAAACATATTAATTTAGATTTTAATTAAATCAAAAATTAAAATTTGCTCATTTACTTTTTATTAAAATACGCTTTGTTCCATTTGCTGGAGAAGTCATTGTAGCCTAGAACTATCCATGTTTGTTTTTTGCATTTATCACTTAGCAGATAATTATTTAACATAAGTACCATTCCTTTTTGTGAAAGATAAAAATCTGGGAATTGAAAAATCTTTTCATTAGAGAAAGAACACTTTGATTCATCTATTTTTTTCGAATAAGAATCATGAACATATTTTTTTATTTTTTTTCCAAAAACCTCACGTCTATAAATAAAATATTCTTTAGACCCGTTTCGAGGCGTTTTTTCATCTCCCAACCAGAGTAAATCTTCAAGATTTAATTTTTCAAGAGTTTTTAAATCTAGTGTTAAATACATGACTGAAGTTGTTAAATTGTTATTAATCGTATAACTTTTTTTTGACTCAACTATACTTATTATATTGGGTGTGAAATAGCTAATATTTATTTTGTTTTGGTAATTTTTATAACTATAAGCATTGATTATATCATTTATAAAAAACTGTTCAAGGTAATTGTTAATTTCTGTCATTTTTGAACTGGAAAACCCATCAACAACACGGAATAATTTAGTTTTAGATCCTGTTTCAGTAAGCCATTCTATTTTTATCCCCTTTTTGAATTTTTGAGTCGATGTTAATTCAAACTTTATATCACTAAGCAGGCAATAGTTATATGGTGATAATGTCTTTTTTATCTTTTCATTCTTTATTGAATGAGGCTCAGAATGAGTTATTTTGATTGGATATAGAAAAACCTTATGAATGTTACCATCAGCAGTTTTTTGTTCACCAGACCAATTATGTAACGAGTCTTCAGTAATAACAATTTGTTCAAATATCTGTTGATTTTTTGTTTCTAAACTGGGCTGCAGCATCTTGAATCTAGATGCAATAGAATCATATTCAATCTCAAGATAGATGGATTTTTTTTTATCACGAAAACAATATCTTCCACTATAATAACCTTCAATATTTCGAATCTCCATAATTATTTCTTGATTACCTATAGTGCCTTCTAGGTTGTACACCTTTTCTGCATGAGCTAATACAGATATAGTAGAGAGAGGATATAATAGAAGGAATAGAAGAAGGTTTTTAAAATTTATCATAGTAATAGATATCTTGAACTCATGAGTCCATTTCAACAAATTATAATTTATAAAGCAGAGTGCAAATTAGCATTATTTTGGTTTATTTGAATAGATAGGTAGATTATTTTTAACTTGAAGATTACCTAGCCTTACATTTACAAAACCGGGTCCACTACCAAACCCACTATGGCCTGTTGTTGGTCGATAATCACAATTCACTTGAGAAGGAAATTTACAACTACAAGTGTTTCTATCATACAACAAACCAGGGGGCAACTTTCAATATTAAATCTAGAATGATGAATATAATCTTCAGAGAAAATCATATACTGTGCACAATAGGTAGGATCAGCTAGATAATCTTGCGCATAATTCAATTTATGTGCAAAAAATAAAAGATAATAGTATTACTTTTTTCATAATTATTTGAAATAGTATTTAGAAATAAATGTTTGTCCTTTATTGAATAGTTTTAAAAAAATTAGGCAGAATCAACATGTTATAAATGTTATAATAAAGAATTATATAACATTTGATTAAGAGGGTCTGATTTTAAGGATGGCTTAACTGCAAAAAACGGAGATACAGAACCACTTGCAGCGGATAAAATTGAGCATAGCTCAATTTTAAGGAAGCCCTTATTTAATAATACTTTATGTCAAGAATGAGACTGGATCACTATATCCGCTGTAGATGGTTCTCGGTTACCGTTTTATCCATTTATGCAGTACTTTTTGTTATATTTAGATGATGCAACGATGGTTGCCTGTGAAGAAACTACGATAGGTGAGAATGCACATGTTTATTGGAATTATTACGTTGAATTACAAAGTTGTGGTGGTATAAGTGGTAACCATACTAGTGATCCTGATCATGTTTTTACAGGAACAGGATATACTACGATTATTGTTCTGCTTGTCCTCTAGATACAGAGGAATTACCTGAAGAAAAGGTATATAATTACCTTACCGGTAGAGGAAATTGTATATATGAAATGTTAAAAAATTCAAATAGTAATTTATTTAAAGAAACTGTTGGTAAATTTATAGATGATGCTAAATATGATTTAATATTTATGGACGGCAATGGAGATTGTCCTTCTTCAAATGATGCTTGTACTGATGCAAGTTATATCGCCAATTCTGGTACAATTTATATATTTATTGAAAAGTATTCAGGTAGTAATTTAGAAGATGAAGCGCTATTTTTACATGAAGCTATTCATGCTGAAATAGCTCGTTATGTATATCGTTTTGAACAAGAAGAAGATCCAAATATAAGAGCAAGAATGTTTGAACTATTAAAATATTATAGGGAGATGGAGGTAGCTGAGGAAGATATAAATCATCCATATATGACATTATATTATATTAATCCAATTGCTTCTGCTTTAAGAAAATTAGATGATTTTAAATATCCATTAGAATATTATAAATCATTTGCATGGGATGGATTACGAGATTGGGATGTTTCTAATTTATTAGAAATGGAGGAAGCACAAGAATATACAGAATATAGAACAATTGTTAATGAAATACAAATTTAACATGCGATTAATATTATCTTTAGTAACTATTATACTTATAAGTTGTTCGTCTGAAAAACAATTTATAAAACAACAGGTAAAAGAAGAAATGTTGGTTATAGGAACGGTATATAAAAGTTTGCCAAAAGTATTATATGCGCCTCCTAAACCTTCAGAAGAAACGTTTGATATAAGAGAAACTGTTTTAAATTATGATAAAAAACCTAACAGTTCAATTGCTAAAATATTTAAATATAGTATCAATGAAAATTTTCTTAAATACGAAGAAAAAAATTTTAAAAGAATAAATAATAAGTATTCCCCTTATAGACCAAAAACATTATTTGAGAAAGTTGAAATAGAAGAAATTTATGAGGAGTTATTAATTGCGATAACTAAACTATCAAGCAACTCAAATCAAATAGATAAATTAAAACTAAATGCAATTACTAATGAGGAATTATTGTTTTCTAAAGAATCAAAACTGGATTTAGAAACAATGGAGGCTCTTGGAATTTCAGCTAAATTAAGTTTTTCAAGAGTGTCGTTTAATGATGATTTTACAAAATCAGTTGTTATATTAGATAAGTTTTATGAAAGAGCAAATGGCAGTAATGTTATCTACGTGTTAGAAAAAATAGATAATTCCTGGCAAATAAAATATACTAAGACAATGACTTATTCATAATGAACTGTTAGTAATAACTATAAATGTCTCACAAAATAGTGAGGTATAAAAATCGAGGGCATTAACCCTCAATTTTTTTTAATTTTAAAATTTATACACTTATGTGAAAAGAAGATTTTCTAATTTAACCCCTGGAGTGCAATAAACGGAAATACAGAACCACTTGCAGCGGATAAAATTGAGCATAGCTCAATTTTAAGGAAGCCCTTGTTTAATAATACTTTATGTTAAGAATGAGACTGGATCACTATACCCGCTGTAGATGGTTCTCGGTTACCGTTCTATCCATATGAATAATATTGAATTAATAAAAAAAATAAAAGGTATTAATCCTTTATATAAATATAAATGTTAGAAATTTGTGTTACGAAACATAAAAACAAAACTCCATAGTAATGGAGTAGATTCGTTTTAATGTTGCTCTCAGACTGCAAAAAACGGAAATACAGAACCACTTGCAGCCGATAAAATTGACCATAGCTGAATTTTAAGGAAGCTCTTATTTAATAATACTTTATGTCAAGAATGAGACTGGATCACTATATCCGCTGTAGATGGTTCTCGGTTACCGTTCTGTCCAGTCCAAGTCAATTGCTGAAAAAAAATAAAGTTAAAATGGTACAGGTCGATTATAAATATGACATTTGAGACTTGATTTTAACCAATTTTTTTGATGAAGCAATATTTTGTTAAAAGTATAAATAAACAAGAACTTAAATTAGATGGAACAGGAAACCATGCTCTATGGGATCAAGCTAATGTTTTAACCGACTTTAGCTCACCTTGGGATACTAGTGATGTAAAAAAAATTGAATTTAAAGCCCTTTACAACGAAACTCATTTATTGGTATGTTTTAAAGTTTTTGATGAGGCAGTTTATTTAGATTTAAAAGGTGATAACTGGCAAAATATTGCAAATTCAGACCGGGTTGAACTTTTTTTTAGAAAAGATGAAAACTTATCACCTTATTATTGTTTAGAAATTGATCCTTCTCCAAGAGTTTTAGATTTTATTGCTTACCCCAACAGGAATTTTGATTATTCTTGGAGATGGCCGGATAAACACCTGTTGGTTAAATCTAATATTGAACAAGCTTATTTTGCCGTCGAGAAGGCAATTTCATTAGAGTCGTTAAAACAATTAGGTCTTCTGAAATCGGGCAAATTGGAGGTAGGTGTTTATCGGGCTAAATATAATAAATCAACTTTAGGTCTTATGGAGCCTACCTGGATTACCTGGGTAAACCCTAATACGGAAACACCCAATTTTCACGTAGCGTCGTCTTTTGGCGAATTTATCCTAGAGGATTTAATAATTTAGTAGATAAAGATTTTTATTTAAGTTTGGAAGGAAGAACTACTGGTATCGAAATCTATTAAATAAGCAAAAAATGCTTTTTATAACCAATTATTAAACCAAAATGGTTTCCTGTATGCGTGTTATCGAATGTTATTTTTTATTAGGAACTTACTATAAATAACGTTTATTATTTTTAACTGGCTTTTTAACTCCTAATGAAATGCTAGCATTGTTTTATAAAAGCATAAAAATAACTTTTATGTTATTAATTGATTAGCTCGGTGTGAATTCTAGGGTATGCTTTTATCTAAAAAAAATTAATATATCTCATGTTTTAATCCTTGTAAAATGAATTTTTTAAGCTATTTTCTTCATGCAAAAAGTTAAACTTATCTCAAGCTTAATAGCGAATCAGTTCGCGTAGTTAATGCGCTACTAAAATGGTGCTCTGCAGACTATTTGAAGAAGAAAAACATATATTCTTTTTTTATTCTTGTAAAATTTCACTTACTTTTAATTAACATTAAATCAGTAATTTAAGTTGTTTTAGGGGTGTGGTTGTATGGAAACATGATAAAAATCATAGTTTCAAAATTGAACTCCAATGTATCTTTGTTGTATAATTTAAAACATATAAAAGTCATGAGTAAATTTAGAAATTTAGGCATAAAAATGGTAGGCTTAGCGGTCTTGTTATTTGTTAGCTTTAGTCAGGTTCAAGCTCAGGAATTAGGCTTGGTAAATAAGGAGTCTTCGTTAAAAGTTTATGGAACTTCAAGTTTACATGATTGGCATATTGATGCCGAAAATCAAACTGGAAAACTAAAGTTTGAAGATAAAGCATCGTGTACTATCGCCGGACTTAATATCAGTGTGGTTTCCGAAAGTTTAAAAAGTGGGAAATCGGCAATGGATAAAAATACATACAAAGCATTAAACACAAGTAAATATAAATCTATTACATTCAAATTAACCGAAGTAAAAAACGTAACCGACAAGGGTTCGGGAGTTTTTGAAGTAAAAGCACAAGGCGATTTGTCGATTGCGGGTGTTACTAAAAATCTTCCAATGACATTGAAAGTTACCGTTACCGATTCAAAAGTAACTTTAGATGGAGAGAAAGCCTTTAAGATGACCGATTTTAAAATCGATCCGCCTACAGCGTTATTTGGTACAATTACAACGGGAAATGATGTAACAGTTAAATTTTCTAGTGTCTTTAAATAGTAGTAAAATAAAAAATGTTAACAAACAATAATTTAAAACCTTAACAACTTAAACAATTAGAAATCATGAGATCAATTTTAAAAAGTGCAACATTAGCTGTTGCGTTATTGGTGGGGCTTAATTTTTATGCGCAGAGTAAACGAAACTTAGATAACTACAGGCAACCTGATCAAAGAGGGGTAAACGTCTTTGAGGATCCTAAAGATACAATTTCAACCTTCGAAGGTCTAAATGTACGAGTAGGAGGTTCATTTGCCTTACAGTTTCAATCATTAGATCATTCTAATTTTGGAACTATAAATCAATCCGATGTTTTAGGACAAAACAATCGATACCTTAGCCTTGTTGAGCTAGGAAGTAATTTTAATTTAGCAACGGCTAACTTAGATTTAGATGTTGCCTTGGCTGATGGTGTTCGTATGCACTTAAGAACGTACTTATCTTCACGTCACCACCCAGAACCATATGTGAAAGGTGGGTATTTCCAAATTGATAAGTTAGACTTTATTAGTGAAGGATTGTTAAGTGATTTTATGAAGCACGCGACGATTAGAATTGGTCATATGGAAAATAACTATGGTGATGCTCATTTTAGAAGAAGTGATAATGCACAAGCCATTTATAATCCTTTCGTTGGTAACTTAATTATGGATGCCTTTACAACAGAAGTTGGTGCTGAATTCTATTATAGAATGGATAGTGGTTTATTTGGTATGGTAGGTTTTGCAAATGGTAAATTAAACCAGTCTACTGTAAAAAATGATGCAAATGGGGCTTCATTCTTAGCGAAATTAGGTTACGATAATCAAATAAATGAAGATTTAAGATTGCGTTTAACAGGGTCAATTTATAATACAGGAAGTGTAGCTAGTTCTTACTTATACAGTGCAGACCGTGCTGGAGGTAGATATTACCATGTTATGGATTATAAATATAATGTTTATGATGCCGAAAATGATGTAAATTCAATAAGTTCTACCGATAACTTTAGATCAGGACGTTACAATCCTAATTTTGGAAACAAAGTAACTGCAGTTATGATTAATCCATTTATTAAATATAGAGGATTAGAGTTTTTTGGAACAATTGAAATGGCAAATGGTAGAAGACATTCTGAAACAGAAAGAAGAGATGCCAATCAGTTTGCAGGTGAGTTAATTTATCGCTTCGGAAAGACTGAAAACTTCTACGTTGGAGGTCGTTATAATACAGTTAGTGCGGAAGAAAGAAATGGAGACGATGTGGATATTTCAAGATTCAATTTAGGCGCTGGATGGTTTATGACAAAAAACATTTTACTAAAAGCTGAATATGTGAACCAGGAGTATGATGGATATACAGGAAATACAGCTTTAAATGGTGGTAAATTTAACGGAGCCATGGTGGAAGCAGTAATTAGCTTCTAAAGCTTAAGCGTTAAATTAAAGTCAATAAAATTAAGTCTCTAAAGTATTGTTAAATAGTTAAACTATTGTACTAACATTTTACTTTAGAGACTTGTTTTTTTATCTTTATAAAGTTTAATTAAAATTATTAATAATGAAAAAAGTAGTGTTTTTGGTTTTTATGCTGGCAACATTAGCTTTTACAAATAAAGACACTGCCATAAAAAATGAGGCGGTGGTGGTTTCTTCAAAAAGTAGTCTTGTTGTTAAAGGAACTACAAATGTACATGCTTTTAAGTGTGTTTTTGATTCCAAGCGCATAGAAAACCCGGTATCAGTTACTTATTTTTCACAAGGAGATAGGCTTAAGTTTAAAGAAACGGCATTGATTTTAAATAGTGGCTGTTTTGATTGTGGAGGAAAAGGTATTAATAAGGATTTTAAGAGTATTTTAAAAGCTGAAACTTATCCGGAAATAAAGTTGATTCTAAAAGAAACGTTTGGGTTAAATCAAAAGAAAAACCTGCAAACCTTAGTAGATGTTGAAATTGCAGGTATTACTAACGAGTACAAAATACCGGTAAAAGTGAACGATTCTGATAAACTTCAAGTTATTGGGACGTTAACCTTGTGTTTAAGTGATTTTAATCTGGAACAACCTAAGAAAATGTTTGGGCTCATTACGGTAGACGATCAAATAACTATAGATTTCGATCTAATCATTGATTAGTGTTTATAGTACCGTAACACCTGCATTGATAAACGTACTTCTTGTTGGGCAATCATCATCTAAATCGGTTACTAATGTGTCAATTTCTTTAAGGTTGCAAACGTCATAACTATGTCTGATGTTAAGTTTGTTGGTAGTGGCCAAAAACACAGAACGATCCGAAGCATTCATCATGGCCTTTTTAATTAAAGATACTTCGTAGCCTTCATCGGTGATACCTTGTTCTGTATTTAACGCGCTCACACCAACAAAACAAATATTTGCCCTTACATTAGATAGGTACTGGATAACATCAATGCCGATGGTAACCATTGAATTTCGGTGAATTTTACCACCAATAAAAATGGTTTCAATAAGTGGGTGTTCAGTAAGCTGCATAGCAATTGGCAGGCTGTAAGTGTATATTGTTGCTTTAAGGTCTTTGGGTAGTAATTTTGCTAACATTAAATTAGTTGTCCCTCCACTTATAATGATAACCATGCCGTCTTCGATGAGTGAAATAGCTTTCTGAGCAATTCTTACTTTGCTTTCTCTATTATAAATAATATCCTCATTATAATGGTAAAGCTTTTGTATGGTTGAAATTGCACCACCGTGCACTTTTGTAAGCAACCCTTTATCGTGTAATTCTTTTATATCGCGTCTTATGGTGTCTTCAGAGACTTTTAATTTTTCAGAAAGATAACTTGAAGTTACTTTCCTGTTAATGCTTACTTCGTCTATGACTTTTTGTTGGCGTTCCTTTTTTTTCATAAATAAATGGTTGTACCTAATTAATAGTGCGATTCGAAAAATATATGCTGTATTGATGTAAATATATGCAAAATTATGCAGTTATTTAAGTTCAAACGTGCAATTTAAAGCAAAAATAATTATATATTTGAATTGCAATGTTAATATAAAGTAAATTAATGAAAAGTTTGGATACATCAAAACGGTTACTTTCTCTCGATGTTCTAAGGGGGATTACGATTTCTTTTATGATTTTAGTAAACACGCCAGGTAGCTGGACTTATGTGTATAGTCCGCTAAGGCATGCGAAATGGCATGGCTGTACACCAACCGATTTAGTGTTTCCGTTTTTTTTGTTTATAGTAGGGATTTCAGTTTGGTTTTCATTTAAAAAATATGAAACACAATTATCTACGGTAACATTTTTTAAAATTATAAAGCGTACAGCAATAATATTTTTGATAGGTCTTTTTTTGAATTTGTATCCTTTTTTTAATTTTTCAGAGGTTCGAATCATGGGTGTTTTACAACGCATAGCATTGGCTTATGGTGTTGGAGCTATAATGTGTTTAAGTTTAAATAGACGTGGTTTATTAATCGCTTTATTTGCAATTTTACTTGGGTATTGGGGTGTGATGGGGTTTGGTGCTGAGGATCTTGTATCCCTTGAAAATAATAGAGTTAGGAGCTTAGACCTGTGGCTTCTTGGGGAGCAGCATATATATAAAGGATTTGGTATACCATTTGATCCTGAAGGTATTTTGTCTGCAATTCCTTCCGTAGGAACGGTTATTATTGGTTTTTTTATAGGTCAGATTTTAAGTGTGAATTCTGCTGTGGTTTCAAAAATAAGGAAGCTAATTGTTGTTGGGACTATCATGGTGATTTTAGGATTAATATGGGGTGTTTGGTTTCCTATAAATAAACCTATCTGGACAAGTTCGTATGTGCTTTACACCGCAGGTATCGGGTGTGGGTTTTTGGCGGTATTAATATTTATTATTGATTATAAAGGCTTTCGAAAGTGGACAGTGCCTTTTGTTCATTTCGGGATGAATCCTTTATTTATTTTTGTAATATCCGGATTGTATGTGAAAACAATGAGTTATTTAATTCATGTAAATGATAAGGTAGTAGGTGAGAAAGTTTCAGGGTATAAATATTTATTTGAACACATATTTAGTCCGTTAGCTGGTCCTATGAATGGCTCTTTACTGTTCGCTTTGGTTCATATTTTGGTTTTCTGGTTTGTTTGTTATTTTTTATATAAACGTAAAATATTTATTAAAATCTAAATTTTATTAGTGTTTTCGCGTGTTTTAAGTTAAAATATGCTTTCAATAAAATAAAACCTGCAAAAAAAATGCATAATTTTGCAGGTTTTATTATTTATTTTTTATAAATTTCGCATAACTAACTTAATTTAAACCATATGAAAAGAGTCTATTTTCAATTAATTACCATGGTCTTGTTATGTTTTGCGCAGTATTCCTTTGCGCAGGAAGAAGCAATTTCTGGTACTGTTACCGATAAGGGAACAGGTATTCCATTGGCAGGAGTAAATGTTGCTGTTGAAGGCATGTCTAAAGGAAGTGTTACAAACTTCGATGGGGAGTTTTCAATATCACTCGACAATGCTCAAGGCAAAGTATTAGTATTTAGTTTTTTGGGGTATAAAAAAACATCCATAACCCTCGAGGGTGCAGCCCAAAATATAAGTGTTAGTCTTGAAGAAGATACTACCAGTTTAGATGAAGTGGTAGTTACTGCTTTAGGTATAAAAAGGGAAGCTAAAGCACTAGGCTATGCCCTTACTGAAGTTGGAGGCGACGAGGTGTCACAGGTAAAGACAACCAATGCAGTTAATGCGCTACAAGGTAAGGTTGCCGGTGTTAATATTTCTACGGCTAGTACTGGTGCCGCTGGGTCTACCAGAGTTATTATTCGTGGAGCAAGTTCGTTAACAGGAAATAACCAACCGCTTTATGTGGTAGATGGTATTCCAATTATTAATAACACTAATGGTTCGGTAGTGGGGCCTACCAACGACGGAACTGGTGATGGTGGTGATGATATTTCCTCTATCAATCCTGATGATATCGAATCTGTATCCGTGCTAAAAGGTAGTTCTGCTGCGGCATTATACGGGTCCTTAGCTTCAAATGGGGTAATTATGATAACCACTAAATCGGGTAAAGGTAATCAGGGTTTTGGTGTTGAGTACTCCAGTTCTTATATGTTCGATCAGGTAAATACTGGAATTCAGGATTTGCAAACTACTTACGGGCAAGGAAGTCAAGGTTTGAAACCAGGTTTTGAATACGATGATAATGGTGTTCCAGTAGAAATTGCCGATGAAGCCTTAGCTATAGACGATGCTTTTACTTTCGCGCTTCAATCATGGGGAGCCAAAATGGATGGATCATCAGTATATAACTGGGATGGCGTAAAACGACCATATTCTTATACTGGTAATAATTTGGATAAGTTTTATAAAACTGGAACAACGGCGATTAATACGTTGGCTTTAACTAAGGCTGGTGAAGACTTTAATTACCGTTTTTCGTTTTCTAATTTAGATAACAAGGATATTTTTCCGAGTTCGACATTGAATAGAAAGTCATTATCTTTAAATGCAATGTCGAAAATAAATCCCAAATTAACATCTACCGTAAATGCTAAATATATTCTTGAAAAAGTACATAATAGGGTAAATCTTGGTGATACTCCGGGAAATGCGAATACAGTGGCATTTGTGTTGCCAAGTTCTTTAAATGTCTACGATTTACAACCAGGAGCTAATGAAGAAGGTACTGAGCTTCTATTTCAACCAAGTCAGTTTATTACGAATCCGTATTGGGTGTCTAATCATTTTAATAATGATGATAGGAAAAATCGCTTTATTGCATCTACAACGTTGCGCTACGATTTTACAGATTGGTTATATGCAACAGGTAGAGCTGGTTTAGATACGTATACCTTATCAAGAATGCGAGTAACTCCATTTGGTACTGCCTACAGGCCTACAGGGGAGTTAACTCAAAATAAATCTATTTACGCTTCATTTAATGGTGATTTCATGATTGGAGTAGATAAAAGTTTAACCGATAAATTTTCAACCAATTCAATAATAGGTGCAAATACGAGAGTTAATACCTTCGAGTCTTTAAGTGCTTTAGGTAGAGGTTTTATAGTGGTAGGGTTAGAGGATTTGAATAATACAACATTACCCGAGCCAACAAATAGTTATTTTAAAACAAAAACAAATTCAGTTTATGGTTCGTTTGAGGTGGATTACGACCAGTTTTTATATGTAACCTTTACAGGAAGAAATGACTGGTTTTCAACGTTGTCGTTCCCTGGTAAAGAATCTCCAAACAATGATTTTTACTGGTCTTTAAGTGGAAGTTTACTGCTTAGCGAAGCCTTAAATCTTCCTGACCCTATAAACTATCTAAAGGTTAGATCAAGTTATGCGCAAGTTGCTGGTGGGGCTCAAAATGCTTATGCTTTAAATTTAGATTATGCCGTTACAGGTTCCTTCCAAGGGCAATCGTTTGGGCAGTTAAACGGAAATTCTATTCCAAATCCAAATTTAGTGCCTTTTCAAAAAAATGAGTTGGAATTTGGTTTAGAAGGGCGCTTTTTCAATAACCGATTTAACTTAGATATAGCCTATTATAAAAATAATACAACAAATGATATTGTTAGGGCAGCAGCTTCGCAATCTTCAGGTTTTACTTCTTCTATATTAAATATTGGAGAGTTAGAAAATCAGGGACTTGAGTTACTTATTGGTGGTGCGCCTGTAAAAACGGAAAACTTTTCATGGAATACGTCGTTTAACTTAGGATATAACGATAGTGAAATTGTTTCTACCGACGATGAAGATACTCCTATAAATGTGGATGGTAGTCAAACGAGATCTCGAACTGCGATAATTTCACACATAGTAGGTGAAAATTACGGGGTAATCTACGGGTCATCATACAAGCGCGATGAAGCAGGTAATATTATGTACGATTTAACAGGAACTATACCTAAACCAGTGCAAGGTGAAAACAAAATTTTAGGTAATGGTGTAGCACCTTATACATTAGGTTTTTCAAATAGGTTTAACTACAAAAACTTAAGTTTAAGCTTTTTAATCGACGCCAAGTTTGGTGGAAGTGTGCACTCTGGTACAAACCGCGAACTTATGCTAAGAGGGTTGCATAAAAAAACCTTAGAAGGACGTGAAGATGGTTTGGTAGTTTCGGGTATAGACGACGCCACTGGCGACCCATTTAGTATTACAGTAGCACCTGAAAATTTAAGAACTTATTATGGTTTAGTTGCCGAGGAAAGCCGTGGTATTTCTGAAGAGTTTGTTTACAGTACAGACTTCGTTAAATTTAGAGAGTTGAGTCTTTCGTATAGCTTGCCTAGCGAGGCGTTAAAAAATCTTTTTATAAAAGATGTACGTTTATCCTTAATAGGAAGAAACTTATTCTTCATTTCTAAGTCTATTGATAATGTTGATCCAGAGTCGGCACTGAACAATTTGAACTCTCAAGGTATCGAGCGTTTCGGTTTACCTTCAACAAGAAGTTATGGATTTACTGTAAATGTTAAATTTTAAAAAATGAAAAAGATGAAAAAAATACTGTCTATACTAGCGATTGTTGTATTGTTTGGGTCTTGTGATAAAGGATTTGAAGACATTAACGTAAATCCCACCAAACCAACGCAATTAGATCCTGCTACTAAATTAACTTATATTCAACTGTATACTGGAGGAAGTAATTATGTGGCTTATTTATTCTGGAATGTTATTCACTTAATGCAAAATATTCAGCATTTAAACAATACCTCTTATGTTTCGTTTTTGTACAAAGAAGGAAATACACATTGGTTTTTTGAAGAACAATTTAGAACAACAGTAAAAAACATAGTTGATTTAGAAGCACAATTGGAGTCCAGTAATTCGCCAACCGCAGCTGCCGATCTTGCCATTGCTAGAATTCAAAAAGTGTTGATATTTAGTCGTTTAACCGATTTGTATGGCGATATTCCTTATAGCGAAGCTGGAAAAGGTTTTTTAGAAGGCATTCGTTTTCCTAAATATGATAAACAAAGTGATATTTATGCCGATATGCTTCAAACTCTTGAAGAAGCTGCGACCGTTTTAAATACAGCAGGACCTAATTCTTACGGTTCAGCCGATTTACTTTACGGTGGTGATAACATGAAATGGAAAAAATTCGCAAATTCATTAATGTTACGTCTGGCGATGCGTATGGTGAAAGTAGATAATGCCTCTGCTCAGGCTTGGGCAGCAAAGGCTATTAGCGGTGGAGTTATGGAAAGTAATGCGGATATAGCTTATACGCAATACGAAAATTCCCCTAACGATGGGGGACCAAATGTAAACCCTTTAACGAAATGTTTTACCTCAAGAGCATCAACACAAGTGAAAATTTCTAAAACCTTAATGGATTTCTTGAAAGATAGAAATGATCCGCGTACTTCGGTTTTATGTTCTACAGTTGATGGAAATACAGATTTTGCACTTCAGGAAGGTCAAGATATAAATAATGCCAGTAGAGGAGAGGCCAATTCTAAGCCAAACATTAATATTTTTGGAGGTTCTGGAGTGGTAATTTATGATGCGCCATTTTTCTTTCAAACCTATGCCGAAGTTGAATTTATGTTAGCAGAAGCAGCAGAGCGTTGGGGCTTAGCCGGCGGCGATGTTGAAGCTCACTATAACGCCGGCGTTACTGCAGCAATGGATTATTTGTCGATGTATGGTCACGGAGTTGGTATTACGTCGACTCAAATAAATGATTATTTAACGGCAAATCCATTCGATTCAAATCAGGCATTAAAAATGATAAATGAGCAGTATTGGGTGGCGACTTTTGGAAATGGTTTAGAAACTTTTTCTAATTGGAAACGTTCTGGATATCCTGAACTTGTTGCTGCCGATGTGGCCGCAACTTTAACAGGCGGAGAAATCCCAAGACGTTTGGTTTATCCTGCTTCAGAAAAACTTAATAACCCAGACAATGTTGAGCTGGCTATTCAGCAGCAAGGTGGAGATGGTTTGTTAACAAGAATGTGGTGGGACAAAGAATAGTTTAAACATTTTATTCATAATTTTTTATAGTCAATAGTTTGTGAGAAAGGGGAGAAAGTAAATGTGTTTTTCTCCCCAATTTTCAACATGATGACTGTTTCTGAAAAATTTTTCAAAACACGAATAAACCTGAGCGTATACTTTGGGTAAGAAAAGTATGCTTTAAAAGTAACCTACCAAGAATAATTTTAATTCCAGTAAATTCATGAATGCATCGCTTGTTTTAGTTATTATCGCATCTTATTTTGGCGTCTTAATGTTGATTTCATATCGCGTTTCAAAAAAGACCAGCGAGGACTCTTATTATACAGGGGATAGAAAATCTCCTTGGCAAGTAGTTGCTTTTGGAATGATAGGAGCAGTCCTGTCTGGAGTTACCTTTGTTTCTATTCCAGGAATGGTAAGTAATAACTATTTTTACTATTTGCAGTTTGTACTTGGTAATGTGGTTGGGTATGTGTTTATAACTTATGTGTTGATTCCTATATATTATAAGTTAAATTTAATCTCTATTTATGCTTATTTAGAAACCCGTTTTGGAAAAAATGCTTACAAAATAGGGTCGTTATTCTTTTTATTATCTCAGTCCTTTGGAGCTGCCTTAAGGTTGCTTTTAGCTGCAAAAATTTTACAGTATGCCGTTTTTGATGCTTTTAAAGTTCCCTTTTTTGCTACGGTAATCATCATTTTAGTTTTAATATGGTTGTACACCCATCGTTCTGGAATTAAAACCATTGTTTGGACAGATACGCTTCAAACATTTTTTTTAATTCTCTCAGCGATTATTACCATTTATGTAGTTAAATCGGCTTTAAATTTAGATTTTTATCAAACCATTTCAGCAGTGACTACTCATGATTATTTTAAGGTGTTTAATTGGGATTTTAAATCTGGTAGTAATTTTTTTAAGCAATTTATTTCTGGGGTTTTAATTGCGATTGCCATGGTGGGGTTGGATCAGAACATGATGCAAAAATCATTAACCTGTAGGAATCAAAAAGAAGCTCAAAAAAATATTTTAACCTTTAGCCTTATTTTAGCCATAACGCAATTTTTATTCTTAGGACTGGGTGTTATGCTGTATTTGTATGCTGAAAAATATGGCATTAATTTGTCGGTAGAACAAGGACGGTATTTAAATACAGATAATTTATTTCCTATGCTTTCTTTGAATCATTTTGGTGTTGTGGCCAGTATTAGTTTTATTCTTGGTATTACCGCAGCATCGTTTTCTAGTGCCGATTCGGCTTTAACGGCATTAACAACATCTTTTACCCACGATTTCTTAGATGTGAAGCATAAGAATTCCGTTGAGAAACTAAAACTTAAAAACAAAACCTTATTTGGGTTTTCCATTTTGATTTTCACAATTATCATGTTGTTTTCTCAAAGTAAGGGCGATGTTATTACAACCATTTTTCAGGTAGCCGGTTATACTTATGGCCCACTATTGGGTCTTTATGTGTTAGGAATTTTTACTAAAATAAAAGTAAAAGATAAAGCAATACCTTACGTTTGTGTTGTCATGCCTTTTCTTACCTACTTTTTAAATTTTTTATTCACCAGCCGTTATAATTTCGATTTTGGCTTTATGAACATATTTGTAAACGCGGCATTAACCATCTTAGGATTGTTGCTTTTTAGGACAATGAATTCAAATTCTAATAGGTGTTAATGTAAACACCTTAAATGTTTGCGGTTTACCTTTTATACAAAAGAAATGAAAAATAAATTAACAACAGAAGCATCTTCAAATTATGAAGATTTAGATAAAATGGATACACTTCAGTTGCTTAAGAGCATTAATGCTGAAGACAAAACTGTTCCGTACGCTGTCGAGAAATCGTTACCTCCATTAGAGGCATTAATTGATGTTATATATTCTAAAATGAGCGAGGGCGGTCGATTATTCTATATTGGGGCAGGCACAAGCGGTAGACTGGGTGTTTTAGATGCATCAGAATGTCCGCCAACCTATGGCGTGCCGGACGATATGGTTATTGGCTTAATCGCAGGGGGTGATAGGGCTTTAAGAAAGGCTATTGAAAATGCAGAAGACGATACATCCTTGGCTTGGAAAGAATTGCAGGAATATGATATTAATACTCAGGATGTCCTAATAGGAATTGCTGCATCAGGAACAACGCCTTATGTTATTGGAGGTGTTGCTACTGCCAAAAAAAACAACATTGTTACAGCTTGTATAACTTGCAACGAAAATTCACCATTATCAAAAGAAGTTGATTACCCTATAGAATTAGTCGTTGGCCCAGAATTTGTAACTGGTAGTACCCGAATGAAAGCAGGTACAGCTCAGAAGTTAGCCTTAAACATGATTTCAACAGCTGTTATGATAAAACTGGGAAGAGTGAAAGGTAATAAAATGATTGATATGCAACTTTCTAATAAAAAACTGGTTAACAGGGGCGTTAAAATGATTATGTCGGAGTTGGGTGTTAGCGAAACAAAAGCGACGCAATTACTAAACATGCACAAAAGCATAAGAAAAGCCATCTTATTCTATAATTCAAATAAAGATGAATAAGTTTTTTTTAATTGGTTTTGGTGTTTTTCTTAGTTTATTGTCTTTTTTTAATAAAGCAAAAACAACTACAGTTAATGCTTCTCCCATTGCTTTAAATGCAAAATCAGTTTGGGTAGATAGTGTATATAATAACATGACCTTAAAAGAAAAGGTTGGGCAGTTGTTTATGGTAGCCGCCTATTCAAATCGGGAGGCGAAGCATATAGATTCCATTCAACAGCTAATAGCAGATTATGGAATAGGAGGGCTTATTTTTTTTCAGGGAGGCCCAGTAAGGCAAGCAAATTTAACCAATCGTTATCAAGCTTTAGCAAAAGTACCTTTACTCGTTGGAATCGATGCCGAATGGGGGCTAAATATGCGATTAGATAGTACCTCACGTTATCCTTATAATATGACTTTGGGGGCTATTCAAGATGAAACAATCATCGAAAGTATAGGGCAACAAATTGGGAAAAACTGTAAGCGGTTAGGGATTCATTTAAACTTTGCCCCGGTTGTAGATATTAACACCAATCCCAATAACCCAATTATAGGTGTGCGGTCCTTTGGTGAGCAAAAAAATAATGTTACTCAAAAGGCACTCGCATTTACAAAAGGTATTCAAAGTGAAGGTGTATTGGCATGTGCAAAGCACTTTCCTGGACATGGTGATACCGACGTAGACTCACACTTGGCTCTGCCAACAGTAAATTTTTCTAAGAAACGCATAGACTCAGTCGAATTATATCCTTATAAAAAACTGTTTAAAAAGGGTATTGCCGGTGTTATGGTAGCTCATTTAAATGTTCCTGCGCTGGAGGGTCAAAAAAGTCTGCCATCCTCTTTGTCATACAATATAGTAACATCTATCTTGAAAGAGCAATTAAAGTATGAAGGACTGGTGTTCACCGATGCTTTAAATATGAAAGGTGCCGCCAATTTTAAAGCACCTGGAGATATCGATTTAGCAGCATTTCTGGCGGGGAATGACGTGTTGTTATTTACTGAAAATGCGCCAAAGGCAATAGCGAAAATTATTGAAGCTTACAAAAGTAAATTGATTGATGAAAAGCGCTTAGCGCATTCCGTAAAAAAGATACTTTCGGCTAAATATGATGTAGGACTGTACGACTATAAACCAATTAAAATTGAAGGCATTATTAAAAATTTAAATTCTGAATCTAGCATCGAATTATACGGTAAGGCAATAGATCATGCTATCACTTTAATTCAGAATAAAACGAAAAATACATTCAACGGTGATTTTGAAGATAAAATAGCCTATCTCAGTTTAGGTGATGGCAATGGTGAAATGTTTCGGAAATCCTTAAGTGAAACTATCGAAGTGGAGGAGATTTCAGGAAGAAATATTCAGCAAATTTTAAAAAAAATAAAACCGTATAAAACCATAATTATTGCTTATCATAGAAAGAATAGTCGTCTGGTAAATGATATTTCTAAAACGGATAAACAAATGATAGAATCAATATCAAAAACAAAAAACGTTATTCTCGATGTTTTTGCTAGTCAGTATTGTTTAAAGCAGGTTAATCTGGAACATGTAGAAAGTTTAATTGTTTCATATGAAAATACTGAAATTTCGCAACAAATTTCGGCCGACATTATTCTTGGTAAGAGAAAAGCAAAAGGCAGGTTGGCGGCGTCAATATAAAAGAAAAATTAAGTTTTAAAATATTAATATTTATGAAGTATTTGAGTTTTATATTAATACTGTTTGTCATTTCATGTAAGTCGTCTGTTGAAAGCGATATAAAATGGAATGAAATAGATAATAATTTGCAATTAAACGATAGCAGCCTCGTGGTTGGTGCAAATCAAATTCAGCGATATTTACCATTGTTGAAAGGAAAAAGGGTTGGTGTTGTAGCTAACCAAACCAGTGTTGTTTTTAAAGAGAACAATAATTTCACACATCTAGTAGATTCATTGTTGGCGCTAAAAATTGAGATAACTAAAGTTTATGCTCCAGAGCACGGCTTTAGGGGTACTGCAGATGCAGGAGAACATATTGAAGATGGTATTGATGCTAAAACAGGGCTGCCGGTTATTTCTCTGTATGGAGAGAATAGAAAACCTTCGGCAGAACATTTGGAAGGTATCGAGGTGATGCTTTTTGATATTCAGGATGTTGGTGTTCGATTTTATACTTACCTCTCAACGTTACATTATATTATGGAAGCTTGTGCTGAACTGAATATTCCAGTAATAGTATTAGATCGACCTAACCCAAACGGACATTATGTAGATGGGCCAGTTTTGGAAGAAGACGTTAAGAGTTTTGTAGGTATGCATCCGGTGCCTATAGTTTATGGAATGACTATTGGCGAATATGGTAAAATGATAAATGGTGAACAATGGTTAAAAGATAGTGTTAGGTGCAACCTTACAGTTGTACCATTAAAGCATTATACGCATAAACTTCAATACGATTTACCTATAAAACCATCGCCAAATTTGTTTAATGCCAAATCTATAAATTTATATCCCAGTTTGTGTTTTTTTGAAGGCACTAATGTGAGTTGTGGACGTGGTACAGAAATGCAATTTCAAGTATTTGGTTCACCCTTTTTGTCTCAAGATAAGTTTGATTATAGTTTTACACCACGACCAAATTTTGGAGCTAAAAATCCAAAATATAATGGAGTACTATGTTATGGAAGTGATTTAAGTTCATCATCAGATTTAAATAAAATTGAATTAAAATGGGTTATAGATGCTTATAATAGCACCAAAGATCCAACTGTTTTTTTTAATAAGTTTTTCCCAAAATTAGCAGGCAACAAAACGTTGCAGAATCAAATAGAACAGGGAATCCCGGTTGAAGATATTGTCGCAAGTTGGCAATCAGATTTAAAAACTTTTAAAATAATAAGAGCCAGATATCTATTGTATGAATAGCAGAGGAAGAGGTTGTCTAAAAAGTCGAAATTCTCGTTATTGTGAATGTGTTTCAGAATATCATATTGTTGATTATTAAGCTATTTAAGAGCCTGAATCAAGTTCAAGTTGACGAAAGTTATCCTTTTTAGACAACCTCTTTTTTTTGATTGGTGATTATTGTTTTTTTACGCTTCCTGAAGAGCTACTGTCCTTATTAATGATTTCTGGATCTCCTAAATATTTTATATCGGCACCACTGCTGGCTTTAGCTGTTAAATCTTTTAAGGTGTTAACCGTTATATCGGCGCCACTCGAGGCTTTAACCTGACTTGATTCAGCGATAAGGTTGGCGCCTTTAAAGTCACTACCACTGCTCGATTCAACACTAAGTGATTTAGTATTTCCTGAAACTTTAATATCGCTACCGCTGCTTGTTTTACAAGTTAAGTTATGAGTGTTTACATCAATTTTTATATCGCTACCACTGCTGGATTCTAAAATTAAATCATTTTCAACGACGGTGTTAGTCCCTTTTACACTGCTACCGCTAGTTGATTTTATACTGGTAATATCCTTAAAACTTACAGTAACTTTTTTGGCCTTAGATCTACCTATATTTTTTTTGGTATGTATTTTTAAAATACCATTATCAACTTCGGTAATAATGAGGTCTTGTAAGTTTTCGTCGGCTTCAACAACAACATTCACTTTGTCGCTTTGCGTTACATAAACATCTAAGCCTTCAGAGGCTTTTATACCCGTAAAGGGTTCATTAACGCTGCGTTTTTGAGTTAATACTTTTCCGTTGCCTTTTACACCGGGATTTATACTAATGTCGAAATTGCATGAAAACAGACTCATACTCAGAATAGAGGTAATAATAATTTTGATTAGTGTAGTCATAATAGTTCGATTTATTTGATTAATGTTATTTAAAAGTATGTGTTTTTTTAGATTAAAAAATTATCTAAATGATTGAACTGTTGTTTTTTGATGATGAATTGTTATTCTATTTCGGTTGTGCTTCTGAACTTATATTAATACCTGTGGAATCTATTTTAACTTTTATATTTTCAGATTCAGCATTAAATCCGTTTTCGTCCACCTTCAATACGCTTTTGCCATTATTTTTTACTTCAATTCCTTGATTATTGATTTTTACATCTGGCATATCTACTTCAATTTCAAAATCTTGATCTTCCTCAATTTCAATATCACAGGTGTCGCAAATAACGCGGTCATGATCAATTTTTAAGTAATGATTTACCTGGTCACTAGAAACAATATTATTTGAGTGTGTTCTGTAATTTAAGAACGATTCTGTGCTTTTTGTGAAATAAACAACACTGTTTACTGGTAAATACAACACTATGGTTACATCTTGATTACTATATTTATTTTTTGCTAAGGTAGAATAGAAGGACTCTAAAATTAAATTAGAATCGTTAACCTCAAAATGAAAATCGATTTTTTCGGCTCGTGCTAAAGCTTTTTCATAAGTTTTACCATCTGCCCATTTGTTAATTTGAAGCGTTGCAATACTATCTGTTGTAGATCTTACATTGATAAATATGTCGTTCATATAAATGGTCTTTTCCCCATTTTCATTCGTTTTAACTTTAAACTCATTATTGTGATTGTATTTGTTTCTAAACAAATTATTTTCACTAACAGTTACTATTAAAGTGTCGTTTGCTTTTATACGTATTGGGTTTTTTTCTATATAACGCTCAGTAAATGCATGCTCGCTAGCTTCGTTTATAGCTATTATTGAAATTCCAATGATTGAAATTAACCAGATACCTAATAATGTGAATTTTGCTATTTTTCCAATTGATTTTAGATTGTTGATCAAAATTTTTAATCCTAAGTAGAACAGAAAGAAAAATGGAATACCAAAAGCGAAAAATACGAGTAATGTGGCCAACCAAAGCGGGGAGTTACCGGCATTTACGTTTTCTAAAAATTCTACACCAGGAATAACATTGGTAAGACTTAATGAAAATAATCCTATAATCAAGGCAATTAAACTTGCTGCGCCTGCAAGAATTAATATGATGCCAACAAACTTGGCAATAAGTTTAAAGAAAAACATAATAACATCGGCAAGAGTATCAAAAAAGGTGCGAGAGCTTGACTTTATTTTACTTCCCTGATTTTTTAGGTCTACTTTCTTGGCGGCATCTGAAACCGAATCTGACACATTTTTAGCAACTCCCGAAACGGTTTCGCTAACTGTTTCAAAACCGTCTTTTATTTTTTTTTCTATATTACTAATGTTTACCGGTTCGCCTGTCATCATTAGTTTTTCCGCAGTTGTTTTTGCTTCAGGTACTAAAATCCAAAGCAAAATATAAAGTAATACACCGGTACCAAATGCGCCAATTACTAATAAAATTAAAAGTAAGCGAATCCAGATAACGTCAATACCAAAATAATGGGCCAAACCAGCCGAAACACCACCAATATAAGAGTTGTCGGTATCTCGAAACAGTTTTTTTGAACTTCTTGATGTTTGTGTGGATGACGATTGGGGTTCATCTTCAAAAATTTCGTCGTCTACAAGGTAATCTTCGGGTTGCCCCATAATAGAAATAACCTCGTCTACTTCTTTCACACCTATTACTTGTCTTTCGTTTAACAATCGCTCGCTAAATAATTCGGCAATGCGTGCTTCAATGTCGGCTATAATTTCAGCACGACCTTGAGAGTCAGTAAATGAACGTTTTATAGCGTCAAGATAGCGTTGTAACTTTAGGTAAGCATCTTCATCGATATGGAAGAATATACCTGCTAAATTTATGTTGACTGTTTTATTCATTTTTGTTCGCTTTTTGGTTTGTTACTATGTTAACGGCGTTTTGTAGTTCGCTCCAAGTGGTGTTTAATTCGTTTAAAAATAATTTACCTGTTTCGGTTAAACCGTAGTATTTTCGCGGTGGTCCCGAGGTGCTTTCTTCCCATCGATAATTTAGAAGTCCGGCATTTTTTAACCTTGTTAGTAGCGGGTAAATTGTGCCCTCTACCACAAGCAGTTTTGCGTCTTTTAAGGTATCCAGGATTTCTGCTACGTAGGCGTCTTCGTCTTTTAAGACCGACAGTATACAGAATTCTAAAACACCTTTACGCATTTGTGCTTTTGTGTTCTCTATCTTCATGTTCTAAAGCATTTTAATGTTGTGAAACTGTTCATTTTTTGATTGATGATTGATTGATGAAAACTGAAATATTTCAGTATATAATTGATTGTTATTTTATTCTTTATTTTAGGCGTAACCCTTGGTATTTAATGAGTTTCGGGCTTTTTGCTTTATTTTTGTCATTCTAGATATAACGCACTTTAGCGTGGCACTCGAATTGACGTAAAGGTATGCCGCTGCAAATGCAATGCATTCATGATTTTCACTATGAGATCAAAAAGTAATCTCTAAGGTAATTACTGGTATTCATTATTTTAAAAAATTAATCGTTAACGGGTAATGGTAGTATTCACCATCTCGTGCTTTTAAACTTGCAATTACTATAAAAACGAGTTCTAGGATGAATGCGATAACTGCAATGGCACCTAAAAATCCTCCCACATATAAAAGCGGTGACGCTTTGTGTAAATCAAAATGAAAAGTATTAAAGTTTAAAAAATCAATGCCATTAAATATTTTGAAAATAAAAAAAGGAATTGTTAAGGTCCCTAATATAACGGCATAGAGCAAAATACTAATTTGAAAATTTATGGCTTGTTTGCCATGCGCATCTATAAACTCCGATTTATCCTTATTCGTTACCCATAATATTATTGGTCCAATGTAATTGCCAAATGGAATTACAAATCGGCTAAAGGTGGATAAGTGGATAAATGTGGCGATGTTTTTTTGGTGTTTGTCTAGCATGATCTTAAAACATATAATAGTTTCTTATGCAAATATATGTCTTAAAACAGGTATTATGTTACGCATAGTACTAAATTTTAACAAAGTATTAACATTTTAAAGCCTGAGTATTTTTTATACCTTAGTGAAAATTTACATTAATTCAATATGAGTATAACTCCCAGAAAACTAAATACTTTCACCTTATTTAAACTGCCTTCCGCATATTTTTGCGGTGTAAGAACTAAATTTATTAATGATAAAAAATGCGTTGTATCGGTTAAACATCGCTGGATAAATCAAAATCCATTTCGTTCTATGTTTTGGGCGGTGCAAGGGATGGCTGCCGAACTGTCAACTGGTGCATTGATGATTAAGAAAATTGAAAATTCGGGGAAACGAATTTCTATGTTAGTTACTTCTAATAATGCTGTTTTCACTAAAAAGGCAACTGGAAGAATCACTTTTACTTGCTACGACGGAGCTTTAATTGATGATTGTTTGCAAAAAGCTATTGAAACCGGCGAGGGACAAACGGTAAAATTAAGATCAGTAGGTTTGAATAATGAAGGCATTCAAGTGTCGTCGTTTATTTTCGAATGGAGTGTCAAATTGAAATCGTAAGTTAAATTTTAAAGAACGATTGTAACATTTCCTGAAATTATTCAACAAATAGGCGTATCAATAAAATAATATTTTAAAATGACAGCACACGAAATTGATTATCATATATACGGTGAAGAAATGCAGTATGTAGAAATTGAATTGGATCCTCAAGAAGGCGTGGTAGCCGAAGCGGGTAGTTTTATGATGATGGACGATGGCATTAAAATGGAAACCATTTTTGGCGATGGTTCTCAAAACGATTCTGGATTTTTAGGTAAAATTTTAGGAGCGGGAAAACGAATATTAACAGGAGAGAGTTTATTTATGACCGCGTTTTATAACAATTTATCGGGCAAACGCAAAGTTTCGTTTGCGTCACCTTATCCAGGAAAGATTATTCCAATTGATTTAACCGAATATCGCGGTAAATTTATTTGTCAAAAAGACGCCTTTTTATGTGCAGCCAAAGGGGTAAGTGTGGGAATAGAATTTTCAAAACGTTTGGGCCGTGGACTGTTTGGAGGAGAAGGTTTCATCATGCAAAAACTGGAAGGCGATGGCATGGCTTTTGTGCATGCAGGAGGTACTATGGCACGTAAGGTACTACAGCCAGGCGAAGTTTTACGCGTTGATACAGGATGCATTATAGGTTTTACTCAGGATATCGATTATGATATTGAATTTATTGGAGGTATAAAAAATACCATTTTCGGAGGGGAAGGCCTCTTTTACGCAAAACTACAAGGGCCTGGGGTGGTATATATTCAGTCGTTGCCGTTTAGCAGATTAGCTGGTCGTGTTTTGGCGTCTGCACCACGCGCAGGAGGAAAAGACAAAGGTGAAGGAAGTATTCTTGGAGGCTTAGGTGATTTGCTTGATGGGGATAACAGGTTTTAATAACAACACAAATAAAAAACCAGAGCCGAGCTCTGGTTTTACTTTTTTTAAAATCTAATCATACTATTCTCTAATTTTCTTTTTACGAAGTTCGAAGTTCTGACCTAGATATACTTTTCTAACCATTTCATCGTTAGCAAGTTCTTCCGGTTCTCCTGCTTTAAGAATACTACCTTCAAACATTAAGTAAGTTCTGTCTGTAATGGCTAACGTTTCCTGTACGTTGTGATCGGTAATTAAAATACCAATGTTTTTCTTGGTAAGTTGTGCTACAATGCGCTGAATATCTTCAACAGCAACAGGGTCTACACCCGCAAAGGGTTCATCTAATAAAATAAAGCTTGGATCGGTGGCTAAGGCTCGAGCAATTTCTGTACGACGACGCTCACCACCTGATAATAAATCTCCACGGTTTTTTCGAATATGACCGAGTCCAAATTCTTCAATTAATGATTCCATTTTATGGAGTTGCTCTTTTTTACTCAATTTGGTTAGCTGAAGTACGCTTAAAATATTGTCTTCAATACTAAGTTTTCTAAACACTGAAGCCTCCTGAGCTAAATACCCAATTCCGTTTTGTGCACGCTTGTACATGGGGTACTGGGTAATCTCGGTATTATCTAAAAAAATATGGCCGCCGTTTGGTTTAATTAATCCTACAATCATGTAAAACGACGTGGTTTTTCCCGCACCGTTAGGTCCTAATAATCCAACAATTTCTCCCTGGTTTACTTCAAGAGAAACATCTTTAACTACTTTTCGTCCGCTGTAGGACTTCATTAAATTTTCGGCTTTTAAAATCATAGGTTTCGTGCTCTAAGGGCGGTTTAAATGGTTTTATTTATTCTGAATTTTGTTTGTGCTTCAGAAATAAAACGCTAAAAATAGTAAAATACTATAATTGTGTTCAGGTTTTAATTTTTATTTCGATGTATTTTGTTCCTCTAAGGCATCCCAAAATTCATATGCCCGACGTAAGTGTGGAATAACTATTGTTCCTCCAACTAAGGTTGCAATGCTTAATGCCTCGACAACTTCTTCTTTTTTTAATCCTATTTTATAACTGGTTTCCATGTGGTATTTTATGCAGTCATCGCATCTTAATACTGTTGAGGCCACCAAGCCTAAAAGTTCTTTTGTTTTAACATCTAAAGCACCTTCCGCGTAAGCGTTTGTGTCTAAATTGAAAATCCTTTTAATAACTTTATTGTTATCAGAAAGAATTTTGTCGTTCATTTTTGAACGGTATTCGTTAAATTCGTTAACTATATCTGACATTGGTTAAAAATTATGTATTAAAAATTAAGGTATTAAAAATTAAGAAACATACCAATGATCTCTCATGGAATCATTACTTTCTAATTTCCTGCGTTGCTATCTTTTGATTTTTAACAACAAGTTTTGAAATATAAATACTTACCTGATATAAAATTAAAATAGGAATTGCCACAATAACCTGACTAGCGATATCTGGTGGTGTAATTACAGCCGATAAGATAAGCACAATTACCAAGGCAAATTTTCTATATTTTCTTAAAATTTCAGGCGTTACTAAACCTATTTTAGTTAAAAAGTATATGACTATAGGTAATTCGAAAATTAATCCAGAGGCTAAAACCGAAGAACGTACCAAACCAATGTATGAACTAATATCTATTTGATTTTCCACAACTTTTGAGATGCTGTAATTAGCAAGGAAATTAATAGATAAAGGGGTAATAATGTAATAACCAAATAAAGCTCCTAAAAAGAATAGGAGGGAGCAAATAATTATAAATCCTCGTGAATGTTTGCGTTCGTTTTCGTGTAAGCCTGGGCTAACAAATTTCCATAATTGATAGATGGTATACGGAAATGAGATGATGAATCCGGCTAATATAGCAGTCCATATATCGGCAGAAAATTGCCCCGCCATGGTTCTACTTTGTATCATCATTGGAATTTCATCATTACAGAATGATGTGGTAACGCCAACAAATTGTCCTGCCTGACATAAAAATTCATAGGTTGGAAAATTCATGTTCAGCGGAAAAAATATGATATCGTCGAATATAAATCGGCTAAATGTGAACGCTAATGTTGCGACAATCATAACACCGGCACAAATTCTAATAAGATGCCAGCGTAAATCTTCGAGATGATCAAGGAATGACATCTCATTGATGTTCTTTTTTTGTTTTTTGGCCATTATATGATTCCTTCTTTTATTAAATCGTGAAGATGAACCACTCCGGCGTATTCACCGTTATCTTCAACCAGAATTTGTGAAATCTCATTAGCTTCCATAATTTCTAAAGCATCGATAGCCATTGCGCTGGCTTCAATACGTTTTGGGTTGGTTCCCATAATATCTTTTGCAGTAAGATTTTCGAAATTTTCGGCTTTGGTAAGCATTCTACGTAAATCACCATCTGTAATTATACCAATAATTTTATTGTTTTCTACCACAGCGGTAACTCCTAGCATTTTTTCTGTAATTTCAATAATTACATCTTTAATATGAGTAGAGGCTTCTACCTTAGGTTTGTTATTAACCGATGAAATATCCTGAACTCGTAAATATAGTTTTTTACCAAGTGCACCACCTGGGTGGAATTTCGCGAAGTCGTTACTTGTAAATCCTCGTAACTCCAACAGGCAAACAGTTAAAGCATCACCAATAACTAATTGTGCTGTGGTACTTGTAGTAGGAGCCAGGTTGTTCGGACAAACTTCTTTTTCAACGTACGCATTTAAAATATAGTCGGCATGTTGACCAAGAAACGAATCTTTATTTCCGGTAATGGCAATCATTTTATTATTCACACGCTTTATGAGTGGTACCAGCACTTTAATTTCTGGTGTGTTTCCGCTTTTCGAGATGCAAATTACCACATCTTCTTTAAGAATTAAACCTAAATCTCCATGTATGGCATCGGCTGCATGCATAAAAACAGCTGGGGTTCCTGTTGAATTTAATGAAGCCACAATTTTACTGGCAATTATGGCACTTTTTCCAATACCAGTAATTATTACACGACCTTTTGATTTATATATAAGTTCAACGGCTTGAGCAAAATCAGAATCGACAAGATTCGATAAATTTAAAATAGCTTGGCTTTCAGCTTCTATGGTTTCTTTAGCTATTTTAATGATTGAATTGTTATTATTCAAAATTTATTAAATTTTTTAGTTGATGCTTTTGAAGAAATTCTTAACTTTAAGTGTAAATAAAATATTATTTTATAGTAATTTCGATTTTTAATTTACAAAACTAACGAAAAAAATAAGAGGGATTTCTTAATACACTATTAAAATGCTTAATTCGCATTTTATTTTATTGTGTGTCATAAATATTAGTTTAATATAATTTAAATAGTTTTCTGATTAATGGAAAAGAGTGACTTGCATTCTGCACTCAAAAAGTACTTTGGTTTTGGCAAGTTCAAAGGGTTGCAGGAAGATGTTGTAGAGAGTATATTATCGGGTAACAATACATTTGTAATTATGCCCACTGGTGGTGGGAAATCGTTATGCTACCAATTACCCGCACTAATGCAGGAGGGAACGGCTATAGTAGTCTCACCTTTAATTGCATTAATGAAAAATCAGGTGGACGCTATTCGAGGTGTTTCAAACGAAGAGGGTATTGCCCACGTTCTCAATTCTTCGTTAAATAAAACAGAAATAAAGCGTGTAAAAGAGGATATAGTAAATGGTATAACCAAGTTGCTATATGTTGCTCCAGAATCGCTTACTAAAGAAGAGAATGTTGAATTTTTACGTTCTGTGAAAATTTCGTTCATGGCCATTGATGAGGCGCACTGTATTAGTGAATGGGGCCATGATTTTAGACCAGAATATAGAAATTTAAGGCATATTATAGGCCGTATTGGCGATAATATTCCAATTATAGGACTTACTGCTACAGCTACGCCAAAAGTTCAGGAAGATATCATAAAAAATTTAGGAATAACAGGAGCAAAAACGTTTAAAGCGTCATTTAATCGCCCGAATTTATATTACGAGGTTAGACCTAAAACAAAACAGGTTGATGCTGATATAATTCGGTTTATTAAACAAAACTCAGGAAAGTCTGGAATTGTTTATTGTTTAAGTCGAAAACGCGTTGAAGAATTAGCTCAGGTACTTCAGGTAAATGGCATTAATGCCGTACCATATCATGCCGGTTTGGATGCTAAATCGAGATCAAGTTATCAGGATCAATTTTTAATGGAGGAAGTTGATGTCGTAGTTGCAACTATAGCGTTTGGTATGGGTATCGATAAACCCGATGTTCGTTTTGTAATTCATCACGACATACCTAAAAGTATCGAGAGTTATTATCAGGAAACAGGTAGAGCTGGTAGGGATGGAGGCGAAGGACATTGTTTGGCATTTTATTCGTATAAGGATATTGAAAAGCTGGAAAAGTTCATGTCTGGTAAGCCTGTTGCCGAACAGGAAATAGGACACGCTTTATTGCAGGAGGTTGTAGCATTTGCCGAAACCTCTATCTCACGACGTAAATTTATATTGCACTATTTCGGGGAAGAATTTGATAATGCCACTGGTGAAGGAGGCGATATGGACGATAATGTTAGACATCCTAAAAAGAAACACGAAGCCCAAGACGATGTTGTTATTCTCTTAAAAACGATTTCAAAAACTAACGAAAAATACAAGTCTAAAGACCTGGTTCAGGTTATTGTTGGTAAAGAAAATGCCTTAATAAATTCTCATAAAACGAATGAACAACCGTTTTTTGGCTTAGGTAAAGACAAGGATAAAAAGTACTGGATGGCCTTATTGCGTCAGGTTTTAGTGGCTGGCTTGCTTCGAAAAGATATTGAAACTTACGGTGTTATTAAATTAACAAAAGCTGGTAAAGATTACTTAAATAATCCAGTGTCTTTTATGATGACAGAAGATCATGAGTTTGATAGTGCAGCAGATGATGGTGTTATCGTTGCGGCATCTAAAGCACAGGCTGCAGTTGCCGATGCGTTATTAATGGATATGCTCAAGGATTTACGTAAAAAGAATGCTAAAAAGTTAGGTGTTCCTCCCTTTGTTATTTTCCAGGATCCATCGCTTGAAGATATGGCTTTAAAATACCCGGTTAATTTAACCGAACTAGCTAATGTTCATGGTGTTGGAGAAGGGAAAGCTAAAAAATATGGTAAAGATTTTGTTGCTTTAATAGCTCAGTATGTTGAAGAACATGATATTGTAAGACCTGATGATTTGGTTGTAAAAACAACAGGAACAAATTCTGCGAATAAATTATATATCATTCAAAATATAGATAGAAAATTACCTCTGGATGATATAGCTTCGGCTAAAGGTCTAGAAATGGATGATTTTATAAAGGAAATGGAAGCCATTGTTTACTCTGGTACTAAACTAAATATCAATTATTGGATAGACGATATTCTGGATGAGGATCAGCAGGAAGAATTGCATGATTACTTTATGGAATCCACCACAGATAATATTGCAACAGCCATTGAAGAGTTTGATGGTGATTATGATGATGAAGAATTGCGTTTATATCGTATTAAATTTATAAGTGAAGTTGCTAACTAATAAACGGTAATATTTATTGAATTTTGTTTGTTGTTAAGTTTCAGAGTTGTAAGTGTTTTGGTATTTACCCTCTGAAACTTAATTTCTTCATACGTTATCTATAAAACTATAACAAAAACTTATAAAACTTTACACAAGTAAATAGCACTTAGTTTCCTATCTTTGCATTTTCTTAAAAATTAGAACTATGCAAGACGGATTATACGTAAAATTCAATACCACAAAAGGAGAAATTCTTGTTGCTTTAGAATACAAAAAAACACCTGGAACAGTAGGTAACTTTGTTGCTTTAGCAGAAGGAAATTTAGAGAATAAAGTAAAACCTCAGGGAACACCATACTACGACGGTTTAAAATTCCACAGAGTTATTCCTGATTTTATGATTCAGGGCGGATGTCCTCAAGGAACAGGAACAGGAAATCCAGGTTATCAGTTTGATGATGAGTTTCATCCTGATTTAAAGCATGATGGTCCTGGAGTACTATCAATGGCTAATGCCGGGCCTGGAACAAATGGAAGTCAATTCTTTATAACACACTTAGAAACACCATGGTTAGATAATAATCATACTGTTTTTGGTAAAGTGGTAGAAGGTCAAGATGTTGTTGATGCTATAGCACAAGGGGATAGTATTGAAACGCTTGAAATAGTGAGAGTTGGAGAAGAAGCAGAAAACTATAACGCCGTTGAGGCATTCAGAACATTTGAAGGTTCTAGAGAAAAGCGCTTAGCCGAGGAAAAAGCAGCAATCGAAGCTGAATTAGATAAATTAGCAGTTGGATTTGAAAAAACAGAAAGTGGTTTGCGTTACCAAATTATTCAAAAAGGTAGCGGAGCTAAGGCAGAAAAAGGTAAAAATGTTTCTGTACATTACAAAGGACAATTAGCCGACGGAACTGTGTTCGATTCATCTTATAAACGTAATCAACCAATTGATTTTCCAGTAGGTGTTGGTCAGGTGATTTCTGGCTGGGATGAAGGTATCCAGTTGCTAAATGTTGGGGATAAAGCTAGATTTGTAATTCCGAGTCACTTGGGCTATGGTAGCAGAGGTGCAGGTGGTGTTATTCCTCCAAATGCCACATTAATTTTTGATGTTGAGTTGATGAATGTAAAATAATTGCATTAATAAATACATAAAGAAAAACACCTGATTAATCAGGTGTTTTTTTTTGAACTTACCTAATATAGACTGAAAAATTAATGTTTTCATCTAATTTGTTTTTCATGTAACTGCTTTGGTCTTTATTTAGAGGTATGGAGCGTGTGAAGGAAACAGTATTTTACAAGAGTGTATTAAAGGAATTAAGTTACGATTTTGGGAATGTTTATATCTTTAAAGGCTTTGTAATTTCAGAATTAAACAGAGGTATTTGTTTTAATTGGGAACAACACGGTCAGGTAATTGCGCAAGATGTTACTTGTTTTTTAGGATCGAAAGGAGAAGATGTTGTTTATATTGCAAACCGAATTCATTCCTATGCTGTAGTACCTACAGATTGGATAAAGTTTTTTAAAAATCAATATAATTTAAGAGACTACTTTATTGTCTCTCATAACTGGATAAGTTTAATAAATTTAACGTTTGAGGAATTGTTCTTCAAAAGAAAAATTAAACGTTTTCTAACTTTGAAAGAAGCAGTAAATGCGATTCAATTATAAAGTATTGAGATAAATTAGTTACTTTAACTTTTTATTTTAATGCCCATGATTCGACCCGTTTCCTTTTCTGATGCACAACAGCTTTTAAATATTTATAACTACTACGTTATTAATACCGATGTTACCTTCGATTTGCAGCCTCTGTCTTTACAGGAGTTTCAAGATAAATTGCATGAGATTACCAAAGCGTTTCCATTTATAATTTATGAAGAAAATAATGAAATACTTGGTTACGCCTATGCCGGAAAATTTAGGTCTAGACCCGCTTACAATCATACGCTAGAATCTACGGTGTACGTAAAGCATAATCACTACGGGAAGCAAATTGGATCTAAACTCTATGCTGAACTCATTAAACAACTAAAACAAACCAATTGCAGGGTAGTATTGGGTGTTTTAACCTTACCAAATAATGCCAGTGTGAAACTGCATGAAAAATATGGGTTTACTAAAGTTGGGCATTTACGAGAGGTAGGTTATAAATTTAATACTTGGCTTGATGTTGGTATTTTTGAGCTAAAATTATCTTAACGTTTCCATTTAATATTGCAGCCAATACTAGGTTTTTGAAGTTTTTTATTTTGTTTATTTTCAATTAAACAATCCAGAGCATGGCACAAATCCTGTCCTGTAACGGGTATACCGTTTCCTGGTCTGGAATCATCTAATTGACCGCGGTAAGTAAGTTTTAAATCGGAGTCAAATACATAAAAATCGGGTGTACATGCGGCGTCATATGCTTTGGCTACTTTTTGAGATTCGTCATATAAATAAGGGAATGGGTAGTTTTCCTTTTTTGCATGCAATTTCATTTTTTCAGGACTATCCTGTGGGTAGTTAACCACATCATTACTAGAGATAGCTATAAAACTAATGTCTTCAACACGATAAGCGTTTGCTATGGATACTAATGTTTTATTAATATGAATTACAAAAGGACAGTGATTACAAATAAACATGATAACCGTACCTTTGTTTCCTTTTTTAGATTCTAGGTTAATTGATTCACCGCTCACAGTATCCGGAAGCTCAAAGTTTGGAGCTTTGGTGCCTAAAGGAAGCATATTTGAAGGTGTATTTGCCATGTTTTAATTTTTAATCAAAGTTCGGAATTATTTATAATTTTGAGAAATGGATACAACAATAACTTTCGAGGACTTTACCAAAATAGATTTAAGAGTCGGAACGATTATCGCAATAAACGACTTCCCACAAGCACGAAAACCAGCTTATCAATTAATTATAGATTTTGGGTCATTAGGCATAAAAAAGACTTCAGCGCAAATAACTACACTGTATCAACCTAAAGATTTATTAAATAGGCAGATTGTAGCAGTAGTTAACTTTCCGAAGAAACAAATTGCAAATTTTATGAGTGAATGCTTAATTTTAGGTGCCGTTCAGGGAAAAGATGTTATCCTTTTGAATCCAGAAAATCGTGTGTCCAACGGGAGCGTAGTCGGTTAAAAAAAAAGTCATTGACACAATTTGGTCAATGACTTAAAATATTTTTTGTTTAAAGCGATTTTAGATATCGTCAAAATCGATATCAGTGAAACTTTCTGTAGTTTGATGTATATCACCATTCTCACTCACGTTTACTGTATCAAATTCCTTTTTAAAGTCTTTTTGATGACGCTCGCTAATTACTTCATCACCTCTTTCATTGATAATGAACTCGGTCATTTCAGCTAGAATTTCTTTAAACTCGGCAAAATCTTCTTTGTAAATATAGATTTTATGCTTTTTGTAATGAAACGACCCATCATCATTAGTGAACTTTTTACTTTCTGTAATGGTTAAGTAATAGTCGTCTGCTTTTGTTGATCTAACATCGAAAAAATATGTACGTCGTCCGGCTCTTAAAACTTTCGAAAAAATCTCCTCTTTCTCCATCATATCATTATTGCTCATAGTTGTTAATAGAAATTAATTATGTATGCTTTCAGTACCAAAAATCTAAAAAAAAGTGTTATTAACCAACATTTTATAAGATTTCTTTTTGAATTCTCAATTTTTGTTGCATTTTCTTTAATTTGATTTAAGCTATGTGGTTGATTTTTAAATAATTAATTTTTTTAGCTCGATGAGGTTTCACTTAACTGTTTCAAATAAAGGTGTTTGTAATACCCTTCTACATCAATAAGTGTATCGTGTGTTCCTTGCTGGACAATTTTTCCGTCGTCTAAAACAATTATTTTGTCGGCATTTTTGGCTGAAGAAACACGATGACTTACAATAATAGATGTTTTTCCTTTAGAGATTTTCGAAAGGGTTTTTAATATTTTTTCTTCGGTTTCCGTATCTACAGCCGATAAGCAATCGTCGAATAAAAGTATTTTTGGCGATTTGATTATTGCTCGGGCAATGGATACACGTTGCTTTTGTCCACCAGAAAGTGTAATACCACGTTCTCCTAAAATGGTGTCGTAGCCATGATTAAATTTTACAATATTTTTGTGAACTTGTGCATTTTTAGCCGCGGCAATTACATCCTGATCTGTAGCATTTTCTTTACCAAATTTAATATTGTTTTTTATGGTGTCGGAAAACAGAAAAGCGTCTTGCGGCACGTAACCAATACTGTCTCGTAAATCAATAAGGTTGAGTTTGTCAATCGATTGGTTATTAATTGTAATTTCTCCAGAATCGATATCGTAAAGTCGTCCAATGAGATCGAGTACGGTAGATTTTCCAGAACCTGTTTTGCCTAAAATGGCTAAAGTTTCCCCTTGTTTAATTTCAAAGCTAACACCTTTCAAGGCTTGAATGTTAGTGTCGTCGTATGTGAAATTAACGTTATTGAAAACAATATCACCATTTATATCGGTGTGATAATCTACATTGTTTTTTATTTCAGGCTCTATATTAAGAAATTCATTAATGCGCTTTTGAGAGGCCTCCGCTTGCTGAACAATTGATGTTACCCAACCCACTGTAGCTACAGGCCAGGTAAGTAGGTTGACGTAGATTATAAATTCGGCAATCGTTCCTAAGCTTTCTATTTCACCATTTATATATTGCATTCCGCCAATATAGATAACTAATAGGTTACTGGTACCAATAAGTAAAATCATCATCGGAAAAAACCACGCTTGAACTTTAGCTAAACTCACTTGTTTTTGTTTGCTTTCTTCGGCCAGGTTTTCAAAATTATTTGAAGTTTGTGGTTCAATGCCATAGGCTTTTATAACGGAGATACCGCTAAATGATTCCTGCGTGAAGGTTGAAAGTTTCGAAAGATATTGCTGTACAATGGTACTTCTGTTATGTATTTCTTTACTCAGTTTATAAATTACCACCGATAATATAGGAAGCGGAATAATGGTATACATGGTTAGTAACGGTGCCTCGTTATACATATAAATAATAACAATTATAAAAAGTGTTATGGTATTTATACTATACATTATAGCTGGGCCCGCATACATACGAACACGACCAACATCTTCACTAATACGATTCATTAAATCGCCTGTACGGTTCTTTTTATAAAAGTTAAGCGATAGTTTTTGATATTGGTTGTATACTTCGTTTTTCAGGTCGTATTCAATATAACGTGAGACATTTATAATATACTGTCGCATGAAAAATGTGAGAATAGCGCCAATAATAGCTGCACCTATAATGTAAACAATAATTTCTATGAGCTCACCTTTAACAGCGTCTTTGGGTATTTTACCTGCAGTATAATTTTCAACTACAATAAAAATTTCACGAACATACCGCGGCGTATACAAAAGGAAAATACGCGCAATAATAGTTATTAAAATACCGAGAATGAGCTTCGATTTATATTTTAAAAAGTACTTATTTAAATGTTGTAATTCTTTCATTAAGATAAATTAACGTCTAAGTAGAAATTTTAAATATTAACAGGCAAATATACAGTAATAAAACTACAAACGAGAACCACAGAAGGCTACAGTATTATAAATATCTCTTAAAATCCAATTAACGAAGAATTAATAAAAATATGAACTGACTTTTTTAAAATAGTATTATTTTTGCAATCTGAAATAGTAATATTTTTCAGTTAAAATAAATTTAAGTTCCTTGTAATTATGTTAAACAGAAGACATATTCGTGTAAAAGTAATGCAAACCCTTTATGCATATAAAGGTGGAGAAAGTGACGATTTTAGTAAAGATCAAAAGTTTTTATTGTTTAGCATAGATAATATGTACAATTTGTACTTATTAATGATTGCCTTACTTCTGGAAGTTCAAAAGCGTGCGGAAAACGATCTTGTAAAAAAGCAAAATAAGCATTTAGCAACTCAAGAAGATAAAGATCCAAACAGAAAGTTTGTGAATAATGAGGTACTTAATCTTCTTCAGGATAACCACGAATTAAAGAATCAGTTAGAAATTAATAAGGTTGATAACTGGCAATTGGACGATGAATATGTAGATCTTATTTTTAAAGCCATAACAACAAGTGAGTTGTATGAAGAATATATGAAAACTCGCGTATCGGACTTTAGGGAGGATAAGATGTTTATCATAGATGTTTTTAAAGATATAATAGCGCCAAACCAAAAGCTGTACGAGTATTTAGAAGACAAAAATTTAACATGGTTAGACGATCTTCCTACGGTTAATACAACTATTTTAAAGTTATTACGTAAAGTTAAACCAACGTCGCCACAGTCGTTTTTTACACCTAAATTATACAAAGATTTAGACGATAAGCAATTCGCTATTAATTTATTTAAGAAGACGTTATTAAATCGAACAGCTATAAATAAAGAAATCGATAATAAGACTCAAAACTGGGATTCAGAGCGTATTGCAGAGATCGATTATGTATTACTGCAAATGGCTATTAGCGAAATAAAGAACTTTTCTTCCATACCTGTAAAAGTGACTATAAATGAATACCTAGAAATAGCAAAAGAATATTCAACACCAAAAAGTAGCATTTTTATAAATGGTATTTTAGATAAGCTGGTTAAAGAATATGAAGAATCAGGTTCACTCAATAAAATTGGACGTGGTTTAATGTAGTCCTGATTAAACCTTTATTTAACCATATTGCTAAATCCATTGGTTTATTAATATAAAGTTAAAGACTAAAAGTTTATAAACGGTTTAACAAAAGTTTTTAATCGACTAAATAATTTCTATTTTTACATCATTAATACTAAATAAATTTTACGATGAAAAAATTAATATTAGGATTAAGTGCATTAGGCTTAATAGCATTTACATCTTGTAAAGAAAACGCGGCAAATAAAATTGAAGAAGCCAATGTAATTGCTGCGGCTGAAAGAGATGCAGTAGCATCTAAATTCCCGAAAATTGAATTTAATGAAACGGTTCATGATTTTGGAGAAATAGAAAAAGGAACTTCGGTTGAAACCAAATTTTCGTACAAGAATACAGGTGATGCCCCTTTGATAGTTACCGATATTAAAAGCTCATGTGGTTGTACGGTTCCTAAAGATTGGAGTAGAGAACCTTTAGCTCCAGGAGAATCAGCTGAATTTTCAGTAAAGTATAATGGGAGTGGAGCCAATAAAATAACCAAAACCATTACTGTTTCTGCAAATACTGAAAAAGGGTCAGAAATAGTTAAAATTACGGCATTCGTTAAACCAGCCGAGGCTCAATAATTAAAAATGTAACCAAGCTGTTAAAAACAGCATATTAAATAAATACTAATGGGAGAAGGAGGAATAAGTCAGTTTTTACCGTTTTTACTAATGTTTGCAGTTGTATATTTCTTTATGATTGCACCTCAAATGAAAAAAGCAAAAAAAGAAAAAAAGTTCGCTGCAGAATTAAAGCGAGGTGATAAAGTAATTACCAAAAGTGGTTTGCACGGTAAAATTTTAGAGCTTAACGATAAAGACAAAAGTTGTGTCATAGAAACGATGTCTGGAAAAGTTAAGTTTGAACTTTCGGCTATTTCGATGGAATTAAGTGGTAAATTAAATGCTACCGAAACTAAAAAGTAATACGTAAAACCTAGAAATATTTAATAGGCTTTCATGAAAATGGAAGCCTTTTTTTATGAATTTCGTTGAAAAAAACATAAAAATTGAAAAAAAAATAACTTTTTTTAAATTTATTTTCAGGGTAATATAGCTGTAATTTTAACAGTTGCAAATACGTCGAATTTCTATTTTACATAATCTTTGTTAAGGTAGATGGATACAATAGTTAGATAAGTTTTTGTAAACATAAAAATGCCTTGTGAATATACCTTAAAATTGGAGCGCTGATTAACATGTTTTCACAATTCATTATCATTGTCTTAACGCCATGAATTTGCTTAAAGGCTTGTGTTTTCGTACATTTGCAGCATGGAAAAAGGAATTCACGAAATACAAAACAACAGAATTTTTAACTTTAACTTTCTGGTTTTTAGAAATCAATCGGATAAATTTATTCCGCCAAGCCGTTCCATTTAATATCTTCAGCTGTAAGGCTATTTAGTCTTACCCTAACACGTTATCGCATATATACTTAGCTTATTAAGTATTTATAGCTTTAATTAATTCTAACATGATTGTGTGTTCCAATGTTCATATGGAGCGCTTAAAAAAACTATCTGTTAATGACTATTAAAACCTTTGATGCTTTTTCGAGGCTTTCAATTATTGATATTAATCGTATAACTAACTTTTTGCATAAGTATTCCGGAGAATTTAGGGATACTAAAAGTGCCATTCGAAAATCTATATTATACGCATCTAAGGAGATACCAGGACTAGGAGGTTATGTTTTTGTAGCAGAAAAAAACAATGAAATTGTTGGTGCTACTGTAATTAACCGAACAGGAATGAACGAATATATACCAGAAAATATCCTTGTATATATAGCCGTTAAGGAGGAATATCGAGACAAAGGTATAGGAAGCGAATTAATTAAATACACGAAAAACTATTGCGATGGCGACATTTCAATTCACATAAACAAAAATAACCCGGTAATTAAATTGTTCGAAAAGCAAGGATTTAAAACGCGTAATATCGAAATGAGATTAGTCAGAGATTAATCAATATTAGTTGCCAAAAAAAAATATTGCATGAAAATATTTTACATAAAACGGAAAACGAAATACGAAAAGCGTCATACCATAGAAATGGGAGAATTGACCACTAAGGTAACCTATATTAGAAAATACTTTTTAGGCTTACCAGTTAAGACCCTTCATAAATATCGCGAAACTTATTACGGAGAAGTAAAAGATTGTAGCGATTGTATGCTGTTTGTATAATATTAAAACATAATTCATAAAAAATAAACTATAAATATTAAAGTAGTTGTCGAAATGGACAACTATCGGGACATTATGTCTAATCACTAAACAAACAATAAAAAAAGTAAAATGAAAGTACTAGTAATTGGGGCAGGTAATATGGGACTTACCTATGCCGAAGGGATGTCTAAATCCAAATTGTTAAAAAAGAAGAACATTATGGTTTTAGATAAGTCTGAAGAAAAACTTGAAGAGCTTCAACAAATGTCGCACTTCGATGCCTTCAGCGAATTAAAAGATTGTGTTCCTCAGGCAGACCTCATATTTATAGCTGTAAAGCCATATCACGCCGAGGGCGTTTTTAAAGCCATTAAACCATTGGTAAATTCACAGCAAATATTAGTTTCTATTATGGCTGGTGTAACCATTGCATCGATTAAGGAAATTACAGGACTAACAAAAATTGTTAGAGCTATGCCAAATTTACCAGCACAAATAGGTAAAGGGTTAACATCTTACGTTATTTCATCAGATGTGTCACGTATAGAAATGTTAACCGTAGAAAGTTTATTAGATACCACAGGAAAATCTATACAGGTAAAAAATGAAAATTTCATTGATGCTTCGACGGGAATTTCCGGAAGTGGACCAGCTTACGTATTCTATTTTATGCAAAGTATGATGGAAGCAGCTAAGCAAATGGGCTTTTCAAAAGAAGATTCTACCGTTTTAGTAAGACAAACTTTTACAGGAGCGATAGAATTGTTTAATCAATCTAATTTATCACCTGATTCTTGGATGGAGCGCGTTGCCTCAAAAGGAGGGACCACCAGAGCAGCGTTAGACTCTATGGACGATAACAATGTTAATGAATTAATAAAGGATGCTGCATTTGCTGCCTTTAATAGAGCAGTAGAATTAGGTAAAGAATATTAAGATGTATAAGGAAAAAATAGTGATTAAGGTCGGGACGAATGTCATGACCAATAGAGACAATAAAATTGTAAGACCTGTATTAAGGGAGCTTGTAAGACAAATAGCCGAGCTATACGAGCGTGATATAATGACCATTTTGGTGTCATCGGGTTCAGTAATTGCCGGAAAAGAAGTTCTAGGGAAATCATCGATAAAGAATAAAACCCAAAAAAGACAAGTATATTCTGCTATTGGACAACCACGTATGATGCGCTTGTATTACAATATTTTTCACGATTATGGTATGAAGTGTGCTCAGGTACTACCTACTAAACGGGATTTTAGTCCTGGAGTACACCGCCAGAATATGATTAATTGTGTAGAAGGGCTATTATCGGAAGGGGTAATTCCAATCGCAAATGAAGATGATGCCGTGTCGGTAACGATGTCTATGTTTTCCGATAACGACGAATTGGCAAGTTTAATAGCACAATTGGTAAATGCCGATAAATTAATCATTCTAACCGATATTGATGGTGTTTATACCGGACACCCAGATGCCGAAAGTAGTGATTTAATTGAAAGTGTTAATCCTAACGAAAACTTAGATAAGTATATAAAAGACAGTAATAAAAGCGAAGGTGAAGGCCGTGGAGGTATGGGATCTAAATTAGACTATGCGCAGCAGGCAGCAGCCAAAAACATTCCAACTTATATAGCTAATGGTAAAAACGATAATACCATAATCGATATAATAGAAGGAAATTTTGTAGGAACAAAAGTATCGCTTTAAAGAAATAAAAAATTGTAATGAAATTATTATCAGAGGATATAAAAAATAAAGTATTAGTGAGTATGGTAAACCTTATTAAGGCAAACTATACCACTATTTTAGAGGCTAATAAAAAAGATATAGACGCCTTTAATAAAAAAGATCAGGCCATGTACGACCGTTTAATCTTAAACGAAAAAAAGATTGATGGTATGATTCAGGCCATTGAAGAAGTACATGTACAACAGGATCCTGTAGGTAAAGTAATAGAAAGTAAAACTTTAGATAGTGGCCTTGAAATTATTAACAAAACGGCGCCTTTTGGTACGATCATGATTATTTATGAATCGCGTCCAGACGTTACGGTTGAAGCGACCGTGTTAGCCTTTAAAGCCAATAATAAAATTTTACTTAAAGGAGGTAAGGAGGCCATTCATAGTAACAAAGCCATTGTAGCATTGTGGCATAAGGCTTTAGCCGAAAATAATTTGAGTACCGAATATATTAAGTTACTTACCATGAATCGAGAAGAGACTCAGGAGTTCTTAAAAAATCCGACCGAACCTTTGGATTTAATTGTGCCGCGAGGAGGTGAGCGCCTAATTAAGTTTGTTAAGGATCACGCAAAATGTGCGGTATTGGTGAGTGGCCGAGGAAATAACTTTTTATATGTTGATACCGAAACTGATTGGCATCAAGTAATAAAAGTAATTCTAAATGCTAAAACGCATAAAATTTCTGCTTGTAATGCATTAGATAAGATTTTAGTAAACCGCAACATAGAAAATTTCGAGGGTAAGCTGAAAGATTTAAATACGGTGTTAAAATCAAATGGTGTTTCGGTTTTGGTAGATAAAACTTCTCATAAGGTTTTAACTGAAGAAAAATTAATCGAAGATGATGCTGTTTGGTATGAAGAATTTTTGGAAATGAAATGTTTAGTTGGTACTGTAGATTCAGTAGAACAAGCAATACAACAAATTAACACATATTCCGGAGGGCATTCTGCAACGATAATGACTACAAATAAAACAACGGCCCAACAATTTATGGAACAAGTAGATTGTGCTGCAGTTTATCATAATGCGTCTACTAGATTTACAGATGGCGGACAATTAGGAGCTGGTGCCGAATTAGCTATTAGTACCGATAAATTGCACCACCGAGGGCCATTAGGACTTAAAGAATTAGTGACCAATAAGTATTATGTATATGGTGATGGTCACATTAGAGTATAAAGATTGATTAGCGATATTTATCGTTTAATCCCATGCCCTGCAATAACATCGGGATAACTTTTTCCATGCACGATTTTTTCGTGCTATCCCGTATTGCAGCGGTTATAAACTCGCAATACTCGCGTTGTTTGTATTTGCTAAGTAACTCAAAGCTAAATTTTATAGCTTCATGGTTACTTATCAATTCTTTTAATTCCAAAGGAATACTAAGTTTATTAGTATTCCTTTTTGGTTTTAAGGTATTTCCTGATTTTTGATTTTCAATCGCTACCTTAGGATAATTTAAGATTGTTTTTTGTCAATATCGGTCTTAGATTGAAAACACATTTCTAGTAAAGCTTTAGTTTTATTTTCAGGTGTATTGATTATAATTTGTTGTTTACCTTCAAGAAAAACACCTTTAAAATACCAAATGCAAAATGATATTTAAAGGCGCTTAAACCGATTACTTTTTTTGGGTTAAGGCTATAAACTCAGGAACCCTATTTTATAGTTTAGGTAAAATTAGTGCTGGTAATTAATTCTTGTAAAAGTTTCAATTCTTTTTCAAAATGCAGATGATGTTCTATATACATTTTCAAAAGATGTGATTTTTATTTTGTATCAATTGAAATTAAGAGTTTTTAAAACACGCTCTTTTTGTAAAATTACCGTTGAATCGGCTTTTTTTAATAATCGTTCTTTATCTGTGAAATAGTATTTGTACTTGGCTTTTACCAGTTTTATATGGTGATCGGAAAAATTGCTTCCGGTAATGTCTACACCCATTTTTATAGGGATTGGGGATTTCAAAACAGAGACATGATAATCATAACTCATATCTATGCGCTGTACACCGCCAAGTGCCAATCTATATTTATCAACTTCTAAAAGCGCAGGCAAGATTTGTACTTCCCCCTTTTTAAATTCTATCTCAACATCCAGTTGTTTTACAGGGTTTTTTTGTTTGGGCTTAAAACTAAAAGCTTTGGCTACATCATTAAATGCCGGGTCATTTACCACCATAATATTACGAGCTTTAAGAGCTGCGACACCTCGCAAACTAGGTAACTTAAAGTCTAGGTTTTCATTCAATAAAACATTGCCTTTTATTCTAAAATCAGCTTTACCCTCGAACGATTTAATGGCGGGGAAGAGGGTATCCATGACTGGAACCACCTCGTTAATATTATTCATATCTATCTGACTGATATAAAATCTAAAATCTAAATTTGCTTCGGTGTTACTTTTTGGGTTGTATTTTAAATAGGCATCCATATTTGCCGACAATGTGGTCAGGTTAATATCGTTCATGTTAACAATTCCATCTTTTATGGTCATGTTTCCACTGATATCATTTATATTAATAAATCCCATTTTAAAGGCTTTAACATAGGTTGATAGCTTAAAATCACATTGTTTTGGTATTCTAAAAATTCGTTTACCTGGCGTTATGTTTGCGGCTTTAGCAGAATCTAGAACCACTTCATTTTTAGCTGTAACGATTTCACCAGTTTCAGGAGGAGCCAAGGCTAGCATAAGTTGATTCGCATCGGTAAAATTCGATTCCATTATTAAGTTTGCAGTAACTAGTTCACCATTTTGGAATCCTCTAGCATGTTTCAATTCTCCTGTTAGTGTAACATCGGTATCACCAAAATATAATTTGGTTCGATTTAGTGTCAAATCGTCATTTTTAAAAGAAATTCCAGATTGGGATGTTTTTAAGTTATAGACAAATTCTGGGGCGTGAGCATAAATACTTTTAAATGTTAAGTTACCCGATGGTTCCCATATATTTTTCAATGTTTTCTCCACTTGTAATTGTGTTTGAGCTCCCATAATGGTTACAAATGCCGATTTTTGTGAAAGGGTTACACTATCGGTGCTTACCATTGATTTCATGTAAGCCATACGCTCATTGGTTTTAGGAACAAACTGAGCATTCATTTGAAGTGTTTTTATAAAACTATAAATGGAATCCGTGGCCTGAATTTCAAAGTTTTGTAAATTAATATTAGCTTTAAATTGAGGTATATTTTGATGTTTATCGTCAGCTTTGAAATCAAGATTTACCTCTTTCATACGTGTATCCAAAATTTCTTTATAAAGCGCCTTGGTGTTTTTGATATGCAATTGTGCCGTTAATGATTTATTTTGATCTTGTCCTTTATTAATTTTAAAATTAATTTTTTCGGAAGCTATTAACGCGGAGTCTTTTTCAGATTGTAACAGAAGGTCATCTACTTGAAGATAGGTGTCTAGATTTACTTTCATAAAATGAAAGTCTTCAACGTCGCTTGAATTGAAAGAGGCATTTATATTTGAGCTTAATGTCCCTTTAAGGGAAACAGAATTGTCTACTGGGAAATTTTCAGTAATGGAATTAAAATCAATTATAGATTTCGATTTAAGGTCAAAAACAGGCGATTCTGTAAGTTGCTTGATTCGACCAGAGACATCAATATTAATGCCTGTGCCCACAACTTTTAATATTTTTATTTCGGTAAAGGATTCTTTAGGGCTGTTTAAATTAAGGTATGTATGAATATCGGCATTCATGTCATCAATTTTTCCTTTATAGTTTTTATAGCCTATAAATCCATCGCTTAGCTTTATATGGCTATTTGTCACAGGAAAACTATCTTTACTATAAATACCTTTTATGTGAGAGTGTAATTCGAGTTCTCCTTTAGTTTTTAGACCATCCTGACTTAAAAAACGAGGAGGAATAGTATTTGCAATGTTTTCAAGAGATTTAGTAGATAATTCACTGGTGAGATCTATTTTAACCTTTTTTTGATTCGGAAAAAATTGAAGATAGCCCTTGTTTTCAAACGCAATATCATTAATCGTTACTTCACTGCTTTTTACAGTGAGTAAAGTGTCGACAAAAGTTAGTTCCAACTCTGAGTTAACCTTTATGTTTTCTAAATTGTACGGTCTATTTTTGGGGCGTTTAATACTAATTCGGTCGCTACTTTTTTCAACTTTAAGTTGTATGCTGTTCTTTGTTGTTTTTGAGTTTATAGATAAATTTAAATAATCAAGCTCATAATTAATTTGAGATAGACCATCTTCAGCTTTGGCCTTAGCGTCGGTTATAATAATTTTAGGTATATAAATTTCAGACGGTTTTATATGCTTGTCTGTATTTTGTGTTTTAGATGTTTTTAATGTATCTGGAGTTATTAAAACCAAATTATTCCAGTTAGAATTACCTAAAGAATCCACATAGAAAAACAGCTCAGGACTATTAATTTCAATGCTTTTTATAGCTTCTTTACTTTTTTGAATAAGTCCGATAATACTTAAGTTTATTCTTGCTTTATCAAAACTAATAAGCGTGTCTTGCTTATAAAAATTTGTATTCGGTAAAAGGGCGCCTTTGGTAAGTTTCAATGAGAAGTTAGGAAAACTGGAAAAATAGGTGAGCTCTATACTTTTGCAATCTACTTTTCCTAATAATGCTTCATTAATAACTTCCAGAGCTTTGGGTGTTACTTTTTCGGGCGTTATTATCACATTAAGTACCACGGTAATGATAATAAAAATGACCATAACCAGGCTAATCATGATTTTTAATAATCGTTTAATCCATTTTCTCATAAAATAATTATTAGTTGATTACCAAGGGTTAATGACTAATAAATTTATAAAATATTAATGAGGCGAACGATTAATCGGGTAAAATTATTGGTAAGGTCTCATAGAGGTTTTAGTATATTTTATGCTTAACAAAAAATGCAGGTGTAAAAAGTTACATTAATGGTATTTATAATAAGTTATTTTATTTCGAAAATCGCTACAATCGTAGTTGGAGTTAAAAGTTTATAAAACAAATATTTTAGTATAGTTACAAATGTTCATTGTTTTGCAACCCCAAGGTTATTACAAGTATACATGTCAAGGGCAAAACTTTCAAATTTGAAATGATAAATACAAAAAAAGCGCCTTTTTAAAGGCGCTTTTTTGTGTTTTTGTATAAAAGTGTATTTGGCTATGATTTGTTTATAAAATCAATTTGTTTCCATTCAAAATCAATCGCATCATTATTTTGTGGTTTTCCAGGTGTGCTTCTACCTTTTTTAATATAAGAAATAAGTAGCGTTTTTAAAGCTTTAACTTTTTCTTTTTCATTTGCCTGAAGATTTGTAGTTTCTCCTGGGTCAGTTTTCAGATTATATAATTGAACTTCAGGAAGGGTTTTAATTACTTCTTCATTTTCTGGCTTAGGATAACTCCAGCCGCCAGAACCCGGACACATTATTAATTTCCAATCTCCTTGCCTTATGGCAAAACTACCATTAATTGAGTGGTGTACTGTGGCCTCTCTTAATGGTTTTTTTGGGTTTGGTTTTTTAAACAAAGGCAAGATGCTATAACTATCTTCGGCTTCATGGTCTTCTAACTTATAATTTACTATATCTGCAGCAGTTGCCATAAAGTCGGTTGTACAAATAATTTCGTTGGATACAATTCCTTTTTTTATTTTTTTAGGCCATTTTACAATAAATGGTACTCGGTGACCACCTTCAAAAATATCGGCTTTATGACCTCTATAGACATCGCTAGGATAATGACCCAATTGTTCCATGCCAGTTATGTCAGCGGCAGGTGAACAGCCATTATCACTAGTGAAAACAATTAAGGTGTTGTCTTCAATACCAGCGTCTTTTACAGTTTTTAAAAGCCGACCCATATAGTCATCTACCATCATAACAAAATCACCATAAGGATTCAAATTACTTTTTCCTTGCCATGCTTTCGTAGGAAGAATTGGTGTGTGTGGAGAAGGCAGCGCTAGGTACAAGAAAAAAGGTTCGTTGGTTTTCGATTGTTCTTCTATATAATTGAAAGATCTTCGGAAAAAATTAGGCGTTACATCTTCATGAATAAAATCTTTTGATGTTGGTCCTTTACGCCACCATGAAAATTTAGAGCTATTGCCAGACATCGTATCAGGAACCTGTGTAGGCATGCCGTTTTCAACATACACATATGGTGCCATATCTAAAGACCCGCTATGTCCATATGAATATTCGAAACCTAATTCTTTTGGTCCGTTCGTAATGGGTTTTGAGAAGTCTATATTATTAAAGTCTTCAGCATTCCAACCTGGTTTTTCGGGAGCATTAGGGTCTAAAAGCGCCCAGTCCCAGCCTAAATGCCATTTACCAATAAAAGTAGTATGATATCCCTGGTTTTTTAACATGGATGCTACTGTGGATTTAGTCGGTTTTATTAATGCTTTTGAATTACCTGTAAGGACACTTGATTTTAGTTTACTTCTCCAATTATATCTACCTGTAATAATTCCATATCGAGTAGGGGTACAAACCGCCGATGAGGTATGAGCATCTGTAAACATAAGTCCGTCAGATATCATTTGATCGAGGTATTTGGTTTCTATATGACTATTCTTATTGTATGCCGATATATCGCCATAACCTAAGTCATCGGCCAAGACATAAATGATATTTGGATGTTTTTGAGTATTACCTGTATATGATGTTAATGCGGTAAAAATTAAAAATAACAGTTTAAGGTAGGACGGTTTTATTTTCATTTTATGAAATATGTATGATAAAATTAAAATGTAGGATGCGTTAGTAATTATTGGTTGCTATTTATAATAATTTAGATGAAGCGGCAAGATAATAAAAGCTTCGATAAAAGTGCTACTTACTTCGACAAATGTAAAATAAGAAGCAGGGTTGGGGAGGTAATTAATAAGAATTAAGATTCTTAACTCAGGTGCTGTTAAATAATAGAGGGAGGATCGAAAAGGCAATGATTATTAGCCTTGATTGTTATGCTTTTTTAAGTTTTTTCGAGTATATAAACAATGCTAAAGGAAAATAACGAATCGGATGTATTTACAATATAGTAGTCAATAATATGCCAGCCATTTGAAAGGAGTTCGCTAGTTTTTTCTAGTTCAAATTCTAAATGATGTTTTCCTTTATTTAGTTCTTCACTTAAAGCAGAATTGATGTTTGCAACGATTATTTTTCTCATAAGTAGTTAAATTTAGATTTAAGGTATTAGCTATCATAATTTATTATTTTTTGATTTTTAAATTTAATATTACAAAGGTTGTTATTAAAGCGTGTTTTCCTGAAAAAGCATTTTAATTACTACTTAAATATATATTTTTAATTTAATGTGTGCTATAATTTATTTAGGCTTTTAGTTGATGGATTCATGAAATACTGATTATTAATTAATGGGAATTACTTCAGAAATAAAAAAGAGGTCTAAATAGGCGCAAAACTCGTCATTATTAATTTATTTTCAGGATCTCATATCGTTGATTATTTGATTTAATGAGAACCTGAATCAAGTTTAAGTTGACGAAAGTTTTCCTTTTAAGACCTCTTTAAAATTTGAGTAATATGATCTAAATTATTGGTATTTTAAGGCGGTTAGTTCGGCAATTTTACAAATTACTTCAGTGGCCTTAATCATGCTTTCAACAGGAACATATTCGTAACGCCCATGAAAATTATGACCTCCTGCAAAAATGTTTGGACATGGTAATCCCATATAGCTTAATTGAGAGCCATCTGTTCCGCCGCGAATTGGTTTAATTATTGGCGTAATATGTAATTGTTTCATAGCTTCTTCTGCAATATCAACAATATGCATTACAGGTTCTACTTTTTCACGCATATTAAAGTATTGATCTTTAATTTCGGAAGTAATAACCTCTCTGCCATATTGTGAGTTTAATTCTTCAGTAAGCTTTTTAAGTACTTCTTTTCTAGCCTCAAAATGACCTAAATCGTGATCACGGATGATGTATTCTAAGGTTGTTTCTTCAACTTTACCTTCAATAGAACATAAATGAAAAAAGCCTTGATAGCCTTCGGTGTGTTCTGGCGTTTCAAAACGAGGTAGCGAACTTATAAATTCTTGAGCGATATACATGGAGTTTACCATTTTTCCTTTTGCATAGCCGGGATGTACAATTTTCCCTTTTACTTTAATAACGGCACCAGCGGCATTGAAATTTTCATATTCTAATTCGCCAATTTGGCTTCCATCCATAGTATAAGCCCAGTCCGCATCAAATTTTTCAACATCAAATTTATGAGCACCTCGTCCAATTTCTTCGTCGGGAGTAAAGCCTATACGAATTGGGCCATGTTTTATGTCTGGGTTGTTAATTAAATATTCCATAGCCGAAACAATTTCAGTAATACCTGCTTTATCGTCTGCACCCAAAAGGGTTGTGCCATCGGTGGTAATTAAAGTTTGACCTTTATATTGTAATAAGTCTTCAAAATAATCAGGAGAAAGTATAATGTTTTCCTTTTCATTTAAAACAATGTCTTTTCCGTTGTAATTTTCAATGATTTGCGGATTTACGTTGGCACCTGTAAAATCAGGGGAGGTATCAAAATGAGAAACAAAGCCTATAGTTGGTACGTCATGATTAACATTACTTGGCAATGTAGCCATGATATATGCATTTTCGTCTATGCTCACTTCATGCATTCCAATGGCTTTTAGCTCGTCGGCAAGTTTATTGGCTAAATCCCATTGCTTTGCGGTGCTAGGTGTGGTTTCAGATTTTGGATCAGATTCGGTGTCTATGGTTACGTAGCTTACAAATCGATTGATTATGCGGGTTTTAGAAATCATTTTAAAGGATTGTAATTGAGGATTTTGTATTTATGTTTTGAAGATTCAAAAATACGATTTATAATTTTTTTGATTTTAAATTTTGGCAATTTTTTATTTAGAATAATTAAGCCTACTTTTGCACAAATAATCGAGATGTATAAATTTTTACTTCGCCCTATATTTTTCGCGTTCGATCCGGAAAAGATCCATCACTTTACGTTTTCATTAATAAAAATAACATCAAAAATCCCAGGGTTTAAAGCCTTGTTTAAAGGAATGTATGTTGTTAACGACCCTAAATTGGAGCGTAAATTATTTGGATTAACTTTTAAGAATCCAGTTGGTTTAGCCGCAGGATTTGATAAAAATGCGGTGTTATATAACGAATTAGCAAATTTTGGTTTTGGATTTATAGAAATAGGGACTGTGACCCCTAAGGCACAACCAGGAAACCCAAAAAAACGTTTATTTCGATTAAAAGCCGACCAAGGGATTATTAATCGCATGGGATTTAATAACGAAGGCCTTGAGGCAGCTATTTCAGAATTAAAAAAGAATAAAGGACAACTTATTATAGGTGGTAATATTGGAAAAAATACCAGTACTCAACCTGAAGATTATACGAAGGATTATTTGGAGTGTTTTAATGCATTGCATCCTTTTGTAGATTACTTTGTATTAAATGTAAGCTGTCCTAATGTTGGAAGTCACGCCAAACTTAACGATAAAGATTATTTAGAAGAATTAATTGGTGAAGTACAATCGGCAAACACGACCTTCGAAACTCAAAAGCCAATTCTATTAAAAATTGCTCCTGATTTAAATACCATCCAGCTCGATGAAATTGTAGAGTTGGTTCAGGAAACAAAACTCGATGGTGTCATTGCGAGTAACACCTCTACAGATAGAAGCGGATTAAGAGCCTCGAAAGCTCAATTGGAAGCTATAGGAAATGGAGGATTAAGTGGACAACCTATAAAATCTAAGAGCACTAAAACCATAAAATATCTTTCTGAAAAGAGTAACAGGTCATTCCCAATAATTGGAGTGGGAGGAATTCATTCTGCTGAAGATGCCTTAGAAAAAATTGATGCTGGAGCCGATTTGGTTCAGGTGTATACAGGGTTTATATATGAGGGGCCTGCTTTAGTAAAATCTATAAATAAAGCCATCTTAAAGCGAAATTAATTCAATCTAGATTCTGTTGGTTTAGGATTAAAAAATTATAGTATTTTTATCCTCTTATCTATTAAACTAAATCATGTCAGGTGCTGTAAAAATTATTGAATGTCCGCGAGATGCGATGCAAGGGATCAAAGCCTTTATTCCTACTGAAAAGAAAATTCAGTACATACAATCGTTGCTTCGTGTGGGGTTTGATACCATAGACTTTGGGAGTTTTGTGTCACCTAAAGCCATACCACAAATGGTAGATACCGCCGAAGTTCTAGCACAACTTGATTTAAGTAAAACTACGAGTAAATTATTAGCCATTATTGCAAATACACGCGGAGCGAACGACGCTAGTAAACACGATGCTATTGACTATTTAGGTTACCCGTTTTCAATTTCAGAGAATTTTCAAATGCGTAATACGCATAAAACCATAGCTCAGTCGGTTGTAACTTTACAGGAAATTTTAAACGTAGCTGATAAAAGTAATAAGGAAGTGGTGGTTTATATTTCGATGGGATTTGGTAATCCTTACGGCGACCCTTGGAATGTAGATATTGTAGGTGAATGGACTGAACGTTTACATAAAATGGGTGTTAAAATTTTATCTTTAAGCGATACGGTTGGAAGTTCGAATCCGGAAAGTATTAATTACCTATTTTCTAATCTAATTCCAAAATACCCACAAATAGAATTTGGAGCCCATTTACATACAACACCATCTACCTGGTTTGAAAAAATAGATGCTGCTTTTAATGCAGGTTGCAGAAGATTTGATGGTGCAATACAAGGATTTGGTGGTTGCCCAATGGCAAAAAATGAATTAACAGGAAATATGCCTACTGAAAAACTATTATCTTATTTTACCTCGAAACAACATAATAATTTAAATGCATTGAGTTTTGAAAGTGCTTATAATGAGGCTTCTAGAATTTTTAAGTCTTATTCTTAAACTTGTTTGTTTTCTTTAATTTTTTTCGTTGAAAACCTTTTTTAAAAACTTTATTTATTTTTAATCTAAATAAACTTTGGTAGTTTAAAATTGTGTTTTATTTTTGCTGCAGTCAATTAATTTATACTAAGTCTAAATAAAAGAAATGAAAAAATTTTTATCAATTGCCGCTGTTGCAACCGTTTTATTAACCTCTTGTTCGAGCGATGACGATAATGAAAAAAACAATATAAATACCCCATCTACTTACAGCTTTTTACGTAATGGTGAATCAACAGTAAATTTTGGAGGGCAAACTACCAGAATTGCTATGGCAACTGAGTTGGTGTCTGCATTAAGTGTTAATACAAATACCAAAGCAAGCTTACAAGCTATGTTTAATCATGCAGAAGGCGATCAGGATTTTACGCATGCTGATTTAAATGCTTCAAACAAAAATGTACGAAGTAAAGTAGCCGCTTCAAATGATTTTTTTGCTACAAATACAACACTTTCAAATACAATTAAACAAGATTTCGATGGCTGGATTACCGATCAGGCGGATAATGTTTTTCCTAGTTGGAATGTAACGGCTAGTGCAGGCGTAGCAGGTAACCTTCAACAATTAGGTAGTACTACAGTGCGCTATTTTAATGCTAAAGGATTAGAATTAAATCAAGCGGTAGCTAAAGGTTTAATCGGTGGATTAATGGCCGATCAGATGTTAAATAATTACTTAAGTATTGGCGTTTTAGATGCCGGAAGTAATGTTCAAAATAATGATAATGATGTTGTTGAAGAAGGTAAAACTTATACAACAATGGAACATAAATGGGACGAAGCCTATGGTTACCTTTATGGAGCTGAAGAAAATCCTGAAAGTCCGGTTTTAGATGCCGATCGTTTTTTAAACACCTATTTAAGACAAGTGAACGACGACGACGATTTTTCTGGAATTGCCGATGAGGTTTATGAGGCATTGAAACTTGGAAGAGCAGCAATCGTTGCTAAAAATTATAAGGTTCGTGATGCGCAAGTAGCAGTTATTAGAGAAAACATTTCTAAAGTTATAGCTGTTCGTGCGGTACACTATTTACAGGGCGCTAAAAGTGATTTGGAGGCTACAACTATTGATTATGCGCATGCATTTCATGAATTGTCTGAAGGATTTGGATTTTTGTACAGTTTACAATTTACAAGAAAACCAGGAACAGGTATGCCATACATTAACAATGCACAGGTGAATTCTTATATAAATACATTATTAGCAGGAAATGGGTTTTGGGATGTATCTGTAGAAACTTTAGATACGATTTCTGCTGAAATTGCAACAGCATTCGGTTTTACTGTTGAGCAAGCAGCAAACTAAAGGTTAACAAATGATTAATTTATTTTAATTAAGAAAATAAAGCAGGTGGAAAGTTTAATATTTCCATCTGCTTACTGATATTTGCAACATATTTTAGAAATATAAAGGTTATGATTAAAAAAGTTGTTTCTGTAATCGTTTTAGCACTTGTAATTGCTGCATGCAGTAGCTCTGATGGAGGCGGAAGTAAGCCTACCGATAATTTCGACAGACAGACCATGTTACTCAACTGGGCCGATAATATTATTATTCCTGTTTTTCAGGATTTAAATGCTGAGCTTAGTGCTTTGGTGGAGGCGAAAAATACGTTTGTAACTACAGCTAATCAAACCAATTTAGAAGCTTTGCGTTCCGCCTGGTTAAATGCTTATAAAGTCTGGCAATATGCTGAAATGTTTAACATAGGTAAAGCTGAAGCTATTTATTTCAGTGCTTACATGAACATTTATCCGGCATCGGTGACCGAAATTGAATCCAATATTGCTAACGGTTCGTACGATTTAAATCAATCTAATAACCAAGATGCTACAGGGTTTCCTGCTTTAGATTATCTGCTTTACGGGGTAGCTAACGACGAAGCAACTATTTTGGATATCTATACAACAAATACTAATGCAGAGAGCTATAAAACTTATTTAAGTGATGTAGTCGACCATATGAAATCTTTAAATGAAAGTGTTCTTAATGACTGGACAAGCTCTTATAGGGATATTTTTGTGAATAGTACAGGTAATACCGTAACTAGTGCGACGAATAAAATTGTAAATGACTTTATATACTATTTTGAAAAGGGATTAAGAGCCAATAAAGTTGGTATTCCGTCTGGTGTATTTTCAAGTGGCGTCTTGTATCCTGAAAAGGTAGAAGGATATCACAATCAAGAGATTTCTAAAGAATTAGCATTAGCAGCTTTAAAAGCTTCTCAAGATTTTTTTAATGGAAAACATTATAATGGGTCGACTAGTGATAATAGTTTGAGCTCATATTTAGATTATTTGAAAACGATAACAGGAAGTGAAGATTTATCGGCTTTAATTAATAGTCAAATGAATGCAGCCCGTACACAATTAAATACTTTAGACAACAATTTTGCAAATCAAATAAATGCTGATAATACAAAAATGACTATGACTTACGATGAGTTACAAAAAGTCGTTGTATTATTAAAATTAGATATGGTACAAGCAATGAATATCAGTGTTGATTATGTTGATGCTGATGGCGACTAATTTGAGGTGAAAATAGATAAAAAAAGGTTCTCTGATGCGTTAGGGAATCTTTTCGTTTTTAAATGGGTTATAACACGAAAGCATATATACAACAAAAAACTGATGCAGCACCTTTAGCTGTATTCAGAATACTTTTTGGTGTCATGATGTTGTTTAGCATTATCAGGTTTTGGGTTAACGGCTGGATTGATACCTTGTACATTCAACCCAAATTTCATTTTTCATACTTCGGTTTTGAGTGGGTAAAACCATTAGGAATTTATACGTATTTGTTATTTTTGGTATGTGCATTGTCTGCTTTATTTATTGCTTTAGGATTTAAATACAAAATAGCAATTATTACCTTCTTCCTGAGTTTTACATATATAGAACTCATGGATAAAACCACCTATTTAAATCATTATTACTTTATAAGTCTTTTAAGTTTTTTAATGATATTTTTGCCTGCTAACGCATATTTTTCAGTTGATAACTTATTAAGAAAAACATCATTTAAAACATTCCCTAAGTGGTGCGCTGATAGTGTGAAATTACTTTTGGGTATCGTCTATTTTTATGCGGGATTGGCAAAAATTAATTCCGATTGGTTGTTTCGAGCAATGCCCTTAAAAATATGGTTGCCATCTAAATATAGTTTACCTTTTTTAGGTGAAAATATTATGCAGCAGGAATGGTTTCATTTCGTGATGAGCTGGTGTGGCATGCTCTACGATTTAACCATCCCGTTTTTATTATTATATAAACGTACACGTTGGTTGGCTTTTGGTTTGGTCGTATTTTTCCATGTTTTTACAAGGGTTTTGTTCCCAATAGGAATGTTTCCGTTTATAATGATTGTTTCAACGTTAATCTTCTTCGAAGCCGATTTCCATCATAAAATAATATATGGTATAAAGCGAATTTTAGCTCCTTTCTTAAATACCAAGATTCAGTATAAACCAACGTATAAAATTAAAAGAGAATCGTTTTTAGTGTCTTTTTTAGTCGTGTATTTTTCATTTCAGTTACTGTTTCCGTTTAGATATTTGTTGTATCCAGGAGAATTATTCTGGACAGAGGAGGGCTTTCGGTTTTCATGGCGAGTGATGTTAATGGAAAAAATGGGGCACACAACCTTTATTATTAAAGATGCTAAAAAAGGAACATCGTTTGTCGTAGATAATAGTGATTTTTTAACGTCATTTCAGGAGAAGCAAATGAGTTTTCAACCCGATTTTATTTTAGAATACGCACACTATCTGGGCGATCATTTTACGACTCAAGGACATAAAAATGTTCAGGTTTTTGTTGAAAGTTATGTGGCGCTTAACGGTAGGTTGAGTCGCCCTTATATTGATAAAAATGTCGATTTATATAAAGAAAAAGAATCATTCCAACATAAGGAATGGATATTACCATTTACCGATGAAATTAAAGGACTTTAAGTTAATTTTTGTACTGTTTTTATTTGTACAAGCAGTTCAGGCTCAAAACAAAATTTACGGAACAATAACAAGTGCGAAAACAAATCAACCCGTAGCTAATGTAGATATTTATGATAAAACCACAGGTTTGGTGGCCACTACGAATGCTTCCGGGTATTACGAATTTACCGCTGTAAAAAAAGTACTAAACTTAATTTTCTTTACTTACGAATTTGAAGTTGAAGAACAATCAATTTCGGTAAGCGGTAATACACAGCTAAATGTGATGTTAACCCCTATATCAGTTAGTCTTTCGGAAGTTGAAATTACAGCAAGAAAAGAACGATTATTTGAATTATCGCGTTTAAAAGATGTTGAGGGAACGGCGATTTATGCTGGAAAAAAGACCGAAGTCGTTTTGGTGGACCAGTCTTTGGCAAATCTTGCATCGAACAATGCCCGACAAATTTTTAGTCAGGTTGCGGGGTTAAATATTTATCAGAATGACGATGCAGGTTTACAATTAAATGTAGGTGGTCGTGGCTTAGACCCTAACCGAACTGCAAATTTTAATACACGTCAAAATGGTTACGATATAAGTGCCGATGTTTTAGGATATCCAGAGAGTTATTATACCCCCGCCTCAGAAGGGTTAAAAACCATTCAAGTAATTCGTGGAGCAGCTTCTTTACAATACGGGACGCAATTTGGAGGGCTAATAAATTTTATAATGAAAACCCCAAATCCTAATAAACCATTTGAATTAATTACAAGAAATACTGTAGGTAGTTTTGGTTTATACACCAATTTTACAAGCATAAGTGGTACAGCTGATAAATTTAGTTATTACAGTTATTTTAACTATAAAAAGGGAGATGGTTTTAGAGCTAATTCAGAGTTTGAATCTAAAAATGCCTTTGCTCATTTGGGGTATAAATTTAACGATAAAACAAAGGTAACAGGCGATGTAACCTATATGCGATATTTAGCGCAGCAAGGTGGAGGGTTAACAGATAATATGTTTGCTACAAATCCTTACCAAAGTAATCGGGAGCGTAATTGGTTTCAAGTCGATTGGTTTTTGTACAATTTAAAATTAGATCATAAGTTTTCCGAACATACCAATTTTACCTTAAACTTTTTTGGTTTAAATGCTTCAAGAGATGCTTTAGGGTTTAGAACAAATCGCGTCGACCAACCAGATTCGGGTGAGGAACGTGATTTAATAAAAGGTGATTTTAAAAACTTCGGATTTGAAGCGCGACTATTAAGTAAGTATAATATTGGTAAAAAAGATGCTACTTTTTTAGTAGGAAGTAAATTTTATAAAGCTAATAATTTTCAGCAGCAAGGCGCAGGTAGTGATGGAAGTAACCCTAATTTTAATTTTTATAATCAACAGTTTTCGGACTATCAAAACCAATCACAGTTTGACTTACCAAACTTAAACACATCTGTATTTGGAGAAAATATTTTTTACTTAAGCGATAAGTTTTCGGTAACGCCAGGCTTCCGTTTTGAATATATTAGAACACAAAGTGAAGGCTTCTACAGGAATATTAATAAGGATGCAGCTGGAAATGTAATACTCGATGAAACTGTAGAAGATAACAGAGATTTCGATAGAGCTTTTGTGTTGTTTGGGATAGGGTTAAGTTATAAGCCTGTAAGTGCCTTAGAGATTTATGGTAATGTTTCTCAAAATTACCGCTCGGTAACTTTTTCTGATATAAATATCAATAATCCAGCATTTGAGATTAATCCGGATATTACCGATGAAAAAGGTTTTACAGCAGATTTCGGGGCGCGTGGAAATATTAAAAACTTTTTATCGTACGATTTAGGTGCCTTTGCCTTAATTTATAACGGTCGTATTGGTTTTAAGCAAATTCAAACCAGTCAAGGAGTGAAGAGCGAACGTGGTAATATAGGTGATGCCTTAATGTATGGTATAGAATCACTTTTCGATTTTAATTTAAAGCAAGTATTGGGCTTATCTAACGACTTTAGGTTTAATTATTTTGTAAATACCTCTTTTATAAACTCAGAGTATACTTCGTCTGAAGCTTTAGGTGTTGAAGGAAATAAAGTGGAATTTGTACCGGATGTAAATTTGAAAACAGGTTTAAAGTTCGGATTTAAAGATTTGTCTGCAAGTTTTCAGTATACCTATTTGTCACAACAATTCACCGATGCAACTAATTCTGTCGATGGAGGGATAAGTGGCGTTATTGGCGCTATTCCTAGCTATGATGTTTTAGATGTGTCATTATCGTATTCCTACAAACGTTTTAAATTGGAAACCGGTATAAATAATGTCTTAGATACTGCCTACTTTACCAGAAGAGCAACGGGGTATCCTGGCCCTGGGATTATTCCTTCGGCACCAAGAAATTGGTATGCGACATTGCAGATAAAGATATAGTTTAAAACCTTAGCTTTTTTTTAACATATTAGGGTTAAACTTTGCTTTAAACATGAGGTCTAAGCTAGCATAAGCTAACAAATATCTATGTTTAAAAATTTAATTCTTGTTTTAGCCATTTTGATTACGTCTTCAAGTATGGCTCAAAAATTTACCCTGCAAGGTACCGTTAAAGACGAATTTGCTACTGTTTTAGAAGGAGCAACTGTTTATCTCCAAAGTGTAAAAGACAGTATTCCAATGGCCTATGGAATTACGAATAAAAATGGAGAGTTTTCAATACAGGTAAATGCAGAAGATGATAAGAAAGCTATTTTTAACATAGCATATTTAGGCTACAAACCCTATTTAAAAGATATTGATGTGCCAGCGGGCGATGAGCTTGATTTAGGTGTGGTAACCTTACAAGATCAGATTGAAGAGTTAAATGTAGTTTCTATAGTAGGAAAAGCTCCTCCCGTAGTAATCAAAAAAGATACTATAGAATATAATGCCGATAGCTTTAAAACACTACCCAACGATAAAGCCGAAGATTTATTAAAAAAATTACCAGGTGTCGATATTGATATTGATGGTAATATTACCGTTAATGGGGTTGATGTTGAAGCTATAAATGTTGATGGAATGCGCTTTTTTGGTGAAAAGAAAGGCGATATCGCTTTAAAGAATATTCCGAGTCAGGCAATTAGTAAGGTACAGGTTACAGATTATAAAACCGATTTTCAAAAGTTTACCGGCGAGGAATCAACATCAGGGACAAAGGAAATTAACCTGAAAATAAAAAAAGGGCAAAACCGAGCAATTTTTGGAGATGTTAAAGGAGGTTACGGTACCGATGATAAGTATCAGGGAAATGCTAATTTATTCCAGATGATTGACGGGAAACAGTTAGGTATTATTGCCGGTACGAATAATATTAATATGTCCCGTGGGTTTAATGCTTTGCCCGATACCGATACCAGTAATGGGTATATAGAATCCGATTTTGTTGGCGCCAATTACACTAAGGGCCGATGGGATGAAACTCGGGTTAATGCAAATTACAGGTATAGTGCTCAAAATACCGATACCGAACGTACAAGTTTAAGGGAGAATTTTTTGCCAGATTTAAATTACATTACAAATTCAAAAAGTAGTGGCTTTAATGATTCCGATTCACATAACGGAAATTCTGAAATAGATTTTATCATCGAGCCAGAAAACAAAGCTTCAAATAATAAAGTCCAAATATCGAATAATACATCATTTAATGCAGCCAATACAGATTCTGGATCGACGTCTAAAAGTACTTCCGAATATACCAATGGAGATTTAGTTAGTGATTACACCAGTACCAACGAAACCAGCGCATCAAATTACAATATTAGTAATGATTTTAGTGTAACTCCAGTACGAGGTGGAAATGGAAATTATTTCAGATTAGGATTGAATACGAGTTTTAATAAATCGGATTCCGACACTAAAAAATACTCTGAAAATATCCTTTACAACCGCGGTGAAACTATAATACAAGATCAAATAAGTGAAAACAGCACAAACAGTACAAATATTGGGGTAAACGGGGTATGGAGTGCTAAGGTTACAGAGGATTTCAGAATTATTCCCAGTTATAACGCTAATGTAAGCACGCAATCGAATGAGCTTTTTATTTACGATTATGATGAAGTTGATGATTCCTATGATAATTTTAATAATCAACTAAGTACCGACAGTCGCTATATTGCAACAACTATTCGACCATCGTTACGATTAAGATATGATCTTGATGAATTCCGTTTTGAAGTTGAAGCTGGACATACAACAACCTACAGAAACTTTAAAGACCAATTAATAGAAGCACGAAACTTTAAGGCCGATTTTAACTATTTAACTTATTCGGGTCGTATTCGCTATAGGGACGAAAATGGATACAAAAGGATTTCTTTAGATTATAATCAAAATGTAAACTTACCTTCCATGGGGCAGTTGCAGCCGGTTGAAGATGTAACTAATATTACCCACATACGAGTAGGTAACCCTGATTTGGAACCTCAGGTAGATCATAGAATCCGCTTCAGGTATCAAAACAATTTAGCATTTCATAACATAAACATATCAGGAAATGCTAATGCAGGATTTACTCAAGACAAAATAATTAATTCAACCATCACAGATGCCGATTTAAACCGGTACACCACCTACACAAATATTAATGGTGATTATTCATTGGATGGTAATGCAACTATTACTAAATCCATTTTTAGTAAAAAAACGAATATAAATATTAACGGGTCTTTTAATGCTAGTTTTAATAATAGTTTATCGGTACAAAATGGTATTAAATTCACTGGGCAAACCACACGATTAACGCCGTCATTTTCGTTCAGGTATGCCTACGATAATAAAATTGATTTAAGCGCTCGTTATCGCTATTCGGCTTTTAAAAATGTATACGATACCGATGCTTTTAATGACAATAATTATTTTGTTCAAAATATAAATTTTGATTCTTCAATATTTATTATTAAAAACTTATTTATTTCTAATAAAATTTCATACCGATATAACAGCCGTGTTGGCGATGATTACGATGGTGATGCTGTATTTTGGAATGCAGGTTTAGGAATGGAACTTTGGAATAACCAGGCAACAGTTACCTTGGTTGGGTATGATGTTTTAGGAAAAAATAATGGTTACAGAAGAAACGTAACCGAAACGTTTATCGAGGATTCAGAGAGCAGGATTTTGGAGCAGTACTTTATGTTAAATTTCACGTATAAATTCGGAAGATTTGCAGGACAACCAATGAATGGCGGAAGTATGGGTTCCAGTCGAGGAAATTCCCGAAGAAGATAAAAAATAAATAAAGTCCGGTATTCAATGACCGGGCTTTTTAATTATAATATGAAATGCTAAATATTAACAATAATTTAGTTTCTAAATTAGTATATTCAACTTAAAAAATGTGTATATTTGCACGCAATTAAAATGTAATTGCATCATGATCGCACATCAAAATAAAATAGTAGGAGAAGGACTAACCTACGACGATGTCTTATTAGTTCCTGCATATTCTGAAGTTCTTCCTCGCGAAGTCAATATTCAAACAAAATTTACCAGAAATATTACCATTAACGTGCCTATTATATCGGCCGCTATGGATACTGTAACCGAAAGTAAAATGGCGATTGCTATGGCACAGGAGGGAGGTATTGGTGTGTTACATAAAAATATGACCATAGAGGCTCAGGCGTTGAAAGTAAGACGCGTTAAACGAGCTGAAAGTGGTATGATTATAGATCCTGTTACCTTACCACTTACTTCTAAAGTGGTTGATGCAAAGGCAGCCATGGCCGAGCATGGTATTGGAGGTATTCCAATTGTTGATGAAAATGGTACATTAAAAGGAATAGTTACGAATCGAGATTTACGATTTGAGCATGATAACAAAAGACCAATAGTAGAGGTAATGACCAGTGAGAATTTGGTAACATCATCTGTTGGAACGTCATTAAAAGATGCTGAAGCGATTCTACAAGAACATAAAATTGAAAAGTTATTAATTGTAGATGATAACTATAAATTATCTGGATTAATCACCTTCAGAGATATTACTAAACTAAGGCAAAAACCAATCGCAAATAAAGATGAGTTTGGTCGCTTACGTGTGGCAGCAGCAATAGGGGTAACTGGCGATGCAGTTGATAGAGCTGAAGCTTTAGTAAATGCAGGTGTGGATGCGGTTGTAATCGATACAGCGCACGGACATACAAGAGGTGTAGTGAATGTGTTGAAAGAAGTAAAAGCGAAATTCCCGAAATTAGAAGTTATTGTTGGGAACATTGCAACTGCCGAAGCTGCTAAGTATCTAGTTGAAGCCGGTGCCGATGCCGTTAAAGTAGGAATTGGTCCAGGATCAATTTGTACAACTCGTGTGGTAGCAGGTGTTGGTTTTCCTCAATTTTCAGCGGTGTTAGAAGTTGCTTCAGCCATAAAAGGTTCTGGTGTTCCAGTTATTGCCGATGGTGGTATTCGTTATACTGGTGATATTCCTAAAGCGATTGCGGCAGGAGCCGATTGTGTTATGTTAGGGTCTTTATTAGCAGGTACCAAAGAATCTCCTGGAGAAACCATTATTTACGAAGGACGTAAGTTTAAATCCTACCGCGGAATGGGTTCTGTAGAAGCTATGAAAGAAGGTAGTAAAGATCGTTATTTTCAAGATGTAGAAGATGATATTAAAAAATTAGTGCCAGAAGGAATTGTGGGTCGCGTACCTTACAAAGGTGATTTATATGAAAGTATTCATCAGTTTATTGGAGGTTTACGTGCCGGAATGGGGTACTGTGGTGCGAAAGACATTGAAACTTTAAAAGAAAAAGGACAATTTGTTAAAATTACATCAAGTGGAATTAACGAAAGTCACCCACATGATGTAACGATTACTAAAGAATCGCCAAATTACTCAAGATAATAATTTAAGTAATATATAGAAAAGGCTCCTGAAATCAGGAGCCCTTTTTATTTTAGTAAAAAAATTATAGAGTTCTGTGAAATTATAGCAATAAAAATTATGATAACAGTTTAGAATCTGATATTTAAGTCATGTAATACAGAACTTATTTTAATTGCCCAAGCTTTATCCTTAGCGGAACCTCTTTCGCCTCCCGTATGTAAACCAACAGCTTTAAAATTTGTTTCATCCGTTACCCATAAGGCTCCAGAATCACCTCCCTCGGATATTTCATATAATGGGTTTTGTTTTTCTTTGTTAGGAATGATGATAAATTTATTTTTAGATAGCAACTTCTTAACAACTCCGAAAGTTCGACCAGTTTTTTGTCCTATTTTTTGTACTTCTAGTCCTTCATAAGGTTCAATGAATTCTGAAATTCTACCAGTCAAGCCAAATAAACTATCATCCCGATCATAATTTCTTAAAATTTCATTTATTTCGAATATTGCACAATCTTGAGTTGAACTTTTTTTATATACATGTCCTATAATGAATTCGTTAGTATGTGGTTTAGCCGCAGGTTGAATAACAGGCTTTCCTATGCTTCTTCTTAGAATATGTTTATTTGTTAGTCCCATTGGCTTGCCACTATCTATGTCGAAAACAATACAGGCCAAGGTGCCAATACCATTTCTTAATCTATTTTGTATTTGAATTCCTCCAATTAATTTTTCAATTCGATGGTTTAATTTATTTTCCATTTAAAAGAGTATTTTGCGGTGCGTAATTATCTACTTTAATTCCAAACATTAAATGATTTGATAAGGTTTGTTTTGAAACCTCTTTTTTAAGTACAATTTTACCATTCAGGAATTCCATATGTGAATTACCGATGGTTTCTTTTTTACTGTTTTTGTTTTCATACAAAATGTAAATTCCACTCCTCAAAAAGGCACTACCAATAATTGGGCTTAAATCCATAATTGGAATTTCTCCCCATATATGATCATCTGGATTTTTTCCGAAAGTCGTAATAATACTTTCAAAAAGTTGTGTCGCTAAATTAAGGTAAGGAATGCCTTTTAGCACATCTAGATTTTTGATTTCAGGAACACCAACACCGTTAATAACATTTTTTACTTTATTGAAGTACTGGTCTGCGTCAGAATCTAACTCATATAGGTCAAATTTTAAATTAACAAAATCACGGAAAATAATATTTCTAAAAACACCTTTATATAAGAAGGAAGGTGCATAATTACCGTCCTTAACACTAAAATTTGTGGCAAGTGTGGCATCTTTTTCAGAGCCATTTAAATTTTGTGGGTCTCTCGTATTGATGGAAATCTTTAATAATCCTTCATTCTTTTTTGACCAAAAGTCAGGGAGGTCGTCTACGTAAAAAAAAATAGAGGTCTATATCTAGTTTTTTGTAGGTAGTGTTAGGAATAGTTAAACTATTTAATTTTTCATCTCCTGCACTCAGAATGCTATATCTTTTATTTGATTTAGGTCTGTTGTCAGAACCTAAATCAACAAAGCCTAACTCTAACGCACGAGTGGGGAAGTCTGAGGTTTTAAAATTGGTTTCCGATAATGCAATGTTAAATGGTTGTTCGGCAATTACACCTTGTTGAATGGATGTTTTCATAAAACTTAATTTTAATTAATAAAAACTGTTACATCACTATTAATTATAAATCAAGCTAATCAGTTTCTTATTTTTTAATTTAGCAGTGCTTTTTAAACTAGTTAAGAAATTGATTATTAATAAATTTAGGGGGGATATAAATATAGGAAAAATCTTTAAAATTTGAAGTGCTACTGATCTGTTTTTATAAGAATATTTATATTTTGAATGTTTTTCATATCTTTAATTAACGAAAGTTAAAAGTTATGAGATGCCCAGTAACATTATGTTGTTAAACAACCAAGTTGATTTTTGGGGTATTCCATCTGAGAATTAAAATAGAATTAAGAACAGATGAAGCAGCACAGAGTAACCACCGATTTTTCTACTGGCCAGGCGCAAATTTTTAAAAATCCGTTTTTAGAAAGCCTGACCAAAACCAATCCTACATCCAATATTATCGTTTATGGTATAACCATTTTACTTTTAGCTTATTTAGCCATAGATGTTATGGGGCTTTCGGTAATTAGTTTTCTTATTTTGTTTTTTACGGGTTTTGCTTTTTGGACTTTAGCAGAATATTTATTACATCGGTATTTGTTTCACTGGTACAACGATTGGAAATGGACAAAGCGTTTTCACTTTATTATGCATGGGTCTCATCATGAATACCCGAAAGATGAAGAGCGCTTGCTAATGCCGCCTGTACCAGGATTAATATTAGCTTCATTTTTATTTGGTATATTTTATATTATTTTCTGGATTTTTGGTTTCTCGAACTTAACTTATGGATTTTTTCCCGGTTTCTTTTTAGGGTATTTAATGTATTCCTTTGTGCATCGAGCGATTCACATGAAGCGTCCTCCGAAACGATTCAAATATTTGTGGCATCATCATAATTTACATCACTATCAATACCCAGATAAAGCTTACGGTGTTTCTAATACGTTTTGGGATAAAGTATTCAGAACGATGCCACCTAAACCCACAAAAAGGTAAGTTTTCTAAGAATATAGTCTTTAAAAGCAATAAGGAGCATATTGAAATGAAGAATTTTTTTACTTTTCATTCATTATTGAATAACTGTCCGCGATGAGGTTTTAAAGCGTCACGGATGGGTTTCATCTGGTCTTCATTAACTACAAGGTAAGCAATGGCATGCATATCACTTAGCACTTCTACACCGGTTAAGGTATTTTCAATTTGTTCAATCTGTATATATTCTTTTAAATGGATTTCATGGTGTTGTGCCGTTTTGCTCGAAACAGGTCCTCTAAAATCCCAGATTAATTTAAGTCTTCGCATGAATTTGAATGAAAAATTGATTTTTGAAGGTATAAATGTATTATAAATAATGGTACAAAATATATCTTTTTAAAGGGAACATATAGCGACTTGTATTATAGCATTATATTAGTATTTTTGTTGCTACGGTATAAATTTTAAATATGAATTTAAAGTACATTTCAATATTATTTTTTATGTTGGTTTTGCTGCAAGTAAATGGGCAATCCACAAATAAAGAAATTTTGTTTACTGTAGATGATGAAGCTGTTACAGCCGCAGAATTTATAAGGGTTTACAATAAAAATTTAGATTTGGTTCAAGATCCTGCCCAAAAGGATGTCGACGAATATTTAAAATTATTTACCAATTATAAATTAAAGTTGAAGGAAGCCCGAGCTTTAGGCCTGGATAAAAAACCATCTTATTTACGTGAGTTATCTAATTACAAGAAACAATTGGCAAGTAGCTATATAACCGATAGTCAGGTTACCGAGGCTTTAGTTGAGGAAGCTTACAATCGTGTATCTTATGATGTTAACGCTACGCATATTCTTATTAAACTTCCAGAAGAACCAACACCCGATGATACTTTGGTTGCTTACAATGATATTGTAAAAATTCGCGAGCGCGCTTTGAAAGAAGGTTTTGAAACTGTTCGAAAAGAGGTGCACAATGGACAAACTATTTACGGCGAGGATTTAGATTGGTTTTCGGGGTTTAAAATGGTTTATAAGTTTGAAAATGCTGCCTATAATACACCTGTGGGAGAAATATCAGAACCTTTTAGAACCCGTTTTGGGTATCATATAGTTTATGTAAAAGATAAACGCAAATCTAGAGGTGAACGCACTGTGGCTCACATTATGATTTTCCATAAAAAAGAAGATACTTCCGGACAGGAATCTGCTGAAAGAATTCAGGAAATTTATAAAAAACTTCAGCAAGGCGAAACGTTTGAAACTTTAGCTAAGCAATTTTCAGAAGATAAAAGTACCGCTGCAAATGGGGGACGTTTAGAACCAATTAGTAGTGGGCAAGTAAACTCAAAAGTTTTTGAAGATACAGTTTTTGGATTAGATGAAATCGGATATTTTTCAGAGCCTATTAAAACCGATTACGGTTGGCATATTATAAAACTATTGGGTAAAAAACCAATAGCCTCTTTCAACGAAATGAAACCCGAACTGGAACAGCGTGTTAAGCGCGACCAGCGTTCCAAGTTAATTGACGAAGCTTTATATAATAAATTAAAAGCAAAATATAAAGTAACGAATGAGCAACCCGCGTTAACGTATTTTACGGGTATTTTAAACGAAAATTATTATCGAATGTCTTGGGAGTTACCAGTTAATTTCGAGGGCGATAAGCCTTTGGTTAGAATAGGCGAAAAACAACTTTTATTTAAAGATTTTGGCGATTTTCTTGTTAGAAATCAGAGATATAACCGTACACGTGAAAGCTTTAAGACTATTGTAGAAAAAGGTTATAATACATTTCTGAACTCTCAATTAGTAGCCTATCAGGAAGCACATTTGGAAGAGGAAGATGTAGAATTTGCGAATATTGTATCCGAATACAGAGATGGTCTGTTACTGTTCGATTTAATGGAAGAAACCATTTGGGAAGCCGCCAAAACAGATTCTTTAGGGGTAGAAGACTATTATAATGCGCACAAGGAAAATTATATGGCTCCTGAAAAAGTTGATGCTATCGTAGCATCATCGGCTAAGCAAAAGACGATGAAGAAAGTTTCTAAACTTATGGCAGGAGGTATGTCGGTCGAGAATATTAAAAATTTGGTAAACAGCAACGATAACATAGATGTTATTTTTACCGAAGAAATTATGGATGCCGGCCACCAGGCGTTGCCCGAAAATTTTCAGTTTAAAAAGGGGATTTCAAAAATATATAAGCATAATGATGCGTTTGTAGTAGTAGATGTAAAAGATATTATTCCTGAAACACAAAGAACACTGGAAGAAGCAAAAGGCATGGTAATAAGCGATTATCAAGTTTATAAAGAGCAAAAGTGGGTAGAGGCATTAGCCGCCAAATACCCTGTAGATGTAAATCAAGACGTTTTACAAAAAGTGAAAACTCAATTAACAAAATAAGATAGTGCGATACATATATCCCTCAATTGTATTACTGTTGTTAGTAACCTCATGTCATTTTTTTAAAGAAGTGGACGATCAAGTTCCTGTTGCACGGGTTAACGATTCATATCTGTATTATGAAGATATAGAAGAATTGGTTTCTGATGGGACATCGAAGGAAGACAGTATTTTACTAGTCCAAAATTATATCAATCAGTGGGCCACACAACAATTATTGATAGATGGTGCAAGACTAAATTTAAATGAAGCTACGCAAAACAACTTTAATAAGTTGGTTAATCAATATAAAAACGATTTGTACTCTAAAGCATATTTAGAGGCTTTAGTTGCCAGAGAAATAGATTCAGTAATAACGAAACAAGAAGCCGAAAGGTATTATGAACTAAATAAAGGCGCTTTCAAGTTAAATGAGGAATTAATAAAGTTTAGATATATTCATTTAGATGAAGATATGAACAACTACAAGTCGGTTGTAGAGCGATTTAAACGCTTCAATAATAATGATAAACGTGTGCTGGATTCCTTATCAATTCAGTTTAAATCATATTCGCTTAACGATTCTATATGGATAAAAGCTAATCAGGTTGTTAATAAAATTGCAGTTATTAATTCAGAAAATAAAGATGAACTGTTAAAAAAATCTAATTTTGTACAACTCAAAGATTCATTAGGAGTATATTTGATGCAGGTAAATGATGTTTTGTTACCTAAAGAAACGGCTCCATTGGAATATGTAAAGCCAACTATTAATCAAATCGTTATTAATAAGAGAAAGCTTGAGCTGATTAAAAAATTAGAAAAAGATATTACAAAAGATGCCATTAAAAATAAACAATTCGAAATCTATAAATAAATTGAAAAACATATCGGTTTTATGTATAACAATGCTTGCTGCTCAGGTTTTGTTTGCTCAGGAAATAATTAAAGAGGAAGCTGAAAAAGACCAAGCAGTAAACGATATACAAACCCCTAGCAAAAATGCAAGAAAGGTAGATGGTGTAGCAGCCGTGGTTGGTGATTATATTTTGTTAGATTCTGATGTTGATAAAGCTATTGTGCAACTAGAAGCTCAAGACATTGATACTAAAAATATTGGACGTTGTGAGCTTTTCGGAAAACTTTTAGAAGATAAATTATACGCACATCATGCGATTCAGGATAGTATAATTGTTTCAGATGCCGAAATCAGACAAAATGTAAACTATCAAATCGATCAGTTTGTTCAACAATCGGGACAGCCAATAGAAGCACTTGTTAAACTTTATAAAAAAGAAGATGAGCAAACCCTGCGTGATGAAATGTTTGAAATAAACAAAGCAAACATGTTGGCTAAAAAGATGCAGGAAAAAATTGTAGGAGAAATTGAAATTACGCCTGAAGAGGTTCGAGAGTTTTTTAATAAAATTCCAAAAGACGAGCGTCCTACTTTTGGTACAGAGTTAAAAGTGGCACAGATAGTTGCCGAACCAAAAGTATCTGATGAAGAAAAACAGCGCGTTATTGATAAACTAAAAAGCTTCAAAACCGATATACTTGAAAATGGTACAAGTTTCTCAACAAAAGCCATTTTATACTCTGAAGACCCTGGATCGGCAAGTCGCGGAGGGAAATACACTTTAGACCGTAAGCAACCTCGAATGGTTAAAGAATTCAGGCAAGTGGCATTTTCTTTACAGGAAGGTGAAATATCAGAGCCTTTTAAATCCGACTTTGGTTATCACATTGTTTTCTGTGAAAAAATTAGAGGTCAGGAGCGTGATGTAGCGCATATTTTAATGAGCCCAAAAGTTTCAGATGAGGCCATTAAAGAAGCTAAAGAACGTTTAGAAAAAGTAAGAAAAAGTATTGTAGATGGCGATATTTCGTTTGCCGATGCAGCCAGAGAAGCCAGTGATGAAAAGGAAACCCGTGGTGATGGTGGGCAGCTAATTAACCCTATAACTCAAGATTATAATTTTGAGTTAACCCGTATGGAGCCAGAATTATATGCACAAATTCAAAATTTAAAAGATAATGAAGTGAGTTTAGTGTATAAAGAAGAAGATCGCTCAGGCAAAGTGATGTTCAAAATATTAATGGTTACCGATAGAATTGATGAACATGAAGCCGATTATGCTCGCGACTATTTAAAGATTAAAGAATTAGCACTAAATGAAAAGCAAATAAACACTATTGCGAAGTGGCAAGAAGAAAAAATAATGGATACTTACATTAAAATAAGTGGTGAGTATAGAAATTGTGACTTTAATAGTAACTGGTTAAAAAAATAATATATGTCTGATGTTTCCGCTATTGAACAATTCGTAAAACAATATAAAGATTTAAAAACCGAAATAGCCAAAGTTATTGTAGGGCAGGATGAGGTTGTAAATCAAATATTAATTTCTATATTTTCAGGCGGGCATTCACTTTTAATTGGTGTTCCAGGTTTAGCAAAAACCTTAATGGTAAATACCATTGCTCAGGCCTTAGGTTTAGATTTTAAGCGTATTCAGTTTACACCAGACTTAATGCCAAGTGATATTTTGGGAAGTGAAATATTAGATGAAGACCGACATTTTAAGTTTATTAAAGGGCCTATCTTTTCAAATATTATTCTTGCAGACGAGATAAATAGAACACCTCCTAAAACTCAGGCCGCTTTGTTAGAAGCTATGCAGGAGCGTGCTGTAACCGTGGCAGGACATCATTATAAATTAGATTTACCTTATTTTGTTTTGGCAACGCAAAATCCTATTGAGCAGGAGGGAACCTATCCTTTGCCAGAGGCGCAATTAGATCGCTTCATGTTTGCTATTAATTTAGACTATCCGTCGTTTGCCGAAGAAGTAGAGGTTGTAAAATCGACAACTAGCGATTCTAAAAAATCTGTAAATGCTTTATTTAAAGCGCAACAAATAATAGATTTTCAACATTTAATACGTCGCATTCCTGTTGCCGACAATGTAGTTGAATATGCTGTAGCATTAGTTGGTAAAACAAGACCTAATTCTGACGCGGCTACCGATTTAGTAAAAAATTATATCGATTGGGGTGCAGGACCAAGAGCTTCCCAAAATTTAATTTTAGCTGCTAAAACTCATGCCGCAATACACGGAAAATTTTCACCGGATATAGAGAATGTTCAGGCTGTTGCTAAAGGAATTTTAAGGCATCGAATAATTAAAAACTACAAGGCGGAAGCCGAAGGTATTTCCGAAGACCAGATTATTGAAAGTTTATTTTAATTGTAGCATTCGTTTAAAGTGATAATTAAGAAATAAAACTACGTATTATTTCTTAGAATACGTATGGCACTAATAATTCTTCTATTTTGTTAAGTATTCAACAATTTAAGTCAAATTGTGATGCTTTTATTTCCAATTAAATAATAAATTTGAGCCGTAAAAGTACATGATAGGTAATTGGAAACTAAGTATTTTTTGTGGTATCGCGTATGTAATAGTCGCGGCGTGTTTCGATTATAAATACCTATTTAAAGGTTATGTTGAAAATTCAGTTTTTTACTGATTTTTGTTGAAACATTGCAATGCATATTAAATAATTATACCACAATAATAATTTAGTATTATTGGTCTAGGTATTAGTTGTTTTATTTTTAAAACTTTGTATTAATTCAGTACTTTTGCGAGGCTAAAGAAAAAAACAGTTTAAACGGTTTGAAATAATGTTTTTTACAGAGTAATCTAAAAACAGAGAACGAGTTTCAAGCTATTAAAATCGAAATAACTTCTAATATGAATATGTACAACGATTACATTAAGGAAATCGAGGAGCGAAAAGCTCAGGGGCTTCATCCAAAACCGATTGATTCGGCGGATTTATTAATTGAGATTATTGATCAAATAAAGGATGTTAAAAATCAATACCGCGAAGATTCGCTTAAATTTTTTATTTACAATGTGGTACCTGGAACAACGGGTGCAGCTGGGGAAAAAGCGAAATTTTTAAAGGAGATTATTCTTGGTAATGAGGTTGTAGATGAAATTACTCCAACGTTCGCTTTTGAATTATTATCACATATGAAAGGCGGACCTTCAGTAGAAGTGTTATTAGATTTGGCATTGGGAAGCGACGAGGCTATAGCTAAAGAAGCCGCTGAAGTTTTAAAGACTCAAGTGTTTTTATACGAAGCAGATACCGCTCGTTTAGAAGAGGCATACAATGCTGGTAATACGGTTGCTAAGGATTTATTGGAAAGCTATGTAAAAGCAGAGTTTTTTACAAAACTTCCAGATGTAGAAGAAGAAATTGAAATCGTTACGTTTATTGCAGGTACAGGTGATATCTCTACCGATTTATTATCTCCTGGTGCCGATGCACATTCAAGATCAGACAGAGAGTTACATGGGCAATGTATTTTTGAGCATAATAAAGACATGCAGCAGGAATTGACAGCCTTAAAAGAACAACATCCTGATAAGCGTGTTATGTTAATCGCCGAAAAAGGAACTATGGGTGTTGGTTCTTCTAGAATGTCGGGTGTAAATAACGTAGCTTTATGGACGGGTATTCAAGCAAGTCCGTATGTGCCTTTCATTAATATTGCTCCAATCATTGCAGGGACAAATGGTATTTCACCAATTTTCTTAACTACAGTAGGCGTGACTGGAGGTATTGGTATCGACTTAAAAAACTGGGTAAAGAAAACGGATTCAGAAGGTAATACCGTTGTTGATGAAAATGGAGATCCTGTTTTAGAGCAAGCGTATTCAGTAGAAACAGGTACTGTACTTACCATTAATACAAAGGAGAAAAAATTATATAAAGGAGATCAGGAATTAAAAGATATTTCCGCAGCATTAACTCCGCAAAAGATGGAGTTTATTAAAGCAGGTGGATCATATGCCGTAGTTTTTGGGAAAAAATTACAAACAATTGCGGCTGGAATTTTAGGTGTTGAAACCCCTACAGTTTACGCGCCTTCAAAAGAAATCTCTGTGGAAGGTCAAGGGTTAACAGCGGTAGAAAAAATATTCAATAAAAATGCTGTTGGAACCACGCCAGGTAAAACATTACATGCTGGTTCTGATGTTCGTGTCGAAGTGAATATAGTAGGGTCGCAGGATACGACAGGATTAATGACTTCTCAGGAATTAGAGGCTATGGCCGCTACAGTTATTTCTCCAATTGTTGATGGAGCTTACCAGTCAGGCTGTCACACTGCATCGGTTTGGGATAATAAATCTAAGGCCAATATTCCTAAGTTAATGAAGTTTATGAACGACTTCGGATTAATTACAGCACGTGATCCTAAGGGACAATATCATGCTATGACCGATGTGATTCATAAAGTATTAAATGATATCACAATTGATGATTGGGCTATTATTATTGGAGGAGATTCACATACACGTATGTCTAAAGGTGTTGCCTTTGGTGCCGATTCAGGTACAGTGGCACTGGCCTTAGCTACAGGTGAGGCGACTATGCCAATTCCACAGTCTGTAAAAGTAACTTTTAAAGGTGAAATGAAACCTTACATGGATTTCCGTGATGTAGTGCATGCAACGCAGCAGCAAATGTTGAAGCAATTTGGTGGTGAAAACGTATTCCAAGGTCGTGTCATAGAAGTGCATATTGGAACTTTAACATCAGATCAGGCTTTTACATTTACAGATTGGACTGCTGAAATGAAAGCAAAAGCATCTATTTGTATTTCAGAAGATGATACCCTTATTGAATCGTTAGAAATAGCAAGAGACCGTATCCAAATCATGATTAAAAAAGGTATGGATAATGATAAACAGGTATTACAAGGGCTGGTAGATAAAGCCAATGCTAGAATCGAAGAAATAAAGTCTGGAGCTAAACCTGCGTTAAGACCAGATGCTAATGCCAAATATTTTGCTGAAGTAGTTATTGATTTAGATGAAATAGCTGAGCCAATGATTGCGGATCCAGATGTAAATAACGAAGATGTTTCAAAGCGTTATACACATGATACCATCAGACCGTTATCTTTCTATGGTGGATCTAAAAAAGTAGATTTAGGTTTCGTGGGATCTTGTATGGTTCACAAAGGTGATATGAAAATATTAGCGCAAATGCTAAAAAATATCGAAGCACAACAAGGAAAAGTAGAGTTTAAAGCACCATTAGTTGTTGCGCCTCCAACATATAACATTGTAGATGAGTTAAAAGCTGAAGGTGATTGGGAAGTGTTACAAAAATATTCAGGATTTGAATTTGATGATAATGCGCCTAAAGGTTTAGCTCGTACTAAATACGAAAACATGCTTTACTTAGAGCGTCCAGGTTGTAACTTATGTATGGGTAACCAGGAAAAAGCGGAGCCAGGAGATACAGTAATGGCAACATCAACGCGTTTATTCCAAGGTCGCGTGGTTAAAGATTCGGGTGAGAAAAAAGGAGAATCTTTATTGTCATCTACACCGGTGGTGGTATTATCTACAATTTTAGGTAGAACACCAAATATTGAAGAATATCAAGCTGCAGTAGAGGGTATTGTTTTAACGAAGTTTAAACCACCTCACAAGCAATTGAGTACAGCTGCAGTTGCATTTTAAATTATATTATAGTTTATTATCTTTTTAATTATACTAAAACCAGGTTCAAAATTGATTTCTTGAACCTGGTTTTTTTATGAATCATTTTTATCGAAATAAAAAAGATAAAAAAATCAATCTAAACTAATTTTAAATAATCTAATATTTAGTTAATTACTAAGTCATATCGCTTTTTTTTAATAATTTAGGGGAAGTAAAAATTTGAAAAATTAAGTTATATGGCATTTGATATAGAAATGATTAAAGGTGTTTATTCCAAAATGGCTGAGCGCGTGGATGCAGCTCGAGAAATTGTGGGTAAACCTTTAACGCTTTCAGAAAAAATATTGTACAATCATTTGTGGGATGGAAAGCCTACTAAGGCATTTGTAAGAGGAAAAGATTATGTTGATTTTGCACCAGACAGGATTGCATGTCAGGATGCTACCGCTCAAATGGCTTTACTACAATTTATGCAGGCTGGAAAAAATAAGGTAGCCGTACCAACTACAGTGCATTGCGATCACTTAATACAAGCAAAGGATGGTGCCGCAGCCGATTTAAAACACGCCAATAGTGTAAGTAGTGAAGTATTTAATTTTTTAGAATCAGTTTCCAATAAATATGGTATAGGTTTCTGGAAACCAGGAGCAGGAATTATACATCAGGTAGTTTTAGAAAATTATGCTTTTCCTGGTGGGATGATGATTGGTACCGATTCGCATACGGTTAATGCAGGTGGTCTAGGAATGGTTGCCATTGGTGTTGGTGGTGCCGATGCTGTCGATGTTATGGCTGGAATGGCTTGGGAATTAAAATTCCCTAAATTGATTGGTGTTAAATTAACTGGAAAATTATCTGGGTGGACGGCACCCAAAGATGTTATTTTAAAAGTTGCCGAAATTCTTACTGTTAAAGGTGGAACAGGTGCTATTGTAGAATATTTTGGGCCAGGTGCTACTTCTATGTCTTGTACAGGAAAAGGAACTATTTGTAATATGGGGGCCGAAATAGGAGCTACAACATCTACATTTGGTTACGACGCATCTATGGAACGTTATTTACGCTCTACCGAACGAGCTGATGTGGCCGATGCTGCAAATAAAGTAAAAGAGTATTTAACTGCCGATCCTGAAGTTTATGCAAATCCGGAAGAATATTTTGATCAAGTTATTGAAATTAATTTATCGGAATTAAATCCGTTACTAAACGGACCTTTTACTCCAGATTTATCGACTCCAGCAGGAAAAGAAATGACTGAAAAGGCAAAGGCTAACGATTGGCCGTTGGTAGTAGAATGGGGCTTAATAGGATCTTGTACAAATTCATCTTATGAAGATTTGTCGCGAGCTTCTTCAATCGCACAACAAGCTATAGATAAAGGATTAAAAATGAAATCTGAATTGGGTATAAATCCAGGTTCAGAGCAAGTTCGATACACTGCAGAACGGGATGGTATTCTAGATGTTTTTGAAAAATTAGATGCTAAAATATTTACAAATGCCTGTGGTCCATGTATCGGACAATGGGCACGTTACAGCGACCCCAAAAATGCACCAAAGAACAGTATTGTGCATTCATTTAACAGGAACTTTGCAAAACGTGCTGATGGCAACCCAAATACACATGCTTTCGTAGCATCGCCGGAATTAACTGCGGCAATCGCTATATCTGGACGATTGGATTTTAACCCAATGACGGATAAACTGATTAATGAGAATGGAGAAGAGGTGATGTTCGAAGAGCCTACAGGATGGGAGCTTCCACCAAAAGGATTCGAAGTTAAGGATAATGGTTATTTAGCGCCAGAAGAAGATGGAAGTCACGTGAAGGTCGTGGTCAATCCAGAATCGGAACGACTTCAACTGTTAACACCATTTACACCAATTGGAGACGAAATTAAAGGTGCTAAATTATTAATAAAGGCATTTGGTAAATGTACTACCGACCATATCTCGATGGCAGGTCCATGGTTACGCTTTAGAGGACACTTGGACAACATTTCAAATAACTGTTTAATCGGTGCAGTTAATGCATTTAATCAACAAACCAATTTTGTTAAAAATCAATTAACAGGAGAGTATGGCGGGGTTCCCGATGTACAGCGGGAGTATAAGAAGGCAGGTATAAAAACAATCGTGGTAGGAGACCATAATTATGGCGAAGGTTCATCGCGTGAGCATGCAGCAATGGAGCCTAGGCATTTAGGAGTAGCCGCAGTAATTGTAAAATCCTTTGCTCGTATTCATGAAACCAATTTAAAAAAACAAGGTTTATTAGGACTAACATTCGACAATGAATCAGATTACGATTTAATACAAGAGGATGACACTTTTAACTTCTTAGATTTGAATGAATTTGCACCAGATAAACAACTAACACTTGAGATTGTTCATGCTGATGGTAGTAAAGATATCATTAAATTAAATCATTCTTATAATGAAGCTCAAATTGCATGGTATAATGCTGGTTCAGCGTTAAATCTGATAGCTGCTGAAAATGCTTAAAATTTAAAATTATTGATAGATAAATATCCAGCCAAACGGCTGGATATTTTGTTTTAATCAATGTATGAGAATCATTTATAATCGTATTTTTATAAAAAATTATAATTCATGAATACAAGAGCAGAGCAACTTCAAGCATTCGACAGATTATTAACTATAATGGATGAGCTAAGGGCGCAATGCCCATGGGACAAAAAGCAAACCATGGAAACCTTAAGACATTTAACGATTGAAGAGACATACGAGTTAGGAGATGCTATTTTAGATAATGATCTAGATGAGGTTAAAAAGGAGTTAGGAGATGTATTGTTGCATATTGTATTTTATTCAAAAATAGGAAGTGAAACGAATGAATTTGATATTGCCGATGTATGTAATGGAATTTGTGAGAAATTAATTTCCAGACACCCTCATATTTATGGCGATGTGAAAGTTGAAAATGAAGAAGATGTAAAGCGAAACTGGGAAAACCTGAAACTGAAAGAAGGTAAAAAAAGTGTGTTAGAAGGTGTTCCCAATAGTTTACCTGCGTTAGTTAAAGCTAACAGAATTCAGGAGAAGGTAGCTGGTGTTGGATTCGACTGGGAAGAACCTAATCAAGTTTGGGAAAAGGTAGAAGAAGAGCTAAGTGAATTAAAAGCTGAAATAGAAACCAATAACCTAGATGCTATAGAAAGCGAATTTGGAGATGTTTTATTTTCAATGGTAAATTATGCCCGATTTTTAAATGTTAACCCTGAAAATGCTTTAGAACGAACCAATAAAAAATTCTCAAAACGTTTTAAATATTTAGAAGAAAAGGCGCAAAGTCTAAACAAACCGTTAAAAGATATGACCCTTGCCGAAATGGATGTATTCTGGGATGAGGCTAAAAAGCTTTAAAACTAATTATATTTAATGCGTTTTCAATGAACAAACTATACAATATTATTAATAATTGATATGTAATATTTTAATTTTTTAAAAATAAAAAATATTGTAGGAAATAAGAATTTTTATTGTTTCCTAAACAATTATCTTTGCAGCCAAATATTAAAGAAACAAGGTTTCAAAAATGGCAAAAACGATAAAGCATTCCGAATTTGTACTTATTGGAGGAGGGATAATGAGTGCCACATTGGCAATTCTACTTTTTGAGAAATTTCCAGGCAAGAAAATTACTGTTTTAGAAAAGTTACCTAAAATGGCAGAAGAAAGTTCTGAAGCCTGGAATAATGCAGGAACAGGACATGCAGGAAATTGTGAATTAAATTACACGCCCGAGAAAAAAGGAGAGATAGATATATCTAAAGCCATTGATATTTCGGAGCAATTTAATGATACCTTGGAATTTTGGGAGAATTGTGCTGATAAGGGATATATTAAAAACCTTTCAAAGTGTATCAATAAAGTACCTCATTTAAGTTTTGTTGAAGGAAAGAAAAATGTGGCCTATTTAGAAAAGCGTTGGAAAGCACTTAAAGAAAGACCACATTTTAAAGACATGCTCTTTTCAAAAGACATCGATAAGATTAAAGAGTGGATTCCTTTAATGATGCAGGGCAGAAGCGAAAAAGAGGCACTTGCTGCAACGTATTTCGAAAATGGATACGATGTTAATTTTGGAGAGGTTGCAGATCAGTTATTTCGCTTTTTAGGAAAGCAGCCTAATGTTAAATTGATTAACAATAGTAATGTTTATAATTTACAAAAAACCGATAATAAACGTTGGTTAGTGTCTGTAAAAGGACAGAATGTTGGTAAGCACTGGAAAATTGTTTCAAACTATGTTTTTATTGGCGCTGGTGGTGGTGCTTTACCTTTATTGGAAAAAAGTGACATCAAAGAGGCTAGGGGATATGGAGGATTTCCAATTAGCGGATTGTGGTTGCGATGTACAAACCCAGAAATTATAGAACAGCATCAGGCTAAGGTATACGGTAAAGCTAAAAAAGGATCACCACCAATGTCAGTACCTCACATGGATACACGAATGATTAACGGGCGAAAAGAATTACTATTCGGACCTTTTGCTGGTTTTACAACCAAATTCCTGTGAAACATGGTTCAATGTTTGATTTGCCGAGGTCGGTAGAATTTGATAATATCATGAGTTTATTAGGAGCTGGTTATCAAAATTTACCATTGGTAAAATATTTAATTAAACAGGTAAGTTTAAGTTTTAAGGACCGTATGGATATGTTAAGAGAATTTTATCCTGAAGCAAGCGATGACGACTGGAAAATGGTAGTTGCTGGCCAACGCGTTCAAATTATAAAGCGAAACAAAAAGGGCTTTGGAAAGCTTGAATTTGGTACAGAAATAATAGTATCTAAAGACAAGTCTATTGCTGCTTTATTAGGGGCTTCTCCAGGTGCGTCAACCTCTTATTCGGTGATGCAAAAAGTTATCGAAAAATGTTTTTAAATTGAAAATTATATTTAAATAAAAAGCCGCTATTTAGCGGCTTTTTTTATGTGTTATTAATACATTTCCTTTATTTTACTCAATTTATTCTCCCAAAGTTCTAAAGACTCTTTATGTGTTTTAATGTTGTTGTGAACTTCTTTTACTAAAGGATTATCGTCATCTACATTGGTGAAAAATTGCAAATTGTTTTCTAGCTGATTAATCTGGCTTTTCACTTCATCAATCTTCTTACGAATAAAGGAGCGTTCGTTGTCTAAATCCCGATTATCGTCGGCTGTGTTCATATGGTCAAGTTTATTCTCGAACTTAATCATTTCAACCTCGTTTTTATCCATTTCTAAGCCAGAAAGTAATTCATCTACGGCTTTATTGAATTTACCTTCAATATAGCGTTTATCATTAGGGACACGACCTAATTCTTTCCATTGATTTGTAAATTCTTTAATTTGCTCGATACCTTTGTCTTTGTCGGTAAAAGGATTTAAGCTTTTTAATTTATCTAAAAGTTCTAATTTTTTAGAAAAAGCTTCCATGCCTTCTTTATTGGCTGCGTTACGCTGTGCGTGTAATTTATCAAAATAAAGATTACAGGCCGCTTTAAAGCGCTTCCAAATTTTATCGCTGTCTTTTCTAGGAACATGACCAATTTTTTTCCAGTCACTTTGAATTTTCTTCATAAGTGGTGTAGTCACTTCATAATCTTCACTGTCCTTATTGTCCTCGGCAATTTTAATTAAATCTAGTTTCTTTTGAAGATTGTTGTACTGTTCTTTTTTTAGATCTTTATAAAATCCGTTTTTCTGACGATTAAACGTTCGAACAGCTTCCTTGAATTTAGCCCAAGTGTTTTCATTTTCTTTAATAGGCACTTTGCCGGCATTAAAAAAGGATTCTCTTAAGGCTTCTACTTCTTTTATTTTCTTTTGCCAACCGTTATGCGTTTTGATATCTTCAGCAGTTATAGCCTTAATGGCATCAATAATTTCTAGTTTAACGTCTAAGTTTTTTTCATAAATTTTATCAATTTCCTGAAAATAAGCTTGTCGCTTGTCGTTAATTACTTTAGTAGCAGCTTTAAATTTGCTCCATATTTCTTCTCGATGTTCCTTACTTACTGGGCCGAGCTCTTCTTTCCACATTTTATGAAGCTCTTGTAGCTCCCTAAAGGCTCTTAAAACATTATCATCTTTTGCTAACTCTTCGGCGCGCTCAATAATTAATAGTTTCTTTTCTAAATTATGCTTAAAATCTAAATCGCGTAAATCTCTGTTTAAATGCAAGAAATCGTAAAACATTTCTACATGATGGTGGTAACTATTCCATGCATTATTGTATTTATCTCTTGGAATAGGCCCTGTATTTTTCCAGCGTTCCTGTAGTTCTTTAAAATGTTTATATGTGGTATTGATATTTTCCTCAACGTTAATTAAGCCTTTAAGTTCTTCAATGATTTCGAGCTTATCGGCTAAATTTTGTTTCAGGTTTTTTTCAATATTTTGATAGTACTCGTTACGCTTTTTACGATAATCGTTGTATGCTGCCTTATAGCGTTTTTGTACAGGAGAAGAGTAATAAAAATCAATTTCATTGCCTCCTTCATTTATGAAGTCTTCTTTTTTCTCATCTAAAAGCGCTTGAAATTTACTTTTAAATTCATTATTGAGTGCTTCGACGTGCGATTTTATGGCTTGAACTTTTTCAGTTCTAAGTAGGCGTTCTAATTCTATAGCTAAAGCTTCTAACGACATAGTGTCGTAGTCCTTCATTTCTATAGTGTGTCTGTCTTTATGACCCTCATCTTCGGCATCTTCAGCGTTCGATTCGTCAATTTCATCCACACCATCATCTTCTGTTCCGGATTCTGATTTAAATTCAGAATTCGATTCTTCAGTAGTCGAATCGTTCTCTACAGGCTCAGAAGCGTTAACCTCATTGGTTTCTGCAGACTCTTTAACTGTATTTTCTACTGTTTCCTTTTCAGAATGTTCTTCATTCTTACTTTGATTTTCTTTTCCGTGCAACATATTCAAATCAGACATTATTAATAATGTTAGGGTTCGTTTTGTTTGTTTGTGAGTTTAAAGATACTAACAAGTCTATTATTTACAAATATTTAGAGAGCAAATTATTTGTTTTCGATTTGAAGGTAGGTTCAATTTTTAATCATTTTAAATAGGGATTTTCCAGATTGACCATGCTTTTTCGGCCTGGAAAATGAGCATATTTAAACCATTAATTGTTTTAGCTTGATGTTTTTTGCCTAATTTTAAGAATGTGGTTTCTTCAGGATTGTAAATTAAATCGAAAAGAATGTGTTTGCTCGTTATGCCATTGTAAGGGATATCTGGTCGGTTTTCAATATTAGGAAAAGTGCCTAATGGTGTACAGTTTACTATAACTTTATTGTCCTTTATTATAGATTCTGTTAAGTCTTTATAAGTATATTCTACGCCTTTCGAAGCCGAACGGGATACATATTTATAAGATATACCTAGTTTGTCTAGACTGTAAGCTACAGCTTTACTCGCACCACCTGTGCCTAATATTAATGCAGATTTATGATGTTTTTTTAAATGAGGCTTTAATGATTTCTTAAAACCATAGCAATCGGTATTGTAACCTATTAGTTTTCCTTTTTTGGTTACTCTAATCGTATTAACCGCACCAATTGCTTTTGCTTTTTTATTAAGCTTATCGAGATAAGGAATAACCTCTTGCTTGTACGGAATCGTGACATTAAATCCTTTTAATCCTTTTGTATTTATAAGAATTTTGGGTAAATCATCGATTGATGGGATATCAAAATTTTCATATGTGGTATTGTGGATCTGTTCATCTTCAAATTTCTTTTTAAAATAAGATCTTGAAAATGAATATGAAATATTTCTGCCTAAAAGTCCGAGTTTGTTCATTATATTTTTCTGGTTTTTTGTCCGTAATATTCCAAACCTAAAACAATAGCAATGCCAAAGAAAATAAAGGCTATGGCGTAAAACGTTTCGTTAGTTAATTGCGGGATGTATCGTTGGTAATTTGCAACTATTTTTGTTCCTGTTGAATCTAATATAATTGAACCGTCATCAGACAGTTTATATATGGTGTGTTTCCAAGGCCACACTACACCTAAAGATCCTATTATAAAACCTATAATTGCAGATAAAGTGATACTCTTGTATCTTTTCAAAATATAGCTTAGCATATGAGAAAAGGTAACCAAACCTGCTATTGAACCTAAAGTAAAAACCGCTAATACCTGTAACATTCTAATGCGTTCGGTATTATTTATAAAGCTGAAGTTACCCTGAATAATATCTGAAAATGTATCGTAAAGAGCATTTACCGAATCTACTAACAGTAATACATAATTCCCAAGAAGAATTAAGATAAACGACCCTGAAAACCCGGGTAGTGTCATACCTGAAACACTTATAATCCCACAGAAAAAAACGAACCACAGGTTGTCATTTTCTTTCGCCGGATTTAGAAAACTAATACTTGCACCAATTAATATGCCTATTGCCAGAGAGGTATAGGTTTGGTAATTCCAATCTTTAAAATCTTTATTAATATAATAAATGGAGCCTATTATCATACCAAAAAAAACACTCCAAACGTAAAGTTCATAATGTTCTATAAGGTAGTCTAATACTTTAGAAACGCTAAAATAGCTAATTATCATTCCAAAGAATAGTAAGCTAATAAAACGACCATTGATATAATTGAAAAAACTTTTATAACGACCATTTATGAGCAATTTAAAAGCTTTCCCATTTATTTTTTTCAAGGAATAAATAAATTCTTCATAAAACCCAGCAACGAATGCTACAACACCACCAGACACACCAGGAACTTTATTCGCAGCTCCCATTCCTAAACCTTTCAGAATTAAAAAAAGTTTGTCTTTAAGTGTTCTGGTACTTTCCATTTATGCTTGTTTAGATCCTATTTTTTCTAGAATAAAAATAGTTAAAAAACCAAGAAACATTAAGAAAACAGCAAATACAAATTGATTATCGCCATTATAGGAGAATGGAGAAATGCTCTCTTGAATTAAAGGAGATTTTATTCCTTCCGAATTGGTATGCCAAGATAACGTGTTCTTCCAAGGCCATACTTTGTTTAAAGAACCGAAAATAAATCCAGTTAGTAAGGCAAGTGTTATATTATGATAGTTTTTAAAAAGCCACTTTAAGGCGTGACTAAAGCTTAATAACCCCAGAAAAGCACCACAGAAAAAAATGATTAATTTTTGAATGTCCATATCATGAATGGCGTCACTTAAAGTTTTGTATGCTCCTAAAATGATAAGGATAAAAGAACCTGAAATTCCTGGCAATATCATAGCACATATGGCTATTGCTCCAGCAAAAAATAAAAACCAATTACTGTTACTATTTTCCATAGCTGGCAGCGAACTTATATAAAAGGCAACAAGCGCGCCTATAATTAATGAAATTATTATGGAAGCATTCCATTTTGTAACTTGTTTTCCAACGAAATAAATGCTGGCTACGATTAGACCGAAGAAAAATGACCAGATTAAAATGGGGTGGTTTTCTAAAAGAAACTTGGCCAATTTCATAAACGACACATAACTAATTATAATTCCAGTTAACAAAGCAAGAATAAAGTTACCATTAACTTCTTGCCAAAATGCTTTGATTCCTCGCTTAAAAAGTGTTTTAAATAGAGAAGGTTTAATATTGCTTATAGTGGAAATGAGTTCTTCATAAATTCCTGAAATGAATGCGATGGTACCTCCTGATACTCCAGGAACAGCATCGGCAGCCCCCATAGCTAAACCTTTAAAAGAAATGATTAGATAATCAATTAAGCGTCGTTGCATATTTAGTTTTTGTGTAAAAAACCAAAGGTATACATTTTAATTAAACAGCCGATTATTGATTCGTTTTTAGTATGTTTTTTACCAGGATTTTATTGGAAACACCAGGAAATAGTTCGTCTATAATAAACGAAAACTCTTCATTATGCTTTAAACCATTTTTTAGATAAAAAATACCTTTATCATTTTCATTAAGTGAAAAGTATAAACCAGCTAAACGATATTCTATCTCCGAATTTTCGGGATAAAACTCAATGGCTTGCTCAAAATTATAAATAGCAGCTTCTGGTTCGCCTAATTTCAATAGTATATCGCCTCTTGTTAACCAGGTATTTAATTCGTAATTTCCTAACTCTAGGGTTTTTTTGAAGCCCCGTTCTGCTTCTTCTAAATGATTTAAACGATGATTAATTTGAGAATATAATTTCCAGTAATTAACATTTTCAGAATCGATGTTAAGCGCTTTATTTATGTAATATAACGCTTTTTGATAATTTCGTTTTCTATTGTAAAAACGTGTTATGGCTATCCAACCTTTATCTAATAACGGGTCCTCATGTACTGTTTTGTAATAATACTGAACGGCTAATTCATCATTTTGAAGCTTTTCATGACAGTTTCCAATGCGCAGTAAAGCAAATGAGGTAGGGTCGTCTAACTCTAAAGTTATACTGTAGTTTTCAATAGCTTCATTAAAACGTTTTAATTTTTCTAAAACTTTTCCACGTTCGAGGTAAGCACCGACAAACGTATCGTCTGAAATGATGGCAAAATCGTAGGCTGCTAATGCTTTTTTGTAATTTTTTAAATTGTAGTATTGTTTGCCTAATTGATGCCAAGCTACTTCGCAATAAGGGTTTTTGTCCAAGAATATATTTAAATATTCAATTGCTTCTTCAGGCTGATTCAAAAAGTCAAAACAGTAAATCACATTGTAAAGTGCAGAATAATCTTCTATATCCTCTTCCAAACACTTCATAAAGCATTCTTTGGCTTTTTCAAATTCATCAAGAAAAAGGTATTCCATTCCGATAAGCGAATACAAATCTACGACGTCGTCAGTTAGTTCAAGTGCTTTTTTAAGCACATCGATAGCTTGCTGATGTTCGTCTTTTTTAGAAAATATATTTGCTTTTTGGATGTAGATTTCTTCATTCATCGGATCCAAATTATAAAGTTCATTAAGCAAAGTGTCTGCTTCAATAAGTTTGTTTTCAAACACATAAACTTCAACTTTAAAAAGCCTGAGATTAACCGAGGAGGGATGCTGGTCCAAACCAAGTTTTATTGCTTTTTTAGCTAAAGCTATTTTACCTTGATTTAGATAGTGATGAATGATGTTTTCAAATTCCTCTGAGTCAAAAAACAAAACGTGGTTTGTTTTTAACATGGACTCAAATTTTGTTAGAGGTAAATTATTGTTGTCATCATGACTAAACTCCATAAGCACATTTGTAAAATTCTACTACTATAAATTTAATGTTCTATTTTAATGATTAACAGTTCAAGCCTAAATGTTTTTAACAAAGTAATGAACAGTTAAGGAGTTTATTTTAAAATTAAGTTTGTTTGTTGGTGATTAGTCGGTTAATGGTGCGTTAGCTTTCTTGAATTTCATTTAAAATTGAAATAATTATGTCGCATCCTTTAATTATTTCATCATTTGAAATGGTTAGAGGTGGCGTTATTCGCACAGCCTTACCTTCGAAGAGCAGCCAAAACAGGATTAAACCGGCATCTTGACTCTTTAAAACAACAGTGTTTGCTATATCTTCAGATTGCATTATTGGGGCCAGCATAAGACCTTTTCCTCGTATTTCTGTAATCAACGGATGTATTAAAAGCTTTCTGAAAAGTTCTTCCTTTTCCAATGCTTCGGGCATTAAATTGGTTTCCGTAATTTCTGTTAGTGTAGCTAAAGCTGCCGCAGCAATAACAGGATGTCCGCCAAAAGTTGTAATATGACCTAACTTAGGATTTTCCATTAGTAAATCCATATGTTTCGTTGAAGAAGTGAATGCGCCAATAGGCATGCCCCCACCAAGCCCTTTACCCATAACTACAATATCTGGTGTGCAATTGTAATTTTCGAAACCGAAAAGTTTGCCAGTTCTGCCAATACCTGGTTGGATTTCGTCTAAAATAAGAACCGCACCAACGTCGGTACAGCGTTTTCTAACTTTTTCTAAATAGCCGTTTTTAGGCTCAATAAATCCAGCACCACCTTGGATGGTTTCTAAAATAACACCAGCTGTTTTCGTCGTTATTTTTAAAAGATCCTCTTCTTCATTGAACTCGATAAATTTAACGCCGGGAAGAAGCGGCCTAAACGCTTGCTTACGTTCTTCAAAGCCCATAACACTCATGGAACCCATGGTATTACCGTGGTATGCTTTTTTTGCTGCGACAATTTCACTTCTGCCAGTTATACGCTTAGCAAGTTTTAGTGCCCCTTCAATAGCTTCGGTACCAGAATTTGTTAAATAGGTTTTGTCTAATGGCTTTGGTAGATGTTTCGCAATACATTTACAAAGTTCTACAGGTGCGTGTTGTGCATACTCGCCATATACCATAACATGCATATATTTATCCAGTTGGTGTTTGATAGCATTAATCACTTTTGGGTGATTGTGCCCTAAAGGTGTTGCCGAAACTCCAGAAACAAAATCCAAAAATGGTTTACCATTGGTGTCGTAAATATAACTGCCTCTGGCATGAGAAATTTCCATAGCCAAAGGAAACGTCGACGTTTGCGCTTGGTATTTTAAGAAGTCTTGTTTCATCATACTTTAAAACTAATCTTTTGCCTCAGGGGTTTCTTTTATTTCAATAAGTGAGGCTCCCCATGCGTAGACTTCGTCGGTTGGTTCAATATTACTTATTAAACATCTAAGTTTACTTTGGTCTAGAGGCTTTAAAGTCGATATACTGTATTTTTTCCAAGAATCAGGAAGATCTATACCTAGAGACTCATAACTAGTCCAAGGCGCACCATTTCTTTGAATAATTATACTTACTACCCCAGAACCTTTCAACCAAATGGAAAATTTGAATTTTCCGTGTGTTTTATTTATGCTTTGAATTATTTGACCGTTACCTTGCCCTATTCCTGATATAGAATAAACTAATTCTTTTTTGTTAGGCGATAGTGTTGATTTTGCAGATACTTTAGTATGCTGTTTATACCATATATTATTTTCAAAGTCATTAGGATATTCCAAAAGATTATTTCCATTTTTTAATCCTAAAAACTCTTGACTATTACCAGCCATATTAATACGCTCCATCATTTCCTCATTAAAGAAATCATCCTCGGGAATATAATCTTCTAATCCTTGAATTTTAGGTAATACTATCGGTTTGTCTTCAGAAAATAAATCGGCTACAGATTGTGGGCGTTCGTCTTCGCGCCAATCAAAGCCTTTCAAACGTTTATCTTTCTCCAGATATTCCGATTCAGGAGGCAGTGTGCCGTCTACTTGATTAAATCGGGTATATTCTTCTATATCTCCATTTCCAAAAAGTATAGATATTCTTCCTGATTTTGCTTTGTCGATACCTACTAATTCTTGTTTGTCGTTTCTAACGTAAAAAATAGATTGTGCGTTTTTGTTGATGTCAACCGTTCTAAGCTGGTTTTCGTCATCAAATTGACCAAGAAGTTTTAAACCGTTAATTTGATTGTACCCGTCTTCACTTAATGTGTCTTTGCTAATAATAAAGGCATTGTCGAAAACAAGAAGCGAATCTAATTTTTCGGTTTTTGTATTTGAAAATAAATGAATGGTATCTCCTGTCATTTGACTTTCTACATTCCACATGATTGGGCGTCGTTTCGTTGCGAATTTATCTAAAGAAGCCAGGCGATTCAGGTTAATAAGTTGAGTAACGCCAGTTTTTTGATTAGAATGAATAGAATCAGCCTTTCCACTTAAGTCAGTTTTAAAGATTTTGGCATTGTAATAGGCTCTTAAAATGCGTTCATCGGGTTTTCCTGTTACCATAATTTTATCGGCATGCATGTAAATCGAATCATTTTCTTGCTTCGTGGCAGCTAGTGCTCTTTTGGTTATGAAAAGCGAGTCTTTTTCTTTAAAAACCTCAGCATAATGGCCTTTAACTATGGTTTTGTTAATGGTGTCTGTGACTTTTATATTATTGGTAGCCGATGCAAAACTGATGTTGTTGTCGAAGTATAAACTATCACCTTCAATAATACGGTTATCGTAGTCTATTCGTGATTTTTTCACAGCATAACCAGTTTTATTCTTGGTGTCATAAAAACCTTTTTCGCAATAGGTTTTGCTGGTTTCAGTGACTATAGTAGAAGGTCCATACAAAAATGCTTTTCCAGTATCGGAATAAAAATCAAAGTAATCTGAATTAATAATTGCGTCGTCATTAGTTAGCACGACATTTTCAGTGAAACGGTATTTTTTTTGCTGCATTAAGTAACGACCAATTTTACTGGTAATAGTACCCGAGGTATCCTTTACAACGGTTCCGCCACTTTTATAAAAGGCTTCCTGGTTAATTCTATCGAAATATAATGTGTCACTAGATATGGTTGAGTTAGGGTCTTTTAAAACGACTTCGCCACTCGCAAAAGCCAATTCTGAAATGCCACTATACTCAATGTATTTGGCAGACATATTAATGGTGTCCCCTTGAATCATTTTGACATTTCCATAAGCTTCAATAAAATTTTCCTGTCCGTAGCGAATGGCTTTATCACACCATAAATCGGTGCCATTATGGTATAAATGCACTTGTTGGGAATCATCTCTGGTTAAGATGGTGGCGCCAGGAAAATTAGCTTCGTCACGATTTAGTCTTCCTGAATATTTAATTTCAATTTGTCTTTTGTCTTGCGCTGTTACACAAAATGTAGATAACAAAAAACAAAAGATTAATAAAATGTATATGGGATTAAATGTTTTCAAGATATATATGTTTGTCGCAAAAATAACGATATTTCTATAGTTAAATTGTTTTCATACAAAAAACGCAATAAAATATTTATGGCTTTTTATAAACTAAAAAAAGACCACTAAATAGTGGTCTTTAAATGCTTATGAAAGCGTAGAAAATTATTTATTTCTAAATATCGTTTGTTTTCTATCTGGACCTACTGAAACGATAGTAATCGGAATTTCTAATTCTTTTTCTAAAAATGCGATATAATCGTTTAGTGCTTTGGGTAATTGAGATGCTTCAGACATACCTGTTAAATCCTCAGCCCATCCTTCAACTTCCGTATAGATAGGTTCTATATTTTCCGGGTCGATATTGTAAGGGAAATGTTTGATTACTTCACCTTTATATTTGTAAGCTGTACATACTTTTAAGGTTTTAAACCCAGAAAGCACATCGCCTTTCATCATCATTAATTGCGTTACACCATTAACTTGGCAAGCATATTTTAAAGCGATTAAGTCTAACCAACCACATCGTCTGGCGCGACCGGTAGTTGCTCCAAACTCATTACCAACGCGACTCATAGTTTCTCCATCCTCATCGAATAATTCGGTAGGGAAGGGGCCTGAGCCTACACGCGTAGTGTATGCTTTAAATATACCAAATACTTCACCAATTTGGTTTGGTGCAACACCTAATCCAGTGCAAGAACCAGCAGCAGTAGTGTTACTCGATGTTACAAAAGGATATGTTCCGAAGTCGATATCTAATAATGATCCCTGAGCGCCTTCAGCTAAAATAGTTTTACCTGACTTTTGAGCTTGATAAACATATTCTTCAGAATCGATAAAGGTTAGTGTTTTCAACACTTCAACAGCATTAAAAAATTCTGCTTCTAATTCTTCTAAGTTATACTGAATATCTACATCGTAAAACTTAATCATTGATTCGTGCTTGTCGGCTAAAGCTCTATAGCGTTCTTGCCAGTCACTTAACTCTAAATCGCCAACGCGAATACCGTTACGCCCGGTTTTATCCATATAAGTTGGACCAATACCTTTTAGGGTAGATCCAATTTTAGCTTTTCCCTTCGAGGCTTCGCTCGCTGCATCTAATAATCGGTGCGTTGGTAATATTATATGTGCTTTACGCGATATAACTAACGATTTTCGGTAGTCTACATCTTGTTCGGCCAATTTGTCTAGTTCGCCTTTAAAAATCACAGGATCTATAACCACGCCATTACCTACTAAATTAATAGTATCCTCATGAAAAATTCCTGAAGGGATGGTGTGTAATACGTGTTTTTTTCCGTTGAAAACTAAGGTGTGTCCTGCGTTTGGACCGCCTTGAAAACGCGCAATAATGTCGTAGTTAGAGGTAAGAACGTCAACAATTTTTCCTTTGCCTTCGTCGCCCCATTGTAATCCTAGTAGTAAATCTACTGCCATTTTAAATGTAAATTATTTGGTTGATTTTCTATTTCCGTAAAAATAAAGTGAATGATTATTAATTTCGATATCAAAAACTTCCTCAATAGTTTTTTTAATAGATTGAATTCTGGGGTCGCAAAACTCTATAACTTCCCCAGTGTCTGTTAAAATAACATGGTCGTGTTGTCTATCGAAATATGATTTTTCGTAATGTGCCTGATTTTGTCCAAACTGATGTTTTCTAACCAATCCACATTCCAGAAGTAATTCTATCGTATTGTAAAGCGTGGCGCGAGATACACGATACTTTTTGTTTTTCATATTAAGATATAGGGATTCTATATCAAAATGTTCTTTGTTATTATATATCTCTTGTAATATAGCGTACCTTTCGGGCGTTTTACGGTGTCCGTTGGTTTCTAAAAAGTTAGTAAAAACACTTTTTACTATTTCTTGATTTTTTGTATCGGCGCTTGCATTCATAATTTCGTTGCAAATTTACACTTTTTTTACTGTCTAGTAACTTTATCTATACCATTAATTTTACGAAGTTTTTCTAATAACTTTTTTAAGAGGGTATTATTTTTAACAATGACATTAATTTTACCTGAAAATATTCCGTCGTTACTCTCAAAACTGATGCTCTTCATGTTAACATGCATATTTTCAGAAATAATTTTAGTAATGTCGTTTACCAGGCCTATATGGTCAATTCCTGTAATAACAATGCTAGCCAAAAATTCTTGCTGCGAGGAATCAATCCATTTGGCAGGCATTATGCGGTAAGCGTAATTAGACTGGAGGCTTAAGGCATTCGGACAATTTTTTTTATGAACTTTAATACCTTCAGAAACCGTTAAGAAACCAAAAACATCATCTCCAGGAATAGGGTTGCAACAGCTGGAAAGCTTATAATCTAATTTTTCTTCTTCTTTTCCGAAAACCAATAAATCGTAATTAGAGGTGATTTCATCTTTTTCTAATTCTTCTTTACTAATGTTTGGTTTTCTATTTATTTTATTCTTAATGAAATTCATTAATGTATTGCTTCGGGATGAAGCAAAATCCTTTAACATCGTATTGTCTATAGTACCAATACCCACACGATAAAAAAGATCTAAACTCGTTTTAAGTTTAAAGTAATTTACTAATTCATTAATCGAATTTTCATTAAGGGTTATTTTTAATTGTTTTAGCTTTCGTTTTAAAATTTCTTTTCCGTCTTCACCAATACGCTTTTTGTCTTCCCGAAGTGCCGATTTAATTTTACTTCGCGATCTTGCTGTTGTAGCGTAATCTAACCAACTGGCTGTTGGTTTAGCATTTTCGGAAGTTAAAATATTTACCTGATCGCCACTTTTTAGTTCATGACTTAGCGGTACAAGTTTGCCATTAACCTTTGCCCCACGCGTTTTCATCCCTACTTCGGTATGAATGCTAAAGGCGAAATCTATAGGCGTTGCGCCTTTAGGTAGAGATTTTAATTCTCCGGCTGGGGTAAATACAAATATCTCTTTTGAATATAGGTTTAATTTGAATTGTTCAACAAAATCTACCGCGTTGGTTTCGGGGTTTTCCAAGGCTTCTTGAAGTTTGTTAATCCAATCTTCAAGGCTATCTTCTTTTTCACCCTCTTGCTTATATTTATAATGTGCTGCATAACCTTTTTCGGCGATTTCATCCATACGCTCACTCCGAATTTGTACTTCAACCCAGCGTCCTTTAGGCCCCATAACAGTTATATGTAAGGCTTCGTAACCAGTAGTTTTAGGTGATGAAATCCAGTCGCGTAAACGAATCGGGTTTGGCCTGAAGTGATCGGTAACAATTGAATATATTTTCCAGGCAAGGAATTTTTCATTAGCAGGGTCGCTTTTATAAATGATTCGAATGGCGAACTTGTCGTAAACTTCATCAAAGGAAACACCCTGCTTAATCATTTTTCTTCTAATGGAAAAAATAGATTTTGGTCGTCCCTTAATGGTGTAGTTTAAATTTTCGCGGTCTAACGTTTTCTTTATAACGTCGCTAAATTGCTCAATATATAAATCTTGTTCTTCTTTACTTTCCTTAATTTTATTAAGAATATCGAAGTAAACATCGGGCTCGGTATATTTTAAACCGAGATCTTCTAACTGTGTTTTTATATTATAAAGACCAATACGATGGGCGAGTGGCGCGTAAATATATAAGGTTTCCGAGGCGATTTTTTCCTGTTTATCCGTCCGCATGGAATCCATCGTTTGCATGTTGTGTAAACGATCGGCTATTTTAATGATAATAACCCGCACATCGTCGTTTAGCGTTAAAAGCATTTTACGGAAGTTCTCGGCTTGAAGCGAAACATCCATATCTTTTTCTTTGCTTAACGACGAAATTTTAGTTAAACCCTCAACTATAGTTGCTACAGTTTTCCCAAATAAGCGTTCTATATCCTCGATTTCGTAATCAGGACTATCTTCAACGACATCATGCAGCAAGGCCGAGGCTATAGATGTGGCATCTAGTCCTATCTCTTGAGCAACAATTTTAGCTACAGCAATGGGGTGAAAAATATAAGCTTCTCCAGATTTACGTCTTTGATTTTTGTGGCCGTCTAAGGCAATATCAAAAGCTTTACGAATTAATTTTTTATCGTCGTCTGTAAGTGTTGTATAGCTAACTTTAAGTAACTCTTTATACGCCTTGGTAATGGCTGCATTTTCTTTTTCTATTTCTTCCTCTGTCATAACTTAAAAGTAACATAAAGAATATTAACAACCAATAGCGATAGCGCTTTTTTTGGGTTGTTAATACTAACTATATATTTAAAAAATTAACGAGTTGAGAGACGGCTTTTCCGCGATGACTTATACTGTTTTTTGTGTCTAAATCTAATTCGGCAAAAGTTTTGGTGTATCCTTCTGGTTTAAATATTGGGTCGTAACCAAAACCTTTTTTTCCTAATTTTTCACGGGTAATTTCTCCTTTACATATACCAGTAAAGGTGTGTAATTCGCCATTAATAAGAAGTGCAATTACAGTTTTAAACTGAGCTTGTCTATTATTCTTTCCGTCTAAATCTGATAATAGTTTGTTCATGTTATCTTCAGAATTACGCTCAGGGCCTGCATATCGAGCCGAATAGACCCCTGGTTTACCACCTAGAGCTTGGACTTCTAATCCTGTGTCATCGGCAAAACAATCGTAGCCATAATTGTTTTTTATGTATTCGGCTTTTTGAATAGCATTCCCTTCTATAGTGTCTTGTGTTTCCGGGATGTCTTCGTTGCAATTAATGTCTTTTAAACTTAAAAGTTTTATATGATTCGGTATTAAAACCTGTACTTCTTTAAGCTTGTTTAAATTGTTGGTGGCAAAAACCAATTCCATATGATCAATTTTAGGCTCAAAAATAAGAGTATTAAGATTAATTAGATTATATTACATGATAAAAATCATTATAATTCAATAACCATACTTATAAATTTGAGTATTAATAAAAACTATATATTATGACTGTGAATTTTCAATACGTAGATGTAGATGTAAGTGAAACCCTTTCGGCTTTTACAGAAGAGAAATTAAAAAAGATTTTTAATCGTTATGAATTTTTAATAAGTGCGACAGTATATTTTAAAATAGACGAAAAGCAGCACGAAACGGGTAAAATTTGTAATATAGAGTTAAGTGCTCCAGGACCTAGATTATATGCCACCTCAACCGAGCGAAATTTTGAAGTTGCAGTAAGGCAGACTATAAAAGATTTAGAGCGCCAATTAGAAAAGCGCAAAGAGTTAATGAAAACGCATTAATGTGTTTTTTACAAAAAAGGAAATTTAAAGGATGTCTTTTTTAAAACAACTTAGCGATGATGATAAGGCTCATTTCTTAAAATAGTGAAACCGCGATAAAGTTGTTCAGTAAAAAATAATCGAATCATTTGATGGGAAAATGTCATTTTAGAAAGTGATATTTTCCCATTTGCTTTTTGGTATATTTCATCCGAGAATCCGTAAGGGCCGCCAATAGCAAAAACCAGTTGTTTAATGCCTGAATTCATGTGTTTTTGCAAATATTTAGAAAACGCTACCGAATCGTACTGTTTACCGTTTTCGTCTAATAGAATAAGCACGTCTGTTTGGGATAATTTACTTAAAATTAGTTCGCCCTCTTTTACTTTTTGCTGACTTTCACTTAGGTTTTTTACATTTTTTATGTCTGGAATTAAATCCATAGAAAATTTAACGTAAAACTTAAGTCGTTTCTGGTAATCGTCAATTAGCGCCTGAAGATTTTTGCTATCCGTTTTTCCAATAGCAACAAGTTTTATAGTCATAATTGCAAAATTAGTCTTTAGTAATTAATGATTCACGAAATTTTCATTAAAAAAATGAAAAATTGGTAAAACTAAAATTTAGAAAAGTGAATCAATTTATTATTTTTGTTGCAAACCAACAATTATTATGATTACACAAGAGCAATTCGATTCTGAAGTTAAGTCGATAATCGCTAATGCTATAAGAGAGGACGTAGGAGATGGAGACCATAGTTCTCTGGCATGTATACCCGAAAACGCCCGAGGTAAGGCCAAATTATTAGTAAAGGATAAAGGTATTATTGGCGGTGTTAATTTTGCAAAAAAAGTTTTTGCTTACGTAGATAAAAACTTAAAGTTAGACATACTTATAGAAGATGGGTCTGAAGTGACTTACGGCGATGTTGTCATGTATGTTGAAGGACCGTCGCGTTCTATCTTAAAAGCAGAACGAACAGTGTTAAACGCTATGCAACGTATGAGTGCCATAGCTACAAAAACCCGAATGTTTGTAGACCTAGTAAAAGGCACTAAAACTACAATATTAGATACGCGTAAAACCACACCAGGAATACGTGTTCTGGAAAAATGGGCAGTGAAGCTTGGAGGTGGTGAAAACCATAGATTTGCATTATACGACATGATTATGCTTAAAGATAATCATATTGATTTTGCTGGAGGCATAACGAATGCGGTTGAAATGACTAAACAGTATTTAAGAGATACAGGTAAAGATTTAAAAATTATGGTTGAAGCCCGCGATTTGATAGAAGTAAAAGAAATTTTACAGTTAGAAGGGGTGCATAGAATTTTACTAGATAATTTTGATTACGAAGATACACGTAAGGCCGTTAAACTTATTGGTGATAAATGTTTAACAGAGTCTTCAGGGAATATAAATGAATCTACGATTAGGTTTTATGCTGAATGCGGGGTGAACTTTATTTCTTGTGGCGCCTTAACACATTCGGTACATAACATGGATTTAAGTTTAAAAGCTATTAAGTAGTTTAATCGTTTAAACATAAGGTAGTTAAAGGCTTTTGTAAACATCAATACTTTTTTCAGTATTGATGTTTATATTTTAATAACTTTGTTTGAAACGATAAAAGCAAATAATTAATGACCAAACCTATTGAAGACAAACTCGATACAATTCCTATTGTAAATGTCTTTGTTCGGTTTTTTAAAAAGATAAAGTTACCTGGTCTGGAAGGTTTATCTTTTTATGATTTGTTAGAACTCTACATTACAGGCATAGTAAAAGGGGCATTAACCACCAGGGCGAGTGCTATTGCTTTTAGCTTTTTCACAGCACTTTTCCCGTTTTTATTATTTGTTCTTTTCATAATTCCTTATGTGCCTATTGATGATTTTAAAATAGAGTTTTTAAAATTTCTCGAATCCTTTTTACCGCCCACAACATCCGATTTTTTCTTTCAGAATATATTTGAAAATATAGATCAGTCGCAGCGTGGAGGCTTGTTGTCGTCGGTATTTGTATTGTCGTTACTCCTTATGGCAAATGGTGTGAATGCCGTGTTTTCGGGATTTGAAAATTCATATCATGAACAATTAACGCGCAATGTTTTTAGGCAGTATTTTTACGCTTTAGGGGTGGCATTAATTTTAGCCTTTTTACTAATTCTTACTATCGCTTTCTTGGGATATTTTCAGATTTATGTGGTACAAGGTTTGTTGAATACATTAGAGAATAAAGGCTATCGGGTCGCGAAACAGAGTGTATTTTGGTTTAGTGCTGTAAAATATGTGTTTTTTGTTTTTATGGTCTATATAGCTACAGCTACCTTGTATTATTTTGGAACAAAAGAAGGGAAGCATTCTAGATTCTTTTCGGTAGGGGCTTTATTTACAACTATTTTAATTTTAATATCGTCATTTTTATTCGGTATATATATAGAAAATTTTAGTCAGTATAATAAATTGTATGGTTCTATAGGAGCTTTATTAATATTGTTATTTTACCTGTGGCTTAATGCAAATATTTTGCTTTTGGGATACGAATTAAATGCTTCTTTAAATAAACTTCGAAAACGATAATTTTAATGTCACATTTTATAGATGTTATTATTCCTGTACCGCTGCAAAGGTTGTTCACTTATAGTATTACAGCTGCTGAAGCCGATTTTTTAAAAATAGGAATGCGTGTTTCGGTACCTTTCGGGAAGTCTAAAATATACACTGGAATTGTATTTAAAATTCATAATGAAGCACCAGGAGTTTATGAAGCAAAGGACATTCATCAAATTCTAGATGATACGCCTATAATAAACGAAACCCAATTACAATTATGGCAGTGGATTGCGTCGTATTATTTATGTACGCTAGGAGATGTTATGCGTGCTGCGCTTCCTAGTGCTTTCATATTGGAAAGTGAAACTATTGTTTCTAAAAATTCACAAAAGGACATTGATGAATCTGTTTTAAAGGATGATGAGTTTTTAGTTTATGATGCCCTGCAGTTTCAATCGTCATTAAAAGTTCATGATATTTCTAACATCTTGGGTGTAAAAAATGCGTTACCTATAATAAAGCGACTTATTGAAAAGGAAGTAATATCGGTAGAGGAGGAGGTTTACGAAAAATACAAGCCGAAATTAGTACGCTACGTACGACTTCATAACAGTTATGCTTCTGAAGTAGAGTTACATCAACTTTTAGATGATTTAAGCAGAGCACCAAAGCAGCATAAAGTAATTATGACGTTGTTCTCATTATCTGCCACTTCAAAAAAGCCAGTAAAGGTTACAGATTTAACTAAAGCCAGTGAGGCATCCTCATCGATAATTAAAGCTTTAATAGATAAAGGGGTACTCGAAGAATACTATATACAAATCGATCGGGTGACTTATGAAGGCGATGAGAATGAAGCGACCAAGCGATTAAATGTGCATCAGGAAAATGCATTAAAGGAGATAAAAGAGAATTTTTTAAAACATTCGGTGGTACTGTTACACGGTGTAACTTCCTCGGGTAAAACCGAGGTTTATGTGAAATTGATAGAAGCAGCAATAAGTAGAGGAGAACAGGTGTTGTATTTGTTGCCAGAAATAGCTTTAACAACGCAATTAATAATACGGTTGCAGAATTATTTTGGTGAACAAGTTTCTGTTTATCATTCAAAATATACTGTTCATGAACGCGTTGAGGTTTGGAATAATGTTTTAAATAACAGTCATAAAGCACAGGTGGTTTTGGGTGCGCGGTCGTCTATTTTTTTACCTTTTAATAATTTGGGATTAATTATAATAGATGAAGAGCACGAGCAATCTTTTAAACAGTTCGATCCAGCACCACGGTACCATGCAAGAGATACTGCTGTTGTTTTAGCGCATATGTATCAGTCGAAAACATTGCTAGGGTCGGCGACACCAAGTTTAGAAAGTTATTTTAATGCTCAGCAAAATAAATACGGACTGGTAGAACTTAACACTAGATATAATAATGTTATCATGCCTGATATGGAGCTTGTTGATATAAAAGATAAGCTAAAACGTAAGCGCATGAAAGGTCATTTTAGCGATCGGCTTATTGAGGAAATGACCGAAACTTTAAGTGAAGGCTATCAGGTTATATTATTTCAGAACCGTAGAGGGTATTCTCCAATTGTGGAATGTAATACTTGTGGGCATTCACCTCAATGCCCAAATTGTGATGTTAGTTTAACGTATCATCAGTATCGTAATCAATTGCGTTGTCATTATTGTGGTTATATTATGGCAATGCAAGATAATTGTCTGGCCTGTGGTAGTCCAGAGCTGGATAGTAAAGGTTTTGGTACAGAACAGATCGAGTTAGAGGTAAAGTCATTGTTTCCAGATTATAATGTGGCGCGAATGGATTTGGATACCACGCGAGGAAAATACGGTTACGAAAAAATCATTACTGCTCTAGAGCAGCAGGAAATTGATATTTTAGTTGGGACGCAAATGCTTACTAAAGGATTAGATTTTCGTAATGTTAAACTTGTTGGCGTGATGAATGCCGATAATATGTTGAACTTTCCTGATTTTCGAGCGCATGAACGTAGTTTTCAGTTAATATTGCAAGTTGCAGGTAGAGCGGGCCGAACCGATGTAAGGGGTAAAGTATTAATACAAACGTATAATCCGCATCATAATATATTACAGCAGGTGTCTACAAACGATTATATGTCAATGTATATGGAGCAGATGGATGAACGTTATAATTTTAAATATCCGCCAGTTTATAAGCAAATTAAAATTACCTTAAAGCATAAAGACTATCAAAAAACCGAACAGGCTTCTATTTGGTATGGTAAATCCTTGCGACATGTGTTTGGTGATTATGTGTTAGGACCAGAATCGCCTCCTGTGGCAAGAATTAGAAACCAGTACCATAAAAATTTATTGGTAAAAATTCCTAAAAAACAGTCGCTTGCAAAAACAAAAGAAGCCATTATTAAGATAAATAATAGCTTCTTTAGTATCAAAGATTTTCGATCTGTTAGGGTTGTCTTAAATGTCGATAACTTTTAAAGAGACGATTTTAATAATCGAAGTAAAACTTAGAAAATAATACTAAGCTTTACTTTATGCGATTAAATGTTATTTAAGGCGTCTACTAACAATGTTTTTTTGTTTCTACTTAAAGGAATTTCATAAGCGCCAACTTCAACATTTTTACTGTTGTATCTGTCAATTTTATCTAAATTAACAATATACGACTTATGTATTCTTAAAAATTTATTCTCAGGTAATTCCTTTTCGAACGATTTCATGGTAGAAAGAACTACTAGGCTGGTTTCTTCGGTAACTAATTTTACATAATCACCAAGGGCTTCAATCCATTTTATGTCTTTAATATATACCTTACGTTTTTTAAGGTTGCTTTTAACAAAGATGTGTTCGCCTTCTTCCTCGTTAAAATCCTGGATCAATTTGTGTTGTTCTAAAGCTTTTTCTACTGATACATTAAAACGTTCCTTTGTAATGGGCTTGTGTAAATAATCGGTAGCATCGTAATTAAATGCTTTAAAAGCATATTCGGTTTTACCGGTTACAAAAATAATTTGAGGCTTGTTGTTTAATACATCTAAAAGTTCAAAACCATTAAGTACTGGCATTTCAATATCTAAAAATATTAAATCTACCTGATGTGTGTTTAAACCATTTTTGGTTTCTAAAGCGCTACTGTATTCTGCTATTAAGTTTAAATTTGGATGGTTCTCCACTAACTTAACAATAGAAAGACGTTGTATTGCTGAATCGTCTACTACTACACAGTTTAAAGTCATAACATTATATATTATTTCGGTTAAGATATCGACAATATTACTAAAAAATCCGCCAAAAACCAAAAAACATCGTTAAAATGTATTTTTTAACATAAAATTAACAGTTATTTTCTTTATTCAGTATACTTCCTAAATTGAAGTTAAATATAATTGTTTTATATGGAATAAATAACTATTTTTGCACCCAAATTTTTAAACATTAAAAACGATTTTTATGAATCATTATGAAACTGTTTTCATCTTGAATCCCGTTTTATCTGAAGATCAGATAAAGGAAACAGTAAAGAAATACGAAGATTTTCTTGTTTCTAACGGTGCAAAGATGGTATCAAAAGAAGATTGGGGACTAAAAAAATTAGCTTACCCAATTCAACACAAAAAAAGTGGATTTTATCACTTATTTGAGTACACTGTAGAAGGAGAAGTAATCAATGCTTTAGAATTAGAGTTTAGACGTGATGAGCGTTTTATGCGTTACTTAACTGTGAAATTAGACAAGCACGCTGTAGCTTGGGCAGAGAGAAGAAGAGAAAAACTTAAACAAAAAGCGTAATTATGTCATCTATAGAGCAACAATCTAAAGGAAAAAAAGACGGAGAAATCAGATATTTAACTCCGCTTAATATTGACACAAACAAAGCGAAAAAATATTGTCGTTTTAAAAAGTCTGGTATTAAATACGTAGATTACAAAGATCCAGATTTCTTATTAAAATTTGTAAACGAGCAAGGTAAATTATTACCACGTCGTTTAACAGGAACTTCATTAAAGTATCAAAGAAAAGTATCTGTAGCTGTAAAAAGAGCACGTCACTTAGCTTTAATGCCATACGTAGCAGATTTATTAAAATAAAATACCGATAACAATGGAACTTATATTAAAACAAGACGTTGAAAATTTAGGATTTAAAGACGATGTTGTAACAGTTAAGAACGGTTATGGTAGAAACTTTTTAATTCCACAAGGAAAAGCTATTTTGGCTACAGTATCTGCAAAGAAAGTTTTAGCAGAAAACTTAAAGCAAAGAGCTTATAAAGAACAAAAAATTGTTGATGATGCGAACAAATTAGCTGAAGCTTTAAAAGCTTTAGAAATTAAAATCGCAGCAAAAGTTGGAACAGGTGATAAATTATTTGGATCTGTAAACAACATTGATGTAGCGGCAGCTTTAGAAAAAGAAGGTCATGAAATCGATAAAAAATTCATCACAGTTACAACAGTTAAACGTTTAGGTAAATACAACGCAGCTGTACGTTTACACAGAACTGTAAATGTAGATTTAGAATTTGAAGTAATTGCACAAGCAAACTAATCTGCATGATTAAAAATTAAAAAGTAATTCTTTTTTATAGGAAAAGCCACCCATTTTGGGTGGCTTTTTTTTGTAGTTATTTATACCTATCTTTTATTCGATTAAAAAAATGACTAACTCAAACAATTAAAAACCAATTACATGAAAAGAATTTCCTTTTTAATTATTTTCTTGTTTGTGAGCCTATGCGCTTCCTCACAGGTAACGACCTCTAACATTAAAGGACTTGTTTTAGATGTTAATTCTGTTCCACTTCCGGGTGCTAATATTTTAGCAGTGCATGCGCCCACAGGAACAAATTATGGCGCCGCATCAAATTTTGATGGTAGATTTAATTTACTTAACCTAAGAGTAGGAGGGCCATACTCCATAACCATCAGTTTTATTGGGTATCAGGAACAAACGCTAAATGATGTTTATTTGTCTTTGGGTAAAACCTTAAATTTAGATATTGTTTTAATAGAAGATAATCAGGAATTAGATGCTGTTGTTATACAGGGGTCGCGAACTGGTACTTTTGGTAGCGACCGTACTGGCGCCGAAACCAGTGTAGGAAGGCGCGAGATTACGCGTTTACCTACTATTTCGAGATCTGCAGCCGATTTTACAAGGCTAGAGCCTTCTGCAAGCGGTAATTCATTTGGAGGAAGAAACGATCAGTATAACAACTTTTCTCTTGATGGTGCTATTTTTAACAACCCTTTTGGTTTAGATTCGCCTACCCCAGGAGGTCAAACCGATGCACAACCTATCTCTTTAGATGCTATTGATCAAATTTCAGTAGCTACAGCGCCTTACGATGTTACACAATCTGGATTTACCGGAGCTTCGGTTAATGCGGTTACAAAAAGCGGAACTAATGAATTTCATGGAACCGTTTATGGCTTTTTTAGAAATGAAGATTTAACAGGTGGAAAAATTAAAGGTGAGGATGTTACAAAACCAGATTTGGAGCAGTTGCAATATGGTTTAAGTATTGGCGGACCAATAATAAAAAATAAGTTGTTTTTCTTTGCCAATTTTGAAATTGACGATAGAAATGATTTAGGAACAAACGGTTGGATACCAAATACAGGGTCAGGTGCAGTTAATGAATCTCGCGTTGCGGAAACCGACCTTATGAATGTGCAAAGCGCATTAGCGGCCTTAGGATACGATACCGGAGCCTATGAAGGTTTTACTTTTGGCTCAAATTCTACAAAAGGGATTTTTAAATTAGACTGGAATATTAATGATAATAATCGCCTTGCCGTTATTTATAATTTTTTAGATGCATCAAAAGAAAAACCAGCGCATCCAACAGCTCTTGGTGTTCGTGGTCCAAGTTTTTCTACACTTCAATTTAGAAATTCAGGCTATGAAATTAACAATAAGTTAAATTCATTTCAATTAGAACTTAATTCAAATTTAACCGACGAGATTGCTAATAAATTACAAGCTGGATATTCACATTTTGATGATTTTAGAAATCCATTTTCAACACCAGCACCTATTATAACAATTCAGGATGGTGCCGGATCTAATTACATTATTGCAGGACATGAACCATTTTCTATTAATAATTTATTAGATCAAAAGGTTTTTCAGTTAACAAATAATTTAAATATTACAAAGGGAAATCATACGTTTACAGTAGGGTTTTCATTTGAGAAGTTCCAATTCCAAAACTCATTTAATCTTGTAAATTACGAATCGTTTAACTTTGGAATCTTCCCATATTACGGAATTTTTAGCCCGTATCCCGATGTGCAAACGTTTTTAGACAATGCACAACCCGGAGGTGTAGTTGAACAATATCTCGCAGCCACGCAAAACGCTTACGATACTTTCAATACTAACGGGACTGGAAATGATGGCGGCTGGAAATTGGCCGAATTAAATGTAGGGCAATTGTCTTTTTACCTGCAGGACGAATGGAATGTATCCGAAGAATTTAAACTGACTTATGGTGTACGCTTCGACAAACCGCTATATTTTGATACCGCAGATTTAATTCAAAAATATATAGATACCGACAATGGAGCAACAAGAGATAATTCCGTATTGTATTATAACCCTAATTCCAATCAAGAAGTTACTTTCGACTCTACAACCTTGCCAACCAATAAATGGTTAATTTCGCCTAGAGTTGGTTTTAATTGGGATGTTAATGATGAAGGCATAACTCAAATACGTGGTGGTTCGGGCTTTTTTACGGGGCGTTTTCCTTTTGTATGGTTAGGTAATCAGGTAAGTGGTGCCGACGATGGCTTTTTTCAATTTGTGGACCCAGATTACCAATGGCCTCAGGTATGGAGAACCAATATAGGTGCAGATCATCGTTTTGAAAACGGATTAACACTTACTGCTGATATTTCGTATACAAAGGATATTAACGGGGCGCATGTTCAAAACTGGGGGCATAGAGATCCATCGGCTACCCTAAATGCTCCTGGAGATAATAGACCAGTTTACCTGGATGCTGATAAGGGAAACAATGCTTATGTATTTACCAATACCGATAAAGGCCGAATTTGGAATACAACTCTAAAGGCACAAAAAACGTTTGGAAACGGGTATTACACCAGTCTGGCTTATAACTATTTAAATTCTAAAGATGTGAATTCAATTGAAGCTGAAATTACAGGTGATGCTTTTGATTTTAATCCCGTTTCTGGTAATGTAAATGCCGATGTACTGGCGTTTTCAAAATATGGTGACACACACAGGTTTGTTGCTATAGCAAGTAAAAAGTGGACTTATGGAGGCGATAAGTGGGCAACTACCATTTCGACCTTTGGCGAATACGCACAAGGCGGACGTTATAATTACACCTACGCAGGTAATATAAATGGCGATAGCTCAACTCAAAATAATGACTTAATTTATATCCCAACAGCCAGCGAGGTGCAGCAAATGCAGTTTTCCGGTGCAGGACAAGCTGAAGCATATGAGGCATTTATTCAGCAGGATAAATATTTAAGTGACAACCGCGGTAAATATTTTGAGCGTTATGGAGCACTTGCCCCTTGGAGAAGTCGTTGGGATGTTAAAATATTACAGGATTTGAATTTTAATGTAGGTGGAGATAAAACCAATACGCTACAGCTTAGTTTAGATATTTTGAATTTTGGTAATTTAATTAATTCTAATTGGGGAGTTGTGCAGCAACCTAATAATTTATCACCTATTAGTGTTGATACTTCTAGCGGAGCGCCAATTTTTACCTATGACCCTTCGTTAACAAAAACATTCGGATATGATTCGAGTTTGGCTTCAAGATGGCAAGCGCAATTCGGTTTACGCTACATTTTCTAGAATAAAGCATAATATATTATTAAATTTGCGCTCTTAATATCAAGGGCGCTTTTTTTATGGCAGTCGAATATTAAAAATTAAAAGCATAAAAGTATACAATGAAGTATTCAAGACTTACAAAAGAACAATTTGAAGAACTACACCAAGAGTTTATAAACTTTCTGGCAACACAATCAATTACGGCAGATGAATGGTCCAATTTAAAGGAAAATAAACCAGAATTAGCCGAAGCTGAGTTAGATGTTTTTAGCGATTTAATTTGGGAAGGAGTTTTAAATAAAGCTGAATATTTAGAGCATATTTCACCGCAACACATGTATCTGTTTCATTTAGATGAAAATCAAATGCATGCCATTGTATTGAACCTAAAAAATGATGTTGATATTACGACAGAAGAAGGTTATGCTTGGCTACGTGAAAATTTAATGGATGATAATGTCGAGTTTTTGCAAGCCGACAAAGAGTACACCGAAGATAAAAATTTAGACAAGTTTAAAATGATTGAGCAAGGCGCTGTTATCACTAAGGGCGATTTGTACAAGTATTTCGATAAATTAATCAATTAAAATTCCCGCTAGGTTCGGAATCTTTATCAATTGAAACGTTTATTTTTGTCGAACTGAACAGGTTTCAGGTACTCACAATTTTTAATTGTTAGAAATATAAAGCAATATTAATTTAGAAAAATCTAAAAACAACCACACATACCACAAATGGCTCAGAAACCAAGCATACCAAAAGGAACGCGAGATTTTAATCCGGAGCAAGTAGCTAAACGAAATTATATATTTAACACCATACGTGGCGCTTTTGAAACTTTCGGATTTCAACCTATTGAAACACCTAGTTTTGAAAATTCAGAAACTCTAATGGGGAAATATGGCGATGAAGGGGATCGTTTAATTTTCAAGATTCTAAATTCTGGGGATTTCTTAGGAAAGGCCAATGAGGAAGCTTACGAGGCAAAAGATTCGTTGAAGTTAACGCCAAGTATTTCAGAAAAAGCATTGCGCTATGATTTAACAGTGCCGTTTGCGCGATATGTGGTACAACATCAAAATGAAATAGAATTTCCGTTTAAACGGTACCAAATCCAGCCAGTTTGGCGTGCCGATCGCCCGCAAAAGGGGAGATTTAGAGAGTTTTATCAATGTGATGCCGATGTGGTGGGGAGTGATTCGCTTTGGCAAGAAGTAGAATTTATACAGTTATATGATGCGGTTTTTTCAGCACTCAAATTAGAGGGTGTAACTATAAAAATTAATAACCGTAAAATATTATCGGGTATTGCCGAAGTTATTGGGGCGCACGATAAATTAATTGATTTTACGGTAGCTTTGGATAAGCTCGATAAAATAGGAGAGGAGAAAGTTAAAGAAGAAATGCGCTCTAAAGGAATTCCTGAGGAAGGTATTGAAAAGCTGCAACCACTGTTTTCATTATCTGGAGCATTTGAAACGCAAATAGAAGTTTTAAAAAGTATTTTGTCAACTTCGGAAGAAGGTATGAAAGGCATTGAAGAACTAGCTTTTATCGATAATGCAATTTCAGAATTAGGGCTACAAACAGCGGCCTTGCAACTAGATGTAACTTTAGCCCGTGGCTTAAATTATTACACAGGAGCCATTTTTGAGGTAGCTGCACCAGACTCTGTAAAAATGGGTTCCATTGGGGGCGGTGGTCGTTACGATGACTTAACCGGTATATTCGGACTTAAAAATGTAAGTGGTGTAGGTATTAGTTTTGGTTTAGATCGCATTTATCTCGTATTGGAAGAACTAAATAAATTTCCAGAAACCGTTACTAAAAATGTAGAGGTGTTGTTTATTAATTTTGGCGACAAGGAGGCTTTATTTAGTTTAAAAGCAATTAAAACTTTGAGAGAAAACGGTATAAATGCCGAGTTATATCCAGACGCCGCGAAAATGAAGAAACAGATGAACCACGCTAATAAGCGAGCCATTCCTTATGTGGTTTTAGTTGGTGAATCTGAAATGACTTCAAATACATTTACTTTAAAAACAATGAAGACTGGTGAGCAACATACACTCACATTAGAAGATTTGATTGCACATATATAAGTAAAAAGCTCTAATTTTAATTAGAGCTTTTTTTTAAGTTCAATTTGAAAAGTGACTAACTCAAATAATTAAACTTCTTAGCAGATTTTTAAGGTCTTCTTAGTTAACGATTAATTGTTTTGTAGTTTGACCTAAATCAGTAATAACGTTAACAAATACCAGTTGATTATTTAATTGATATATAGGAGTTTTTAGACTGGAGTTGTTTATGTTTTTTGTTGTAAATAGTCGCTGCCCGCTAGCATTTATTAGGGCAATCTCTTTAATAGTACTTAAGCCATTGGTGTCGATGTATAATTCTTTTGAGTTTCTTAAGTATCTTATTTTGGTGTTTTTAAGGATGTCATCTTCTGTAGATAATGTTTTGGCAGCTGTATCCGATGATGTGGCATTGTCGTTTTTGAATGCTAAATAGTATCTATCGAAGTATTCACCTTTTCCTATATGAGAATTGTAATCGGAATCGTTTAGTTTACTATAAGTATTTTTTACAGCATCATAAATATATACTTCGATCGGAGTTTCGAAATTTTCGGTAGCTGTTAATGAAATAACAAAATCATCTTCTTTAGACATATACAACCATAAAGGGTATTTTTTAGTGTCGTCGAAACTACCAACACCTTGAGTAGTGCATTTTAGTCCATTTACTAGCCAGCTCATATCGTAAGGAAAGGAATTCCTGTTTAAGGCTTCGTAGCCGTAATCATAATCATCAGTAGCTGAATTATCGGCTGTGAAACTAATTAATAGTGGTCTAACATGTTTTCCTGGCACAGTAAAGGTTAATCTGATACGCTCCATAGTATTGGTTTGGGCATATGATTGAAAAGAAAAGTTAAAAAGACAAAGGCCTAATAATAAAAAGCAGCTAAGGTATGATGACGTTTTCATTCGATTAAGTTTTTGGTAGATTGGTGCTCAAATATAATAAAAATATTCAAAAAAATCCACGAAACGCATAAAAAATAGATAAAAAGCACATTATAACCAGAAATAGACTACAAAAAAATGATATGTATCAAAAAAAAACTACCACTAAGGTGGTAGCTTTTTCAATAAATAATATTCTTTTATTATTTGATAATAATCTTTTTCGAGGTGTTGGTATTTGAAGTCACAATATTAACTATATAACTGCCCTGAGATAAATTGGTATCTACTGGAATTCGTGTTACTCCGGTTTTAAATGAGAAATTGAATTTGTTCCAAATGCCAACCGATTGTCCTAAGATATTAATAAGTTCAACTTGTTTAATATCAATATTAGGGGCATTAATATAAATTTCTTTTGTGCTTTGTAAATAATTTACCTGAATGTTTTTCAAGTTTTCATCGATTGTAGAAAGTGTTTTTTCGTCTTTTATGGTAAATGTAACGTAAAACCTATCTGTGTATGTTCCTGGGTCAAGCGATATATTAAAACTCGAATTTTTGTCATCTATTTTAGTATATGTTCCTAGCATGCTGTCGTAAATGTAAACTTTAGTGCTGGCAGGTAAATTTTCAATGGCTGTAACTTCTATATCAAAGTCACCTCCTTTGTTAGTATAAATATTAAACGGATACTGTTTTGATTCATCAAACGCACCTACAGCTTGAATATTTACTTTGAAAACATCTACAGCGAATAGCATATCGTCTTCCAACGGATCGTCAATTTTAGCATCATATCCGAAATCGAAACCTTCTGAAGCACTATTATTTGGTGTAAAAGCTAAAAGTAAAGGTCGTTTTCCTTTTTGGTTTTTAAATTCAAATCTTATCCGTTGAATTTCATTTTCGGGTTCTTCTGGTTTATTAGAATTTGCCGTGTTTTTAGCTCCTTTTGTATTGGAATTTTTTAACACTAAATTTTGAGTACTTCCGGCAGGAAATGATAATCGGTCTCTCTGGTCGTTTTGGAATCGAACAATATTAGATGTTTTGTTAGCAAAGGCTGCTGTAACAAGGAATCCTTGTGCTACCGGAATATGTGCTATTGGTAAAAGCGTTGTGGTTCCTTCTCCACTAATTTCATAACCATCGGTAGTGGTGTATTTTAAACCTACTGGTGGGGCTAAACCTCCGGCGAGCGTAAATGTAGCATATCCACCTTGGTATTCGCGTAATACGTGGGTTGTATTTGAATCGAAGTGAATCCAAAAGCCTAAAGTACCATCAATACTACCCGTTGTGCCTGGGTTTGCAACAGAGGATCCTCCTCCCGGGTTAACAGCTGGAATATTATCCTTTATAAACTCTGGGGCATATACAGCAGATGGGTATGGGTTACCAATAAGTGTATTGTTTCCAGCATTAATTAGATTTTCTACTGTGTTATTATTTGGTTTACCTCTAAATGTGTAATTCTGTCTAGGATTGCTTGTGCCACTTCCCTTCATGGTATATCCTAATCCAGTTTGGAGGCTTGAGTTTCGATTTAGTTTTACCCATTTTGAATAGGTGTTAGCTATCGAATTCTGGTAGGACCATAGCCAATATTCGGCAATTCGAATAGGTGTATTAGGAGCTCCATTATAGCCACCTACCCAAGATATGTTTTTTGGGTTATTCGTGTCGGTTCCATCTAACATGTTGTTAGCAGGGGTAAAAGGCACGTTATTAGAAGTGTTATTTATTGCTCCAACAGGAGAACTCCAATAATTGTAATTGTAAATACTTTTGTTTCCTTGCTGGTCACGTTCTATATAGCCGACACTTGTTGGATCTAAAATACTTTCATTAAATTGTTGTGTTTCAAATATTTTCCATGTAGCAGAATTGCCATCATGATCATTATAGGAACCATAGCGTCTTTGTATTATTTGTGATCGTCCTATTAAATCGACAAAACCATCTAATTTAAAGTAATGGGAAATATATAAACCATGACCTATGTTGCTTTCATCCTGAGTCCCCGAATTGGTTACTATTAATTTTTTCGACGGATTTACTATAAGTCCTAACAAATTAATATCTCGGGTGTTTATAGTTAAATTATGAGATAGTCTTGCGATATTCCAATCAATTGGTGTGTTATTTATACCATTACTATTTGGAACATCCCATACGTCTGAATAGGTCCAGGTAGCATCGGTATCCCAATTAGTGTTGGCTTTCGTTGTATAAGGAATTGGTGCTGTTTGCTGTTGACTTGTTGTAATATTTCTTAATCTACCAGCAACACCAACTTCTGGATATAAATCGCCACAAACAACACCCATTTTGTAATACCCTGCTAGATTACTCCATAATATCGGGTTCTCTTCAATGCCATCTTGATCCACATCTGGGCCATAAATTTTTGTCGGAATGACTACACCACCAACATCAGACCCACGTTGAACAATCTCTTGGTTCATCATTTGTCTTATATGTTCAGGTGATAACGCCATATTCCAGATTTTAAATTCATCCATCCAACCATGAAAATAATTTGTTGGATTGCTAGGTGGCGCCTGATCCATAGCTCCCAATATAGCTTCAATATTATTAGATGTATTATCTGGTGCACTTCCGCCTGAGGAATCTAATTCTATACCATCTACATATAGAGTATAATTTGAGCCATCAAAAACAACTGCCAAATGATACCATCTATCGGTGCCTATATTGTGACTTCCTGTTGTAACAGAACCGTTTCCGCCGCTGTTATACCAATTAAAACGAACTTGTCCATTAACTAGCGATAAGGCATAGCCATTGGTATTATTATTAGCATCTTTTCTAGAATATATTGTTTGTGTGCCACTTATAGAATTCGGTTTTACCCAAACTTCCAAACTAAAGTCTAAATTGGATAAATTAGATGCATTAATTTGATTGACGTTATAATTGTTTTTGAACGTGACGTAGTCGTTTACTCCATCAAAATTGACTGTTGGACAGTCTACTATAGTTACATTAATAGTATCTGAACATCCATTAGAAAGGGTCCACGTTAGAGTATAATTACCGGGGTCGGCGGTAAAGATTGCATCAGGACTTGAAGCATCATTAAAAGTAGCCAAACTACCACATGATGAGGTGCTGTTGGTTGTAACAGTCCAAGTTCCTGTTACACCTGTACCTGAATAATCAATATCTCCGGCTGCTGTATCGGGAACAACATATAAATTGCTTTCGTAAGCACCTTTGTTGTAGTTTTCGACTGCCGTTTTAGTATTGTCGTAAGCATTAAGCTGAAGTGCATTTTCACCACACTCGCTAGATAGAGGTGTGTAATCTACTCCTGCATAGGCTAAGCTTGTATGGATATCAACAAATTCGGTTCCAGCGTCATTATCGGTTCTACAATTATTTACCAAGTTTGTTACACCAAATGTTCTAATTCCAGGGGTAACAGGTGTAATTGAAGCCGTACTTCCAATGGCGATTACAGCTCCGTTTTCATCGGTCCATTCTAATTCATCGTCAACCTGAGCGTAGGCGAACCCTACAGCATCGATTGCCCATCCACTGGCTAAAGTTTCACCACCTTTGTTGCAGCTTATATTATTTGGGTTATTAATGTTTGGAGACGTTTCACTTACTTCACCACAATTTGTGGTACTGCCATAAAATTTAAACATAACACGTAACCCTGATAGTCCAGTATAAGCGCCAAGATTGATGGTTGCAGGAACCATTCTAGGGTTTGTTCTGCCTATACATTTTTTGCTAGGCCCAGTTGCTAGTTCTATGCCAGTGGTAGAGCCATCAGTAAAGTTGTGTTCAGATGTAAATAATTCCTGAGTATAGGTTAACCCGGAATCAAAAGATAACCAGATTTCACCATGACCACCATTACAAAAATAATAACTGGTATTAAAACTCATAATAGCCTCTGCTGAGGTCATACCAATAGTACTGAAAACAGGGGTTTCTAAAGTGGTCGTATTTCCAACACCATGCGCAATAGCAAATTTTGTGTTATCGGAAGTATCATAATTTATACCACTAAAAGTAGCATTATTATTAGAGTTTGATTCTTTCCACGTTTCTTCAGAACCATTGTCACCACTAGCAGGGAAATAATTGTCGATAAAATCTACTCGCCATCCGTCAGGTTGAGCGTAATTAAATTCTCCACCTTCACCGAATTGACCATTTGGTTGATCGAAATAACTTTCGGCCACTAATGACACAGATTCATTTAAACAAATAAATAAGTTCGAAGTACTAACAATTGTAGGCGGTTCGTCTGGTGGTAAAAATCTAACGAATGCTTCAGCCGATGTTCTAATATTACTAGGATTGTCGGCATCTTCAAGTCTTACTCTTACAAAAGTATCTTGCGTTAAATTATTAAATCTATACGTTAATATTCCAGCTGTTCCAGCTATAACATTCCAGGTTTCACCATTATCATCGGAGTATTCCCAGTTCAATACTTGTTCAGGTAATAAACCATAGGAGCCTATGGCTTCCAAATCGAATACTACGTCTTTAGGCTCGTTTAATCCTCCTGGACAGGCGGTTGCCTCGATAAGAGCGCTTGGTGGTTGAGGGTTATCTGGTATAGGGTTGACAATTTCTCCGTATAAATAGGTGAATTGGTTTTTAGGGGGTTCAACAGTAACGGTAACCTCACAGGTGTTTGTGTTTCCGTTGTTATCTGTTGCAGTTAAAATGACATTATGGTAAGTAACATTACCAACGTTTGCAGGATCCTCATAAATTATGCTAGGGTTCACTGTAAGAGAGGCTAAACCACATGCATCGTTAGATCCGTTATCAACATCAGATGGTGCAATTGAAGCAGTTCTTGATATGGCATCCATCACCACAACATAATCATTACACAGCATTGTTGGCTTAGTGTTGTCTATAACTGTTACTGTAGCCTGACAAGTATCACTGTTTCCAGCGTCGTCATAAACTGTGAATTCTACTGGGTTAGGACCAACATTGGAACAGTTAAATGACATTGGAGAAACCGTCATATTAGCAATACCGCAGGCATCAACTGAGCCGTTATTAATGTCACTTGCGGCAATAGTTGCAGAACCTAGGGCACTCAGTTCAATAGTTATATCTTTACAATTAGCAACTGGTGGTGTTATATCTGCAGGAATAACCTTAAACGAACATGAAGTATTATTGCTGTAGTTATCTGTAGCGGTTAATGTTATTGTTGTTGTTCCAGAAATTACGGTCCCCGGCGCTGGGTTTTGAGTAACTATAACATTGGTGTCGCAGTTGTCACCTGTTAAGGCTTCCGAGGTGTAATCGAGTAGTGTATACCCACAATTTGCGGCAAAATTTACATTTTTATCACTTGGACAAATAATAGTCGGGTTTTCGTTATCCTGAACGATAACATTGAAGTCGCATGAACTTGTTTGCCCGTACCCGTCATTTGCTACAGCGGTAACAGTTGTTGTTCCAATCGGGAAATCGTATGGGAATGTTATTGGGTTAACTCCAATTCTGTATGAAATGGTTGGGGATGTTCTACAATTATCTGTTGCCGTTGCTGTAAATGATAGAGTGGCGTTACATTCACCTGTGTCAGTATCATAAAATGCATTAGGTGTCGGGCATGAAATAAGTGGTGCTTCGTTGTCGGTTACTGTTACAGTTTGATTACATGTTAATGAGGTATTACCATTTTCATCCGTTGCTGTCCAAATAACGGTCGAGGTTCCTCTCGGAAAAAGATGCGTATTAGGGTTTATAATTGTGGTTCCAATTCGAGCTGTAAATATTATATCTCCAGAAGCTGTACAATTATCGGTTGCAGAAGGTGTTCCAAGATTAACATTAGTCGAACAATTTCCTAAACCATCATCTGATGTAAACGCAGTTGCAGGTGAGGGACAGGTTATTATTGGAGCCGTTGTATCTTGTACGGTTACTGTAGCTGAACAGGTCGCTGTATTATCGTTATTATCGGTAACCGTAAGGGTAACTGAATTAGGTCCAACATTGGCACAGGTAAAAGCGGTATTGTCCAGAGCCAGCGATTTAATCCCACAGGCATCGTTAGAACCATTATCAATATCAGCAGCCGTAATAGAAGCATTACCAGCGG
>NZ_JACVXB010000007.1:0-36536 GCF_014596945.1 Aestuariibaculum sediminum | reverse complement strand
AGCCAGCGATTTAATCCCACAGGCATCGTTAGAACCATTATCAATATCAGCAGCCGTAATAGAAGCATTACCAGCGGCATCCAGCTGTACGGTGATATCTTGACAAATGGCCACAGGGTCGATATTATCTTCTATAATAATGGTTCTGGTTTCTACGTTTGTATAACTATCATCACTAACCTCTAATGATAATAGATAATCTCCTAAAATAGTGGGAGTGAAACTTGATGTGGAGATGTTGCCAATCAAATTGGATACTAATGGGGTTGTCAGTCCATTAGGGTCTTGTATTGTCCAGGTGTGGGTAACAGTTCCTGAAACCGCACCAGTATGACTTCCTTCAAGAGCAATAGATACACAAGATTCGGTGGTATAATTTGACGCAGGTAAATCGATTTCAGCGTTGATCGTTCCACCAGAAGCAATAATGTCTCCAAAAGAATACGTTGTAGAACCTCCTCCTACGCAAGTAGCATACTTTTGAGTATCTATATAAATTTCATCATTATTCGAACAACTTCCATCGATAATAGATGATGGCTCAACTGTAAGAGCAGCATTAGCAGGCAATATAAGTCTGACTCTGTTTCCATTAAAGGTTAATGCGCCATTATCCGGAGCTTCAGTAGCAATGGTAAGTTGTGGGGTGTTTAATGTAGTTATGTGTTGATTGCCTGTACCATTTCCTAAAATTAATGTTCCATAAACATTAACGGCATCCATATTTTGAGTGCCTAAATCACTAGCTATAGTTATGGTGTCATTTGGCATTATAAAAACGCTATAAGAGCCTCCAACTAAACCAGGGTATTGCGCTGTTATAACTCCTATAGAGCCATTCCAAACAAGCCAACTGTTAGGGTTATTCCAATTACCATCACCATTGGATATATAGTCGCCTACCTCAGGAGAGATTAAAACTGATAAATTGGATTCAACTTTGTATGTGTTTTCAGAATTCTTAAAATTTATCAACTCTGTTTGGACAAAATGTGCATAGTCCGTTAGAGCACCGTAGTATATAAATTTTGAATATGAAGTTGTTTTGTCTATTTCACTATTGTTATTGAAAGGTATGGCATAGGTTACCATACTTATGCACAATAAGCAAAAAAGCGAAAAGAAGTTTTTAAAGTAATTATGCTTCATAATTAGTTAACGATTAGGGCGTTATACAACAAAAAATGCTTGTCTTTAATTATTTATTTAACTAAGACAAGTAACATTTTTTCTCATTGTGCTATTAACCAATCCCAAGAAGGCATGTGTAAAATTAGATGAAGGCGTAGGCCATTTCAAATATAATCGTTGAAATACCTGTTTCTTCTTTTGTGTGCGCTCATTAAAATAACTTTTTTTAATTAATGAGTATGTTTTTTTACAAGGCATACTTTCGAAAATTAATAGTTAGTTAATATTCAATTGTGAAAATTAGTTGTTTGCAGTGACGAATATACAACAAAATTCTAAAAAACATCTATGAAATGTATAAAAAAATCGATAAAGTGTATTTTAGTGTTATTTTATTGATGAGATTTAAAGACTAAAAATAAAGGGAATCACTATTAGATTTATATGTAAAAACCGTGATATTACCAATGAAAGCAAAAGAAGGGTTAAGTTTATCTTAAATTATATCAGGTTTTAATTATATCTTATTGGTATTCAATTTATAAATGATAGTTTTGTGAGGATTTTTAAACAAGAAAACAAAATTTATGAGTCAAGTAAAAGAAAATGATACTGTTAGAGTTCATTACACAGGAAAATTAAGTAATGGTCAAGTTTTTGACACATCGGCCGAAAGAGAGCCTTTAGAAGCTACTTTAGGACAAGGTTTATTAATTCCTGGTTTTGAAAAAGCTATCATTAGCATGGAAGTAAATGAGAAAAAGACTGTTACAATACCTAAAGAAGAAGCTTATGGTGAAATTCAAAAAGAATTATTTCATAAGGTTGACAACGGGCAACTACCTGGTGATGTAAAACCAGAAGTTGGTATGGGCTTAGTGTCTAAAAGTGAAGATGGTAGAGAGCATCAATTTAGAGTAGCAGAAGTTAACGAAGATCACATTATTGTGGATGGAAACCATCCTTTAGCTGGTCATGACTTAACTTTTGAATTAGAGTTAATCGAAATAAAATAAGTTTTTATAACTTTTTGGAATATTAAAAAAGCTTGAGTTTTAATCTCAAGCTTTTTGTTTTTTACATACTAAGTTTAGTTCACACTTGAGCTAAAATGCTCCAGATTGTGTTTTTTCAAATAATTGTCGACACCTATTTTTTCTGCTTCTTTAGCAAATTCTTTTGGGCTTTTTTCATATTGTTTTTTAAAACATTTTGAAAAGTATTTAGGGTCGTTAAAACCAACAGCGAACGCCGATTCTGAAATGGTATAACCGTATTTTGTAATTAAAATAGCCGCACGTTTTAATCGGATTAATCGAATGTAATCTACTAAACTTTTTCCGGTGAGTGCCTGACACTTTCTGTACAGGCTCGAATAACTCATGTTTAGTGATTCTGCTAAATCTTCAATTTTAAATCCTTCATCATTTAATTTGGCATTTATAATATTGGTCATATTCTCAAGAAAAATTTCGTCCTGAGTTTTTTCTGTATCTATATCGGGGCTTGTAATTATCTCTTTTCTGTATTTTGAAATGATATGCTCCTTAGAAGATATGATGTTTTTTATTTTTAAAAGTAACTCATTAGTATTAAAAGGCTTGTTGATATATTCTATGGCGCCCGATTTTAATCCGGAAATCTTTGCATTCGTTGAATTTTTTGCGGTAAGCATGACTACAGGTATATGCTTTGTTAAAGGGTCTTCCTGCAGCATCATGCACATCTCGATACCATCCATTTTTGGCATCATGATATCACTTAAAATTAAATCGGGAAAATTACTTTTGGCATAATGGTAACCCTCGGCGCCATTTTCTGCCAATAAAATATTATATTCTTGAACTAATAGTTCTTTAAGGAACGCTTGTAAATCTAAATTGTCTTCAACGATTAAAATAGTTTTCTTAGAGAGATCTTTGGCCGATTTTTGTAATTGGTTTTCATGTTCTGTTTCCTCTTGTTCATTTAATTCTTCGTTATCATTATCGGTTATAATTAATTCCGATTCGTTGTAAGCGTCCTTTGTAATAGGTAAGGTGAAGGTGAAAACTGTTCCTTGCACGGGCGAAGATTCTACTTCAATCGTTCCTTTATGTAAATCTACTAACTCCTTAGTTAAGGCTAAGCCAATACCTGAACCTTTATTTTTTTTATTCGTTCTGGATTGATAAAATAAATCAAAAATGAGTTCTAATTCTTCTTTTGGAATTCCCGATCCAGTATCGGAAACCGATAGTTTTATTTGCTTTTTAGAGTCGATGGGGATAACACTTAACTGAACATTCCCTTCCTTTGGTGTAAATTTGAAAGCATTTGATAGCAGGTTATAAATTACATGTTCTATTTTTTCTTTATCGTACCAAGCAGTATGTAAGTTTTTTGGGCAATTAATAGCGAAATCTATGCGTTTTTTTCGAGCTAATTCTTTGAATGAGAGTGATATTTCGTCAATATGTTTGTAAAGATTATTCTTGTTAACCAACAGTTTTAGCTCATTCAATTCTTTATTTCTAATCAGGGTAAGTTCTCTGGCAATTTTTGAAAGGCGTTTGCTGTTATTTTCTATAATTTTTAATCGCTGATTTAAAAGTAAGTTGCCATTGTCTGCCGATCGCTTGATCATATCCTCAAGCGGTCCTAATATTAGGGTTATAGGCGTTTGAATTTCATGCGACATTTTGGCAAAAAAGTTCATTTTTAGATCATGAAGTTCATTTTCTTTCTTATGATTAATTTTTTCTATCAATAATTTATTTCGCAATTTGTACCATAATCTTAATGCGTAAATGAATAATCCATAAAGTAAAAAATATAGTATATAAGCAATTGAACTTTGCCAAAATGGAGGCGCTATATTTACTGTAATTTGTTTCATTGGAATATTCCAATTTTCCGATTTTGTTCCAGCTTTTACTTCAAAAACATATTTTCCGTGTGGAATATTAGTGTAAGTTGCTATTCGTTCCACTCCACTATTTACCCATTTATTGTTAAAACCTTTAAGGCGATAGGAATAATGAAATTTGGGGTCCAGAACATTGTCGATTGCTGAAAATTTAAAAGAAAACGAAGATTGGTCTGATTTTAAATCTAAGTTTTCCATATTATAAACATTTAGGTTACTTTGTTCAGGAATAAGTTGATCAATGGGTTGATTAAGTATTTCAATAGTGTTAATATATAGTTTAGGAGTAGATTCCTTTTTTCTGATTTTAGTTGGATTGAAATAATTTAACCCATTGAGACCACCAAAATACAAAGTGCCGTCTTTGTCTTTGAACACACATCGAGTCAAAAAAGTATTTCCTTGTAATCCGTCGGTACTGTAATACGATCTTATATTATTGCTTTTTAGGTTTAAATGAAATATACCGTTATTAGAACTTAGCCATAAATTGTCATTATCTTGTTTAATAATGGAAGCCAAGCTAACATCTTTGAATGGCTGTATATTATCATAAATTTTGAAGGTTTTAGAATTGGTGTCAAACTTAATCAAGTTGCTTAAATTATCTATGAGCCAAAGTGTTCCATTTTCTCCAAGCTCAATCGATTTTACTTCTGATGTCTTTTCTTTACTATCGTTGGTGGTTAAAAAAGGAATATCAGAAAACGATGAAGATTGTAAATTGGTATGGTCTTCATGGAATTTAAATAGTCCGCCATTAAAAAAGCTTAGCCAAATGTTTTCAGTGTCATCTTCAACAAAGCTTTCGGCAATTACACCTTTTAAGCCATGTCTATTGTTTTCAAAAGTAGCGAGAAGCTTTTTGTTTGCATCAAAAACAACTACAGAAATATTAGTCCCAGCCCAAATACGACCTTTTGAATCTGTAAAGACAGTTCTGATATCTGATGCTTCTTGATTTCTCGGGTTGACAATATTTATTTTTTCAAATGTATTGAGTTTTGTGTTATGAAACCATAAGCCGTTTCGATAAGTTCCAAACCATATGTTTTGATTTTTATCTTCGGTAATGGATTGGATATAAAAACCACGGTTAATCGCTACGTTGTTAAAGTATTGTTTTTCTTTAGAAACTCCAGAAGGTAGAAAGCTAACTTTGGTTAGTCCAGAGCCATCAGTGCCAATCCACAATATATCTTTCGAACTTTTATAAATACTTAGAATTCGTTGTGGTGTATGATTTGCAGAACCTTCATGATATCTAATATTATTATCTACATTTGGTAATACAGATATTTTTCCATAATTAGTACAAATCCAAAGGTTTTTATGGCTATCTTCATTAATATCTAAAATGGTGTTACTTCCTAAAGAAAATTCGTTAGAGTCTTCCTTGAAAAATAATTCAATCTTTCCCGTTTCGGGGTCCATTTTATATAGTCCACCACCATCAGTTCCTCCCCAAACATATCCATCACTATCATTATAAAGAGTTAAAAACATTTGTTTGTTTACACCATAATTTTCTGAGTAGAATAGATCATCATGTATAAATTTTTCTTTGTCGCTATCGTAAACAAAAATACCATAGGTTTCAGTGCCAATCCATAGTCTATTATTTTTGTCGGAGGTTAAAATAATGTTACCAGGATAATCGGTAAATAGTCCAACTATTTCTTTACAATTTTTAGTATTTAAGTTATAATTAAAAATTTTACCTTTTTCTGTACCAATAAATAAGTTGTTAGGTGTAGTAAGAGCCAAACTTTTTATGTCTTTAACAATTGAGCTATTGTTTGTTATTTGAGTAATACTATCTGTCGAATTGCCTTCGTGCCGAAAAATTTCTCCCTTATATGTAGCAAACCACAAAATATTATTATTATTAAATATTGTTTTAATACGTTTGTTGTTTACAATCGAATTTTTGTTTTTAAAACGCCCGCTATTAATGTCAAAATATAGCAAAGAACCTGTATTCGAAATAATCCAAATGTCTTTTTTCTCGCATACGACAATATCCGATATGCGCTCATTCTCGGTTTTGAAAATGTTTTTATTCGTAATGGGTCTAAAATTATAACCATCATGAATTAATAGACCTCCTCTGTGCACCATCCAAATTTGACCAAATTTATCCTGAACAGTCTTACTTACAAAGATTGGTTTATTATTTACTACAGGCGCAATTGGTTTAAAGTTAATATGATTCTGTGCTGTAGTGAAGCAGGTTAAACATAAAAATACTATTGAGAATAAATAGTTTTTATAAGATAATAATTGCTTAAAAGTCATATGTGCTGCTTTTAATGTAAAAAAATAAAGGAAAATAATTTAGTGTCGCAGATATGTAAATATAATAATTTTAAGAGCTTAAGCTATTATTGTTAAATAGCAAATGGGAGACAAACTAATCAAAAAGGTGAAGGAATTGTTCACAACCTTTTAATATACAGTTTTTTACCCCTTAATGCGTAAAAAATCAACTTATATGTTAATACTAAAGTGAATATTTGTTAACGAATATTTAACGAATAATCGATTTTATTAAGATATATGAACTCACGTCGCAATTTTGTAAAGCAAACAGCAATAGCCGGAGCAGGCTTATCACTAATGCCAAACTTATCGTTTGGTATGGGTTTAGGAAAACCAGGAGAGAAATTAAAAATGGCCTTTATTGGCGTTGGTTTGCGCGGAACAAATCATTTAAATAATGCACTACATAGAAAGGATATCGAAGTTGCAGCGATTTGTGATGTCGATCCAGAGCGTATAAAAATTGCGTTAAAGATGATAGATGATGCAGGACATTCTAAACCTCAGGTATTTGGCGATTCTGATTACGATTATTTAAAATTATTAGAATTAAAAGAAGTTGACGCAGTTATTATTGCTACGCCCTGGTTATGGCATACGCGTATGGCAGTCGACTCTATGAAAGCAGGAAAATATACAGGGGTAGAAGTTTCGGCAGCAAATACCTTAGAAGAATGTTGGGATTTGGTAAATACACATGAAGAAACCGGTAGTCATTTAATGATTTTGGAAAATGTAAATTACCGTCGCGATGTATTAGCAGTACTAAATATGGTAAAACAAAACGTATTCGGTGAACTTATTCATTTTAGATGTGGTTACCAGCACGATTTACGATTTGTAATGCTAAATGATGGAAAAACAGCCTATGGTAAGGGTGTTGAATTTGGCGAAAAAGGGATTTCAGAATCCGCATGGAGAACACAACATTCTGTATTACGTAATGCCGATGTGTATCCTACTCACGGTGTTGGACCGATTGCAGCTATGTGCGATGTAAATAGAGGTAACCGATTTGTGTCGTTGACGTCGCATGCTACTAAAAGTAGAGGTATGCACAATTATATTGTTGAACATGGCGGACAAGATCACCCAAATGCTAAAGTTAACTTTAAAATGGGAGATGTTATTACCTCTACCATCGAAACTGCTAATGGAGAAACCATCATCGTAACTCATGATGTACATCTACCACGTCCTTATTCATTAGGATTTAGAGTTCAGGGTACCGAAGGTTTATGGGAAGTCGATGGAAACAGGATTTATGTTGAAGGAAAATCGAAACCGCATCAATGGGAGGCTGCCGATGAGTGGTTAAAGAAATATGATCATCCACTATGGCAAAAATATGGTGAGCTTGCTACAGGAGCAGGACACGGTGGAATGGACTTTTTTGTAATGAACGCTTTTGTGGAATCAGCTAAAGAAAATATTGCACCACCATTGGATGCTTATGATGCAGCAGCGTGGAGTGCCATTACACCATTGTCGGAATTATCAATAGAAAATAATGGTGCGCCACAGGATTTTCCTGATTTTACTCGAGGTACCTGGATTAAGCGCAATCCATATAATTGGATGAAAGAAACATTTTAATATTGTTTGGTTTATTAGTCACTTGATTTGAAAAAGAGGGTGTCTACCTCGATACTCTCTTTTTTTTGATTAATTAACCAATTATATCATAAAACAAACGCAACAAATTTTAACCAAAATTTTTAATTAACCAATTAATAACCAAAATTTATGAGGAAATTATTATTTTTTCTAGTAATGTTTCAACTGAGTTTTTTATCCCATGGACAGGGGAAAATTATTCAAGGAAACGTTACCGATTCGCAAACAGGTACACCTTTACCTGGAGTTAGTATTTTTGTTAAAGAAAATAAAGCTATCGGAGTAGCTACTGATTTTGACGGGAACTTCAAACTCTCTGGTGTTAATGCTAATTCTGTTTTAGTATTTTCAATTTTAGGGTATAAAACAGTAGAGATTACTGTAGGAAAGAACACTTCTTTAAACGTTAAGCTTAGCGAGGACGTTGGAGAACTTGAGGAAGTCGTACTTATTGGTTATCAAAAAGTGCATAAAAAAGAAGTTACAGGGGCAATTTCAAGTGTTAAAGCAGAAGCCATAGAGGGGATTCCTGTTTTAAATGTTTCTGGTTTAATTGCTACTCAGGTGCCTGGTATGCAAAGTCCAAATCTTACTGGAGCTCCAGGAGGAAGAGGAGCTATTATCATCAGGGGTAATACAGCGGTTGGAGCAAATATCGATCCAGATATAGCTTATAGTAGTCCTTTGTATGTTATCGATGGAGTACAGACAAGTTTAGAAGACTTGGCTGGCTATGGCGTATCCAATCAGGATTTTCTTGCATCTTTAAACCCAAATGATATTGAAAGTATTGACGTTTTAAGAGATGCATCGGCTGCCGCAATTTATGGGTCTAGGGGTGCAAACGGTGTTATTATTATTCAAACTAAAAGGGGAGCTGCTTTAGCAAGACCTGAATTTTCATTTTCTTCAAATATAGGTTTTCAACCAAAGCCTGACCTTGCTCCAATGTACGTTGGCGCAGCAGAGCGTAATGCGAAATGGGATATGTTAAATAATTGGTGGGCAGAATTTGAGAGACAAAACGGGACAACTCCAATTATGTTGTCAGATAGTTTGAATCCAGCATTTAATAACAATGTTGATTATCAGGATTTATTTTATCGATCTGGAATTATGCAAAAGTATAATGTTTCGATGCGTGGAGGTACCGAAGAAACTAATTATCGAATCGGTTTAGGTTACGACGATATAGAAGGTGTTGTGAAAGCAACTGGAGTTGAACGTATTACACTTTCATCAAATTTAAACTTTAAAGTTGGTGAAAAATTTAGTAATCAATTAATTACGAGATTCACACATTCCGACCAGAGAACTGGTCAAGGTAATCCTTATCAAGGTTCTTTTAATCTTAATTCAACATTACCCATAAACCCAGCTCAGTTAAATTCTTCTCTATTTTATATTTCAGATGAAAAAGAGCATCTTTGGCAGGTGAGTTAAATGATAAGTTAAATACCGATAGAAGTGTTTTACTAACATTATCTAATTTTGCAACACTTGATTTAATTGGGGGCTTAAGTTTAAACTCTCAACTTACATATGTGTATGACAGTAATAAAAAGAATTTTTACGAGCCTTCTACAATAAGACCTGAGGGCGATGGATTTGCTAGTTATGCCTTATATAATAGAAACAATGTTAACGCTGATACTTATTTTAGCTATTTTAATAGTTTTGGTGATGGGAGTCATAATGTAACAGCAGTATTAGGTAATCGTGTTGATTTTAACCAATACGAAAATATGAGATTGTCAGCAATAGGATTTGGAAGTGATGCGATTAAAGTAATTAACGGACGTTATACGAATGATGAGATTTCAGGTGACACAAGTATTGAGTCTAATGCCCTATTGTCTTACTACGGTAGAGGTAGTTATAATTTTAAGGATCGTTACAGGATATCAGGAACTTATACTAGAGATGGTTCTTCTAAATTTGGTAAAGATGTTAGATGGGCAGACTTTTATTCTATATCAGGTGCTTGGACTTTAACAGAGGAGCCTTTTTTAGAACCAGTTTTACCAGATTTCGTAAGTTACCTAAAAATTCGCGCCAGTTGGGGGGTAAATGGTAAACAAATGGGATCTAATAATGCGCGTTTTGGAGCGTATAATTTAGGATTTGGAGGTAACCCTAGTGGTTATTGGGCAAACCAGATGAATAGATCTACTTATGCCGGGGTAACTGGAGTTATTCCAAATTATAATCGTATGGCAAACGATAAATTGTCATGGGAGGAAACAGAGCAATGGAATATTGGTGTTGATTTAGATATGTTTAATCGTAGATTAAATTTAACTTTTGAAGCTTATAACAAAAAAACAGATCAATTGCTATTTGATACAACTTTTCCTAATTACTCAGGTTACAATTATGCACAAGCTAATATTGCCGGTGTATTGAACTACGGGTGGGAAGCTCAAGTTCGATACAGAGTGTTTCCTGCTGTTAGCGATTGGAAGTTGGATTTAATGTTGAATTTTTCTAAGAATGAAAATTTTGTTTCTAAATTACCAAACGGAAATAGAGATTACATAAATACTAATCAAAATTATGGTTATGTAGTAGGTTTACCTCTAAATCTGTATAGAATGTTTGTAAATGATTATATAATCGATGATTTAAGTCAACTACCTGTTAATCCATTTACCGGGCAACCTTTAACAGGAAAATCTGCTTGGGCAGCCATCAGACCAGGTTTTCCAATCTGGAGAGATTTAAATGGCGATTACTTGTTAAATGAAGATCACGATTTGAAATTAGCAACCGAGTTTTCTCCAATACCAGATATTCAGGGTGGGTTCAATATTAACTTTCAGTACAAAGGATGGTATCTACAGGCATATAGTCAGTTCTCTTTTGGGGCAGATATAAAGAATACAGTGTTGAATGCTTATATGGATGCTTACGACCGGACAGGCGATGCTTGGGCAAGGAGAGGTTTAGCTGATTTAAGTGCACATACGTTTTGGGAAAAGCCAGGTGATGGCGCAGCAGGTGTTGATTTTCCTGCACTTTACCCCACAACGGGAAGTATTGGTGGGCCTTTTTATGGATTTAGAGGAAACCAAACTTTGTGGATAGACAGTGGAGATTATTGGAAAATAACAAATGCCGCTTTTGGATATACATTTAACAAAAGTGAAACTTTTATGAAAAATATAGGGTTATCAAGATTACGAATTTTTGCTTCGGTTTTAAATCCTTATCAATGGCAACGTTCTAAAAAAGTAGTGGACGCATCTATGGTGGATTTCCAAGGTAATACATACGGAAATGGATATCCTCAAGCAAGAACAATTTCATTAGGAATTGATACTAAATTCTAAAATTAAAGAGTTATGAAAAAATTTATAAGTTTTAAAATATATGGAATGGTCTTAGCACTGCTTACTTTCGTTAGTTGTAGCGATTTATTAGACCAAGAACCTGTAACCATTACACATCCTGATGTTTTTTGGGTAAATCAAGCAAATGCAGAACAGGCAGTGGCTGGGTCGTATGCTTTATTTAAAGAAGTTATTCTTACCCAAGGTAATTTTTTATACTGGGGAGAATGGACAGGAATGACCTTTATGGATAGCCGTAACTGGATAGTAAATTACATAGAAGGTAGTGGTAATTACAATTTAGCGTATAGAGATGCCTCAAGAGATTGGAAAGGGTTTTATCGTGCAGCAAACTGGGCATTTACCGCTCAGCAATATATTGAAGGTATGAGTGATGAATTATTTGATTCAGTGGAAATGAAGAATAAGCTTATAGGCGAAGCTGCATTTGTACAGGCATTAAGCTATTTTTATATGGCTCGCATCTGGGGAGATGTGCCAATTATTAGTGAGTCGCTTGAAAGCATCGATCAGCTGGTAACTGAAGATGGTTTTATAGTAACTGTGCCAAGATCTCCAGAACACGAAGTGTTAGATTTTGCTTTGGAAGCTGTTGAAAAATCAATTAGTTTGTTAGAGTATTCTTCTCCTGCTGATCCAAATTGGGCAATTAGAGCAAATAAAGCAAGTGCGGAAGCTTTAAAAGCACACATTGCTTTGTGGTATGCATCTAGAGATAATGATAATACAGGGATGATTAATGAAGCTATTGCTGCAACAACAAATGTAATTAACAATAGTGGAGCGAGTCTTATAGATTATACAGTAGAAGGAGCAGATGGAGTTGAAAAAATGTGTACAGGTCAATCTGAAACTGGATTATTCGAGATTAATATAAGTTCAGCCTATGGAGAATCTTTTAGGGTGTCTACAGCAGATAATAACCATACAGGACTAACTTTAAACGCACCATTTAATAGACCTACTGTGGCAACAGGGGCTACACCAGTATGGAACGCCGATTTTTATGGTAACGAAATGATGACCATGGATCCGGATAGAACAAATGATATTAGAAAAGATTTATTTTTCTATGAATACGGAACTACCAATGGTACATTTACTATGAAATACGCTTATTCTTCTCAAGATCCAGATTCTGAAGGTTCATATGCATTATTTTCTGAATCGAATATTTTAATTTTCCGATTAGCTGATATGTATTTATTAAGAGCAGAGGCTAACGCCAGATTAAATAATGGTATTGATGCAGTTAATGATATCAATATGGTTAGAGGTAAGGCTGGTGTACCAAATTATACTGGAGCTACTGACAGAGAAAGTTTAATGAAGGCTATTTTTGACGAGAGAGCCATAGAATTTGTTGGAGAGGCACAATCAGGGTACGATAGAATCCGTATGGACTATTTTGAAGGCGTAAGTTGGGCAAATACAGCAAGAAATAACAAGAAAGGTTATTTCTGGCCTGTTCATCCAAATATTATTTCAACCAACCCAGCGATTGTTCAAACTGAATACTGGCAAGGCAAAATTTAGTAAATGTATTATTTTAAAAAAAGACTTAAGATGAAAAAATTAATATTTCCCATATTAGCACTTTTACTAAGTATATATGCTTGCGATGGCGATGGATATTTAGTAGATGGAGGGCTTAGTAACCCCAATACTGGTTCTACAACGCTGGAATTTTTTAAATCTCATGATCAACTAGATACCCTAGCAATTCTTATTGAACGTGCGGGGATGGAAAATGTTGTAAATGGTAATGCAACCATTTTTGCTCCTAATAATTTATCTATAAAAAATTATATAGATGCGGTATTAGCAGAAATGAGAGAATCTGACCCATTAGCCGAATATACCGTTAATGATATTCCTGCAGATACTTTAACTAAATATCTTGGAGGATATATTTTTGATGGTAAAATTACAAGAGAGAATATGTTCAAAAACCAAGGTGAAATTTATACTTCTACAAATGGAGAAGAACGAAGAATTTCTCTTGAGCCAGCTGATATCTACGGTGGTGAACTAGATACTTACCCAGAATTGGTATATTTTACTTATAAGATAGGTCAAGATTGGGATGATTGGAATGAGAATGTTGGAAATGCGGATGAGAGGGATAATAAATTTGTGGTTAGAACCTCTAATATAATGTCAACAAACGGCGTTATCCATGTATTACAAGGTAACCATACGTTGTTTAATTATAAGCGAAACTAATTTACCAATTCGAAATTTATTAATTAAAAACATACAAATGAAAAACATATTATATACATTTTTGGCTGTAGCCCTAATAATAGTGGCATGTCAGCCGCCAGAAGTAGGGTATTTAAGTGACAACATACATGCCACACAAGATACTATTTTTGTACCACGGGGGGTGTTTTCAACAAGCGCAACTCCAGCGATAGAAGGTTCTACATATCCCATGCATTGGGAGATTACAAGTATAACTGACGCAGATGGAAATCCTACAAATGCTTTCTTCGATGAATATGAAATATTAACTTGGAAAGAAGCTTTTAATGGAGATACTGATACTACTTTAGCTTTAGCTAATGCTAAGTTAGAATTAACAAAGCAACCGTCTATTTTAATGAATAGTGTTAGTGGTGAATTTGCTTTCACCCAGGCTACAAAGTATATTGAAGGGCAAGACACTTATAAAGTAAATGTAAATGCTTCTAATGTGCGAGGTGAGAAGCAATTAGATGACTTTACTGTAATTAAATTAGAGCCTTTTCAACCTGTAGAGTTTCCTACTGAAATGCGCTCCAGACTTAATCTCGTGAGACAGTCTAATAATGGTCTAAATGCTTTGTATACCTCTGTTATTACAAATGGTTTTGATGATGAAGTGCCTAGTGTTTTAGATGGTACGCACCCTTATATTACTATTACTAAGGTTAGTGAAGAGCCTTCTCTAGCAGTAAATGTAAAAATGATTATAACTGATAGTTATGATAATCCATTGCATCCTGATAAAATACCATTTTATCCAAGTGGTTCATCATATCTTCAAAATTATCATGATAACTCCGTAGAAACTATTTCTGACGCGACCTCTACAACTTTTTCTTTACCAGCACCACCTTTTCCTCAGTATGCGAGAAATTATGGAGGTAATAGTTCTTATTTAATGTACTATATTACAACACGTGATGCTTTTACCGTAGATACTGAAGCTTACGAGGCAGATTATGGTGCTTTCGATTGGACACCTTATACAAATGCAAATGGAGAAATAGTCAATCAGGCTTATATTCGTTGGGGTATAAAAATTAATGACTCTGGAACTTGGGAAATTAAAATGCGCATTCCTTACACAAAATTAAAAGTGTGATCATTTACTAAACAATAAAGACAAATCAAGGCTAGAGGCAACTAGCCTTGATTTTTAAAAAAATCCTAACATGATATTATGTAAGTTAAGGGCCATAGTTTTGTTGGTCTTGGCATGCTATGCACCTTTGTCAGCACAGAGTAATAGGGTGGTTAAACCAACCAGAACAGAACAAATAACCCCCATAATTAAAAAAGCATTTAGAGAGGATAGTTGTCCGCAAAGAGTGCAGGGTGGAGGCACAAAGATGTATAATGGTTTTATGCAGTTTAGTGGCGCAGTTGACGGTAACAGGCAGGTAGATCCTCAAGTAGCCGTAGGTGGTGGGTATGTTTTACATGCAACAAATTCAGGAATTATAATTTATGATAAAAACGGATTATTCATCGATGGCGTTTCTCAAAATTGTTTTAACAAAGGTATAGACCCTAAAATGTTTTTTGATCCTCATAATAAGGTTTTTGGTTTCGATTTGTGGAATCCTTGGGATGAAGACAAAAAGAAGCCAGTAAATATAGCCATATCAAAATCTGATAACCCGACAAAAGGTTGGCATATTTATCCTGTCTCAGCTCCTAGAGGTGTTGATGGAGGAGGTTTAGGCTTTAGTAAAAAGTGGATTGGTTATTCATTTCCTGGAGGAGAAGAAAAAACCTTTGTCATGTCTATTAAAGATGCTAAAAAAGGAAAAGAAACCCAAGCTTATCATTTTCAGGGAAGTTTAGGTCATCCTGTTTTTATGCAGGATGATATAGACGACTTGTACTTTTTTACTTTGACTAAAGAAGACTTTATTATAAATAAAGTAACAACAGGAGATAATGGAACACCAATTGCTAAAAATGTATGCCAGACAAAGCATAAGTTAGAGTATACTAATTACCCGCCCAAATCGCCACAAAAAGATACAGAACAAAAAACATCATCGGGAGATAGAAACCCAAAAAATTTGGTGTTCCAGAATGGATGCATTTGGTTTTCGCACGCCGTAAATTATAAAGGAAGGTCCGCTGTGCAATGGCATCAAATAGAAACTGATGGGACAATTGTTCAAACAGGTTTAATAGAAAATGAAGGAACTAATTTTATTCAAACAACCATAGCGGTTAATAAAAACAATGATGTGGTTATTGGTTTTCAGGAAACGAACGAAAAAATGTTTATCAGTCCCCGGTTTGCCTACCGTTATGCAAACGATCCTCTGGGAACAGTTAGAGAAATAGTTAGTTTAGGTGAAGGAAAAGGAGCAACTGACGGGACATCTTGGGGGGATTATAGTGGGAGTGTAATAGATGGAGATAATCTAAGCGATTTATGGACGGTGCAAAGTATAGCTAATAAATATGGTAAGGGAGAAACAGTAATTGTTAAAATTCCTTTTAAAGATAATAAATAATATTTTGGGTATAATGAAAAAAAACTATATAACTGCAGTATCCGTGTTGTGTGGAGGAATATTGACTTTTAGTGCAATAGGATGTCGTTCAAATAACAAGGATGTTATCGTTTCTAATAACAGTAGTGAACTTATTCAAGAATCAGGGCAAATAATTAGTATACCAACTAAGGGTAATAGTTGGGTGATAAATGAGCCTAATACGAACCGTCAGGTAATTGGTAAGGAAGGCGTTCATAATTGGACAGATTTGAATACTGTAATTCATACATATTTTAAAACTAACGCCTCAGGTAAATTATTGGTATCATTGGTAGCAAAAGCACCACAGGGTGAATCGGTTGTAAGAGTGACTTTAGGAGATGTTACTAAAGAAATTAAAATTAATAATTCAGATTTTAAAAGAATTGAAATAGATGAATTCAATGCTAAAGAAGGATATAATTTTATAGAAATTCAAGGGGTTAGTAAGGTGGGTGAAACCATAGCAGAAGTAAGTGACATTTTATTGCAAGGAAAGATTGTAGAAAGTGGGGTATATTTTGTAGATGAAGATTTTTATTTTGGTCGTCGTGGGCCTTCTGTTCACTTAAGCTATAAAACACCAGAAAATAAAGATATACTTTGGTATTATAATGAAATAAATGTTCCTGAGGGTGAAGATAAAATAGGTTCTTATTTTATGGCTAATGGCTTTAAACATGGTTACTTTGGTATTCAGGTAAATTCTGAATCCGAGCGTAGAATTCTATTTTCAGTTTGGAGTCCTTTTAAAACTCAAGATCCAAACGAAATACCAGATGAATATAAAATTGTATTGCTAGGAAAAGGGGAAGGAGTAACTGCCGGAGAATTTGGTAATGAGGGTTCTGGAGGACAAAGTTATAAAGTGTTTAATTGGAAGGCTGGTTTAACTTATAAGTTTTTATTAAAAGGTGAGCCTACAAAAAACAACCAAACAATTTATACTGCTTATTTTTTCGATTCTGAAAAAAATAAATGGAATTTAATAGCAAGTTTCCAGAGACCAGATACCTCTACATATTTAAAAAATTTCCATTCGTTTTTAGAGAATTTTAATCCAAATACTGGATATTTGGAAAGAATGGCAAATTATCAGAATCAATGGATTTGTACTACAGAAGGTGAATGGATAGAACTAACAGAAGCTAAATTTACTGCAGATGCTACAGCCCGAAAGGAATCTAGAATGGATTATGCAGGAGGTGTAGATAAGAATGCATTTTTTATGAAAAACTGTGGTTTCTTTAATGAAAACACCCAAATAGACACAAAATTTATACGAGAAGCCAATGGGCAACCTCCTAAAATAGATTTTTCAGTTTTAGAAGCTACCCATAATAAATAAATATTTATTTGCCGCAGTTTTGAGCTATTTATAGCCTTTCAGTTTAACTGAAAGGCTTTTTTGTTTTACAACTATAAATACCTGATGAGAAAGTTTATTGTTTTTTAGTTGATCATTTCTATAATAGTAGAAATTGAATGCCGTAAAATTGGGTTATATCATATTTATTGGTGCTGAAATGATTTAATATTTAAGGTTTATGATTTCTGGATACAAATTTTACTTCATTGCAATTGTGAAATTCACTCGAATTGGAGGTAGTTATTATTGAGAGTATTTTTTATCTAAACAACCAACAACGATTATCTAAATAACAAATTCGGTACTATGCTTTATTTCTTTCAAAACAAAATAACTTTCTAATATCCCAATATTTGAAATATTAGAGAGTTTTACCCGAACAAAGTCATGATAACCGTCTAGGCTCGTCATATTTATTTTTAGAAAAAAATCGACTTTTCCAGCCATATGAAAGCATTCCTGAACCTCAGGTAATTCTTTAATTTGCTCTTCAAACTTATCGATAAAACCTTCGTTATGATAGCGTAAGGAAACCATACAAATTACGGTTACCGGGTAGTGGAGTTGCTTTTTGTCTAAAAGCGCTACATATTTTTTAATATAACCATCATTTTCTAATCTTTTTATGCGTTCATAAACTGGAGAAATGGTCATGCCCAAGGCTGCTGCAATCTCTTTGGTGGTTTTTTTTGCATCGTTTTGTAAGATTTTCAATATGGTTAAATCAATTGAATCGAGTTTTTCCATCATAAATATCAAGTTATTTTTTCTCTTAAAGGTAATAATTTATTAATTTAAAAGTGATAAATTCTTTTAAAATAGATAAATAAAATAAAATTTCCTGTAAAAATTTGTTTTTAAAGGTTATATAATGTTTTTAGTCATGTATTTCGTAATTTTATCCTTTACAAGAATAGGTATGGATTACGAAAAAATATTAGTTACAGGAGCAGGAGGTCAATTAGGTTCTGTATTAGTTGAAGCCCTAAAAATTAAGTTTGGTCAGGATGCAGTTATTGCTTCAGATTTAAATCCTATAAAAAATTATACGGGAATTTATGAGCAATTAGATGTTACCGATAAGGCACGTTTAGAGCAGATTGTAAAAGAAAATAAAGTCACGCAAATATATCATTTGGCAGCTATTTTATCGGCTAAGGGCGAGCAAAATCCTTTGCTTACTTGGGACATAAATATGAAAACATTATTTAATGTTTTAGAAGTTTCAGTAGAAGAGAAGGTTAATAAGGTGTTTTATCCGAGTTCAATAGCAGTTTATGGCGATATGGCTCCTAAAACAGACACAGCGCAAACCGATTTTTTAAACCCATCTACGGTTTATGGAATTAGTAAAGCCTCTGGAGAAAATTGGGGACAATATTATTTTCTTAAATATGGTTTAGATGTAAGGTCCTTGCGTTATCCAGGCGTCATTGGTTACCAATCTTTGCCTGGAGGAGGAACTACCGATTATGCTGTCGAGATTTATCATAAAGCAGTAAAAGAAGAAGCTTTTGAATGTTATTTAAAGCCTGACGCTATGTTGCCAATGATTTATATGGAAGATACCATACGTGCCACGCTGGAGCTTATGGATGCTCCAAAAGACGCTATTACAGTAAGAACGTCGTATAATTTACAAGGCATGAGTTTTACTCCGGAGCAAATAACCGCTAATATTAAAAAATATTATCCTAATTTTAAGGTGAGCTACAAGCCTGATTTCAGACAAACGATTGCTGAAAACTGGCCATCATCGTTAAACGACGAACAAGCAAGACAAGACTGGGGGTGGAAACCTAAATACGATTTAGACGCCATGACCCGCGATATGCTTATGCAATTAACAAAACAATACAATTTAGTAACGCAATAAAATATACAAGATTATGTACGGAGCAGTTAAACAACAGCTTGAAAACGAATTAAAAGAGATAGAGGAATCTGGACTTTATAAAAAAGAACGGATTATTACCACGCCTCAAGGAGCCGAAATTAACACCACAGCAGGCCAAGAAGTATTAAACTTTTGTGCGAATAATTATTTGGGATTATCGTCACATCCAGACGTGGTTGAAGCAGGAATTGAGGCTATGCGCACACATGGTTTTGGTTTATCATCAGTACGTTTTATTTGTGGAACTCAGGATATTCATAAGGAACTGGAACAGAAAACAGCTGAATTTCTAGGTATGGAGGATTGTATACTTTATGCTGCAGCTTTTGACGCGAATGGAGGGGTTTTCGAACCAATTTTATCTAAAGAAGATGCCATAATTTCAGATGAATTAAATCACGCATCAATTATTGATGGTATACGATTATGTAAAGCGGCGCGTTACCGTTATTCACATAATAATATGGAAGCTCTTGAGGAACAGTTAAAGGCTGCTTCTGGAGCCAGAAGAAAACTAATAGTTACCGATGGTGTGTTTTCAATGGATGGTACTATTGCACAACTCGATAAAATTTGTGATTTAGCCGATAAATATGATGCCATGGTTATGGTCGATGAATGTCATGCTACAGGCTTTGTTGGTAAAACAGGTCGCGGAACGCATGAATATCGCAATGTTATGGGGCGAATTGATATTATTACCGGTACTTATGGTAAGGCTTTAGGGGGTGCTTCGGGTGGTTTTACTGCTGCTAAAAAAGAAATAGTAGAAATGCTTAGACAAAAATCTCGTCCGTATTTATTTTCAAATACGTTGGCGCCAGCAATTGCAGGAGCTTCTATTGCGGTTTTAGATACCTTAAAAACGTCTACTAATTTAATTGAAAAAGTACAAGGAAATGCTCACCGATTCAGAACAAAAATGACCGAAGCTGGATTCGATATTATGCCAGGAGAACATCCAATTGTGCCCGTTATGCTATATGACGCGAAATTAGCGCAGGAATTTGCAGCTAGATTATTAGATGAAGGGATTTACGTTATCGCTTTCTTTTATCCAGTTGTACCAAAAGAAAAGGCGAGAATTCGCGTGCAACTTTCAGCAGCACACGAAACACATCATATTGATAAGGCGGTAGAAGCTTTTACTAAAGTAGGTAAAGCATTAAATGTGATTTCTTAAGAAAACTTAGTTTTAAATAATTTTCAAAATGGATAATGCTAGTGCTCACCGTAGCCTACATTATCCATTTTTCCTTTAAATACTTTATACTGAATGGTAAAGTATATAATTACTAAAATAATCGCTACAATAAACCAATTTACTCCAACTGATAAGCCGTAATCATCTGCTGCCATATTATAGATGGTTAAATCAGGATTTATAGTATTAGTTGAAGGTAATAGTTTAGGAAAAATTGACGCTACCGTTGTAGTAATCCCACCGAACAGAAACAATGCAGAAAAAATAAACCCTTGTCCGTCTTTTTTAAAGCGTTTTATAAAAAACAACCCGAATAATCCTGTAAAAGTAATGAAAGGAAAAATCCACAACCAAGGGGTTTTTATAAAATTATGAAAAGGTTTAGGTTCAATAATATGCCAAACCAAAAGAGAAATAACAACTAATCCTAAAAGCGCAAAATTTAATCTGAAAACGATTCGTTTTAATTTATCATTTAAATCAGAATTCGTTTTAAATATAATCCAGTTTGCACCATGAATAGTTAAGGCAACTACACCTATAATACCAAGTAAAATGGTAAACCAATCTATGATGCCTAAATGTTCGGTAGTAGGGCTGAATGTTGGATTCCAAAGTGGCAGAAAAAAATAATGAGATTCATGTACAGGAACGCCATTTGTAACCATGCCTAGGTTAACCCCACGTACCACATTGCCTAAAGCAATACCAAAAAATAAAGCTAATAGTAAACTGGCAATTCCAAAAGCTTTATCCCAAATGGTTTCCCAAATACTGTTATGTATTTGTCCACGTAGTTCTAAACCAATGGCTCTGAATATAAGTAACCATAATATCATAATGAGCGGTAAATAAAATCCGCTAAAAGATGCTGCATAGAGCGTAGGAAAAGCGAAAAAAAGAACACCTCCAGAGGCAATTAACCAAACCTCATTGGCGTCCCAAAAGGGGCCAATTGCGTTGGTAATGGCTTTTTTGTCTTTTTCTTTTTTGGCAAAAAACAAATGTACAATACCTGCGCCAAAGTCGTAACCATCCAGAATAACATAAACGGTCAACATAGTCATTAATACGATATACCAGAATAATTCCATAATTAGTATTTTTTTGGTTGAGGACCTTTATAAATAATTTTTCCAACAAGTATTAAAAATAAGAGGCCAAGTAATAAATATAAGCCTACAAAGCCGAGTAAGGTAAATAGCGTATTACCAGAAGAAACTGTTGGGGAAATACCTTCGCTAGTTCGCAGTAAATTATATACCAACCAAGGCTGTCTACCAAGTTCGGCGGTATACCAGCCTGTTGTATTGGCTATGTAAGGAAAAGGCGCCATAAATAGTAAGGCCCACAAAATCCATTTCGTTTGAAAAAGTTTTTTTCTTAATAACTGCACCGCAGCCAACAACATTAAACCTATAAAAATGGTACCCAATCCAACCATAATATGATACGCATAATAGAGTCCCGGAATATTAGTAGGATATATATTCGAATCGAATTCATTTAAACCTTTAATCTCGGCATCCCATTCCTGATAGGTTAAAAAACTTAAAATATTGGGAACGGCAATTTTATTGTCTAATTTTTTCTCCAAGATATTCGGTTGTCCAATTAAAACAATTTCACTGCCACCGTCTTCTGTTTCAAATATGCCTTCCATCGCAGCGAAGGTTACTGGCTGATGTTTTACTACATTTTTAGCAACCAAATCTCCTGTTGGAAATGCGACTAAAATACTTGATATCAGACCGAATATAACTCCGGATTTCAAAAATAATTTTCCAAATATGCTATGCTTATCATTTAATACATAAAAAGCGCCAACGGCCGAAATAACAAAAGAAGCCGTTATTACAGACGCCAGTTGATTGTGAAAATACGAAGGCAATAACCAAGGGTTAGAGAATAATGCTCCAAAGTTATTAAGAACAAATTTGCCATTTTCTAAAATTTCATATCCTACAGGATGCTGCATCCATGAGTGGGTGGCAATAATTAAATAACCACTGGCCCAAGAACCGAGAAACACCAAAAATCCGGTAACGAAATGAAGTTTGTGTCCTAAAAGCTTTTCACCAAAAAGAAAGAGGCCTAAAAATGAAGATTCTAAGAAAAATGAGAACATTCCTTCCATAGCCAATGTTTGCCCGATAATACCACCTGTAAGTTCTGAAAATTTAGCCCAGTTAGTACCAAATTGAAATTCCATAGGGATACCTGTAACTACACCCATGGCAAAATTAATGGCAAATATTTTCATCCAGAATTTAGCTGCGTCATTATACGTTTCAATTTTAGTTCTTAAAAATTTCCATTTAAACCAGACTATAATTAAAGAAAGTCCCATGGTTAATTGAGGAAACAGGTAGTGAAAGGTGATAGTAAATGCGAATTGCATCCTATCGTAGAAAAGCATGTCTTCCATGGTATGTGGTTATAATACCAACAAAAATAAGATACGAAAAACAATAAATGGCACTAAAAACGAAAAAAAGCCTTCTTTTTCAAGAAAGCTTTTTCGGGCTATTAATCTTAATATGGAAGTTTACATTTTCTGTAATCGGCTGCAAAAATAATAAGTTTAATCAACATAATTTGTAATAAATGTTACATAATTACGGTTTTTACTTTTATTTAACATTCAGAATTCCAAATAGTTCTTTGTTTGCTCTTGGTTCAATAGAGTTGTAGCACAAATCCAATGTTTTAATTTTAAAATACGGCTGGAAATACTTAATATATTCACTTTTGCAACCTCCAAATGGCGGATGCGTTTTATTCAAAGGAACGTTAAATAGTAAGCCAATTAGTTTCCCATTAGGCTTTAAAATATGACTTGCCTTTTCGGCATACTTAGGGCGAAGGCTGGGATTAATAGCGCAAAAAAAAGTTTGTTCAATCATTAAATCGAAAGTATCATTTAAATCGAAAAAATTCCCGTGAAGCATCTGTTGATCTGGGAAATTCGGGACACGTTTCTTTAAATTATTTAATGCCGTTTTTGAAATGTCAATCACAAAAACATTGGTAAAGCCCGATTTAAACAAATATTCGGCTTCATAAGCATTACCTGCACCGGGAATCAAAATTTTTAGTTCTTTATTGGTAAGTTGATCGACATAGGTTTTAATAGGGGTGGAGATATGTCCAATATCCCAACCTGTTTCATGGGTTTTGTATCGATTTTCCCAATACGACTCCGATAAATCCATAAATTATGTATAAGATTTTATGAGTGAGACCAGTTCATTTTTTTGTAAAACTCCTGATTGACGCCAAAGTTGATTACCATTTTTAAATAGCATTAATGTAGGAACTCCTCTTACCTGGAATTTCGAGGCTAAGACCTGATTTTTATCTACATCAATTTTTATAATTACAACCTGTTCTTTTAATTCGTCTTTTACTTGTTTTAAAACAGGGCTCATCATTTTACATGGCCCGCACCATTCGGCAAAAAAATCGACCAAAACTGGTTTGTCCTGATTTATTACTTCTGAAAAATTACTCATTTTGATTTATTTTGATAGTTTACCGCCTTAGTATTTATAATTTCCAATTTTTTTCGTTGTTAGTATAGTTTTCTTTATCTATTTATAACTACTTATGCCACCCTTTAAATCATAAATTTTAGAGAACCCTGCCCGTGATAATTTTTTAGCAGCACGTGCACTTCGAGCACCGCTCCTGCAGTATAGATATACTGGTTTGTCTTTGTTTAAGGAATCACATTTTGATATGAAATTACCAGACAAATAATCGATGTTTGTAGCATTTTTAATAGCACCAGATTTAAATTCACCCGCAGTTCTGACATCAATTAACTGAACGTTTTTATTTTCAATTTGTTGTTTAAAATCGGCTGCAGATATAACAGTTACTTTGTCGTTTTTTGTTCCAAAAAGGAATGATAATAGAGACATGGTCAATTATATTTTATTAATACTATAAAGTTACGTTGCTAAAAGGATTTGTGAAGTAACTTTGGTTACAAAAAAAGAGTGGCTTAAACCACTCTTTTTTTTACATAAATAACATTTTTGTTTTTATAATGTAGACGGACAAACATATTCCGTAACAGGTATGCCTGCTTCTTTTATTGCAGCAAAACCACCTGTAATATCAACTAAGTTGTGAATGCCTCTACTTTTTAAAATAGAAGCTGCTATTACGGAGCGGTATCCGCCTGCACAGTGTACATAAAACGGTTTGTCTTCAGGGAATTCAGATAAATAATCGTTTAAATAATCTAATGATGTATGATGCGCATTTAAAACATGTTCCGATTTAAATTCTCCATCTTTTCTAACATCAAAAACCAGTACTTCTTCTTTTTCTAAAGTATTTTTTAATTCATCGGCCGAAATAGATGAAATGGTGTCATATTCAAATCCATGTTGTTTCCAGGCATCGAATCCACCTTTCAAATAACCCAAAGTATTGTCGAAACCTACACGAGATAAACGTATAATTGTTTCTTCTTCGCGCCCTTCGTTGGCCACAATTAATATAGGTTGTTTTACATCGGCGATTAAGGCTCCTACCCAAGGCGCAAAACTACCATCGATTCCAATAAATATGGATCTAGGGATGTGTCCTTTTACAAACTCATTTTGATGACGAACATCTAAAATAACAGCGCCTGTTTCGTTTGCAATGGCCTCAAATTCTTTTGGTTCTAAAGGTCGGGTACCACGTTCTAAAACATCTTCTATATCGTCGTAACCTTCTTTATTCATTTTAACATTTAACGGAAAGTATTGTGGCGGTGGCAATAGTCCATCGGTAACTTCCTCGATAAACTCTTCTTTAGTCATATCGGCACGTAAGGCATAATTGGTTTCTTTTTGCTCGCCAATAGTGCCTACCGTTTGCTTACTAAGGTTTTTGCCACAAGCAGAACCAGCTCCGTGTGCAGGATATACAATGACATCGTCGGCCAGGGTCATAATTTTAGAACGTAAGCTTTCATAAAGTAAACCAGCTAATTGTTCTTGAGTCATATCGGCAGCTTTTTGAGCTAAATCCGGACGCCCTACATCACCTAAAAATAAGGTGTCTCCACTAAAAATAGCGTGGTTTTTACCGTTTTCATCTTTTAACAGGTACGTGGTACTTTCCATGGTGTGCCCAGGTGTGTGTAGTGCCACAATGGTAATTTTACCTAGTTTAAATTCCTGCCCATCGGTAGCTATAATTGCATCGAAATCTGGGTTTGCGAGCGGTCCATAAACGATAGGAGCTCCTGTTTGTTTTGAAAGCGTAACGTGCCCGCTAACAAAATCGGCATGGAAATGCGTTTCAAAAATGTATTTAATCTTAGCGTTATTGTCCTGAGCTTTTTTAACATAAGGAGAAACCTCTCTTAATGGATCTATAATGGCAACTTCGCCCTCACTTTCGATGTAATAAGCGCCTTGTGCTAAACATCCTGTATATATTTGTTCTATCTTCATAATCTTATCATTATTTACTGTAAAATTAAGGTATTTTTAAAGTTTAGTGCGTAACATAAGTTACATTTTTAGTGTTGTGAAAATTCTTTAATTATTATATAAACGGCCATAACGAGAACAAACCATCCGAAACTCTTTTTTAACCCTTTATTGGAGATATACTTAGATAAATAACCGCCAAGTAAGATTCCTATGATGGTAATAGATGAAAATGATAATAGGAATGTCCAGTCGATATCTAGAGTATGTAAATCGCCTGTAAATCCTATTATTGAATTCAGGGAAACAATAACTAGGGAGGTTCCTACGGCTCGTTTCATTGATAAACCTGCCCAAAGTACTAAAGCAGGAACATATAAAAAGCCTCCGCCAGCACCAATTAAACCTGTTATAACACCAATTACAGAACCTTGAATAAAAGTTTTATAATAAGGTTGTTTTGTATGTATTTCGGCGGTTTCTTTTTTGTTTTTAATCATAGATGTAGCGGCCAAAAACATGATAATGGCAAAAAACACCATGATAGCCATATCTTTAGTAAGCGTATATCCATTGAGAGTAAAAATGGAATCAGGAATGCCGGGAACGAGAAACCTCCTAGAAATATAAACGGCTAAGAATGAAGGGAATGAAAATGATAGTCCCGTTTTGAAGTCGACAAGTTTTTTACGGTGTTTTTGTACTACACCTACCACAGAAGACGATCCTACAACAAATAATGAATATGCTGTAGCTACAACCGGGTTAAACCCTAAAAGGTAAACTAGCAGCGGAACTGTTAAGATGGACCCGCCTCCACCAACTAACCCGAGAACAATACCAATTAATAGCGCCCCTGTAAATCCTATAATTTCTATAATAGTCATAATTTTAATTTATGCCACAAAACTAGGTTACGCAACGGGAGCACACAGTAACATTGGTTACACTTTATAAATCTAAAATTTTAATATTGTTTCTGTTTAAGATAATTTTACCTTTATTTTCGAGGGATTTTAATAAACGGGAAATAACAACACGGGATGTATGCAGATCGAAAGCAATGTTTTGGTGGGTGACCTGTATTTCATCATTTCGGTTTACCATCGCTTTATCTTTTAGATATTTAAATAGTCGTTCGTCCATTTTTAAGAAAGCGATAGAGTCGATAGCCTCCAGAAGTTCAGTCATTCTGTCGTGATAACTCTGTAGAATAAAGTTTTGCCAACTTTTGTATTTACTCATCCATTCGCTCATTTTTTCAACGGGGATCATAATAAGTTTGGTTGGGGTTTCAGCAACGGCTCGAATTTCACTTTTTTTCTGTCCCATGCAACAGGATAAGGTCATGGCGCAAGTGTCGCCACGTTCTATAAAGTAGAGGAGTAATTCGTCGCCTTTGTCATCCTCTCTCAAAATTTTTACAGCACCACTTACCAACAATGGCATCGATTTTATATAATCACCTATATCCATGAGCATATAGCCTTCTGGAACTTCTTTGAACGTGCCTACATTGTTAATTTCATTTAAAAGCGCATCTTCAAAGAGATAACCATAATTTTCTTTAAGTTCGGTAATCATTAATAGTATCGTTTATAGTATAAAGATATTGACTAAAAATTAAATAGCCTATATTAATTTTTAATTGGCTTGTTATTAGGAGGTTGGTTTTGTTTTAGAAAGAGTAAGATTTTTTTAATGAAAAAAAAATAAAATTATCTTTGTTAGAAATGTAGTTAGTTCTATATTTGCACACCGAAAACGGAAAACGTTTTCTTTAATGGATCGGTCGCGTAGCTCAGCTGGATAGAGCATCTGCCTTCTAAGCAGACGGTCACAGGTTCGAATCCTGTCGCGATCACTTTGTTGTAAAACAAAAACTTTCAAAACCCTGTAATCCTTATGATTTACAGGGTTTTATCTTTCTAAGACCTTCTAATTTGATTGAAATGATAAGAAATTTAATGTCAACACCGCGGTCAACAGTTTAGAAAAACACAAAAAGTGTTGACCGAATTACGACTTAAAATGCTTACTTTTAGAATGTTGATTTGATTTTCGTCTTAAAAAAATGTTTAACTAAAAGACGATTATTATGAGTACACGCTCTACGTTTAACCTTTTGTTTTGGGTTAATACTTCACGAATTAAAAACAAAGAAGTGTCGCTTTATGCGAGAATTACTGTTGATGGTAAACGAGCTAATATTAGCTTGAAACGACGAATTCCACTCTCAAATTGGGATTCTAACAAAGGAAAGGCTAAAGGAAGTAAACAAGAAGCTAAAGCCTTGAATAAATATTTAAATCAGGTAAGAGCTAAAATTTATCAATCTTATGAAGATTTAATAAGTGAAGATAAATTAATTACCGCTCAACTGATAAAATCTCGCTTTCTGGGTGAAGATAGAAATTTTAAAACCCTTTTGGAATTATTTGAATACCATAATGAAATTTCCAAAGAACAATTAACCAGTCATACCTTGAGACATTATAAAGTGACTCAAGGGTATTTGAAGAAGTACCTTGATATTAAACTGGCTACGACAGATGTGAAGCTTGGAGAATTAAGTTACGGTTTTATTGTAGATTTTGAATACTTCATTAAATCCTATCAGCCAGAAGATCATCAAAGAAAGATGAGCCATAATACAGCTATGAAACATCTTCAAAGACTCAGAAAGATGGTTACCATGGCCTATCATATGGAATGGATAGATAAAGATCCGTTTGTTAGGTTTAAAACCTCTTTTGAGAATAGGAGAAGGGAGTATCTTTCCGAAACGGAATTGATGAGCTTAGAGAAGTTTAATTCATCAGTAGACCGGCTTAATCTTGTTCGAGATCTTTTCTTGTTTAGTTGTTATACCGGAATCTCGTTTATTGATATTCATGATTTAACACCAGAGCAAATTATGTTAGGCATTGATGGTAATGATTGGGTGATAAGTGAGCGTCAAAAGACCAGTACATCTATAAGGGTTCCTTTATTACCAAAGGCAAAAGCATTGGTAGAAAAGTATAAAGAACACCCAAGAGTGGTCTGTTCAGGAGGTATATTTCCAAAGATATCGAATCAAAAGGTGAATAGTTACTTAAAGGAAATCGCAGATTTATGTAAAATCAATAAGAATCTTACTTTCCATATTGCTCGGCATACGTTTGCAACGATAATTACATTAAGTAATGGTGTGCCAATAGAAACAGTTTCTAAGCTATTAGGTCATACCAAAATTGCGACTACTCAAATTTATGCTAGAGTATTGGATCAAAAGGTAAGTGAGGATATGGGGAAGCTTAAGGAGGTGTTGTCAAATTAATAACAATTTTAATTGAGCTGATTAATTTGGTTAATCGGCTCATAGGATCAACTACCTATGCCAAAAAAATGAGCATAGCTGAATTTTAGGAATGGTCCAATAGTAATTCTATTTGGTTAAATACTAAATTTACTTATATTAATTGCTTTGAGTTAAAAGCAAAAATAAATCAAAATTGCTTTATTTATATAGCAATAAATTAATATATTTGCTTTGTGTAAATAGCAAATATGGAGGATTTATTATTAGAATTTCAGTTAAAAATAGCTCAAGTACCGTTAAATATACAGCGTTATCTTGTTGGTCAAATAGATTTAAATAATCGGTTGATTGCTGTAAAAGGAGCAAGGGGTTCAGGTAAAACTACTTTGCTTTTACAGATTGTTAAATTACATTTACCATTATCATCAAGTCTTTATGTGAGTTTAGATCATATTTATTTCTTTGAGAATAAATTATATGACTTGGCGAAACAGTTTACTCTATTTGGAGGAACACATTTGCTTCTAGATGAAGTGCATAAATATCCTAATTGGTCAAGAGAAATAAAGCTTATATACGATAATTTTCCAGAACTCAAGGTTATTTTTACATCGTCATCAATGCTCGAAATTTATAAGTCAGAATCTGATTTGAGCCGTAGAGCAGTAAGTTATTATTTGAAGGAGCTTTCTTTTAGGGAGTTTATCGCTTTCGAAACCCAAAATACAATTCAAACTTATTCTTTTTCTGAAATATTAGATAGCCATAATCAAATAGCCACCCAACTTTTAGATGAAATAAAGCCCTTGCCTCTGTTTGAAAAATATTTAAAAACAGGTGTTTATCCTTACTATAAGGAAAATGAAGCTCTTTATCTTCAAAAATTACAGAATACTATCAATTTAATTATAGAAATAGATATTAATGCTGTGGAATATTTGCAATATGACACCTTGGTAAAACTTAAAAAATTATTGATAAGCATAGCATCAAGTGCTCCGTTTACACCTAATATTACAAAATTAAGTGAAAAAGTAGGTGTTTCTCGTAATATGTTGGTCCAAAGTATAAAGATTCTGGAACGTGCAGGATTGGTTAATGAATTGTATAAAGATACTTCCGGGATTGGAGTATTAACTAAACCAGAAAAATTGTATTTAAATAATAGCAATCTAATGTACGCTTTAGCTAAAGAAAATATTAATATAGGAAATGTTCGGGAAACGTTTTTCTTAAATCAATTTAAAGGATTACATGAAATAAACCTTTCAGAAATTGGGGATTTTTTAATTGATAAGACTTATACATTTGAAATAGGTGGAAAAAACAAAACTAAAAAACAAATTGCAGGTATGGAAAATGCCTATATTGTAAAAGATGGTATTGAAATAGGTTTTGGAAATGTAATTCCGGTCTGGCTTTTTGGTTTTATGTATTAAATATAATTGTAGGGCAAAAAACGGCAATGGAATAATGAACCGCCTGCAGCGGAAAAAATTGAGCATAGCCGAATTGCAAGTAAGTCCTTATTTAATAATACTTCATATCAAGAATGAGATTGGATTACTATATCCGCTGTAGATGGTTCTCGGTTACCGTTCTATCCACTCGATCACTATCCAAAATTATCACCAAAGTTTTCTATTAATGCTATTTTATTTAAACTAGTGGACTTTCAATAAAAAATGGATAAATAGTTGAATGACTGAGTAGCTAGTTTAAGGTTGTCCATGTCTAATTCAAATTCTTTTACAGCTCTATTTTGTTAAAATGAATGTCTTCTTCTATTTTACTAGGTTTCTATCCATTCATAGATGGAGTTTTTAATTTTAATTTTAAGTCTGTTAGTACAAAGCGTTTATATTTTGTGTTTTCAGAAAATTAAACGAGTAAAGCTAGGAAAATAATTACCTAAATAGCCATACATCAAACTCAGTAATAAATGACTCAAACTATTCCCTGTTAGAGGTTCAGGTTCTCCATTTCATCTACAAAGGCAGGGCTGTCTGTTACCTGTCGATTTTAATGTTTTTTTCAAATATTGCAACAGCTCTAACGGGAGACCCTGTGCCTCCCTTAATTTTTAGAGGAAAGCCTATAAACCTAAATCTGCCTTTCCCAATTAGTTTGTAAAGATTTATCATGTTTTCATAATGCGTAAAATTCATTTCTCCACAAATATGATGAACTTTTTTATTTGATACTTTAGGAACACCAGGTGACATAGTTTCAACTCCAAAGGCCGATATTTTTTTTTCTCCTAACCAACGCGCTGATTCTATTGAAATTCCTGGACCATTACCCCAGTCTTTACTTTTAAAGTTTTTTCTGTAATGATCTGTATAAAATAATACTGTATCTCCTTTTTTTATCTCCAAATTAGCTTTTTTACAAGCGATTTCTATTTCGTTGGGTTCTATTAATTCTTTTAGGCCTTTATGAGAGAAATCTAAACAAATGCCTTCGGTATAAAACATTGATAAAGGCATTTTGTCAATGGACTTCTCTTTGTGTTGAATTGCCATGTGATTTATGGCATCAACGTGTGTTCCTGTGTGTTCTCCTAATTCTAACCTATAAACCGCAGGTGTTTTAGTTTCTGGGTTTTTAATACCATCCCATTCTTCGTGAGTTTTATGTATTGTCATTTTTACTTGCGGGAGGTCTTTGTAAACAGGCATCCCTTCATATATTTCTTGGCTTAAATCTATAATTTCAATCATGCAGTATTATACTTTTTAAATTATCCGTATTAGAATTTTTATGGTCTAAACAGTCTTAAAGGTGTGCTTATTTTATAACAATATCGTATTCCATCCTTTTTGCTGTGTGTTCTGCTATTTCCTTTCCTAGCAATCGCTTTATAATATGAAAAGACATATTAATACCTGCAGAAATCCCTCCTGATGTTAATAAATTTCCTTCATCCACAAATTTAACATCTCTAACTACTTCAATTTTTGGGTAATCTTGTTCCAATCGGTCCAAATCCATCCAGTGAGTGGTTGCTTTTTTATTGTTTAGCAAACCACATTCAGCGAGTAAAAGGGCTCCTGTGCATACTGAGGCTAAAATTTGAACTTTATTACTTTGTTCTTTTATCCAATTGAGTAAACACTTATTTTTTATTTCAATATGTTCAGCTCCATAACCGCCTGGAATTATCAGTATATCGAGTTTTGGATGGTTGTTGAACAGATAATCTGAATGTACTTTTAACCCATTTCTTGCACTCAATAACTTGTTTCCTTCTCCAATTGTAATAACATTAAAAATCTTTTGGTTGTTATCTTCTACTAAGGAGAAAACTTCAAATGGACCAGCAAAATCAAGAACTTCAACTTCATTGAATATAAAAATTCCAACATTTATTTTTTTTGTCATTATCTATTATTTTTGACTTCTAAACGGTTCATGAAAAAATTTTCTTTGTGTTAAATAACCTATACATCGAGCTTAGTTTAAAATTGAAAAAATAATTACAGTAAAAATTGTCCTTCTAAAACTATTATGGCTTCACCTAGTATTAAAACCTTATCATGTAAAAGCTCAGTGTACATGGTTCCTGTTCTTAACGAAGATTGATAAGCATGTAATTTTGATTTATTCAATTTTGCAGCCCAATATTTTGTTAAAAATGTTTGGATAGAGCCAGTTACCGGATCCTCATTTGTACCTGCCCAGGGCCAAAAATATCTATAATCAAAATCAAAACTTTCTTTCTTGGAAATTGCTGTGACTAACACCCCATTTATACCGGTATATGAATTTAATAATGCTGTGAAATCGGGTTTCAAATTTGCCAATTCGGTTGCATCTTCAATTTCAATTAAAATAATGTTATTTATAGAGTTGAATCTTTTATCTATTATTTTAGTAATACCAAGTGCTTTTAGCATCGCTTGAGGTATTTCTATTTCTACCGTTTCATATACAGGAAATTGCATTTGAATTTTTCCTCCTACTTGCTCTGTAAATAATTCAATATTGTTACAGTTAATAAATTTTATATCAGTAAAGGAAGTGGTTTTGAAAATAATTTTTGATGCCGCCAAAGTAGCATGACCACATAAAGAAATTTCCTTTTGAGGAGTAAAAAACCTTATACTGTATATATTGTTCGAAATATGCTTTATAAATGCCGTTTCAGAAAAACCAATTTCTGTGGCAATATTTTGCATGACTTCATTTTTTATAGTATTATTGGTAATACAAATAGCAGCTGGATTTCCTTTAAATTTTTCATTAGTAAAGGAGTCTACAAAGTAGGTTTTCATTTTTAAAATTCTATTGTTTTAATAATATGATATTCGTGTTTACCTGTTAGTATAAGTAAAAATTGTCATAAATTATGGCTATGCTATTTTCCATATTTCGGTTTAAATATTAATTCGTTTCTGCTCGATATAGAATTCTATAGCTAGAATGAGTGTTTTAATAATATTATGCCTAATTAAAAAGTGTTTTTAATTAGGGGTTTAGGGTAAACTATATTCTTCTTTGATCAGCAAGTTCAGGGTTGTAAACTAAAATAATATGGTTCTAATTTACAATATTTTTTAACTTACCATTTAGTGTTTATGTACTTATTTTAGCCTTTATAATTCTTCCTTCTTAATTTTTTTTAATGCTATCACAAAGCGTAAAAAAGGGAAATACTGAACCACCCACAGCGGATTAAAGAAAACTAAGTGCTCAAAATTGATTCATTATTAGTTAAATTTAATGTTATTTTTTAAATTTTTTTCTCATCTACTCTCCTGTGATATCGAAACGGTGAGCTGTGTGAACCAACCAATCCAAAATAGCGTTAGCAATAGTTTGTTCTCTTATTATTTTATGTCACGCTTCAATAGGTGTTTATGAAGCAATAGGCGTACTACGTTTACCATGCGGATTAATATTATCCAAAGTTTTAAGTCTAAAGCCATTAAAGATTAATAAATTTTGTTTTTCTAGTTTACTAATCTTAAATATGAGTCATCGGATTTAGCTGCTTTTAATATGGTGAAAAACTTGTCAGTATTGTAGTGTACCAGTTGAGGAAAGGTTCTATTTCAGTACATTCCTTAAATGTTTTTCAAACCTTTAAGAAAAGCACTTCATGACATCATCTTGGACACAGACTTAAAATAAAAAGCGATAATATTTCTAAGCTTTTTTGATTTTAAGCCAGAGTGCAAAAAACGGCAATACTGAACCGCCTGCAGCGGAAAAAATTGAGCATAGCTGAAATTTACCTGGGCCCATATTTAATAATACTTCATGTCAAGAATTAAACTGGATCATTATTTCCGCTGTTTATGGCTCTCAGTTTGCGTCCTATCCAGCATACCAACACTAAGCAAATGGATTGAGGTAGTTAATAAAGGAGATTTGTTAGTTCAGCTTAATGCTTTTAAACTGGAGCAATTAGCAATGGTTGAAGGAGAGAATCTTGTGGGAACACCAGACTATTGGGTAAAGCCTAATATTCATATTGAAAGTGATTATGCCTTTGGCGGTATGCAGCAAAAAAAATCTGAGCAAACGACCTATTGGGAAAAGGATCCTCGATATACCTCACAGACCAATTACCCTTTAAATGTTCCTTGTTTGTTAGAAGTAAAACCTCCTTTAGGACCTGATGTTGTAATTAAACCTGGAGATACATTAACGACATTCAGAGTTTGGGAAACACCTTTAGATACCAGAGAAGAAGAGCGTAAAGGGTTGTTTATTAGGAAAATGTACCGTACTATTTCGCCTTGGGTAACCGAGAATCCTATTTTTATGCATTTGGTGAATTCAAATGAAAAAGTAGTTAAAAGCGCCATTGACCAATGTGCTGAAGTGGGCTATGAAATGATTATTCTAAGTTTTGGTAGCGGAGTGAATATGGAAGATGAATCTGAAGCCAATTATAGTAAATTTAAAAGATTAGTAGAATATGCTAAATCTAAGGGTATAGAACTGGGAGGATATTCTCTATTATCCAGCCGATGGATTAGTGATGAGGTGGATGTGATTAATCCCAAAACTGGTAAGCGAGGTGGGATGATATTTGGGTCTTCACCATGTTTGTCAAGTGAATGGGGGCATAATTATTTTAGAAAAATTAAAACCTTTTTTGAAAAGACAGGGATGACAGTTTTTGAGAATGACGGATCGTATCTGGGCAATGTATGTGCTTCAACCAGTCATGCCCATCACAATGGATTAAACGACTCGCAATGGAAACAGTATGCTCAAATTCAAGGGTTATACAAGTGGATGCGTGCAGAAGGTATTTATATGAATATTCCCGATTTTTATATTAATTCGGGAACAAACAAAGTAGGAATAGGATACCGAGAAGTCAATTGGTCTTTACCTCGCGATCGACAACTGGTATTAGGGCGAACCAATATTTATGATGGTTTGTGGGACAGGACACCTAGTATGTGTTGGACATTTACTCCATTAACACAGTATCATGGGGGTGGTGAAGCCGCTACCATCGAGCCTCTTAATGAGCATTTAATGGATTATAAAAATCAAATGATGCAAAATTATGGGGCAGGCGTACAGTCCTGCTATCGTGGTCCCAGATTGTATGACACAGAAGAAACCAAGCAAGTGGTTATAGATGTAATTGACTGGTACAAAACTTATCGCGATATTTTAAATTCTGATTTAATTCATTTGAGACGTCCTTCAGGAAAAGATTGGGATGGTTTTATGCATGCGAATCCTAATTTAAAGGAAAAAGGATTGGTTATGTTATTTAATCCAACCGATAAAGATATTGATAGAAAAGTTATCTTGCCATTGTATTACACAGGGTTATCAACTAAGGCTTTAGTTAGAGAAAAGGAAGGCAAAGCTAAAACATATAAATTAACCCGAGACTATAAAATTACAGTAGACGTTACCATACCGGCTAATGGGAATACTTAGTTGGTAATAGAGAAAACTGTTTTATAAAAGAAACTTCTTTATAAGTGTGTAAAAAAAAATGATATAATACCCCTTGATATTTAATCTTTATGCACTTATTGAGAGACTACAATTTTTTAATTATTCGAGAAAATGATAAAAAGTAAAGTTCAATATCATTGTCTTACCGATATTTAATACGGTAGGTAATTTAATGCGAGTCAATAAATTGGAAGACACTGATTAATATTTATTAATAAAAATAATTCGGTATTTGGGCTGTTTGTTTGTCGAATTATAAATTTTATATCTATATTTCCGCGATTG
>NZ_JACVXB010000006.1:1769-193657 GCF_014596945.1 Aestuariibaculum sediminum | reverse complement strand
GTCGTGGTTAATTGTCCGCCTGGCTGTGTCCCCTGATATAATACCGGACTCATATTAGCACGTGCTGCATAAATAGCTGCTGTATAGCCCGCTGGACCTGAACCGATTATTAAGCACTTTACTCTTTCTATTGTATCTGACATAATTACTAGTAAATTTAATTAAAACAAAAGTAGAATTTTTAACAGAAACCTTACACTAAAGTTATCAAAAGATATTATTCGTGCATAATTAGTTATTATGTAAATTCATTTTCATCTGTTTTTTTTGTAAATTGTTGTTAACTGAATACTAACACAATAAGACAATTATGAAACCAATCCTATTACTTTTATGCACTGCATTTTTACTATCCTGCAATTATGAACCTAAGGCAGAACCATCAAACGATCTCGATTTAAAAGGGACCTGGAAAATGATAAGTTATCTAAATTATAGCGTTGATGGCTCAGTAGATACCATAATGACTTCTGAAAATTTCATACAAATGAAAATGTTTTCTGAGAAAAAATTTATGTGGAATAGGTTTACATCTTACGATACAGCCGAATGGTTTGGTAGTGGAAATTACACTTTTAAAAATGACACCTTGGCTGAACATACAGAATATGGTTCAGAGGCCTTGCTTTCTGTTTTAGAAAAAGACAGCATACATAGGTTAAGCATAGACTTTATAAATGAAGACTCCTATATGCAAACCGAAAAAGACAGTTTAGGAAACCCTATATATGGTGAAATTTACCGCAGAATTAAATAATTTTTTCACCCTAAATTTTAAAATCCATTTATCGTAGATTAAGGCTTTAAAACAGTTTAAACAAAAAAAGGCTGAACACAAGTTCAACCTTTTTTAAAGAACATTTTACATTTATTTTCTAACAGATTTAATTATTTCTAAAGCAGCTTTAACGTCTTGCTCTAATTTTGCATAATCCTTGTTAGCTATTATCTCTTTTGAGATTAATTGTGACCCCATGCCAACACAAGTTACACCAGCATCAAACCAACCTTTTAAATTTTCCTCTGTAGGAGAAACACCTCCTGTTGGCATAATGCTTGTCCAGGGTTGAGGCCCTTTAATGCCTTTCACAAATTTAGGTCCGTATAAATCACCTGGAAATAATTTTACAATTTCACAGCCTAATTCTTCTGCTCTGGCGATTTCTGTTAAACTTCCGCAACCTGGTGACCATAGTACCTTTTTTCTGTTACAGGCTATGGCAATATCTTCTCTTAAAACAGGAGTCACTATAAAATTTGCTCCTAGTGCCATATATAATGAAGCTGCTGCCGCATCGGTAACAGAACCTACTCCCATAATCATGCCTGGAAGTTCTTTAATGGCGTATTTTGTTAATTCGCCAAAAACCTCGTGAGCAAAATCTCCACGAGCGGTAAATTCTAACAATCGTGCACCACCATCGTAACAGGCTTTCAGTACTTTTTTACTTAGCTCTAAATCACTATTAAAGAATAACGGAATCATGCCCGTTTCTTTCATTGCCTGAGCCACTTCTAATCTTGTATATTGTGCCATTTTTTATATTTAAAATTTAACGTGCAACACGTCCAGAGGCATCTCCTCCCATTAATTTTTCAACTTCAGCAACTGTAACTAAGTTGGCATCACCTTTAATCGTGTGTTTTAAACAAGATGCTGCCACAGCAAAATCTAATGCGTTCTGATCGTCTTCTGGATATTTTAATAAACCATAAATTAAACCACCCATAAACGAATCACCTCCACCTACTCTATCAACAATATCGGTAATTTGATACTGACGTGTTTCATACATTTTCTTACCATCATATAAAACACCTGCCCATGTGTTATGTGAAGCAGATATAGAACCTCTTAGTGTTGTGATTACTTTTTTTGCTCTTGGGAATTTTTCCATCATTTGTTTACAAACCGATAAGAATGCTTCGGCCTTTACATCATGCCCTTGTGTTTGAACAGTTAAACCTTCAGGCTTAATCCCGAAGTGCATTTCAGCATCTTCTTCATTACCTAAAACAATATCACAGTAAGAAGTTAATTCTGTCATTACTGCTTCACGATGTGCGTCATCGCAATATTTCCATAGTTTAGCACGGTAGTTTAAGTCGGTTGAAATTGTTATACCTTTGGCACTTGCAGCTTTTACAGCTTCTAAACATGCATCGGCGGCACCTTGAGAAATAGCAGGCGTAATTCCTGTCCAATGGAACCATTCAACTCCGTCGAACACCTTATCCCAATCAATCATACCGGCTTCAATCTCTGCCATTGCAGAATGTGCCCTGTCGTACACCACTTTACTTCCTCTTGAAACAGCCCCTGTTTCAAGAAAATAAATTCCTAAACGGTCACCTCCCCAAATAATTTTATCCACATTAACACCACGTTTGCGCATTTCCATCATGGCACATTCTCCAATATCATTTTTTGGTAAACGGGTTACAAAATCCACAGAAACACCATAGTTGGCCAACGATACCGCGACATTAGACTCTCCTCCACCATAAACAACATCGAAATTATCAGCCTGCGAAAATCGCTTAAATCCTTGAGGTGCTAAACGAAGCATAATCTCACCAAAAGTTACAACTTTACTCATTTTTCTTAATAATTATAAATTAGTTTTAAATTTAGTTAAACGTTTAAGCAGATTTGAGAAAAAAAAATTTACTTGCATAAAGGACTTCTTTTTTTGATTATAAGAAGTAATACAGTAAATTTGCTTAAACGATTAAGCAAATATATAAAAAAATTGACCAAGACAAAAAAAACTACCATAAAAGACATTGCCAATGTTTTAAACATTTCTCCGGCTGCGGTATCAAAAGCACTACACGACGATTCTCGTATAAGTGACAAAACAAAAGCTGCTGTAAAAACTGTGGCTAAAAAGTTAAACTACCAACCAAACCATTTGGCCAGTGCGCTGCGTCGAGGGAAAAGTAATTTAGTAGGTTTAATCGTTCCAAGAACAAATAGTAACTTTTTTTCTTCTGTAGTGCAAAACATAGAAGAGGTTCTCAATAAAAAAGGATACAATATTATAATTACCCAAAGTAACGAATCGTTTACGAAAGAATGTAGTAATATCGACACCTTACTTTTTACGCAAGTAGACGGCATTATTGCTTCAATGGCCAATGAAACCATTGATTTGGATTATTTCGAAAAAATAAAATCAAAAGGTATTCCGCTTATTTTATTTGACCGTGGTGAAAATGACTTAAATGTAGATTATGTGGGTATTAATGATTACGACAGTAGTCATATGATCATTGAACATTTAGTCGATCAAGGTTGTAAACGAATCGCACACATAGGAGGCTACAGACATACGCGTATTTTTAATAACAGGGTAAAAGGTTATATAGATGCTATTAACAAACACAACCTTCCTCTTGAAGACGAATTACTTATTGAAAGTAGCTTAACTATTGAAGACGGCAGGGAAAAAATGGAACAGCTTTTAGCTCTTGAAAACCGCCCGGATGCCGTTTATGTAGCCGCAGATTATGCAGCTTTAGGAGCATTACAGGTTTTAGAGGAACATCAAATTCGAGTTCCCCAAGACATTGCTTTAGTAGGTTTTGGAAATGAACCTTTTACCGCTTTGGTTTCTCCATCAATTACCACTATAAACCAGCATAGTGCAGAAATTGGTAAGCAAGCCGCCTTAACGTTTCTAGAACGCGTAAAAACACCTGGAGCTAAACAAACCTTAAATAAAATAATTTTCGAAGCCGAACTAATAGTTAGAGATTCTTCAAATAAAAAAGGATAATTTTTTAAATTTCAATTAAATTTACCTTACAAAATCCTGACGCATAGGATTAAATACGTCGATTAAAACTCCGGATTTTTTGCATACTGTTCCATGCATTATATGCGGAGGAATATATAGAGCATCTCCTGCCTTTACAAGTTTCACCTCATCACCTACTGTAAATTCAAACTCACCACTTATAATGTATGTTACCTGAACATGAGAATGCTTGTGCATGGCTCCTGTTGCGCCTGTATTAAAACTAACATTGACCATCATTATATTATCGTCATACCCCAAAATTTTTCGTTTTATTCCTTCGCCCAGGTCTTCCCATTCGATATGGCTATCTATTAAAAAAATGCTACTAGAACTCGGTGTTTTCATCATTAACGCTTTAAAGTTTAAACAAATATAGACTACTGCGTCAATTGTTTGATTAAATATTCTAAATAAAATAGGACTCTATTTAAACATAAACCAAATTAATAGTTGTCTCAAATAAACCTTACCTATTAAACTACTACTTTATGATTCCCTTTTTTTTTAGATTATAATAATCAAAAAAAGGCTGTGCTAAATGCACAACCTTTTTACGAGGTAAAAATCTTTTATTTTATTCTGTTGAGATTACCAAAATATACAATATAATACTGAAACTATAATGATTACAACAAACGAACCAATATTAAATAATGGTGTTGTTTTAAATAACTCTTTAGAAACAGGAATACCTTTCTCGTCATCGGCACCTTTGTTTTGCAGATAACTCATTAAAATGATAATTAACATGGTAAGTACCGCAGTTAATCCCATTTGATGCATCCAAGGTTCCAATGCAGGAATTGGAAGGAATTTAAGAGCTAATGCGATTGGAATAGAAAGTAATGCCCCCCAGATAGCCGCATTATTGGTTGTTTTCTTCCAAAATAATCCCAATATAAAGACTGCTAAAATACCAGGACTAACAATACCGGTCCATTCTTGTATAAATTGAAACGCCTGATCGATACCTCCTAATAATGGCGCCATAACAACCGCAATAATTAATGCTACAGCAGCAGAAATACGCCCAACATTTACCGTCATCTTATCGTTAGCCGTCTTATTAATATACTGCTTATAAATATCCATTGTAAAAATGGTAGACGTCGAATTTAACATGGATGCTAACGAAGAAACAATAGCAGCAGCCAAAGCCGCAAATGCCACTCCTTTTAGACCTACAGGTAAAAACTGCAACAACCATGGGTAAGCTTTATCGGCTTGCTCGGCACTTGGTAAACTCATTTGACCTGCTTCACCTAGACTTGCCATTATAGATGGATCGTTAACAATAACATACGCAGCAATACCTGGAACTACTACTATAAGCGGAATGATAATTTTTAGAAATGCCGCTAATAAAATTCCTTTTTGTGATTCTTTTAAAGATTTAGCAGCTAATGTTCTTTGTATGATATATTGGTTAAAGCCCCAATAATAAATATTTGCAACCCATAGACCTCCTAATAACACCCATATACCTGGTAAGTCGAGATAATTAGAATTACTACTGCCATCGGCATTAAATTCATCTAAAATCATATGAAATTTTTCTGGAGCTGCTTCAACCACCTTATTAAATCCGGCTAAAACCCCCTGTCCATCTGAAACTGTATTTAAAGCTAAGTAAGTTGTTGCTAAACCACCAAGCACTAAAAACACCACTTGAATTACATCGGTCCATGCCACTGCCGATAAACCTCCGTACAATGAATAGGCTGCCGCAAACAAAGCTAAACAGATTATAGCATACATCATATCTACACCCATAATGGTTTCAATTGCCAAACCACCTAAGTATAAAACCGAAGCTAAGTTAACAAATACATATAAGGCAATCCAAAACACCGCCAAAATGGTTTTCAAGTTTGTTGAAAAACGCTTTTCAACAAACTCTGGAATAGTGTAAAGTCCCTTTTCAATAAAAATGGGTAGAAAATATTTACCAACAATAATTAACGTTATAGCTGCCATCCATTCGTAAGAAGCTATAGCTAAACCAAGTGCAAAACCTGAGCCCGACATTCCAATAAATTGTTCAGCAGAAATATTTGCTGCAATTAAAGAGGTTCCGATAGCCCACCATGGTAAAGATTTACTTGCTAAAAAATAATCTTCAGCGTTTTTCTCGTGTCCAGATTTGTCTCTCGACATCCATAAACCGACACCGAGAATTAACAGGGCATATGCAATAAACACGGCATAATCCCAAAAATGAAATCCATTAGTCATAATTTAATTTTAGTTATTTATTCAATTTAGTTTTAATTTGTTTTTTTAGGTTGCAAACGCCTAAAATATAAAATACTTTCTTAATGCCTTAAAATTCACGTTTACCAAATTCACTTTCAATAAACTTAGCCTTATTTTTCACCTTGTTAAAGGTGTAGGTTAAGTTTAAAGTAACAACATCGACCTCGTATACATAATTGGTATAGGTGTAAAACTCATTAGCCCGAGTCGTGGCAATACTTTGTTCATTGGAGTTTAATATTCCCATATCAATATTCTGCCATTGTAAGGTGAGATTTAATTTATTATCTAAAAAGCTTTTCTTTAATGTTAAATTTGGTGAATAAAACCTTGAATCTTCACCTTGTGCTGTATTCGTTTCAGATAAATAATTGAAGGTAAATTGTGCTGTTGCATTTTTCCAGAATGCATACGTCGAATTTACATTGAAGGAATAAATAGTATTGTTACTATTTACATCATAAGTTCGTGTTACACCATCGCGATGCCTGAATACAAACTCTCCATTTATATCGTAATTGTAAATATTTGCGCCAACAAAATTACTCCAGTTTTTTGTGGCCTTAAATTGTGCTCCTAACTCCAAGCCATATGCTTTACTTTTTCCCACATTAGAATACACGCGATTTAAAATACTGTCAATTACAGCGCCATTACTCTCATATGCCAATGTATTTACACGGTTAATAACATTATCTGTTTTTCGGTAATAAGCAGTTGCATAAATAGAGTTTTTATTATCGAAATCCTTAGTTACCCCCAATTCTACCAAATCGATAAACTCGGGCAGCAAGCGATTATCTCCCTGCTCAAATACTTCTGAATGCTCACGTTCAGCAAAACTATTCATTTTAAAAGTTGTTGTGCGCTCTATACGTTTGCTATATGCTGCTTTTAAATTGGTATCCTCATTAATAGCGTATTGTAATGATGCTGAAGGAAATAATTTCACAAAATCATAGGTGTACTCATTAGGAGCTGTATCACTCAATAAAGCTTCGGTATAATTTCTATCCATTGATTCCAATCGAGCTCCAGCCGAATAATCCCAATCTCCAGAATTTCCTGTTAACTGCGCATACCCAGAATGAATAACTCTTTTCAATTCTATGTTACTAGAAAATTCAGGGACCACAATACCATCACGTTCATAAACAAAATCACCCTTATGATCTAATTCTCTAAACTGATAGCCTGTTTCTAGAACGCCAAAAGTAAACGGTTTCCATTTATAGTCTATATTTACTCTTACCCCGTGTAAGGGGTTATCGTTTGTATTATATTCTTGTTGATATATTTCATTATATGCTGGCGTATCAACATTATCGTTATAGGTTGGTCCGCCTAAAAAAGTATATTCATATAAAGCTGACGTCTTTAAATTAGATTCATTATTAAATGTGTGACTATAATCGAAACTACCCAAAACAAAATCACCTTTTCGTGTTCTTAAATTATGGTTATAATATGAAAACGTATATAGTCTGTTTTCACTTCCAATAGGAGAAACTGCATGATTATCATAATAGGTAATATCGGCCAAACGGTCTTTGGTATGCTCTCCTGCGAAAAACCCTAAAGAGAACTCATTCTTTTCATCGGGAGTAAAATCTACAGAAAATCGTCCGTTAAAATTAATATCATCAAAGCTACGCTCTCCGTCAGATGGCATAAAGCTTTGCTTATTTTCATTTTCATTAACAATCCACAGCTGACCTTCGCGTCTACCTGTTTTATCATTTCTTTGATAACTTGCCCCTAAAGACAAATTCCACTTATCGGTTTTATTATTTACCGTAGCATCTATACCATATCGTCTTGCTGGTTCTTGTGTATCATATGGCTCTATAGAAGGGAATCCGCCTCGTACTCCAACTTGTACATAAGTACCATTTGTAGCACCTTTTTTGGTAATAACGTTTAAAATACCGCCTTTTCCTTCCGGATCATATTTTGCCGATGGTGCTGTAATTAATTCAACGCGCTCGATCGTATTTGCTGGTAATTGACCAAGAACCATTTGTGCATCACCTTGGACTGGTTTTCCATTAATTAATACGGCGAAACCTTTACTTCCCCTGAGGCTAATTTCGCCTAAACCATCCATACTCACCGATGGCAGGTTTCTTATAACATCGGTAGCTGTACCGCCTTGACTAGACTGAAAACTTTTTGAATCGAAAACCTGACGATCTATTTTATTAATAACGGTTGATCGTTCGGCTCTAATTTCAATTTCATTGAGCTGATTTCCTAAAACTAACTGTATATCACCTAAGTTGACTTGCTTAGTACCTTTTGTAATTTCAATATTAGAAATTGTTTTAGTTTGATACCCTACAAAGGATGCTTCGATGTAATAAAGTCCTCGTTTTATTTTTTCAATTTTAAAAGTACCATCCTCTTTACTTATTACTCCAGTAACTAAAGATTTATCGTCTTGATCATACAAGGCTATAGTAGCGTATTCTAAAGGAAAATTTTCCGTTTCATCTTGTACCTTACCAATAATTTGAGCATTTAAAACACTGAAGGTAAACAAGGTAAAAACTAACCTCAAAGCATTTAATTTCATATATAAAAAAAAGCTTATTTATTATTAAAATCGGGGTGCAAGATAATCAATTACATTTTATATTAAATGTAAAAAACACATTTAATTAAACTACACATAAACACCTGAACACAAACACCTTAAAGAACCACGCTTCAAATAACAAAAACTATTAGCAACTATAAAACAAAGTAAAAACGATTAAAAACTGCAAATAATACCATTTTAAAATCTTATTAAACTAATTACTATATCAAATATTGCTTAAAGTAAACTAAAATTTCAAGACAGCATTAGTTTACTCCCCAACTTTATAGAAAAGAATATGGAAGATTAAAAGACAAATGAATATTCTTAAAATGAAAAAATCCCTTTAAGATTAACTTAAAGGGATGACACTAATAAAGTAAAAGGTAAATTATTTCTTTGAAGCCTCTAAAGACACTTTACGAAATTCCTTCATTAACTTAGTCATTTCTAAAGTTGCTTTGCGCGCTCTTGTTCCTGCAGCTTTATTTCCGCTTTCTAATTGCGCATTGGCGTCTTTTGCAAATCCCTCGAATTGTTCTGTAATTTGTTCTATAAGTTCTTTCATGAATTCAATAATTTAATTTAATGCTAGCGAAAATAGGATAATTATTTAAAAGCAGTAAAATCTTTAGCATAAAATTTTGACAGAAATTAAATCTGAATAAACTTGAAAACTTTTTACTTTAATGCATTCCTATATACGAATTTTATAAAACACTATAATTTAAGAAAGTACAAAGCACGCATTGTATTTTTAATAGAATAAGAAATAGATAGATTATGATTCAAATGTAGAATAAAAAAGCTCCACTATTTCTAGTGAAGCTTTTGTGACCACGCCAGATTCCGAACCTTGTACTAAATAGAACGCCAAAGCCCCATAAATAAAAGGTTAATAGTATAATAGCCTCTATTTATGTTATATTAGGTATCAATACATAACACAATTGCTGTGCAAATGTCGTGCAAACCAAATATCAATTTCTAGACATTTTAAATATTTTTATTGAATTTTATTTATCTACAGCCACCTGTTAAAGAAAGAAAACATTTACATATATTTATTACTTTTATTCAACTAATAACAAATAAAAATGGCTATATCAAGATATTCGGATACAACTAATTTAAAAATAGTATACTACTTAGGGGCTGGAGCAAGTTATAATGCCGTACCAATTCAAGAAAAACTTGGAAATGGAATGATAGAAGCCTCTAATCAGATTAAAACAATAATCGGAAATACAGATGTAATAAATCAGGATAAATACCAAAGATTAAAACATGAAGCTAACAAACTAAATGAAGTTGCAGAAGATTTATACTATTTCGGACTAAAAGCAACGGAGTTCGGATCTCTAGATATATATGCACGAAGACTATATTTACTTGGATTAATTGATGAGTTAGACCGATTAAAATTCACAGCTAGCACTTTTTTTACTTTTTGGGAAAACTTACTTTTCAAAGGCCAGCCTATGGACAGAGATAAAAGACAATATTATTCAAATATAGATAAACGTTATTTGAGTTTATTATCAGTTTTGCTAGAACCTACACAAGGCGGCAATCCCAAATTAAATGAAAATGTCACATTCATTAGTTGGAATTACGATTTACAATTAGAAAAAGCTTATCAAACTTTTATGAGGGATAAGGAAAGTGATTTTATTAATGTAAATAAATCTTTTAATTTTCTGAATACAGACTATCCTGGAGTCAAAAGAGATATTATTCATTTAAACGGATTCAGTGGAGTATTTAAAGATGAAAGCAAACATTTTAGTGTATTATCGGATTCTCGAATCGACAAAAAGGAAGATTTTTTATTAGACATTCTTGATAATGTGAATGATTTCAGAGATCATAAATCAATGTATAGGAATTATATAAATTATGCTTGGGAGAATAATAAAAATAGAGATGCTGCAAAAAAAATTATGTCAGAAGCAGATGTACTCGTTATAATAGGATATTCCTTTCCTGCTTTTAACAGAAGAATCGATACTGACTTAATAGATTCTTTTAGAGGAGGTAAAGGTTTAACAGAAGTAATTTATCAAGACCCTGCAGCAAGTGACGATATTATGAATTCCTTTTTTGGTTCAAACAACAATAGCGTCACTATAAATAGAGATATCCCAAAACAATTCTACATACCTCATGAGTTCTTAAATCCAAAATCAGCAGAAAAAATGGTCTTCTAACTTAATATTTGCATGTAACGAATTAACTTTAGTTAACCTTTTTTAGTCTGTAGTGATATTTTGGGAAGTGAATTTGATATAAAAAATAATAAGATGAATGAAACGGCAGATTGAATTAACCAAATCAATTTGGTTAAGTTTGAATTAGGTATTAATTCAGAAAATTTAAAAAGTGATACAGAAGCAAGCCAAAAATCAATAAAACCAATTTCTTCATAAACATCATTATAACGATTTATAAAATTCTTATAATTTTGACTATACTTTTTAAGATGACTTTCTAAAGTTTTACTATCCCCAATATCATACTTTAATCTAATTTTAAGATTATTTTTATAAAGCACTAAATATAAACCTTGAGTATGAATACCACCTCCGGACATAGGTCCAGGTTTTAAACTTAAATAATCAGACTTAGATTTTATTACAGTGCCATCAAATCTATTTGTTGTAATACTATCTAGATAATTTAATTTTTTAAAATAAAAATAGTCATTAGCACCTAAAACAAGACTATCCTCTAATCTTAAAGCTTTATCAACTATTTTATGTTTAACTTCTGAAAACATCTTATCATGCTTTTCTTGTTCCAGCCTATACTCTACAGAATCTGTAAAATAATCAGATTTATAATATAGGTTTAAATCATACTTATAGAACATAAAATGAATTAATGGAAATATCCAAATGGATAAATACAAAAGGACTAAAAGAATATAATACCCTTTCTTCTCTAAATTCCCTCCTACGAGTAAATGGGAAATGACAAAATAGAATATAGCTGCTCCAAGAAAAGATAAAACAGAATCTTTTGAAGTACCACTAAAGAACACTAGAATCAAAACTATAGTAAGTAAAACTATGTTTATTAATCTGATTTTATTCAAAAGCCTAATGATTATCTGAGATTTAATTTATTAATTAAATCAAATTTATAATATTTTTCTTAAATCAAAATTGATAATAAATGACAAGCTATTTAAAAATTAACTAATTTCGGTAATGTTACAAATTGATACATTAAAGTTAGGATTCATTTAAAATAGTATAAAATTCTAAAAATAAGAATGTTAAGACAGTTTAATTGCTGTGCAAATGTTGTGCAGATGTTGTGCAAACAGGAGTAAATATAAGCATAAAACCCTGAAAATCAATGATTTACAGGGTTCTTATAGTGACCACGCCAGGATTCAAACCTGGAACCTCTTGAGCCGTAATCAAGTGCGCTATTCAGTTGCGCCACGTGGCCGTTTTTTGTGGGTGCAAATATAGAACTTTTATTAAATCTTATGCAAATAATTTTAAATTATTTTTAGTTTTTTTTCCTTCAAAAGCAATAAGCTACTAACAATTAATACGTTATTAAAAGAGCTACAATTCACTTGGTAACATTTATTACATTATTAAACTACACTTCTCTTAACTTTGCAATAAAAATTAAATAAATGGATTATATTTTAAGCCCTTGGCCATGGTATGTATCTGGCCCTCTTATTGCCTTAGTAATGGCATTACTTTTATATTTTGGAAAGACCTTTGGTATGTCGTCTAACCTAAGAACCATGTGTTCTATTATGGGTGCTGATAAATTCTCTGATTTTTTCAAATTTGATTGGAAAAGTCAAATGTGGAATTTAACCGTAGTATTAGGCGCTATTATTGGAGGTTTTATTGCCACTCATTATTTATCGGACAACAGTGTAATTGATTTAAATCCACAAACCGTTGCAGAATTACAACAAATGGGGTTTGAGAATGCTGGTGCTACACTTGTTCCAAACGAGATGTTTAGCCTTGAAGCAGTTTCTTCAGTGAAAGGACTTTTACTTTTAATTATTGGGGGTCTTCTTGTTGGTTTTGGAACACGCTACGCTGGTGGTTGTACGTCTGGCCATGCCATTACCGGTTTAAGTAGTTTACAACTTCCGTCGTTAATAGCGGTGATTGGATTTTTTGTTGGAGGCTTAATAATGGCCAACCTAATTTTACCTTTAATTTTTTAATTTATGAAGTTTATAAAATTTTTATTAGTCGGTATATTTTTCGGAATTGTTTTAACAAAATCGGAAGCGGTATCTTGGTACAGAATCTATGAAATGTTTAGGTTTCAATCCTTTCATATGTATGGCATTATAGGCACGGCAATTGCTTCTGGTGTTCTATTTTTACAGCTAGCAAAACGTGGCACAATCAAATCGATAAAAGGTGCAGATATATTTGTTCCTAAAAAAGACAAAAGTATTGCCCGTTACATTATAGGAGGGACAATATTTGGATTAGGATGGGCATTAGTAGGAGCATGTCCTGGCCCAATGTATATTCTTTTAGGTGCAGGATATTACACCATTGCTATTGTTATAATAGCTGCTATTATCGGAACATTTATTTACGGAGTTGTGAAAAATAAACTCCCTCATTAAAAACATTTATACTATTTCTGCGCTTAAACCGGCATCAAGTAGCATGGAACAACGAGGTTTTAAATCGTCGTAAGCTCCTGTTTTAACAGTACATTTTCCATTGTAATGAACAATAATAGAACATTGTTCTGCTTGTTCTGCGGTATGTTCGCAGGCATAGATTAGTGTTTCAATAACATGGTCGAAGGTATTAACGTCGTCGTTATACAAAACAATTTCGTTTTGCGTTAATACCTCTTCTTCCAACAATAATTCTTCTGAAACTTCTTCTCTAGTACTCATACATAAAGGTTTTACTCATTTTAAAAGTTAATTACGGCAACTTAACACATCAAAAAAAGCTAAGTAGCTCGTTATTAACACATAATAACACTGCTAATTTAAAAATTTTAGAGCAACCCATTGGTTTCTCTCAAATTTTTCAACAAATTTTAACATTAAATTTTCACATTCTTCCCGAATTACAGGAATATCATCATTGTAAAAGCCACTTAAAAATAAGATTCCGTTTTCATTTAAACACGACACATAGGTAGCCATATCCTGCAATAAAATATTACGATTTATATTAGCTATGATAATATCATACTTTTTACCAGTTAAAACACTGGCATCGCCTTCTATTACCGTTATATTCTGACACTGATTACGCTCAACATTTTCTAAACTATTTACATAACACCAGTTATCGTAATCGACCGCATCGATAGGTTTCGCGCCTTTCATTTCTGCCAGAATAGCTAAAACACCGGTACCGCAACCCATATCAAGTACCGATTTATTTTCAAAGTCATTGTTTAAAATATGCTGAATCATCATGTGAGTAGTTTCATGATGACCTGTACCAAAACTCATTTTAGGTTCTATAATGATATCGTATGTAGTATCTGGTTTTTCATGAAATGGCGCACGTACAGAACACACATCATCAACCACAATAGGACTAAAGTTTTTCTCCCATTCTTCATTCCAGTTGGTTTGCTCTATTTCACTAAACGTGTAGTCTATTTCAAATTGGTCAGAATTTAAAATCTGAACATCGTTTAAAACATGCTCATTCCACTCCTCCTTTTGGATATATGCTGTAACTCCAGTTTCAGTTTCTACAAAGCTTTCAAAGCCGGCATACCCCAATTCGGCAATTAAAATTTCTACTGCTGGCTGTAGGGGTGTTACGGTAAATTCGTATCCTATATAGATGATATTTGACATGATATTATTTATATTAAAACCTCATGAATTCTTAAAACTCATGAGGTTAATTATTACTCATCTTAAATCAATCTTATTCGCTTATTAACTGATTATAAAGATATTTACTATAATTTATATATTGAAACTTGTTAAAGCAGAATATTTAAATTAAAATGCATTTACAATGGCAAAGAAATCTTCAGCTTTCAAAGAGGCGCCACCAATTAACCCACCATCTACATCTGGTTTAGAAAATATTTCCTGAGCATTGTTTGGTTTTACACTACCTCCGTAAAGTATAGAAACTGAATCAGCTACTTCTTCTCCATATTGATTAGCTAACGTTTTTCTAATAAAAGCATGCATATCCTGAGCTTGCTCCGGACTAGCTGTTTCGCCTGTACCTATTGCCCATACTGGTTCGTACGCTAAAACAATATTGTTAAACGCCGAAGCTTCTAAATGAAATAAGGCATTTTTAATTTGGCTTTCAACTACATTTTCGTGATTTTCTGATTTTCTATCGGCTAATTCTTCACCAAAACAAAAAATAACACGCATATTATTTTCTAGGGCGGCATCTACCTTTTTAGCCAACATCTCGTCGGTTTCGTTAAAATATTCGCGACGCTCACTGTGACCTAGTATTACAGTTTGAACACCTACGCTTTTAAGCATAGCTGCACTAACCTCTCCCGTGTAAGCGCCATTTGCAGCGAAGTGCATATTTTGAGCAACTACCTCAATACCTGTTCCTTTTAAACTATTGTACGCCGAAAATAAATTTGTGGCTGTTGGAGCCACCATAACTTCGGCATTTGACGTTTTTGTTTGTCCTTTTAAACTTGTTATTAACGATTCGGTTTCACTTAAATCGTTGTTCATTTTCCAATTTCCTGCTACAATTTGTGCTCTCATGTTCGTGTAACCCTGTTTAACTGAAGGGATTTTTTTATTATTAGTTAGTTATAAAAATTCTTTAATGCGTTGGTCGTCGGCCTCAATGGCTCTAAAAAGTTGAATTTTTCCTTTCTTATCGACCACCATGTATCGTGGAATCCAATCTAAATCGGCAAAGGCACCAAAAGGTCCTTTTCTTCCTGATAACATATAATAGTGTTCTCCTGTTACGTTATATTTATTAATTCCTCGCTTCCAGGCATCTTGCCCCCTATCCAACGATAAAAATAAATAAATGACATCATCATAATCCGATTGCAACTGCTTTACTTTAGGCATACCTTCTAAACAATCACGACACCAAGATGCCCAAACATCCATAACTATTGTTTTTCCTTTATATTTTTTAAGGATGTCTTTAAATTTTAAGGTCTCACCATCTAAACCAATTAACGTATCGTTTAAAGCTTCTTTGGAAAATTTTGTTGGATTTTCCTGAGCTGTACAACTCATCATATTGATGCAAAAAACAATACTTAATATAAATAATCTCATAATTTAAATTTTCATTGCAATTTTATACTCCTACTAAAACTTAATCACCTAAACTCTAGGCTATGTTTTAATTTCCTATCCCTATTTGTTCCTCATAACTATATTAAAGGATAGCTATTTTAATTTAACTTTTGGATCTAACCAAACGTAAATTATGTCTACAAAAATATTAATAATTATAAAGAGTAGAGCTATAATTAATACAGCACCCATAATTACAGGCAAATCTAATGTATTTAAAGCATTTACAATTTCTTTACCTAAGCCATTCCATCCAAAAATATATTCTACAAAAACTGCACCAGCTAACATAGAAGCAAACCAACCTGAAATTGCTGTTACGACTGGATTAAGAGCATTTTTCACGGCATGTCGCTTTATAATTTGAAACTCACTTAACCCCTTTGCTCGTGCTGTTCGTATGTAATCCTGACTAAACACCTCGAGCAATGAATTTCGCATGAGCTGAATCACTACGGCAAGTGGTCGAATACCCAAAACAATGGCTGGTAAAATTAAATTTTTCCATTTTATATGCATTGCTTCACCAAAATCGTCCAGTTCATATAAACTTCCTGTCATTTCTAAATGTGTAAATTCATGTAATACGTAACCAAAAAACCAGGCAAATAAAATAGCGCTAAAAAACGAAGGCACACTCATGCCGAGTGTACTAAATATTTGAATAAATTTATCTAGCCAAGAATCCTTAAACAAGGCTGAAACTATACCTAACAAAACACCTATAACTATAGCAATAGTAATGGAAGATATAGCCAAAACAAATGTATTAGGCAAGGTTTCGGCTAGTACCAGACTCACTTTTTTTCCTTGTTTCGTAAATGATTCTCTTAAATAAGGCCATTTTATTACGGTAGTTATACTACCAACGGTAAATAATTGAGTGGCTTTATACTTATTAGCTTGTAAAAACGTATAATGGTCAGATTTAGCAGAATGAAATGATAAAGGAGATAAATCGTTTAAGTAATATAAATACTGGGTACTAACCGATTTATCAAAACCGTACTTTTTTTTAACAATAGCCAACTGGCTGCTATCCTCATTTTGTCCGAGCATCATTTGTGCAGGGTCTCCAGGGAGCACATTAAATAAAAAGAATATCACAGTAACCACACCAAATAAGGTGAGCATGGCATAGGTGATTTTATTGAATAAATAACTAAGCAGCCGTTATGGTTTTAATTATGGTTTTTATTTTATAACTGAAAGGAATCAATATCGTTCCAGTGTACTTTTTGCTTTATCGTTCCTTTTTGCAATTCAATGATTCCAGGATTAGCTCTAACCACGGTTTTTAAAGCTTTCTCATCACACAGATACCAAGCAATATCTAAACCATATGTTTTATTAATACTTTGCTTTGCAGGTTCTCCGGAAGCCGTTAGCCCTATAACCTTAAACCCTTTGCTTTCAGCTTCTTTAACGAAACTTTTCAGAGCTTCTGCTCCGGCTTTTTCAATTTTCTCTAGACTATATGAAATTATAACGATTAAACGATCTTCAGCCAGAAATTGCGATGTTAAATTTTCAGTTTCACTTTCAATAGAAAAATCGTAAATAGGTGGCTGGTACCCTTCGTCGATAACTTTTGTCTCTACGCTTACGTAATCACCTTCTACCGTTGGGTAATCACCTAATGTTGTAATTACTTCGTCCTTACCATTTACATTGAATTTCCATTGGTATTCAACAACTGGCTTAGGTGCATCTTCTGGCACAGTCATGCCTTCCTCTATATTAGCTCCTATTTTGTAAGCTCTAAAATCGACCACTGGCAAATGCATTAACACATGATACCCCAACCATAATGAAAATACAAAACTTAATAAAGCCAATACCGTTGTATATAAAGTTGTAAATACCGGGGTGATATAACGCTTGCCTACAAATAAAATTAAAACAAATATTAACAGAATTAAATCCTTAGTAAAACTCTCCCAGGGTGTTAGTTTTAAGGCATCTCCAAAACATCCACAATCTTTTACTTTATCGAAATAAGCTGAATAGAATGTTAGAAATGTAAAGAAAATAATCATTCCTAATAAGCTCCAAACTGTAAATTTAGGCTTGTACCCAATAAGTAAAAACACTCCTAAAATAACTTCAAACACAACAACGACGATTGATATTATTAAGGCATAAGGCTCAAAAAACGGAAGATTCAACACATCTGGACTAAAGTATTCCTGTAACTTATAAGAGAAGCCTAAAGGGTCATTAAGTTTTATTAATCCTGAAATAATAAATAATATACCAACAAATATTCTGCTAAGGGCTACTAAAATCTTCATATTAAGCGTTTAAATGAATTAAGGCAAAAACCGCATAATTAATCATATCTTGATAGTTAGCATCAATACCTTCACTAACCAGTGTTTTGCCAGAATTATTCTCAATTTGCTTTACGCGCAATAGTTTTTGTAAAATTAAGTCGGTTAGACTGCTTACCCTCATATCGCGCCAGGCCTCGCCGTAATCGTGATTTTTATCTTCCATTAACTTTTTAGTTATGGCTACCTGCTTTTCATACAATTCGGTTACTTCATTTGTAGTTAAATCGGGTTGTTCGGCAACACCTTTATCAATTTGAATCAAGGCCATGATACAATAATTAATAATCCCGATAAATTCACTTACCTCACCTTCATCAACCTTTCGTACTTCATTTTCCTGAAGACTTCTAATACGCTGCGCCTTTATAAAAATCTGATCGGTTAACGATGGTAATCGCATTATGCGCCAGGCGCAACCGTAGTCGGCCATTTTTTTGACAAATAAACTTTTACAGGTATCGATAACAGCATCGTATTGCTTTGAAGTATCTTGCATGAATAAATTTTGAATTTTGGGTAAATTTCGCTTAAATTGTTTAAAGTTCAAAAGTTGAAGCCTTAAAGTTTTTTTAATATTCAAATTCCTTGACTTACGCCATTGTATTTCTGTATTTTTATCCTAATAAATCCATATCAATTTTAATCAAATAAATCATTTAAATACATTTCATGCAAAACCCATATCCCGACAAAAAAGATAATCAATGGCTAGATTGGGCTATAGAATTACAATTTATCGCCCAAGCAGGGCTAACTTACTCTAAAGATGTTTTTGACCTGGAACGATTTGAAAGAATCCGAGCTATTTCGGCAGAAATAATGAGCTTAAAATCGGGTTGGACCTTCGATAAAGTAAATGAGGTATTTTGTAATGAAACAGGGTTTCAAACACCTAAACTAGATACCAGGGCGGTAATAATTCAAAATCAAAAAATTTTATTGGTGAAAGAAAAAAACGGCACCTGGTCACTACCAGGCGGATGGGTAGATGTGAACGAATCTGTAAAATCAAACACAATTAAAGAAGTAAAAGAAGAATCTGGATATACCGCCATTCCATTAAAAATTCTTGCCGTTCAGGATAGAAAAAAACATAATAAACCAGAATACGCATATGGTGTTTGTAAAATATTCGTGCTTTGCGATATAGTTGACGGCGACTTTACTCCAAATTCCGAGACTTTAGAGCGTCGATTTTTTGCATTAAATGAATTGCCCCTACTGGCCACAGAAAAAAACACAAAAGACCAGATTGAACTCTGTTTTAAAGCTTATAATTCTACCCAATGGGAAACAACTTTCGATTAATCACATCTAAAATATTTAACTTTAATTCTAGATGCCATAATAAAGATAGTTACTATAGCTATTACACATATTTTAATCGATTCTGGTGGAGTAATTAGAAATACACTTGGTAAATCCTCACATTTACATTATTCTATTTTAACAATGATTCCATATTTTTGGTAAAAATATTCATATAAACTAAGGTTGGAAAAAATGCGTTATTTGATCCTCGTAACATATTTCAAAATCTAACAACAGGTTTTATTAAAACCATATTACAAACGTCATGACTATAAACTGCAAAGGGCAACTTATCGACTTATCGAGTCCGAAAGTTATGGGAATCTTAAATATTACACCAGATTCCTTTTACGATGGTGGTAAACATAAAAATGCATCGGATATTCTTACACATGTCGAAACCATGTTATCTGAAGGAGCAACTTTTATAGACGTTGGCGCCTATAGCTCAAGACCAAATGCCGATTTTGTTTCTGAAGATGAAGAACTAAAACGTATCACGCCCATAATAGAATTAATACTCAATTCATTTCCAGACACCTTGCTGTCCATAGATACGTTTAGGAGTAAAGTTGCAACACAAGCTGTAAATATGGGTGCTGCCATAATAAACGACATATCCGCTGGACTTTTAGATGAAAACATGTTACCAACAATCGCGCAACTCCGTGTGCCCTACATTATGATGCACATGCGAGGAACACCGCAAAACATGCAACAATTCACCAAGTACGACCATTTAGTTCAAGATATACTCAGTTACTTTTCAGAGCGTATGTCGAATGCAAAAGCACTAGGGATTATTGATGTGATTATAGATCCAGGCTTTGGTTTTTCTAAAACTTTAGAGCAAAACTACGAACTATTAAACCATTTAGAACGCTTTAAAATAACCGAAAAACCTATACTAGTAGGCGTATCTAGAAAATCGATGATATACAAACAACTTCGTATTACACCACAAGAAGCTTTAAACGGAACAAGCGTATTAAATACCGTAGCTTTGCAAAAAGGTGCTCATATTTTAAGAGTTCACGATGTAAAGGAAGCTATGGAAAGTATCCGGCTTTTAGAAGCTCTTAATAATTAATCTTATTTTACTAAATTTACCAAAACCCATTCACCTTGGATATATTTAATGACCTTTTAAAATTTTCAGTTATAGACATTATCGATGTTATTCTGGTAGCACTTCTACTCTATTATGTTTATAAACTCATTAAAGGCACCGTAGCCATCAATATTTTTATTGGTATCATTATTATTTATTTGGTTTGGCGGTTAACCGAGTTCCTTAATATGGAATTACTTTCAGGGATTTTCGGTGGTTTTATGAAAGTAGGAATCATTGCGCTTATTGTTGTTTTTCAACCAGAAATCAGAAAGTTTCTACTTATGGTAGGCTCTACTAATTTTAATCGCAGAAGAAATTTTTTAAAGCAATTCAGTTTTTTGAAAACGGAAAATGAAGACGAAACCAATGTCGACGCCATTATATCGGCTTGTACAAAAATGGGGCAATCGCGCACAGGGGCATTAATTGTTTTTGAACGAAACAACAATCTGGATTTTTTGAGCTCGAGTGGTGATGAAATGAATATTAGAGTTACTCAACCTATTATTGAAAGTATATTTTTTAAAAATAGCCCATTACACGATGGGGCTATTATAGTAAGTAATAATATTGTAAAAGCCACACGAGTTATCTTACCATTGAATAATGAAAAAACGGTTCCTAAACGTTTTGGATTACGCCATCGAGCTGCGATTGGTGTTACCGAAAAAACCGATGCATTAGCACTGGTAGTAAGTGAGGAAACCGGGCAAGTATCTTATTTTAAGGATGGTGAATTTATTGTATTCGACACTACGGAAGGTTTAAAAACATTAATAAAAAATGATTTAGCTTAAACGACTTCTTCCTGTAAAAACTGCACTTCGTAAAGGTTTTTATAATACCCGTTTTCTTTTTTAAGAAGTTCGTCGTGTGTACCTTGTTCAACAATTTCACCAGCATCCATTACCAGAATATTATCGGCTTTTTTAATAGTTGCCAAACGATGAGCGATAACTATAGACGTTCTGTTTTTTGTAATTTTTTCGGTAGCGTTTTGAATAAGTTGCTCGGAGTACGAATCGACAGAAGAGGTTGCTTCATCTAAAACCAAAATACTAGGGTTGGTAACATAAGCTCTTAAAAACGAAATTAACTGTCTTTGCCCAGATGACAACATAACACCACGTTCTTTTACATTGTAATGATAGCCACCGGGTAAACTGGAAATAAAATCGTGCACGCCTATTTCTTTGGCAGCCTCTACCACTTGGGTTTCAGTAATCTCTGGATTATTTAAAGTAATATTATTTAAAATCGTATCAGCAAATAAAAACACATCCTGTAAAACAACTGCTATTTGCGTTCGTAATGACGCTAAGGTGACATCTTTTATATTAACATCATCAATAGCTATTTCTCCTGATTTTATTTCATAAAAACGATTAAGCAAGTTAATTATAGTAGACTTTCCTGCTCCAGTAGCTCCTACAATCGCAATGGTTTCACCTGCTTTAACCTCAAAAGAAATACCCTTTAATACAGCTTCATCTTCCACATAACTAAATACAACATTTTTAAAGGCAATATCACCCTTAAAATTTTCAGCCACTATCGTTCCGGTATCATCAATTTGCGATGTCGTATCCAATACCTTAAAAACACGTGTTGCAGCCACCATGCCCATTTGCAAAGTGTTAAATTTATCTGCTATTTGTCGCAACGGCCTGAATAACATTGGAATAAACATGATAAATGCTATTAAGTCCCCCTGAGACACCTCGTTATTCTCGAGCACAATACTTAAACCACCGTACCAGGCTACTGCCCCTATACAAACCGAAGAAACTAAATCAGCCAAAGGAAAAAATATGGAATTATACCAAACTGTTTTTAACCAACCCTTTTTATGACGTTCATTTATAGCTTTAAAGTTTTTGTATTCCACATCTTCACGGGTAAACAATTGAAGAATCTTCATACCTGTTAAGCGCTCCTGTACGAAAGAATTTAGGTTCGAAACCTCGTTTCTTACTTCTTCAAAAGCAACCTTCATGTATTTCTGGAACACGCGCGTGGCATAAAGTAATATAGGCAACATCACAAAAACGATGAGACTTAAACGCCAGTTTATAACAACCATAACACCAAAAACAACCACCATGGTAAGTAAGTCTCTAAAAATCATAAACAGACCTTGACCAAAAATATCGGCAATACGCTCCATATCAGTAACTGCTCTGGTAATTAACACGCCTACCGATGAGTTGTCGTAATACTTCATCTTAAACTTAAGCAAGTGATTAAATAATTTTACCCGAACATCCTCCACCAGATTTTGTCCTAACCAAGCCGCATAATAAATAAAGGCTAACTGAAAAACGGTTTGCAGAATGAGCACAGCAAACATGATAAGAACATAATACAAAAAGCTTTCAGAGGCTTTTATTTCTATACTATTATCTATCGCGTATTTTGTTATATATGGCGTTGCAGCACTAAATGCTGCTAATAACACCACTAAAACCACCAAGGCAACAAATACTACATTGTATGGTTTTATATATTGAAATAGTCTTTTAAAAAGTACAAAATCAAAAATGTTTTCTTTTGTTTTACTCATTACAGTCTTATATCGTTAGGATAAGCTACTTGGGTTAAATATAAAGCATGTCCAGGTACCGAATACCCAGCCTTACTCCTGTTTTTAGATTGTATTATTGCGTGTAAATCATTTACTTCTATTTTACCCAATCCAATATTTACCATAGTCCCCACAATAGCGCGCACCATATTGCGTAAAAATCGATCGGCTTTAATAACAAAATGCAGCTCGTCATCTTTAAAAAACCACTCGGCTTTCATAATTTCACAATGATACGTTTTTACATCGGTATTTACCTTTGAGAAGCACTGAAAATCATTATACTCAAACAAAATTTCGCAAGCCTCCTGCATTTTTGAAACATCTAAAGGCTGTTTCACATAATATGCTGCCGTTACATTAAATACATTTTTCTTCAATGCAATACGATACAAGTAAGCTCTACTAATCGCATCGAAACGTGCATGAGCCTCGGGTTTTACCTTAAAAATATCATGTATAGCAACATCTTTGGGCAAAAAAGCATTAAGTTTATAGACCAATTGCTCCGCATCAAAAATTTCTTCTGTATCGAAATGCGCAAACATTTGGGTAGCGTGTACGCCGGTATCTGTTCGACCCGCACCAACAACGGCTGTGGGACATTTTAACAAAGTACTTATACCTTTCTCTAAAACCTCCTGCACCGATATAGCTGTTGGCTGATTTTGCCATCCATGATAAGCGCTTCCGTTATATGACAACTCAACAAAGTACCTCAAATTAACCCAATTATTTTTAATGAATTAGCAAAGATAGACAGTTTTAGTATTCTTACGAAAATCTAGGTCTTAATTCTATATTAAAAGATGGGTTTCGGTGTTACCCTTTTGTCCGAGATTTTGCTAATCACGGTATTTGGCCAGATCAAAGGTTTCGCTCAATCCATAGCGCGATATAAACTGATTTGAAAAAGCAAATTTACTTAAAACTCTATTTTAATCTCTTCAGCTACCTTTCTTCTCTGATCTTTTGGCTTTACAAAATCTATACGATTCAAATATGGGTTATTATCAATCTGAATACTAATTGCGTTTGCATAAATATCCAATATTTTATAAGATAAGCTAACTTTACCATCATAGAGAAATAATGAGTCTTTTTCTATCTTGTAATTAAAATCACTACCATTAAATATCAATTCTCCTAATTCTTCAGAAACAACAAAAGTAGAATCTCCCTTTACTTGCACATGGGTATTTTTATTTTGCATAACATTTCCAACTATTTTAAAAAAAGAGGTATCCTTTACTTGATAGCTTATAACATTATAACGACATGGTTCGATAAAATTTTGATAAGATTTTGAGTTCTCTTTTTTACATGAAATGATAGATAGAAGTGTAAATACTAATAAAAGGTTTTTCATAATTATTCTGTTTTAATTTTTAATATTTGATAGTTTGACTGGTTGTGCAAATATGTCTTGTACGTTACATAAAATATTATGATTACATTTAACAATGTAAAACCTAACTTTAAATAAGCCTGACTTTCTATATCAAATAAAAAAGCATCCCATTCATCTTGAGTAAAATGCTTTGTTGTTTTTCTTATATAATCCAATCTTAAAAAGTTAAAAGTTCTAAATGCAAAATAAACTACAATCCATATTACCTGCATTTTAATAACTTTTGCACCAAGCTCCTTAACACCTTTAACACTATCCTTTTTTAATAACCATAGTATTAATGGTACTATGACAGCAAAAAACGAATTGACTAAGAAAAGTATTGGAGATAAAGCAAGTATTAGCAAAAAATTAGGGTTTTCATTTGGTTGCCATTCAATTAAAAAATCAGGGGAAACTTCTAAAGCCGATGATAATCTTTTAATAGTATCTCCTGAAGGGTTTTTATTTTCATTTTCTATTCTTTGAATGGTCCTTAAACTTAATCCTGCTATATTAGCAAGTGCTTCTTGAGAAAGTCCTTTACTTTTTCGGAGATTTTTAATTTTATGGGACAGTAAATTATTATCCATATTTTATACTTTCTTCAGCCAAACTAAAAATTATTATCAAGATTTCTCATAAAATCGATATGACAATTTTATGACACTACTGCTAATAGCAATAGTTATAGGCTTTGTCAAAGAATTTATTTGTTATAAAATTTAAGTTTCACCTCTTATTTATGCATCAAAATAAAATACAAAAAACCATAAATGAAACAAATTAAACTTTGTATCTATAACTAGTATCTCTACTTTTACACCCAAATTAGTATTCTACGCATGACCAAAATCTTGTTACTTTCAGACACGCACAGTTATATTGACGAAAAAATTTTAAAATATGTAAAGCAAGTAGATGAAGTTTGGCATGCAGGAGACATTGGCGACTTACATGTTACCGATGCCATAAAAGCCCTAAAACCGATTCGTGCGGTTTATGGCAATATCGATAATTCTGAAATACGAACCGAGTTTCCTGAAAATAATCGTTTTATGTGCGAAGGTGTGGATGTATGGATTACCCATATTGGTGGCTATCCAAATGCCTATAACATGAGGGTTCGTGATGCTATAAAAGAAAATCCACCAAAACTTTTTATTTGTGGTCATTCGCACATTTTAAAAGTAATGCCTGACAAAACATTAAATCTATTACATATGAATCCTGGTGCTGTAGGCAAACACGGTTTTCATAAAGTACGCACTATGTTGCGATTCACCATCGATAGTGGTAAAATAGACAATCTGGAGGTTATTGAATTTGAAGATAGGTATTAGTGCTTTGGTCTTTGGGTTTTGCGCAAAATAATACTTTACTTTTAGACTTTTTAACTAACCGAACGTTCTCGAAATAATTTCGCGTACTTCGAGAACACTTCAACCAAGGTTCGTATTTTTCACAATTTTCACTTGTAACTTTTCTTATTTTCTATTGTTATGGATTTAGGTAAGCGACCAAGTAGCCACATACCCAACGAAAGGGTAACATCATAAATAAAAAAACCCTCGATATAAATACCAAGGGTTTTTAACGCACTAATACTACTAAGATGTTAGGTTTATCGCAATCGATCTACAGATTTTACAAGATCTTCATCCTTTTTAATTGCTTTATTGGCTAAAGCTAAAAATACGATAGAAATGATAGGAAGAAGCATCCCAATACCTTTCTCTGAAACGTTAGTTTCTCCAGATAAATTTAGAGATTGATACACAAAAAATCCTAGTAAAATAAAGTTTAATATGATGTTTAGTCGCCCCAACATAAATTGAGACTTCCTGTTTTTATACTTAAATATAGTGACTAACGACAAGGCTGCCGAAGCCAAAAACAAAGCCAAATACAATAAATTATCCTTAGCATAAATCACGACATCATTTCCTGTAATCCATAAATGAAAAACAAAAATTAAGCCGGCAGATACAGCTGAAGCTAATAAAAGATATAATGTTTGTATTCGTTGTATCATTGGTTTTTTTAAACTCGAAGGCAAAAATAATGGTTTCTTTTAAAATTTTACTACAAAAAATTAAAATAAAGTTGTATAATTGCAATAACAATTCTCAACAGCCGCATTAACAGGTTGTTAATTCTTCAGAATAAAATCATTTTTTTTCAGAAAAACCCAAATTTTAAAATTCTAAAATATATTATATTAAACATCAATGTTTGAAATTTCTCAATTAAACGCAAAAAAGCTCTCTGATTTACAAGAGATTGCTAAAAAACTGAACATTCCTAAGTATCGTTCTTTAAAAAAGATGGATTTAGTTTATCAAATACTAGACCATCAGGCTGCAGACCCAAAAGCAGTTAAAGCTGTCGTTGATTCTTCTGAAACAGCTACTCCTAAGACTAAAGAAGCCCCTAAAAATGAAGTCAAAAAACCGAGACAACGTGTACAACGCAGCAAAAGTGCACCTGTAAGTAAGGAAGCAAAAGTAGAAACTAAGCAACCTACAGCAAAAAGTCCTTCAAGTGAAAAACCAGCGGCTTCTGAAAACAAATCGGATAAACCCGAACCGAAACAAAATAAGCCTAAGTCGAGTAATAACCAACCACAAGACCGCCAGAAGGATAATCAAAACAAAAACCAGCGAAAGGATAACCAGCATAAACAAAACCAGCACAAAAACCAAAAAAATAATAACAACAATAATAATGTTGAAGCTGGTAATAAAGATAACCGAAACCGTTATCGCGAGCCTGATTTTGAATTTGATGCCATTATAGAAAGTGAAGGTGTTTTAGACATTATGCAGGACGGTTACGGATTTTTAAGATCATCGGATTATAATTATTTATCTTCTCCTGATGATATTTATGTTTCACAATCGCAAATTCGCTTATTTGGATTAAAAAAAGGAGATACTGTTTTAGGAAACGTACGACCTCCAAAAGAAGGCGAAAAATATTTCCCTTTAATTAAGGTTAATAAAATTAATGGTCAAAAACCAGAAGTGGTTAGAGACCGTGTAGCATTCGAACACTTAACCCCTTTATTCCCGAAAGAGAAATTCAATATTGCTGAAAAGCAAAGTACGATTTCTACAAGAATTATGGACTTGTTCTCGCCAATAGGAAAAGGACAGCGTGGTATGATTGTATCGCAACCTAAAACGGGTAAAACCATGTTACTAAAGGATGTGGCTAACGCAATTGCCGCTAACCACCCTGAAGTTTACTTAATGATTTTACTTATCGACGAACGTCCTGAAGAGGTTACCGATATGCAACGTAACGTGCGTGGTGAGGTTATTTCATCAACATTTGACAAAGAAGCTCATGAACACGTAAAAATTGCCGATATCGTACTGGAAAAAGCCAAGCGTTTAGTAGAATGCGGCCATGACGTTGTTATTCTTTTAGATTCCATTACCCGACTAGCTCGTGCTTACAATACCGTTCAGCCTGCCTCTGGTAAAATATTAAGTGGTGGTGTTGATGCTAATGCTTTACATAAACCAAAACGTTTCTTTGGTGCAGCTAGAAATATTGAAAATGGAGGTTCTCTAACCATTATAGCGACCGCATTAACCGAGACAGGTTCGAAAATGGATGAGGTTATTTTTGAAGAATTTAAAGGAACCGGTAATATGGAACTTCAGTTGGATAGAAAAATTGCCAACCGCAGAATATTCCCTGCTATCGACCTTACGTCTTCAAGTACACGACGCGACGATTTACTATTGGATGAAGCAACAATACAACGTATGTGGGTTATGAGAAAATATTTAGCAGATATGAACCCTGTTGAAGCTATGGAATTTATTAACGATCGTGTTAAACAAACCAGAAATAATGAAGAGTTTTTAATCTCAATGAATGGTTAAAAACCGATTTAATAAAAACAAAAAAACCTTTCTTTTTCAGAAAGGTTTTTTTGTTTCAAATTATATTCTAATAATAAAAATTAAAAGTTATTTAAAAGATCTCTATACTCTTTTAAGTCTGCTACATTAATCTTATTATCTAAATTTTTCATTAGAGACAATACATATTTTAAACTTTCAACAGGCGAACTTTCAACTGCTGTTTCTTCTGTTTCAAATTCATCATCTTCCTCTTCAAGCATAGGTATTAAAAAGGTTTCATTTTCCTGAATATGCTCGTAAGTTAATCGTAATACTTTTACAACTAAAGGAATTTGCTCTTCTAAGGCATAGCCTCTTAATGTTTTTAGGTCATCAATTAATACATCTGTATTGATTCCTGATTGATCCAGATTATTTAAAATCTTATCAATTAATTTTATGGCTTTAGTATTTTCCAAAGGACGTATATTATATAAATAGTTTAACTATGTTCTGCTTTTGCAAATTTAGAGCATTAGAAAACAAAATCGGAATTTTTTCTAATCAATTTAATTAAATTATAACCAAATAGCTGCAATAAAAATACTTGATATATAACAAAAAAAGCCTCTCTTAAAAGAGAAGCTTTTAAATATTTATTATGTATTCTAACTATTAAAGCGCAGCTACGTGCTTAGCTAAACCAGATTTTAGGTTAGCCGCTTTGTTAGCATGAATAATGTTTTTCTTTGCCAATTTATCTAACATAGATACAACCGAAGGAAATAAAGCTTCTGCTTCTTTTTTATCAGTTAACTCACGTAATTTCTTGATAGCATTACGAGTGGTTTTGTGCTGATACTTGTTAACTAAACGTTTAGCTTCGTTACTTCTAATTCTTTTTAATGCTGACTTATGATTTGCCATTTTCTTTTATATATTATTAAAATATTGTAGCCCGTAGGGGAATCGAACCCCTCTTACCAGGATGAAAACCTGGCGTCCTAGCCGATAGACGAACGGGCCATTACTATTGTTTTTCGAGAGCGCAAATGTAACACATATTTATTACACTTACAACTTCTTTTCAATAAATTAATGTACTTTGTTAAATTGAGAAAATTAGTAGCCCGTAGGGGAATCGAACCCCTCTTACCAGGATGAAAACCTGGCGTCCTAGCCGATAGACGAACGGGCCATTGTATTTTTGAATGCAGAAAGAATTTTACAATTCTAACGTAATATACATTTCAAATAACTGGCAATTTTCTCGATTGCGGTTGCAAAATTACACCTTTTTTTAAATGCTGCAATACCTAATTAATTTTTTTTTAAAAAAATTTTCAATTAATAGGCTTTAGCAAATAAAACGCGTCCTTTTGATGGCTTACCTGAATACACACAAACACCTTCTTCCTCCTTCATATCCAAAGGAATACATCTAATAGTAGCTTTAGTTAATTCTTTTATTTTCTCTTCTGTCTCATTAGTTCCATCCCAATGTGCAGATACAAATCCTGTTTTCGTTTCAAGAACATTCTTAAATTCCTCAAAAGTATCGACCTCTGTTACATGAGTATCTCTAAAGTTTAATGCCTTATTAAATAAGGTCTCTTGAATCTCCTTTAGCAATTCTTCGACAGTTACTGCGAGTTCATTTAATGTTACAATAGATTTGGTAAGCGTGTCTCGTCGTGCTAATTCAACTGTACCATTTTCGAGATCTTTAGGTCCAATTGCAATTCTTAAAGGCACACCTTGTAATTCATGCTGTGCAAATTTAGCACCTGGACGCTGTGTATCTCTATTATCAAATTTTACAGTAATTCCCTTAGCTCGCAAATCGCTCATGATAGTATTAGCGACTTCGGTTATTTCTGATAATTGATCTTCGTTTTTATAAATAGGCACAATCACCACTTGATTTGGGGCTAAGTTTGGAGGTAATACCAAACCGTTATCATCACTGTGAGTCATAATTAATGCCCCCATTAAACGCGTAGAAACACCCCATGATGTAGCCCAAACATAATCCTGTTTACCTTCTTTATTCGCATACTTAACATCAAACGCTTTTGCAAAATTCTGCCCTAAGAAATGTGATGTTCCTGCTTGAAGTGCTTTTCCGTCCTGCATCAATGCCTCTATACAATAAGTTTCTTCGGCACCTGCAAATCGTTCACTTTCAGTTTTAACTCCTTGAACTACAGGAATAGCCATAAATTTTTCTACAAAAGTTGCGTATACATTATTCATCGTTTTTGCTTCTGCCAATGCTTCAGCTTTTGTCTCATGAGCTGTATGACCTTCCTGCCATAAAAACTCGGCAGTACGTAAAAACAATCGAGTACGCATTTCCCAACGAACCACATTTGCCCATTGATTAATTAATATGGGTAAATCTCTGTAGGATTGTATCCAATTTCTATAGGTATTCCAGATAATAGCCTCAGAAGTAGGCCTAACAACAAGTTCTTCTTCTAGTTTAGCCTCTGGATCTACTCTTAATTTACCTGGTTTATCTGGATCGTTTTGCAACCTGTAATGTGTTACAACAGCACACTCTTTAGCAAATCCTTCAGCATTTTTCTCCTCGGCTTCAAATAAACTTTTTGGAACAAACAATGGAAAATAAGCATTTTCATGTCCTGTTTCCTTAAACATTCGGTCTAATTCCGCCTGCATTTTTTCCCAAATAGCATATCCGTAAGGCTTAATTACCATACAACCTCTTACAGCAGAATTCTCGGCTAAATCAGCCTTTACTACAAGTTCGTTATACCATTTTGAATAATCTTCTGCTCTACTGGTAAGTTTTTTACTCATATTAGTATTTTGGCACAAATATTGTGATTATGTTAAATATAGAAATAGTTTCGCAAAACTAACTATTTTTGTTATGTTCAACAATAAAAATCGAATGATATGCAATTTAACAACTACTTAATCAAGAAAATGCCATACTTGGCCGTTTTAGGCTTGGTAATTGGCTTGTCTTCATGTAGTTCTTATCAGTATGTTGGCGCTAATGATGGGATTTACGGAAGCACAGAACAATACGACCGCTATGAAGCAGCTGTTGTTGAAGTGCCAAAAGATAATTCTAACAGTAATTATTACTCCAATTACTTTAAAAATAAATCTATAGAAGCTGATCAAATTATTGCTAACAGCGAAATTTTCACCGATATCGATGACTATGAAACAACAGGATACACAGAGGATGACGCGCAATTAAACGACTATCAAGGTTATGGCGGCTGGGGTCAAGAAAATAGTAATGTTACCATTAATTTTAACACTGGTTATGGTTTCTGGGGTGACCCTTATTGGAATAATTGGGGCTGGAACAACTGGGGTTGGAACAATTGGGGTTGGAATTACGGGTGGAATTATGGATGGAACAATTGGACTGTAGGTTGGGGCTGGAACAACTGGGGTTGGAACAATTGGGGCTTTTATGACCCTTTTTGGTGTGGTCCTTATTATAATGGCTGGGGATATTATGGATCTCCATACAGAGGAAGATATTACGGAGGCTATTATGGTAATAACGGAATATACGATAGAAGAAATATTGCCTACAGTGCAAGCCGAAGAGGCAGCTACAGTAACCGAGCGATTGCAAGTTCTTCTGTTAACAGAAGAGGTAGTAGCAATTCGGACACACAATCTAAATATGTAACGCGAAGAAGCAGTATTAACAGAAATGGTGTTAGTGCCGACAGACGTAGTTATAATACGAATGGAACACGTGCAACCTCAACAACGCAAAGACGTTCCTCGTCAACATATGCACCTTCTAGAAATTCTACCTCAAGAGCTTCATCATCAACTAGAAGAACAACAAGTAGAAGCTACACACCTTCAAACTCGAATAGCAATAGCAACTATTCTAGAAGATCATCTTCGAACAGTGGCAGCTACACACCAAGTCGCAGCTACAGTTCTGGTTCAAGTTCCAGATCAAGTTCTGGCGTATCGAGATCATCTGGCAGTAGCAGTCGTTCAAGTGGAGGCTCTAGATCATCTAGTGGTGGAAGACGATAAAATTCAATAAAAAAAAGAAAAAGAAAAATATATGAAAACCTTAAACCTATTTCTACTAGGTATGTTATCGGTGTGTGCTATTAATGCCCAAGATATCAGTGACGCCCTGCGATACTCGCAGGATGAAATTCAGGGAACCGCTCGTTTTAGAGCTTTAAGCGGGGCTTTTGGTGCCTTAGGTGGCGATATGAGTGCAGTGAGTATAAACCCTGCCAGCTCGGCCGTTTTTAATGCCAGTCATGTTTCCTTTTCACTGTCAAATACAGATGTAAAAAATGAAACCCAATACTTTAATGGTTTCAACAAAATAAACACTTCTAAATTTGATTTAAACCAAGGTGGAGCGGCTTTTGTTTTTGCTGCTCGGAATAATTCCCCGTGGCGCAAATTTTCTTTGAGTGTCGCTTATGAGAAAACAAACAACCATGAAAATGCATGGAATGCTATTGGAACTAACACCAACGATGATGGTCAATTTAGCAACTCTATAGCCAGTTATTTTTATGACTACGCCAATGGTGTTCGTTTAGATGAAATTTCACTCAATGACAGGTTTATTGAAGATGCGTATCAGGATATTGGATCTCGATTTGGATTTGGGCACCAGCAAGCTTTTTTAGGTTACCAAGCGTATGTTTTAGACCCTGTTACTGATACTGACGATAACACATCCTATGTTGCTAATGTTGCAACGGGTAATTTTGCCCACGATTACGCCTATATTTCAACTGGTTATAATGGAAAAATATCATTTAATTTTGCCACACAATATCAAGACAATTTGTATTTAGGACTTAACTTAAATTCGCATTTTATTGATTATGATCGTGTAACAAGCTTGATGGAAGACAATTTTAATGGAGGTGATATCGAATTTATTGATTTTGACAATTCCTTATCAACAACTGGTAACGGGTTTTCTTTTCAACTAGGTGGTATATTAAAAGTAACGAATGAATTTAGAGTCGGCGCTACTTACGATTCTCCAACATGGTATACTATAAGAGAAGAAACCACACAATATATTAATACAAACCTTGCCGAACCTGATGTTGAATACCTTCCGTCAATCATTAACATTTATCCGCAATACCAACTTCAAACACCTGGAAAATTAACCGGAAGCTTAGCTTATATTTTTGGTACTCAAGGCTTGATAAGTTTCGATTATTCGTATAAAGATTATGGAAACACAAAATTCAAACCAACTTCCGATGCCTTTTATGCCGACCAAAATAATATAATGAGCAATATTTTTACGGCGGCTTCTACATATCGTATTGGAGGAGAATATAGAATAAAACAACTTAGCCTTAGAGGTGGTTACCGCTATGAAGAAAGCCCATACACCAATGGGGTAACAGTAGGCGATTTAAACGGTTTTTCTGTTGGGCTCGGTTATAATTTTGGCAACGTAAAATTTGATCTCGCGTTCGACCAAGCACAACGTTCATTTGAAACACCTCTATATAATGTTGGTTTAATAGAAACAGCTTCAATAGACCAAACCAATTCGAACGTTACTTTTTCATTAAGTTTTAACTTATAAAAAGAATTACATCAACAATACATAAAGCTTGAATACTAAAATTCAGGCTTTTTTCTTTTTAAATGTAATTAATAGAGATAAAAACAGACAGACCCTCTAAATTAATTGTTTAATAATACAAATCATAACAAAACTGTTTTGCTTATCTTTGCAAACTTAAAGTGATTTTTTTGGTTAATGATATGATTATCATTCAACTAAACAACAATGAAATGAACAGATGAAAATTGAGAATAACATAGAAGAATTTGAATCTTTAGGAGACGACCACATTGGAACTTCATCAGACACTCCTATGCGTGGTGATGCTTTTAAGCTTTCTAATGAAGAAAAAATAGAAATTATAAAAGACGATGTCCGTCATATTATGGAAACCTTAGGGCTAGACTTAACCGACGACAGTTTAAGAGGTACGCCTAACCGTGTAGCAAAAATGTTTGTAAAAGAAATTTTTGGCGGTTTAGATCCAAATAAAAAACCTAGCGCTTCTACTTTTGACAACAAGTATAAGTATGGTGAAATGCTTGTGGAAAAAAACATTACGGTTTACTCAACGTGCGAACACCATTTACTCCCTATCGTTGGAAAAGCACATATTGCCTACATTTCTAATGGTTCAGTTGTTGGATTATCAAAAATGAATCGTATCGTTGATTACTATGCGAAACGACCACAAGTACAAGAGCGCTTAACCATTCAAATAGTTAAAGAACTTCAGGACGTTTTAGGCACCGAAGATGTAGCATGTGTTGTAGACGCTAAACATTTATGCGTTAACTCCAGAGGTATTCGCGATATAGAAAGTAGTACAGTTACCTCTGAATTTGGCGGTAAATTTAAGGAAGAAGCCGTTCGAAGAGAGTTTTTAGATTACATAAAATTAGATACCAAATTTTAACTAATGTTATAGTTTAAGCGTTGAATCTAAATAAGATTTTAACGAATTAAGATATGCCTTATTGATCTCTTATCAACATTCGTTTATAAAAACCTGAATTCAATCATTAAACTACAAACCGCACATATCAATGCAGCTTTTTAAAGATCAACACATAAGTATTTATAATTCACTTACAGGAAAGAAAGAACTTTTTAAACCTATTAACGACGGCCATGTTGGCATGTATGTATGTGGCCCAACCGTATACAGTAACGTGCATTTAGGCAATGTAAGAACATTTATGTCTTTTGATATGATTTTTAGGTATCTTAAGCATTTAGGTTATAAAGTACGTTATGTAAGAAATATAACAGATGCAGGTCATTTAGAAAATGATGCTGATGCGGGTGAAGATAAAATCACAAAAAAGGCACGATTAGAACAAATTGAACCGATGGAAGTTGTGCAACGCTATACTGTAGATTTTCACAATATATTAAATACGTTCAATTTCCTTCCGCCAAGTATAGAACCCACAGCCACGGGACATATTATAGAACAAATAGAACTTATAAAAAATATTATCGATAATGGCTTTGCGTACGAAGTTAATGGTTCGGTATATTTCGATGTTCATAAATTTAATGAAAGTCACGAATACGGAAAATTAAGTAAACGTAAGTTGGAAGATTTAATTCACAACACTCGTGAATTAGACGGACAAAGTGACAAAAAGAATCCGCAGGATTTTGCACTATGGAAAAAAGCAGAACCTCAGCATATTATGCGTTGGCCCTCACCTTGGGGCGATGGATTTCCTGGCTGGCATCTTGAGTGCACTGCTATGAGCACCAAATATTTAGGTGACCGATTCGACATTCACGGTGGCGGTATGGATTTAAAATTCCCGCATCACGAATGTGAAATTGCTCAAAATGAAGCTGCCAAAGGAGAAACTCCTGTCAATTATTGGATGCATGCTAATATGCTGGAACTTAATGGACAGCGCATGTCTAAAACAACAGGAAACACAGTAAATCCAGACGAATTGCTTTCTGGAAACAATAAGTTTTTCAGTAAGGCTTTTGCTCCTAGTGTTATACGTTTTTTCATTGCTCAAGCACATTACCGCAGTGTTTTAGACTTAACTGACGATGGTTTACTGGCGAGTGAAAAAGGGTTTTTAAGGCTAATGGAAGCTATCAATTTGTTAGATGGTCTGACAGCTTCAAGCGCTTCAACAATAGACCTTAACGCATGGAAAAAGGCTTGTTACGATGCTATGAACGATGATTTTAATTCGCCAATTTTAATTGCCCACTTATTTGAAGCAGTAAAATTTATAAATCAAATTAAAGACGGAAAAGCAACATTAACTGAAAACGATTTAAAGACATTAAAGGACACTATTAACATTTTCACTTTCGATGTATTAGGGCTTGAAAATGTAAGCAAAACAAACTCAGGTACAGATAAATTATCGGCGGCCGTTGATATTTTAATACAACTAAGACAAGAAGCGCGAGCCAATAAAGATTTTGCCTTATCTGACAAAATACGTGATGAACTGGCTAATTCTGGTATCCAGTTAAAAGATGGCAAAGACGGAACAACGTTTTCTGTAAATTAATAATCAAAAAATAAGAGCGGAGTCGAATGCAATTTATTGATATGATTCCGCTCTTACTTATTCTGTTTTAATTTTATTTCTCAATGAAAAAACTACTTGTTGCTCCTTTTATTTTTTTAATAAAAGTATATCAAACAGTAATATCTCCATTAACACCTGCAACTTGTAGATACACTCCAACCTGTTCACATTACAGCAAAGAAGCACTTCAAAAGCATGGGGTGTTTAAAGGTGGCTGGTTGGCCATTAAACGAATATGTAGTTGCCACCCTTGGGGTGGCTCGGGATACGACCCGGTTCCATGAAACTAATTTTGAAAAGCATAAATTTGAATGTTTCTTTTTAGAGACCTATGGGGCTTACTTTATGTTTCATTCAAAAAATATGCTTTTTAAAATCTGATACTAAAATATATAAAATATCGATAAAACGCAAATAATCACGTTGAAATACGTTTTATTTAACATTATTAACAGGAATATTCTTCAATATCTCTAATACGAAATTCCAATATTTCTTAACCGAAGATATTTGAGCACGCTCGTCGGGTGAGTGTGCCCCCTTAATATTTGGTCCAAAACTAATCATATCCATATTTGGATAATTTTGACCAAGGATGCCACATTCTAAACCAGCATGACATGCAGCAACATGAGGTTTTTCACCATTCAAATCTTCATACAATTTTGTCATAACCTTCAGAATAGCAGAATCCATATTAGGCGCCCAACCAGGATAATCCCCTGAGAAATCCACTTCGCATCCTGTTAATTCAAAAGTTGCTCTTAAAGTGTTGGCCAAATCCATTTTAGAGCTCTCTACAGAAGATCTTGTTAAACAGCCAACATGAATTTTTCCTTCTTTTAAAACGACTTTAGCTATATTATTTGATGTTTCTACCAAATCAGGAATATCCGCACTCATTCGATACACGCCGTTGTGCGCCGCATATATTGCTCTTGTAAAACCTTCCTGAACACCTAAATCCATTATTTTTTCTGGTGTCTCACATTTAGAAACGATTATTTCTAAATCTGGTTCCATTGTCTTATACTCACTTTTTATGGTATCAGCTAAAAGTTGCATTTCTAATAAAAAGGCTTCTTCATGAATCCCGTCAATAGCAACAATAGCCGTACTTTCACGAGGAATAGCATTACGTAAACTACCTCCTTCTATTTGAGAAATTCGTAAACCAAAATTTTCAAAACCGTCAAACAATAAACGATTCATAATCTTATTGGCATTACCTAATCCTTCATGAATTTGCATTCCTGAATGGCCTCCCTGCAGCCCTTTTACCTTAATCTCGAATCCTATTTTAAACTCTGGTGTTTCTTCTTCAACATATGCTCTGGTTGCGGTAATATCAATACCACCAGCGCATCCAACGCCTATTTCATCATCTTCTTCTGTATCTAAATTAAGAAGAATGCCACCCGACAACAATCCTGCTTCTAATCCCATTGCTCCAGTCATTCCTGTTTCCTCATCGATAGTAAACAAAGCTTCAATAGCAGGATGTGCAATCGTTTCACTTTCTAAAACGGCCATTATTGTAGCAACGCCTAAACCGTTATCAGCACCCAAGGTTGTGCCTTTTGCACGAACCCAATCTCCATCTACATACATATCGATGCCCTGTGTCTCAAAATCAAAAACTGTATCGTTATTTTTTTGATGTACCATATCGAGATGTGATTGCATAACAACGGTCGTTCTGTCTTCCATTCCTGACGTTGCTGGCTTTTTAATAATCACATTTCCAACGGCATCAACCAGAGTTTCCAATCCTAGATTTTCACCAAAAGCTTTCATAAAAGCAATAACCTTACCTTCTTTTTTAGAAGGCCTTGGCACAGCATTTAAATCGGCAAATTTATTCCAAACTTGTTGGGGTTGAAGTTGTCTTATTTCTGAACTCATTATATCATTTTTTTGTTACTACAAAGGTAACAAAACAGTAATGACTTTAACATTTACTGCTAGTAGATGTGGCATCGTTATTATAACAAAAAATTAAGTAAACAAATTAAAGTTGAACTTAAATAAAATCTAGACTTAATTACCGATTGTCGGGCACTTATTTTTATTATTTTTGAATCATGCCGAAAAAGAATAAAACCATTATAGCCCTACTTCTTGTACCGCAATACCTTTTAGTTAAACTATTATCCAAGCACCCTGAATTTATTGAAACGTATTACAGCAATGGTGTTTACCCTTTAATTTCTAAAATATTTCGATTTTTTCTGGGATGGTTCCCCTTTTCATTTGGAGACGTAATATATGCTTTAGCATTAATTTACATTGTACGTTGGTTATTTTTAAATCGAAAACGTGTTTATCGCGATACCATCCAATGGCTCATTGATATTTTTGCAGCAGTTTCAATCGTTTATGGTTTGTTTCATTTGTGCTGGGGGCTAAACTACCACCGACTACCACTACATAAAAATTTAAATTTAAATGCAGATTATACCACTGAGCAATTAGTTGATGTAACCAACAAACTTATTAATACTTCAAACAAAATTCATCTAAAAATCACTCAGAACGATACTGTTAAGGTAGTAATACCATACAATAAATCGGAAATTTTGAATTTAGCTCCGCTGGGTTACCAAAACTTGAAATCTATTTTCCCTCATTTGGATTATCATCCAAAGAGCGTTAAAAAATCACTTTTTAGTTATCCGCTAACCTATATGGGGTTTAGCGGTTACTTAAACCCATTAACAAATGAAGCTCAGGTTGATGCCATAATCCCAACCATTAAAATCCCCACGACTTCGTCGCACGAAATAGCTCATCAATTGGGTTATGCCGCCGAAAATGAGGCTAATTTTATAGGTTGTCTCGCAGCTATTAATCATGACGACATATACTTTAATTATGCAGGATACACCTTTGGTTTACGCTACTGTTTGAATGAAATTTATTCAAGAGACGAATGCCTTTATGAAGATTTAATAGCTGATGTTAATGAAGGGATTTTAAAAAATTACAAAGAAACACGAGATTTTTGGGAAGCACATCAAAATCCATTTGAACCCCTTTTTAAATTGTTTTACAGTAATTATCTAAAAGCAAATCAGCAAACAAAAGGCATGGAAAGTTATAGTTATGTGGTGGCTCTATTAAGTAATTATTTTGATTATAATTCATCAGTAAATTAAAAAGTATACTTAATTCCAAGATATAAATTTCTTCCTGGAGCATTAATTCCTGAAGCAAAAGTACGATACTGTGTATCGCAAATATTTTCTACGCCAGAATAAATATTTAAATGAGGGCATATATGATACCCACCTTTTAAATTAAGGGTATACCAGGCTGGCATACCGCCTTTAGGAGCATAACGTTCGTTATCTTCACCATTTAAAAAATAATCTTCAATAGCTTTTCTACCATTGTATAATGCATATAAATCAATTTCATAGATGTTGGATTTATATCTTAATCCTAATTTACCAAAAACAGGAGGAATATGGTCTAAGGGCGATTCTTCATCTAAAATTCTTCCATTGGTATAATTAAATGTACCAGTAAATTCTAACGATTTAGTTAACTTCAAATTTAAAATAGAAGACACGCCAAATATTCTTGCTTTTCCTTTATTTTGATTCGCATAAACATTACTTAATTCACCTTCATACTCAATGGAATCCTCTCCCTTAAATGTATAATTATCGGTAACAATAGCATCAAAAAAATGCGTGTAAAAAAATGTGGCTTCAAACTTTATGTTTTTACCCTCTCCTATTGTAAAAGACACATCTGAAGTGATTGTTTTTTCAGGTTTTATCTCAGGGTTTGGCACAATTAAGATACCGCCACCCGAATCGAATACTTTTCCCAAATCGTCTATATTTGGCACTCGAAATGCTGATGACACATTAAAAACCACGCGCGAATTACCTAATTTGTTAACGATTCCTGCTGTGCCGCTATAGGTTACGTTGTTTTGCTTCATCTTTTTGAAAGGCAATACAAATACCGTATTATCAGAAATATTACTTCTTAACAAACTATACCCTATTCTAGCTCCAAAATTATAAGTAGTCGTTTTTGATAATTTTGACTGATAAGTGCTAAACGCATCCATTCTTAACATATAATTCTTTCCATTAGGATAGCGCGTCCCTGCTAGTGTTTCATATCCCGTTACCCTGTTATTCAATTTTGCGCTAGAATTTACACGGTCATGAAATACTTCAAAGCCATATAATAAATTTCCTTTGCCAACAGTTTTATTTAAATCAACATTAACCGAAAACACATTTACCTTTTCAATTTGGCTCTTTTTAAAATCATTATTAAATTTTCGATTCATTCGACTTTCCTCAATATTTTGATAGCTCAAGCCTATCGTCATGTCGCTATTAAAAAGTACCTTTTGTTTTTTAAATCGGTAGGCTGCTAAAAATCGTTTTTGCGGACCGTAATACCATTCTGCGTATTTTAATTGACCACCAACTAAATCTGTAAGGCGGTCATATCTGGGTATATTTGAAGTCGTTGAAAACTGCAGGTTTAATTGATGTGATGTCACTTCGTTAGGCATATATACCAATTTTTGCATCGCATTATATTGTTTATAGCCAGAAAATTTCTGTACATATTTGTTTGAATTAACCACAACCTCATCAACACCACGCTCACTCTCCACGTAATATGGACGTTCACCAAAATAATCATTTTTACCATTTCTTTTTGCACCCATTCTTAAATCGTCAAAATCGTTAAGTGAGAATGCTGTTAATGAAGCCCACTTTTCTCCAGCGATATTTAAATCCGTGTAGAATGATTTCTCATAATTAGCAGAACTATACCTTGCAACTGCACTACCAGAAAACTCCTTTCCTTTGGTTTCAGAAATAAATCTGGCATTTTTTGTCTTTAAATTAATGGCTCCTCCTAACGCATCGCTTCCAAATACCGTTGATGACGGCCCGAAAAGAACATCAACCTGTTCAAGCATATTTTCATCTACAGTAATGACATTTTGAAGATGTCCGCTTCTAAAAATAAGGTTATTCATTCGAATACCATCTACCAACAATAACACTCTGCTAGCTTCAAATCCTCTTATAACAGGACTTCCACCACCTTGCTGCGATTTTTGAACGGTTACTGTTCCGCTATTGGCTAGAACATCGGCGGTATTTTGAAAGTTTTGAAATTCAATAGTTTCTTTTGAAACTTTAATTATTTTTTGAGAAACTTTTTTAACTGAATCGCTATAGCGTTTAGCTCCAATAATAATTCTATCTAGTTTAACTTCTTTAATAATTGGCTGCCATGCCTGTGCAAATCCAGCCAAATTAAAACCTAAAAACAGGAATAAAATTATTACTCGCTTAATTATTGTTACTTTCTTTTTAAGGATCATAATTACAAACAATAAAGCTAAGAGACTGAAGTCTCTTAGCTTTATTTATATTACATGCTTACAAACTTCTATTCAATTTTAAAACTATACGTTTCTGAAGTTGATGCATTTCCTAGTGCATCTCTCGTTAAAACCTTCCAGTAGTATGTTGTACTAGCTTCTACCTGAACCCCTTCTAATTTACTTTCTGTAATTCCGGTTTTAAACGAAGCAGGCGGATTAGCTGTATCAAGAAACACATCATAAGAAAGGACATCTCCATCTAGGTCGGATGTATTCCAATCTAAAAATATGGTAGTTTCAGATAAAGTTTCGTTATTCAATGGTGCAATAATATCTGCAGGAAAAGGTGCATACGCACGCTCCCCGTCACCCGCATTATAAAATTTCCTGAGCTCACTTTTAGCTATAATGTCTGATGTATTAGACTTAGATTCCACATACCAAGAAAACGCAACCCCTCTACTTAAACTTACTTCTTTATAAGTTTGAGTTGTGTTATAAATATTTTCAGAATTTGTCTCTAAGTTTTTCACAACTAGATTATAATTATCGGTATTAATTGAAGAATTCCATTCAAATTTTATAGTACTGCGTGTGGTTGTTTTATTGCTACCTTCTGTACATTCACTGTTCGGTTCAGGAAATACAAGCAGTGCAGCAGCAGGGTCTTTCACCTCCCCATCGTCACTTGAATCGCTACCATTACTACAACCAAATATTAGAAAACTAACATATATAACTAAAAACTTTTTCATTTTCTGATAATTTTAAAATTTGTATTGATACTGTTCGAGGTTACATTCACCATATACATGCCCTGCGGAAACTGAGTCCCATCAACCACTATCAGTCCATTATTAACCTCTAACGTTCGCATTTGAATTAATTTACCAGTTGTTGAATAAACCTTTATCGAAACCATATTTTCATTAATATTTCCTAGATAAACGCTAAACGTATCATGGAAAGGATTAGGAAATGCCATTACCACATCTGAAACCATAATTGTTTTTTCGAATACGCCTTGGCATGCTTTATCTGTTGTTATACGTAATACATTTGTTCCTGATTTTAAATTGATTGATATTTCAGATTCGGAGGTGGTTATTGTTTTTCCATTTAGATTAATATTATAAACATCGCCATGATTTAACTTAAAATCTATTGATTTTTTATCATTATCTATTTTAGCGTATACCGATAAATCTTCCGGCTCAGTAATTTTCACGTCAAAACATCGCTTAAACTTATCTGGCTCGGTGCTTATTGTTATACAGGCGGTATAATTTCCAGCCATTAAACTAGTCACTTCTACCGTATCAGAAAAATTATAAGTTCCTATTACATTATTATTTTGGGACAAGGTTAAAACATAATTATAGGAGATATCTTGTGACTTAATTATTAGCTTACCATTATCACTTTCTTTGCAGGTTTCTGCAATAGTTTGCACTTTAAAGTTATTACTGGGTAAATTAATTAAACTACAACCATTGGCATCAACAAAATCACTGAGTGGAGTTTCAGGACAATGGTCACTTTCATTTAAAACACCATCACCATCTACATCGTCGTCACAGGCATCTCCAATACCATCACCGTCAAAATCCTTTTGATCTGCATTATCTATTCCTGGACAATTATCAAAATAGCATCCGTTAACAGTTAACTCTGCTACCGAAGTCCACACTTGTCCGTTAACTTCACTTAAAGCGACTAAGCGCATATATCGGCCCTGTACAGCCTCTGAAAAATTTACACTTTGTTCCGCTGATGAATTAATGAACTGTCCTGTATATTTGGGATCACCCCAATTATTCTTATCGAAACTAAAATATAACTCGAAATCCTTAATTTTACCATTCGCACTACCATCCTGTCTGGGTAAATATGTAAACTTACTAATACTGTAATTATCTCCCAGGTCAATTTGAATTTCATGTGGAAGCGGATCGTTGGTTGGGCTCCATTTGGAATGCCAATGTGTATTTGGGTCACCATCAAAAGCATTAATTGCGGTACTGTTTTGCTGGCTATCAACATACAGCAAAGCCCATTCGCTTTGTGGAATTTCTCCTGGATTTGAACAATCACTTACCGACGGACAAGTTGTAGTTGTAACCATATTTTCAATGGTTTTAGAATACGCTACACCATTAACCGTAAGGGTTAATGTGACACTGTAACTTCCGGCAGCTCCAAGTCTTACCAGTGGATTTCTAACATTAGCATCACTAATATAAGCTGGAGCCGGTGAGATATCCCAATGCCAACTTGTATTGCTATGATTTACTATTGAATGATCATCAAATTGTAATACATTATCATAACAATTATTTGAAAGGCCATCCACCCAAGGCTCTACAATAGGCGTATAATTTTGTTCCTGTAACGGCGATTCCCAAACACCGCCATTACCAGCAATACGCATTTTCCCATCTCTAAAAAATGGTATGGCTGTATTAATATCAAAATTCCCTGGATAATTATTAGCGAAAGTGCTCCAAGATGTGGCATCGCTTTTTCGATAAAACACTCCCGATGGCACCCCTGCTCGTTTACTTGTAAATAAATAAATTAAATCTTTTCCATCGTTACTAGGTTGAATAGCCAGACATTTTGTATACACATCTAACACCCCAGACCAATTAATCCAACTGTCTCCCCCATCAGTTGATTTAAAAACCTGTCCTTTAACGCTTTGCCCCAAACCATTAGAATAACAGGTATAAATAGTATTTTCTTCAAATAAGGACAGCTTAAAAATAGTTCTTCCTTGCATTTTAGTTCCTCCCATTGTGCCACTATGCAATGCTGGTTTCAAAACCCAAGTTTCCCCCTGGTCTTCTGTTTTATATAAGCCGGCTCCTTTTACATCAGCATACATAATATTGGGGTTTACTCTACTAATTTGAATCGATAATACCTGACCTGAGAAAGCTTCCAACTCATTAAAACTAACACCTGAATCAGTACTTTTCCATACGCTATTACCTTCTCCAAGAAAAAGAATGCCATGATAATTTGGATGATGAATTAAGTTTCCTCGATTATTTCCATATTCAAGCATATTAGGAAACTTTCCTATATTAAATCTTCCTTCTGCAATTCCTTCTGCAGTTTCGGGTAATATAAACCCATTTGGGGTTAAATCGTTAAATACTACCTGACGACTTTTTCCTTGTAGCACCCAACCTGTTGGAGATTCGGCCCCACCCATCCTTAATGCTTTACCATTATAAAAATCAGCCATCGCGGTATTCCCATTGTGATATCTTCCCCCAACAGTAATATCTTCATTCCAACCTTGATCAAAGCCCCACATATGTGATCCTACAATACCATTTATTCTAGGTTGAAAATCGGTTTCGAAAGCGTCGTTGGAAAAACTCATTCCACCATCGGTAGCTAGCCAAACCGAATTATCTGCAAACCATTTCATATCCTGAATGTCTGGATGAATTTGAAATCTTCCAAAATACCCTCCAATGGCATCAAAACTAACTCCGCCATCATTTGTTTTAAATAATGTTGTCGTTCCCACCATGAATTTGTTTTCATCTGCAGGTGAAATTTCTAAAACCAAATCGTAATAGCCTTGCCCATTATCATATTTGAAAGTATTTGTAGCGCATTCTATAACTTCTGACCAAATCCAGGTATTATTCTCAAAAACGCCTTTATATAAATACGGTTTTTTATTTTCACTTAACATAGTTGCCAAAACTATATTATTGTTTGCAGGTGTTACAGCCAATAAGCCTCCTGAATTTTTAACAATGTTGGAAGGAAAATTAGGTATGTTCGAAAAGGAATCACCTCCATTCGTTGAATACACAGCTTTAAAATAACTTGTACCTTCGGAGATGGCATAAATAATATTGCTATCTCCTGGCTTAAACTCAACATCGTAAGTCATCTCAGTTGTTTTCTGCAACCAATTTACACCAGCATCGGTAGAAACATAAACCCCTTTATCTGAAGAAACTACTAATTTATTATCGTTTGAGGGATCCATAATAATATGGTTTGCCTTAAAATTAGAATTAGTGTTTATAGCATTCCATGTTAAACCTCCATCAGTAGTTTTATGAATTTTAGAATTGGAAGATACATAAACAATATCTGGATTTGTTGGATGAACTAAAATAGCCTGTATGCCCCCAAAAACATAATTAGGAGCTAACAGACTCCAATTTAAACCTCCGTCTGTAGTTTTATTTACATAACCGGTTTCTGTTCCACAATATATAATATTTGAATTCCCTTTAAAGACATCAAAACAATATACATTTACCTGCCAAGGTGCTACTCCTGGAGTTGGTCCAGTTACATTTGTATTTAACCAAAATGTGTTTTTAGGTCCTAAAAAAGTCCAGTTCGAGTTTGATGCATCTGAAGTTTGATTCGTAGTCTTTAAACTATTCATTTTATTTAGAACCTGAAGCGGTGAATCGGTGGGCAAATTTATTCCCCCTGTTTCATCAACATATTGTAAAACAATAGGTTTCCACAACTTATAGTAGCGAACTATAGCCCTAAATTCCCTATCTGATTTTGGTATTGAACGAATTGTTTTATCGTAAGCCGCGTACATTTGCTCTAATTCGTTAAAGTTTATAGGATAACGATATAAAAGTTTTGCCCAATCTGGATAATCCTCTTGATAAGCGGGTTTATTATCTTTAGGAATACCAGGTAAATCGTCGTAGGGCGTATAATTATTTTGTGCATGAAGCGTTAGACCGAAGCCTAAAATCAACATGAAGATTATAAATTGCAGTTTATTCTTCATTGTTTAAAAGTCTTTTTTAGTTTAATTCGTTATTAATATTTATGCTTTGCTTTTGGCATAACCTTTCATTTAAGAAATGCACAAAATGTTATTTTTACTCCTCATTTTCCACACAATTAATTAACATATAGCATTCTCCAAAAAAATAAAGGCAAGTTGCTACTTTTATAATTATACCTCATAAAAAAAGCTGCCTTAACAGACAGCTTTTACTTTCATTTCTCGCTTGTATCTTTTAATTATTTAACAATTGTAGCATTATCCGGTATCTGAAAAACAGATTTTTCAAGTATCTCCTCTGAAATGTTTACATTTCCAAAATCCACTTTATTAGCGACTGTTATAGGTTTACCTTGATCAACACGATACCATTGTAATTCCTTAGGCAGTAACAATCCATTTACTTCCTGCCATTGATTGTACTTTATAAAATTGAAATTATCCGACTCCGCCTTCGAAAAATAAGTAACGGTATAGGCCAGCCAAACCATTTTATGAGTGGTTTCATCAAAATATAAAATATAGTTATCATCTGATGATTCACCTACGCCATTTGCATATGAAATTTTAATTCCTGGATAGGTTTTATCATCAACATTCAAAGGTTGCGCTTTCGAATAACTAATCCCATCATCTGCCAAAACAAACGGCATCGCAATAAAATAAAACATCAGATTATAATAAAATTTTGGATTACCATTATACGAAACAGTATCTTTATTTTCTAGCCAAACCTGATTTCCATCGAATCCCAAATTGTGTTTTGGCATTGATATAAGCGATTTCCTTTGTTTTAAATCAACCAAAGTAACTTCGTCGCCATCCGGTTTATACATAGTAAACTCCAAACTTCGCATCCCTTTCCATCGACTCAGACCGCCATGTGCTTCGAAAATTTTTTGAAGAGACTCTGGATAACTATTAACATTCTCATCTCTATTACTAATTAAACCAGGAGTATTAGATTTTTGCTTACATGAGACCATTACAAAAAAAGTAAAAAAGACTAAAATGTATTTCATAATATAATTTTTGATTGGTTAATTGGCTTTGTCGCCCAAAAACTAACTAAATTACATGAAAACCATTAATTTTGCGTTCCTTATGAAGAAACAAATATCCAGTGTACAAAACACCTATATCAAACAGCTCGTTCAGCTTAAGGATAAAGCTCGGGAACGGAAGAAATCGGGATTGTTTTTAATTGAAGGTATTCGAGAAATTAATTTGGCCGTAAAAGGAAACTACAAGATAGACACCATTTTATATTATCCGGATTTGATATCTGAAACCAAATTGGACACATTTTCAAATCTAGCCGCAAATAGCATTGAGGTTTCGAAAGATGTTTATGAAAAACTGGCTTATCGAGATACCACAGAGGGTCTCTTGGCGGTAGCAAAGAGTAAAAATCACACTATTAACGATTTAATCTTTCAATCAAAAAACCCTTTAATTTTGGTTGCCGAAGCTCCTGAAAAACCAGGTAATATTGGAGCCCTATTACGAACTGCCGATGCAGCCAATGCTGACGCAGTTATTATTGCGAACCCGAAAACCGATTTGTACAATCCAAACATTATTCGCTCTAGTGTAGGCTGCGTTTTCACCAACCAGATTGCTACAGGCAGTACAGACGATATCGTAGCTTTCCTTAAATCTAAAAATATAAATATATACTGTGCCGCCTTACAAGCTTCGGTAAATTATCACACTCAAGATTTCACCAAACCAACTGCCATAGTTGTAGGTACTGAAGCCACAGGATTAAGCGATAACTGGCTAAAACATGCTACACAAAATATTATTATCCCCATGCAGGGTGAAATCGATTCCATGAATGTCTCGGTAGCTGCTGGAATTCTAATTTTTGAATGTAAAAGACAACGAAATTTTAATTAACCCATGACCTCAACTACCCTATTTAATATTATTATAGCCATAATCATTATCAATTTTATTGTTGATAAAATTTTAGATGCCTTAAATGCTAAACATTTCAATGACACACTTCCGAAAGAATTACACGATGTTTATGATGAAGACGATTATAAAAAATCGCAACGCTATAAGGCTACCACATATAAATTTGGCATCATTACATCAACATTCTCCATTGTTTTAACACTTGGTTTTTTATTCTTAGACGGCTTTGCATTTGTAGACACCATAGCAAGAAGTTATAGCGAGAATCCAATAATTGTAGCTTTAATTTTCTTCGGAATCATCATGATTGGAAGCGATATCCTAACAACACCCTTTTCATATTATAGCACCTTTGTTATTGAAGAAAAATTCGGATTTAATAAAACAACTTTAAAAACCTTTTTGCTTGATAAAATTAAAGGCTGGTTTATGATGGTTTTCGTTGGGGGAGGTATTCTGGCATTAGTCATTTGGTTTTACCAATCCACTGGAGACCATTTCTGGCTCTATGCCTGGGCGCTGGTGACTGCTTTTACGGTATTTATGAATATGTTTTATTCTAAACTAATTGTACCGTTATTTAACAAACAAACGCCATTAGAAACCGGAAGTTTACGCGATAAAATTTCGGAATACGCCAAGACCGTTGGTTTTAAACTTGATAAAATTTTTGTGATAGATGGCTCGAAACGAAGCACAAAAGCAAATGCCTATTTTTCTGGTTTTGGAAGTAAAAAACGGGTAACACTTTACGATACTTTAATAAACGACTTAGACGACGACGAAATTGTGGCGGTTCTGGCTCACGAAGTTGGGCATTATAAAAAGAAACACATCATTTTTAATTTAATTTCTTCAGTTTTACTTACCGGCATCATGCTTTATGTGTTGTCGCTATTTATTTCTAATCCACTACTTTCAAACGCTTTAGGCGTTAACACACCAAGTTTCCATATTGGACTCGTTGCCTTTGGTTTACTTTATGCGCCAATATCTGAAATAACAGGGTTAATTATGAATATGGTATCTCGCGCTTTTGAATACCAAGCAGATGATTTTGCTAAAACTACCTACAAAGCAGAACCTTTAATTACCTCGTTAAAGAAATTATCAAAAAACAGTTTGAGTAATTTAACACCTCATCCTGCATACGTTTTCATGCATTACTCTCACCCCACCCTATTGCAACGAATTAAGAATTTAAAACGATAGATCTTTAAAACTCTAATACATATAAAAAAGGCGTGTTTAATAACACGCCTTACTTAGTTTAGTTTAGTTAATTAAAGTTTATACAACAGGTATTCCCTTTATATAAACCGATTCGATTTGATTAACACCAAAAGAATATGGAATAAAGTTATAAGAATTTATCGATTTAGTCAAAATTAAATTTGCATCCTTCCCTTTCGTTATACTTCCAACTTGATTTTGAAGCCCCATAGCGTAAGCTCCGTTAAGAGTTGCCGCATTGATAGCTTCTTCGGGTGTAAGCTTCATTTTAATACAAGCTGCGGATACCACAAAGTTCATATTTCCTGAAGGCGAAGACCCTGGATTATAATCGGTAGCTAAAGCCAATGGCAATCCAGAATCAATCATTTTTCTTGCTGGCGTATACGGAATACTTAAGAAGAATGAACAACCTGGCAATGCAACAGGCATAGTTTTAGTGCCTTTCAAATTTTCTATGTCATCATCGGTCATTTCTTCCAGATGATCTACAGAAAGTGCGTTGAATTTTACTCCGGACTCAACACCGCCTATTGAGGTAAACTGATTCACATGAATTTTAGGTATTAATCCGTGACGCTTTCCAGCCTCCATAACAAACTCGGTATCTGCAACCGAAAAATAACCTTCTTCACAAAACACATCTACAAATTCTGCTAGGTTTTCTTCCGCAATTTTTGGCATCAATACTTCTGCCAACATATTTAAATAACCAGCTTTATCATCTTTATATTCCGATGGTACCGCGTGAGCCCCTAGAAATGTCGCTTTTATTGGTAAGCTATAGTTTTCTTTTAAGCGCCTTATAACACGAAGCATTTTTAATTCGGAACCTTCAGTTAGACCGTAACCTGATTTAATTTCAACAGCCCCAGTTCCTAAAGCGATGATTTCATCTAAACGGGTTTTGGTTTGTTGGTATAAATCGTCTTCCGTTGTCTCCTGTAGTTTTTTGGCTGAATTTAAAATCCCTCCACCTTTGTTTGCTATATCCTGATACGATAAGCCTTTTATTTTATCTACAAACTCACTTTCACGATTTCCAGCATACACCAAATGGGTATGTGAATCGCACCAGGTTGGTAATATCATTTTACCCGAGGCATCAACAACTTCGTCTGTTTCAACATTTGAGAAATCAGTCATAGCACCAAAATCCTTAATAATGCCATCTTCAACCAATAAATAGGCCTTTTTAATAGTTGGTAATTGGCTCATTTCTTTACCAGAAACAAAATCTACCGAAGTTTCCCGAACCTGAAGTAATTCTTTTATGTTTTTAAATAGTATTCGCATTAAAATAAGTTTTCGAGTAAATCATCTTCCACTAAATTAGGCATTGTTACCGATAAATTAGGCGTTCGTTCCATTTCGCGTTTAATGGCAAACAAAGCTTCGTCGTTTCTAGCCCAGCTTCGTCTGGCAATACCGTTATTTACATCGAAAAATAACATATTTTTAAGTTTAGCCTCTGCTTCCGGGGTACCATCTAAAACCATTCCGAAACCTCCATTCATAACTTCACCCCAGCCTACGCCTCCTCCATTGTGTATAGACACCCAGGTGGCTCCTCTAAAGCTATCACCAATAACATTATGAATAGCCATATCGGCGGTAAATTTACTTCCATCGTAAATATTAGATGTTTCACGATATGGTGAATCGGTTCCACTAACATCGTGGTGATCACGACCTAAAACCACTGGGCCAATTTGTCCTGCTGCAACGGCATTATTAAAAGCTTCAGCAATTTTAGCACGTCCTTCGGCATCGGCATATAAAATACGTGCTTGCGAGCCCACAACCATTTTGTTCTTTTTAGCATCTTTTATCCAGGTGATGTTATCCTGCATTTGTAACTGAATTTCTTCAGGGGAATGTTTCATGATTTCCTGAAGCACCGTCATTGCTATTTCATCTGTTTTATCTAAATCTTCAGGTTTACCGGACGTACATACCCAACGGAATGGCCCGAAACCGTAGTCGAAACACATAGGACCAAGAATATCCTGAACATATGACGGGTATTTAAAATCGATATTATTATCGGCCATCACATCGGCTCCTGCACGAGACGCTTCTAATAAAAAGGCATTACCATAATCAAAGAAATAAGTACCTCTTTCGGCATGTTTATTTATGGCTTCAGCATGACGGCGTAATGATTCCTGCACCTTTTCTTTAAAAATTTCGGGTTCTTCTCGTATTAATCGGTTGGATTCTTCATAAGAAATTCCAACCGGATAGTAACCACCAGTCCATGGAATATGTAACGAGGTTTGATCGGACCCCACATGAATAAAAATGTCTTCTTCATAAAAACGCTCCCAGATATCAACAACATTTCCTATGTAAGCAATAGAAACCACTTCTTTATTTTCCTGAGCCGTTTTAACACGTAATACTAAATCATTTAAATTATCAACCAACACATCTACCCAACCTTGCTCATGACGCTTCTTTGCTGCTTTTTTATTTACTTCAGCAGCAATAGTGATACAGCCCGCAATATTTCCTGCCTTAGGCTGCGCACCACTCATACCACCTAAACCAGCTGTTAAGAATATTTTGCCTTCGGGAGTTTCTCCTTTTGGCAACTTCTTTCTGAAAGCATTCATAACAGTAATGGTTGTTCCATGAACAATACCCTGCGGACCAATATACATAAATGAGCCTGCGGTCATTTGTCCATATTGCGTAACACCAAGCGCATTAAATTTTTCCCAGTCATCAGGTTTTGAATAATTTGGAATCATCATACCATTGGTTACAATAACACGAGGCGCATTTTTAGAAGAAGGGAATAATCCCATCGGGTGCCCAGAATACATATGAAGCGTCTGCTCATCGGTCATTGTTGCCAAATACTGCATAGTTAATAAATACTGTGCCCAGTTTTGGAATACAGCTCCATTACCACCATAGGTTATTAATTCTTCAGGATGTTGAGCTACCGCAGGATCCAGATTATTTTGAATCATCAGCATAATAGCTGCCGCATGAACCGTTCTTGCCGGATATTCTTCTATACCTCGAGCATACATTTTGTAAGTTGGCTTGAATCGATACATATAAATTCTACCGAAATCATTCAACTCCTGAGCAAATTCGGGTGCTAAAATTTCATGCCACTGTTTTGGAAAATACCTAAGCGCATTTCTAATGGCCAATTGCTTTTCCTCTTTGTTTAAAATGTCTTTTCGTTTTGGTGCTCTGTTAGCATCCTGTGGATAATTATATTGTGGTGGCAATTCACTTGGAATACCTTGTAATATCAATTCTTGAAATGTCATAGCGTTTTATTTTACAATGAATGCTTGATTTTTAACTAACTGAATGAGCGCATTAATGTCGTCTTTAAGAATACGGTCCTCTTCTAACTTAGCCACTTTACTTCTTATAATTTTGAAGTTTTGCTCTAAAATCACAGAAAACGTATTTGGTCTTCTGAACTCCATGGCTTGTGCGGCATACATTAATTCTATGGCTAGAATCTTTTCTATATTGCCTAAAATCTGATTGAATTTACGTCCTGAGATACTTCCCATAGACACGTGGTCTTCCTGCCCAAGTGAGGTTGGCACACTATCTGCCGATGGAGGAAAACACAACGATTTATTTTCGGTAACTAAAGCCGCCGTAGTGTATTGCGGAATCATAAAACCGGAATTTAAACCGCCACTAGCCGTTAATAAACGAGGTAGTCCAAATTTTCCTTCTAATAATAAATAGCAACGACGGTCTGCTATATTTCCTAATTCTGAAGCAGCAATTGAAGCATAATCTAAAGCCATGGCTAGCGGTTGTCCGTGAAAATTACCTCCCGAAATCGCTTCGGTTTCACTTAAAACAATCGGGTTATCGGTAACCGAATTCATTTCTATTTCCGCCAATTCACTTAAATGATAATAAGCATTTCTCGACGCGCCGTGCACTTGCGGGATACAACGCATAGAATACGGATCCTGAACGCGTTCACAGTTTTCGTGAGATTTGATATTATTAGAGTTTTCAAAAAGCATGCGCATACGCCCTGCCACCTCTAAATTTCCTTTAAACGGACGAATACTATGCAACAATTCTTTAAAAGGGGAAGCACTGCCCTGATATCCCTCTAAACTCATAGCTCCAGCAACATCGGCTAAATCGAGGAGATACTCCATTTTCTTCAAGCCTTTTATGGCGTGGGCTAAAATAAATTGCGTGCCATTTATAAGCGCTAAACCTTCTTTAGCCGCCAACTCAATTGGTTCTAATTTATGTGCTTTCAAAACTTCCTTCGCAGGAATAATATCATTTCCAATCCAAAATTCACCTTCACCAAATAATGGTAAAAACAAATGTGATAATGGCGCTAAATCGCCCGACGCTCCAACCGAACCTTGTTCGGGTACAACAGGCAACAAATCGTTTTCAATAAAATAAATGATACGCTCAATAACCTCAAGTCGGATTCCCGAAAACCCGCGACTTAAAGCATGTGCTTTACAGATGAGCATAATTTTTGAGAGATCTTTATCAATAGGATTCCCAACACCAACAGCATGTGTTATCAACAAGTTTTTCTGCAACAAACTGGTTTCTTCCGGTGATATTTTCACATCACACAAAGGACCAAAGCCGGTATTAATACCGTATACAGCCTTATTGGAATTTGCCATAACCTCAACCTTTGACCTACATTCGTTAACCTTGGCAATGGCGTAATCTGTTAAGCCGCCTTTTTCCTTACCTGAAGCTATTTCAAGGACTTTATCTACTGTTAATTTATCTATACCGTATATGAACATTTTCGTGATATTAAATTGAATATGATTGTGTTTACAAAATTATCGATAAATTTGATACTTAATAATACCATTATTACAAACAAATAATAACTATGAGTTATCAAATAGAATTAAGACACCTTAAGTATTTTTTAGCTGTCGCTGAAACACTTCATTTTCGAAAAGCTGCAGAAAAACTTTTCATATCACAGCCAGGGTTGAGTCGCCAGATTAAAGACATGGAAGATGGTCTTGAGGTTAAACTTTTTGACAGGCATAACCGCCAAGTAAAACTAACCTCTGCCGGTATATACCTAAAAGAAGAATTATCGAAAAACCTAAAAAGTCTGGATGGTATTTTGAATCATGCAAAATTACTGGAAGACGGCAAAGAAGGACAATTAAACTTGGGTTATGTGGGTTCCGCTATGCAACACATTATACCCGATTTGTTGTTAAAATTTACAAAGTCACACCCTAACATTCTTTACAGCCTGAAAGAAATGGATAATAAAAAACAAATTGAAGGTTTAATGTCTCAAGATATCGATATCGGATTTGTGCGTTTAGAACGGGTACCAAAAGGTTTAATGTCTGTTCCTGTACTGAAAGAGCCATTTTGTCTGGTTTTACCAAAAGATCATGCTATTAATAGTAGTAATTTCAAAAGCTTAGGTCAACTACAACATGAACATTTTATATTGTTCGACCCTGAGTACAGTTCGTCGTACTATGAAGTGGTTATGGAAATTTTTCATGACAGCGGATTCTCGCCATTAGTGTCTCATAATACCATCCATGCCGATTCTATTTATAAACTTGTTGAAAACAATTTTGGGATTTCCATTGTTCCTAAATCACTACAAAATCCATCGATTTCTTCTATTGAATTTATAGAACTCCATAACATAAAGCAGCGCACGGTGCTTTCGGCTGTTTGGAATCAAAATAATAGAAACCCTATTTTAAATCATGTGCTTAGTCTGATTAAATAATTTTACATATTCGATTTCTTTTTTTGCGTTAGGGATAGCAGTGGAAAGCCCACAGCGAGGTACGAGCGCGGACTTGCAGCGAATATCCTGACTCAAAGGGTTACGCCATAACAGGAGGCCTAAAAATTCATTTAACTTAAAATTAATAAACACCGACACATCTTGTCGATTGTGCTAAGAAAAAAAAGTCTATCTTTGCCGCTTGAAATTCAAAACCCGAACAACTGCTTGATAATATTTTCAAGGTTTGTTCCTCAAAACCATTAAACGGTAAATTAAATTGAATTTCACGAAATTCCTCAGAGTGAGGATGTGTTACAAGAGGTTTAGGTTTAAGTATGTCGATTCACTTCTTATGTAGCACTACATAACATAATCGAATACTTATAAAAAAGAATGAGCACATTCCAAGATTTAGGTCTTAACAACGACCTATTACAAGCAATTACAGATTTAGGTTTTGAAAAACCAAGTGAAGTTCAAGAAAAGGCTATTCCGCTTTTATTAGAGACGGAAGGCGATTTAGTGGCTTTAGCGCAAACGGGTACAGGTAAAACTGCTGCCTTTGGTTTTCCAATGCTTCAAAAAATAGATTTAAACAGTCGTACTACACAAGGATTAATTTTATCGCCTACGCGAGAACTTTGTTTACAAATAACAAATGAGTTAAAAGCTTACGGTAAATACTGTAACGGACTTAACGTTGTCGCTATTTACGGTGGTGCTAGTATTTCGGAACAGGCAAGAGACGTTAAGCGTGGTGCACAAATTATAGTTGCTACGCCTGGTAGAATGAAAGATATGATTAGCCGTAATATGGTTGACATAACTAAAATTGAATACTCTGTTTTAGATGAAGCCGACGAAATGCTAAACATGGGCTTTAAAGAAGATATCAACGCGATTTTATCGCATACGCCTGCAGATAAAAGCACCTGGTTATTTTCTGCTACTATGCCAAAAGAAGTAGCTGCCATTGCAAAAGACTTCATGCATAAACCTCAGGAAATCACTGTTGGTAATAAAAATGAAAGCTCTAGTAATGTATCGCACGAATACTATTTAGTAAATGCCAGAGACCGATATCAAGCTTTAAAACGTTTGGCCGATGCCAATCCAGATATTTTTTCGGTGGTTTTCTGTAGAACAAAACGCGACACCCAAAAAGTTGCCGAACAACTTATTGAAGATGGTTACAATGCAGGTGCATTACATGGAGATTTAAGTCAGAACCAACGTGATTTGGTGATGAACGCTTTCCGTAAAAATCAAATTCAAATGCTGGTAGCTACCGATGTAGCTGCGCGTGGTATTGATGTTGACGATGTTACTCACGTAATTAACTACCAATTACCAGACGAAGTAGAAACCTATACACACCGTTCTGGTCGAACCGGACGTGCTGGAAAAACTGGGGTTTCAATGGTTATTGTTTCTAAAAGTGAAGTACGTAAAATTAAAAGTATAGAGCGCATTATTAAAAAGCAATTCGACAAAAAAGACATTCCTAACGGTATGGAAATTTGCGAAGTGCAACTGATGTCGCTAGCCAATAAAATTCATAATACTGAAGTTAATCACGAAATTGATAAATACTTAAGCAGTATTAATGAATTATTTGAAGATACTACTAAAGAAGAATTAATTAAGAAAGTATTCTCTGTTGAGTTCACGCGTTTCTTTAATTACTATCAAAAATCGAAAGACCTTAATGTTTCTGAAGGCAGCAACCGCGATGAAAGCGAACGCGACTATAAAGGTGGTAAAAACGATTCAACACGTTACTTTATCAATGTCGGCTCGAAAGATGGTTTCGACTGGATGAAGCTTAAAGACTTTTTAAAGGAACAACTGGATTTAGGTCGTGATGATGTGTTTAAAGTAGAAACCAAAGACAGTTTCTCGTTCTTTAATACAGAAAATGAGTTAAGAGAAAAAGTATTAGCACACTTTACCGATTTTAAACATGAAGGTCGTTTCGTAAATGTAGAAGTATCTGAAAATCGTGGTGGCGGAAGACGTGGTGGAAAACGCTCTGGTGCTCCTCGTGGAGATCGTCGTGGCGGTAAAAAAGAAACACGCTCTAGACGTTCGGGAGAGTTTAAAGGTGAAAGAAATAATAAATCCGGACGTCGTTCGGGTGGCGAATCAAAATCGAATAATCAAAAAATTTCAAGACCAAGACGCTCAAGACGATAGGTCTTAATTTTGTTAATTTTTAGTCAAAAAGTTTTACAGACACCTTGTTTTATTCATTTGTTTAGTACTTTTATGAACTAACAAGCGTTTTTAAAGATCCATGAAAAATTACCTACTACTCCTTTTATTTCTAGTTTTTTCAACTATAAGTATTGCACAAGAATCTGAAAAGGTATTAGGAGTAATAGTGAATTCTTCAGACAAAAAGCCTCTGGAAAACGTAAATATTGTTAACCTTAATCAGGTAGTTGGTACAGCAACAAACAAACAAGGTGAGTTTGAAATTAAAGCCAAACCAAACGACACATTACACTTGTCTTTTTTAGGTTTTAAATCGATTAAAGTTAGGGTAACAAACGACTGGATTAAGTTTGGTTCGGCAACCATCGAGTTAACCGAGCTAGCCTTGGCGCTTGAAGAGGTTGTTGTAAACCAATTACGATTAACGGGTTATTTAGAAGTAGACATAAAGCAAGTTCCCATTATTAATGATAATTACAGATACAATATATCCGGATTATCAAGTACTGGCTATGAGGCGAATTCGCGTGGATCGCTCTCTAGAATTGTAGGTTCAATCTTTAATCCTGCCGACTTTTTACATCGTGTATTTGGAAAAAAACCAAATGAAATGCGAAAGCTAAAAAAGATGAAACAGGATGACGAAATTAGAAACCTGCTAGCTTCGCGCTTTGATAGAGAAATGCTTATGGCTTTATTAAATATAAACCGTATTGATTTAGACGAAATTGTAAGCCAGTGTAACTACTCAAAAGAGTTTATACAAACCGCTAACGACCTACAAATACTGGATGCCATTAGCGAATGTTACGAAGAATACAAACTATTAAATAGATCGCGTTAAGCCTTAATAATACTTTTATAAAAAAGGAAGCCATGTGCTTCCTTTTTTTATTTATTACATCTTAAAAACTGTTAATTACCACGTTAAACTTTCATAAAATATACTTTTCTTACATCCTAGTAAACTAATTTAAACATGATTAAACTAACAACCATGTTTATGAGTTTTCAAAAACTAATGATACTTTTATTATTTCCTGCGTGTTTAACAGGGCAAACCCTTAAAGGCATTGTTTACGATTATAAATCCGTGGCCAAAAATATTGGGGTATTCAATGTAACATCAAAAGATTACACTTACACTTCCGAAAATGGAGAATTTTCTATATGGGCATCCATTAACGATACGCTTTTATTTTCTTCTGAATTTTACGAACACCAAAAACTAGTGGTAAAAGAAAATCATTTTAAGGATACAAATGTCATTGAGCTCAAGATTAACATTAATAAATTAAATGCGGTTAACATTACAAACAGTCCTAAGGCAAAAACATTTAATGCAAAAGTATATTCTTCGAATTTGGGAGAACAATTATTAAATGATATGAAAAACAGGCCCTATTTATATAGTCCGCCACCAAACCCAAGGGGCGACTTAACTTTATTGCCCGACCTTATTAGAAGTCTATTTAAAATTAAAAAGAGAGAAAAAGTAAAACCACCAGAACCAATAGACTACAAGGGTTACTATGCCTTATTCAATAAAAATAATTTATTTACTGAAACCTTATTAAGAGAAAATCTAGACATTAAAACAAAAGATATTCCTTTATTTTTTGACTTCTGCGGATCCAAACAATTGAATGCCAAACTACTTTCTAAAGAAAATCATATGATTCTACTGGATTCTTTAGTTAAATTTAGCAGGGTGTTTAATGAACCAAACACAAAAGACGTTAACCACTTTAACACTGATTAATTGGCGTAATAATGCGCAACAATATCGTCGTAACTTTTAATTGTTTTTTTAACCCAGTCTAAACGTTTTTCAAGTTGCTCCTCTGGGGTTAGTCGCCAGTTTAAATCGCTCTGTTTTAAATTATATGTCACTTGTTGCAATATTATTGCTGCACTTACCGAAATATTTAAACTTTCAGTAAAACCGTACATAGGGATTTTTAAATAGCAATCAGCCGCATTTAAAACTTCATCCGACAAGCCTTCGGTTTCTCTACCAAAGAAAAAACAAGATTTTTTACTTACATCGAAATCCTGCAAATTGCAATCGCTGGCATGTGGACTTGTGGCTACTATTTGATACCCGCTTTGCTTTAAGCTACCTATACAGTCTTTAACGGTATGATATCTATTGAGGTCCACCCATTTTTGGGCTCCCATAGCAATTTCGCGATCTATGCGCTTAGAGTTTCGCTCTTCTACAATATGTACTTCCTGAATACCAAACACATCACAACTTCGTATTACGGCACTTGTATTATGCAGCTGATACACATCCTCGGTAGCTACGGTAAAATGCTTTGTACGCTGGGCCAAAACCTGACGAAATTTTTCACGACGCGATTCGGTTAAATAACCTTCTAAATATTCTAAAAGTTTTTGGTCTATCATTAAAACAATTATATTTATACGAATCTATTAATTTACTTATGACCCCGCAAAATTTCAAACTAGCAATTATCGTATTTCTAAGTTTTCATCTCATTTCCTTTTCACAAACCTCTCGCACAGGAAGGAAAGCCCAACAAATTAAAGATAGTAATCACCTTTTTAACAATGCCGAAAACGACAGCTTAGTTGTAGATTTAGGTTATAGTATTGAAGAAGCTATCAACAGTAGTGATGTTAATGCCTTTATGGAACACTTCGATAAAAACCATTTTATAAATACGGCCATTACCAGCGTAAAAACACCCGAATCGCAGGAAAATTATAAACAAGATTTCGCTAAAAGCATAAAAAGTAAATTAACCTTTTTACCCGAAAAAATTATGTCTGAGGTTGAAAATGGCGGTTATTATAACTTTTTAAATTACGGCTATTACAGCGATGTACAAACCTATTACATGCTATTCCGGCTATACACGCCTGAATCTGGCGTGAATTATCACGAATATACGATTGCTAAAAAGGACAACGAGCTCGTCTTTAACGATATTTACGTATTTCTTTCGGGCGAAACACTCACCAAAACCTTTAACAAATTATTCTTATATAGTTTACCAAAAGAAAGCCTTCTAAATATTTTTGACGACGCTACAACCAAAAACTTTATCAAATTAGCCGATGGCGTCAATAAATACAATAACCAAGATTATGCAAACGCTTACAAAACTTTAAACTCAATAGAAGGTGAATTAGGTAACGACAAATATCTATTGATTATAAAAAGTATGTGTGCCTCTAAAATTGGAAATGAAGAGTATAAAGCAGCAACCAAGCAAATTATAGACCAGTATCCCAACGACCCAACGCTATACCTAACGCAAATTGATTATCATATACTAAACAAATCCTATGACCAAGCTCTTAATTTGTTAGAAAAATTGCAATCAGATACCGAAGATGACTTTTTAAATTTAATGAAAGGTAATATCGAATTAGAAAGAGAAAATTATAGTGCTGCACTACCCCTCTACAAATTTATATCAGATAATTATGCCGATTTCTTTCAAGGTCATGCCAGCTATTTGGTATGTTTAGCTCTGTTACAGGATTATGATACCTGCGCATCTTTTTTAAATCAATTAATTGAAGATGGTTACGATAAAAATGAAATGATAGATTTTATAGAATCCTTGGATGAAGAGGGGCAAAATGAATTGAGCGGATTAGTTCAATCAAATCCTTATAAAACATGGAAAAAGGAAAGTTAAAACACCTCGTTGTTCTTACAGGGGCCGGAATGAGCGCCGAAAGTGGTATAAAAACCTTTAGAGACGAAAATGGTTTATGGGAAGGACATGATGTTATGCAAGTGGCCACCCCAGAAGGTTTTCAAGCTGACCCACAATTAGTTTTAAACTTTTACAATCAACGTAGAAAACAACTTTTTGAAGTAGAACCTAATACGGCGCATCAGGCATTAGCTGCTTTAGAAAAATATTATCAGGTATCTATTATCACACAAAATGTTGACGATTTACATGAACGAGCTGGTAGTCGCAACGTGATTCATTTACATGGTGAATTGCTTAAAGTAAGAAGCACCTATGATGCTTCTGACATTATACCTTGGAAGACAGACCTTAAAATTGGTGATACTTGTAAAAAGGGGTATCAGTTGCGACCGCATATAGTTTGGTTTGGTGAGGAAGTGCCAATGATTGAAAAAGCAATGCAAATTTGTGAAACCGCAGACATATTACTTATCATTGGAACCTCAATGCAAGTTTATCCCGCTGCAGGCTTGCGCCATTACATCCCCTCAAATACACATACCTACTTTATTGACCCAAAACCAAATATTGATAGTCACGCTACATTAACTGTTATTCCAGAAAGTGCAACTTTAGGTATCAAAACATTTATGGAGCTACTTCAAGATTAATCGATTACAAAACATTATCCTATTAATTAACAAGGTTTTAGCATCAAAAATTTAACTTTTGTTAATTTTTTTTCTATATTTAAGTTCACTTCTGTGACACCAACCAATTACCATTGTTCCCTAATGCAAGCTTACGAGCTTATGCAATGTCTTTATTTTTTCTACAACAAACTAAAACTAATAACATTACCATGCTATCACAAATTAAAGAAGACAACAAACACTCGCATTCCTCCTATTACAGGCGACAAAAAGACTTAGAAATTCAACAAAAAAAAGAGAAATTAGCAAAAGTATCTGAGTTACCTGAAACCAAAGTACAAGAAACTGCCACGTGTTATCATTACGAATTGAAAATTCCAGGTTACATAAAAGATGATTTTAACTTTTATATTTCTGGCGATAAACTTGTTGTAACTACAGAACGCATTGGACACGGCAACAATCAGAATAAAAATTCTGATTCAAAACATTATTACTGCTACCCGTCTGCATTATTCAAGCGTAAATTCGACTTACCTGATGATGTTCGTAAAAACGAAATAGATGTAGATTATAAAAATGAAATATTAAGCTTCGACTTATATAAATCTAAAGCCTGATTTTCGTCTACATAACATAAAAAAACCGACTGAATGTTTTAATTTTCAATCGGTTTTTTTTTTATTTGCAATAATACTGAACTTAATGAGAACTTTTTCTACTGCTTATCATCCCAGAAACTACCTTCCGATTTTAGTTGTTCTTCAAACGCATTAAACTCCGTCAGTAATTCGCCTACCAGTGTTGTTTTTTCTTCAGCTACATCAATACGCTCACCTAAATCCTGCTCTACTTGAAATAAAATAGGAGCTTCCTTTGAAACTTCATAACCATAGTTATTACCTGTTTGAGAACCAATACGGGTATGTAATTTCCATGCATTTTTTCGTATTGCCGATGGCATATTATCATCGTAAGAATAGAAGAATTTAAATTCTTCTGGTGCTTTATCAGTAGATTCATTGGTTAACCATGCACTTAAATCTCTACCGTCTATAGTTCTGTCTTTAGGCAAGTCTGCCCCTGCTATTGAAAGTATCGTTGGTAAAATATCTAAAGTGGTTATGGGCGTTTGCTCGTTTCTATTGCCCTTAATTTTTGCAGGCCAACTAATAATGCCTGGTACACGATGGCCGCCCTCCCAAGTAGAACCTTTTCCATCACGAAACGGTGTTGCATAGCCCACCTTTAAACGTGTATCTCCATACTTCTCACTTTCAGCCACTGTACTCCATTTTACCCAGGGACCATTATCTGAAGAAAAAATTACAATGGTGTTATCGCGAACACCCGCTTTTTCAAGGGCATTGCAAACCTCACCAATAGCAGCGTCTAATTCCTCCATGACATCGCCTAACTCACCATTACGTGATACACCTTTAAATCTATCACTTACAAATAGCCCTAAATGCGGCATATTATATGGTATGTAAGCAAAAAATGGATTTGACTTGTTTTTCTGTATAAATTCTACTGCTGCCTTAGTACACACTCCGGTTAACGATTGGGAGGTTAACGTATCAGAAGGTAAGTTTTTAGCAATTATACTATATCCCTTCGCTGGCTGGTTACCGTTAGGATCACTTTTTAGTAGCATGGCGTTATTGTAATCATGAGAAACATTAGTTCCTAGCCATTCATCGAAACCATGAGCTAATGGTAATGCGTCTGGTGTAAAATTATTCTTTTCGTTTGGGGTTCCTAAATGCCACTTCCCAAACATACCTGTTTTGTAACCTACCGATTTTAAACCTTCGGCTAAGGTGAGTTCATTTGTATGTAAATACCTTTTCGTGCCAGGGGAAATAACCCACCAACCTAAACCAGACCTGCCAGGATACCGCCCTGTAAGTAACGAATATCTTGATGCTGAGCACGCAGCTGCCGAAACATAAAACTGTGTAAAATTAACACCGCTCTCTTTAAGCTTAGTAATATTGGGTGTTTTAATTGTAGGATTACCATTATGTGCTACATCTCCATAAGCACTATCATCCAAATAAAACAAGACCACATTAGGTTTTTCTTGCTTGTTTACTAGTTGATTTTCTGCTTGCTTACATGACCACAATCCAACAAACAGAATGCAATAAAAAAGGTGCTTCATAAAACTTTCTATTAGGGTGTTTAAATTATTTACCCTAAAAATAGAATAAAAATATGGTTTCCATCTCTTTATTAGACGGATGCAGGATTTATACCTTTAAATCGATTTGTTTTAAGCTCTCAATGCGATTACGTGTTAAGAAATCGTCAATCGTTTCGAAATGTTCAATAACCCGCTGGTCTTTAAATTCGAATACTTTATTTGAAAGCCCCTGAAGAAAATCACGATCGTGAGAAACCAAAATTAGCGTTCCATCAAAATTCTTTAAAGCTTCCTTTAATACATCTTTCGACTTTAAATCTAAATGGTTGGTTGGCTCATCGAGAATAAGGAGGTTTACAGGCTCTAAAAGCAATTTCACCATGGCTAAACGGGTTTTTTCGCCACCTGAAAGCACGCCTACCTTTTTGTCGATATCGTCGCCTTTAAACATAAATCCTCCCAATATATTTTTAATTTGTGTTCGAATATCTCCTTCGGCAACTTCATCAACTGTTTGAAAAATGGTTAAGTTTTCATCTAACAACGAGGCTTGGTTTTGCGCAAAATATCCCACCTTGACGTTATGTCCTAAACCGCATTGACCTTCTACATCAATTTCTCCCATAATAGCTTTAATCATGGTCGATTTACCTTCTCCATTTCTCCCTACAAAAGCAACTTTTTCTCCTCTGGATATAGACATACTTGCATTTTTAAACACAATATGGTCGTCGTAAGATTTTGATAAATCCTTTACTGTTACCGGATAATCTCCAGATCGTGGCGCCGGAGGAAAACGTAATTTTAAGGCCGAATTATCAACTTCATCTACCTCTATAATTTCCAACTTTTCAAGCATGCGCTCCCGCGAGTTAACTTGATTAGTTTTAGAGTATGTTCCTTTAAATCGCTCAATAAACGCTTTATTGTCTGCTATAAACTTTTGTTGCTCCTCGTAAGCTTTTAATTGATGCGCCCTTCGGTCTTCGCGTAATTGTAAATAATGAGAATAGTTCGCTTTATAATCGTAGATGCGGCCCATAGTAACTTCTATGGTACGATTGGTAATATTATCGATAAAGGCTTTATCGTGCGAAATAACCATTACTGCTTTTGCTTTGTTTATTAAAAAATCTTCCAGCCAAATTACCGATTCGATATCGATGTGGTTTGTAGGTTCATCCAGTAAAATTAAATCGGGTTTTTGTAGCAGTATTTTCGCCAATTCTATACGCATGCGATATCCTCCACTAAATTCGCTGGTAAGCCTTGTAAAATCTTCTCTTTTAAAACCAAGTCCGCGCAAAGCTTTTTCCACTTCCGCATCGTAATTAATTTCTTCAAGCGCATAGAACTTCTCTCCTAAATCGGAAACTTTTTCTATGATATTCATATACGCATCCGACTCGTAGTCGGTGCGTGTTTCTAATTCTTTATTTAAGCGATCCATTTCATCGCGCATTTCAAAAATATGTTTAAAGGCTTTTGAGGCTTCTTCAAAAACGGTACAGTTATCCTCCGTCAATAAGTGTTGAGGCAAATAAGCTATAACAACGTCTTTAGGAAATCGCACATGACCACGTGTTGCCTTTTGTTCGCCGGCTATTATCTTCATCATTGTACTCTTTCCTGCACCATTCTTGCCCATTAAAGCAATTTTATCGTTTTCATTTATCGTAAAAGATACATCGCTAAATAAAGCGCTTCCTCCAAACTCTACCGCTAAAGCATCAACTGAAATCATATTTGTGAAATTTAAAGCTGCAAAACTAGCAAAAAGCCTTCTAATTAGCTACGGTAAAATAACATTGAAAAAAACTATTCTTAACGTTTTATTAAAACTTTCATGACTTTAACAATAAGACACAAACGTACCTTGGCAGACTTTAAACCGTCTATAAATGCTTAAGAAACCCTTTTTAATAACATGCGTACTTTTATTCTTAAATTGTTCCAACGATATTGAGGACACTTCCGGTACCGAATTACTTTCAAATTTTAAAATGAGTTTGAATCATTGGCAAAATCTAAAACGTTCGCATACCAGTTCTTATATGTATACCGTAAGTTCGAAAACTAATTTAGGTTATTTGAACCAAACTAAAATCACGGTTAAAAAAGGAATTGTATTTTCCAGAGTTTATGAAGAGTACACGTTATATGATGAGGACAATAACCGTTTGAAATATGAAAATCGAATTATTTTAACTTCTTTTATTGAAGACATATCTAATATTGGCTCTCATTCTTGTGAAGCCAGTGAAGACGATTTAAATTCGATTTCATATTGTTATGCTGCTCCCGCCTTGACTATAGACGAACTTTATAACACTTGCCTAAACACATACTTGACTGTAAATGCATTAACAAATAATATAGTTTTCGAAGTTGACGATCTCAACCTTTTAAAAAATTGTTATTATACCTCTAACCTTTGCTCAGACAATTGTTACACCGGTATTAAGCTCACTAACTTTAAATGGTTATAAGTTTAAAATTGAATAACTTGACAAATAGCAACCTTTTTCTTATTTTTAGGATCCCTAAACAAAGAAGAAAAGGATTTATGAAAAAGAAATTTGTTGCCCTCACGCTATCTCTTTTAGCTTTTATTTATTTAAGTTGTGATGGTAATCGAGCAACTAAAGCCGAAAGTCTTATCGATTATAGAATAAGTTTAGACCAATGGAATAATTTAAAAGATTCCAATGGCAATTCGTATAAATACACAATAAGTACCCGCTCTGTATTTGGTTCAGGTACGAATACAACGATTACGGTTATAAACGGAATAGTTTTCTCGAGAGTTCACGAATCTTATTCGTTATTTAATGAAGATACAGGACATTATCTGGGTTTCGAAAACAGAATTGTTTTAGAGAATTTCACTGAAAATAAAACAGCTTTAAACACGCATGCATCAGGTGCACCGGCAATAACTATAGACAACCTTTACGATTCCTGTTTAAGGGAGTACCTTTCGGTAGACGCTTCCGACAATAAGGTGGTTTTTAATTACGATAGCAACGACATTATTAAAGATTGTTATTATATCCCTGATGGTTGTATGGACGATTGCACAGTGGGCATAAAACTATCTAATTTTGAATGGTTAGATTTATCTGATTTGAAGTAGAAAATTATTTATTTTTCTCCTCAATCCACTTACTCATATACTTTGTGCTTTGCATGGCGTGATGCTGAAGCATTTGTCCGGTGAAATTATTTAATCGATGATTTGGTAGATTCTTTTCGGTTTCTACTAATACAGCTAATAAATTTTTCTGATGCTTAGCAGCGTCAAATCTCTTTTTAATAATTTCGAAACCCTTTAATTGTTTATTTCTCCAAAGACTTTCCTCCTGATACAATTGTACTGACTTTTCGGCAAATAAATCTGGTAGATCTTCTATAAAGCCATTTGGTGCTAAATTCCCAAACATACCCTCTGCTCCAATACGCGTTGTTACGCAAGGTGTTCCGTTTTTCATGGCATCAATTAATTTTCCTTTTAAACCAGCACCAAACCTTAGCGGCGCTAAACAAACGCGTGCCTGCTGCATAACTTTATTCGCATCATCGGCAAAGCCTTTAACCATAAAACCTTCCTTAATATTATTTAATTGGTTTACCTTTTGTGTGGCATAAGCGCCATAAATATGCATTTCTGCATGAGGTAACTTTTCTTTGATTAAAGGCCAAATCGTTTCCTTTAGGTATAAGGTCGCATTAAAATTCGGCTCATGCAAAAAATTGCCAATGGTTACAAAATGTTTGCGTTGTTCAAAATAAGGCAACTCTTCAATTGATTCCTCTGGCAACTTTTCAAGCAAAAAAGGAAGATAAACCAATAACGATTTTGGTACGTTAAAATCGGTTGATAAAATTTCGATTTCAGCTTCCGAAATCATTAAAGTTAAATCGCATCGATAAATACTGGCTATTTCTCGCTTGGCTATTTCATTGAATAAATAGCGTTTTGAAAATGGTTGCTTATCCTTAAACGCTTGATGTCTGCCTTTTCGCAAACTATGTAAATCTTCGGTATCTAAAACCCGAATAGTATTCGGGCATTCTTGTGCCACACGCCAACCAAACTGCTCCTCGGTCATAAACCTATCAAATAAAACGACGTCGGGTTTTAAGGTTTTAATAAAACCATTAAAACTAGAATTATTTAATTCTACAAACGCATCTTCTACACCAATAGCATTAAGGTTTACTGCATTGTTGGTTTTGGCGCAAGCACTAACAAAAGTAATTTCATAATTTTCTAATTGAAAAAACCGAATTAACTGCATCATTCTGCTTCCAGCAGCTGAACTTTTAGGTTCAGGCCAAACAAAACCAATAATTAACAAACGCTTTGGCATGAAAAATTTAGATTTTATTTTTCAGCAAAAATAACCGTTAAAACCGAACTTTTATTCGGGTTTAGGCATCATTGCATATTTAGTACGCACCATTTTAGCCCAATCGACAACCGCTTTAATTTGATCATCGGATAGCTTCGCTTCACTATGGGTAATGGTGTACGATTTTAACGGCATACTTTTATCTTCCACCATTTCAATAAGCTCTTCAAATTTGTGGTCTTTTCGCTTCACCGAATTATCAACCCAATTCGACACATTGAAATGCTTTTTACCGTCTTCAATATGCTCGGCCAACCAATAATTTACTGGTGTTATATTATTATACCATGGGTATCGTGTTACATCACTATGGCAATCATAACACGTTTCTTTTAAAATCAATTTCACATCTTCGGGCGGGTTAGTTTCTGCTAAAAAAGGCTCTATAGAAGCCATATCTCCACTATTTTTTTCTGGTTTAAAAAATTGAGCTATAACAATTAAAGCCAATAGCGCCAGAACAATTTTTTTTGTTAATTTCATATCAGATGTTTTTTTGACTTGAATTTTAAAAGGCTAAATGTAATAAAATATAAAATGACTAATGATGAATTTTTTAATGAATTAACTAATATGTCGGGGGCGAGAGAAAATCGTTTAAAATATGCAGAAATGGTATTAAAAGACATGACGTTATTTCCCAAACTATTAGATATCTCATTATTAACAAACTCCGAAACGTCATCGCGTGCATTATGGGTGCTAGAATTTGTTTGTCTTGAAAACTTAAATGCCGTGATACCTTTTTTAGAAGTTTTCACAAATAATTTAAAAAACATTCATTTAGAATCTTCAATACGTCCAACTGCTAAAATTTGTGCTTTAATTACCGAAGCATATACTTCAAAAGAAACTAATGAATTTAAAAAAGTATTAACTACAAAACACAAAGAACACATTATTGAATCCTGTTTCGATTGGTTGATTAACGACCACAAAGTTGCCTCAAAGGTACATGCCATGCAAAGTCTTTTTTTTCTGGGCTTGGAAACATCTTGGATTCACCCTGAATTAATACAAATTTTAAAGCGAGATTTTCACCATCAATCAGCAGCTTTCAAATCGCGTTCCAGACATATTTTAAATAAAATTAAAAAGCATAAAAACTTATAAGCCCGACAGGTGTTCTTTACGGGTAAAAAAGCTATCTTTGCAACTTGTAAAAAATCAATCATTTTATGTCATTATCACCACTTAACGCCATTTCTCCAATAGACGGAAGATACAGAAGTAAAGCTGAAGATTTAGCACCTTATTTTTCTGAGGAAGCTTTAATTAAATATCGCGTTCTAGTCGAAATAGAATATTTTATCGCTTTATGTGAAATTCCATTACCACAATTAAAAGAGGTTGACGCTTCAATTTTTGAAGATTTAAGAGCTATTTATAAAGAGTTCTCAAGTGAAGATGCCATTGCGATAAAAGACATTGAAAAAGTAACAAACCACGATGTTAAAGCCGTTGAATATTTTATCAAAGAAAAATTTGATGCTTTAAACTTATCGCAATATAAAGAGTTTATCCACTTCGGATTAACATCGCAAGACATTAATAACACGGCTATTCCGTTAAGCATAAAGGAAGCAGTAAATCATGTTTATTTGCCAGAATACACTTTAGTAGTAAATAAACTTAAAACTTTAGTTCAAGATTGGTCTGGAATTTCAATGTTAGCCAGAACGCACGGCCAACCTGCTTCGCCAACGCGTTTAGGTAAAGAAATTGAAGTATTTGTAGTTCGCTTAGAAGAGCAAGTAAAACTATTAAACGATATACCAAATGCCGCTAAATTTGGTGGTGCTACAGGAAACTATAATGCGCACAACGTAGCTTACCCAGCAATCGACTGGAAAGCTTTTGGAACTAAATTTGTTCAGGAAAAACTTGGTTTATACCATTCATTCCCTACAACGCAAATTGAGCATTATGATCATATGGCCGCTTTATTTGATACCTTAAAACGCATTAACAATATTATTATAGACCTTGATAGAGATATTTGGACCTATGTTTCTATGGATTATTTTAAGCAAAAAATTAAAGCAGGTGAAGTTGGTAGTAGCGCAATGCCTCACAAAGTAAACCCCATAGATTTTGAAAATTCTGAAGGAAATTTAGGTATTGCCAATGCTATTTTTGAGCATTTGGCGGCCAAATTACCCATTTCAAGATTACAACGCGATTTAACCGATAGTACTGTATTAAGAAACGTTGGTGTGCCATTTGGACATACTATAATAGGATTTAAATCGACTTTAAAAGGCTTAGACAAATTACTACTTAACGAAGCTAAATTCGAGGAAGATTTAGAAAATAACTGGGCGGTTGTTGCTGAAGCTATTCAAACCATATTACGTCGTGAAGCCTACCCTAATCCATATGAAGCACTAAAAGGATTAACACGTACAAATGAAAAGATAAATCAAAATTCTATTTCTAATTTTATTGACACTTTAGAGGTTTCTGAAACAATAAAAGAAGAATTAAAACGTATTACACCTGGTAATTATACGGGAATTTAATTTATATGTTAAAAGACAGACAATCACTATTGCTTTGCGGTATATTAATAGCCGTATTTTTTGCGGGAGGCGTGTTAAATATTTTAAACAATTTTGCGATTAAAGCATTACTTGCTGTTTTACTTTTAACAATAGTTGTAAATCTTGTTTACATTAAGTATAAGGAAAAACAAGAGGACAATAACATTTCTTAAGAATAAAGATATTCGTAATACATTAAATAAAAAAAGAGAACCATTGGTTCTCTTTTTTTGTATAGGTTAAACAACAATTAAATTACATTAATGAATAAGAAACACTGCGGTGCAAAGTCAAATTCGTAAACACTTCACAATATATTCAAAACATTCCTAGGCTACTTTACAAACCATCTTATAAAAAGCAAAAAGACAACCTAAATCTGCTTTAATCATTTAATAAAGAAGCCTTTTTAAAGCTTTCAAAAAAAGCAAAATTTCTTTGATGAGGACTTTTGGTGGTGTTCATGCCCATATAAACCAAAACCATAAAGATGGTCCCTCAGACTAGGTAATAACCCAGCTCAATTTCTCCTTTTCCAATAAAAACGATTAAGAAAAAGAAACTAAATTTATTCGAATAATTCTCCCAATATTGATTTATTTAGAATTTTAAGTAAAACCAAAACAATAAATAGTCTTTTCTTATTTAATTTATTATTTTCGATAACTTAATTTCCTATATGAATCTTGACACCTTAATTGAAAAGTTTAAACAGAAAGACGAAAAAGCCTTCGAAAAACTATATCATATGTATAGTGAAAGTATGCAGGGGGTCATCTTCAATATTGTTCGCGACATCGATATAGCCGAAGAAGTCATGCAGGATGTATTTATTAAGGCCTGGCATAATGCCGATAGTTATTCTTCTGAAAAGGGTCGGTTTTTCACATGGATTCTTAATATTGCAAGACATGCAGCGATAGATAAAACGCGATCAAAGGCTTTTAAAAAATCAAAGCAAAACCTCAATGCTAATTTTTTCGTAGATATTCTTGAAACCAAAGACAATTTAGATAGATCGACGGATGCGATCGGCATTAAAGCATTCGTAAAAAAATTAGGCGAACAGTGTAAAGCGGTTTTAGAGCTTCTTTATTTTAAAGGCTACACACAAGTTGAAGCTTCGGAAACTTTAAACATGCCTTTAGGTACGATTAAAACTCGAAACCGAAATTGCATACAGGAATTAAGAAATATGGTATTAAAATAAAATGGATATAAAAGCTTACATAGAATCAGGAATATTGGAGCTATATGTGGCAGGAGCACTTTCTGAAAAAGAAAATAAAGAAGTGTATAACCTGATGCTACAATATCCTGAAATACTTCAAGAAGTTCTGGACATTGAAGCAGCCGTGATAAAGCTTACGGCTTCGGTTTCGCCAGTTAAAAACAATGAGAAAACTTTACAAGCAATAAAATCGCATCTCGACTTAAAAGATAAGAATGTCAAAGTCGTAAAAATGCCTAGATATAATTGGGTTACATATACTGGATGGGCAGCTTCCGTTTTACTTACCATCGGATTATTCTGGACACTTAAACAAAATAATAAATTAGAATCCGAAATTCAAATTGCGAACACCCAACAGCAATTATTAGAAACGCAAATAGCCAATTCTAAAAACAGTTTAGAAGAAGCCAATACGTTAATTTCGGTATTACGTGATAATAACATTACCAAGGTGCCATTAACAGGACAAGGTAATTTTTCCAACACCTATGCAAACGTGTATTGGGACAAAGAGAGTAATCGCATTTTTTTAGACGCTCAAGGATTACCAGAACCACCAGAAGGTAAGGTGTATCAGGTTTGGTCATTAACACTAAACCCATTAACACCTACCAGTCTAGGTACTATTGATAATTTTATAAGTGATAATAATAAAATTTTTGAAATAGAAAATTCTAATAATAGTGAAGCTTTTGGAATAACTTTAGAACCAGCAGGAGGTAGCGAAACACCAACTATGGAATTCCTTTACACTCTAGGTGTTGTAAACTTAGGATAAGTGCCTTATAGCATAAAGCATAATATCACGCTAAATAACTTCTTAAAAGATTAAAAACAGTAAATCATTTATGGTTTAACTGTTTTTAATTTAATTTTGGAATAAATCGTCCAACATAAAAAGAACTAAGTTAATTATAATCTTATCCGGTTAAACCATTTAAAACAAGCTTATCAAAACAAAATTTACAGGTTAATTGGTTCCATTTTTGTTTTCAAAATTTTATTTTAGCTCATCAAACAAATAAACAATTCTAACATTCCATGCGAAATAGAAACAGCTTAATAAACAAATTGTCACTCATTCTGGTTTTACTATTTTTTCAAACCAACATAAACTTTGCTCAACAAAACAATAATACACCGCCTAACATAATTATTTTCTTGGTAGACGACATGGGTTTAATGGATACTTCTGTACCATTTTTAACCGATAAAAAAGGAAAGCCCAAAACCTATCCTTTAAATGATTTCTACATCACACCCAACATGGAACAATTAGCTGACCAGGGCATTAGATTTACTAATTTTTATGCGCATTCAGTTTGTTCTCCTACCCGAGCTTCAATTTTAACCGGACAAAATTCTGCACGTCACAGAACCACAAACTGGATTCATTTATTAAAAAACAACAAAAATGAATTTGGACCTTCCAACTGGAATTGGGAGGGTTTAAGTAAGTCTTCAGTCACTTTACCTAGATTGCTTCAAAAATCCGGATATAAGACCATTCACGTTGGAAAAGCACATTTTGGTCCCAATGGATACGATGGCGAAAACCCACTAAACTTAGGTTTCGATGTAAATATAGCTGGTTGCGGTGCTGGTCACCCTGCAAGTTATTATGGTCGGGATGGTTATGGCCACATTAAAGGCGATAAAACACGCGCTGTTCCTGGACTGGAAAAATACTGGGACGACGATGTTTTTTTAACTGAAGCTTTAACTTTAGAAGCCAACAACAAAATAACTGAAGCTAAAAACGAAGGAAAACCGTTCTTTTTATACATGTCGCATTATGCGGTCCATCAACCTTTTCAATCTGATCCGCGCTTCGCTTCACATTATGAAAATTCGGGAAAAACCAAAGAAGCTCAAGCCTACGCTACCTTAATTGAAGGCATGGACAAATCTCTTGGAGATATTATGGCCCATGTTAAAGAATTAGGCTTAGGTGAAAACACCCTTATTTTATTTTTAGGTGACAATGGTTCCGATGCACCCCTACCAGACAAAGATTTCTATAGTAGTTCTGAACCCTTACGTGGTAAAAAAGCGATGCATTGGGAAGGTGGTATGCGCGTTCCATTTATTGCAGCTTGGGTAACACCAAATAAACGTGTTAAAGTGCAAAAAGGGTTTAAAATTTCCAAAGGTAAATTAGAAAATCAAATGGGAACCATTTTTGACCTATTCCCTACTATCTGTGATTTATCTCATGTTGAAATACCAGCATCTCATAAAATTGATGGCTACGATTTAAAACCACAGTTAAAGGGAAAAACCAACGATCATCGGGACAATGTATTTTTGAATCATTTCCCGCACAATCATAGAAGTTCTTATTTTACAAGTTTTGTGAAAGACAATTGGAAAGTTGTTTATCATTTTCAAGTTAAAGGCGAACCAAAATACGACTTATTTAACTTAAACAACGACCCTTTTGAAGCTCATAATTTAGCAGAAACGAATAAAGAGCAACTAAAGGTAATGATGAAACTCCTACAGGAAAACATGGAAAAGATGGGAGCCATATATCCAGAAAAAGATGGACAGGTTTTAAAAATTATTCAGCCATAACATCGAGACATCTCATCAAACAAAGCCTTAAAGTATAGACTTACTTTAAGGCTTTTTTTCTAATAATACATCATAAAGAAATAAATAAAGTAATTTTTATTTAACTATTCTGCATATTAATCGTAATATTGCAATAAAACAATTAATATGGGATTAGCAAAAACCGAAATCTTTACCGACCTCCAAAACGAAATTGCCTTATTTGCCAAAGCCTTTGGGCATCCAGCACGCGTGGCTATACTTCAGCACCTGTTTAAAATTAAAACTTGTGTTTGTGGTGATTTGGTTAATGAAATAGGTTTAGCACAACCTACCATATCGCAACATTTAAAAGAATTAAAACAGTTAGGACTGATAAAAGGTTCGGTTGAAGGAACTAGTGTATGCTATTGTATAAACCCAGAAACCTGGTCAAAAATGAAAACTTTAATGACTCATTTTTTAAATCAGGATTTACCAAATACCACCTGCTGTTAATTCTTTATCATTAACTATTTAAATTAATAAAATCATGAAACTATCAGAAGTAAAAAATGCTTTACAAGACATAGAAACTATAGCATTTCAGCTGCCTAATGGAGAGTTAGTTCCAAGTCATTTTCACGTTACCGAAATTGGTAAAATTGATAAAACATTTATTGACTGTGGTGGCACAGTGCGTCATGAAAATATTATAAATTTTCAATTGTGGAATGCGAACGATTACGACCACCGATTACACCCCGATAAACTAATGCATATTATTGAGCTTTCAGAAAAAACATTAGGATTAGAAAACTATGAAATTGAAGTAGAATATCAAGGAGAAACTATAGGTAAATTTGGATTAGATTTCGATGGAAAAACCTTCTTATTAACCAACAAACAAACCGATTGTTTAGCAAAAGACAACTGTGGTATTCCTACTGAAAAACCAAAAGTAAAATTATCAGAATTACAAAATGCAAACGCCTGTATTCCGGGAAGCGGTTGTTGCTAATTTAAATACTTATAGATTCATATAACATGGCATTATTTCCTAAGATTGAAGAAACGATTCAGAGCCTATCTCCTGAAAACACAAGTAAAGAAAGACAACTCATTTTACAACCCTTAATAAATTATATTCAGGATCAAGTAAATGCAAAAAAAGACATTCGATTAAATTTTATATGTACCCATAATTCGCGTCGCAGCCATTTATCACAGGTTTGGGCACAAGCAATGGCACATTATTTTAATATTACATCGGTGTTTTGTTATTCTGGTGGTACAGAAGCGACTGCCCTTTTCCCTAAAGCGGCAGAAACTTTAAAAAACACAGGGTTCCATATCACTAAGATAGCTGAAAACAACAATCCTATTTACAGTATCAAATACAGTAATAATGAACACCCAGTAATTGGTTTTTCCAAAACATATGACGACGCATTTAATCCGAATTCGGAATTTGCAGCTATCATGACTTGCTCTTCAGCAGATAAAGGCTGCCCATTTATTCCGGGCGCCGAAAAACGTATTCCGATAACATTTGAAGATCCTAAAGCATTTGATAACACACCTTATCAGGATGAAAAATACCTTGAAAGAAGTCTTCAAATTGCCACCGAATTATGTTATGTCTTTTCAAAAATTAAATTATAATTATGGCCACAAAAAAATTAAGCTTTTTAGATAGAAACCTAACCTTATGGATTTTTGTTGCCATGGCAATAGGTGTAGGCATAGGGTATTTTTTCCCAAAATTCCCCAACCTTATCCAAACCATGAGTAGTGGCACCACAAATATCCCAATTGCTATTGGATTAATTTTAATGATGTACCCGCCTTTGGCAAAAGTAAATTATGCACTGTTACCTGCTGTGTTTAAAAACACCAAAATACTTTCGGTTTCATTAATACTAAACTGGGTGATTGGTCCAATATTAATGTTCATACTGGCAATTACCTTTTTAAAAGATTATCCAGAATATATGGTAGGACTTATTTTAATTGGTCTGGCCAGATGTATCGCTATGGTTTTAGTATGGAATGATCTGGCTGAAGGAAGTAGTGAATATGGCGCTGGACTAGTTGCTTTAAACAGTATTTTTCAGGTGTTTGCTTATAGTTTCTATGCTTGGATTTTCATTACCGTTTTACCGCCATATTTTGGTTTTGAAGGTGCAATTGTAGATATTTCGATTGGTACCATTGCTGAAAGTGTGGCTATTTATTTAGGTATTCCGTTCGCATTAGGTATTTTAAGTCGTTTCATCCTTGTAAAATTAAAAGGTGAAGACTGGTATACAAATAATTTTATTCCTGCTATTTCGCCATTAACCCTAATCGCCTTATTGTTTACTATTATTGTAATGTTTTCTCTGAAAGGTGAATTAATTGTCGAAATTCCAATGGATGTTTTAATCATTGCTATACCGCTGCTTATTTATTTTGCTCTTATGTTTATTATTGGATTTTTCTTTACCAAAGCAATGGGCGGCACATACGATAAAACAGCTTCGGTGGCATTTACAGCTGCTGGAAATAATTTCGAATTAGCCATTGCTGTTGCCATTGCTGTTTTCGGATTAAATTCCGGACAAGCCTTTGCTGGTGTAATTGGCCCTCTAGTGGAGGTTCCTGCATTAATTTTACTCGTTAGGGTTTCATTTTGGTTACGTAAAAAATACTTTCCGAAAGCAATAAATTAAAGGATTTAATCAAATAAAAAGGCGGTTCAAAAATTGAATTGAACCGCCTTACCTAACAAAAACCTAAAAACCAATTAGATTTAATCATTATAAATCCTATTGAAAATCAATTTTTCTTTTTCATTTTTCAACATTTCCCAGGTTTTGTAAGGTTGAATTAACTAACCAAACTAATTTCTTTATAAATCTTATGCTATGTATGATTAAGACAAGTTCAACATAGTTTACCCTACCCTTATATTTTTAAAATCGGTAGCTAACCGTCGCTTTCATAAAAAATGGAGTACCCGGCGTAAAATGAATTTCCTCTACCGGTGCAGTTTCATTAAATAATCGTGATTCTGTGGCAAACTGTGTTTCGTTCCACTCTGCATCCAATAGGTTTTCTATAGCTACACTTAAGGTTACTTTCTTATAATTATAATTAACATTAAAATCAGAAACAAAATAACCTTTCGCGACAATACTATTATCTTCATTCGCTGGCCGATCGTCTACATATCTAAATCTTAATCCACCTGAAAATCCTTTCCATTTGTTAACCGACAAACCTCCTGTCCAAGTAAAATCTGGTGCCAAAGGAATATAATTTTCACCCTTTGGACTCTCTAAACTTCTTGCGTTAGTAATAGTGGCATCGGTATCAAAAAACAGGTAATCTGTTAATTGATAGCGCAAACCAAAATCGGCACCATAACGCTCGGTTTTTCCACTAGGTTCAACGATACCGGCATCCCCCACATATACAAATTCTTGCTCCAGAAACAAATACCACAATGCCGAATTAACGATTAACTTGGGAGTCGGTTTCCACACACTTCCTAAATCGGCGCCATAAGAACGTGGTAAAATATCTTTCCCCATCCGACTAACAACCACACGAGTATCGTTGGAATGAAAACCAAGCCCGGATTTCACATAAACTTGCAAATTTGAAAGTGCTGTATAGTAAAAGTTAAGTTTGGGACTTAACAACGTTTTTGTTTCGGCTTGCGTTTTGTAATTTTCTTCCAGCTTATCGTTATACATAAATTTAAAATAATCGATACGTAATTCTGGCGCGATCGTTAGCTTACCAAAATCTAGTTGTGCACTACTAAACGCGCCAAAATTTGTTTGATTTAAATCTCCTAACTGTATAGATTCTAAAGTGGTTTTTCGATTTAAAGTATGCGACAATTCAATATCGTTAACAATATCATGTCTTAAGCTCATACCCGAAGTCATTTTCAATTCTACATCACCTAAAAACACCTCATTTGTCAAGGTCGTATTAAGTCCAAATATGTGCCGATCTTCTTGTTGTTTTATTTGATCTCCATTAACAGGATCTTCTAAAAAGAAGGTGAAATTAGAGTATAATTCAAAGCCATAATGCGAGTAAAAAGCATTCGTTTTTAGCATGGTGTTATCGGATACGTGCTTATTAAAAGCAACGTTTAAATTACTGCGTTGTGTATTACCTCCTTCGGTATCGTCTATAGCGCCAAATCGGCTAATATTGCCATTGTCTACTTCGCGCTGCGGAATTTGTCCTGATGCATCCCAACGACTGGTAAAATGCGATAAGGTTATTGAAACCTTATCGTTATTAGGAGAATAACTACTGTATTTTCCAAACAAGTTTAATCGATTAAAATTTTGAGGGGATTCGTACGGCCCATCGGTAGCCAAATACTCCGCGGCGAGATAAGCACTCTTATCGGCATCGTGCTCCAAAAGGTTAAATAAACCCAGTGTTCGCAAAGTATTAAACTGCCCAAGAGACACCCCGATTTCATTCTCTTTTAAATAATCTTTAGTTGAAAAATCTACATATCCTGCAGTTGCAAAATCTCCTCTATTCGCATAATATGATCCTTTTCCAAAATCAATTTTATTAATAGTTTCCGGAATAATAAAGTGTAAATCGCTATACCCTTGTCCGTGTGCATGCGACACCATATTTACCGGCATACCATCAACCGACAGTGCCACATCGGTACCGTGATCGATATCAAAACCTCGTAAAAATATTTGCTCAGCTTTTCCTCCACCTGCATGTTGTCCTATAATTAAACCAGGGACTTTTCTTAAAATTTCCTGCGAGGAATTTACCGGAGTAGTTTCTAAATCTAGACGCGATATAGTACTTACCGGATTTAATGTTTCGCTAATTATAAGTTCACTTAATTGAAATGATTTCTCTTCTAATACAATCGTTTGTTCTGTATTGAAATTTGAAGCGCTTAAAACCAAAAACCGATTTTTAAAACCTAAAAGTCCGATTTTTATAGAATCGCCTACCGAGCTCTGGTTTAAAACAAACACACCGTTTTCCAGTGAATGCGCATGACTTTTAGAGTTTAAGTTATAAATATACGCCGCTTCCAAAGGTTGCTTATTTTGATTCACAACAACACCTTTGTACTGTTGTGAAAATGAAAAATCAGTGTATGTTATGACGAAAATAAATGTCATAATTTTTAATGGGTTCATGGTTGACTTTTTGGTTAAATGTTTTTGATTTCTTTTGCCGTTAAGGGGCCTAATTCAAAAATACTTTCAAGTAATTCGTTTTTCAAATGTTTTACTTCTTTTAACTTATTATTAGCTTTATAAATGTGTGCTAAATGAAGTAAGCTTTGCGGCTCATACGTTTTATTGGCAACGCGATCCTTTACAATTTTTAATGCCCGTCTTTTAAAACCTTTTTTATAATATGTCCATGCCAATAAACTATAGGATTCTGGAGTTGGACGATTGGCCACCTCTATTTCAGCCAGTTTTAATGCTTCATCTAATTTCTCCACATTATTGGCATAAAGTGACACATTATAAGTATTATACATATCTCCGTACATAGGATTATTAACTGCCGTTTGATATGCTTTTAATGCTTGCCTATGAAGATTCATATCGCCTTTAAATTCGGCGATTTCAGCTTTAAGCAAATAATAATCTGGAGCGTGGTAGGTTTGGGTAACAGCATTTAATATGCGTAATGCTTCGTCCGGGTTTTTCTCGTGCGAATACACAATCCAAGCAATGCCGCGTTTAGCATAGGCATTATTTGGGTTTAGCGCTAATGCTTTCAGGAAATGATTATACGAGGCTTTAATTTGACCATTATGTCCATAAAAATCAGCTAAATTGGTATAAATCCATTGTTTCAGGCTTTTAGAGTTAGACTGCTCTGCCCTGATTTTAGCTTGTTCTAAATATTTTATTGCCGCGGTTAAATCCCCTCTATGATCCGACCATTTTGCGACACGAATTAAATAATCGAAATCGGCATCGTTACTAAATTTATCTAAATAACTTTTTGCGAGCTCATAGTTCCCTAATTCCAGATGCACGTCAAAAAGCATTTTCTGAGTACCTTCCAGCTTATCTGCATTTGCTTCCGCTTTTTTCAATACCGCTAAGGCCTCTTTAAATTTATGCTGCGAAATATAAGTTCCTGCAAGGCCTTTTAAATAGGCTGAATTGGAGTAGTGCGTCTTATCGTTTAATGTTTCGAAGGTGTCCTCGGCTTGTTTTAAATAGGCAACTTCTCCCGTAATTCCGAAAAGCTGATTGTAAGCTCCCGCAATTTTTGCCAGATAGGGAAATTGATTGGGGGTTTGAATGAATTTTTCCTGCCAAAATTCTAAATCTTGCAACGTTTGTTGTTCCGCTTCATTAGATTCCGCCTCCAAGTAAAGCGAATATGCATCAGGGTCTGTTATTTTTTCTTTTGAATTTGTACAACTCGCAAATAAAGCAAGCATACAAATCGAGATTATATATAGAAATTTCATGGTTTTATGTTTTTGTTTGTTGTTAGTTTAGAAACATCAGAAACCAAATGAATTTATTTGGTTCCTGATTTTCAATTTAAAAATTACCAAGGTGAAGCGAGGTAAGGAAATGAGGCTAAAAAGGCTTTATCGTTGGCATCTACATTATCATCAGACAACCCAGGATTTTCTGAAAAGTCTTCACCACCAAAAATTAACAGTAACTCAACGGTAATAACGTCATCAGATAAATTTCGTCCTGTTAATACATTAGTTCCGTCATAAAAGGTTGTGGTTCCATCTAACGATACATTTAATACGTCGGTTGCCAGTACACCTGTAAAAGCTGCCGCATCTAAACCTAAAGCATTTTTATCACCTGCGTTGGCATAGGCAGGGCTTAAAGCTTCCAAATTCGTTTGAAACATACTTTGGAATGATGCATTTTGCATGGATGGTATAGTTACGTTAAACATATCCTTGCTTGCAGCCGATACAAAAACAGTATTTACAGCCGGTCTTCCCATTTGGTCTTCCTGCACATAAGTACCCGATAAATCAGGCCATTTCATTTCATATTTCATATCGTCGTCATCACTACAGTTATATGCTAAAAATGGTATTATTAGAAGTGCTGCTAGTATTTTAATATTTTTCATAATCGTGTGTTTTTCGTTAATTAGTTTTTATTGTTTTCTTTTCGATTCTACCCAGGTGTTAATAGTTCCGCTTCCTCCTATGGTTGATTTAGGCACTTCAACTACAACAGACATCACATTGGTTCCTGCGAAGGTATCTGAAGCCATACCATCTGGTAAAAATGCACCTTCTTCCATGCCATCACCGTCATCATCGCCTGGAGTAACAATTTGAACATAACGTGCAAAATCCATAAAGAAAGGATCATCTCTTGGACCAGCGAAAACACTAACTCCATTTTTGCTTCCTATTAAAGCATTCGCTCCGTAAGGTGTAATATTGGTAACTGCTGCGTTTTCAATATCGCTAGCTACTACCATACTATTTAAACCTGTTTGAGTAGGCATTTTTGGTCCGATAACATACATTTTTCCATTTTTTGGAATGGCCTGAATGACGTAATCTTCAACAAAATCGTTGTCGCTATCAATGTTAAATTCAATCATAACGCTTTCATCAAAACTTGCTGAAGCCGTATTAGCAGGACTTAAAAGTCCCTGCACATTAGCTACGAACACCATGTTATTGGTATCTTCACCTTGAAAGGCGTAAAAATCTGTAATATCGCTTGAACCACCTTGCACCTCTGGAGCATCAATATGGTCGGCTGCAACAACGAAGTAACTAGCCACTGCTAAAACTCCTAATCCTAAAACTGTTCTTAATTTTCTCATAATCTGATAAATTGGTATTTAATTTTGTTTCTTGCCCATACCTACGAAAAAAAGAAACTATCGGTTTTGTTAAAATTTTGTTAAAGAAAAATATTGCTTAATTTTCATTGAAAACATTACATTTACACCCATAAAACCATGTGATATGAATCCCTCTGCAAACGGTTGGATAAAAAAATTACTTAAAGAAGTTAAACCAGATAAAAATCTGGAAGGCATTAGTAAAACGTCTTTTTACATAGCTTTAAGAGATTGCGGTTTTATTTATGGCAGTAATTTGAAAGTGGTTTTAAAACTTGTTGAAAAGGGTGACTTAATAGAAGAAGAACTCTGTAAAGTAAACCTTTGTCTTGCCCTGCTTCACACCCATTATAAAGCTGAGACGCACATTCCTTTTGTAGAAAGCGTTATTAATTTTTACACCGAAATTAGCGAAAAGAAAACATCGTTTTTCGATGAATTACTTGGGGGTAAAAAATCAAACGAACAACTTGAAAAGCTTATTCACAAGCGTATACAGATAGATGCTAATATTTTAACTAAAAACTTTAATTACTTTATAATTAATGCGTTATTATATATTGATGTATTAACTTATGATGCGTATTTAAAGAATAAATCTATTTCTATAGATTACATTAAAAATCTAGAAGCTTCTATTGAATGTATATCTCTAGATGTATTAAACTCAAAAGACATAAAAAACCAATATGATGAGAGTTTAATTCGGCTTATAGAATCGTCGTTACGCTATCAGGATCACGAAAACATAACATACGACAAGGCTATTTCAAATATAAAAACGCCTTTAGAAAAGCAATATATTTTAGATTTAGCATGTATGGCAGCATGGACTGACAAAACTATAGATAGTAACGAGAAACGCTTTTTAATACAGTTAGGTCAAGATTTGAATATTGAGACCACGCTTATTAAAAAGTCCTTGGAAACTGTAAACACATTTTACACCCTACATAAAGACAAAATTGCCATATTAGGGTCGAAAAATATGGTTCAGAGTTTTTACAACAACTCGAGTAAAATGGTAAAAAAGCTTATTACCAGAAATAGTAAGCGATTATACCAGGAACTTAAAGATAGTAAAGAGCTAATGGTGCTTTTAAGTCAGTCTACTATTCGGGATTTAACTTCCGAGGAACAGAAAAAAGTTCAAGAACAATTGTTGGATATTTTCAAATCGATACCAAGTTTAGCAATCTTTTTGCTTCCCGGCGGAGCTATTTTACTACCCTTAGTGGTAAAATTTATTCCAAAGTTATTACCATCGGCCTTTGATGAAAACCGTATTGATGAAGATTAATTTTTAAGCTTCCAGCCAAGCTTTAAAATCTTTAACCCGTTCACGGGCTACAATAACTTGTTGATCAGCAAAGGAGTTTAATTTAATTTCCAATCGTGAATTCGTATAGCTAACCATATCGTTTATTGCATTTATATTCACAAAGAATTTCCGGTTAATTCTAAAAAAAAGTTCTGGCTCAAGTTCATGTTCCAACTGTTCGAGCGTGGTATCTAAAAGATAATTTCTTCCGTTATTGGTATGTAAGTATGTTCCTTTATTCATACTATAAAAACACTCAATATCACTTACCGCAATAAGTTTTAAATGTTGTCCGACTTTTACCGAAAATCGTTTTTTGTATTCCCGATCTATTGGATTTACCAATAATTCCTTAATATCATTAAAATCTAACACAACAGATTTTTTATCTGGTATTCGCTCCCGGTACTTTTTAACCGCCAATGTCAACTCATCTTCATCTATTGGTTTTAATAAATAATCGATACTATTCAATTTAAAGGCCTGAAGTGCATACTCGTCGTAAGCTGTAGTAAAAATAACGGCACTTTTTATATTGATGGTTTCAAAAATTTCGAAAGACAAACCATCGCTTAACTGAATATCAAGGAAAATTAAATCTGGATGATTATTATTTTCAAACCATTGCAAAGCAGTTTCTACCGAATGTAACATAGTTTGCACCACAATATTTTGCTTTTCCAGCATCCTATTTAAACGGCGTGCCGATGGTTTTTCATCTTCTATAATTATAACATGCATCACTTTCAATTTTTTTTGAACATGGCTAGTACACTATTCCCATTGATTTTTATCCTTATCTAGAAACTCCTGTATTTTCCGATTCTCCCAATCTCTGGAAAAAATAAGGTGTTTTCCAAAAACTCCAAACGCATGAAAACACAATCCTACACCCCAAAATATAGCAGTTGAAAAGGTATTAAACGACCAGAATTCATCATTCAGATCATATACTAATTTTAAAATAATTAAAAACAGATTAATTATTACATACCAAAATAAATGCCAATAAAATCCTTTTAATTTCTTAATTCTATTTTCCGCCCTTAAATAAGCATCTTCCTTATTAAATGGCGATTCTGTATTTTTTCTTAAAGATCTCATTCTATTCATGATTTAATTCCAGTTAGCGCGCTCTTCCTCTGTCATGAATTGTTCCATTTTACGCTTTTCCCAATTTCGGCCAAAAAACTTATCGTTAACAAACACCCTAAACCCTTGAATGCTTAACCCTAGTGCCCAACCTAACATTGGAAACCAAAACCATTGGAATTGCCAAGATGTTCTGTAGTTAACAAAAATTAAAAACGGAATAACCAAGCAGTAAGAAAATAGATTATAATAAAATCCTTTAAGTTCTTCCACATGTTTCCGGGCGCGTACATAATTGTCGTCGATTGTTTGATTTGATGTCCTCATAACTGATATTTGTTTTGAAAGCATTGGAATTGCAACTGCAAAACGGTTCGCCTCCTGATTGATGTTTAATTTTCTATTAGTAAGCAATTTGTAGCGCTGCATAATATTACTTAATCCCACACCACTACTCTTTTTCACTATTTGCTTAGGTTGCAAATTGTTTTCGACAACTAAATAATTTTCATCTTCAAAAATGTTAATATGTAGTGGTTTATTTACGGTAACCATATTATGTTTTACGGCATTTTCCAAGAGCAACTGCAACGACAACGGGACTACTTTAAAATCGGGGTTTGAAGCCTGTTGGGGTATTTTAAACACAATACTATCTTCAAAACGCATTTTTAGCAGCGACATATAAGTTCGAGCAAAATTAAGCTCTTCATCTACCGATACCAATTCCTTATTTTTTTGTTCAAGTACATAGCGATATATTTTTGATAATGCTGTTGTAAATTTTTGAGCATTTTCAGGATTTTCATCAATTAAGCTTGTTAATACATTTAAACTATTAAAAAGAAAATGGGGATCCAGCTGATTTTTAAGCGCATCAAATTTAGCACTGGCAGTACCAGCAATTACTTTTTGTTCTTTGATTCTATTCTGCTGATAACGATTATAGAAATATATCAAATGAAAAATAACAACAATAATTAACGTTATAATTAGCCCAAAACCGTAGTACGAGAACCTTTCGTGCGTTAAAAACTGATTAAATGAATTCCCATAAACCACCACAGAAATTGATGCCCGTAACACAAATAAATCTAACACCGTAACAACAACAGAACCTACTATACCAACTAATATCCGTTTTATAGAATCTGTTTTTTTCCAGTTCCTTTTTTCTAGGTACCCGAAAAAAAACATATTCGAATACCCTATAACAAAAGCATACAACTGATAAAAAGCAAAATCGAGAATCACTTCGTTCCTATTAGAAAACTGTAAGCCATCTTCAATGTAATTTCCAACGAAAAAAATGGCACAACCAATAAAAAAGGTGATAATGATATTTTTAATTGTTTTAGGCATTTTGATTTAATCTTACGATATATAATATATTGATATACTTCATCTTTAAAGTTAATAAAAGAAATGTTTAAAGCTATTTTCGTTAATATTTTTGATTATTATAAAAACATTTCATTCTAACTTTTAAACAAATTTGCAATGAATAAACGGAGTTTTTAAATCCTTTGTACCGAATTGTCATTTTTTAAGTCTGAAGTGTTTGCGCATAAAAAAATCAAGATATATCGAGAATCAATATATCTTGACCTTAAACCCGTGATACACTTTACTAAAAAAGTTATTCGGGTTTTACAAAAAATTAGGGTTAAATAGACGAATGAAATTTAAACACTATTGGCACCGCATAATTCACCTTTACAGGTCTGCCACGTTGCATTCCTGGTTTCATTTTAGGCAGTAAACTTATAATGCGTTCGGCTTCTGTTTGCAACAAATTATCAGGTCCTCTTGATTTAATATCGGTCACATAACCTTTGTCATCAATTATAAAAACCACATTTACCCGCCCTTGAATTCCCAAATCTATAGCTTGCTCAGGATAAACAAAATTGGCTTTTACATGCTCTAAAACTTTTCTATTGAAACATTTTATAGTTTCTTGTTTGGATTTCCCCTCACATCCCGGAAATACAGGAACACTTTCAATTATTGAAAATGGAACCTCAGCCACCTCTTCTATTTCAGTAACATTAACATCAGAAACCCCAACCTCGGCACTATATTCAACAATAGCATCACTTTGATTGGTTTCTGTACTTTCAAAAATAGTTTCCTCAATATCAATATCATCTTCTACAATACTAACCTGTTCCTGTACTATTGCAGGGGGTGGCGGAGGTGGAGGTGCTGGAGCACTTATTTTTACAACAGGAATGTCTTCTTGGGTTTGCGCTTGCATATTTACATACCCAATATCAACCTCTTCCTTATCATAAGTTTTATATTCTAAGGCTTGCCAAGACAAAAAAAGCATAATATTAAGACCGATAGCAAAATATATACTGCTGTTTCTGCCAATTTCTACATCGGAATTTTTCTTAGGTAACATGGCTATTAAATTTTATAGTAAAAGTTACTTATTTAATAGCCCAAATACTATGACATTTGTCATGTATACGAAACGAAAATCGCTTAACGTTAGAGCTCTACACGCTGTCTCCTAAGTAGAATTTTTGCATAATTTCGACTTACTTTATCACCATAGTCTCGGTAGGCACGTTGGGCCCATTGCAACGCCATATCGGTATCTCCTAAAACCTCGTAAGAAACTGCAATATTATGAGCAGCTCTTCCAGCCGATTTACTTCTGGGGTTAGCATTAATAAGATCTTTCCAAATGGAAATAGCCTCATTCCATTTTGCTACCTCTGCCGAGCGCCATCCAGCAGCAAACATGTTTTTTTCTCGACCTTTACCTTTTTTATACATATCGCGTTTTACACGGTAATAACTCGGTAAAAATCGGTTGATATAATCTAATCCAGCCGCATAAGCAGTTTCTCCCAAAGCATTTATTGGAGGAATGCCATTCACTAAATCGAAATTCATATAATGGGTTTGCTGGAATTGATCGATAATAGATTTACTATAGGGATCATATAAACGCCAGTAGCTTTTTACATTAACACGAGCACCGGTAGGTATCCTGTTACTTGGTTTTCCCGTTGTGATTACCGAATTTACTTGATCGACAACCGCCGAACGAATTAAGTCGGAATTAGAATCGAAATTTTCTAAAACCAGTAACACATCGGCATTTGATGATTCACATATTTCAGATACCTTATTCCAGCTTAACAAATCTGGTGTAGCTCTAGTTCCAGTACCATATAGACGTAATGTATCCGGCATTATTATTTGTATATGGCTTTTATTATGAATACCATCAAAAACACCTTTCATCGCTTCATCGGAAGCTATTCGGTCCGATCCCATAATTTCACCGGTTGTTATGGCCTCCATGGTTTGTGCATTTTTATCCTCTTCCTTGGTTAGAGAACGGTTTACTAAAACTACATTCGATACATTTTCAGGAAGCATTACAATGGGTTCTTGCGGATAATTTAAATGAACGTATCCCGAACTTCCGCAGGACAACAAACTAAGCATAACAATTACAACAACTAAAAAGTAGATATTTTTCATGATGTTAGGGTTTTAATTTTTGAGATTAAAACAAGAAACATGCCATTTATGTTTTAACTCATTGATTGTTAGGTGTGCTATATTACTAATATTCTTTCGTTTTACTAAATAAAATTCATCAATTAATACCATTAAACATACTATTTAAGTTTAATTTAATTAATCCTTAAAAAAATATTTTTTTTAACATTGTAACGTTTTAAAACATTTGGCTACTTACAATTAACTAAACCATCAAATTGAAAAAAGAACTAGAACATAGTTTTGTTGAATTGCTAGAAAAGCATCAAAATATTGTACATAAAGTATGCCGATTGTACACCAATAATTACGATGCCCATAACGATTTGTTTCAGGAAATTACCATTCAACTCTGGAAAGCCTACCCTAAATTTCGTGGCGATTCCAAGTTTAGTACCTGGATGTATCGCGTAAGCCTAAACACAGCTATTACACTTTACCGAAAATCGAAACGAACCATTAATACGCAAGACTTTAATGGCGTAGAATATAAAATAAAATCTGAGGCTTATGATGATACCGAAGAACAACAATTAAAAATTTTATACAAAGCTGTGCATCAGCTTAACGATATAGAAAAAGCACTTGTGTTTTTGTATTTAGAAGACAAAGACTATCGAGAAATAAGTGAAACTTTAGGAATTAGCGAGGTAAATGCACGTGTGAAGATGAACCGAATTAAAACCAAACTTAAAACCATATTAAATCCGTAAACCATGGATGAATTAGATTTACTAAAAAAAGACTGGAAACGTCAGTCGAGTCACAATACATTATCGGCAAAGGAAATATACCCTATGCTGCTTAAAAAATCGTCATCAATTGTAAAAACTCTGTTTTATATAAGTGTTGCCGAACTGGCCTTTTGGATCATTATTAACACGATTGTACCTGTGTCTTTTTCAGAGGAATTCAATCAAAAAATGGACAATTTTTTGAACGACTCATTTTTTAATTTCCTCACGTATTTAAGCTATGTAGTCATTGCCGTCTTCATCTATTTACTATATCGATCGTATCGATCAATATCGATTATGGATTCTGTTCGAGGTTTAATAAAAAGCATTATAAACACCCGGAAAGTCATTAAATATTACGTAGCATATAACCTAATTGTTGCTGGTACATCGCTTTTGGGAGGTTTCTATTATGCCTTTACTCACGACCCGGAACTTACCGACAAATTTGCTCATTTTAGTACCAAACAACTTATAGTTACATCAATGATTGTGGTCTTATTCACCATTGGGTTTATCGTAATACTTTGGTTATTTTATAAATTAATTTACGGGCTTTTATTAAAACGCTTGAATAACAATTACAAAGAACTGAAAAAACTAGAGGTATAGTCTGGATGGCGTTCCCCCTTCACCTTATTTCGGGTCGGACGTTCCACTATATGTTTTCGGTATGCTCAGCTAGCATTTCAAAAAGGATGCCGTTTCAATCCCTAACGCATGTCTTGGTCTTTCGAATTTCTATCTTTTGGTTAAAACCCTAATGTGTCTAACGGCTTCACTTGCCCAACCTGCATAGTTCCAAGGTGCTTATCGCCTACTCTAACTCGCACTAAACGTAAGGTAGGAAACCCCACCGCTGAAGTCATTTTACGAACCTGCCTAAACTTGCCTTCGTTTAAAGTTACCGAAATCCAGGTAGTTGGACCATGACGCGCATCTCTTATTTTTTTCGAGCGTACTGGTAAGTCGGGAACCTGTTCTAATTTGAAGACTTTGCATGGTTTGGTTTGATATTTTTTACCGTTAAAACCAATTTCTACCCCTTCTGACATTTGTTTTATGGCGTCTTCAGTTATCGCTCCATCAACCAACGCATAATATTCCTTATCTACCTTTTTACTATTTACAAAATCACTGGTTTTACCATCGGTGGTAAGCAACAACAACCCTTCCGATTTTTCATCCAAACGACCAACGGCCATAATACCTTCGGGAAAATCATATAAACTACCAAGAAATTTTTTCTTTTGTTGTTTGCTGTCGTTACTATAAAACTGACTTAAAAACCCGTAAGGCTTGTAAATCATAAAATGTTTATGTTCCATTTTAAAGACTTTCTTTTAAAATGCGATAAACCAATTCTTTCGATGGTGTTTGTCCATTTATTTTGGCTTTAACAGCCTCAAAAGTCATCATAAAATCGCAACCCGAATTGTAGGCGCTGCAACCATAAGCTGTTTTACCTTTTACAATAGTACCTGAATTACATTTTGGACAAAGAAGAGCATCTCCATTCGAAGTTTTCTCAGAAGTACTTTTATCGGTTTTAGAGGGTGTATCCTTTTTAACCTTCGGTTCAAGTTTCAATTTAAAATTCTCATCTAATCGTACTAAACCTTCAACCGTTCCCGCATCGGTTTTAAAACCTTTTAAATTTACCGTACAGCCTTTTTGAATTAAACGTATAAATTGTTTTTCAGAAATTTTCTTCCCACTAAATATAAATGGCATCACAAAATTACATCCCGATTTATAAGCACTGCATCCATATGCCGATTTACCCTTTAAAATATGTCCTTTTTTACATTTTGGGCATACCTCTGCCGAAATTCCAGCGTTCTTCTTTTTTTGGGCTTTTGCTTCACGCTTTTTAACTGTTACAGCATGCGAAATGTTAGCTCGACGCGTTTCGCTTCGTACCTCGTAAACCAAGGCATCTACCATGCGTTTCATGTTTTTTATAAATGCACCGGCGCTAAACTCTCCTTTTTCTATATCCTTTAGCTGCTTCTCCCAACTTCCAGTAAGCTCAGCCGATTTTAATAAATCATTTTGTATTGTATCAATTAACTGGATACCTGTTACCGTTGGTAAAACCTGTTTTTTATTTCGTTTAATGTACTTACGTTTAAACAAGGTCTCGATAATATTAGCTCGCGTTGATGGTCGGCCAATACCATTTTCTTTCATTAATTCACGTAAATCTTCGTTGTCTACGTGTTTGCCCGCCGTCTCCATGGCTCGTAGTAAAGACGCTTCGGTATATTGATTCGGTGGTTTGGTTTCCTTCTCTAAAAAGGATGGTTCATGAGGGCCTTTTTCTCCCTTTTCAAAACTTGGTAAAATATCGGATTCTTTTTCCTTCTTATCTGGATTTTCAAAAACTACTCGCCACCCTTTCTTAATAATTTCTTTTCCGGTTGTTTTAAAGGAAACTTTATCGGCTTCACCAATAACCGAAGTATTAGCAACAAGACAATCGTCGTAGAATACAGCAATAAAGCGTTTTACAATAATATCGTAAACCTGTTTTTGTGCGTATGGTAGCTGTGACTGAATTCCTGTTGGAATAATGGCATGATGATCGGTGACTTTTTTATCGTTAAACACCTTGCTTGACTTCTTTATTTTCTTTCCTAAAAGAGGTTGTGTTAAAGCGGCGTATTGGGTTAAATTTTTTAATATACCTTCTACTTTTGGATAAACATCATTGGGTAAAAAAGTGGTATCTACCCTAGGGTAAGTAACGACTTTTTGTTCGTACAAACTCTGGACAATCTTTAAGGTTTCTTCGGCCGAAAAACCAAACTTATTGTTGCAATACACCTGAAGTCCCGTTAAATCGAATAATTTGGGCGCGTATTCCTTTCCGTCTTTCTTTTCAATAGAAACAATTTCGAAATCACTTTCCTTAACTCTATTCGCTAAAACCTCGCCATCTTCCTTTTTTAAGAAACGACCTTCTTCGCAGCTAAACAAAGTATCGCGATACATAGTTTGTAACTCCCAATAAGGTTGAGGCTTAAAATTTTCAATCTCCTTAAAACGATTAACAACCATAGCTAAAGTAGGCGTTTGCACCCTACCTATAGACAGCACTTGTTTGTAACCACCATGCTTTAAAGTATATAAACGCGTAGCATTCATACCAAGCAACCAGTCGCCTATGGCTCGTGAAAATCCTGCATAATAAAGATTATCGTATTTCTCTGAAGGTTTTAAATTTTCAAAACCTTCTTTTATGGCTTCTGTTGTTAAGGACGAAATCCATAATCGCTTCACTTCGCCTTTATAATTAGCTTCGTTCAGCACCCAACGCTGAATGAGTTCTCCCTCCTGACCAGCATCACCGCAGTTAATCACCACATCGGCTTTTTCAAAAAGGCTTTTTACAATTTTAAATTGCTTTTGAATACCCGAATTAGCAACCACCTTCGTTTCAAACTTTTCAGGCAGCATGGGTAAGTTATTTAAATCCCAGCTTTTCCAGTACGGTTTGTAATCGTTGGGTTCTTTTAAAGTACATAAATGCCCGAACGTGTAGGTTACGGCATAACCGTTACCTTCGAAATACCCATCGTGCTTGGTTTTCGCTCCTAAAACGTTGGCAATTTCTCTCGCCACACTTGGTTTTTCGGCTATACAGACTTTCATTTTTCAACTCTAAATAAGCGTCTGCAAAATAATACTTTTGATTTTTTTATTGAAGAAGACTTATTAGGAGTTATTAACCGAAATTAATCCCCTACATTTTGCATAAAATCTGGAAACCCGCCAGGCGTCCATTTCACCACCCTGGCTCTGGTTGCGCGGTTAGGATCGGATAACTCATGACCGATAATTTCCTTATAATCACGAGCATGATAAATCATAATTAAATCTTTACCATCCTCGGAAGTGGTAAATGAATTATGCCCCGGACCATACCGTTTCAAATCTTCGTTAGTATAAAATACTGGACCTGGTGATTTGTTCCAGTTCGAAACGTCTAATAAATCTTTATCCGCATCAATCCAGAGTAAGCCCACACAATAGTTATGATTAGTAGCACTCGCCGAATAGGTTACGAAAATTCTTCCATTATGTTTAATAACCGCAGGTCCTTCATTAACATTATATTTTATGCGTTCCCAACTAAATTCTGGAGTTGTTAATATAACTTCAGGGCCTTTTAATGTGGTTGGGCTTGCCATTTCCGACATAACTAAACCTGTCCCATGGTTGCCTCCCAAAACATTTTGTGCCCAAATCATGTAACGTTTTCCATTATGCTCGAATGTTGTTGCATCTAAAGAAAATGATTCTTGTTTCGCTTTTACCTTACCTTCTTCTTTCCAAGTTCCCTTCATTGGATCTTCATGAGTATTTGAAAGCGCCCACATTCTAATATTCCATATATTTTCGGCTTCACCAGCAGCAAAATAAATATACCAAACACCTTCAATTTTGTGCAGTTCAGGTGCCCAAATATGATGCCCCATAACACCAGATTTGTGTTTGGTCCAAACCACTTTCTCTTTAGCTTCTTTTAGGCCATTTATCGTTTTGGCTTGTCTGATTACTATTTTATCATATTCAGGGACTGTTGCTATTAAGTAGTATATACCATCGTCGGATTTTAACACCCATGGATCAGCTCTTTTTTCGGCTATTGGGTTATCGAATTGCTCGTTTTGCGCCAGGCTTTTATTTGAGATTAAAGTTGTTCCTAGTAAAAAAAGTAAAATCTTAAAAAAGTTCATATCTATTTAGCTAACATAATAAGTGGCAATTTAACACTTTAAAGAATAAATAGCAATATATCCTTTTAAATTAATTGTATTAAACACCTCAACCCTACTATAAACTATCAAAAAATCATGTACTTATTACTCTATTATTATTTGATACGTCGTAAGTAGACCTGAAACACCTTCTAACGCAAACAAAGCGCCTTTAATCTTATTTTGTTCTAGATTGATATTGTAGCCGCGAGCCTTTCGGAAATCGGTTTTATTTAAAATTGAATACTGAAAGGTGGCACGTAGGAACTCACAGCCATCTAAATTCATACCGCTTAAGTTTGCTTCAGTAAAATCGGCATGTAGACATTTAGTAGCAATTATCTCGCTGTTTTGTAAATTTACTTGATAAAATGAAGCATTCTCTAAATTGCAATTATTCAACTTTACAGCAAAACCAAATAAATTACAATTATTAAAGTGGACGCCTAACATTTTACAATTTTTAAAATTAACATCCTGAAAACTACTATGCATTACATTTGCAGCACTCAAATTACAGTCTTCAAAATCACATTCTAAAAATTTAACTTCAGAGAGCAGTCCTTCAGCAAAATTGCAGTTTATGAATGTACAATATTCATAGTCTCCTTTTGGAAGCCTTTTTTTTGAAAAATCCTGTTTTTCGAATATTTCGTCTTCAACTATAATCATATTGCGCAATTTGATTAAAAACCTTAGTTTCAGACGGTAAAATTAGGTTATCTTAACTTTATACTAAACACTACTCCTTTTCAACTACACTTAAGGCCAGACGGATTTTAAAATAGTCCATTTGTTCATTAAAATAATCGAAATACGGTTTTAAAGCAGCTGGGGCTTCTAATTCCTTTCTAGCCTTTTTAACTGCAGCTACTTCACTTTTCGTTACAAAATCGTAAATATTAATTGCTTTACCATCTTTATAAAGCTTAGCTATATGCGAATAGATGGTCTGTGATTTTAGTTGACGTTTTTCAGAAATCTCATTAATAGACAACCCCTGTTTATACAATTCGTAAGTCACTAAATGCGTATCGGTTTTTTTTGCTTTTTTTCGTTTTGTACCAACAAAATCCAGAATCTCAGCTATAAACTCATCGCCATAAACCTCTAATTTTCGCTGTCCTACTCCATTAATTTTTATAAAATCATCTTCACTCATAGGGCGTTCGCGCTCAATCTCTTTAAGTGTAGCATCACTAAACACAAGATATGCCGGAATATTTTCTTCTAAAGCAATACGGTAACGTAATTGACGTAAACGTTCAAATAACCCTGAACTCTTTGTTGATTTTACTCTTTTTTCCTTTTCGGAAGTTTTAACCTCGACAACATCAACAGGTTTAGTTAATAATACTTTGGCACCTTGGAATAAAACCTTTTTCGAAAATTCGGTTAGCTGCAAGGCATTATTTTTATGAAAAGCAATTTCGCAATATCCCTGATTTATTAGTTGAACAATGAAGTGTTGCCAATCTTTCCATGAGATATCCTTACCAATTCCAAAGGTTTTTATCTGGGTATATCCCTTGTCAAGAATGTTTGCATTTTGCGATCCACGAAGCACATCTATTACCATACCCGCAGCTTCCCTTTCGTTTAATCTATAAATGGCTGACAAGGCTTTTTGGGCGATTATTGTCCCATCAAAAAATTGTGGAGGATTTTTACAAACATCACAATTGCCGCAATTTTCAGCAAGTAACTCTCCAAAATAACTCAACAGTATTTTTCTTCGGCAGGTGGTTGCTTCGGCAAATTGCTTCATGCGTTCAATTTTAGCAACCTGAACCTCTTCATTAGATGTTCCGTTTGCAAAATTTCTAAGCTGAATTACATCGGCATAACTATGAAAAAGTAAGGCCTGGGATTTTAATCCATCGCGACCGGCGCGTCCAATTTCCTGATAATAGCCTTCAATGTTTTTAGGCATATTATAGTGAATAACCCAGCGTACATTGGATTTATCGATACCCATACCAAACGCCACGGTCGCACACACAATAGGCGTTTTATCAAAAATGAAATCCTCCTGAACTTTATTACGTTCCTCAAAATTTAAACCAGCATGATACGCTTTGGCAGAGATACCATTTTTTTTAAGTTTATCTGCCAGTTGCTCTGTAGCTTTTCGACTTAAGCAATAAATAATTCCCGATTGATTGGGACGTTTTTTTATAAACGAGACAATTTGTGATATGCGGTTACTCCCTGAGCGTACTTCAAGAGCAATATTTTTACGATCGAAAGATGAAATAAATTGCTCGGCATTTTCTATTTGAAGTTGTTTTAATATATCATCTCGGGTCGCCTTATCGGCTGTTGCCGTTAAAGCAATAAATGGTGTATTGGGTAATGTGGACTTTAAAAAACCTAACTGCTGATAACTAGGCCTAAAATCATGCCCCCAAGAGGAAATACAGTGTGCCTCATCTATAGCCACACAACTAATATATGTTTCTTTTAAAATATTTTGTAAACCCGACAAGCTTTCGGGTGCCACATACAGAAGTTTTAGTTTTTTGGTTACAATCTGGTCAATAATTTGCTGTTGTTCGGCATGCCCCTGACTACTATTAAAAAATGAAGCAGCAATCCCGTTAGCGTTTAAACCATCTACCTGATCTTTCATTAAAGCTATTAAAGGTGATATCACTAAAGTTAACCCCTTAAAAGTTAATGCGGGTAGTTGAAAGCAAATAGATTTCCCTCCTCCTGTTGGCATGATAACCAGACAATCTTTTTTGCCGAGAAGCGTCTCTACAATATCCTTTTGCTGCGCCCTGTAACTATCGTAACCAAAATAGGTTTTTAAGTTTGCGTATAAGTCTTTTTGAATATCTGGTAATTGCATTTTACCACTCCCTAAGTTTATTTAATTCTTCCTGAGCTTCTAATTCTTTTTGAGGAATAACTTTTAGGAACGATGGATGCTGTTCAATAGCAAATTCAATTTTTTTTACGATATCATCCGTTGTTTCGTTATCGTAATCAATTTCTAAAGGCGCTTTAATTTCCATAGATTGAAGAATATTTTTCTTCTTAACGCGAAGCCCCTTTTTATCAAACGAACGCCTAAAACCATCTATAACAATAGGAACCACAATGGGCTTATATCGTTTTATAATATGTGCTGTACCTTTGCGAATAGGTTTAAACGGCGTTGTTGTACCTTGCGGAAAAGTAATTACCCAACCATCATCTAGTGCCTTTCCAATATTTGAAATATCGCTCATTCTTACTTGGCGATTAACATCTTTACCATCGGCACGCCAGGTTCGTTCAATACTAATCGATCCCACATAAGCCAGTATTTTGGGCAATAAACCTGCTTTCATGGTTTCTTTAGCTGCTACATAATAAATGTTAAGCTTTGGGTTCCATAGGTAACCAACATTTTTTATTGAGTCCTCACGCCCGCTTAAACTGGCATTAAACACATGAAACATAGCTACCACATCGGCAAAATATGTTTGATGATTAGAAATAAACAACACGTTGGTATCTGGTAAGTTTTTAATGACTTCAGAGCCTTCTATCTGTAGTTCATTAAATCCGCGAAAGCGTCGATGCGTCATAGCACCTAACACGCGTATTAACCATTTTTTTATAATAAGTATATGTCCGAACGGATTTTTCTTAAACAACCCCATAAAATCGTGCCTCAAATAAATTAGTTAGCTGCTACAAAAGTAATAAAACTATTAAACTAGCATCGCCGTTTTTAACAAGTCTTTTATTTCACTGAGCATCATAGCAGTAGCTCCCCAAACTACATATTCGTTTAACTTGAAAGCTGGAACTTCAACCTCTGCGCTATAAGAGGCTTTTACGACATTAGTGATTACATTATTATCATCCAAAAATTCCGAAAGAGGCACCTCAATAAGGCGCTCGACTTCGCTATCTTGCTTTATAAATTTAGGAGGCCACTTGCAGTATCCAAAAAATGGAAACACATAAAAATTACTTGGCGGAATATATACTTTACTTAATTCACGCACTACCTTAATATCATGCATGGGTACTCCAACTTCTTCAAAAGTTTCACGTACGGCAGCAGCCTCGATAGAATCGTCTTCAGGCTCCAGCTTCCCTCCCGGAAACCCCACCTGCGCTGAATGCACTCCTTTATAGGTTTTTCTAAGTATTAAGATAATATGTGTTTTATTATTAGCTTTAGGATAAAATAAAGCCATTACCCCTGCCTGTTTTGCTTGTTTTACAGCGTCTTTTTGTCTCCGTAATTCTTCATGACGAAATGAAGGCACCATTTTAAACTGCGAGGATTCGGCTGGTAGTGGTATATTTTTTATTTTTGAAGCGACTAATAAAAACTCATCAAAATTCATTCGCTATGCGCTTTATTTTATTTTTATGTATTTCTTGTTTATTTCTAAATTGTGAAGATAAACAATCTAAACAGAAAAATAAGATCGAAGAACCAAAGACCGAAACCGTAAAAGAAAAAGTAAAAACCGTTATTCCTAAAAAAAGAAAATACCCAAAACTGAATGATAAAAACGCTATGGATTTCTTTTTAAAATTTGAAAAAGAAAATCCTGAAAATAAGGTTCGTATTACTACAGACTTTGGAGATATAGACATTTTACTTTTTGAGGAAACCAAATACCACCGTGCCAATTTTATTTTTTTAACCAAGCAAAAATATTTTAATGGCACACAATTTTATCGTGTAATAAACAACTTTATGGTTCAGGCTGGTAGTGGCGACGACATGGAAACAGGCCGAAAGCGTGCCCATATAGGGCGCTATTTATTACCTGCCGATACCAAACGTGGATTCAAGCACGACCGCGGTGTTATATCGATGCCTAGTAGTGAAATTGACAACCCCCACAAACTGGCCTCGCCTTATGAATTTTTTATTGTTCAGCAACATGGCGGCTCTCACTTTTTAGATGGTGATTATTCCATTTTTGGACGCGTAATCAAGGGCATGGATGTGGTTGACAAAATTGCGGCCGTTGAAACAGAAGAGGGCGACTGGCCTGTAAAAAATGTTTATATTCGAAACGTTGAGATTATTGAGTAGTTTTCATCAAAACTTTGATTTATCTTTATGCTTAAAAAGCAAATATCTACACCTGTAGTTTGCAATATTTAATTTTCAATTAAAAAAGATGGCGAAGAAATTTATTTTCTGGAAAGGATATTGCAAGGCAAGTAAATTTATTGCGTTAGACAAAATAAATCATATTATAAGTATTTCAGGGGATATTGTTGATATAAAACAATTCTCAGATATTTCAATCTCCTTGAAAATTGAAATTGAAGAGCAAAAAATAGACACATTATATGCGAGCTTGAAAACCTATATCGAAATCGATGAATTCGACACCATGAATTCTAATTCAAACAAAGAAAGAACAATTTTTCTAAATATCTCCTTTTCCTCAGGCAAGGGTGACGTTAAAGTAGATGTACCTTATGTTTAAACCATGCTCACCTTTTTCATCTCATTAGCAAACAACATGAAATCAAAACAAATTGTGAATTAGAAGATTGTATTAAGGTTATAATATCTGAAAACAATAAAAATTTAATCTTTATAAATATTAGGCAATGCAATTTTAAAACGAACAGCAAGTAAACGAGAAGCTATAATAACTACTCCCGAAGTAATAAATACAACATTTTCACCGAGAGGCAAAGCGCCCAGTGCAAAATAAACTACCCCTCCTAAAATACAGCATGTAGCGTATATGGTTTCGCGCCGAAAAACCACAGGAATTTCATTGCACAAAATATCGCGAATTACTCCCCCAAAACAGGCAGTCATAGTTCCTAAGGCAATACAAATAAAGGGATGCAAATCTAACTCTACACCTTTTTGAAGTCCGATAAGGGTATACAATCCAATACCAATAGCGTCGAATAACAAAAGTGATGTTCTTAAATAATCGAGCTTACTTCTAAAACCAATGGCGAATACAGTTGAAGCAATAATCACATAAGTATAAGTAAGATCGTTCATCCATCCTACAGGTGTATATCCAATGAGTAAATCTCGAAGTGTTCCTCCTCCTACCGAAGTTACAAAAGCTATTATAAAAATGCCGAACACATCCATACGCTTATCGAACGCCACTAAGGCTCCCGAAATGGCAAAAGCAATAGTTCCTAAAATGTCAATAATGTATAGCATTACATATTCTGGGTATAAAAATTATAGTCTTTTAAAATCACATCAATAAACTCCATATCGGTTTTTTGTTTTACGTCTTTTATACCCACTACTTCAATCAGTTTTTTTCGTAATCGAATTAAGGTTTGATAGTCTCTCGCCGCTTTGGCCTGTGTAAAAGTTTCTTTGATAATTCGAGCATCGTTATCTGATAATCTTATCACATTAGGATAAGTTGGCACATAATCTTCTTTAAGCTCTTCTAATATCGTGTGATTAATATTTACATTTTCCTTCAGATTAATCACTGCTGTTCCTGCGGCCATATCACCCAAACGTTGCGTTTTTTTATTCAAAATCATTACAAAAAAACCTAATCCAAAAATAAAAACATCAACAATTCTAAAAAACCAACGCACCACATAATCTGAAAGCGACGCCTGATACCCATCTATTTTTACGACTTTTATTTTTAATGCCATTTTTCCAACGGTTTGCCCTTGTAGAGTAGATTCCAATACCAATGTATAAAACATAACCGGGAAACTTAACACAGTATTAACTGCTATTTGAGACCACTGATCCATATTTTCAAAAGCATCAAAAACAAGATCTAAACAAATAATGTAACCTACTTTAATGGCCCAGTCAATTAAAAAAGCCACGAGACGTTCTCCCGCACCAGCCGCTCTAAAATTAATTTTCACATTTTGAGTCGTGTTAATTTGTAACTCTGACATTTTATATTTTATTTTATCTTTTTATATGAGAGAAGTTTCATTCATCAAGCAAAATAAAGAAAAATGGTTAGCTTTTGAAAAAGCCATCTTTAATAATGATTTTAAAGATGCCGATGAGCTGGCTTCACAATATATACAAGTCATTAACGATTTAGCTTATGCACAAACTTATTACCCCAAAAGTAAGGTAATTGTTTATCTAAACCAGCTTGCAGCGAAAGCTTTTCAAAAAATATATAAAACAAAACGCGAAGACACCAACAGACTAATAAGTTTCTGGAAAACTGAAGTACCACTTATTTGCTACCAATACCGAAAATTTATTTACGTCGCATTTATTATTTTCTTTTCGTTTGTATTTATTGGTGCGATTTCGGCTGCTAACGACGGGGAGTTTGTTCGTTCTATTTTAGGAGACAATTATGTTGATATGTCTATTGAAAACATTGAAGCCGGAGACCCAGTGGCCGTTTATAAAAGTGGCAGTAACTGGGGAAGTTTTATAGGTATTACCATTAACAATTTAAAAGTTGGTATTATAGCTTTTATTTTGGGCGTATTTGGAGGTATTGGTACCCTATATATTCTATTTAAAAACTGTATCATGTTAGGTTCATTTCAGTATTTCTTTTATGAAAAAGGCGTGTTTTGGGAAAGCGTTCGTGGTATCTGGATTCATGGTGCAATGGAAATCTTTGCCATTGTTATTGAAGCCGCTGCTGGTTTAATACTTGGTGCCAGTATTTTATTTCCGGCAACTTTTTCTAGAATGACCTCATTTAAGCAAGGTGCCAAAACAGGAGTAAAAATCTTAATAAGTACCTTTCCTTTTACTCTCTCGGCTGGATTTCTTGAAGGTTTTATTACCCGGTATTCTAATATCATGCCACACTGGTTATCGGTAAGTATTATAATAATAACTTTAAGTATAATAACGTATTATTATTTAATTTACCCTTTTATAGTACAGAAAAAAATCACTCAAAACCCAGCACCTGAAACCCCTTGAAAATAATTTCTATCCATACCCTTTATTGCTTTTTTGTATTACTTGGTTGTAATCGAACAGACATTCAAGTCCATGACACAATAGAAATGCAAGGACCTCGTAAGTTCGACAAGGAATTCAAACAGCGTTACCAAAGCGAAATTTACAATTACGAAGGCATTGATATTGAAACAAACACCCCAGAGGGTTCTGGAGATTATGTTGAGTATACAGATAAAGAAACCAAGATAAAAGAAGTTAATAATAATGAATTTTTGAACTTAAACATCGAGCCTATTCGTTATATTTTTTATCTCGCCATAGCGATTGCCATTATCGTACTGGTTTACGTTTTATTTAAAGATGGTAGCACTGGTTGGTTTTCTAAAAAGCAAAACAGAGTAATTAATCATCATCAGGACATCAATTCAGATAACATTGAAAATACAGATATAAATGCATTAATAAAACAAGCCGAAGACCTTGAAGATTACAGGCTGGCCATACGTTATTTCTATTTACTTGTACTTAAAAACCTAAGTATAAAAAATCATATAAAATTTGAAGACGATAAAACCAATTCAGAGTATTTAAACGAAATAAGCAGCAAACCCCTTAGTGATCATTTTGCTTATACTTCCTATTTATATAACTACATCTGGTATGGTAAATTTTCAGTAAACTTAGAGCAATACCAAAAAGCCAAAAGCAATTTTACAACCCTTTTAAATTTGGTTAAATAATGAAAAAAGTATGGCCTATAATTATTATTCTGGTGGCATTAATTATTGGAGCCGCTGTTTTTTCTGGGTCAACCAAAGTAAAAGTTGTAGACTGGGAAGAATCCTTTAATGAAAAAAGCAACAAACCCTACGGTGTAAGTATATTTTATAAAGAATTACCTAAACTATTTAAAGGTAAAAAAATCAGGACTGTTTACCACCAACCATTAAGTTACTTACGTGCCAATTCTGAGCATGGCTTTGGAAACCATGTGGCTAAAGGTACCTATGTGATAATTGGCCACTCAGATTATTTAGAAAACAATTCCGTAGAAGAACTATTAAATTTTGTAAACAAAGGGAATACATTATTTATTTCAGATTATTATTTTCCTCAAAAGCTACATGACACGCTTAAATTAAATGTCGATTATATCATAAATGAAAAAGACAGCACCTCGTATTTGTCTTTTAAAGATAAGCATCTGAAACAAATTGAAATAGACCGTAATTCTGGTGACAACTACTTTACAAATTCCGACAGCTTAAATTACAAAACATTAGGTTATTCAAAAATAGATTATAAACACATTAATTTTATTGAGGTTCCTTTTGGTAACGGAACTATTTTTCTTCATACCGAGCCAAAAGTTTTCACCAATTATCATTTATTAAAGGAAGACCGCTACAAGTATGTTGAAGATCTTTTATCATTCTTACCCGATGACGATATATACTTCGATTCATACACTAAAATTCAAAAAAACTATAACGGCGAAGTTGAAAAAAAATCAAATCTCAGTTGGTTTTTAGAACAAACAGCTTTCCGATGGGCCTGGTACACTGCTTTAATTTTCACACTGCTTTTTATAATTTTTAATGCAAAAAGACGCCAGCGCGTTATAAGAATTATTAAACCCTTGCAGAACACCACAGTAGATTTTGTAAAAACCGTTTCTAATTTATACTTTGAAACCCAAGACCATAAAAACCTTATAGACAAAAAAACAACCTATTTCTTAGAAAAATTAAGAAGCGATTATAACATTAATACCGACAACCTTGATGAGGCTTTCATTACAAAATTGGCATTAAAAACAGGTAAGAAAAAAGATGATATAAAGCCCCTTATTAACTATATTAATTGGCTTAGAACCAAGAATGAATTTTTTGAAGAAAATCTCATAAAACTAAACAGGTTTATAGAAGCCTTTTACGCAAAATAATTATGGAAGACAATTTAAGACCACAAGATCACAGCGATTTTTTACCCAAGCAAGAATTAGAAAAGACTCCTGATACTACTGAAAACCAAAACACAAATGGTTTAGAATTTCAAAACCGTTTAGATTTATCGGAATTGCAACAAAGCGTGCAAAACATTAAAACAGAAGTAGGTAAAGTTATCGTTGGTCAAAAGGATATGGTCGATATGCTTATTGCTGCACTTTTATCAAAAGGTCATACATTAATTGAAGGCGTTCCAGGTGTAGCAAAAACAGTAACAGCAAAGTTATTAGCAAAATCGCTGAGTGTTGGTTTTAGCCGTCTTCAGTTTACGCCAGACTTAATGCCAAGTGACATTTTAGGCACATCGGTTTTTAATTTAAAGTCTTCAGAATTCGAATTTAAAAAAGGCCCCATATTTTCTAACATGATTCTTATTGACGAAATAAATCGTGCTCCTGCCAAAACACAGGCCGCTTTATTTGAGGTAATGGAAGAACAGCAAATTACCATCGATGGACAGAAATACAAACTCTCTGCCCCATTTATGGTATTAGCTACCCAAAACCCAGTTGAACAAGAAGGAACTTACCGTTTACCAGAAGCACAGCTCGATCGCTTTTTATTCAAAATAGATGTTGATTACCCGAATATAGAAGAAGAAATAGAAATACTAGTGCGCGAACATGAACTTAAAGAACAATTAAAAACCGACACCATTACGTCGTTTTTAACTGCCGAACAAATTGTTAAATATCAAGGGTTAGTAACTCAGGTAATTGTTGAGCAGCACCTGTTAAAATATATAGCCGAACTTATTGTGGCCACCAGAAACAATCAGTTTTTATACTTAGGCGCCTCACCTAGAGCATCGATAGCCATATTAAAATCCAGTAAAGCATTTGCTGCCATGTCTGGTCGAGATTTTGTAACCCCGGAAGACATAAAACGTGCCGCCATCCCAGTATTACATCACCGTGTCATTGTAACGCCAGAGCGCGAAATGGAAGGGGTAACCAGTAAGCAAATTATAAAACAAATTATAGAAACTGTTGAAATCCCAAGATAAACTTAAATGACAAAATTTATATTTAAAATTAGAGACTAATTTCACCTCATGGTTCCTTTAATTTTGCCTTTTACCATTATAAAGAACATTAAATAGATTGAAACGCTTTAAATCCTTTTACATACAACCCCGATTTTTCTTTACCGGTATTGGTATTGTAGTCCTTTTTGGGTTTAGCTATTTTATCCCTGTACTTTTTAATGTAGCTCAGTTACTCATTCTTGTACTTTCATTATTATTTTTAATTGATGTTTTATTCATCTTTTTAGGGAAGCATAAAATTGATGCCGAACGTATTTTGCCAGATAAATTCTCAAATGGCAATCATAATACGGTTAACCTTAAAGTTAAAAACAATTACGGTTTTACAATTTATCTGGAAATAATAGATGAAATTCCTGAACAGTTTCAAAACCGAGATTTCAAATTAAAACAAAAAGTAACTTCGCGCAGGTCGAAAAGCATTAGTTACAATTTACGTCCTACTGAACGTGGTGAATACCATTTTGGAAGCTTAAATATTTACGCCGCATCAATTTTGAATTTGGTTGCAAAGCGCTTCATGTTTAATTCAAATGACGTGGTTCCAACATATCCCAGTTTTAAACAACTTAAAAAGTTTGAGCTTTTAAACATTAACCAAAATGCCACAGACGTTGGTCTTAAAAAAGTCCGTCGTTTAGGGCACACCATGGAATTTGAGCAAATAAAAGATTACGTTTTGGGCGACGATTTGCGCACAATTAACTGGAAAGCCACAGCCAAACGAAATCAGCTTATGGTAAATCAGTTTCAAGATGAAAAATCACAGCCTGTTTATTCCATAATCGATAAAGGACGCATCATGAAAATGCCATTTAATGGCTTAAGTTTGTTAGACTACGCCATAAATTCGAGCCTAATTATTAGTAATGTGGTTTTAAAAAAACAGGATAAAGCAGGTATGCTCGCATTTTCAAAACGTTTAGAAAATGTAGTAGTTGCCGACCGACGTAGCTCTCAAATGCAACTTATTTTAGAAGCCTTATATAATATAAAAACCGATTTTTACGAAAGTGATTTTAGCCGCCTTTATGCTAATATTAAACGTCATATTACCAACCGAAGCTTATTATTATTGTATACTAATTTTGAAACTTTAGATGGCTTAAAACGACAATTACCTTACTTAAAGGCCATAGCTAAAAGTCATGTATTAGTCGTTATTTTTTTTAAAAATACAGAGCTTAATACATTAATTAATACTAAAGCTGAAACCGTTCAGCAGGTATACGATAAAGTCATAGCCGAAAAATTCGCCTTTGAAAAACGTCTTATTGTTAATGAATTAAAAAAATTCGGCATTTACTCTATTTTAACCACTCCAGAACACTTAACCATCGATACTATTAATAAATATTTAGAAATTAAATCGAGAGGCTTACTCTAGTCATTATTAGTAATTTGCTCCGAATATAGTTTCTTAAAAAAAAAAATGATTTAAGGCACTTTAAAACTCCTGAAACAGAAAGCCTATAGCACCGAAATTGTTAAAATTTTGATGATTATTAGGTCCTATCATAAACTCCGTTAAAATTATTTACTCTGTAAAAACACATAAAAAAACCCTCAATTGCTTGAGGGCCCTTAATTTATCATAATTTATTTTTAGCTCAACCAGGCTTTCATCATCCAAACGGTTTTTTCTTGCTCGGTAATAAAATCACTCATCATTGAGTTCGTACCTTCATCATTTACATCATCGGATTTTTCTAAAATATCACGTTCAATTTTTAATAATTCGGTTAATGATTCAACAATTAAAGAAACGGCTTTTTCATCTTGCGAAATATTTTTACCTACAGGCACCTGACCGTGAGCAGCATAATCTTCAAAAGTATGATAAGGTGTTTCACCCAGGGTTAAAATTCTTTCGGCAATTTCATCAACCTTTGTATTGGCATCGGTATATAATTCTTCAAACTTAACATGCAAATCAAAAAAGCGCTTTCCTTTAATATTCCAATGGATACCTCTTAAATTTTGATAATAAATTTGAAAATTAGCCAGTAAATGGTTTAAATCTTTGGCGACTTCTTTTGATTTTGTCGTGTCTAATCCTATACTATTAAGTGTCATTATTTAGATTTTTAATTTAACTTTCTGTTATATATTTACTACAAATTTACTCTATAAAAATCCTATTTTTGATAAATTTTATTGATAGTTTTTATATCTTTATAGCCTAAATTGATAATAAATGACCATAACACAATTATACTATGTTTTGGCTGTTGCCGAAAACCAAAACTTTACAAAAGCGGCTGAAAAATGTTTTGTAACCCAGCCTACTTTAAGTATGCAAATTCAGAAATTGGAAGACGAATTATCTATTCAAATTTTTGACCGCAGTAAAAAACCAATTGAATTAACAGATGTAGGAAAAAAAATAGTAACACAAGCCCGAAATATTGTTAACGAATCGTATAGAATTCAAGATATTGTAGATCAGCAAAAAGGTTTTATCGGGGGCGAATTTAAGCTCGGTATAATTCCAACCGTGATGCCAACCTTGCTTCCTATGTTTTTAAAAAATTTCATAAAAAAACATCCTAAAGTTACCTTAATTATCGAAGAACTTACGACCGATGAAATCATTACCAGAATAAAAGAAGGGCATTTAGATGCAGCTATTGCTGCGACTCCTTTGGAAGATGACGCCATTAAGGAACGTGTACTTTATTTCGAACCCTTTGTTTCATATATTCCAAAAAACCATAGGCTGTATGGACATAATAAAATAGATGTAACTGATTTAGATATTAACGATATGTTACTATTGGAAGATGGTCATTGTTTTCGCGATGGGGTTTTAAATTTATGTAAAACCTTTAAAACGCATCCAGATGAAAAATTTCAACTAGAAAGTGGCAGCATTGAAACCTTAATTAAATTATCTAATGAAGGCTTAGGCATGACACTTTTACCCTATTTACATACTTTAGACATAAATGATAAAGAGAAAGAAAATTTACACCACTTTAAAGAACCAACACCAGCAAGAGAGGTAAGCCTGATTTACCATAAAAGTGAATTAAAAATGCAAATCACTGAGGCAATCCAAGATGTTATTATGGGTGTTGTTCGCGGGGCTATTGCTTTTCAGGATGTACAAATTATTAGCCCGTTGCGAGCAGACAAAAAAATGAGAGTATAAAATACACCTGCGTTGTTAAACACAACACAAGACAAATCTTTCAAAAAATACCCCAATCATCAGATAAAAAAAGAGGCGACTATTTCTAGTCGCCTCTTTTATTTATGGTTTAAGATATACTAAACACTGATTCAATTCGGGGTTTTGCTGTACTAGGGACAATATATATACTTTGAGTTCTTCCAACTCGTACGGTAATAACCGCTCTACTGCCTTTTGTACTTCTTTGCAAAACAAATTAGCATCAAAACTAACTTTAGTAAGTATAGTTTTAGTATACTCTAACATTGCTCTTGCCATGATTTATTAGAATTTTAGTTTGCTGATTAATATGTAGTTTTTTAATATAGGCTTTCGTATTACTGATTTATAACTATCTAAAAATACTAAAAAAACCCATTCTATCATCGATTAAGTGTAAAATTTAACGGTTTATTAGCGTTATTAACAACAACATAATTCATCATCGCTTAATTTACTTGGGTTGCCATAGTTTATTGTTAATATGTTTTATTTTCAGTAATTCGTTGAAAATTAAAACTTTTCTTACCACATATAAAAAAATGAATGAAATTACTTGCGTAAAAAACTATGAAAACCAACTAAGCTCCGCATTATAAATTTTATTTTCACTTTATCAATAAACTATAAAATTAAACGAATCGTATCTGCATCATGTTAAATTTTATAAAAATAATATGATTTAAAGATGACATTAATACTGTGGTAAGTTTAATTTTAACGCTCCCTAATGCTTGAAAATAGTTTTACTAGAATTACTGCTAAGCTCCCTACTAAGATCCCTACTATAAAATCTTTTATAAACGCAGGGATACCGGCACCAAAATGATGCAAATATTCTATATTGTGAGTAAAAATACCACCTGAAACAAGAATTAAAGCTATGGTTCCTATTACCGATAAACTTTTAATCACCCATGGCAACGCCTTAACTAAAACATTTCCGATACTATTTAAAAGTCCCTTATTACCATCGCTTTTATTTATTAAAGCCAGTCCCAAATCGTCCATACGAACAATTAGCGCAACAATACCATAAACCCCTACTGTGGCTATAATTGCAACAATAGACACTACCAAAACCTGAAACAACAATGACTGCCCAAGTACGGTCCCCAATGCAATAATCACAATTTCAACAGATAATATAAAATCTGTAAATATGGCTGATTTAATCTTTTTCTTTTCTAACAATGTAGGATCTTCCTTTGAGGACAATACGTCAACCTTTTTATGCACATCTTGCTTGTGTGGAAAAATATATTCAACAATTTTCTCAACGCCTTCAAATGCAAGATAAACTCCTCCTAAAATTAAAATAATGATGACTGCCCAAGGTAAAAATTCGCTAAATAAAAAAGCTACGGGTAAAATAATCAACTTATTCAAAAAAGATCCTTTGGTAATTGCCCATAACACAGGTAATTCTCTTGACGACACAAAACCCGTGGCTTTTTCAGCATTTACCGCCAAATCGTCTCCTAAAATACCAGCTGTTTTCTTGGTAGAAATTTTACTCATTACCACCACATCGTCCATTAATGCAGCAATATCATCTAATAACGCGAAAAAACCTGAGGCCATAAATATGTTTTGTTTTACTGTAAGATTTAATTAATAGTTAATTTGTTAAAATATGATAAAAGAATATAAAGTAAAATAATAATTGGTATTGCAGCAAACTGCAACACGATTAAAAGAATGACACACAGTATGAGAAATCGATATAGCGATACATTCGCCTCATAACTAAAGTCTTTTAATTTCAATGCAAAAAGCTTGATATTACTATTTAACAAGTAACAGCTTAAGGCAGTCATCCCGATTAAAAAGCCAGTATTAAGAATAATGTTTTCTATAAATTCACTGTCTTGATATTCAATAATTAAAGGAAAAGAAATAATTAACAATGTATTAGCTGGTGTGGGCAACCCTTTAAAATACGTTTTTTGTTCGTCGTCTAAATTAAATTTAGCTAAACGATAGGCCGAAGCCAAAGTGATGCATAATCCTATTAAAGGTAAAGCTGAAAGTTCGAACTCAGAAACCTTTAAACCCGAATCCCATTCTCTAAAAAACCTATTTAGCAATGGTTCTTCAGTAGATAAATCGAGCATTTTATACATAACAAGACCAGGAACAACACCGCTGGTAACCATATCGGCTAAGGAATCAAGCTGTAAACCTAAAGCGCTGGAAACTTCTAGTTTTCTTGCAGCGAAACCATCAAAGAAGTCGAAAAACACACCTAAAAACACAAATAAAGCCGCGTGAGAAAACTGATCGTTAACAGCATAAATTACAGCAATACATCCACAAAACAAATTCAATAGGGTTAATGCATTAGGAATATTTTTCTTCATGAGTATGTGTTTATTTTTATAATGCAATTCGCGTTACTATTTTCTCGGGATTCAAACCCAAGATTAAATATTTCAATTTTATTTGGGTAAAAATAGCAAACAATTTTCGTCTAAAACAATATCTAATCTAAATTCAAGTTTTAAAAGATTATAAATAATATGCATCTTTGTATAAAAAATTTGCAGTTGAGGAATTACATTACTGTATTGTTTTATTTTATATCGATTACAATGTTCGGTCAGGCAGTTAGAAAATACTCTAACGAATTTTTGAATATTGGGGTTGACGCTGCTGCATTGGGCATGAGTAATGCCGTAACTTCCCATACAGCCGATGTAAACTCAGGTTATTGGAATCCGGCTGGATTGCTAAAGCTTGAAGACAATCAAATGGCGCTTATGCATTCCAGTTACTTTGCTAATATTGCAAATTACGATTACGCTGCATTTGCGAAACCTATCGACAATAACAGTGCCTTTGGCGTATCATTGATTCGTTTTGCGGTAGATGATATTTTAAATACCACACAGCTTATAGATGAACAAGGCAACATTAATTATGACAGGATCAGTTTATTTTCAACAGCCGATTATGCTTTAACCTTTTCATATGCACGCGATTTACCTGTTCAAGGATTAAATTATGGTATTAACGCCAAAGTAATCCGACGTATAATAGGAGATTTTGCAGCTTCCTGGGGTTTCGGGTTTGATGCTGGTATTCAATTTGAAACAGATAACAACTGGCAGTTCGGGCTCATGGCCAGAGATATTACAACTACCTTCAATGCCTGGGCGATTGATGAAGATGAGTTTAAAAAAGTTCAGGATGCGGTTGAAGGTCAAAATCAAGAATTACCCGAAACTACTGAAATTACCATCCCAAAATTACAGTTGGGCGTCTCCAAACTATTCAACTTTCACTACGACTATAGCTTGCTGGCAGCTGCGAACCTCAATGTAAGATTCGAAGAAAATAACGATATTCTTTCGTCGTCGTTTGTTAGTATTAATCCCGCTGTAGGATTTGAATTTGCCTATATCGACATGGTTTACTTACGTGGTGGCGTTGGTAACTTTCAAAACGAATTACAAATCGATAATAGTGAACAATTAAGTTTTCAACCGAGTTTTGGTGTTGGTTTTAAATACAACGGTATCCAGATAGATTACGCATTCACCGATATTGGCGATCAAAGTGTCGCTTTATATTCCAATGTATTTTCATTAAAACTCGATTTTAGCATTTTTAGATAATTTCCATTGTATGAAACGACTCTTACTTTTATTACTACTTACATTAAGTACCAAATTCGTATTTTCACAAGTTTACAAATTATCTAATCGTGCCGAAATAAGTGTCCTAACCATTGGACCAGGAATTTCATTAAATGATGCTTTTGGACACAGTGCCTTTAGAGTTAAAGACCATGCCAGTGGTATAGATTTGGTATACAATTACGGCATTTACGATTGGCAAGCGCCGCATTTTTATTTAAAATTCGCCCAGGGTAAGCTAAATTATTTATGTGGTGTCGCTTATTTTGATGATTTTTTAAATGATTACATATCGCAAAACAGAAGCATTAAATCGCAAGTTTTAAATTTAAACCTCGGTGAAAAGCAAAAATTATTCAATTATCTTCAAAACAATGTTAAGCCTGAAAATCGACGTTATCTCTATGATTTCTTTTATGATAACTGCGCAACAAAAATAAAGGATGTAACGAACATTGCTGTTAACGAAAATATTGAGTTTAAAGCACCAAATGATTACAAAGCAGCTTCTTTCAGAACATTAATCAATAATAACCTGAACGCCAATTCATGGGGTAGTTTTGGCATAAACGTTGCTCTTGGTGCTGTTATAGATCGGCAAGCTTCTATGACGGATCATATGTTTTTACCTGAAAATATTTATAAGTTCTTTGAAGTAGCTACTCTGAATAATTCTGGCGAAAATTTAGTCAAGTCAAGTCAGATGTTGTACACGCCAACCGAAACCAAGACGCCATCGTACTTTTTTACTAGCCCCCTATTTGTTTTTTCTATTGTAGCGCTGTTTATATGCTACATCACCTATATGAATTACAAAAACAATATAAGAAGCAAATGGTTGGATATCGCTCTGTTTTTTATCACAGGCTGTGTAGGTATTCTTATTTTACTATTGTGGTTCGCAACAGATCACACTGGTACACATCAAAATTATAATTTACTTTGGGCATTTGCTCTTAATTTTTTCGTAATTGCCCAACTTGCAAAACCAAAACCTGCTTCTTGGTTTGTTAAGTATTTAAAATTATTAGTGATTTTATTGTGTCTTTTAACCCTACATTGGATACTAGGTGTGCAAGTTTTCACCATAGGTTTAATCCCACTATTATTAGCTTTATGTGTTAGATATGCCTTTTTGATTAAATTCTTTAATGCTTCATAAATCTAATTATTTTTAAAGTTTACAGCAATTCACATGATAACTTTAACATCCTTAGTTAAGCGGGTACCTCATGAATTCTAAGACCATTTAACTTCTGCCAAACTAACTAACAATTTGATAGAACTACTGCCCTCTGAAGAAAATTACAGTAGTAAGCGTTTTAATCATGATATTAACATCTAGTAAAAAACTACGATGCTTTATATAGTATAAATCGTATTGAAGCTTTTCAAGACTATCGTCTAACGACGAGCCATAACGCATTTTCACCTGTGCCCACCCTGTAACTCCAGGTTTTATAATATGGCGCGTTTCATAAAAAGGCAATGCATCAGACAATTCCTTAACAAAAACGGGACGCTCTGGTCGTGGACCAATCAAACTCATTTCTCCTTTCAAAATATTAATAAACTGAGGGATCTCATCGATTCTCGAATACCTTAAAAATTTCCCAAACCTTGTAATACGCGTATCGTTTTTTGTTGCCCAAACAGCTCCTGAAGCCTCGGCATTTTTTATCATGGTTCGGAATTTTATGATTTTAAAAACCTTACCATTTAATCCCACACGTTTTTGCGTATAGAATAATTTACCTCGGTTAGCCAAAAGGTTACCAATAATAATAAATGGTAATAAAACTAAACTAAATAGAATTCCAAAAACAGATATCAAAATATCAAAAACTCTTTGTAAAAATCGATATAATCTGTTCTTATTATTTCTATTAAAAGGAAAATATTTATAGAAATCCATACCTACATATTGTAAAGGAACCCTATGAGTAATGTCTTCGTAAACTTGCGAATATTCACGAACTGGAACTCCAATATTTAGTAATTGCATCAGGTCATGATACACTTCTGGCGTAATAGTATCAGGTTTATTACTGATAACAACGATTTCGGAAACGGCCTGTTTTTTTATAACTTCGGACATGTTATCAATATGAAATTCCGAAATATCTTCGATTGTATCAATATGAACATGCTGCTTTTCACAATTTATATAACCTATAATTTTGTAGTGCGGATCTGACTGTTGAAAAACCCGTATTACATTATTTAAATCAGTCATTTCGCCTACCAATAAAATTCTCTTATTAAATCGTGGCGACACAATAAGGCTAAGATAAATAAACCGCCAGGCCAACAATGCAAATAGAATAGAAAAATAGAAATATAGAATCTGTAAGCGATTATTAGGGAGTTCTGGAGTAAAAAAGGGCGTTAAAAAATAAAACAACACCGTAGTCGATACCGTAAAAACAATACCTGTAGCAATTTTATCTAGTTTACTGGATTTTTGTAAATCGTAAAGCTCGAAAACTGTTGCAAAAACGGTGAGATATAACACCAAAACAAACACCCAGCGCCACCTGTTTTCGGTAATGGTAAAATAATCGAAATCGAAAGTGTTACTCACAAAACACAAAACGACTAATGTTGAAATAACGTCGAATAAACGCAATAAAACTTTGCGTTCAGATATATTAAAATGAATTCCTCCTTTAAGCATTAATTGGGGTTTGGCATTGATTTGGCAGCACTAAAGATAGTAAGTTTATTTATTGAACCCCAACATTATACCAGTATTTTATTCCAGAAGGTTTTTACTAAATCCCAATCATACATTTCAACCTTTTTTCGCGCATTTAAGGCGATATTTTTTGTGAATTCAGAATTTGTTTTTAGCATTTTTATGGCTGCAACGAAAGCTTCAGCCGAATTTGGAGGAATCAAAATACCCTGCTTTTTATTATTTATTAAGAATGGGATCCCACCTACATTTGTAGATACAACAGGTAAGCCTAATGCCATAGCTTCAATAACACTAACGGGCATATTATCATAACTTGTTGTGTTAATAAATACATTACAGTGTTTAGCATAATTTATCCAATCATTTCGGTCTAATTTTCCTGTAAACTGAACCTCAACACCTAAAGTTTTAGCATAATTTTCAGCTTTCCTTAAGCTTCCATCTTTATCCGGGCCAACCATAGTAAGTGTAGCTTGAAGACCATCATCTTTCAACAACTTTAAAACATCTATGGCTAATAGTGGATTATAAATATCAGCAAATGCTCTAACCCATAACAAATGAATATCTTCAATTGAATTAAAAGAAAATGGGTAATCGCTAAGTTTTATACCATTGGGAATGTTCACAATGTTGTCATATCCCTCCTCTTTAAACTGAGATTCAAGAAACAATGAAGGCGCCACATTTACTTTGGCATTTTTAAAAATAGCCGCACTCATTTTAGGACTTTGTTTCAACCGCTGTAATAAGTTTCCACCATGTAAAACGGGGATATATTTTATCTTAAAATATCTGCATAACTGACTAACAACGTAGGCATAGTAGAAATTCAACGTACTGTATGTATCAATTATCACATAATCGACCTGATGCCTGCGTTTTATAACTTCTTTTATCATATCCATAAGCCGAATACCTTTATTCGTTTTATTTGAGGCATAATATACACGATATCCAGACTGCTCCAGCACACCTCCCAAGACATCTATAGTGCTTATGTTGGCTTTTCTATTATTTAGCTTATTGCCTATGTATAACAGGTTCTTCATCTTTAATATGTAATAAACTTAAGGCATAAATAAACGCTGGGGCCGCAATACGCATGGCCGAATGGTTTATAGTAAGAAACCAAAAAATATAAAATGAATAAAAGAGAACATTACTTCTATCTGTAATTCTAAAAACTAATGGGACTAATAATAAAATTGAAAATGCTAAAACACCCAACAGTCCATGTTCAGAAATTATACGACTCACTTCGTTGTGAGAGGCCGCCCTAATTCCTGTTTCCTGAAAACGTATATCCTTAATGCGCCCTACGCCTACACCCAGAAAGGGATTTTCTATAAACTCATTCAATTCCTTTTTCAACAAATAAACACGACCTGTCGTTATATCTACCTTTTGAACACCTCTAGCATTTTCATTAGCATAACGTTTATCGATGAGACCTCTGGTTTGAATTGAGGAATATACCCAAGCCACGGCAATAACACCTAAAAACAGAAAACCTGATAAAAACATCTGACTTCTTTTTTGTTTATCCATAAATCGATACTGAAAAAACAAAAAGCAAACAATCATAATAATAGCAGTAAGCACGCCACCGCGACTAAAGGTTACTACCGCCCTAAAAGAAAACAACATGATGAAGGCCAAATCAATATAGCGCAGCACAGGTGTTTTGCTGTACTTAAAATACTTTACAGCCATAAAAAAAGCGCCAAGTCCTAATACCGTTGAAACCTGATTAGGTCCAAACCCACCAGAAGTCACAAAATTAGAACCCGTGCCTCGTATTGCCCCCGATACATCTGGATTAAATACAATAATGTATACTACGGTACTCACTAAAGGGTACACCGCAAAGTTTAAAATCTGTTCTAACTGTTTATTTGTGACAATAACACGCATGCAAAATAAGGCTGCTATACCAATACAAACTGGTCCACTTAAATTAAAGGCAATTGCTTTTCGAATATCAGGACTTACATCTAAGGCATAGAGTGACACATAAATACCCGGTATTAACAGTAATATATACAACACGTATGGGGTTGCTTTATAACTAAACCCCTTATAAAAGAGTCCTAAAACACTAAACAGTATCACCAAATACTTACTCGATTCGTAAAACAAACCACTATTAGTCATACGAAAAAGAACTTCGGCCGATAAAATATAAACACAAGCCTTAATCACCTCAAAGGGTTTATCATCATGATGGACGGCTATAATTCTGTAAATAAAATACCCTACAACACCATAAAAATAAACGTCACCCAGCGCTTTAGAGAAGTAAATGATGACCCCCAGCAATATGTGTAACCCTAATATTTTTAAATAGTGTGAATTCATCGTTTTACTGAAGGTTACTATAGTGTTTTATAATATTGTTTACCACTGTCGATTCTGAATATAAAAGATCCACTCGTTTTTTTAAAGCTAAACCAAAGCTTCTTCTTAAAGCTTCATCTTTTATATAATTGCTTATTGCTTCGAATAAAGATTCATGATCATTTGATGGCACAACAAAACCACAGGAATCGTTTTTAACTACCTCTGCACACTCCCCTACATTTGTGGTCACTACGGCTAATTCATAAAGTCCATATTCTAATAAACTTAAAGGCAAGCCTTCGGAATTCGAGGACAAAACACCAATTTCACATTGCTTCAAAACAGATTCGACTTGGGATAAACTGCCATAAATAAAGACCTGTTCTGCTAAATTTTCCCTGCTTATAAATTTTTTAATTTCATCGGAATACGCATCATACTGATCCTGCCCGATTAAATGTAAGGTCCAATCTGGATGATTATCCACTACGAGTTTAAATGCTTTTAATAGATTGACATGATTTTTTTGAGGTCTAAAATTAGCTAAACAAACGATGCGCTTCCCTACCTGTCCTTTAAGAGCGATAATGTTGTGAGATGTACTTTCTTTTACCACAAAATTAGGTAAATACTCCACCTGATTTGTTTTTAAGTTCTCCTTTGCCCAATGCGTTAATGATTTATTCACGCTAAAAATAAGATTAAAAAACCGAGAACAAGGTTTTAAAACTTTAATTGAGCGTTCCTCTAGAAACTCACTATGCCCATAGTGATCATGCCAAACAATTTTTAGGTTATGGTTTAAAAGTTTAAGGAGTGTCGCTATAAAAAAGGAAGACGAATGGGCGTGTATAATAGATATATTCTCGCGCTTTACAAATCGATACAGCCTTAAAACTGCCCAAACATCCAATGTCATGCGTTTGTCCACAAAGAGGTATCCTACATCATCATGTAACGATTCTTTTAAACCACCCTCTTTGCGAGAGGCACACAAATAAGACCCTTCAATCCTTAAAGACAATGCATTAGCAATATTAACAGCTACGCGTTCGGCTCCTCCGGGTTGTAAAGAATCTATCAATTGAAGTACTCGCAAATTATTGGTGCATTTATGAGTTAGGGTAAAGTAACTGTTTTATTTCGATTTCAAATCGTTCTAAAGTATATTTTTGAGACCACGCACTTGCTAAAGTAGCCATCATTTTTAAATCTTCTAAATTTACCAAGCAATTATTTAAAGTAAGTAGCGCAGAGTTAATGTCAGCATCAATCAAAATACCTCTTTCCCCATACCCAAGCATGTAGGGCACACAGGATACGGAAGTCGCCACAGGGATTACACCAAAAAACATAGCTTCCGCTATCGCTTTAGGCCATCCTTCAGACTTTGATGCCAAAATCAAAAAATCAGCTTGTTGCAATATTTGCTTCATTTCTGATGGCGAGGTATAGCCGTGAAACTTAATAAACTTTACTAGATTCGAATTCCTGACATAATCATGAAGTGATTCTTTGAGAATGCCATCCCCATATAAATCCAAATGCACGTTAAGCCCCTGTTCATGTATGGCTTGTACAAGTTTAATGGCAAAATCGGGGCGCTTCCCTTCCACCAAAGCCCCAACAAAAACAAAGTTTAAATTGTCAATATAATTCCGAGGACGCACTTCGCATTTATCAATTTCAGAAAAACTAGCCGTAAAGAACGATTTTATATTTTTTGATTGATTTGGCCAGATGCCATACACCAAAACCTGAATATTTCTAGTCAAAACAGTTTGACTTAATATCCACTTTTGAAAGCGATAACTTAACGGTTGTTTTGCTTTTGGATCCCAGTTTCCGGCATATTTAGCTGTTTTTAATTTCTTCGGAAAAAACACCTGTATGATGCAGCCCAGTAATCCGATATTTCCAGGACATCGCAAATGAATATGATCAGCCCTTTTGCAAGCTTTAATTATTTGAAACATAATCAATGGCACAAACCATAAAGCTCTCAATAGTTCCTTGATATTAATACATGAAATATTAGGAATTTTGGTAAAACGCAAGCAATCATGCTCATAGGGCAGATCAATATCTGTGATTTTCGAAGACACTAAAGGAGCAATAACTTCTACTTGTTCTACATGTTTTAACCACAGGTTCATTTCCCGCACGTAAGGCCCGTAACCAAAGTAGTGACCTCCTTGCAATTTATGCCTCACATGTGTTATGATTAAAAATCTCATCGTAATACCTTTGGCGGAATTAAAAATAAAGAAATCCAACCTAACATACGCCCTAGACTTTCAAAAAACGCTGCTTTACGTTGCTTGGTTGAAAGCGTATTGGAAAAACGAACCATTGTTAATAGCCCCGCCGTGGCATGCCATTTTAATCTAGCCTTCATAGTAGGACTAGGATATTTTATGCGCCAAACGTACCAACCATTCCGCAACACCATTTTTCCATAATTAAAATAATTTGGACGCCCCGAACTATCGTGATGGTGCTCTAATTTGGCCTTCGTATTTACGTATAGTTTACCCTTTTTGGCAACTCGCAAACTAAAATCTGTATCTTCATATAAACCGTACCCCTCAAAATAGGTTGAAAATTTAATATCACGTAATACTTGTAATTTATACGAAGCTACCCCACCCATGATTTGTTCTACTGGATAAATTTTATCGGATGGCGGTAAAAAACTAATAGATCGGCCATGAGAAAAAGTAGGCATAAAACCAGGATCGCAATCAGGTAATAAACCTAATTTTCGTCTTAACTTAAACCTTGATGGTTCGTTACGCATCCATCCGTCATAATAAAATTTCGATGCATTCTTTACTTTGTCTGACTTCTGCCAAACAACTTCGTTTGTAATATACCCTCCAACACCTAAAGCTTCGGGAAACAAACTATAAGTGTCGAGAATATTTTGAAAATAGTTCGAATCTAAAACCACATCATCATCTAAAAAGCAAACCACTTGTGCATCGTGAGGCACTTGCGAAACTCCAAAATTTCGCTGTTTGGTTAAACCACGATACGAATCACTAACTTTAAAATAAGTGATATTCTTAAAATTATGCTTTTTTAAAACCGTTTGAGTTTCATTATTAACAGAACCATCAACAATTAAAATATCATCAGGATATATGGTTTGCTCATTTACGGAATACAACAACCGAATTAAAGCCTGAGGTCTCATGTATGTGCATACAATTAATGTAAATTTCATGCTTTAGTTTTTAACTGTTTAGCCCAATACTCACTTCGGTTCCATTCCTTTTTAAAATTCAAATAATATTTAAAAGGATTTTTAATGTGTTGCTGTTTGTAATATTTAAAAAACAAGGTGGTTTTGTATCCTAAAATTTGCTGCCTCGTCGTGTTTAATATTCGGTTTAACATGACAGTAGGTGACGGTTTTGGTTTTACATTGTCATTTTCCCATGGGTGCTCAAATTTCATTCGAAACCCACCTATTGGTGCTTTTAAATGCAGCACTTTAATCTGCGGCATATAAATAATATCCACCCCCTGGTTTCTTAACTGCATCCCAAAATCGACATCTTCGCCATATCCAAATTCTAAGGCTTCATTGAATTTAACATTCTTTAAGTATTGACTCGAAATAACACTACTTCCGGCACCAAACGTATGCCATTGTATTGGCAACTTTTGAGATTCTATTTCATTTTTTTGCAGGTAACTAAACGTAATACCTTTTAACTGAAATTTATTAATTGTTTCCTTAATTGTATCCAGTAAATCTGACGTAAACCGATTATCATCATCAGCCAAAAACACCCATTCACTTGTAACTTCCTTTAACGCCAAATTTCTTGAATAGCATGCACCTGTTTTATGCGTAAATATATGTTTTACCTCAAAAGGCCAGGCCTCAGTTAATAAAAAATCCAATTCGCTCTCACTTTCTATATCCGGATTTTGTTCAACAATTACCACTTTTTTCGGCAGGTAAGTTTGTTGTCGTAAATCGCAAAGTGCATCATAAACAAAGGTTTTCCTGCCAATAGTAGGAATAATTATATCCAAACTAAAAGGAGATAATTTATCACTATCAACCAAGGCTTCTAACACTATTTTTTCAGTAAAATTCACCTTTTTATAAAAGATGGACTTTATAAAAGCCAGAAAAGGAATTCGATTTTCATAAATAGCCATATTGAACAACAATAAGGCACTCCATCTTGTTTTGTAATGCATTTTGACGAAACGGAACAGTTCAGAAATTGAGGCTTTAGGCAGTGCATAATGTTCTGGCCATGGTAACTGAATTAAATCTGGCACTGAATAACAAAAAAGGCCTTGTTTCATACCTGATTTAGCAATTGTATTTAAATTGAAATCAAAACTATGGTTTTCATTTATTACGGATTCGAACTTTAAAAGGTTTGAACCGTAAATACCCCCTACCGCACTACTCATGAACCAGGTCGGATATACCACTTCTGGATTAACTTTTAAAAACGGTGAATCTTCGATGTAGCCAATGTGCTCAGAAAAATAAGGGCTCGGTCCATACGAGAACATCAAATTTTTAAGATGAAAACGGGATTTAATAGCGGAAACCGAAAGAACTTCTGTCAACCTATAATCACACCAAATTAATTGAGTTTCTGGATGTAACTTAGCGACTTCAAACATCGATTTTATAATCGTTTTTTGGCATATATTAAGCGATTTACCAGAATTCAAATCTGTGGCATTTAAAAGCTTATTATGTTTATGAACCAGTAATATCATGAGCTAATAAAACTTTTATAATACTTTATATTATCTTCCGCTATAACCTCAATATCAAAGGTATTCTCTACTTTTTTACGCGCCTCTTTTCCAATCGCTTCGCATAATTCTACATTAGAAAACAGCATTAAAATACGTTCTTTAAATAAGCTTATATCACTTGGGTGTACTAAAAATCCATTCTTACCATCATCAATTAATTCGGTAGCCCAACCAATACTCGTATTCACAACAGGCTTAGTCATTGCCATGCTTTCTATGGTCACCATACCCAAGGTTTCAGCAAACGATGGAAACACACAAACATGTGCTCGTTTTATATGATTTTTTACCTGGTTGTATGGCAAGCGCCCTAGGTAGCTAAAGTTTGCTCTTGCCTTTTCTGAAAACATTTCTTCCATGAGTTCTAAAGTAGAATGTTTTCCGGTTTTTATGTCTCCCGAGTCGCTTCCTATTACAATTAACTTTGCTTTTGGCTGGTGTTCTATTACTTCGTTAAACATTTTAGCCAGTTCAAACACTCCCTTTTTACGAATTACGGTTCCAATATAAAGCATGGTATTTTGATTAAAATTCAGAGGATCTTCATTTATAAAATGGCTGAGTTGCAAACCGTAATGGATGGTTTTTATTTTAGACAAGGATAAATTAAAAATATCGGCGGAGACTTTACCTGCATATGTTGTTGGTGCAATATACCCTTGCGCCTGTTTTAAAGCTAATTTTTCAAAAAGATAATTCTTTTTCTTCTGCTTCCTGCCTTCCAATTTACAAAAATACGCATCGCTACCATGCAACCGGATTATTAAGGGTATTTTAAATCTCATAAAAGCAGTAATACCAGTCCAGTCTGGCGCTTCCAATATCTGAATTCCGTTTTGTTCTACTATGCCATTGACGTATTGGTTTACGTATTGTCTGTAAAAATACCAGGTAAACCATTTGTACCTCTTGTGCTTTATGAGATGTAATTCAACGCCGTCTTCGGTAGCTATTTCATCACAGTCCTGTTGATAAATAAAAACTGTTACAGTAATACCAGCGTTCACCAATGCAACGGCCAAGTTTTTTATACTCGTTCCTATACCGGCAGCATGCTTAACTTTAGGGTGCGGGTATTCTGGTGTAAGAAAGGCTATATGCATCTAATTAGGTTTCCTTTTCTCCGCTAATATTATTGTCCAAGGAATAGGCGTTTCAACTGCTATTACTTTACCAAACTTTTCCTCAATCAAATTAATAATTTGTTTTTTTGACCAATGATTTAAATGACCGGGAGTATTTCCAAAATCTTTTAAATATTTAAATCGGCACATATTTAAAAACCTCCATAAAGGTTCTCTTGGGACTCCTAAAACCAGGTACCGCTTAGAAACCCTAGATAATTCATTTAATGCAAGACTTGGATAATCCAGATGTTCTAAAACCTCTAATAAAAAGACCAAATCAATTGAATTATTTTGTTTGGTTAACTCATACACACTTTCCTGAAATATTGAAATGTCTGGATTATTCATAACTGCCTTTTCCACCAAATCGTTAACATATTCTGAAGCAGATAAATTCTCTACCATCTGTTTTAAATATTTTGTAGACATCCCCTCTCCAGCACCTATTTCATGAGCTGTAGAAATATTAGTTGTTTTTAATACAAGCCTATTTACAGCCTTAAAATATTCCTTAACCAAATATCTTGAAACTATACCAGTATTTTCATATTTTCCAGAAAAATCCTCTAATTCTGGCCTTGCTTTTAATTTTGAATAATCTATACTAGTCATAATAACGCCTTTTCATTAGTACTAATATCTTCTCTTGATTAATTCGAATTCTATTCAACATATCAGCTAAAAACGCTAACGTCGCAATAAAAACAGACATACCACATAAAGCCAATGCAATAAACCCAAAACTTTTATAAGGCGTTATTTTACCTTCAAATACCCAATGCCAAAGCACAAAACTACCTAATAGCATACCTAATATCAACACGATTAGGGCAATGGTCAAAAAAAATTGTAACGGCTTATAATCTTTTAGGCACTTAAAGATTATCGACGATGTTTTCAGGGCATATTTTGTAATACTGTTTGCTACCCTGGAAACTCGCTCTTCAAAATATTTCACATCAACAGAAACTTGAGATACTTTAAATCCCTTATTGAGTAAATCTAAAATTGTTTCGTGAGTATATGTAAATTGACCTTGTAAATTTAAACTTAAAAGACACTCCCGAGAATACGCTCGAAATCCGCAAGACGCATCTAATATCTCAGTATCACTTACAAAACTCACCATATTACTTACCTTCTTATTACCCCAATATTTAATTTTTGGCATATCTGTTGGTTTCCCTTTATCAAACCTATTTCCGATGGTAAAATCAGCTTTCTTATATATTATTGGTTCTACTAAATTTGGAATTTGATTTACATCAAACTGCCCATCTGCATCGATACTAACCAAAACATCTGCTTTATTCTGTAAAGCAAACTCAACAGCCGACTGAAAGGCTCCTCCTACTCCTTTATTTCTAGTATGATTTATTACAGTAGCACCACACTCCTTAGCTATTATTTCAGTACTGTCTACACTACCATCATTCACCACTAACATTTGCATTTTCTGAAATCCACAAATAGACTTAGGCAATGAATTCAAAACACCAGCAATTGTTAATTCTTCATTTAAAGCAGGCATGTAAACAACAATTTTCATAAACAACTTTTCTCTTTAAAAATATTGATTTAACACTAAAACATTTAATCTAAATTCATTCACGATATAAACTAAGGATATAAACTTAACTAGATTAATAAATACATTATCTATTAATCCAAAAGATTTTAAAGTTAAATAAAATCCCAAATAAATTCCAGGTAATAAAACTAGCCAATAACGACTAAAGCCCGTCCCTGCAATTATTAACCCTAGCATAATTAACAGTATTGGAAGCCCAACTCTCTTTAAGAATAAAAACTTGAAATTAGAAATATAACCATAAATAAACCCTAAAATAAGGATTAAACTTACTGAAAAACTTCTTAACCCTGTTTTAGGCACAAATAACGACACAAACGCGGGAAGACCATTTACACGACTTACTTCATAATGTTTAATTAAACCCAAACCACATTTAATGTTATAAATTATGGGGTTATCAATTTTAAATCGTTTAAAATAACTTATTTCAGACAAATCATTTCGCTCCACATTAATAAGATATTTTGCCCAAATTAAAAACGGAAATAAAAGAATAAAAGAATAAAGTACTAAATACAATTTGGATGACTCTTTATAGAATTTGTAATAATCAAAATATTTAATTAATACAATAACTCCTAAAATAGCATAAACGTATCTGGTAAAAACAAGCAAAGCAAAAAATATCAGTAGCTTTAATAAATTTGATTTTGATGCTTCTAGAATTGAATAATAAATAAAACCCCAAAACAAATAAAATAATACAGCTTCTGGGTATAATCGAGAAAACCAAGCAACAGAAGTCGGATTTACTATGGTAAACGCTACAATTGCAATGGCAATAGATTTATTCACATTCAACTCTAACAACACCTTATAAATTAACCGTAACCCCAAGAACACCAAAGCTATATTGAATAATTTATTCAATACAAAACCTAAAATAGGGAATATTGAAATTTTAAAAAATGTAAGAATCAATGAAATTACAGGTGCCAATGAAGAGGGCTTGTCTCCTAAATAATATCTACCTTGCAATATATTTTCAGAAATTTTCAAATAAGTAATTTCGTCTCCTGATAAAGGCAAAAAAACATTTCTTAACATGCTTAATGTGGATAATAAGATGATGATTAAAAACAACTTATCATTTCTTTGGAATAATTTCTGAATATACAACCTTATTTCAGTCACAAACGTTTAAATTAATTTATTTATCACCTCCCAAATACTTTCTGAAGCCATTGCAGGTTTGCTACCCGCAACAATTTCAAACCACTTTAAGCCTTCCTCAACATTTGATAATTTATCATCTAAAATATCTTTCAGTAGATGCTCCAAGTCTACCTTACTTTCACAAAACACAGCCGCCTCTTTACTAGGCATACTCCTAAAGTGAACGTACTTATAATTTTGACCAATATCACGAATACCTTTTTTTAATTGAGGCTGTTCGTAATTGTAATAGATACAGGATTTATTGTGCAGGACAAAATCGAAAACTGTCGAAGAACATACATTAGTAACTAACTCTGTATGCTCACAGACATTATATAATAATTTAAAATCTTCTTTATCCGGTAAAACCGTATTCCAGTTTTTGCCAATTTGCTTCCAGATAGGGTCTATAACTGTTATGACATCCTTATTTTCAAACAATACTTTATCGTATCGCGATGTAAAATCTACCGGACATTTCCTGTAAATCACTCCCAAATTATAACCGTCGGCATTTAATTTTCTAACAGCCTTTACAAGATCTTCCAGATAATACTGATCTAGTGGTGAAGTGGTTTCATCGTCACCAGAGTAACAAATGTATTTCTTATTTAAATCAAGATTATGCGATTTAAAAAATTGGGTGCGTTCTTCTTTAAGCCCCTTATCGAAATGAGGCTCAAATTGTGGTGTACCAGTGACAAAAATTTGTGATTCGTTGATATACGGATAATACTGTAACATCTGTGCCTTCATTAAATCACTCCAAACGCAGTAATAATCAGTTTCAACCACCTGCATCGCTTTAGGTACATTATCCCAGGAATACACAAAAGTAACAACTGGTATGCCCAAATCTTTAGCTGCCAGAAGCGCACTTATAGCTTGCGTAGCACGTTGCGTAGTACAAAAAACCAAATCAGGCTTATGCTCCTTCAATTGCTTTTTACAATAAGTATATTTACTGGTAGTACGTTCTAATTTTTCAATCTTTTGTCTTAATTTTTCAATTCCCTTTTCTGAGCCATACCAACCTATTAACAGTTTTGTTAACAAACTTTTCAAGCTGTTTTTTATGCCTTTATAATTAAAAGGAAACTTATAGGTTTGGTAAACATCATCCTTGAATTTTTTCGTCCAGAGGTTTAATTCCACACGCTTTCTGGCTCTGGTGTATTGCGGTAATAATGGATGTGTTGCTGTGTTTTCTATTCTAACTTCATCAAAACCAAAGGTTGCTTCAATATCAAAAACGGTATTATTCCAATAAACAACATCAAACCCATTTTGCGCTCCAATCGTTTTAAAATTGGTAAATGCAAAATTTCGCAAGCCTACACCATCTGGAAAAAAAACAAATACTTTTTTCTTCATACTAAGCTTTAAAGGGACAAACCGCCATTAATTGGTTACACATGGTTTCGATATGACGTGCATCGGGTAACACATCATAACACTCGAATAAATTGTCTATCGCAGCCTGGTTTAATGTCGTGTTTGTAATATTACTTTTATATGGTTTTAAGTTAACCGATTCGAAATAATCCTGATATTTAATATCATCGCCAAACACATCATCGGAAAACTTTTGCCAAACTGCAGGAATACCATAGGCATGTGCCACAATAATACCATGTAAAGAGGAAGACACGATGCGTTCACACTCGAAAATATCATTTGTAGTTGCCTCTATATCGTTAGTCATTAAATCTATCACTTTAATCGTTGTATCCCCTTTAAATAGCGCTTTTACTTTGCTATAATCATTATAATGAGGAACAACACCGGTTTTATATTTTTTTTTTACTTCAGGAGCATAAAATCGAGGTAATAACAAAGCCGGATCGCCATAAATTTCAGGAACGTCATAGCCTTGTGTCTTGAGGTGCTTTCTTGTTTGCGGCCCACGCACAGCCAAAAACTGAGCTGGCTTTGTGTTATATGCTTTAGAAATAATACCACTTCCCCAAACAATACAATTTGTATTCGCATAGGTTAAAATACTCCCTACTGTTAAATAAATTGGCGTAAACCAGTTAGAAATAGATATTGAATCAGGTCGTGTAAAAACCACTTGTTTCCCAGTAATTTTTTCTACCAGGTATTTCCCAAGGAGATCCCCAAAATTTTCTTTGGTTTTCTTTTGAATAAACACCTCACTCCACCAAAACAATCTGATTCTGTTTTTGCTAAAAATCATATCATTGGTTTTGATATTTCAATTTATGACGCTGCGTCTGCTCAATAGGTAAAATATCTGTTTGCTTATATGTTAAAGCTTTATACACAGCATTCAAATCACGTTCCAATTTACGTAACCCCATAGGTTCTAACGAAGCCGCATGATCAGTCCCCTTCCATGTTCTGTCCAGCGTGTAATGGCGCTCAATAATATGGGCTCCCAACGTGTATGCGGCCACATCAACTGCTATACCTAAGTGATGCCCAGAAAACCCTATGTGCTTTACCTGATGTTGATAATTTTCTTTCAACAACTGAATATCTAAAAGACATACATCTTCAAATGGTACCGGGTATCCTGAAGTACAATTATACAGCACCACATCTTTATGCCGATTATGAGTCTTAAAAAAAGTCACGAGTTCATCAATCTCTGATTTTGTAGTCATTCCTGTAGACACATGAATTTCTCCTGAATAATTTTTACACAACCATTCTAACATAGCAACATGATTATTACATGCCGAAGGAATCTTAATAAAATCAGGGTTTAAAGACGCTATTTGTTTCGCCGAGGTTACATCCCAAACAGATGATGCGTAGGTAATATCTAAGCTATCACAATATTCTTTTAATTCCCGGTGTTGTTCCAATGAGAACTCTAAAAATTCACGATGTTCACCATAGGTGTCTCCATAAGCATTATGCGGATTGGGATGTGGCTGGTTATATTGCTCTGTGGTTAAAAGTTCTTTATTATTTCGCTTTTGAAATTTAACAGCCTGTGCATTGCAAAATATTTTTGCAACTTTAATGAGTTCTTTGGCAATACTTATGTCTCCTTTATGGTTACATCCAATTTCTGCAATAAGGTAGGGTTGGTTATAGGTACTCATTTAAATATGGCTTTAAAATCGTTTATTGTATTGCATAAGAAAATCGCAGGCCTCACGGATAGCTCCTGCTGCCGAATTTTTAGACAAAACCACATCGGCATGCGTTTTTACAACATGCGTTGCATTATTAGGACAAAACGACCACCCAACAGAACATATATTACTCAAATCATTAACATCGTCGCCTATATAAGCCACCTGATTAATTTCTAAATTTTGCTCTACAAGAAGGTGCTGTAATAAACTAAATTTATCCTTTACGCCTAAATATACCTGTTCAATCTTTAACTTTTGCATACGCCGGGCTACCAACTCAGAATTCTCACTGGTCATGATCATGACCTCAACATCAAACTGTCTCAAAATCTCCAAGCCCATACCATCTCGCATATCGAAGCTTTTAGTGTGTTCGCCTTCTTTGGTGTATGTTATGGTCCCATCGGTAAACACACCATCTACATCTAATACAAGATGTGTTATTTTCCCAGGTTTTCTATTTTTTTTCTGTCGCTCAGCCAGAAGGGTTTCTACCGTTATCCAATCGGTTTCTGTATCGATTTCCATTAATGAGTTTTCTGGCATTTTAACCAATGCTACCTGGCCTCCAATACGGTTTTTATGTTTATACAAGGCGGCTTTAGTCGTAGCATAAACTGCCCCGTTTTCTACAAGTAAGCCTTTAAAATCCTGTCGTCGCGGGCGGTTTTGTGGATTGTAATTATCGGGATGCCCGCTCTCATCCCATGTGAAACGATGGGTATTGACTACGGTAAGCGCTGAATCGTGATCATCATTAATCTTACCTAAACAGTTATTTATATCTGTTCTTGTGGTAAATGGTGAAGTGGCTTGTAACAAGCAAAACACATCGAAATCGACATTTGACGTATCACAAAACTCAAAAATGGCCATTTCTGTAGATGCTGTATCAGTAGCACTTTCAGCACGACGTTTTACAGCCTTAACTTTATTAGTCCAGTGATATTCCTTATTAATAAAATCGATAATACCGTCGTCATCGGTATACACAAAAACCTCATCTAATTCAGACATGATTGCCTCTCCCAAAACCCATGTAAACAGGGGTCTGCCTAACATTTTTCGTTTATTTTTTCCGGGGATGCCCTTAGAATGCTTTCGTAATGGTATAAAACCTATTTTTCTCATCATATTTTGCTATTCCACTAAACTAAAATATTTATTTAAAACTTCGGTCTTTATTAGATTAAAATCAAAATTGCACTTTAAACGCTGATTGTAATTAAATGCCTTATGAATTAAATGCCGGTCATCTATTGCTTTTAAAATAGCAGACTTTATTTCCTGAGGATCATTACAATCGTTTATAATCAGACCATTTTTATCGTGTATCACTATTTCTGAAGTAGCCCCTCCCGGATTAGACTGAATAGGAAATGCACCCATACCCATGGCCTCCAAAAGTGTATTCGGGATACCATCGGAATTACTGTTACCTATATACAATAACGCCTGCCCCATCAAAGTTAACACGCGATCATGTGGTATTCTTCCCAATATTTGGATGTTATTACATGGAGACCAACTCCCCTGATTTACAGCTTCAAAAACTTCGGCATCAGCACCAATTACAATGATTTTATAGGAAATCAATTGTTCCTCTAACTGTTTTAAAGCTTTCAATACGGTAATGGCACGTCCTGATCGCCCTTGAAAGCCTTTTATTAAAATAATGTTTCGCTCTTCAAAAGGCAACATGTAATGCGCTAAAGCATTCCAATCGAAACCACCACCTCCAGGAAATACGCCAAGAAATTCACCTTTAAAACCATAATTTTCAGCTATTTCAAAATCACGTTTACAATCGGCAAACATATAATCTATTCGTGGTAAGACACGTTTTATATCCTTTAAATAATCTGGTTGATTTTGAAAATAAAATAAATCACTACCCCAGGACGAGTAAATCCATTTTACGTGTTTGTGTCGCTGCATCACCTCTAATATTGGAGCACAGGAAAGGTAAAGCGCAAAACTGTGAACAACATCGGGTTGAATTTCTTTCAAATAGTCTTCAAAAACAGATGCAACATCACGCTCGTTATACTTTTGAATATAATTATAGACTTTAGGAGCGTTCTTTTTCAAAAATGTACGTCCCTGGTAATCCCATTTTAATTTCCATCCTGTATGTTGCTTTACCCATTGAATTCTCTCTGATGATGCTGCCATTCCGGTAACATCGAACCAGTACACATCAACATCAGCTTCTTTGAGTTGTTCAACCCATCGAAAAAAATGCAATGATGGTATGGAAACCATTACAACTTTTTTAACTGCCGCCATATGGTTTGATGGTTAATTGGATAACCTCTTTTTCCCTATCAAATTCATAGTGATAACGCGCTAATCGCTGGCTTATAATTATGGATTCCAGTAGCCGGTTATTAACATCTTCTAAAGCATAGGTTTTGTGAACTGTTTTACCCAAAATTCGCTTGACCATCGCTTTTATTCCTTCTTTTTTGTTCTTACTGATTTGTACTTCCAACGGTACCTTTAAATCTGGAATGACGCCAGTAACTAAGGCATCAACATCTGAACATAAATTCGATACCTCCAAACGCAATACGGCTTCATGAAGGGCATTTTCAGGTGTTTCATATGGCATAACACCCCAAAATCTATCTTGATTTGCCTTAACTACACCTAAAGCATGACGCTGCATCATGTATTTATGATTTATTCGTTCCAGACCTGAATGAAAAGGATAACTACTGGCGTTGCTCCTGTATGTTTTAGGATGCCATTGATGCTTTACCAATATGTCTTTATCATAGAAATAAGGCGTGACTCCATTGTTTTTAAGTCTTAAATGGATATCGGTATCCTCGGCACCCCAGCCATGATAAAACTCGTCGTAACCATTAACAGCCAAAATATGTTTTGTTTTGTATAACGTGGTACCTGTAACTTCTTTATTCCCTAAAAATTCAATCTGGTAACCAAAAAAATCGCCATGATCTTTTTGGGATTCCTCTTTATTTAAAAAACCATATTGGAAATATACCACCTCATGCTTAAGTATTAAAGCTTTACATGTTTTAATCATTTCCGGATGGTAGATTAAATCAATATCACCCACTAAAAAATAAGAAGTTTTACAAGATTTTAATGCGATATTAATGGCTCTACTTTTATTCCAAAGTTGCCCATTCGTATTTACATAATAATAAGTAACAAAAGTATAGGATTTTAATAGCCCTTGAATGGCAACACTATATGCTTCGGTACTCCCATAATCTACTAAGCAAACATTAAAATCGGCATCTGTTTGATGCTTCAATGAATCTAAACATCGCTTAACAATATGTAAATCTCTATTGCGATATGTTAGGGTTAAGGTTATCAAATTAATTTATTTAAATGGTCGACCGACCATTGCAATATAAAACAAATATAAGTGAGATTTAACTTTAGCTACAAGAGGAATTCTTTTATTAAAATAAACAATCTTTAGTTTATTGTAACTTTTAAATATATCGCGTGTTCTCCTAACAAATGATTTTTCTTGTAGAACATAAGCATAAAATGACCAAAGAAGCTTCTTGTAAACACCGTTCAGTAAAGTTAAATAATGGGACTTGTCGAGTGCTTTGGAATAGTTTAAAGACTGATAACGATAATAAAAAATATCATGTAATTTCTTTTTACTAACGTTATTTCTCGAACTTATTTGATTTTTATCCCCATTACCACCTCGAATAGTAGCAAGCACCTCATCTAAAATTTTCAACCTAGGTTTTGTTGCCAACATACGTATATGAAATTCATTATCCTGATAGCGTTCAAGATTTTCGTCGAACAATGCTCGATCTGCTAAATAATTTTTTCGCCACATAAAACCACAGGTTTGAATTTCGATACGTTCTAAAGCATAATCTAAATACAAATCATTTGGTGATGAATACTCAAATTTACTGTCTCTAAATTGCGTCATCAAATAATTTGAATACCTGTTTTTATGAAGCACCGCATGTAACGATTTATTTTCGTTAAAGACCTCAACCTTTTTATTTAAAAATTCGGGTAACATAACATCGTCGCTATCAAACCAATTAACGTATTCCCCCTGACTTTTTTCAAACCCAAAATTTCTTGCAGCATTCCCGCCTTTTAAGCGTTCTACGGGTCTTTCAAAATACTTGAAACGCGCATCCTTTTCGATATAAGATTGCACAACCAACCCTGTGTTATCTGTGCTCCCGTCATCCACAATAATGCATTCCCAGTTTGCGTAGGTTTGCTCCAGAATACTGTTCAGCGTTTCCCCAATGATATTTCCGCGGTTATAGGTTGGTATTATAATGGATACTAGTTTATTTGACATCTCTTAATCTGTTCAAATAGCCTTAAAAACTATTCTTAATTGAATATAAATACAGCTTAGTAAATTTTAATCTATTGTTTAACTTAAAAATAACTGTTAAATATATTTTTAAAGCCTCCAAATAGGCCTTTTCTCGATTTAAACTCAACATCAGTTGCTTTTGATGTTTCATTATACTGTCCTTAATTTCTGAAATCCTGGATTTAAACTTTTCATCATTAAGCATAGCGTTCAAAATGGCAATATTTACTCTTACAATAACGCTATTTTTCCTTCTTAATTTAGCCGACGCCCCTATATCCATTCTATATACGGCGGTATATTCATTCAACAAATATATTTTTCCCTGATCTTTTATAGTCCATAAATAGGTAGGCCAATCACCGTAGGGAAAATTTATTATCCATTCTGGTAAACTTTCCCTTTGCTGTTCATTTTTAAACAAAGCTGTGACCGATGGAATAAAATTACCATAAACCAAGTTATTAAATCCCGTTATTTGCTTTTCAGAAAGGGGTATTGCTTTTATCACATTCCCATCGGGATACCACTTATAAACTTTCGAAAATACAATTGAACAGTCTTTGTTTTGTTCTAAAACATCAACTTGTTTTTGTAGTTTGTACTCATCCACCCAATAATCATCACCATCGCAAATGGCAATATACTTACCATCGCAAGCTTTAATAGTGCGCATGTAATTAGCTATTAACCCCATGTTTTTATCCTGTTGTGGCAATAGTTTTATCTTTTCAGGATAGTGTTGTTGATAAGCTTCACAAATGCTTCTGGTTTTATCGGTACTGCAATCTTCACCTATAACCAACTGATATTTAAAATTGGTTTTTTGCATTAAAACACCCTCTATGGCCTGCGAGATATAAGCTTCCTGATTGTAAGTAAGCATAAAAATACTAACGGTTATTTTTGACATACCTTTTAATTTTATTCATCAACCGTTTAGACCATTCGATATACGTTTTTTTATGAAATACAAAAACACCATTAATTTTAGTATGATACTTAGGTATAAAGGACCAGAAAGCGTTTTTTTTAAATATTATTTTGCTACTAGTTTTTAAACTTATATCATTTCTGTTACCATAATCGCCAAAATTATTAATTTGCACATACACCTTTTCAATCCATTTTTTATTTGGAATAATTTTGAATAAATTACTTACAACCCGAAAATCACTTCCTTTCCATTCATCCCAAACAACCTGGTTTTTATACTTTGAATGAAACAAAAAACAAGGTGTACTTATCTGATTTCTTTCAATTCTCTTTTTTTGAAAGTGTTTTTTCAAGGGTAGAATTTTTCCATTAGGGTAACGCATCTGCCAAATAAACAGAGTGTCTTCATTTCCCTGTTCTATTTTACTCACTATTTCTTCCAGAACTTTATGGTGAATTAAATGATCGTCGTCATCTAAAAACAACACCCATCCTTTAGTTATCTGATTTAAAAGTTTATTACAATACAGATTATAAGGGGCATGCTTAAAACCATTTGAATGTTGTACGGGTGTCCCGTTATAAGCATCAACTTTTACTTTATGGACGTTATGACCTTCGATGTATTTTTTTGTCGCTTCATCTTCATAAGAAACCCAATGCAGAACATTATTATATGTTTGATTTATTACCGACTGATGACAATTTAAAAATCCAATAGGACGATTCGATGTTCTGGTAAGCACATTTATTAGTATTTTATGTTGATTATCATTTTTTATACCAACCATATTTGACTACTAAAATTATTCTTTTAAAAAAACAAACACTACTACGATTCATATAAAGCTAAAAATCGTGCACCCATTTTTACCATCGACAACTCATTCGAAACATGTTTAATTGCCGCTATACTCATCTTACCATACTTTTCTGGTGTTTCTATTAATTCTTTTATAGAACTAACCATAGCATCTATATTCTTTTCAGAAACTAAAATTCCTGTTTCATTTGATTTTATAGAATATTTTACTCCCCCTGAGTTAAATGCCACAACTGGCATACCCATAGCTTGGGCTTCAGCTAAAACCAAACCTTGAGCCTCTGCTCTACCCGTAAAATCTGTAATAGATGTCATTAAAAAAACATGACATTCATCTAAGCATTTTTTTATAAATTCCTGATTTTGTTTACCATGTAATCTTATCACATCATTTAAGCCCAAAGTATCGATTAAAGATTTTAATTCAAGATATTCCTTGCCCTCTCCAACTATATCATAACAAATATTATAACCATTATCAACTAATTTCTTAACCACCAAAACACCAAATTCATGCCCCTTTAATGGAATTAATCTACCTACCGAAAGTAATTTAATCGTGCTAGCCCTATTAATTGACTTTGGCACGGATAGTTTAAAAAAAGTATTATCAACTCCCATTGGAATTAGAAGAAGTTTATAAGGTTTAACAAATAGCTGCTCCGCCTTTTCGGCTAAAAAAGCAGTATTTGCAGTTATAAAATCCGAAACATCAAATAAAAGTTTGTATCGTTCCTTCAATCTTGATAACTGTGTTTGATTTTCAAAATGTACATCATATCCATGTAGCGTGGTTACTACTTTGGCATTTAATAGACCAGCATACTTCATTTCGGCAACATCATTACCTACAGTTGCAAACTGAATATGAAAAACATCTACAAACTTAAATTGACAATAATATGCTAACTTGTAGGGTAATAAAGAAATACCTTGTTTAAAAGAATACCTCTTTTCTAATTTTATCCAAAACCTAAAATAACATATTATATAGAAAAAAGCTTTTAATATTCTAACCATTTTATTCTTAGGCATATCAAAATTTACACTTATAATATCCTTTAAAATTTCGTGCTCCTCTAAAATCTTTAACTGTGAAGAAAGTGATATGGGCAGGCATTTATTAGTTAGCACTTTTATATTTAACCCATTTCGCTTGGCTGCCACAATCTGATTAACTACAAATGTCTCTGAAACGGAAGGAAATGCAGACACTACGAAACAGATTGTTTTCATGAAAATTACATTTTATTTTTTAACCATTGCTCTATTAAATTTCTATTTGCTCTATAATTTTTATAGTAAAAGAGAGAATAATAAAAAGTTCGAAAATAAAATTTAGCCTGTTCTTTGCTCTCATAATTCCCACTAATGGCATGTTTTAATTTTATCAAAGTTCTTTTTGGAAACCCTAATAAAACTCTAGAAATAAAATAATTATATGTATTAGGTTTATTATTTAATAAATCTAAATAAGGCCAAAGTATAAAATTGGAAAAGGTCATAGCCTTTCGTAGTCGTGATAAATAATTAAAATTCAGTCTAGAATTAATCATATAATGTTTAAAATACAATCTCTCATCATACCATATTTTATAACCCAAAAGTCTCAAAGCATAACTGTATTCTGTATCTCCTCCTGAACTCAAACTTTTTCCTTTTCTACAAGATAATAAATGTTCAAATCCTATTTTTTTTAATTTTATCCAATGAGACTTTCTAATAACCATTCCTGCGCCATATAAACACCCTTTTTTCTGGGTAATATCTCCTGAGTCTGTACCTTGTTTAGAAACCGCAAAAAATCTGGCATATTTATCAAACCATAATGGTTTATTTGATTCAAAAACCGCATCACACCAACCTCCTAGAGCTCCAATTTGAGAATTTGAAGACATAATATCATATGCCGTTTGAACATAAGTATCACACAACCAATTATCATCATCACAAATAATTAAATATTCGTATTTCGCTTTAGTATAACCTAAATCTTGCGCGTACGATTTACCTGGAATAGACTGTATTACAGACACATACGTAATATGTTCCACTGCATTTTCCTTCCACCAATTATCTGCCATGCTTTTTGTTTCATCTGTTGATGCATTATCTACAAAAACAACTTCTATAGGTACTTTTGTTTTTTGTTTAAAAATATGCTGAAATGTAGACTTTAAACGGTTTTTACCATTGTATGTGCATAAAATTATTGAAACTCCCTTTTCCACTACTTTCATCAGCCTTTTATTATAATTTTTAATGCCCGTTTCAACAAATAAGCAGCTCTTTCAAATCTATTGACATTATTTTCTTTTTCCTTTGTCTTATTATTGTGCATTATATAATCATCAATGAATAAAGGAAAATACTTTTGATAGGTCTTTAGGCGTTCAACTTCGATAAGTTTTTTACCTGAAATTTGATTACTCACACCATTCATTACAAAATTAGAAATAACAATATCCATTTTTTTGTAAGGCACATTAACTTTACAAATAGCATAAATTAAAAACTCCCAATCGGAACAGATTTTATATTCTTCATTATAATAAAAAATAGTTTCAAATAAATCTCTGTTAATGAATGTAGCCTGATGAGGTAAAGCGGAATTAACAAAAAAACTAAAGCTTAATGTCTTTGGATAAGTTTTCGTCACTAATTTCTTATTATTATATACACGAACCACATCACCGTAATAAATAGCATATTCAGGGTTTAAATTGGGAATTACTTGTTGCAATACCTCTTGATTTATAAGCCAGTCTCCACTATTTAAAAACAATAAATATTGTCCCTTAGCTACCTTTATACCCTTATTCATTGCATTATAAATACCTGTATCTGGTTCGCTAATACAATAATCGAACTTATTTATATACTCCTGTATAACCTGTTCGCTTCCATCGGTAGACCCTCCATCAATAACAATGTACTCAAATTCTTTAAAAGTTTGGTTAAACACACTTTCTACAGTTTGTCTTAACCCTCGTGCATTATTGTAGTTTATAGTGATGATAGAAATAAGCATAAATAGACTTAATAAAGGTTTTGTTGTTGTCCAATTTTTAATAGAGCTTCGTAAACTCTGTTTGATGCCAATCCATTTTGGTTAAAACTAATAAGGTTGGTATTCAAATTATCTAATCTTTCTTTATTAGTTAATAAATTTTCTATTCCTAGAACTAGATCTTTTCTATCTCCTATTATTTGTAGGTAGTTCTTATAAATTTTTAAAGAGTTATATGAATTAATTGGACCATCTTCAAACAAATCAAAAGCCAACACTAATTTTCCAAAGATCAAAGCTTCCTCAATAACAGTTGACGCCCTACTAATTAATAGGTCAGATATATTCAAATAATCATAAAATGTAAGCCTAGAATGTGGCGGTTCGATCAACACTTCCTTGTCTGATAAGTTTAATAATTTACATTCCTGCTCATAAATATTGTTTTGAATATCGTCATTTGGATGCATTTTAATTATTAAAAAATACTTATTAAAATTTATACTATTGTATACTTCCCGAATATATTTACTATAACACAACTTAGCATCAAATCTATAATCGTACTCAGTGTGTAAACATGTTGCAAGAAGAATTACCTTTCTATTTTTAATTAAACTAAGAATACTACCCCCAATTATTTTCTTTTCTCCTGTGACCAATTTATCATGTAAAGGGTTACCTGTCAAAAAAAGTTCTTTTTCAGACCTTTTTTCTGACAAACGCTCATACATATAGGTTCCAAAAACTATTTGATTATTTGATATCGAACTAATTTGCCCTTGAACATTATCCTCTTGAATGCCCCCATGCTGAATACAAACTGTTTTTCCTCCTTTTAAGTTTATTTCTCCTATTAGCTCCAATCCTATTTTGTGATACTTAAAATATTTTTTAAAATCCAAACAAATAACGTTTACAGCATTCTTATTTCTAAATGATTTTAATATTGGATAAACAGATTTCGTTATATTAAAATTAGGCTTACTAATTAATTTATCTTCTAGTATTCTATCAAACCGATGTTTATTTAAGTAAATAACATTTACCTCTATTGATTCAGTTTTAAATAAAAATTCAAGCAATGGCGTGAAAATTCTAACTTCCGCCTTTGAGGTAACTAAAAAGTTGATAAAAAAAAATTTCTTCCGATATAATCTATTACTAAACAGATATTCTATTGATTCATATAAATCATGATGTGAATATTTTTTTAAAATATCACTTTCTTTAAAATTTAAATTTTCAATATAATCCTTTAATATGGTTCTTATTCTCATTTAAATTTCTTAAAAATTTCTCAAAATAATTTATATCATCATTGTTCAAAATCAATTCTTGTTCAAGCTCCTCAATTGATAAATCTTTTAATTTTAAAGAGCCTATAAAAGAATCATGTATTTCTAACATTTTTAACAATCCTTCTATTTTATGCGTATTTGAAGGAAGAAACATCGTCTTAACATTACTCATCAATCCAAAAATACCAACATGATATCTACCAGTAATGAGTAAATCAAAATTTTTAATTACGCTTCCCAAATTAGAATAATTATACTGATTTAATCTAATTACTTCTATTCCTTTAATATTTAGTTGATCAACAATTATCCTTTCTTTAGGTTCAATCTGCAAAAACAAAGGGATGTACCCCAACTCATAAATCTCTCTAATATGACTAAAAATTTTGAAAATATCAATTCCATTTGCTTGATTCGGATAAACTCCTAATACACCACAAGTATATAGGCAATATTTTATTCCTTCTTTTTTCCTCAGAATAAAATCGGTATGCTGAAAAATATCAGCTTTAAAGGCAAAATCATAAATAAGATTAATTTTATTTTTAATTTTCATTTTTTTCACATACTCATAAGACAGTACTTCTCTAAAACTTAAGAAATCGATTATATTCAATACTTTCTTTGAAACTTTTTTATCCATTTCTTGATAACTTCCATTTACCATTGCTACAGGTTTATTCAAAAGTTTAGAAGCATGGGCTATACTCAAAAGTGCTAATGAGCCTATATTATTGTGATGGATTGTTCCCTCCATATTTATAATTACCAAATCACTTTCTTTTAAAAATGGCTTAAGTAATTCGCTAACCTCATTTTCTACCAATTGCATCCATACTTTAAAATTTACCTGTCTAGTAAATTTTACATTGAATATTTTATTTAATGCTTGTTTGTAAAACTTGTTTTTGGAAGTTGTTATATATAGATTTTTTTTGTTTTTCAAAACATCATAACCAAATCCGAGAGGCAAACTCTCAATTTTACTTTTAGGCAAGTTTGTTTTTAAAAAACCAACAAGTGAATCTACAGTTGCATGACACCCAGGATTTTCTTCAATTCTAGTATCATTTACTAAAATAACCTTCATTTTAACTTTTAATTATTCCAAACTGTTCTTTTAACAATTGAACCAAAACTATTATACTTACTTCCTCCAACAACAAAACTAGCTGCACCATCCACTCTACAAATATTTTTACCATTAAAATTGTTTTTTATGACTCCAATATTTATAAAATACTTTCCGTTTGTCAAATCCACATTTTTAATTGTAAAACTTGCCTTTAATTCTCCATTAATAATCTCATAAAACTTCCCATCTGAAATTGAATAAGACTGATATACAGTTTTCATTTCTTGATCTATAACAGAATAATGTAGCACAACTTTTGTAAAATCCTTTGGAAATTGAAAACTAAAATAAATTGTTAAATCTTCATCATAATCAATAACATCTTTACTTAATTTAACTTTATAAATTGTAGGAGTCATTTCTCCTACAACTTTTTCATATTTATTTTCATATTGAATCGAATACTCATAGATCACCTGATTTATATCACCATGCTCGACTATAACTCCATTTTTTAAAAGAATTCCAGTAGTACAAATCCTACCAATCAAAGGCATTGAATGACTTACAAATATTATTGCACAACTTTTTGCCAATTCACTCATGACATTGAAACATTTCGCTCTAAAACCAACATCCCCTACAGCCAACACCTCATCAATAATTAACACATCGGGTTTCATTTGAGCAGCCACAGCAAAACCCAGACGCACCTTCATACCTGAGCTATAATGCTGCACCGGCATATCTATAAACTCATGTATTTCAGCAAAATCTATAATTTCTTCGAGTTTGGAATCTATTTCCTGCCGAGTTAACCCTATAATAGCTCCGTTATTATATATATTTTCTCGGCCGCTAAGAATGGGATTAAATCCTGCACCCAACTCTATTAAGGATCCAACTCGCCCTTTAATGGTTACCTTACCAGCATCGGGGTTTATTAACCCATTTAATATTTTAAGTAAGGTACTTTTACCAGCTCCATTATGCCCTATTAACCCCAGACATTCCCCGCGTCTCAACTCAAAACTCACGTCTTTTACTGCCCAGAATTCTTTAGGTCTTAATTCGCGTGCATGGGTATTACTACTAACATTACTCAATAAATCCTTAGCCCCATACCACAGGCCAGCTTTTAAATCTTTGCAAAACTTTTTACTCAGGTTTTCCACCTTAACAAGCACTTCATTCGCATTTCTGTGTTGCTGATTCTTGTTCATGTATTTGTTTCGTTAAACAACATTTTTATTTTAATGGATTATGCTCGTTCTACAATGACTGGAATGGAGATTCTATAAAACACCAACCCGAAAAACAATAACGGAATACATAGTAAACCGATTATTATAAAATAATTAAAAAACCCAGTTGTAGTACCTACCACCACATCTCTGGATGTTAAAATTAATGCGGTTAACGGATTATAACTCATTATGGTTTTCATAAGTCCTGTTTTTGGAATCGCATACACCACTGGAGTAACGTACATAACAAAGCCTAACCCCATAGTGATTAATTTTGATATATCATTATACAACATCCCCAAAGGCGTTATAAACAAGCCGATGGTTACACCAAATAAGATCACTCCCAATAAAGCAACAGGAAACCAAAGTAAAGACCAATGAAATCCTACACCATAAATAATTACGAATGCTAATAGAACTACTATTTTAATGCTACTATCGAACAACAGTTTATAAATACCAGAAAGGATTAGAGCTTCTTTAGGAAAGTTAATTTTACTCATAATACCCTTGGCAGATTTCGTGCTGCTTAAGGGCGCATTTATAGCACCTGTAATAATAGACCAGATTAAAGTTCCCGAAAAGGCATACACGGGGTACGGAATACCTGTATCTGATAATTTAACAGTTCCCGTACCATTTAAAAATACCCAAATAAAGGCTGTCGTTAAAGGCATGATAAAAGCCCATAAAAACCCAAAATAAGATTGCCTGTACCGGGCTTTAATATCTCGAATCGTTAATTGTTTCGCTAAAAACCTGGAACCATATACATCTTTAAGACTCGCCTTTAACAGCTTTAAAAAACTAATGTTATTTTCCTTTTGGTATATACGAGTCTCTAAGGGCATGAATAATTAAAATATTAATTAATAATATACAACTAAGTAAATATAACTAGCTTCATACGCATTAAAAAATCATTCTTTACTTAATTCGATAAAATACCAGATTCAAGGATAAGGACTACAGACCGGAGTGGCATCTGGTGAATGACGTTCGATTTATATTATTTTCGTTTAAAACGCTTTAACCAACCCGTTTTTTTATGGGTATCGTTATGATAGCCGTAGCCATAACCGTAACCGTAGCCATACTTCGATTTGTTATTGTAAAAATTATAAAGCAGACTTATATTTTTAACCTCTCCTTTTTTATACTTGTCGTTAATCTGTTTTAACATATCCTTTTTGGTGTAATCCTGACGCACCACATACAAGGTCGCATCAACATGCGACATGAGTTCTAAAGCGTCTGAAACTAAACCTACAGGCGGTGTATCGAGAACAATATAATCGTAACGGCTCTGCAATTCTGAAATTAGATCGTCGAGATTACTGCCTATTAATAATTCTGATGGGTTTGGTGGAATAGGCCCCGAAGTAATCACATCCAAATGCTCCACTTCGGTTTTTTGGATAATATCATCCACGGTTGCCTGCCCTATTAAATAATTAACAGCACCAGTATCATTGTTAATATTAAAATCGTCGAAAATCTTGGGCTTTCTTAAATCTAAACCCACTAGAATGGTTTTTTTACCACTTAGAGCAAACACCGAAGCGATATTAATGGAACAAAACGTTTTTCCCTCGCCACTTATTGAGGAAGTCAACAATACCGTTTTGGAGCCCGATTCTTTCTGTTTTCTGTAAATAAACTGTAAACTCGTTCTAATAGCTCTAAAGGCTTCGGCTACCGGTGAGTTCGACATCCTTAAAACCGCCAGATTACCACTAACATTACTCCTACCTACAACGCCTAGCATTGGTATTTTAGTAAGCACCTCTAAATCGTTAGGTTCATGAATTTTACGATCGAAAAATGTAATTATAAAAGCGATTAAAATTATCGGAATGCAAGCGGCTATTATGGCAAACACATAGCGTATGTTCAAATTTACCACATTACGCCCCTGACCAATATCTTTGGCGGGTTCAATAATGACAATATCTGAAGTATTCGAAGCTTTTACCAAATCGGCCTCACCACGCTTGGCCAGGTATAAATTATATGTATTCTGACTCAACAAATATTCGCGCTCTATCCCCATGAGCTTCTGCTGATTTTCGGGCAATACGGAAAACTCACGTTCTACAGCTGCTATATTTTTACTTAAAGTTTGAATCTGAAAAGCAATATTCGCTTTATTAGATGAAATACTTTCATAAATCACCTGCTTCAAGCCTTCAATCTGACGGTTTAAATCATTAAACACAGCTGCATCTTCTCGCACCGAATATTCTAATTTCGACTTTTCGCCCGACAAGGCAATTATTTGCCCTATGGCATTCGTTATATTACTATCGTTTATACCTTGAAGTGCCGGCGCCGGAAAATTGGTAAAATCTTTACTGGTTTCCAGATAGCTTTTCAATAAATCATAATACAATAAAGATTCCTCAAGTACCTTTTTTTCGGTTTCATAAGTTTCTATCTTATTCACCAGAGTGGCACTTTCACTTTGAATATCGAATATATTATTGCGCTGCTTAAAGGCATTTAGAGAATCGGCTTTCTTATTGAGCTCATTTCGTACTCTGGCCAATTGCTTATCTATAAAGTTTACCGTATTAATAGCGTATTGATTTTTTCGTTGTAGCAAATCCCGATCTAGAATTTCAACCGAGGCATTCAAATAATCAACAATCTTCGCCTTATTTTTATGGCTTAACCTTAAATTCACTAAAGAACCACCTTCATTAATTACTCTAAATTGTCCTTTGTACTGCGACACCGTACTATTAAAACTATTGTATTGAATATAAAATTCCTGTCCCGTTACAATTTTTGCATCTGGCACTTTTACCAAACTGCCTTTAAAAAAATCCAGATTAATGTATTCGTTAAAGGCAAATGTTTTAGAAAATGCACTTTCGTTAACAGGGATTTGCTTTATGTCTTTTGTTTTAAAATTTTGAACAGACACTTGCTTCGTTTCACCAAAATCATAAGACAATTGAAAACTGTCGGCATCGATAAAGGTTATTTTTATTGGCCTTCCAATAACCTGAAATGCGGTTTCGTCGCCAACAAACGTAAAAGGTGTTGCTTTATAAACATCAATTTTATGAAAGCGGCCATCCTTTAGATAATTCAAACATAAATTTAAACTATCAACCACCTTTTCATGATGTTTACGTGATCGTAAATTAAGGAGCACATCCTGAATTTTTCCTGTAATACCGCCATAATTAAAAATTAAACTGGTATTGGATGTGAACAATGGGTTTTTATCTTCCTGAACTGAAATAGATGCCGTTAAGGTGTATGGAAACTCCTTTCTTATATTTTGCTGATACACAATATAAACCCCCAACAATATAGCAGGCAAAAACCATTTCCAGTAACTTATTAAACGAAATACAAAAGCCCTGAAATCGAAATTTAATGCATATTGCTGTGCCGACGTGTAACGATCTTCCATACCTTATAAGCTTCTAATTATAAAATAAGTACTCACTAAAACAGAAAACACACTCACAATAGTTGTTAAATTTTGTACCGCCGTTTGTCCGCCTCCCAAAGCTTTTCGCTTTAAAGGTTTAACCAGAATAATATCATTAGGCTGAATGAAGTAAAACTCCGATTTTGTAGCATTTATATCGGTTAAATCGATATGATGTATTTTTTGCCCTTGCGGATACTGACGTATAATCATTACATCACGACGATCGCCTGTTACCCGTATATCTCCGGCATTTGCAATAGCCTCGAGAATATTAACACGATCCTGATAAATAACATGAGTCCCCGCTTTCATTTCTCCAAGTGTGGTATACTTTAAACCAGCGAGTTTAACCGTTACAAATATTTGAGCGGTTTCTTTAAAGTAACGTTCCAACAACGCGCTTTTTACCATATCTTCAATTTCTTCCACGGTATAACCAAGCACATTTATCTGACCCAGGATAGGAAATTCTATATTACCATGTAAATCTACCGTAAAACCATTAAAGTAAAGTGATTTTTCAGAAGCCCCAGACGTAGTATTTGAACTCGTAGGATTAAAAATCTCAACCAACTCCTTATCTAAAGCTTTTACGTCAATACTTAAAATATCGTTTATTTGAACGCGGTAAGGTTTGGATAATGCCAATATTTGCAATGAATCGCTAGCAGCAGCATGACCTTTATCCTGTAAATACACAATATCTTTATTGGTAATACATGAGCTACACAAAAGCGTAACAACACAGAACAAAAAGAAAAATGGTTTGAGCATAGAGTTGGTTAACTTTACAACAAATATAACTTTTCAACCTAAAGTATAAAATTAATACGCACTATTAATTAAAATATTAAAAATTGAGTAAGGTTTTCAAATTTTTAATTAAGCATTAATAATGACCTTTATTTCTAGCTGTAGGATATTAAGACAACCTACACACTTCTTTTTAAAATGAAGTTTAGAGTGATATTGTCTCTTATTTTTTAATTTTACACGTTATTTGCAAAAAATTAAACCTTTGAATTACTTAACCGTAGAAAATATATCGAAATCGTATGGAGAACTAACCTTGTTCCAGGACATTTCGTTTAGCGTTCATAAAGACCAAAAAATAGCTTTCGTAGCCAAAAACGGTACAGGAAAAACGTCCATTTTACGTATTATTTCTGGTGAAGACACACCCGACTCAGGGCTTGTAACCTATCGCAAAGATATAACCGTATCGTTTTTATCACAAGATCCAAAATTTAATCCAGCCCTTACCGTTGAAGAAACCATTTTCGCCAGCGATAACGATATTTTAAAGGTTATTGGAAATTACGAAAAAGCCTTAGAAAATCCTGAAGATTCCGATGCCTACCAAAAAGCCTTCGAGCAAATGGAAATTCATCAGGCCTGGGATTTTGAAACCCAGTACAAGCAAATTCTTTTCAAATTAAAACTCGATAATTTAAATCAAAAAGTAAGCACCCTTTCGGGCGGACAAAAAAAACGTTTAGCCTTAGCCAATGCGTTAATTAACAAACCGGATTTATTAATACTGGACGAGCCCACCAACCATTTAGATTTAGAAATGATTGAATGGCTGGAAGCATTTTTTGCCAAAGAAAATATTACCTTATTTATGGTAACACACGACCGTTACTTTTTAGAGCGCGTGTGTAATGAAATTATTGAGTTGGACGAAGGCCAGCTTTACAGTTATAAAGGCAACTATTCGTATTATTTAGAAAAGCGCGAAGCCCGCATCGAACAATTCGAAACCGAAACCGGGAAAGCCAAACAACTGTTCAAAAAAGAACTGGACTGGATGCGTCGCCAGCCTAAAGCCCGTACGACAAAATCGAAATCGCGTATAGACGATTTTAAAGATATTAAGCATCGAGCACATCAGCGTCGTAAAGACCATGTGGTGCAACTCGAGTTAAACATGGAACGACTCGGAAGTAAAATTCTTGAATTTCATAAAGTATCAAAAGCTTTTAAAGACAAGATAATACTGGATAAATTTGATTATACCTTCCAAAAAAGCGAACGCGTTGGTATTATTGGTAAAAACGGCACAGGTAAAACCTCATTTTTAAACATTTTAACGCAAACCGCACAACCCGATGCTGGAAAAGTCGTATTGGGTGAAACCGTTAAATTTGGTTACTACACCCAAAACGGTATTAATATAAAACCCGAACAAAAGGTTATTGATGTTATTCGCGAATTTGGTGATTTTATTCCACTAAAAAAGGGACGTCAAATAAGCGCACAACAACTTTTAGAGCGCTTTTTATTCAGCAGAAAAAAACAATATGATTTTGTTGAAAAATTAAGTGGCGGTGAACGCAAACGCCTATACCTATGTACCGTCTTAATTCAGAATCCAAACTTTTTAATTCTGGATGAGCCTACCAACGATTTAGATATTGTTACACTAAATGTTCTGGAAAGTTTCCTTATGGATTTTCCAGGTTGTATTATTGTGGTATCTCACGACCGCTACTTTATGGATAAAGTTGTAGACCACTTGCTTGTTTTTAAAGGCGATGGTGTTATTGAAGATTTCCCTGGCAACTACACCGATTACCGGATTTATGAAGATAGCCTTCCGGCAGAATCTGCGGCTACTGAAGACAAGAAGGATAAAAAATCATGGAAACAAAACGAAGCCAGTAAGCTGAGTTTTAACGAAGAAAAAGAACTTAAAAATATTGAAAGCAAGCTAAACAGTTTAGCCTTCGATAAAAAGGAAATGGAAGCTAAATTTAACAACCCTGATTTAACTCAGGATGAAATTAACGCATTATCGCTTAAACTTCAAGACATCATAGATACCATTGAATCTAAAGAAGAACGTTGGTTCGAATTATCGTCGAAACTGGAGGATTAAATAATGAAATTGGTTTTAGACATAAAGACTAGGGAAAATTAAATACATCACACTAAATGCCTTTAAGCATCTCAAAACACTGGTAACTTATTGATGATTTATCAAATTTCACAATACATAAAATTCCTATTTCGTTCAACGAATCAGCATGGCGTACATTCCCCTTTTGTGTATAATCTGGTGACTAAATGCTTTTACAATCGAAAAAAACATCCCGATTATCAAAAGATTTCAGACTTCAAAAAACATTTATTACTTAAAAACGAATCGTTAACTATAACTGATTTAGGTGCGGGTTCCAATGTGTGCAAACAAAACACGCGCCCCCTAAAACATGTCGCTAAATATTCTGGCACAACCATTAAGCGCGCTCAATTATTATATCGACTGATGAATTATCTGAAAATCAAGTCCGCTCTGGAATTAGGCACATCACTGGGTATTGCCACACAAGCCATGGCATTAGCTAAAGATTTACGAATCACAACAGTGGAAGGCTGCACTAATACATATCATCAAGCAAAAAAAAACCTATTGCCATTTAAAAATATAACCTTAGTCAATTCTGAATTCGAAGCCGCCATAAATGCACTAAAAAACGACACTTACGATTTAATTTTCTTTGATGGCAACCATTCTAAAAAAGCAACCTTAAAGTATTTCGAATCTTTAATTAAAAGCAAACATAACGATTCGGTTTTCATTTTTGACGACATTTACTGGTCCAAAGATATGACCGAGGCCTGGGAAACAATAAAACAACATCCCGAAGTTAAAGTAACCATCGACACCTTTTATTGGGGCTTTGTATTTTTTAGAAAGGAACAAGAAAAAGAACATTTTACAATTAGGTGTTAGTGTGGTTTTTGGTTGTTAATAAAACAAAAATTCAAACAATAGCGTGATTTTACTTTCTTACGTCAATTCGAGTGATTTTGAGGAACGAAAAATTGTATCGAGAATCGTAAAAAGATATAGCGGATGAGCCCAATCACCAAGGGTAACGCCATCATAAGAGGATTCATGTCAATAATAAACTTCGTAACTTTGAAACCTTTAACTTTGCAATATGAAGATATATACAAAAACCGGAGATAAAGGAGACACTGCTTTGTTTGGAGGAACGCGTGTACCTAAACACCATATAAGAATTGAAAGTTACGGAACGGTGGACGAATTAAACTCTCACCTGGGCTTAATTAGAGATCAGGATATTCATTCAGAGTATAAAGATATATTGATTCATATCCAAGATCGTTTATTTACCGTTGGGGCCATTATGGCTACCGATCCGGAAAAAGCCATCTTAAAAAACGGTAAGGAACGTTTAAATATTCCAAAAATTTCAGAAGACGACATTCAGCGTTTAGAACAGGAAATGGACACCATGGATGCCGCTTTACCACCAATGACACACTTTGTACTTCCCGGCGGACATCAAACCGTGTCATTCTGTCACATAGCACGTTGTGTGTGCCGTAGAGCAGAGCGTTTAGCCACAGCGCTTAATGACATAGCCCCGATTGATTCAAACTGCTTAATATACTTAAACCGCCTTTCTGACTATCTTTTTGTGTTGGCACGGAAGTTGTCATACGACTTGCAAGCAGATGAAATTAAATGGATTCCTGAAAAAAAATCCTAAAATTTTAGAAATAGTAACAAATTATTAATTTATTGTAATGCAACTATTAATTTCTAAGTTTTTTCTGTAGAAAAATACGTTCTTTTAAATTACCGTTAAATAAATGATTTTTTTCTTGCATGTTTAACCTAAAAATTTATTTTTGCACAAAATTAAAACGCATAATAACATGTATTGGACTTTAGAATTAGCAAATTATTTGAGTGATGCTCCTTGGCCAGCAACAAAAGACGAGTTGATAGATTATGCTATTAGAACTGGAGCACCTTTAGAAGTTGTCGAAAATTTGCAAGCTATTGAAGACGAAGGTGATGCTTACGATTCGATAGAAGAAATTTGGTCAGACTATCCCTCAGATGAAGATTACCTCTGGAACGAGGACGAATATTAATATAAAGTATAAAGAAAAGTTAAAAAGTCTCGAGTCGAGACTTTTTTTTGTTCCTAATCTTTATTAAAACACATTACAAACTGTATCTTTGAGGCAATCTCAAAAACTACAGTTTAACAACTGAAACATATCCAGGCACCCCTGGAATTAAATAACATATATACACATGAGTTTTTTAAATTCTGTACTTAAAGTATTTGTTGGCGATAAATCGAAACAAGATGTTAAAGCCATCACACCTATAGTAAATAAAATAAAATCTTTTGAAGCTGCTTTAGAAGGTTTATCCCATGATGCTTTACGTGCAAAAACTACTGAATTTAAAGGTCTTATTGCCGAAGCAATCAAACCTCTAAACGAACAAATAAACACGCTTCTAAACGAAGCTGAAAACACCGATGATATCGATCGTCGTGAAGACATCTACGCCGACATTGATAAACTTAAAGATGAAGTTTACGAAAAAACCGAAAGCGTTTTAAACGACATTTTACCAGAAGCTTTTGCTGTTGTAAAAGAAACTGCAAAACGATTTACTAATAACACCTCTATTACCGTTACCGCAAACGAATTTGACAGAGAGTTATCAGGCACAAAAGATTACGTAACACTAAATGGCGACCAAGCCACTTGGGCTAACTCGTGGGATGCTGCCGGAAAAGCCATCACTTGGGATATGATTCATTACGATGTACAGCTTATTGGTGGTGTGGCTATGCACCAGGGTAAAATTGCTGAAATGCAAACTGGTGAAGGTAAAACCTTAGTTGCTACCCTACCCGTTTACTTAAATGCATTATCTGGTCAGGGCGTACACTTGGTAACGGTAAACGATTATTTAGCAAAACGTGATAGCGCATGGATGGCGCCTTTATTCCAGTTTCACGGTTTAACAGTAGACTGTATTGACTACCACCAGCCAAATTCTGAGGGTCGTAGAAATGCCTACAATGCCGATATTACTTACGGTACTAATAACGAGTTCGGTTTCGACTATTTACGTGATAATATGGCGCATTCGCCAAACGATTTAGTACAGCGCCCACACAACTATGCCATTGTCGATGAGGTCGACTCTGTATTGGTTGACGATGCGCGTACACCATTAATTATCTCCGGGCCTATACCTCAGGGTGAGCGTCACGAGTTTATCGAATTGAAACCAAAAGTAGATAATATCGTATCTGTTCAGCGTAAATATTTAACCGGTGTTTTGGCCGAAGCTAAAAAGCTTATTAAAGAAGGCGACACCAAAGAAGGAGGCTTCCAATTGTTGCGTGTATACCGCGGTATGCCTAAAAACAAAGCCCTTATTAAGTTTTTAAGCGAAGAGGGGGTTAAACAATTATTACAAAAAACCGAAAACTTCTACATGCAGGACAACAACCGCGAAATGCCAAAGGTTGACGCGGAGCTGTACTACGTTATTGAAGAAAAAAATAATCAGGTAGAATTAACCGATAAAGGGGTTGAATTCATTTCAGGAAAAGAAGATCCTAATTTCTTTATTCTTCCTGAAATTGGATTGGAAATTGCTAAAATTGAGAAGCAAAACTTATCGAAAGAAGAAGAAGCAGCTCAAAAAGAAGAGCTTTATAAAGATTTTGGTGTTAAATCGGAACGTATTCACACCTTAAATCAGTTATTAAAAGCCTACGCCCTATTTGAAAAAGACATTCAGTATGTCGTTATCGACAATAAAGTGATGATTGTTGATGAACAAACTGGTCGTATTATGGATGGCCGTCGTTATTCCGATGGTTTACACCAGGCGATTGAAGCTAAAGAAAATGTAAAAATCGAAGATGCTACACAAACATTCGCAACAGTAACCCTTCAAAATTACTTTAGAATGTATCGCAAATTGTCAGGTATGACAGGTACAGCGGTAACTGAGGCTGGCGAATTCTGGGAAATCTACGAACTAGATGTTGTTGAAATCCCTACCAACCGTCCTATCGCTCGTGATGACCGAGACGATTTAGTTTACAAAACCAAACGTGAAAAATACAATGCGGTTATTGACGAGGTTACCAAATTATCGCAAGCAGGTCGCCCGGTACTAATTGGTACAACATCGGTTGAAATTAGTGAGCTACTTGGAAAAATGCTTGCCATTCGTAAAATACCTCACAATGTATTAAACGCGAAATTACATAAAAAAGAAGCCGACATTGTAGCAGAAGCAGGTCAACCAGGTCAGGTAACCATTGCTACTAACATGGCGGGACGTGGTACCGATATTAAATTAACCGACGAAGTTAAAAAAGCAGGCGGTTTAGCTATTATAGGTACCGAACGTCACGATTCGCGTCGAGTAGACCGTCAGTTACGTGGTCGTGCCGGTCGTCAGGGAGATCCGGGAAGTTCACAATTCTACGTATCACTTGAAGACAACTTAATGCGTTTGTTTGGTAGTGAACGTATTGCGAAAATGATGGACAGAATGGGACTTAAAGAAGGTGAAGTGATTCAGCATTCTATGATCTCTAAATCTATTGAGCGTGCACAGAAAAAAGTAGAAGAAAATAACTTTGGTGTTCGTAAGCGTTTATTAGAATACGACGATGTTATGAATGCGCAACGTGAAGTCGTTTATAAACGTCGCCATCACGCCCTATTTGGTGAGCGTCTTCGTGTAGACTTGGCAAACATGATTTTCGATACCGCTGAAAATATTTCAGAAGGCAACAAGGAAGCTAACGATTATAAAAACTTCGAGTTTGAATTGATACGTTATTTCTCTTTAACGTCGCCCATTACTGAAGACGAGTTCGGCAAACTTTCGGCTCAAGAAATTACATCAAAAGTATACCGCGCTGCATTCGATCATTACAAAGATAAAATGGCTCGAAATGCCGATATTGCTTTCCCGGTAATTAAAAACGTTTATGAAAATCAACGTGACCGATTTAAGCGTATCGTGGTACCTTTTACCGATGGTATTAAAAGTTTAAATGTGGTTACCGATCTTGAAAAAGCTTACGAAACTAACGGAAAACAATTAATTACCGATTTCGAAAAAAATATTACGCTCGCCATAATTGACGATTCGTGGAAAACACATTTACGTAAAATGGACGAGTTAAAACAATCTGTTCAGTTAGCGGTTCACGAACAAAAAGACCCGTTATTAATTTACAAATTTGAAGCGTTTGAGTTATTCAAATCGATGATTGACCAAGTAAATAAAGATGTAATTTCGTTCTTATTTAAAGGTGAATTACCACAGGAAACTCAAAATACTATTCAGGAGGCCAGAGAACGCAGACAGGAAAAATTAAACATCCAAAAAGATGAAATTCCTAACCTTGATGAACGTTCAGCACAAAACAGAGCAGCAGCTGGTAACACGCAGCAACGGCCGCAAGTAACCGAAACCATTGTTCGCGAACAACCAAAAATTGGTCGTAACGATAAGGTTACCATTAAAAATGTTATGAATGGTGAAAGTAAAACCGTTAAATTCAAACAAGCGGAGCCTTTACTGTCTAAAGGCGAATGGGTGATTATTGAAGAATAAAAAATCCATAAAGAGCTAACCTATAAATTAATCCCGATAGTTTAAACTATTGGGATTTTTTATTTGTAGCAACCTCAACAACATACGTCGCAATAATATCGTCATTAATTTTTAAATGGGCATCGAAAACCCCTTTGCGCTTAAATTGACACTTAAATGATATCTGGTCTTGTTCTTTTACAACGTCATAAATTTTTAATTTTACTAGGTCATCACCAACAAATCTGACCATGGCCAATGTTTCGGGATTAATTCCGTTTAAAGCTTTAAACCTGAAATCAATTTCATCATCAACAATAGCTTGAACATGAAGCTTATCAGGACTTACAGGCTCTACACCATACCGAAATGTATGGCCATAAACAAGAGGCGCCAAAACATATTCGGACATTTTCTTATCATTGTTTAGCAACCATTTTTTATCTACAGGATAATGATTTAAAGCAAACAATTCTGGGTTGGTTAAAAAATACCCATCGTTATAGGATTTTATAAAACCACTACCTATCAAATTGTACCCACTGGACCAGGTGGCATCGCATAAATACCACTTATTGTTTAAATTCACAGCATTCCACGAGTGATTTACTAATTCTAAAGACTCAACATTTGCATTAGCTGTTCGTCCGTAACCATTAATTATTACACAATCTATTTGAGCTAAAAAACATAATTCCTTTATTAAATAGGCATAACCCGTACACATCGTTTTGTTATGCTTCAGTAATTTTTTAAAAGCTTTCTTTTTATAAGTGTTATTCCAGTTTACATAGCCAAGGGAATCATTTTTAAACACCTGTCGTTTTCTTGTAACTGTATTATCCTGATTTATATCGCAAGCAATATTATTACAAACCCACATATAAATAGCTCTGAACTTTTCAATTGGTGAGGTCAATGTATTAGTAAGTTTATAAACGAGCGCAGGCATATTATCTAGCCCTTCACCCTCGTATAGTTTGGCCATGTGGTCGGCTTGAGTAAAATCAACAGCCTTAAAATCTGAAATCTGTGCATTTGCGACACCTACACTAAAAAGAAAAAATAATATTGTTTTCAATTGACTATTTTCTTTTTGGTTTGTAGATCTGATTTGTCGCAACTTTACCCATTAAAATAGCATCACACGCCTTCATCTCAACCTGTAATTCTACTTTTAAATTCGTATTGTTATCTTTGATGACTACCCGTTTAGAATTCATACCTAAATAACTAAATACTAAAACATCGCCTGCTTTTAATTTTTCAGGAAATTCAAACTTCCCATCAAAATCGGTAGCAACACCCACGGTACTACCTTCTAAAACCACGTTCACACCCGGTAATGGTAAATTTTCTTCTAAAACACGTCCTTTAACGGTTATCGCTTTTGTTTGAACCTGGGTCATATTTTTGCTTTTTAAAGTATTAACCTCTGCTTGTTTAGGGGCTTGAGCTTGCAGCTTTCCAAAGTAAAGAGATAAACAAGCAGCGCCTATCACTTTTAAAATTCTTAACCAAGTTTTCTTCCTTTTACTTTTGTAATAAACCTTTAATTGGGATTGCTTGAATCTGCCACAAATATTATTTGTGCCTTCCTGATTAATATAATCGGCTATGTCGTCCGGATTCATGTTTGTAAAATCAAGCACCTCTTGCTTACAAGAACTACAAAAACCGCCGGAAGCTGTTTGTGGAAAAGAATTAAAATCTTCGTTACACGGTGTTTTCACATTAAGTTTAATTTGATTTCTCATGATTTTCGTTTTTAAGATTCTATCTCAAACCTATAGATAAACACATCATATTAAAACCATCAATTAGTAAACGTAACATTTGAATGAGGGAAAGACATATTCTGAGTAATAATAAAAAACCGCAAGTACCAATTCACGAAACACTTATGGCAAGTATTTAAAATTTATTAATAAATAACAGGACACTAATTATAAATATCCTTAATTTAACCGTAAAAATATGACACCCTAATTAGAAAAACTTATTCACATGAACACTAACCATGGCTTTAAAGTTACTTTAAACGAAAATGTTCTTACTCATGCTGGCATTGAAGACAAGCAATTCATAGTCTCCTGTATTTTAGACAGTTTCAATAGACAAATTTCACCTGAAACAGAAACAAATTTACAAGTCTCAGGATTAATTACAGCATCTCAACAACATGTAAAATGGGTTAATACACCGTTAAAACTTGGGGATAAAATAACTATAGAAGTTATTAACAAAAACTTTAATGCTCCCGAAACAATTTCAGCACCAAAATCAGAAGAAGACATTCTGCAAAAAAAGCTAAAAACTTATAATAAACTTAAGGAAGAATTGAAAAACTACTTAAATGAGCAATCTTAGCTTTTATATTGTAGTCTTGAAGCTTCTATCTTAGACATATTGTTTTTAGCCCATTCAACTAAAATATTTAAATGCGGTATTAACGTCTGGCCTAATTCTGTTAACTCATATTCCACTTTTGGTGGAACTTGAGGATAAATAGTTCGCTTAACTAGCCCGTCGGCTTGCAGGCCCTTTAAAGTTACCGAAAGCATTTTTTGAGATATAGTAGCAATGTGTTTATCAATTTCATTAAATCTCAACAAACCTTTTTCTTCTAAAAGCAATAACACCAGCATAGACCATTTATCGCCTATACGATCTAACACATTTCTAACAGGACACTGTTCTGGTTCTGCAAATTTATTTTGAATTTCTCCTTTCATAACATCTTGATTTTCAATAACACTAACTTTAAAGTCAGCAAGTCTCATAGCGGTAACCTCTTGTTTTAAAGCAAGTTATTCTTTATATTTGACTAACTAAAAGTAAGTTAAATACTTTTACTCATCAAATATACAATAGAAACTTTAATAAACAAATATTATGAAAATTGGAATAACAGGCGCTACAGGCCAATTGGGTAGATTAGTAGTAAACGAACTTAAGCAACGAGAAAGCAGTAACAACCTTGTTGCTTTGGTACGCTCCACCGAGAAAGCCAAAGATTTGGAAATTGAAACCCGCGAGTTTGATTATAACAATCCTGAAAGTCTGGAAAAGGCTTTAAAAGATATTGATCGGTTAATTTTTATTTCTGCAAACGAAATAGGCCAAAGAGCTCGCCAACATAAAAATGTAATCGAGGCCGCCAAAAAACAAAACGTTAAGTGGATTGTTTATACAAGCCTTCTTAGAGCAAATACGTCTTCTTTAAGCTTAGCCGGAGAACATTTAACTACAGAACAAGAAATAAAAGCTTCTGGAATTGATTATACCATTTTACGTAATGGTTGGTATACAGAAAATTATACCGCATCAGTGCCTAGTGCTATTGAAAATGGAGCTTTTATAGGTAGTGCCGGCGATGGTAAAATTTCTTCGGCAGCACGAATAGATTATGCTGAAGCGCTGGCTGTGGTTATTACCAATGAAGATAATAAAGGACAAACATTTGAACTTGCTGGAGATAACAGTTATACCTTAACAGAATTAGCTAAAGAAATATCTAAACAAACAGGCAAAGACATTCCTTATAACAATCTACCTGAAGATACCTATTCTAATATTTTAATACAAGTTGGACTCCCAGAGGTTCTAGCTAAAGGTTTAGCAAGCTGGGATGTATCTGCCTCTCAAGGAGATTTATTTGACAATAATTACAAATTGTCGACCATAATAGGTAGGCCAACAACCACTCTTGAAAAATCTATACGTGAGGTTTTATAAAATATTCTTTTAATAAAGCTTTCTTAATTCTTTGAAAAAAATGAATAGGAAAAAATTTATAAAATCACTAGCATGGTTACCTTTAGTAAGTTCGAGCATGAGTTTAAAAGATTTAGATAAAATGACAGCTGACCTAAACAATACGAGCAAAATGCCCGTATTGTTTTTAGGCCATGGAAGCCCGATGAATGCCATTGAGGACAATGAATTTGTGTCATCATTTAGAAAACTTGGGCAGGAACTAACTAAACCTCATGCTATTTTATGTATTTCGGCGCATTGGGAAACTAAGGGCACTCATGTTACCGCAATGCAACACCCAAGGACCATTCATGATTTTGGCGGATTTCCTCAAGCTTTATTCGATGTGCAATATCCAGTACCAGGAAGTCCTGAACTGGCAAAAGAAACCCAGCATCTTATTACAAAAACTGATATAGAATTGGATAATAATTGGGGGTTAGACCATGGAGCCTGGAGCGTTATTAAACACTTGTACCCTAACGCCGATGTTCCGGTTATTCAAATGAGTATAGATTACACCAAACCACCAGAGTATCACTACGAACTGGCGCAACAATTAAACAGCCTACGTCATAAAGGGGTGCTAATAGTTGGTAGCGGAAATATGGTTCATAACCTAAGAATGGTTGACTGGCGCAGATTAAAAGACACCTTCGCCTTCGACTGGGCCCTAGAAGCTAATGAAGCTATGAAGACTTTTATTTTAGATAATGATCATAAAAGTTTGATTCATTTTAAATCGCAAGGTCGTGCTTTCGATTTGGCTATACCTACACCAGAACATTATTTACCACTCATATACACGCTAGGACTTAAAAATAAAAATGAAAGTGTTTCTATTTTTAACGATAAACCTGTTGCAGGGGCGTTAACTATGACCTCTTTGAAGATTGACTAAAACCAAATCTGAATAGAAAACTAAAATTAAAAATTATTATAAAATGAATACCTTTATAAAGTAAGATTCAATCCCTAATAACTGTGAAAACATTTAGAAACTTTGCAAAAAAATATTCAAAAAAACTCAACAGTCATTTATCTAAATCGTTTTCAAATAAAATAAAATTTGCTCCCGAAACTATTAATGACGAGGATTCAGAAGAGACATATAGCTTTTCCAATCAGCATTTTAAATATTTAGGCAATAATCCTTATTGGACAAAATTTAAAAATATTAGATTAAGAAGCTTGGTTGTTAAAGCATTATTTAATGTCGAAGTTATTTTTCAAGGTGTTGTTGTAAACGATATCGGTGAAATAGAACTTGAATCTACAATTTTCCAAAAGGAATATCTTTATAAATTAAAATGTAATCATCTCATATATTTTCGAAAGTTTTTTCCTTTTAAATTCTACAATAAAGCAATCATACTATCAAATTATCTGGAAAGGAATTATTACCATTGGATACTAGAAAGTGTTGGAAGGCTAGTTATAATTGATAAAAACGTACTTAATGAATATAAAATTATTTTAAACCATAATGCTCCAATATTTGCTATTGAATCCCTTCAAGTTTTATTTAACATACCTCCTGAAAACATAATACAAAATAAAAACGTAAGACTCAAAATAGCTGATATTTTATTACCATCCTATCCGCACACCAGATCAAAACAGTCTTCTTGGACAAACATTAATAATCAAAACATCATTAAAAAGATTAATTCAATTTCAAAGACAAAAACAATATCAACGAAACAAAAAAGAAATATTATAATCTCTAGAAATAAAACCTCACAAAGAAGAATTAAAAACGTTCATTATCTTCTAGAAAAGTATAAACATTTAAATTTTGAAATTATCGACTTAGAAAGTTTTAGTTTTCTGGATCAACTCCAATTATTTAGAAATGCAGGCATTATTTTAGCTACGCACGGTGCCGGTTTAACAAATATTATTTTTTCAGAAAACCCTTCTATTATTGAATTCTTCCCTTCAAACAGAAACAAAAGAGACGCATTTTATTTCTATCAAATTTCAAATGCTCTAAATTTTAATCACACCATCATAGAGTACACCTGCAATCACCCTAATCAGGATTTTATAATTGAAAATCAGATATTAAATCAATTAGATATTATATTTGGCGAACAGCTCAAATGCAATTAATTAACTAAATCCTTATTACAAATTCAACAACACATTTGGATCAGGGCAATTGATTTTATAAAACTCCAAATCTTTTTTATTACAAACGCCAACATAATCGCCAGAAAAGCCTTGTAAATCATTAATTAATTGAAAATGAAGGTGAGGCGGATAATCGCCATTAACCTCTGAGCTTCCTAAATATCCAATAACTTCGCCTTGCTTTACAGTTGTGCCAACGTGCCATTTTGAAAGCGAATCTAAACTTAAATGCCCGTAAAGTGTATAAAATGAAAAGTTATTGACTTCATGTTCCAAAATTATTGTTGGACCATAGTCTCCAAAATTTGCATTATTTTTATAACTATGTACTTTCCCGTCCAATACCGACACCACTCCAGTTTTCTCATCACACCATAAATCGATACCTAAATGAATATTTCGTTCGGTTTCCTCGTTTTTCTGATTGAAATGAATACTACGCCTGTATAGATTTCTGTGTTCCAAATAACCGCCAAAGGCTACTTTAGCATGATTTATTTTCAGGTAGTCCTTGATGAATTCACTAAAGTTTTTTGAGCAAGTTAAATCGACTTTATTTAGAGCATTGTTCGTTTCAGACAAATCTATTGCTACATAGTTATCTCCCGTATTAGGAACATCTAAAACCTTAAGTGGATACTCACTAATCGCCCTGAGCACTTCTAAAAACATGTCTGACTTCATAAAGAAACAATTCTATTTTACCAAAAATAGAATAATATTCCATGGCTTCACGCACATTTTTTTATGGCGAATAAAAAATACATCTCACTATAAAATTATAGCTGTTTAATTGACTACTTCAGCATACAAATCGAAATCGGCCGCGTCAGTGATTTTTACCGTAGCGAATTCACCAGTTTTTAAATAGGTGGTACTGGCATCTATAAGGACTTCATTATCTACATCCGGAGAATCGAACTCTGTGCGCCCCACAAAATAATTACCTTCTTTTCTGTCAATAACCACTTTAAACTCTTGTCCAATCTTTTCCTGATTTAGTTCCCAGGAGATTTGCGACTGAATTTCCATAATTTCGTTCGCACGAACTTGTTTTACATCTTCCGGAACATCATCTTCTAAAGTGTAAGCGTGGGTATTTTCTTCGTGACTATAGGTAAAACAGCCTAGCCGTTCGAAACGCATGGCTTTCACCCAATCTCGCAAAGTTTCAAAATCTTCTTGAGTTTCTCCTGGATATCCCACAATTAATGTTGTACGAATCGTCATATTAGGTACAGCCGCTCTAAAATCTTTAAGCAATTTTGTGGTTTTTTCTTTTGTAGTACCACGACGCATACTCTTCAATATCGAATCAGAAATGTGTTGTAACGGAATATCTAAATAATTACAGATTTTTGGTTCGCGATTCATAACTTCTAAAACATCCATAGGGAAGCCTGTAGGGAAAGCGTAGTGCAAACGAATCCATTCGATACCATCCACTTTTACTAAAGCTTCTAAAAGCTCGGCAAGATTACGTTTTTTATATAAATCTAATCCGTAGTAGGTTAAATCCTGTGCAATAAGTATTAATTCTTTAACGCCATTGGCTGCCAGTTTTTCTGCCTCTGTTACCAGATCTTCTATTGGTGTACTTTTATGTTTACCACGCATCAGAGGAATGGCACAAAAACTACATGGGCGATCGCATCCTTCGGCAATCTTTAAATAGGCGTAGTTTTTAGGTGTTGTCGTTAATCGTTCACCAATTAATTCATGCTTATAATCGGCTCCTAATGCCTTTAATAATCCTGGTAATTCAGTTGTCCCGAAGTATTGATCGACATTCGGGATTTCTTTTTGCAAATCTGGTTTGTAGCGCTCACTTAAACAACCCGTTACGAACACTTTATCAACATCGCCTTCTTCCTTCTTTTGCATATACTCCAGAATGGTATTTACACTTTCCTCCTTGGCGTTATTGATAAATCCGCAGGTATTAATCACCACAATATTACCTTCTTCTTCATGAACAACATCTTTTCCGCTGGCTTTTAGTTGTCCCATTAACACTTCGCTGTCGTAAACATTTTTACTACAACCCAAGGTAACTACATTTATCTTGTTCTTTTTAAGTGATTTTGTGCGCATAGTTTTTATTAAATCAGGGCGCAAAGATACGGAATCATTGTTGATTATTCCGTTAAGAATTTACTAATAGCAGAATTAGCCAAATAAACGCACAGTGATCTTTAACATTTCAATATGTGGTAAAACAATTTGGTACTTTTGAAATATAAAAAAGCGGCATACAAATTACTTACCGCTTTCAAATAAAGATTTAAAATATCTTATTATTTAAAGAAAGAATCTACAAATTCGTATTTATTGAACACCTGCAAATCCTCAATGCCCTCTCCTACACCAATATATTTTACTGGAATCTTAAACTGATCGCTAATACCGATTACCACGCCTCCTTTTGCAGTACCATCTAATTTAGTTACTGCTAAGGATGTTACTTCGGTTGCGGCGGTAAATTGTTTCGCTTGTTCGAAAGCATTTTGACCCGTAGAACCATCTAAAACTAACAGAACATCGTGCGGTGCATTTCCAACAACCTTCTGCATAACGCGCTTCACTTTAGTTAGCTCGTTCATTAAGTTAATCTTGTTGTGTAAACGACCTGCGGTATCGATAATCACTACATCAGCATCCTGTGATACCGCACTCTTTAAGGTATCAAATGCTACTGAAGCCGGATCACTACCCATGGCCTGCTTTACTAACGGTACATCAACACGGTCTGCCCATACTTGAAGCTGATCGATAGCTGCCGCTCTAAATGTATCAGCTGCACCCAAAACAACTTTTAAACCTTGCTTTTTAAACTGATATGCCAATTTACCGATAGTTGTTGTTTTCCCTACACCATTAACTCCTACAACCATTAACACATAAGGCGTTTTTGTTCCATCACTTTGAGGCGACAAACTTGGGATAGTATACTCTGTTTCCTCTCCTGAATTTGTTTCGCTTAATAAACCAGCTATTTCTTCTCTTAGAATTTGATTCAGCTCATCGGTACCCAAATATTTATCTTTAGACACGCGCTCTTCGATACGCTCGATAACTTTTAAAGTCGTATTTACACCAACATCGCTAGTTACCAACACCTCTTCAAGATTATCAAGTACCTCATCATCTACCTTAGATTTTCCTGCTACGGCTTTACTTAACTTGCCAAAAAAACTGGTTTTAGATTTTTCTAACCCCTTGTCTAGGGTTTCCTTTTTTTCAGTAGAAAATATTTTTTTAAAAAAGCTCATTGTACACTTTTATTGGTTGGTTGGTATTTAAACGTTTTATACTAACGACTAAAACCTTTTAGTCAAATTTCTTACCAAATTAATTTTATGCTATTCTGTCAGAAATCTGTCAAATATAAACATAAAAAAGCTGCTTTCTAAAAGAAAGCAGCTTTGTATATCGTAAATAAGTTTGTTTTTACTTTTGGTTAAAGAAATCGTTAACCATTTCAGGAGCCATGATAGACTCAACAAACATATAAGCACCAGTTTTAGGTGACTTAACCATTTTAATCGCTTTTGTTAATCTTTTAGAAGATGTTTGTAACGATGCTACTGTTTTCTTTGCCATGACTTAATGTTATTTTATTTCTTTGTGAACCGTCATACGCTTAAGGATAGGATTAAATTTTTTAATCTCCATTCTATCTGGCGTATTCTTTTTATTTTTTGTAGTAATGTATCTTGAAGTTCCTGGTTGTCCAGACTCTTTATGCTCAGTACATTCTAAAATTACCTGTATTCTATTACCTTTCTTTGCCATTTTTCTATCGTATTAAATGTGGCTATTATTTTAAAAATCCTTTAGACTTTGCCTCTTTTAATGCTGCAGAAATACCAATTTTATTAATCGTTTTTAATGCAGATGTAGAAACCTTTAAAGTTATCCAGTTGTCTTCTTCTGGAATGTAAAAACGTTTCTTAACTAAATTCGCGTTAAATTTGCGCTTAGTTTTATTCATAGCATGAGACACGTTGTTTCCAACCATTGCCTTCTTTCCTGTTAGTTCACAAACTCTTGACATTATTATATAACTTTAAAAATTCTTTGTTGTTTAAAATCGAGGTGCAAATATACAAAATCTTTCATTTGTAACAACTTAAATTTCATCAATTTTTAAAAATTTCTTTTAATAGCATTTCTAAAGCTTTGTTTACCGCTTTATCTATAACCTTGACGCGTTGATTTCCCAATATAAATTTTTGAGAATACACCTCTGTTTCTGTAGCAATAGCAATGTAAACTGTTCCTATTTCTGCATCGGAATCTCCTTTACTTGGACCTGCATTGCCTGTGGTTGCAACTGCAAAATCTGATTGAAATAAACCTAACGCATTTTTCGCCATAGCCTCTACCACCTCTTTACTTACAACTGAATGCTGTTCTACAAGGTCTTTTGCTATTCCTAAAATATTGATTTTGGATTGTGTTGAGTAGGTAACTACACCTCCTTTAAAATATATTGAGGCACCAGGATGTGAGGTAAATTGTTCGGCAATTTTTCCTCCTGTACAACTTTCGGCTATAGCCAAAGTTTTGCCTAATTTAGCAAGTTTCTTTGCTATTACTACCTCAACCGAACCTTCTTCATCTTCTAAACCAAAAAATTCGTCTTTTATTAACGGAATAACTTTAGCGATTTCGGCATCTACAAGCGCCCGCAAATTAATCTCATCGAATCCTTTCGCCGATAGTCGCAAACGCATTTTTCCTAAACTAGGCAAATAAGCTAATCGGATAAAAGAAGGTAGCGCATCCTCCCAGGCTTCAATACGTTCTGCCAATGCGCTTTCGCCTAATCCATAAACCAATAATGTTTTATGTAAAATAAACGGACAATTATATTTTCCTTTAATTTTAGGAATAACCTCTTCTTCCACCAATGCCTGCATTTCGTGAGGAACACCAGGGAGAGAAATAAATACTTTGTCTCCTTTCTCCATCCACATGCCAGGAGCTGTTCCTAACACATTCATAAGCACCTTCGATTTTGAAGGCACAAGAGCCTGATCTTTATTCACCTGTAATAGGTTTCCTCTAACGTGCGTAGCCCAAATGGTTTCAATATTTTTTAATACTCCTTCGTTTCTAACTAAGTTGTCATTAAAATATTCGGCTAAGGTTTTTTTGGTTATATCGTCTTTTGTAGGCCCTAACCCTCCGGTAAGAATAACAACATCTACATGGGTTTCGGCATCCTTTAAAGCCTTTAATATATGCTCTCTATCATCTTGCACCGAAGTTATTTGATACACAGAAACCCCAATTTTATTGAGCTGCTTTGCTATAAAAGCAGAATTGGTATCAATAACTTGTCCAATAAGAAGTTCGTCTCCTATGGTGATGATTTCGGCTAGCATGTATTATTTTATATATTAAAATCCGATTTTAGTTCAGCAATGGTATTATCGACAGCTTTAATTACAATCGCCAACTGGTTGGTAATATCCATATCCGTTTTTCTAAATTTACCCCAGTCTTGGACTTCAATTAATGTATCCAAAACACCCAATTCAAATAAGTCTATTGTAGGCTTCATTTTATGGGCAGCCTGATAAGCTGTTTCGTAATCTTTTTCGGCAACTGCCTTTTTTAAACGCTCGGCATCCTCAGGCACCTCTTCTAAGAAGGCTTCTGCTAGGGTTTTTATAAAATCTTCGTCGTTATCAGCTAATTCTTTAACTCTGTGTAATTTGTAATACTGTTCCATTTATTTTACAGTTATTGAAAACATTTCTTTATCTTCTATATACCCTTTAAGTTTGTCGTTAGCAATTACTTTAGCAACACCTGCCGGCGTTCCTGTAAATATAATATCTCCGATCTTTAAAGTGAAATATTTCGAAATATATTCTATTAATTCATCAATTTTCCAAAGCATATGGCTCGTATTTCCTAATTGCACAATTTTATCGTTCTTTTTTAAAGAAAATGTAATATTATTTACATCTTTTACTTCGGAAACAGACAGCCATTTTCCTACAACAGCAGCACCATCAAAAGCTTTTGCTTTCTCCCATGGCAATCCTTTACTTTTTAGTTCGGATTGTAAATCGCGTGCTGTAAAATCGATTCCTAAACCAATTTCATCGTAATATTTATGTGCGAATTTTTTATCAATATACTTACCAATCCGGTTTATTTTAACCAATATTTCGATTTCATGATGTACATCATTCGAAAAGTCGGGAATAAAAAAGGGTTGCTTTTTTAATAAAATAGAGGTATCTGGCTTAAGAAAAACCACTGGATCTGTAGGTTTTTCATTTTCTAATTCTTTAATATGGTCGGTATAATTTCTACCAATACAAATTATTTTCATATGGATTTAAATTGACAGTAAACTAACCTAACTTATTATTTAAACTCCTTAGCTTTATTGAGGTGAGTACTTTTTTGGTGTATAACGGAAAATCGGCATTAAGTAACCAACCAAAATACCCAGGCTCGCTTTCTAATATTTCGGTAACTAATTTACCTTTGTGCTTACCAAAAGAAAAACATTCTTCGCCATTTTTGTTATATGTAATAAAACCTGCAAAATCGGCAAAACGTTTTCTAGAACTGAATTCAGCTAAAAACTTCGTATCATTTTCTAGTTCGTCATATTTAGCAATTTGTGCTTTAAGAACTTCGTAGGTTGCCAAAGTATCAGCTTCGGCAGTATGCGCGTCTTCAAGGTTTTTATCACAATAAAACTTATAGGCTGCGCTTAATGTACGTTGTTCCATTTTATGAAAAATAGTTTGTACATCCACTGCTAGCCTGTTTTTCATATCGAAATCAACATCGGCGCGTAACATTTCTTCCGCCAAAAGCGGAATATCAAATCGGTTAGAGTTAAATCCTCCTAAATCGGAATCCTTAATTAAATTATAAATCTCCTTTGCCAGCTCTTTAAAAGTGGGCTTATCGGCAACATCCTCATCAGAGATTCCATGAATTGCCGTTACCTCTTTTGGGATAGGGATTGTTGGATTTACCAACCAACGCTTACTTTCTTCCTTACCATTAGGATGAATTTTTAAAATAGCTATTTCAACAATTCTATCCGATGTTATATTAACACCTGTTGTTTCTAAATCAAAAAAACAAATGGGCTTGTTTAAATTAAGTTGCATTCTTTAATATTACGCATTTATGGCCTTTTGAATTCATTTTAAACTAAATAAAACAATTAAAAAGGCGTTTTTTATTAATCGTTCTGCTTGTATCGGGTAAAGATACTAAATTGGAAAGGTGTAAAAAATAAAACCAACCGTTTTGTAGGTTGGTTTTATTCGTACTATTTTGAAAATACTAAATTTCTCTATTTACATCCCAGGCTTCGAGATAATCTTTAACTGCTTTAACAAACATACCTCCTAGCGCTCCATTCACAACACGGTGATCATAAGAGTGCGATAAGAACATTTTGTACCTTATGCCTATAAAGTCCCCTTCTGGGGTTTCGATTACAGCTGGAACCTTACGAATAGCTCCGAGCGCTAAAATACCCACTTGCGGTTGATTGATAATTGGTGTACCCATAATACTTCCAAAAGTACCTACATTGGTTACCGTATAGGTTCCTCCTTGAATATCATCAGGTTTTAATTGATTTGCTCTGGCACGATTAGCCAGATCATTAACCTGCTTGGTCATGCCGACTAAATTTAATTGATCGGCATTCTTAATTACCGGAACAATTAAATTGCCATCAGGCAACGATGCTGCCATACCTAAATTAATATTCTTTTTCTTAATTATAGAATCACCTTGAACTGATATATTCATTAACGGATAATCTCGTAACGCTTTGGCTATGGCTTCCATAAAGATTGGCGTAAAAGTTAAATTCTCACCTTCACGCTTCATAAAACCATCTTTAACTTTCTTTCTCCAATTCCATATATTAGTTACGTCGGCCTCTATGAAACTTTGAACATGTGCTGAGGTTTGTACAGATTCAACCATATGATGAGCAATAAGTTTACCCATTCGCGACATCTCGATAATTTCATCTTCGCCACTACTAATAACAGGTGGCTGAGTGATTTTGGGTTGTGGAGCCGATTTAGGTTGTTCGTCAGTTTTAGACTCCAACCTTCTTGTTTCAACCTGTTGAGTCCCTTTATTAGCTATATAGTCTAATATGTCGTTTTTGGTAACGCGTCCTTCTTTACCTGTTCCCGAAATAGCATCTAGTTCTTCCTGGGAAACCCCTTCCTGTTTCGCGATGTTTTTTACTAAAGGAGAATAAAACCTATCTTCCGTAGAGGTAACTGGCTCTAAAGTTTCTTTCACTTTTTTGATAGACTCTACAACTTCTTCAACAGCAATTTCCTCTTCCTTTGAGTTTACTTCCAAAGGCGATGATTCCTCATTAACAGCTACTCCATTTTCACCTTGTGTTTCTATAATGGCAACTACTTGACCTACTTGAACTACATCATTTACATCAAATCGCTTTTCTAAAAGTACACCTTCAACTTCACTTGGAACCTCGCTATCCACTTTATCGGTTGCAATTTCTAATACGGTTTCATCCAGTTCAACAGTATCGCCTACTTCCTTTAACCAAGATGTTATGGTTGCTTCTGCAACACTTTCTCCCATTTTAGGTAATTTGAGTTCAAATTTTGCCATATCAATAAAGTAATACTAAGTTTTAATTTTTCGCTTGCAAAATTACTTAAAAATCGTCAATTCCTTTAAACAATTTTCAAATAATACTAACTTAAACTTATAATTTCACCTTTACACACGGCATTATCGCTCCCTATGATGTAAGAACTGTTTTTAGGTAATATTTTGTAAGTAACAGATTTAGATGTCTTTTTTTGTTGAATTGCAGAGATAATAGATTTAAAAGACCATGAGCTTCCGTCGAAGATAATTTCGGTTTCATCCTTTATGTTATCGAAGCTTTCTGTTAAAAGCACTTCCTTAGGCAAAACCGCTTTGAGTCTTTCGTTCATACAACAAGACATAAACGCATATCTTTCTATATCTTTTTTGTTTTTAACTGGAACAGAATTTAGAAAATACGCCATTTTAACTGCCGACCAAACCGTCATATCGCATAATAAATTCTTTTTAAAATGCTTCCTGTAGAATATTTGCATCGCACCATAAAAACGACGCACATAATGCTTATCTCGTACGGTACTTTCTCCTTTATAATGAATTACAGTGGTTTTTCCGTAATAGTAGTTTTTATAACCTGCTTTACGTACGGTATAAGACAAGTCGATATCTTCTCCATACATAAAATATGCTTCATCGAACCCGCCAACCTCAAAATAAACCTCACGTTTTAAAAACATAAAAGCCCCGACAAGAATCCTAACCATACCTATTTCATCTTCATTAATATGGTTGGCATAATAATACCCTGGATTACCAAGTAATTTTTTAAAAGCTACTTTAAGGTACGGCACATTGCGCTTACTTTCAGGCAAAAATTCTCCAACCCCATTAATAAGTTTACACCCAACGATGCCCAATTTAGTTTTACTATCGGCAAATTGTATCAATTGCGAAAAGGTATCTTCGGCGACAACAGTATCTGGATTTAATATACATATATACTCTCCTTTTGCTTTTGCTACTCCAATGTTATTCCCTTTTGAAAACCCATAATTCTCATGATTTTCTATTAGGGTTACGTCTGGAAATAGTGTTTTGACCATCTCGCAACTGGAGTCCTCTGAATCGTTATCTACCACAATAATTTCGGCATCAATATCTGTTATAGCAGCTTGCACACTTTTTAAGCAAAGCTCTAAAAAGTAGCGTACATTATAATTTAAAATGACTATTGAGAGTTTCAAAGGGAAGTTGGTGCAGATTTTAGCTTAGGTTAATTTTTTGATCTTTTCAGTTTTTAAGTTTTTAAAGATGATTCGAACGGAACACGATTCAATATACTTCTTGCCAATGTAATCTCATCGGCATATTCCAATTCATCACCAACCGAGATTCCTCTGGCGATGGTAGACATATTGATATTGTATTCCTGAATTTGTTTATATATATAAAAATTGGTTGTATCACCTTCCATAGTTGAACTTAACGCAAATATGAGTTCTTTTATTGTGCCTTCTTTAACTTTTTTTATCAAAGGCTCTATATTTAGGTCGTGCGGCCCTATCCCGTCCATAGGCGAAATCTTACCGCCAAGCACATGATATAAGCCTTTAAACGAGCTGGTATTTTCTATCGCCATTACATCTCTAATATCTTCAACCACACAAACCAGCGTTTCATCACGATTAGAACTGGAGCAAATTTCGCACAATTCTACATCACTAATATTATTACAGGAACGACAAAATTTTATGTCGCTTCGCATAGTCTGCAAGGCATCGGCCAGTCCATTGGTTTGCTCTTTTGGTTGCTTTAATAAATGCAAAACCAAACGTAATGCCGTTCGTTTACCAATACCTGGCAATTGTGACATCTCATTTACAGCACGTTCCAATAATTTTGATGAAAATTCCATGCTGCGAATTTAATATTTTTTTATCCAATAAAATGAATCATTACGCACATAATATCAAAGCGATAGGTTTTAGCTTCATTCAAATTTTGTATTTTGCCGCCTTAATTAACAACAGATGTCTCCAACGCAAATCCTAATTTTAATAGCAGCCTATTTTATTGTTTTAATTCTAATATCCTATTTCACTGGAAAAGAAGATTCTAACGATGCTTTTTTTAAAGCTAACAAATCGGCGCCTTGGTATTTAGTGGCATTTGGCATGATTGGAGCATCGCTCTCTGGAGTTACTTTCATCTCGGTTCCCGGCGCTGTAGAAACTAAACAGTTTGGTTATTTACAGGTGGTGTTTGGTTACTTTTTTGGCTATTTGGCCATCGCCTACGTTTTACTTCCTATTTATTACAAATTGAATTTAACTTCAATTTACACCTATTTGAAAGATCGTTTTGGTCCTACAAGTTACAAAACCGGCTCTGTAGCCTTTTTAATTTCGCGAATTGTAGGTGGTTCGTTCCGACTGTTCTTAGTTGCTAAAGTATTACAACTTTTAGTTTTTGATCAGTTTGGAATTCCTTTTACTATTACCGTTATAATTACAGTACTTCTCATCTGGCTTTACACCTTTAAAGGCGGTATAAAAACTATTATTTTTACCGATACGCTTCAAACGTTATTCATGCTTATTTCGGTGGTTGTTACTATATTCTTTTTAGCAAATGCGTTAGGACTGGATAGTGCTACAGAAATGTACCATTATGTGCAATCTAACGCCATGAGCAAAGTGTTCTTTTTTAACGACATCAACAATGCTCAATATTTTATAAAAAGCTTTTTATCGGGAATGTTTATTACCATTACTATGACAGGTTTAGACCAGGATATGATGCAAAAAAACCTAACCTGCCGAAACATAAAAGAAGCTCAAAAAAACATGCTTTCGTTTAGCGTTGTTTTAATTTTTGTAAATATTCTGTTTTTGGTTTTAGGACTTTTATTAACCCAATACGCGATAGATAACAATATTACAGCTAGAAAAGACGATTTATTTCCAACCATTGCTATGCTTCCTGAAATCGGCTTCACAACCTCAGCCTTTTTTATTTTAGGATTAATTGCTGCTGCCTATAGTAGTGCCGACTCGGCGTTAACATCGCTGACCACATCATTTTGTATTGATATATTAGACATTCAGAAAAAGCCTAAGGAACACCAAAAACGAATAAGAAAACAAGCTCATGCCTTTATAAGCGCACTATTAGTCCTTGTAATTATTGCTTTTGATGCAGTTTTTAAAGATGTATCGGTAATTTGGGAATTATTTAAGGCCGCAGGTTACACCTATGGACCTCTACTTGGCTTATTTGCTTTTGGAATTTTCACAAAACAACAATTAAAAGACAATTATGTTTGGATTATTGCGATTATCGCACCATTAGTATCCTATGTAATTAACACATTTTCTGTAGATCTTCTTAACGGCTATCAAATAGGCTTCGAGATTTTAATTATTAATGGCTTGCTTACTTTTCTTGGCTTAATACTGATTCGTAGAAAGCAGCACTAAGGTACAGGCTTCCTCAAAATCAATATTTTTATTTTTTAAAAGCTCATATAATTCAGGATTTTCAGTTCCTGGATTAAATATGACGCGCTTTGGTTTTAAGGATAAGATATAATTATAATAAGGTTTTTGGTTTTTAGCATTTAAATATATTGTAACCGTATGTACATTCTCAAACGGTAAGGACTCAGTATTAATTTTTACGTTTTCCACATTGCCTGATTTAATTCCAATACCAAGAACTTCAATGTTTTTACTAACTAAACTTTTTATAGCATAATTTGAATATCGATTAGGTTTTAATGATGCTCCTAGCACTAGTGTCTTCTTTTTCATATGTTAAAGTACTGTTAAGGATTACATAAAACAGTAACACAAAATAACGATAATCGTCTTACAGTACATCAATCAAATCAATTATAATGAAAATTCTATGTACACTTTTCTTGTGTGTCTTACTAACCACCCCTCATTCTTACGGGCTCTCTTTAGATAAAAAAGGTACTATTTTTGGTACTGTTATAGATGCTAATTTAAATCAACCTTTACCGTATGTCAATGTAATTATTAAATCCTCTGGTGGAAAAATAATTACCGGAGGCATAACAAAAGACGACGGTTCCTTCGAAATTAAAAACCTGGAACCTGGTAGTTTAATTGTTAACATTCAATATATAGGCTACAAAACAATAAACAAATCCATAAATATTGGCAAAAACAGCTACGAGATTAATTTAGGGAAAATATTGCTAGAAGAAGAAGCCGAAGGTTTAGACGAAGTTACTGTTGTCGCCGAAGTTTCAACCATCCAGCAAAAAGTAGACCGTAAGATTATTACTATTGGAAAAGATTTAGCAGCCACGGGAAGTGCTTCAGAGCTCATGGTAGGCATTCCTTCTGTGGGTATTGATGCACAAACTGGCGACATTAGTTTACGCGGAAACCAAAATGTTAGAGTTATGGTCGACGGTAAACTTTCTAATATCCCAACAGCACAATTACTAAAACAAATTCCGTCTACCGCCATCAAATCTATTGAACTTATTACGAATCCATCGGCCAAATACAATCCCGAAGGCATGAGCGGGATTATAAATATTGTACTTCACAAAAATACGATGCAAGGTTTTAATGGGAATGTATCGATAGGGTTATCTCACCAATACGAAGCTAAATTTAACAGTGCCCTCGATTTAAACTACCGAAATGGTAAATTTAATTTTTATGGTAATTACAGTAATACTATTTCCAAAAACAGAACTACCGGAATCGTACTGAGACCAGAGAACAACTCAGAACAAACTTTCAAAACATTAGACAAACAACAAGCACATTTATACAAATTTGGTATTGATTTTTATTTAAACGATAAACATACCGTTTCTATTTTCACTACGCAAAACACCTCTGAAAACAATACAATAAGTGAAACTAATGCTATGTTTTACAACGACCAGTCTTTTAATCAAAAACAGGTATTTAATGCCATGGGCGATAATATATCGTCGCAATATAATTTCGACTATAAAATAGACTTTAATAAAGAAGGCCATAATATAGAATTCGAAACCGACTACAACACATTCAATAACGAAAACCCGGTAGATTTCAACTATCTTCTAGGGGCTAATAAAGATTATCAGGATTTCAATTTTACTGAGCGTGAAAGTGTCACCTTAAATTTAGATTATATCAATCCGTTATCAGAATCCTCAAAATTAGAAGCAGGCTTACAAACAAGACTTTTTAACTCTGATATCGCCTATACCTCAACTGGGGTAACCTTAAACAACCAAGGCATATTAAGACCAACACCCAACACAAACTTCGATTACACCAGAGATATTTATTCTGCCTACGCCACATACAGTAACACTCGAGAGACATGGAACTACCAAATAGGTATACGTGCCGAAAACGTCATGGAGGATGCATTTGCCTTATCATCGGAAGAGGCAAGCACACAACAATTTAAAAATGATTACTTCGAAATTTACCCATCGGCATTTGTCACCTATACTGCTTCCGATAAAAATGCGTATCAAATAAGTTACAGTCGACGTGTTGACAGGCCTGGAATCGATCAGGTAAACCCTATAAAAGAATGGAGCACGCCTTTAATTTCATCCTACGGAAATATTAATTTAGAGCCCCAATTTACAAACTCAATTGAAACAAACTATACGCGCACTTTAAATAACAGAAAAGGGTCTGTAACAGGTGGAATATTTTATCGTTTAATTTCAAATGAGATCAACAGAGCGGTATTTATAGACCGAAGTGATGTTAATTCTGGCCGAATTATTTTAACACGTGATAATTTTGATAACACATCGGCTTTTGGCTTTGAATTAACAAGTAATTACCGTCCATTTAAATGGTGGAACATCAATGGTAGTTTCGATTTATATTCCCAAAAACAAAAAGGTATTACCGAGCAATTAACTGCCCCAATAGAAACCGCCACAGTAGATGATATTGTGACTATCGTCGATGAAGTAGATAACGTACTTTGGAACTTTAGAATGTATAACAATTTTAGCCTTAACAAAACCATCAGTTTTACAGCTTTTGGATACTATAGAGGTAAAAACAAAACCATTCAGTTTGAAAGGAAAGCGATGTATTTTGTAAACCTGGGAGCCCGCATAGGTTTTGCTCAAGGCCGTGGATTGCTAAGTTTAAATTACAATGACATTTTTAACACCCAGGAATTTGCGTTTTACGGTACAAAGCCATTTGTTCAGGAAGGTGCCTTTACTTGGGAGAGTAACACATGGAATGTTAGTTTGTCCTATCGCTTTGGCGGTAATAATTTCAAAGCTAAATCTAGAAAAAACAGAGACAACAATACAAAATCAAGCAGCGGAGGTTTTATTTAATCGCAACCCCACTCTTTGAGTGTTACCTGTTCAAATACCAATTAAACACTTAAAACTTGATTTTTAAAGTATTCATTTTCTCTTGCAACGCGATAATAATAGAAAAAAATACAAATTATTTAAGTGATGATACAATAAAACATCTTATTGTACGTTAGCACTTTATGCATTCTTACTTATATTCAAAAAATTAATTATTTAGAGTTAGTCGTCTACACATTTTTTCATCAAAATTGTAAGAATTGTACAATAAAAAATCCTGAAGTTTAGGAACTCCAGGATTTTTTTTGTTAAAATGACGTTAAATCGCACCCCACATGCAATAAATAGAAAGTTTTCCCGTCTACATTAATATATCCTTCATAGAAAACATATTATGTTAATTTGAAGTTGATTAATAGCTTTTAAAACCCAAAACCATACGTTTTGGGTTTTTTATTTACTTACCACTTCATTATAACACTACCCCAAGTAAAACCACTTCCGAAAGCAGCTAAAACCACAGTATCTCCTTCTTTAATTTTCCCCTCTTCCCAGGCTTCAGTTAAAGCAATTGGAATTGATGCAGCTGTAGTATTCCCATACTTTTGAATATTATTAAACACCTGATCGTTATTTAATTGAAATTTCTTTTGGATAAATTGAGCAATACGTAAATTCGCCTGATGTGGGATAAGCATATCAATATCTTTTGTGCTCAACTTATTTTTAGTTAAGCCTTCCATAATAACTTCACTAAAACGAACAACAGCATTTTTAAACACAAATTGCCCGTTCATATAAGGAAAATAACTTTCATCTTCCGGGTTATTATCTGCCAAAATATCGTTAACCCAGCGCGTTCCCATACCGGGAGCCATTAATACCAACTCTTCGGCATGCTCCCCTTGAGAGTGCAAATGTGTTGATAAAATACCATTGGCTTTATCTTCTTCTCTGGTTAGTATTGCTGCTCCGGCACCATCACCAAAAATAACCGACACACTTCTTCCGCGTGTGGTTTTATCTAATCCATGCGAATGCAATTCACTTCCAATAACCAGTATATTTTTATACATCCCAGTTTTTATAAAATTATCGGCTACCGACAAGGCATACACGAAGCCAGAGCACTGGTTTCTCACATCTAGAGCACCTACCGTTTTAATATCCAAGGCATGTTGTACCTGCACCCCAGGCCCGGGGAAATACATATCCGGACTTAGAGTTGCGAAAATGATAAAATCGATATCGTCTTTATCTATTCTAGCACGTTCTATAGCAATTTTTGCGGCTTTAACACCCATACTGGCAGTTGTATCATCACTCCCTTCCTTAACCCATCGCCGTTCCTGGATTCCTGTGCGTTCCTGAATCCATGCATCGTTGGTGTCCATCATTTCAGACAAATCATGATTGGTAATCACGTTATCTGGCACATATTTTCCTAATCCAATAATTTTTGAATTATACATAATGTCTAAAAATTTAGTTTTAAAATGACAAGTTAGACATAATTATAGAAATATCCTTATTAAATATGCTTACGCTCATCGTGTCAGTTTGTCACATTTTTAGCCTTGGCATTTTTGTTGAATGTTCCAAAATCAGATAATTATAAACAAAATAAAAACTATATATCATGACAAAAGGAAATATTAATGTTTCGGTTGAAAACATCTTCCCTCTCATTAAAAAATTCTTATACAGCGATCACGAAATCTTTTTACGTGAGTTAATTAGTAACGGCACAGATGCCACTTTAAAGTTAAAGCATTTAACAAGTATTGGGGAATCTAAATCTGAATATGGAAACCCTCAAATTGAAGTTAAAATTGATAAAGAAGGTAAAAAACTTCATATTATAGATCAAGGTATTGGTATGACAGCCGAGGAGGTTGAAAAGTACATTAACCAAGTAGCGTTTTCTGGGGCTGAAGAATTTTTAGATAAGTACAAAGATTCAGCTAAAGACTCCGGAATTATTGGTCACTTTGGTTTAGGGTTTTACTCAGCGTTTATGGTTGCAGAAAAAGTAGAAATCATCACTAAATCACACACTGGCGCACCTTCTGCGCACTGGACTTGCGATGGATCTCCCGAGTTTACACTAGAAGAAGCTAACAAAGAAGATAGGGGAACAGAAATTATCCTTCATATTGCAGAAGATTCAACCGAATTTTTAGAAGAGTCTCGTATTAGCGCGCTACTTACTAAGTACAACAAATTCATGCCGATTCCAATTAAATTTGGAACTAAGGAAATTAACGATCCAGAGCATGAGCCTGCTACAATTACCGATAAAGACGGCAAAGAAACCAAAGAACCTCACAAACAAATTACTGTTGATAATATTATTAACAACCCTAACCCGGCGTGGACAAAACAACCTACCGATTTAGAGGATGAGGACTATAAAAATTTCTATCGTGAATTGTATCCAATGCAATTCGAAGATCCGTTATTCCACATTCATTTAAATGTAGATTATCCGTTTAACTTAACTGGAATTTTATACTTCCCAAAGCTAGGTCAGGATATGAACATTCAAAAAGATAGAATTCAATTATATCAAAATCAAGTTTTCGTTACCGATAACGTTGAAGGTATTGTTCCAGAATTCCTAACCATGTTACGCGGTGTTATCGATTCGCCAGATATCCCGTTAAATGTATCGCGTTCTTACTTACAGGCTGATGGTGCGGTTAAAAAGATTTCATCATACATTACCCGTAAAGTGGCCGACAAATTAAAATCGTTATTCAATAATAACCGTGAAGATTTTGAAGCCAAGTGGAACGATATTAAAGTGGTCATTGAGTATGGTATGCTTTCTGAAGAAAAATTCTTCGAAAAAGCCGATGCTTTTGCACTTTACCCAACCGTTGATGGAACTTATTACACATACGAAGAGCTTTTCAATAAAATTAAAGCCAATCAAACCGATAAAGATGGCAAGCTAGTTATACTTTACGCAGCCGATAAAGATGCGCAGCACAGTTATATTGAAGCTGCAAAAGCGAAAAACTATGAAGTTTTATTATTAGATTCTCCAATTGTTTCTCACTTAATTCAAAAACTGGAGACGACAAAAGAGAATATTTCCTTTGCTCGTGTAGATGGAGATCATATTGACAATTTAATTAAGAAAGAGGACAGTACTGTTTCGAAATTAGATGAAGACCAAAAGAAAGCATTAGATGAATTATTAAAAGAAGTCATTCCTTCTGAAAAATTCATGGTACAACTAGAAGCAATGGACAGTAATGCGTCGCCGTTCATCATCACACAACCAGAATTTATGCGTAGAATGAAAGAAATGCAGGCAACTGGTGGCGGAGGCATGAACATGTTTGGCAATATGCCAGAAATGTACAACCTAGTGGTTAACACAAACGCCGACTTGGTTACCGACATTTTAAATAAAGACGATAAAGCAGAGCAAGAACGTTTAATTAATCAAAGTTTAGATTTAGCACGTTTATCTCAAGGCCTATTAAAAGGTGAAGAGTTAACAAACTTCATTAAACGTAGTTACGATATTTTAAAGTAATTTAAAAAAAGCGTTATTTTAAAGCCCATTTTATTAATTTAGAATGGGCTTTTTTATTTTATAACATTTCATTAACTTAATTCGCCACAATTTGGCAAGACATTTGAAAAGACATAGTGAATAACTTTAAAAACAAAATAAAATATGTCATTACTTAAATCCATGTTACCAATTACCATTATAGCAACACTTTTTACTTCATGCAATTCAATTAAAACGACAACCTATTGGGTTAATAGTGTAAAAACAGAATGCAGTTCAGGCGCAGGTAAAATGATGTGTTTACAAGTTTACAAAGGCACCGACGTCGATAAAGCAATCTGGAGTTCCTTTTATGCCCCAATTGAAGGGTTCGATTTTGAATTTGGATATTTTCAAAAAATTGAAGTTACCGAAACGCAATTAGACCCTAAAAACGTGCCTGCCGATGCATCGTCTATTAAATACAAACTAGTAAAAGTTATGGAAAAAATAAAAGATCCGAAAATGATTTTAAATGATATATGGTCGGTAACAACTATAAAAGGCGAGCCAGTTACAAATGCCCCAAAAACACCAAGTATTGAAATTGACATCTCTAAAATGCAAATTTCAGGTAACGATGGTTGCAACAATTTTACAGGAAAAATAAAAAACCTTACTGCCCGAAATATAACATTAGGTCCTTTAGCTTCTACAAGAAAAATGTGTCCGGACATGACGGTTTCAATGCAGTTTAATAAAGCGTTAAACGAATCGGTTAGCTACAAGCAGGAAGAGTTAAAACTTACATTTTTAAATGCTAACGGCGAAGAAACGCTAAGTCTTAAAAAAATAGATTAAACGAATAGGTTCTCTTATATTTGCCCTCAAAAAAAATTATGAGAAGACTATTTTTATTAGCGACTGCTATAGTATGCTTTTTATCATGCAGTACAGATGAACCTGTGGACTATACAGTTCAAAATGATGAAGAAATTCAAGCCTATATTCTTGAAAACAATCTAAACGCAGAAAAAACAACATCAGGACTTTATTATGTTATCGACGAACAAGGTGGCGGCGAAGCACCTGTAAATTTAAACGACCGTGTTAAAGTTGTTTATAAAGGGTATTTTACCAATGGAACGGTTTTCGACGAGAGTACAGCTGAAGGAGCTTCATTCATCTTACAATACGTAATCCCGGGGTTTGCAGAAGGACTAACTAAATTTAATGAAGGTGGAAGCGGAAAATTATTAATTCCAGCACATTTGGCATACGGTAGCAACAAACACAACAATATCCCTGCTGGATCAGTTATTATTTTTGATATTGAAGTGGTTTACGTGAATTACAAAACAGAAAACGACATTGAAATTCAACAGTATTTAACTGATAATAATTTAGAAGCTCAAAAAACAGAATCTGGTCTTTATTATATTATAGATGAAACAGGAACAGGAGAAAACCCTACTTCTACCGACCAAGTAACCGTTGCTTACACAGGGTATTTTACAAATGGAGAAGTTTTTGATGAAAGCACAGTCTCTGGAGCAACACTTAGTTTAAATCAGGTTATTAGCGGCTGGAAAGAAGGCATTCCTTATTTCAACGAGGGTGGAAAAGGAAAATTATTAGTTCCTGCACATTTGGGCTACGGAAACTCGAATTATTACACTATTCCTGGTGGCTCTGTTTTAATTTTCGATATCGAATTAAAATCGATCAATTAAGCACATACAATTATAACTTAACAAAGCCATCTTAATTTTTAAGATGGCTTTGTTGTTTCTATCCTTCAATTATAAAGCCATAACCCTTAAACCAGCCAAGCATGGATTAAACAAAGTTTTTAGATTAAAAATTAATTAAGCCTATAATTTTTGGTACCTTAGAAAAATAGAAGCTACATAATTATGTATATAAAATCTACCAATATTGCCAATGCCAAAACGATTATTTGGAATAACAAAGAAGAACAAACAGGCATATTTAAAATACCAACTACTTCTCCTATCTATTTAGGAAAAAGTGATGTAAAAAACGATCAGGTTATTGATAGAAAATATCACGGTGGTGAATTTAAGGCCTGCTATCTTTTTTCAGAAAATGAATACAAATACTGGAAATCGCTTTATCCTGATTTAAATTGGGAATGGGGAATGTTTGGTGAAAATTTAACGGTTAGCAACTTAGATGAAACTAAAATTTTTGTTGGCGATATTTTTCAGGTGGGCACAGCTATAATCCAAATTACCGAACCACGTGAACCTTGTTATAAATTAGGTATAAAGTTTGGCACTCAGGATGTTTTAAAACAATTTATAAAAAGAGGCTATTCTGGCACATACGTACGCGTACTGCAGGAAGGTTTTGCATCCTCTGGAGATGCTTTAAAACGTATTCAAAAAGACAAAAACAAGATCTCTGTTCACGCATTTTTCAATTTACTTTACAACCCTGAAAAAGATAAAAACATAGTAAAATCGCTAATCGAAAGTGATGCTATTCCTGCGAAAAAAAAGGAAAAATTACTTCAGTTCATCTCATAGAATTATACAGGTCCTGTTATTTTAAAACATTGATATTTTTTGTATATTTAGAATATGCGAACATTACCTAAAAAACTAAAACTTCAAAACTTTAAGGACGTTTATATTTTAAATAAACCAGAATCTTTTAATGCCATTTTTAGCGATGTTAATTATTCTGAATCGCTGGTTACAACCTCTTGTGTAGAATGCGCGTTGGTATTTGTAGAAAGCAAAGAAGACTTTGTTAACCAGATGCTCACCCTTTTTCCTAGACTTTTAGACAACTCCATTTTATGGGTATTTTATCCAAATGAAACCACCATTAGCGAAATTTCCAAATTACACATTGAATTCGATTGGGATTTCTTAGGGGATTACAGATTAAAACCCACAAAATTACTTTCAGTTGATGACACTTGGAATGCCATTAAAATAAAAAAAATCCTCGTTTAAAATTCACTTATCTTTGTGGCATAAAACACGATTATGTCATTTAAAGACTTACAATTAAACAAACCACTTTTAAGAGCCATTGCTGAAGCTGGCTATGATAATCCAACTTTAGTTCAGGAAAGAACCATTCCTTTTGTACTAAATAAAAAAGATGTTATTGTATCTGCACAAACAGGGACCGGAAAAACCGCTGCGTTTGCGCTTCCTATTTTACAATCGCTTTTCGATTATCAAGATGCACCTAAAAAAGGAAAAAAAATTAAAGCTTTAATTGTTAGTCCTTCCAGAGAATTGGCCGTTCAAATTCTTGATAATTTTAAAACATACGGTATCTACACAAATTTACGCACTGCCGTTGTTTTTGGAGGAACTTCTATAGAACCTCAAAAAGATATTCTAAACAAAGGCATTGATATTTTAATCGCCACTCCAGGCAGACTTCTGGATTTACACAAACAAGATTTGGTTAATTTAGACCACGTAGAAACTCTTGTTCTTGATGAAGCCGATTTAATGCTAGATATGGGCTTTATTGATGATGTTAAAAAAATAGAACGACTTTGCACTAAAGAAAAACAAATATTACTGTTCTCTGCAACTATCCCATATAAAGTAGAACAACTGGCTAATACCATTTTAAAAAATCCAGAACGTATTGAAGTAGCACCTAATGCGTCCACATCTGGAAACATTAACCAAGTGCTTTATTATGTGCCGAAGCGTAATAAAATAGAATTATGTTTGCATTTATTGAGAAACACTATAAAAGGCACGATCATTATTTTTAGACGAACCAAATTTGGTGTAGACAAACTGGAGAAAACACTAATTAAAAACGGCTATAAAGTAGATAGTATTCATGGTGATAAAACCCAGCATTTACGTCAGGAAGCCCTAAATAAATTTAAAACAGGCTATGTTAATATTTTAATTGCTACTGATGTTGCCGCTCGCGGTATTGATATAAATGAATTAGATGCTGTTATCAATTTCGATTTACCAAACGTTCCTGAAACTTATGTACATCGTGTTGGAAGAACAGCCAGAGCAGGTAAAAGCGGTACTGCTTACTCACTGTGTTCGGCAGATGAAAAAACATACATCACCAAAATTCAACAACTTATTCAATTACAATTAGATGTTGTTGAAGATCACCCCTACCCCCTAGATCCGAAAGCAAAACCAGTTGTTCATAAATCTAAAAAACAAGGAAGCAAGCACAAAAAGGGTCGAAAAAGTGAAGCTTCTAAAAAGAAAAAGAAACGTTGGTATTAATTTTATTGAACAGGAAAATCGAAATAGGTTTTTGGAAACGGCTCATTTCTTAAGGTAAAGTGCCACCATTCTTTAGGATAATTCCTAAAGCCATATTTTAGCATAACCTGCTGCAAAAGCATTCTGTTCGCTTTTTGCTTTTCTGTAATGTTGTTATAATTTACCCAAGACACTTCGCCAAAAAAATCGAAAGAACTTCCCATATCTAAGGGCTCTCCTGTATTGCCATCTATAATGGTTAAATCTACTGTGCTTCCTTTGCTATGGCCGGAACGTGTGGCAATATATTCTTCCTTAAAAAGATTTCTCTTATCTACATTCGGATAAAATGCGTGCTTATTTACAGTATCGTTTAAATCTTTTGCCCAGTCTATAAAATGATTAACAGCTTGTTGCGGTCGGTAACCATCAAAAACTAACAAACACAGATTCATATCCTGTAATTCTTTCTGAATCTTTTTAAGGGCATTTGCAGCTTCAACTGTTAAAATCAATTTATCAGTTTCATATCCTTTTACAGGCTTACCTATAAAATTATTATTTGAATAATATCGTAAATCTACATCCAAATCAGGAACAACTTGCTTAACATAAACGAAGCCTTCCGGTAATTGAGCATAAGAAAAAGAAATAAGAAAAAAGAAAAGATATTTGATAGCACTACTCATGTAGGCTAAAATAAGTAAAATCTGTCGAAAAAAAACTAATGAGCACAAAAAAACCGAGTTCCCTCAAACTCGGCCTTTTCTAATTTGCTTTTTATTACGAAGTAGATTCAGGGTTTCCTAACTAACAACATAATGCAAATATTAATTAATTAATCCATTGAACTAAAAGTATTTTATTTAGTACACTTCAAATATATAACTATTCATAATTACACAACGACAAAATACCTTAATATTCGATGAAATGCATAAAATTTTAACATTTAACGATTAAAATCCGGTTTTATCGATTAAAAGCAAGCTCTATAATTATAAAAACTGGTTTATTTTGAATAATTAACCACATAAACATTGCATAAATCAGTAACTATTTTATCGATAAACAAATCCTTATCGAAAAAACATTCTTTTTAACGATTAAATTACAATCTACTCGTTGAAGCCTTTTAATTTTAAATCGAAGCCCTGAAAACGAATCAGATATGAAATTAAAACTACTAACTTCTACACTTTTATTATATACTATAATTAGCTTCTCTCAAGAATATGCCTTTGGAATAAAAGGAGGGCTAAATAATAATAGTATTGGGACATTATATCAACGTGCATACAATAACGAACCTGCCATAAACCATGAACCGAACAAAGAACTGGGCTATCAGCTGGGTGCCTACGTTACAGGTGAGTTCGGCATTTTTTTCGTGCAACCAGAATTTAACTATGTAACCCTAAATAATAATTACGAATTACCTAGAAAGAAGGCTGAATGGAGAACAACAAAAATGGAAATCCCGTTATTAGTTGGTGTACGCATTTTGAAACCCGTTAGACTTTATCTAGGGCCAAGCTTTAATTTTTACGATGACACACAATTAGAAGGTGTTCAAGTTACCTCTTATAGTGATGGCGGGCCAGATTTAGATAAAAATACCATGAGTTTTAATTTTGGAGTTATGTTTCGTTATAACCGATTTGGACTAGATCTACGCTACGAACGTTCGAATAATACCACCGAAGAAGAACTTCTAGATATTATTTATAGCGAATACGGCACTAACCTAGCCGACCTCAAGCCCTATCAAGCCAGTATGATAAGACTTAGCTTGTTTATTGACATTTTACGAACAGATATGCCACTTGGAGATTTGTTTAAAAAGAAATTTTGCGCATGCCCTTATGATTAATGTTTAGCTTTAATACTATAAATGAAAAAAAGCATCCGAACGAGGATGCTTTTTTTAACTAACCAACCAAAAATATGAGTTGCAATTCAAAAATTAAAGTAACCACTCAATAATTTTATACTTGAATACAACTAATATTAACGTTTCAATTACTGTGCCAAACTAAAACATAAAACAAAATTTTAAATTAATATCACAAGTTTACAACCACATAGTTTATTATATTAATTTTGAAACTTCTCAAAACATTAATAAACAATCATGGATAACTCTCCAATTTTCACAAACGATACAATCACATTTGGTCTACTTATGCTTGCACTGGGCTTTGTTTTTTATACTGAGTCTAGAACAACCGGTTTTTGGTCAAAATTTTATAAAATTGTTCCTGGACTTTTCATGGCTTATATGGTACCAGCTATTTTAACGTCCTTTGGTTTAATTTCCCCAGAATGGGAAACAGTAAATGAAGCGAATGAAGTTGTTAAACATAAAAGCAATATATATTTTATAACAAGCCGATTTTTGCTACCTGCTGCACTTGTTTTAATGACATTAAGTATTGACCTTAAAGGTGTATTCAATCTTGGATGGCGAGCTTTAATCATGTTTTTTACGGGTACGATTGGCATTATAATAGGCGGCCCAATTGCTATATTGCTCATTTCGATAGTCTCGCCAGAAACTGTTGGAGGAGCAGGTCCTGATGCAGTTTGGCGTGGTCTTTCGACTTTAGCGGGCAGTTGGATTGGTGGTGGAGCCAACCAAACCGCTATGTTGGAAATTTACGGCTACAACCAAAAATTATATGGCGGAATGGTATTTGTCGATATTGTTGTTGCTAATATTTGGATGGCTATATTATTAATAGGCATTGGAAAAAGAGACAAAATTAACAAATGGCTAAAAGCAGATACGTCCTCTATTGATAGCCTAAAAGAAAAAGTTTCTAATTTTACAGAGGGCATAAAAAAAACACCAACTTTAACCGATTATATGCTCATGCTTGCAATTGCTTTTGGAACAGTAAGCATTGCGCATCTACTTTCTGGTTATATTGCTCCTTATTTTGATAAATTAGTTTCTGAAATTAGCAATTCTACAACCAGAAACATGTTTACTTTCCTTGGTTCGGGTTTCTTTTGGATGATTAGCTTATCAACAGTAATAGCCATATTTCTATCATACACAAAGGCTAGAAATTACGAAGGCGCTGGTGCTAGTAAAATTGGAAGTGTATTTATTTATATTTTAGTTGCTTCAATAGGCATGAAAATGGACCTGAATTTGATCTTTGATAATGTTGGTTTGATTGCCGTGGGGCTCGTTTGGATGTCTATACATGCAGGCTTATTAATTTTGGTAGCCAAATTGATAAAGGCCCCTTACTTTTTTATGGCTGTTGGTAGCCAAGCAAATGTAGGAGGTGCAGCGTCAGCCCCCATTGTCGCATCTGCATTTCATCCATCGCTGGCAACTGTAGGCGTGTTACTGGCTGTATTTGGTTATGCCATAGGGACTATATCAGCAATTGTTTGTACCATTTTGATGGAATTAGCTTCAGCAAGCTAAAACTTAACAATTTTATTAGCATATTTGCTTTTTAAAAAATTCCCTAAAATAATATCAAGGTAAATTTATTTGAACTTAAAGAGGGTTGAATCCCAAAACAGTATTCGCTCGATTATCGGGTAAAATTTTATTTTAAATATGAAGAAAATAGTATTCGCTCTAGCAATGATTGTTATTGCCTCCTGTTCTAAAGAGCAGCATGATTTAGTTGTAAAAACAAACGTTAAAGGTTTAAAAAAAGGAACAGTGTATTTAAAAAAAGTACAAGACACGGTTTTAGTAACTGTAGACTCAGTTGTAGTTAATGGTAATTCCCAATTTGAACTTTACAGCCCTCTTGAATCTCCTGAAATGTTCTTTTTATATTTAAATAAAAATACGTCCGAAAATGAAAGAATTCCTTTTTTTGCTGACAAAGGAGTTACTGAGATCCATACAACGGTTAAAGACTTCGCTTTAGACGCCAAAATAAATGGATCTGAACAACAAAAAACACTGGAAAATTACCAACAAATGATTGGACGTCTAAACGACCAAAATTTAGACCTGATAAAAGCAAGTTTTGAGGCCCGTAAAGAAAATGATCAAACAAAAATTGATAGTATCGATAAACTATCGCTTAACTTAATAAAAAGACGTTACCTATTTACAGTTAATTTCGCAATTAACAATAAAAATAGTGAAGTGGCTCCTTATTTAGCGCTATCAGAAATATATAATGCTAAAGTAAATCTACTAGACACGATAAACAATTCTTTAACCGATAAGGTTAAAGCCTCTAAATATGGTGTAGAACTTCAAAAATTTATTGATAAGATAAAAGAAGCAGAATAATATATATTCATTTTGACATCAAAAAAGACATTCAATAGTTATTGAATGTCTTTTTTTTAATCCTTAAATATAACTTTCTATTAACTATTTAAAATAAAAAAGCTTCACTTAAAAAGTGAAGCTTTTTTTGAGCCGATAGAGGGACTCGAACCCACGACCTGCTGATTACAAATCAGCTGCTCTAGCCAGCTGAGCTATATCGGCGTTTTTGACGGGTGCAAATATAAAAGCAAAAATTGAATCTGCAAATATTCCGTCAAAAAAATTAACTTAATTTATTAATTTTTTCAATTAATTCGTTTCCTCTACTTTCTAACTCGTTTTGGATGCTTTTAAAATGCGCCTTAGCATTATCAATATCCTTTGCATTTACTTTAGCGATTAACTCATCAAAAGTAACAATAGCTTCGTCTATAATAGCCGAACTTTCTTTTGTATCTTTATCTGTATTGGCGTACTCCCAAACATACACTGCCTCAATAATATCTCCTAATACATAGTTAATGTCTTTTTTAAGGTCTCTCTTATTTGCCATAATTATAATGTGTTTTATTTGCGTGCAAAATTACATTAATCCTAAATAAAAACATCTATTTTAAATTAAATAATTAATTATAAAAAAAATATACGTACTTTTATATCGATGAACACAACAATGATGTCATATAAACAGAAGTGTAGCCGTATTTCGCAACAGTGGAAAGCGGTCGCTTTTACTATGTTACATATTTCATCTCGTGAGCATCTTCATTACAAATAATTCTTTTTAACAATAGATAACAATTTAAAGGTGCTTTTATTAATAAAAGCACCTTTTTTATTTAAAACAAATTCAAACCTTAAATTTTTAAATTATGAAAACAATTAAAACCATTTCCAAAACCGTCCAATCTATTATTAATTTATTTCTTATACAGAAAACGTTATGTTTTATGCCTAGTCATTTTAAACTCTCTCCCATATTGTTGTACCCCTAACCCTTTAAATTATGAAAACAAATACACATACAAACGCATCTTTTATAGTGACAAAAAAAATTAGTAACGCCAACGGATTTTTATTACCAAGTACTCTTTACGACGCGGTAAAAGATATTGCAACAATTCCTGTTAAAGGTTTTTATTTACAGGATGTTCCTGAATTCACAGATTATAAATTTAAAATGCATAAAAACGCCTTTATTAAGGACAAACTTACTATTCAGGCTCAATTGGTAAAACAAACCACGACTAGTTTTACTGTGAATATTCTAGTAACAAAAGCGAAGACCACTTTAAATCATCATGAGAGGGTTTGTAGCGCATTATTTAATTTCCCTGTAAACAATACAGAATTTACCGAAAGTAAAACTGCTTGTTAAATAAAAATCCCAAGTAAAGGACTTGGGATTTTTTTGTTTTAATAAATTCTACTCTCCTGAATAGGTTACAAAATTCCTAGGAGTTTCAAATAAAGTAACCTCTAAATCTAATTCTGGCTTTAAATGAGGTTTTAGTTTTTCATATATATATACTGCTATATTCTCAGTCGTGGGATTTAAGGTTTTAAATGCATCAACTTCAATGTTTAAATTTTTATGATCCAATGGTTCCTCTACCTCTTGTTTTATAATATCTTTTAATATTTTTAAATCAACTACAAAACCAGTCTCCTGGTCTATTTCTCCTGTCACACTAACTACTAACTCATAATTATGCCCGTGATAATTAGGATTACTGCATTTTCCAAAAACCTGTAGATTTTTCTCATCACTCCATCCTTCCTTAAAAAGTCTGTGAGCAGCATTAAAATGAGCTTTTCTGCTAACAGTTGCTTTCATTATTTTTTAATATTAATATGTTGATAGAATTTCTCGAAAATTATTTTAAACCAAGCCGTATAAAGTTCTGGCTGTACTTCAATATCGGCTCTTACAGCATCCAACGACATCCATTTCCAAGCTTCAACTTCATCTGGATTTATTTTGGGATTGCCTTCATAATGTCCAACCATAATATGATCGTACTCATGTTCTGTTAACCCATTATCAAAAGGAGCCTTATATATAAAAGAGGTTGTTTCCTTTAAATCGGTAACAAATCCCATTTCTTCCTGCAATCTGCGCTTACCTGCATCTATATTAGATTCCCCTTCACGCTGATGACTGCAACAGGTATTCGTCCATAACAGAGGAGAATGATATTTATGCGCTGCACGCTGCTGTAGCATTAATTCGTTTTTCTCATTAAAGACAAACACTGAAAACGCACGATGCAATAATGCTTTTTCGTGGGCTTCCATTTTTGGCATCAGTCCTATTTGCTCATCGTTTTGATCTACTAAAATGACTTGTTCTTCTTTCATAGTGAAACAAAAGTACAAAATTGAATGTGGTTTGCTAATGTTTAAATTTCTTTTTAGTAATTAAGTGTTATCCGTTAGTTATTACTCCTACTTTTTATCACAGTTGTATTTTCGCATTCTAATAATAAAAAAAACACCTTGAAACAAGTTGAGTTTCAAGGTGCCTTTCACTTAAAATATTTACTTAACTATTATTTACGTGGTACACTTGTAAATCCTGGAGAGTTTTTCTTCCATAGCTCATAATCTAATGCGTTTACTTCGCCATCCATATTATAATCTGCTGCGTTATAAACATCACTAGCTGTACCATTGTTAATCCATTTGTTACCATCTTCTGCCGTAATGTCTGTATCTTCATTTTCTGTAGTGGTTTGATCACCATTACCAGCATACATTACAAATACTCCTGGAAGTACTTCTTTCTGACCAATGTATACCCCTGAATTAAATACATCATTAATATAGGTTTGTTTATCTCTAAAATCATAGGTAATTGTCTTATTTACTACGCTAACTGGATCTTGAGACATTATTAATAAATGGTTTCTATGTTCTATAACAATATAGTAACTAACATTAGCATCAATATAACAACAATCTGAAGTATTTAATAATTCTATGTGACCGTCGCTATGTAATAATCCAGCTCGTTGACAAATTGTTTCGCCTCCTTCATCTGGAGTTGTTCGCAATGAAACTAATACCCAATCTACTACTGTTGCTGGATAATTAGCTTTTGCATTAGCAACTAATCCTTCTGAATCGTAATAGCTACCTTCAATTCCATTATAATTCCACGGAGCCGCAGCAAATGGTTGACCCGGTAATGCATACTTAGTTCCTGTAGTGTTCTCGTTGTACTGTCCAGGTAATAAATAAGAATCATTTAATGCTGTTCGCATTGGCGGATTATTATACAAACCTGTTTGCGGTTCTACTAAACTACCTTCTAAGTAAACCCACAAGTCAAAGTCTAAACATTGTTTTTCTAAGACTGTAACGAAAATTGTTGCAGAACTACATAATGGTTGTGGCTCAACGCTTGTTACATCACAAATCTCATAACTTACCTGGTCTGGACCAAAATAATCTACTGGAGGTGTGTACAAGTAAGTACCATCACTAAAGAACTCGATGTTTCCGCCCATATCTGTTGGATACGTTCCTAAACTTGTTGTTCCTGTCGGATTGCTTAAATCGATCTCTGTACTCGTGCCGTTTAACACAATCATATCTCCGTTTGGATCGTTATCATTCGATGCCCATTCGCCCATTACTGAAGTATTCTCCTCGGTAATTGACTGATCGTCGCCTGCAAATGGTGCCAGATTAGCTAAACCTTCACTCGGATCTTCTAACACATCAATGGTGATTAATGCACTGTCGGATGCCGATGGACTACCATCGTCTGCTATGGTATAACTGATCTCTACTTCACCTACAAAATCATCGTTTGGTGTGAATGTGTATACGCCTGAATCTGTTACCGTGATGGTTCCGGCTTCGACAACATTGCCTTCGGAATCCGTTCCGTAAACTGGTACTGTTGTGCCTGGGGTTTGTGCCTCGGCTATGCCATCGCCATCAGTATCTACTTCAAAGCCGGTGATTGTAAAAGTATCCCCTTGCGGATCTACATCATTGGCATAAACATCGCCTGACACTGTATTTCCATAAGATACATTCTCATCATTATTAGCTATCACACTGTTTACTTCTGATGTATTGTCGATTACTGTTACCGATAATGTAGCCGTATCACATGCTGGTACACGAGCATTATCATCACAGGTTTCATAAACTATATCTACCGTTCCTGAAAAATCATCGGCTGGTTCAAACGTGTATGTTCCGTCTGGATTCCAGGTGATTGTTCCGGCATTAGCTACTTCATTGCCTTCGGAATCTACTCCTGACACCGTCGATCCACTTGCTATCGGATCCCCGTTTTCATCTATAAATCCTTGGAATATCTGATTATCTCCTTCCGGATCAAAATCATTCGTCGTTACATCCCCACTTACTGGTAAACCTGATAAAGTGGTGTTCTCATCTCCTATAGCTACCGTAGTGTTTGTTTCTAATACCGTTAGGTAAATCGTTGCTGTACTACATAATGGTTGTGGTTCAACGCTTGTTACATCACAGATCTCATAACTTACCTGATCGCCGCCATAGTAATCTGTTGGTGGCGTGTACTGATAAGTACCATCACTAAAGAACTCGATGTTTCCGCCCATATCTGTTGGATACGTTCCTAAACTTGTTGTTCCTGTCGGATTGCTTAAATCGATCTCTGTACTCGTGCCGTTTAACACAATCATATCTCCGTTTGGATCGTTATCATTCGATGCCCATTCGCCCATTACTGAAGTATTCTCCTCGGTAATTGACTGATCGTCGCCTGCAAATGGTGCCAGATTAGCTAAACCTTCACTCGGATCTTCTAACACATCAATGGTGATTAATGCACTGTCGGATGCCGATGGACTACCATCGTCTGCTATGGTATAACTGATCTCTACTTCACCTACAAAATCATCGTTTGGTGTGAATGTGTATACGCCTGAATCTGTTACCGTGATGGTTCCGGCTTCGACAACATTGCCTTCGGAATCCGTTCCGTAAACTGGTACTGTTGTGCCTGGGGTTTGTGCCTCGGCTATGCCATCGCCATCAGTATCTACTTCAAAGCCGGTGATTGTAAAAGTATCCCCTTGCGGATCTACATCATTGGCATAAACATCGCCTGACACTGTATTTCCATAAGATACATTCTCATCATTATTAGCTATCACACTGTTTACTTCTGATGTATTGTCGATTACTGTTACCGATAATGTAGCCGTATCACATGCTGGTACACGAGCATTATCATCACAGGTTTCATAAACTATATCTACCGTTCCTGAAAAATCATCGGCTGGTTCAAACGTGTATGTTCCGTCTGGATTCCA
>NZ_JACVXB010000006.1:0-1669 GCF_014596945.1 Aestuariibaculum sediminum | reverse complement strand
CAGGTTTCATAAACTATATCTACCGTTCCTGAAAAATCATCGGCTGGTTCAAACGTGTATGTTCCGTCTGGATTCCAAGTGATTGTTCCGGCATTGGCTACTTCATTGCCTTCGGAATCTACTCCTGATACCGTCGATCCACTTGCTATCGGATCCCCGTTTTCATCGATAAATCCTTGGAATATCTGATTATCGCCCTCCGGATCAAAATCATTCGTCGTTACATCCCCACTTACTGGTAAACCTGTTATGGTTGTGTTTTCGTCATCTATTGCAAATGTATCATTACAATAAACCGTTAACTGAACATCTGTGAAAGTCACTTCACAAGTCTGATCGCTATTTCTTACTTTAATTTGATAAAGCCCTTCAGCTAAACCTGTAAATATTCCCGTAGAATTTTCAAAAATATTAACACCATTATCAATAATAAAAATTAATGAACTTAAAGCCGATCTACTTTCCGCAGATATTGTAATTGTTCCGTTGTTAGTACCACAATCTGTAGAAACACTTTCAACATTTAGAATTTCTGGAGCGACTTTAGCTATTAAAGTTATATCTCCATGAATAATTTCACAATCACTTGTTTCTGATCTTACCACCACATTATAAGTGGCTGCTTCTAATCCGTAGAATTCATTAGAATTTACAAAAGTAGCTCCTCCATCAATACTATAAACTAATCCAGCTCCGCTAGCATTAATTACAATGCTTCCGTCAACAACACCACACTCTGAAGGGTCAGTTGATGAAACTCCATTTATAGCAGGACAAAGTAATGTTACCGTTGGATCGTCTTCTAAAACACTGTTATCATCAGATTCATCATCCGTTGGATTACCTTGTGGGTCGTTAGCCGTAGCTGTAGCCTGATTCGTTACACCACCGGCATCCATATCTGCCTGGGTAAGAACATAGGTCGCTGTAAATTCTAAACTCTCGCCTACCGTTAAATCATAGCCGTCGCCCTCGCCGTCGATATCACTACCACCACTGCTGTATGCAGGTGTTGGTAAGGTACCGCTTCCCGTAAAGTCTGCTGCATTCTCCGTTACGTCTACATCATATAAGGTAACATCTCCCGAGTTACTTACTGTATAGGTATAGGTGATCGTATCTCCTGCATCAATACCATCGCCGCCATCATTAACCTCACTAGTCTTGATGATCGCTACCGCTGGGGTAATAATTATGCTACTAGTTGCATTATCCGTCTCCGGATCAGTAATCTCATCTGTGGTTACTGAAACCGTATTTACTAAATCGCTACCTGCATCCAAATCTGCTTGGGTTACAACATAGCTTGCCGTATATGTCCACGTCTCGCCTACATTTAATATGCCATCACCATCATCGCCCGTTGGGCCTGTTACTACGCCTAAGCTGCCATCTGGTAATTCATCACCTACTACGACATTGGTAAGGTCTGTGTTTCCATCGTTATTAACGGTGATCGTATACTCGATAGTCTCGCCCTCTGTGTCTACAATAGCATCATCAGCGTTGGTCAAGCTCTTAGTAACTACCATACTCGAATCCTGAGATACCGTACTGGTAGCCGTATCTTCTACAGGGGTCGTAATCTCATTTGTGGTTACTGAAGCCGTGTTTACTAAGTCAGCTCCAGCATTTAAATCCGTCTGGGTTACAACATAGCTCGCCGTAT
>NZ_JACVXB010000005.1:232546-271357 GCF_014596945.1 Aestuariibaculum sediminum | reverse complement strand
AGGTCGTTGCCTTTTTTGGTACTGAATCAAGTTCAGTATTTATAATCCTCAGTCTTCTAACAGACTGAGGATTTTTTATTAGAAGACTTGTCAAACCAAGTCCAAGACTAGGTAGCTCAGTTGGTAGAGCATTTCACTTTTAATGAAAGGGTCCTGGGTTCGAGCCCCAGCCTGGTCACTATTACAATGCAAATAAAGCCTTTATCCTTAATACGATAAAGGCTTTGGTCGTTTATGAGGGGTAAGTATAATGACGTATTTATATTTGTTTAATAGGTATGTTTTTAATGTTCATACTTTAGTATTAGTCATTGAACGGTATGTTTGAACTCTTTTTAGCAAAGTGGCTAAAAAAGTGAGTAGTGAAAGCACGGTGGTTTATAGTCATAAACCAAATACCATAAAAAAAGCGCTCAATAAAATATGAACGCTTTATAAATTATGTTGATAATAAATATTTATCCATTTATAGCCTCAACTGTTTTTACTTTATCCTGAAGCATTTCTTTTAGCATGTTTTCGATACCGCTTTTAAGCGTAAAGGTAGATGATGGACATCCACTACAAGCACCTTGAAGAAGTACGCTTACGTTCTTTGTATTTTCGTCGTAAGATATAAACTGAATGTTACCACCATCACTAGCTACAGCCGGTTTTACATATTCTTCAAGAATATTAATTATTTGTTTAGACGTATCATCTAAGGCGTCAAAATTTGAGTCTAATTGTTCGGTTGACTTTTGTAATTGTTCGGCAGCACCTTTTACAACAACTTCCTTACCATTTTCAATGTATGTTTTTATGAATTCACGCAACTCTACGGTAATGTCTTGCCATTCGGCCATATCATATTTTGTGATAGAAACGTAGTTTTCTTCAATAAAAACACTTTTAACAAAAGGAAAGTGAAATAACTCGGTAGCAAGAGGTGAAAGTTTGGCTTCATCAATAGATGTAAATTCGAATAGTGTTGTTACTATTTTTTTATTAGCAACAAATTTCATTACTGATGGATTAGGGGTACTTTCGGCATAAACTGTAACCGGTACTTTTTTTGTTTCAGTGGTCTGTTCTATAACAATACCGCCATCGTTTAAGTATGATTCAATTTGTTCGGCTATTTCATCTTGTACATCGGCCCATTCAACAATATTATATCGTTCTACAGCTATAAAATTTCCTGAAATATATACCTTTTTAACAAATGGAAGGTAAAATAGCTGTTGTGCCAAAGGTGAAGGTTTAGCTTCATCAATATTGTTAAACTCAAAACTTTGGTGTTGTGTAATAAACTCGTTTAATTCGAATTTTACTATGGCTTTATTTGATGTTTCTCTAACAGAAACTTTGAAAGTATTCATTTTAGCTAATTTTTTACAAAAATACTAAAAGAAAACTTTAGTTATCCATATATTTGAGTTTTGTTGCCTCTTATTGAACTGTTTAAATTAGTATGTTTTTCAATAATAAGCACCATGCTAATTACGTTGAAACTATATGAGATTAAAAAACCTTTTATTTGTTACTATTTGCGGTTTCTTTACGCATTTTTCCTTTTCACAAGAGGGTTTGCCTATTTATACAGATTACCTTACCGATAATTATTATTTAATTCACCCATCGATGGCTGGGGTAGCCAATTGTGCAAAAATTAGGTTAACAGGCAGGCAACAATGGTTTGGGCATGAAGATGCTCCAAGGCTAATGACTTTAAGCGTAAATAGTCGAATTGGTGAATCGCCTTCAGCTATTGGAGGAATTGTGTTTACTGACAAAAATGGCTACCATTCGCAAGGTGGTGCTTATGCCACATACGCGCACCATTTAATGTTTTCCAGGAGTGAGACCGATTTAAATATGTTGTCTTTTGGTTTAAGTGCTGGTTTAATACAATACCGTTTGGACGAAACTTCGTTTTTGTTTGATGGGCCTGATCCTATAATATCTGGTACTGTGCAAACCGAAACCAATTTTAATATGGATTTTGGGTTTTCGTATCAGTTTCTTGATTTTTATTTACACGGAACAGTAAAGAATGTTTTAAATAACTCCGGAATTAACAGAGACGTGAATATAACCAGTAATTTAAGACGTTATTTATTAACAACAGGTTATGTTTATAGCAAGTATGGTAGTGAGTGGAGCTTTGAACCGTCGGTTATGTTTCAATATAGAGAGGCAACTCAGGAAGCAGCAATAGATGTAAACGCCAAGGCTTATAAAGCTATGGATTTTGGAACTGTATGGGCAGGATTGTCTTATAGAAATAGTTTTGATGGTGCCGAGTATACTACCAACGCTAACAGTACTGTAAATAAACAGCGATTAAGTCAGTTTACACCTATAGTAGGCATCAATTATAATCAATTTATGTTTGCCTACACATACACCTATCAGAGTAACTCGGTTGTGTATTCTAATGGGGGATTTCACCAATTTACTTTAGGTTATAATTTTAATTGCAGACGTAAGCGCTACGATTGTAATTGCCCTGCAGTGAATTAATCTTTACTACTTAAGAGACTTGTAAACAGTATTGATTGATGTTCTAAGCTAAAGAAATATAGTCATCTTTCATTTTCTTAAAGATGACGATTATAAATTATTTATTCCATTTATAATTTTTCTTTTCAGCCTGACTTTTTATAGCTGTTACCATCGCATTTTCTAATTCATTTGATTTTTCTCGTTGTTGTTTTAAAACGTACTGGATTCTTTTTTGATTTAATTCATTTATTTGATTTTGAATTGCCTTACGTTCCTTGCCTTTATGTGTCAAATAGGCCTCAATTTCAGAATTCGATTTTCCTTTGAGTTCTTCAGGCAGAATTCCAGGAGTAAGAGCTTGAACCACTACTTCTTCAAGCTCAACGGCATCAACTAAATCCCAAGACTCATTTTTATAGAAATGCGAACTCTTACTTACGCTTCGTTTAACAGCATTTGCCTTGCTATAATTGCTTGCATTACTGTCTTGTTCGGCTTGTAAGGCTAATTTTTCTTTTCCCTTTGTTCCGTAAATGACATAAGTTTTATTTAATTTTTGATTTAAAATCAATATCTCATCATCGTAAGGCGAAACAATATGCACCGTTTTTTGGTTGTGGTTTATGGCCATGTAATCGCCATTGGCGAGTAGTGCACCATCTTTCCAGTAACTTGAAATACCTTGATTGTAATCGCCACAGAAAATAGTATTTACAGTAACGTCTTTTTCATTGGCATTGGTAGCGGCATCTTTATAATTAACTTTTCCTTGAGTAAAAGGTTCGTTTCCTGCAATAAAAATAAGTTTTAAATCTTCTGGATTTTTTCCCCAGTTTAGTTGGTTTAACGCTGTTTGAATGACATGTCCGCAGTACTCATTTCCTCCATTAGTGGTTAACGAAAATAGTTCTTTCGAAATCTCGTCTAAATCTTCACTAAAGGGTAATACCTGCCTAATAAAACCTTCCTGGCTGTTTAAACCATCGTTACCGTATTCGTATAAAGCAATTTGAAGATTAGGCTTTGCACTACCACATTTAGCATAGGAAAGTTCGTTTACTATATCCCAAAGCTGGGCCTTAGCTTGGTCTATAAGCCCGTCCATACTATTACTGGTATCTAATAAAAGTGCAACTTTTATATAATGTTGACTACTGTTTAAATTTGTGCTTTTGAAGCGGTTATCAGAAGTTTTAATCTTTGCGTGGCAGAATATAATATTGAGAATGAAGCTTAACAATAGTACTCTTTTAATTGAATGTTTCATGTTGTTTACGTTTTTTAATTTAGGATGAATTTTGCCATAACTTGGGCCGATATTATGAGAGGTTTTAAATTTAGATCTTCGAATTTTATGGTTGCCGCCTTAGAACCATAAAGCGCTGAAGCCCCTCTTATTACTACACCATTAGCGTAACCACTTAATGTATTTATTGAGGGAGAAGCTTGTTCTTGGATTAAAAGCGCCTTTCCAATGGTTTGATTAATAGCCTGCGCATAGTCTTCGGCTTTTTCTTTTGCTATTTTAAGGGCATTAAGTTTTGCCTCGCGTTTAAATTTTTCAATGTCGGTGTGGCTGGTTTTTGTTATTGAGATGTTAGAAATGTCTATTCGGTCTAGAGCGTCGTAAACTTTAGCCAGTGTTTCGCCGTTATTTACAATAAGTTCGTAGCGTTTGGCTTTAGAAACTTCATTGGTGCCTAGAAATTTTTTGTTGTAAAAACCATCAAAATCAAGAATTGAAAAGTTTTTATCTAAATCTATTGATAAGGATTTTAAAACAGATATCATTTCATTTTCTTGGTCTTCGACACTAATTTTCCCTTTTTTATCGTCTTCATTTATTAGAATATTAAGATAAATTTCATTGGGTGTTATTTCAGTTTCAACATTTCCTGTTACTTCAATGTAGGGTTGGTCTATAAAGTTTTTTTCTCCTTGTTGAGAAAATGCAACAGAGGTGATAAAAATACTAAGGTTTAAAAGGTGCTTTAAAATCATAATTCAAGTATTTAATGTTTCCCTAAATATAAAATCAACTTATTTTATTAAAAATGTACAATTAGGGAATGCGCTGTATTAATTAGGGAATACGGCTTAAGAATTAGCGAATAAGGTTCGTGCATTATTCAAAAGGTTTATTTTATAAAATCATCATTTTATTTTACCAAGTAAAGTGCGTATGTTTAGCTAAGTTTTGCTTATGAAACGATTAAGAATTAATATATGGTTCCTGTTTCTTTTGTGCACGACCCTTGTCATTGCGCAGAATAATAATGTGATTTTAAATCAAGGTTCCAAGTTTTCTGTAAGAGGGTCGGTTATAGATGACGATACTAATAAGCCAATTCCAAATGTAAATATTGAAGTAAATGGCGGGGGGTATACAACTACCGATATTTTTGGTGAGTTTAAAATCGAAGCTAGGAAAGGGGATGAACTTACCATAAGACATAAGGATTTTCAAACGGTTTACTATACGATACAAAACAATGAAAGGATAAAGGTTTTAGTAAAGTCTAATAAAAACGAAAAAACGTATCTAAAAGGAAAACGAGCCTCAAAAAATTTGATATCGTTTAATGCTTTAATTGATTCTGCTGAATTCTATCAAAAAACCGATGCGGAAAAAAGTATCCAATTTGTTGGTGATGCCTTGACAGAAAGTGGTTCGGCAAAAGAAAATGCGCAAGCTTATGAAGTTTTAGGCGATGTTTATATGTTTTGGAAACAGTACGATTTGGCTGTTTCTAATTACCGCATAAGTTTGCAAAGCAGAAACCTTAACGAGGTTAATATAAAACTAGCTAAGGCTTATAAATTAAATAAAAATTATCAGGAAAGTTTAGCGCTTTACAATGCCATCAATAAAGAAGAATTGTCCAACTGGCAATTAATTGTGCTTTATGAAGGAATAGGTGATGTATATGTTTCAACTAAAGCTTTTCAACAAGCCATAAAGGCGTACAACAATGGTTTACAAGTTGCAAAGAAGGCTGCAATAACTTCAAAAATAACAGATTTAAACTCAAAGATAGCACAGAGTTATAACGCTATGGGTGATGCCGAAAGGGCTAAAGGCTATTTTAAAAAATCTATCCAAGTTGCAAATACTGAAAATGAAGCCCGATTGGTAGAGCAGAAAATAAAAGTTGCCGATTTCGAAAATGAAAACCGCAATTTTTCTGATGAAATAGAACTGCGTAAGGAAGCACTTAGCAGTATTAAAAATTTAGAAAATGATTCGGTTTTTAAAAACGAAAGTGCTTTAACTCCCCAAAAGCAAAATTATAAGATAGGTAATGCCTATGCTGCTCAAAAAGATTACCAAAATGCTATTCCTTTTTTACAAAATAGTATTGCTGAAGCTAACATAAAGGAAGATTTAATAGTTCAAAAAGATGCCACCAGAAAACTTTCTGAAGTTTATAGAGATGCCGGAGAGTTTGATAAAGCACTTTTGGCATATCAGGATTATGTAGAATTAGTTGATAAGTTATACCTAAAAAAAGAACAGGAAATATCGCAGGCGGCAAGATTTAGTAAAGATATTATAAGCAAGCAGAATAGAATTTCAAGTTTAGAAAGTGATCGAGCCCTTTCCGAAAGCAAATTTCAACTTTCCGAAGAGCAGTCTAAACGACAAAAACTTATTATATACTCATTAATTGGGGGTGTAATTTTACTTCTTGTTATGGCTTTTTTAATGTTAAAGAATATAAGACAACAACGTTTGGCAAATAATTTGTTGGCATTAAAAAGTTTACGTAGTCAAATGAATCCGCATTTTATTTTTAACGCGTTAAATTCTGTGAACAGTTTTATAGCTTTAAACGACGAGCGTGCTGCGAATAAATATCTATCGGATTTTTCTCTTTTAATGCGAGCGGTATTAGAGAATAGTGAAGAGGATTTTATTCCGTTGGAGAAAGAAATTGAACTGATTCGGCTTTACACCAAACTGGAACATTTCAGGTTTAAAGACAAATTTGATTACGAAATTGAAATTGATGATAATATCAATTTAAAGGATTTTGTAATTCCGCCTATGTTATTACAACCATATATTGAGAATGCGGTGTGGCATGGGTTGCGCTATAAAAAAACGAAAGGACACTTAAATATTGGACTTGTACAAAAATCAATGGACGAGATAGAAATTACGATTACAGATGATGGTATTGGTCGTCGGCAATCAAAAGCTTTAAAAACTGAACACCAGAAAAAGCAAAACTCAAAAGGGATTGGAAATATTAAAAAGCGAATTGATATTTTAAATGATATGTACAAAGATAAGGTGGATGTACTTATAGAAGATTATCAAAATGCTGAAGATACCGGGACTAAAGTCGTGTTAACCTTAAAAAGGGATTAAATGAATTTAAATGCAGTAATTGTGGAAGACGAACAAACAAGTCGAGATATTTTAAAAAATTATCTTGGCAAGTATTGTCCTAACGTATCCATATTGGGTGAGGCCGAAAATGTAGAAGAAGCCTTAGTTTTGATTCGTAATAATGACTTAGACTTGGTGTTTCTAGACGTAGAAATGCCGTATGGTAATGCGTTCGATTTACTTGATAAAGTGGGTGATATCGATTTTGAAACCATTTTTGTTACCGCCTATAACCATTACGCTATCGAAGCATTAAATGCCCATGCCAGTTATTATTTAATGAAACCTATTTCTATCGACGAACTTATTAAGGCGGTAGATTATGTTACCCAAATAAAACAAAAGGAACAGGCGCTTCATGAACAAGTACTGCTTCCAAAAGTGAATAACGTTAGTGGAAAAATTACGATACCACAGTTTAATGGTTTTGAAGTTTTAGAGATTAATGAAATTTTATACTGCAAAGCCGACGATAATTATACCGAAATCTACCTAAGTGATAATAAAAAAAAGGTAGTTAGTAAAACACTTAAATATTTTGAGGATGCTTTATTGCATACTGGGTTTGCACGTGTGCATAAATCGTATTTAGTTAATGTCAATCAGGTCATTAAATATGTAAAAGGTAAAGGTGGAAGCGTGGTGCTTTCAAACGGAAAGGAAATTATGGTGTCGGCTTCAAAAAAATCTGATTTATTGGCGTTTTTTAAATAATATTGTAGTCTATTTAACAGTTCAAAATTTATAAAAATAATTAAAAGTTAAGCGTTAAATTTAACGCCACTTCTTTCAAAATAATGTATTATGCCTGTAATAAAACCTGTAAATGGAAAGTCACCTCAAATTCCTAATAATTGTTATGTTGCCGAAAATGCTACGATAGTTGGTGATGTGACAATGGGTAACGATTGTAGTGTATGGTTTAATGCTGTTATTCGCGGCGATGTTCATTATATAAAAATGGGGAACAAAGTGAATGTTCAGGATGGAGCGGTAATTCATGCTACTTATCAAACAGCACCAACTAATATAGGGAATAATGTTTCCATTGGTCATAATGCTTTGGTTCATGGTTGCACCATACACGATAATGTTTTAATAGGGATGGGCAGTATTGTAATGGACGATTGTATTATTGAGAGTAATAGTATTATTGCAGCAGGTGCTGTGCTAACCCAGAATACCCATGTAGAATCTGGAAGTATTTATGCTGGAGTTCCAGCTAAAAAAATTAAAGATATTAGTCAGGAATTAATATCCGGGCAAATAGATCGAATAGCAAATAACTACGTGAAATACTCCAGCTGGTTTAAGGAAGATTAAAATTATAGGGCATTATCCGCTATACCGTTTCACGTTATAGGGGGCGGACTTTCGCTACTCGCTGCCTTCTTTGTCGGCGAGCTCAAAACAGGCCGCTCATTCCCTAATGCGAGGTATTATTAAAACTTTAAATTTTCTAGTGTATATTGATTATTTAGTAACGCTCTCAGTACTTCTGGATTGCCATTAGTATAGAATTTATTCTCTGGTTTTAATGTCTGGGTATTTAACAATTCATGTTTTTCAAGAATCGCTTTGGTTTGTCTGGCAACGGCTTCACCGGAATCAATAATCTTCACGTGTTTTGGAAGTAATTCTAACAGTAATGGCATTAAATAAGGGTAATGTGTGCATCCTAAAACCAGATAATCTATTTTAGCTTCTATCATTGGTTTTAAATACGCGCTCAATAATTGTTTCATTTCATCCGAATTTACCTTGCCGGCTTCAATGAGTTCAACAATGCCTTCACCTACTTGTTCAATAACCTGAATGTGACTTGCAAATAACCCCGAGGTTTTGGAGAATAATTCACTGCTTAGGGTGCCTTGGGTGGCTAAAATACCAACGCTATGGGTTTTGGTATGAAGTGCTGCTGGTTTTATAGCTGGTTCGATTCCTATAAAAGGGATATTGTATGATGCTCTTAAAACACTTATGGCATTAGTAGTGGCTGTATTACAGGCCACAACAATGAGTTTACAACCACTATTTATTAAGTATTCGGTGTTTTTAATACTTAGTTCAATAATCTTTTGTTTACCCTTTAAACCGTAAGGCGCATTTATGCTATCGGCGAGATAAATGGTGTTTTCGTAAGGGAGTAAAGTGTGTATTTCTTTCCATATTGATGTGCCACCAACGCCAGAATCGAAAATACCAATAGGTTGTTTGCTCATATTAACAAAAATAAAAAAAGCTGCTTTGTAAAAAGCAGCTTTAAGTTTAATTTATTTTATAAAAAATTAGATACCTAATTCTTTCTTTACATCGTCAAGTAAGTTTTTACCATCGGCTAAGATTGTAACTCCCTGAGCAGAATCTAAAACGTAATCGAAACCTTGAGCTCTAGCTACTTTTAAAATGGCAGCTCTTGCTTTTTCGGTAATTGGTTGTAATAAATCCATTTCCTTTTTTTGTAAATCTTTTTGAGCATCAGCTTGGAACTGTTGAATACGTCTTTGCTTTTCTTGCAATTCTTGCATTCTTTTAGCGTTTTCTTCTTCAGTTTTTGTTGCAGCTTCTGCGTCGTATTGTTTTACTGTATTTTGATACTCAGTAATGGTACCTTGCATCTCAGTTTGGTATGTTTTACTTAACGTCTCAAGTTGCGATTGTGCATCTTTCATCTCCGGCATCGCTTGAATTAGCTCTTGAGTGTTTATATGAGCTACTTTACTTTGTGCTTGTGTTAAACTTACAGATGCAACACATAGTACAGTTGCTAATAAAAGTGTTTTTAATTGTTTCATTTTTAAATAAGTATTAAGTGTGTTTTAAATTGTTTTAATTTTAATTGTTTCTACTATTGGTTATACTATCTTTTACGCGTTGTCTTTCTTCTAAAATTTTTTGTCGTCTTTCTTCTAATTCTTTTTTTCTAGCCTCGCGTTCGGCTAATTTTTTTTGTCTATTTTCTTCAATGAGTTGGGCTTGTGTTTTTTCTTTTTCGCCTGTTTCATTTGCTTTTGTTCCTTCGGTTGATTTTGCTGTGGTTTCTTCAGTGGAAACACCAGCAGCTTTTTGCCTTGCTGCTAATTTTTCTTGTCTTACTTTTTCACGTTCTTCAAGAATTTTTTGTCGGCGTTCTTCAGCTTCTCTTTGTTTAGCTTCACGGGCTTCTAAAATTTCTTGTCTTCGCTTTTCAATGGCGCTTTCTCTGGCGTCTTGTTTTTCTTTTAAAGCTTTTTCTCGTGCTTCCAGTTCTTCATTTATTTCTGGAAGTAACTCTTCATCTTCGGCGGCACGTTTTTCGGCGCGCGATTGGGCTTGCGTACGTTTTGAAGTTCTGCTAATACTTCTAATTATTTGTTCACTTACATCGAAAGCACTATTAGAGAAAAGCATAGTTGCATCGGAAGACTTATCGAAAATAAAATCGTATTTTCTTTTTTCAGCAATATCCTGGACTGCTGCAAAAATTTGGTCTTGTACAGGCTGCATGAGTTGTCTTTTTTGAATAAACAAATCGCCGTTTGGTCCAAATCGTTTTTGTTGATAATCTAATATTTCTTGTTCTTCGAAAGCAATATCTTCTTCGCGCTCCTCAATAAGCTCTTTGGTTAAAAGGGCTTTTTCGTTGCTTAAGTCTTTTCGTTTTTGTTCTACAGCGGTTAGTTTAGAATCTATTTCAGATTTCCATTTGTTGGCCTTATCGTTTAGTTGCGAAGTGGCTTCCTGGTATTCTGGAACATTTTCTAAGATGTACTCGGTGTCGATATAAGCGATTCTAACGCCACGTTGTGCTTGTGCCGAAAAGCTCAGAGTAAAAACTAGTATCAGTAAAAAAAGAACGTTGTTTTTCATCTGTTTGAGTTTTTAAATTTATTTAATTATAAATTCTAAAAAGACAGATGATATTTTTTAAGTCTGCCACGATTAGAATTGAATTTTCAATAGTTAAGTTTCGTAAAAATTTCATTGAAAATGCTACTCGCAAAATAAACAATTTCCTTGTTATGAAAAATTTTAGAAAGCTCATTTCAAAAATTAACGAAAATTAATCTCAAAAATTTCAATTCATTTCAAATACTTATGGTGTAATTAGAAAATATCGTGCCAAAATTAAAATTGTTGTCCAATAATAAAGTGTGTTTGCCAACCACTTTTCTCTGTATCGCCAGGAACATTGTCGAAACCATGACCAAAATCGATACCCAACAATCCAAAAGCAGGCATAAAAATTCTTAGTCCTACACCAGCCGAACGTTTTAAATCAAATGGATTGTAATCTCTAAAATTATTATATGATGCACCACCTTCAAGGAAGGTTAAACCGTAAATTTTAGCTGAAGCTTTTAAAGTTATTGGGTAGCGTAGCTCTAATGAGAACTTATTGTAAATGGTACCTCCATCATTAGTTGATAACGATTGGTTTGGATAACCACGTAAAGCAATAGCCTCTCTACCATCTAAACTATAACTTCCTAAACCATCACCTCCAAGGAAGAAACGTTCGAAAGGGATAACACCTCTGTCTTGATTGTATGCTCCAAGGAATCCAAATTCAACACTTGGTTTTAAAACTAAATCTGTATTAGGGATAACTTGGGCAAACCAGTCTGCTTTAAATTTTACTTTGTAAAATTCCAACCAATTGTAACGCTCCTGATCGATTTCAGAAATTCGCGTATTGGCATCGGCTTGTTCTGCAGCTGTAGCATCTGGGTCGGTTAAAATAGCAAAGTTATCGTCTCTTTCATTTTTAAGTGCCGTATAATCTACACCGTTTACTAAGGAGTATGGGAACGATAATTTTGCAGTTACCGAGAAATTAGATCCACCCGTTGGATAAATAGGATCTACACTAGTATTATTTCTACTTAATCCTACAGTATAAGACAAGTTATTTGAAAATCCATCACCGAAAGTAAATAAACCAGTGTTGTAATTATTTAAATCGTAACGCTGATAACTTAAGGCCTGAGATAATGTAAAATAATCATCAGGTACGGTTAAACGTTTTGCTAAACCAAAAGTAATACCTGTAATATTAAAACTTCTGGATTTATCGGCATTACCGGTTTGGTAGTCATACAAAAATTGTTTGGTATGCGATAACGACGACGAAAATTGAACAGGGCGTTTTCCTCCCATCCATGGTTCTGAAAAAGAGAAACTGTAAGTTTGGTAAAAACGACTTGCTTGTAAACGCAACGCTAGTTTTTGGCCATCACCCATTGGAATTGGTTTGTAAGCTTCTTTTTTAAAGATGTCTTTAATTGCAAAGTTGTTGAATGATAATCCTAAGGTACCAATGAAACCACCACCACCGTAACCTCCTTGAAGCTCTATCTGGCTCGACCCAGTTTCTTTAACCGAATATTCCATGTCGATAGTACCTTCGTTGGGGTTAGCATTTTTAAAGTCGGGAGAGATTTCCTGAGCATCAAAAAAGCCTAACTGACCAAGCTCTCTAACGGTACGTACCACATTAGCTTTGCTGTATAATTGCCCTGGACGCGTACGGATTTCACGATAAATAACATGATCGTTTGTTTTATCATTTCCAACTACCGAAACCGTATTGAAATAGGCTGGTTTACCTTCAATAATTCTAATTTCCATATCGATAACATTGTTATCGGCACTTACTTCAACGGGGTTAATGGTGGAGAATAAATAACCATGATTCTGGTATTCGTTCGTTATATCGAAACCATCAGGTTTTGTGTCGTCGGCAATACGTTTTTGAAGTAAAACGCCGTTATAGGTGTCTCCTTTTTTAATACGTAAAATTCTATTAAGATATTGGTTGGAATATACAGTGTTTCCAATAAAGGTAATATCTCCGAAAGTATATTTTTCGCCTTCTTCTAAATCGATTTTTAAAGAAATGGTTTGATTATCGTTAACAATAACGCTGTCTGACAATATACGAGCATCTCTATATCCGTTTTCTTTATACTTGTCTATTAAACTAACGAGATCTTCTTTATAGTCGGCTTCAATATATTTCGATCGTTTTAAAAAGCGAAGTATGTTTTTCTTTTTTGTATTTTTCATACTTTTTCTAAGTGTTTTATCACTTAGAACCTCGTTACCATTAATTACGATATCATCAATTTTAACCTTCTCTCCTTTATCAATATTTATAACCATATTAACTCTGGCTGTAGCTAGAGAATCTTTAATATCGATGGTGTTTATTAAAACTTTTGTATTATAGAAACCATCTTTTTGGTACTTATTTGTTAAGTAGTTTTTTGTAGTAGTAATGAGGTTTTCGGTAACTTTAACACCTTTTTCAAGTTTGTTTTCCTTGATGATGCCTTCAATTTTACTCTTTTTTACTCCGTTAATTTTAAGCTCATTTAGTTGAGGTAAATCGGATAATCTAATTTCCAGAAATGCCGTGTCACCTTCTACTTTGGTCAGGTAAATTTCAATATCGCTAAATAGTTTAGAGTTCCATAGTTTTTTTATGGCCGCACTAATTTCCTCTCCTGGAATTGTTATTGCTTGTCCCTTTTGTAGCCCTGAATAGGTAACAATGGTTTGGGCCTCAAAAGCAGTATTTCCTATTACTGCTATATCTCCAATAGTGTAGGCTTTTCCGTCGTTATAAGGTATTTGTTGCGCTTTAATAGAAAGGCTACATGCAAAAAGTAATATTGCGAAGCAGTGTTTAATATAATTTGTCAAAGGTAGTTTATTAGCTAAGTTGTTCACTTGTTTTCCCAAATCGTCGTTCTCTTTTTTGATATTCAATAATAGCTTCATACAAATGCTTTTTTGCAAAATCCGGCCATAGTACATCGGTAAAATACAGTTCAGCATATGCAATTTGCCAAAGTAAAAAGTTGCTTATACGCTGCTCTCCACTTGTTCTAATGAGCAAGTCTACATCAGGTAAACCACGCGTGTAAAGATGCTCATTTATAATTGATTCATCAATTTTATCCGGCGAAATTATATTATTTTTAACTTTAATACTAATCTCTTTAACAGTATTTAGTAATTCTTCTCTTGAACCGTAGCTTAATGCGAGGGTTAAATTTAGTCTACTGTTAGTTTTTGTAAGCTCAATAACTTCTTGTAGTTCAGTATGAACTTTTTTTGGTAAGTTGTTTAAACATCCTATGGCAGAGAGTTTTATATTGTTGTCTTGAAGTGTTTTTATTTCCTTTTTTAACGAATTAACGAGTAATTTCATTAAGGTGTCAACCTCTAATTTTGGTCGATTCCAATTTTCTGTAGAAAATGCGTAAAGGGTTAAGTTTTTAACCCCTAACTCGGCACAACCTTCAACAACTTGCTTAACTGCTTTTGTTCCGTTTTCGTGTCCAAAGGCACGAATCATGCCTTTTTGTTTGGCCCAACGTCCATTGCCATCCATAATAATAGCGATGTGGTTTGGTAGTTTATTTGGCTGTATGCTGTCTTTTAAATTCATTCTAATTTGTACAATAACAAGGTTTCTCTCCAAAGGTATACGTTAGTGTAATACCTGAGAAGACATACCAGTCGTTATTATTTATATTTCCAAATCTATATTGTTGTAGGTTATTACTAGCAGGTGTGCTACCATCAATACCATCGGTAAAGGTATAACGAGCTCCAACTTCTAACCCTAACACTAATCCTTCGATAAATGTGGCTTTAACCCCTAAAGCCATGGGGATTCCGAACGACCAACTTGATGTGCCTTCGTCGGTTAAAACGCCATTCGAAAAATAGATGTCGTCATGATTGGCAACGCTAACCCCCGAAAATAGGTACGGTGTAGCTATTCGATGTCCAGAATGTAAATTAAAATCCATAAAGGTGAATTCCATTCCGGCGGCGATTTCTAAAATTGAATTCGAAAATTCATAATCTCTTTGTTGTCGTCTAGGGTCATCAGACTTTGCGTCTAAACCTTTTAAATCACTAAACAGTATTGATGCACGATAGGAATGCCGTTTACTTCGGTTCCACTTGTAAATACCACCAAAAGCGAATTGGTTTGGTGAGATGTAATTGGTAGCACCAACATCGGCAATAACGTTGCTTCCGCCTAAATAAACTCCTATTTCATGAATTTGAGCATGACTTATATGGATGCTTAAAATACTTAGTATCAATACGGTTAAATGCCTCATAAATGTTCGAAAGATTGCAAATATAATAAATAAGATTAGCCAATAACAATTTGATTTAAATTGTATTAGTCTAAAACAGTATTTCTGCAAAATTATTGTCTAATTGCGCTTGTCTTCTCCCCAAAGTAGTTTTTTTCGGAGTGTTGTTAAGAAGCTTTCGTTTAAAAGGTCAATCATTTTAATGGTGAAGTCGGCTTTTTTAATTTTGATTAGAGTTCCGTTTTCTAAGGTAGCAATTCTGGAGTCTAAAGAGATTAAATGGCTGTCTTCACGTCCCGCCACTTTTAGTTCTATTTCTGTGGAGTCTGGAATTATTAAAGGTCGTGCACTTAAGTTATGAGGAGCAATAGGAGCCAAAACAAAACTATTATTGCTAGGCGTAATTACCGGACCTCCACAACTTAAAGAATATCCTGTCGAACCCGTTGGAGTCGAAATAATCAGTCCGTCACTCCAGTATGACGTTAAGTATTCACCATCTAAATGGGTTTCAACCGTAATCATCGAGGTGGTGTTTTTTCTACTTATAGCAACTTCATTTAAAGCAAAGTTAAGCGAACTGATGTTTTCGTTTTCAGGCGACGTTTCAACTGAAAGTAAACTGCGTTCTGAAATTTTGTATTTCTTATCAATGATATCCTGGATAGCATTTTCTATTTGGTCTACTTGTATAGTTGCTAAAAAACCTAATCGACCTGTATTGATACCTATAATTGGGATATCTAAATCTTTAACAAAAATGATAGCTCTTAAAATGGTACCATCGCCGCCTATGCTAATTAAAAAATCAAATGATTTGTCTAGTTTGTCAAACGTTTTAAACGATGTATATTCGTCTATATTTGGCGAGTTTTCTTTTATAAGGTTAAAAAATTCGGTTTCAATATAAGCATCGGCATTTTTTTCTAGTAAGTAGGTGAATAACCGTTCTACCGAAGTTGTTGTAGTTTCGTTGTAAAAGCGTCCAAAAACAGCAACTTTCATAGGTGTGAATTTTATTATTTTCTATAGAATAAAGCAGAAATTTAAATGTCTGCCAGTAATTTGTAATTAAATATTTAGATATTTATTAAGGTAATCCGAACGCTCTTTAAGACTTTCAATATAGCGGTCTTCGTCATGCCCGGATACAATATTGTAACTATATCTGCGGAATGTTTGAATAATATCATTTAAACCGCCCGTACTAATTTTAAGTGTGATTTGAATTAAATCAGAACTCATTTTAGAAACAAAGGCACCTAATAGTTTGCCGTCGTTCGATTCTATAATCTGACTGACTTCGCTAAAAGAATAATCGTTAATGCCTTTTTCAACGACCAAAACACCACCTGCTTCCGAGAAAAAAGGAGATTCATTAAACAAGCTAATAACATCATTAAGCTCATAATACCCTAAATATTCGTTATTAATATTTAACACAGGCATTATATTGGTGTTGTTAATAGCAAAAACCTCTAAAACATCCAGCCAAAGTGTGGTGTCGCGCACGTAAAAGTCTTCTAAAGTATACTTATAATCATTAACCGATTTATCACTGTCTAAACAATGTGCGTCTGTTTCAGAAAAACAACCTAAATACGTCTTATTTTCATCCTGTATAGGTATGTGCGAAAGCGTAAGTTGGTTAAACAGCGTTTGAACTTCACTTATTTTAGTGTTGCTGTTTACTGGTTTAATGTCGTTAAATATGTATTCTGATAATTTCATTACCTTACTCTTCTTACTATGCAAATTAATCAAAAAAAAAGTACATAAGCCTGTTCTACTTTGTATTTTTGCCATTTAAATTAGAATTTTAATGACAAAGCTTAGTGTAAATATTAATAAGATTGCCACTCTAAGAAATTCCAGAGGAGGAGATGTACCTAATGTAGTACAATTTGCAAAAGATGTTCAGGAGTTTGGAGCCGAAGGTGTTACTATTCATCCCAGACCAGACGAACGCCACATTCGTTATCAGGATGCACGAGATTTAAAACCTGCCGTGTATACCGAGTATAATATAGAAGGGAATCCAATACAATCTTTTATGGACCTTGTTCTGGAAGTAAAACCAACACAGGTAACTTTAGTGCCAGATGCAGAGGATGCCATTACCAGTAATGCGGGCTGGGATACGATAAAAAATAAAGATTTTTTAGTAGATGTGATAAAAGAATTTCAACAAAACGGAATTCGTACTTCTATTTTTGTTGATCCTGTTTTAAATCAAATTGAAGGCGCTAAGGAAACAGGAACCAATAGAATTGAACTCTATACCGAAGGGTTTGCTCACGAATTTAGTTTAGGAAACGAAAGTGCTATTAAACCTTATGTCGAATGTGCTGAACTTGCAAATTCTTTAGGGTTAGGCGTGAATGCGGGACACGATTTGTCTTTGGATAATATAAAATTCTTCAGCGAAAATATTCCAGGGCTTTTAGAGGTTTCAATAGGGCATGCTTTGGTAGCCGAAAGTTTGTATTTAGGTGTAGAAAATGTGATTCAAATGTATCTGAGGAAATTAAAAGGGTAGTCTAGGAAACACTACTTTAATTAAAATACTTAAAACATAAATCAAAAATATGTTATTACATTCAAATATTATAGGTGAAGGAAAACCTTTTGTCATTCTGCATGGTTTTTTGGGTATGAGTGATAATTGGAAAACGCTTGGTATGCAGTTTAGCGAACAAGGTTTTCAGGTGCACTTGGTAGACCAGCGTAATCACGGACATAGTTTTCATCACAACGATTTTAGTTATGAGGTTTTGGTTGAAGATTTAAAACATTATTGCGAAACTCATGCTTTAAAAGAAATAATCCTCTTAGGGCATTCCATGGGAGGGAAAACAGCTATGTTGTTTGCAACTAAATATCCAGAGCTTGTTAGTAATTTACTCGTTGCAGATATCGCTCCGCGTTTTTATCCTGTACACCATGATGCTATATTAAATGGATTGAGTGCTTTGGATTTTGATGTCATTAAAAGTCGCAGTCAGGCCGATAAAGTGTTAGCAGAATACGTTTCCGATTTAGGAACACGTCAGTTTTTATTGAAAAACCTGTATTGGATAGAAAAAGGTCGTTTAGCGCTTCGTATGAATATTGAGGTGCTTAAAGAAGAAGTTGCCGAAGTTGGCGAGCCATTACCAAGTTATGCCACTTTCGATGGAGATACTTTGTTTTTACGGGGGGATCGTTCCGAATATATAGGTGTTGATGATGAGCCAATTATCAAGCGCCATTTTCCAAAAGCAGATATTGTTACTATTGCCAATGCAGGACACTGGTTACATGCCGAAAATCCAACCGATTTTTTTGATGCGGTGATGACCTTTGTGAATTAAGAGTATTAAAAATAGATTAGAATAAGGTTTCTGAATATCATTTTGGTATCAGGAACCTTTTTTGTTTTTTATGCTTGTCGCTAAGGAAGAATCTTATATTTGCTTATTGATAAATTAAAAATTTACAATGAAATACTTACTTATTTTGGCTTTTGCTTGCTCCACATTAATAGCAAATGCCCAAACAAATCACCCAGATGGCCCGTATAAAGAATACTATGATAATGGTCAATTAAAGCAAGAAGGCTTTTATAAGAATGATAAAAAAATTAAAGTCTGGAAAACGTATTACGACAATGGGCAACTTTTAGAAGTTAACGTGAATGATAATAACGGAAAGTTTACGGGCATGAAACGAGAATATTCAAAAGAAGGTGTTATTCTAAAAGAAACAAAAAATGACGTAGAAGGTAGATTGACAACTTATGAGTATGATGAAAATGGGACCTTGTTTTGTTCCGTAGAAATTAAAGAGATAAATAATAAGGGACGATTTGTTTGGTCTGGACCTTATAAAGAATATTATAAAAACGGAATTTTAAAAATTGAAAGTCATTATGATAATTATGAACTTAATGGACTTTGGAAACAGTTTTATGAAACTGGTGAGTTGGAATGGGAAGTTCGTTATGTTAATGGTTATAAGCAAGGGGAATATGCGCAGTATTCTAAAAATAAAAAACTGAAAGTAAAAGGGATACATGAATTTGATGTGAAAACCAACACTGAAACTAGATTTGATTCTCTAGGAAATGTAGTTAAAACTTTCAAATTTAAAAATGGAGTTTTAAAGAAAACAACAGGAGTTGGTAATTTAAAAGAAGTTGAAGTGCCAGATGGGGTTTTCCAAAGAGTTCCTGTTTATCCCGGATGTGAAAATGCACTTGCAAATAATGGGAAGAAAAGGTGTATGTCTGAAAATGTATCTGCCTTTATTTCTGAAAAATTTAATACTTCTTTTGTAAAGGGTACGGGCTTGAATGGGGTACAAAAGATATACATCATTTTTAAAATAGATAAAAAAGGTAATGTAATTGATATACAAGCCAAAGCGAAACACAAGGCGCTAGAAGCCGAGGCGATAAGGGTTGTTGCTCTTTTGCCAAGAATAAAACCTGGATTGGTAAGAGGTAAACCAGTTACAGTGCCATATGCATTACCAATTAGTCTTGTTATTAGAGGTAATTAAATAGTTTTTATTTCTCAGATAATTTGTATATTTCATAACTAACTCTTTAAATATGAAATGAGCCAAAACAATTAAGTTGATACCAACCGAAATGTTTAATGGCGAATTACATCTGACCATTTAAAAACAAATAAAAATAAACAGATGAAAACAATAATCAGACTTTTAATTAACGCAATCGCCGTATTAGTAATATCGCAAATTTTATCCGGAGTGCATATCGACAGTTATGTCACGGCCATTATAGTGGCTATTGTATTAGCGGTGTTAAACTTATTTGTTAAGCCACTTCTGGTATTATTCACATTACCGGCAACCATTTTAACTTTAGGACTCTTCCTCCTAATTATAAATGGATTGATAATTTATTTGGCAGGCGAATTTGTTAGTGGATTTAGTTTAGATGGCTTTTGGTGGGCGGTATTGTTTAGCTTATTGCTATCCATTTTACAATCTATTCTACAATCAGTTTTAAAAGAAGAATAAAAACATACCGAAATACCTGTCGATTTTTAAAATTTATAAGAGTAAATGTGTTAAAAACGAATAAGTTGACACACTCTAAAAATAATAAAGGAAATCGCATAAAATCAAGCAATTAAAAACTTTGTCGGGTGGTAAAAATATTGTATTTTTGCCACCCGATTTTAGTTACATAATTTCAGGTTTTGAGAAAAATCTGTTTTGTTAAATGCCTAACAAGGCTTTATATCATTCAAAAATGAATATTACAAGAGAAAACGTTGATGCATTAAATGCTGTAGTAAAAGTAGATATCGCTAAAGAAGATTATAGTGATAAAGTAGAGAAAATATTATCAGATTACCGTAAAACAGCAAACATTCCAGGGTTTAGAAAAGGTCATGTGCCAATGGGAATGGTAAAGAAGCAATACGGTAAAGCTGTATTAGTTGACGAAGTAAATAAATTATTACAAGACGCTTTAAATAAATATTTAACCGAAGAGAAGTTAGATGTATTAGGTCAGCCACTACCAAAAGCACAAGATAATATCGATTGGGATGCAGATACTTTTTCTTTTGAATTTGAGTTAGGTTTAGCACCAGAATTCGAAGTTAATATTGAAAGTAAAGAACCAATTGTTCAGTATAACATTATCGCTGACGATAAGATGTTAGACGAGCAAGTAGCTAATATCCAAAAGCAATATGGTAAGTTGGTATCTCAAAATGAAGTAGCAAAAGACAGTGAGATAACTGGTGTTTACAAGAATGAAGAGCGCGAAATAGAAAATAAAGTAACCTTAACACTAGATAAGTTTGCTGGCGATGCTACCGAAAAATTATTTTTAGGAGCTAAAGCTGGAGATGTTATTACGTTACAAACAAAGGGACTTTACGATGATGAACACGAATTAATGCATGCCTTAAAATTAGGTCATGATGAGGTTCACGGTTTAGATATTGAAGTTACTTTTACAATTGAAGAAATCAATACTCGCGAATTAGCTGATTTAGATCAGGAGTTATTTGATAAGTTATTTGGTAAAGATGTTGTTAGTTCTGTTACAGAATTAAAAGAGAAAATCAAAGAAGATGCTGAAAAGCAGTTCGCGCAACAGGCCGATCAAAAACTATTAAATGATGTTACTGAGTATTTAGTAGAAAATACAAAATTCGATTTACCGGCTGAGTTTTTACAAAAATGGATGCAGCAAACGTCTAATGAAGAAAAACCATTAGATAACGATCAGGCAAAAGAAGAATACGAGAAGTCTGAAAAAGGTATCCGTTACCAGTTAATAGAGAGTAAGTTAATTGTTGATAATGATATCAAAGTTACTATGGATGACATTAAAGGTCATGCAAGAGAAATGATTAAAGCTCAAATGGCACAGTTTGGTCAAATGAATCCTTCAGATAAGGAGCTTGACGATATTGCTGCTCGTGTATTATCTAACCAAGATGAAGCACGTCGTATTTCAGAGCAATTAATCTCTCAAAAATTATTAGTGCTTTACAAAGAAAAAGCTAATATTGAAGTTAAAGAATTAAGTTACGAAGACTTCGTAAAAGAAGTTTACGGTGATAAATAATCATTTATCTTATAAAGAATAAATGCGTATATTTAGGCGCTAGAATACCAATTCTAGCGCCTAATTTATGGATTGAATTCTGGTATTTAAAATATGTGTTTTCAATCATTATAATTATTTTCACTATAAATTTTTAAGGATTTAACCTCAATAAAAAACGACACTATGGATTACGCAAAAGAATTTGAAAAATTCGCGATAAAAGATCAAGGTATTAGCAGTACATATTACAACAAAATTATAAGTAGCATGTACCCGACTAATTTAACACCAAACATTATAGAAGAGCGTCAAATGAATATCGCTATTTTCGATGTTTTCTCACGCTTAATGATGGATCGCATTATTTTTCTGGGCACAGGAATAAACGATCAGGTAGCTAATATTATTCAAGCACAATTATTGTTTTTAGAAAGCACCGATGCAAATAAAGACATTCAAATTTATATTAATTCTCCAGGAGGTAGCGTATATGCTGGTTTAGGTATTTATGATACTATGCAATTTATAAAGCCAGATGTAGCAACAATTTGTACAGGTATGGCGGCATCTATGGGGGCCGTATTATTATGTGCAGGAGAAAAAGGTAAACGTAGTGGTTTAACACACTCTCGTGTAATGATTCATCAACCTCTTGGCGGTGCACAGGGACAGGCAAGTGATATTGAAATTACGGCAAGAGAGATTTTAATATTAAAAGAAGAACTTTATAAAATTATAAGTAAGCATTCTGGTCAGGATTACGACAAAGTTTATGCCGATAGTGATAGAGATTATTGGATGAAAGCCGATAAAGCTAAGGAATACGGTATGATTGATGAAATTTTAGTTCGTAGCTAAAGGAAAAAATCGTAATTTTAAGGAATTGTTATTTAGGGATTTATTAATTGTTTTTCTCGAGTAAATAGAAAAGATTTAATGGCAAAAGAAGAGTTAGAATGTTCGTTTTGTGGTAGAAAAAAGCCAGAAACCAATTTATTAATTGCAGGATTAGATGCTCACATTTGTGATCGATGTATCGAGCAGGCGCATGGTATTGTTTTAGAAGAATCGAAACAAAGTGATACCAGCGATTTATCTGCCGAATTAAAATTGCGCAAACCACAGCAAATTAAGGCGTTTTTAGATGAGTATATTATAGGGCAAAACGCTACCAAAAAAGTAATGTCTGTTGCAGTTTATAATCACTATAAACGATTATTACAACCAGCCTCAAACGATGATATTGATATTCAAAAAAGTAATATCATCATGGTTGGGCAAACGGGTACAGGTAAAACACTAATGGCAAAAACCGTTGCTCGTATGTTAAATGTACCTTTAGCTATTGTAGATGCAACCGTATTAACCGAAGCAGGGTATGTGGGTGAAGATGTAGAAAGTATTCTAACCCGATTATTACAGGCTGCCGATTATAATCTTGAGCGTGCTGAAAAAGGTATTGTTTTTATTGATGAAATCGATAAGATTGCGCGTAAAAGTGACAACCCTTCAATCACCAGAGATGTTTCTGGTGAAGGTGTTCAGCAAGCTTTATTAAAATTATTAGAAGGTACGGTTGTTAATGTGCCGCCAAAAGGGGGGCGTAAACATCCTGATCAAAAATTTATTGAGGTGAATACCGAAAATATTCTGTTTATTGCGGGAGGAGCTTTTGATGGTATTGAACGCGTTATTTCGAAGCGCTTAAATATGCAGGCAGTTGGGTATAGTGCCTCGATGTCCGATGAAGTTATCGATCAGGATAATTTATTACAATACATCATTCCAAAAGACTTAAAAGATTTTGGCTTAATACCTGAAATAATTGGTCGTTTACCAGTGTTAACCTATATGGACCCTTTAGATGCAGAAACGTTAAGAGCTATTTTAACGGAGCCAAAAAATGCCATTATCAAACAATATCAAAAGTTATTCTCTATGGATGAAATCGATTTTTCGATTACCGATGGAGCTTTAGGTTATATTGTTGATAAAGCGATAGAATATAAATTAGGAGCGCGAGGACTACGTTCGTTATGTGAGGAAATTTTAACCGATGCGATGTTCGAATTACCTAGTAGTGACGAAAAATCTTTAAACGTTACAAAAGCATATGCGCAAGAAAAATTAACGAAAACAGCCTTAAAGAAACTTAAAGCGGTTTCCTAAAAAAAAAGTAATATATAATCATTAAAATAAAAACACCCCGCCATTGGCAGGGTGTTTTTATTTTTGGATAATTAATTAATATAAGGGTATATTTTTTTGAGAGTTCTTTTATTAATTATGAGTTAAATATAGTCTTAAAAATAACACGTCCAAGCCGTTGCATTGTCTTTTAGATTATAAGATGAAAAACTCGACAAAAAACTTTTTACTATACACTTCAACTGATTTTTAAGTATGTTTTAAAAATCATTCAATTTTAAAAGTTCTTCTAAATAATCTCTGTTATTCGATAACCTTGGTACTTTGTGTTGTCCACCTAATTTATTATTCTGTTTTAACCAATCGTAAAACAAGTTTTCACGAGCCACGTTTATTTTGGGTTTGTTGAGTGTAATATTGTTAAAACGTTTGGCCTCGTAATCAGAATTAAGAGATTTTAAAGCTTCATCAAATAACTCATTAAATTCATTCAGATTTTTTGGTGCCCGTTTAAATTCAATAAGCCATTCGTGAGCGCCTTTTTCTTTGCCTTTCATAAATATAGGGGCAGCAGTAAAATCTACGATTTCGGTTTCGGTATATTTACAAACCTGTTTTAAAGCATTTTCTGCGTTTTCAATAATAAGCTCTTCTCCAAATACATTAATATGATGTTTTGTTCTTCCAGATATTTTCACTCTGTAGGGGCTTAGAGATGTAAATCGAACGGTGTCGCCCACTTTATAACGCCATAACCCTGCATTGGTAGTTATAATAACCGCATAATTTTTAAAGAGTTCAACTTGACTTAACGGAATAGCGTGCTCTCCAGGAGTATCATAAACATCCATGGGAATAAATTCGTAAAATATACCGTAGTCTAACATAAGCAATAATTCATCAGAATCATTTTGGTCCTGTATCGCAAAAAAGCCTTCCGAGGCGTTGTAAATTTCGTAGTATTTAAAATCTTTCTTCGGTAGAATGTTTTTGTATTGATCGACATATGGAGTAAAACTAACGCCGCCGTGAAAATAGACCTCTAAATTTGGCCAAACCTCATGTAAATTACTTTTTCCTGTCGTTTCTAATACGTTATTCAGTAGCACCAGCATCCATGAAGGTACGCCTGCAAGACTAGTTACATTTTCATATCGAGTTTCGTCAACAATGGCCTGCATTTTATGTTCCCAATCGCTCATTAGGGATACTTTATTACTGGGCGTACTACTAAATTCTGCCCAAAACGGCATATTGTCAATTAAAATGGCCGATAAATCTCCAAATACGGTCCCGTTCTCTTTATACAATTGTTTGCTGCCCCCTAAACGTAAACTTTTACCGGTAAATAATTGAGAGTCTTCATTGTTATTAAAATACATACAAAGAAGATCTTTACTGGCTGCATAATGACATTCTTCTAACGATTCTTCACTTACGGGGATAAATTTGCTTTTAGAACGTGTTGTTCCACTGGATTTTGCATACCATTTTATAGGAGTAGGCCAAAATAAATTGCCTTCACCTTTCATAGAGCGCTCTATAATATCTTGCCATGCATCATAATTTTGAATAGGAATGCGCTCTGAAAAAGTTTTGTAGTTTTTAATAGAAGCAAAATCATATTGTTTTCCAATCTCTGTGTCTTTTGCAAAATGTAACAAACTAAAAAGTAATTCGTTTTGGACTTCATTAGGGTATTTTAAGAACAATTCAATTTGATGAAAGCGTTTTTTTAAAAACCACGAAGCAATCGAATTAACTATGGGAATTGGCATAAGCTGTAATACTATCTTTAAATGCCTAAAATAACATTTTTTTTGTTGAAAAATAAAGGCAATTTTTCAACTCTTGTAATTTTTTCTTTTCATCCGCCGCTAAAGTTTGTTTTTGCATTGATTTTACAAGATTAGTTTTAAATATTGATGCTACAAGTATTAAGTGATTTCGTTTAAATGTTCGTAATTTTGAGCTTATTAAGAATTTGAAAAAGCGGAACATGGTATATCAAGGGGTTTTAACCAAAATGCAAACTGAATATAGCGCTCCAATTCAGTATTATTTAGTTTTTAAAGACGACTTTATAAACATGAATCAGTTATTAGATAGAAACATATCTATAAGCTTTGTGCGATACGAGTGTTTAAATTGTGGTTTAGATAAACCAATTTATAGGCAAGGTTTTTGTAGAAGTTGTTTTTTCGATGTACCACAAGCGGCCGACTGGATAATTCGTCCGGAGCTTAGTACAGCGCACTTAGGAAAAGAAGATCGTGATTTGGAGTATGAAAAGAAAATGCAATTACAGCCTCATATTGTTTATTTGGCAAATTCCAGTAGTGTGAAAGTTGGAGTAACCAGAAAATCTCAAGTGCCAACACGTTGGATAGATCAAGGCGCTCATGAAGCCATTGAGATCGTAGAAGTGCCTAATCGATATTTAGCAGGAATTACTGAAGTTGCCCTAAAAGAACATGTGTCCGACAAAACCAATTGGCGAACGATGTTAAAGAATGATATTGTAGATGAGAATCTAGTTGATTGGCGTGAGCGATTAAAAGAATATATACCAGATGAGGCTAAAGCGTATTTTATAGCTAATAATTCTGAAACGAATATCGAATATCCCGTGCAACAGTATCCTGAAAAACCTAAGAGTTTGAATTTAGGAAAAACGCCAAATTACCAAGGAGTATTAAAAGGTTTAAAAGGGCAGTATTTAATTTTTGAAGACCAAACCGTATTTAATATTAGAAGTAACGAAGGTTTAGTTGTTAACATAGAAGTTAAATAATGTATAATTATTAAAAGTTATTTACTGAATAAAAAAATCACGCTAAAGGCGTGATTTTTTTATTCGGGCAGGAACGATTTATATATCTTCCTGATCTCTTAAATTTTGAATGTAAGCCGCTTTTTGAATTTCACGACGTCTTCTTACAGATGGTTTGGTGAAAAACTGATTTTCTCTTAAGTTTTGCATTACCTTTACATTTCTGTGCTTACGTTTATAACGTTTTAGCGCGCGTTCGATGTTTTCACCTTCTTTAATTTCAATTTTAATCATAAAGTTTATTTATAGTGTGAGTGTGTTTAGGTCTATCCTAAATACGTTTTTAATATTTTACTTTTCGATGTGTGCTTTAATCGTCTGATGCCTTTTTCTCTAATCTGTCGCACACGCTCTCGTGTTAAATCGAAAGTTTTTCCAATTTCATCTAAACTCATTGGGGGCTGATTGCTTAATCCAAAATTTAAACGAATAATGTCGCTTTCTTTTTGAGATAAGGTGTCTAAAGCCCTCTCGATTTCAGTACTTAACGATTCGTTTATTAAATCTTTGTCTGGGTTTGGCGAATCGCCCGCAGAAAAGACATCGTATAAACTAGAAGTTTCACCTTCTTTCAGTGGCGCATCCATTGATAAATGGCGGCCAGAATTTTTCATTGATTGTTTAACGTCATTTACCGTTATATCTAACTCCTGAGCAATTTCTTCAGCACTAGGAGCGCGTTCATGTGTTTGCTCCAGGAAGGAATACGCTTTGTTAATTCTGTTAATAGAACCAATTTTGTTCAAAGGTAATCTAACTATTCGAGATTGCTCGGCTAAAGCCTGAAGAATTGCTTGACGAATCCACCAAACGGCATACGATATAAATTTAAAACCTCTGGTTTCGTCAAAACGTTTGGCGGCTTTTACTAAGCCGGCATTTCCTTCGTTAATTAAATCAGGTAATGTAAGTCCTTGATTTTGATATTGTTTCGCTACCGAAACAACAAAACGTAAGTTGGCAGTTGTTAACCTGTCTAAAGCCACCTGATCGCCCTGCTTAATGCGCTGTGCCAATTCTACCTCTTCATCGGCGGTAATTAGCTGAATTTTGCTTATGTCCTGCAGGTATTTGTCAAGGGATTTAGATTCTCTGTTGGTTACTTGTTTTGTAATTTTAAGTTGCCTCATTTATGCTTCTTTACGTATTAAATATATAATATATCAACATTATAATATTTTAATTGAGAAAAGCAAATTAACTAGCATTTCTTTAACAAAAAACCTTCATTTTGAGTGAAATAACTCGTTTTTGTGTCGTTTTTATCGATTGTGAGGTTTTTGTTTTGAATTTTTGCTTAATAATTGAGCCCAAATTATTAAATAGCTTGATGTTATGTGTAAGCTTGCTTTTAAAGAAAACATAGGATGAAAAAGGTCTGAAAAGATGTTAAAAGCGTTATTCTGAATTTATTTCAGAAACTCATTCTACCGAATATTAATCTTAATGAGAACCTGAATCAAGTTCAGGTTGACGTGAATATTTCTTTTTAGACCTCTTTTGAATTTGAATAAGGATGTGTAATTTTAGTTTTACATATAGAAAGGTTAAAAACTCGATTTAGTTTAAGGAGTCTTGTTTTTTCTTTTTCCCACCAAGCAAACCTCCTAATACATTTTTTACATTTTCCTTTATCTGTTCGGTAGAATTCGATTTGGTATCATTAGTCGCAGACGCAATAGAGTCACTAGCCGTTGTTGGTTGGCTAGTTGAGCTATTTTGAGTTAGGCCTTCAAGTAGATTATTAAGTTGGTCTTTACCTTGTCCAATTAACTTTTGTTTTTGAATTTCGGTTAATTGATTGGTTAATTTTGAAACACCACTAGATAAGTCTGTAGAAACTTTAGGATTACTGTAGCTGCCAGAAATGTTAGCGGTAACGGGCACTGTAATGCTATTTGCTTTACTGTCATTTAAACTATTAATAAGTTTGTTTACATCGCTTCCAAGATATTTTGCAGGCACATTGAAAACAGCATTATAAGCCATAGTTTTATCGAACCCATGCGACCCCGAAACTTCAATCGCAATATCTTCATATTTAAATTTAAAAGGTTTTACTGTAACCTTTCCGTCTGCAAATTCCAAATAAGCTTTTAAATCGTTAAAGCTGAATTTTTCAAAATCTACAAAATTTAATGAGTTTTCCAGTTTATTCAAAACAGCGGCGTTTTGAGGAGTAACCTTGGTAGTTAATAATTCGGCCGCAGCATTACCAAAAATGGTGTTAAGGTTTGGCGTAAACTCTTCCGTTAAGTCTCCTTTTAAATTTATTTTAGTGTTTAATTTTCCTTCTAGTGCCTTGGCTATAGGGGCAATGGCTTGTAGCATATCTAATCCTGAAAACGACTGCGCAATATCGAAATTTTCGGCGCCCAAATCTAAATTAAAGGTAGGTGTTTCATTTTTAGTTGAAACGTTTCCGGAAACAGCTAAGTTTCCATCAAAGAGTTTAGAAGTTAAATGATTAAGTGTTGCCTGTTGGTCTTTTATAACAAGTGTGCCTTTTACATCCTTTAAGTTTAAATTGTCGTAGGCTACGTTTGTGGCATTGGCATTAATGGTGCAATCTAAAAATGCAGGAATCTTTAATGTTTCGTCTTTGGTTTCGGTGGTTTTGGTTGTCGATTCAGAAGTTGAGTTTTCGGATTCCGACGTCATAAAATCACTTAATACAAAATTGTTTGCGTTTACATTAAAATGACCTTGCAAAGTACTGTCATTTAACAAAAAACCTAAAAGATTGTTTATATACCCATTGGCTGTAATATCACTGCTTCCGGTAGTTGCATCAAAAGTGTTCAGGGTAACCGTTGAAGGGTTGAAAGTCATGTTAGCTTTTGAAATGTTCACGGGGTTTGCCATGTCGCTAGACGCAAATTTAAAGTTAGTAATACGCATTGTTCCAGAGCTTTTTATGCGTTCGTAAGCATTGGTTTCTATAGCATTCATGTCAAAAAATGTATGGATATTTGCTTTTAATATGCCACTTAAATCTTGATCTAATTCCAGAGGGTAGGCTTGTTTTAAATTTGCTAAATTAATGGTGCCATCTACATTGGCATTAACCAACATGTTTTTAGTTAGATTTTTAATTGTTGCAGAAGATTTAAACGCATCATCGTCTATTTTGAAATTCAACGTGTTTATGTTAACATAGGTGTCGTCAACATACCCTGTTTCATTTTTAATTTGTGTATTAATAATAATGTTTTCAACTGATTTTGGTAAATCTGGGTATTTAAACGAACCATTATTTGAAACAATACTAATGTCTAAAGTCGGAATGGTTTCTTCGGTTACCTTACCTTTTATAGTGCCTTTAACTTTAAAATTTCCTGTAGTTTGTATGTTTTCGATACTTTTCGAATAATTTGCGGGAATAACGGCTAAAAAATCTTTAAATGAAGATCCTGGGTTTTCAAAAGAAATATCGATATCCTGACCTGTTTCCAGGAGTTGTACATAGCCTTTAAATTCAATAGGTAACTTGTTAATAAGCGCTTTGTTGTCTTTAAATGTGTATTTACTGTGTTCTAAATCTAAATCTATTAAAGCGTCTAGTTTTATGTGGTTATTGTTTAAATAGGCTGTGCTATCCATCGTGAAACTTACTAGTGCTTCGGTATGGGTATCTAACTCAGAAATCGTTCCTGAAAACCTACCCTTGCCACTATGGTTTAATTCGGCAATGCTAAATAGCATATTAGAGCCTTCATCTAAAAAATTAAAAGTACTGTTGTTGATACTGTAATTTTCTATATCAAAAGTGAAACCCTCATCACTTTTGGATTCGGATGCAATATCAGAATTGCTGCTTTTGGTAATGTCATAATTGTTATTTCCAGCGGCATCGGTTTTTAAATTAATAAGTGCTTTATCGATAGAAATGGATTTTACGGTTAACGGGCCATCTGCGTCACTTTTAAATAACTCTTTAATCGACATGGTAAAGGCAATATTTTTTGAACTTAAAAAGGTTTCGTCTTTAAAAGGTTCAAAATTTGTGATGATCAGGTCGTTGACTTCTACATGTACTTGAGGAAAGCTTTTGAGTAAGCTTAAACTAACATCGCTAAATTCTAGATGTGCATTTAAATTTTTATTTGCATAAGATTTAACGGCATCTGTTATCTGTCCCTTAAAGGCAAATGGTAAAGCCATTAAAATGGCTATTATGATTAATAAAGAGAGTGCTAATATTTTTAATGCTTTCTTCATAAAAATGGGGTGTTGATATGTTAATGCGTAGATTAATAATTTAATAATGAGTTACTTTATATACGCAAATTTGATAAGAAAAGTTGAGTGTTCAGAATTTTCTTAGTTAATTTTGAATTAAAATTTCAGGAGTTCTATTTCTTCATTTACTTTTAAATTAAATCGCTTTCTAAACAAATAAACTCCTACATACATTAAAGGTGTGTCGCATAAGGCTACTAAAACTTTAAAAAGAAACCCAGAAAGGATTAATCCTAAAAAATTTGCCCATGGAATAATATGAAAAATACAAAGTAGCCCCACCACGGTAAACGTATCTACAAATTGAGAAATGAATGTTGAAAAATTATTCCGAAGCCATAAATGTTTGCCTTGAGTTAATTGCTTCCAGAAATGATAGATTTGAATGTCTACAAATTGCGCAAACAAATAAGCCATCATGCTGGCAAAAACGGCTAAAACGGTGTTGCCAAATACGGTGGTGAACATGTTGTTGTTTACGGGAGACCAACTTGTAGCAGGAACAGCGCTCGCTACATAAATGATAAGCAGTGAAAATAAAGAAGCAAAAATTCCCGCTACAACAACCTGATTGGCGCGTTTTTTACCATAAATTTCACTAATTAAATCAGTAATTAAAAAGGTAATTGGATAAGGTAAAATACCGACTGAAATTTCAAATAATTTCGATCCGAAAACTTCAATGTCGAATGGATGCCAGTAAAAAAACTTTTGAAAAATGAGGTTTGAAACAACCAGCGACGTAATAAATAAAGCTCCTAAAAGCATGTAAATACGTTGGGCAGCAAGTTTGTCTTTTAATGTCATGTAATTTGTGAATAAATAGGAATAGTAAATATAAAGTAATAAAATTTGTTTTAGTTATTTTGCCAGTACATATGATGCAATCTAAAACTTTCCATATTGCTTTAGGAAGTAATAAGGGCGATAAGCTTAAATACTTACAAACCGCAGTTAATTTAATTTATCGGCGAATAGGTACTATAAAAACTATTTCTAAAGTATATCTGTCGCCTGCTTTTGGTTTTGAGGGCGATGATTTTTATAACTGCTGTTTGGAGCTGAAAAGTGAATTAGAGCCACAACAGGTTTTAGATGTTTTATTAACTATTGAAAATGAATTGGGCCGTGTTAGAAATAACCCAAGCGTTTATGAAGCTCGTCCCATAGATTTAGATGTTATTTTTGTAGACGATATTGTTATAAATTCTGAAACTTTAAAAGTGCCACACCCCGAAATGCATAAACGCAAGTTTGTGTTGTTACCTTTATGCGATATTGCTTCAGAAAAAACACATCCATTACTAAAAAAAAGCGTAAAAGTTTTACTTGAAGAAACTAACGATTCTTCTGTTTTAAAATCGATATCAGAAAGGTTGCAAAATCCAGGTTTAAAATTCGATTTCTCAAAATACAATTACATAGCTATTGAAGGCAATATAGGCGCAGGAAAAACAAGTTTAGCAACCAAAATTTCAACCGATTTTAATGCGAAACTTATTTTGGAGCGTTTTGCCGATAATCCGTTTTTGCCGCAATTTTATAAAGATGCTAACCGGTATGCATTTCCATTAGAAATGTCTTTTTTAGCCGAGCGTTATCAGCAAATAACCGACGATTTATCACAGCTCGATTTGTTTAAAGACTTTATAGTTAGCGATTACGATGTGTTTAAATCGCTTATTTTTTCGAAAATCACCTTGCAGAACGATGAGTTTAATTTGTATCGAAAGTTGTTTTACATCATGTACAAAGAATTACGTAAACCCGATTTGTATGTGTATCTCTATCAAAATACCGAAAGGCTTCAGCAAAACATAAAAAAGCGAGGTCGCGATTACGAACAAAATATAGCCAACGAATACCTTGAAAAAATAAATGCAGGTTATTTGGAGTTTTTAAAAACTCAATCCGATTTTAATGTTAAAATCATAGATGTTTCTGAAAAGGATTTTGTAAATAATCACGAAGATTATTTGTGGGTTTTAGAGCAGTTATTTTAAGGTATGCAGGGAGGTGGTCGATTTATACCGTTGCTTACGCTTTAAAAAATAACTCTCGTAGTATATATATGAAACATAGGAAATTAAAATCGTGCCAATTATTACTAAAAGGTTAATTATAAATACATCTGTTGCATAAGGTAAGTTAAGCTTTGAAATTATTTTTAGATATAACAAACCTGTAAGTTGAATTGCTAAGGCGTGAAACATATAAATTCCGTACGATATTTTTCCTAAATACATCAGGATTTTATTTTGAAGAATTTTTATCGATTTTATAGAAAGGGTACTAATGGCTAATCCAAACAGTAAAAAGCTGAACAAATTGTAGTAAAAAGGGTTTAGCGCTTCTAAAAAAATGTTTGTAATAAAGTAAATTGTTATTATAATAAATATGATATGTCTTAGTTTTATTATTACAGATTTGAATTTTACGTTTTCCAGAAAAATCGCACAAAACCCACTAAATGAAAAGTAAAAAAACAACATGCTTAATTCTCTTAAAATAACGCTGTTTTTTGAAAAGTAAATTAAAAAGTATGCCCCAGTAAATAACAATAAAAATTGTTGGATTTTTTTTAAAGGAACAATAAGTAAAACAGGGGCAACCAAAAGGTAAAATTGCTCTTCGATTCCTATAGACCAAAGAATTTCAAGTATGCCTCCGGGGTTATAAGTTTGAAGAATATTAGGGAAAAAAGTAAGTCCTAATAACAGTCCGTAACCTAAATTATAATTGTTTTCAACGTTAAACCCTAAATTAGGTAGGATGAGTTGGTAGTATAAAAATCCGATGGTAAGAATAAGGTAATATAGCGGAAAAATACGCAGGGCTCTTCTAAAATAAAAGTATTTTAATTTAATGGTTTTGGTAAGTTTCTTTTCGTTGTAGAGTTGTTTAATAATTAAAAAGCCACTTAAAGAAAAAAACATATAAACCGCTTCCGTGCCTTTGTGAAATATTGCAGCGTTGTTGAAAAATGGATATTCTCGATTTGCAAAAAATTCTGAGGTATGAAAAATAACAACAAGCATCGCAAGAAAAAAGCGAATTGCCGTTAAGTTGGGGATTTGTTTATTGTTGCTAATCAAATGATGTTTATTTTGAGAAATATACCAATTCTTTACAATATTCCTTGCAAATAATTAGTGTTATGTTTCCAGCAGTAGCCAAGAAGATTATTTATGGGTTTTTAGATGAAATTTTGTAGCTAATTATTTAAATTTCGGATGTTTCGAGAACTCCTGTTCAAGCATCTTTTTTATTTCTATTTCGTGATTAGACAGCGAATCTGCATGCAGTGGGTGCTTTTCTAAAATGTCGTTATCTAAATTGTAAAACTTACCGTCTTGATATAGTTTATAATGTTTGGTTCTAACAAACATATTTCTGTATTGGCTCACATTTGCTCCCCATTCTGGGTCGTAATATACCAAAGCAGTTTCTCTAATGTTTTCTTTGGAATTTTTATTTAAGACATCGAGAAAGCTTTTTCCGTCAGGTTTGACGTTCTCATTTCCTAATAAATCGGCAAACGTAGTGTAGAAATCACTAAATTCAATTAAGCCATCGTATTTTAGAGTTTTTGTTTTGCTACCCCAGTTTACAATAAGTGGCACATGGGTTCCAGCGGTAATCGTGTTGCCTTTAGCACCTTGTACAATGCCATTTTTAGTTGGAGAAAAAACAGTTGGGTGTGTGCCATTGTCTGCGGTGAAAATGACGATGGTGTCTTCTTCTAAGTTTAATTCTTTTATTTTCGACTGAATTTTACCCACAATTTTATCGGTGTAAGCTACCATGTCTTTAAAGTAGGTGGTGTCGTTTTTAAAACGCTTGGTTTCGTCGTTCCAGTCTTTAGAATCTGGTGTAGGCACAAAAGGGTCGTGAACTAAAACCATCGGGTAATACACGAAAAATGGTTTTTCTTTATTTTTTTCTATAAAGTCAAGAACGAAATTGCTAAAAATGTCAGGGCCGTATGCTTCAGGGTCTTGTGGCAAAATTTTTCCATTTTGTTCAATCAACGGATTGGCATATCGGCCACCTTCAGCAGATGTTTTTGTAAGCTGCCATAAACAATACTCATCGAAACCAAAGTTTACTGGTCGCGAACTTTTATTCCAGTCTGTTATTTCATCTTTATAAGAAAGTCCGTTTAATTGCCATTTTCCCGCAATGCATGTTGAATAATTTTGCTCTTTAAATAAATTACCAAACGTATGTTGATTTGTATTTAGGTATCCGAAATGCTCATAATTTCTGTAATTATACTTTCCGGTCATTATTTTTAGCCTGGAAGGTGTACATAAAGGTTGAGAAACACAATCGTTAAACAGAATGCTGTTTGCTGCCATAGCATCGATATGAGGTGTTTTGTTTTGAGTGTTTCCGTAGCAATTTAAAGCTTCAACTCCCATGTCGTCCACCATAATTAGAATTACATTTGGAGGCCTGTTTGATTTTGTTTGATTGCACGAAAACAGGGTTGCAAATACTAATAGGTAAAGGGGTGTAAATCGTAATGACATGGTTATTTTTAATGTTTAATTAAAGTGCTTGTAATTTCGAAAAAATATCCCAAACAACCACACCACAACTAACCGAAATGTTTAAAGAGTGTTTGGTGCCGTATTGAGGAATTTCGATTACTGAATCGCTAGCTGATACCACTTTTTGAGAAACGCCTTTTACTTCATTGCCAAAAACGAGGGCATATTTGGTATTGGCTTCTGGTTGAAAATTGTTAAGCATGGTTGCATTTTCGGCTTGCTCGATGGAACAAATTTTAATCTTTTCAGACTTTAAGCGATCAACTAAATCCATAGTGTTTTCAACATATTCCCAATCTACCGTTTCCGTACTGCCCAAAGCTGTTTTATGAATGTCTTTATGTGGAGGTGTAGCAGTTATACCACATAAATATATTTTTTCAACCAAAAAGGCATCACTGGTTCTAAAAACCGAGCCGATATTGTTCAAACTTCTAATATTGTCTAATACAATTATTATTGGTGTTTTTTCAACCTGTTTAAAATCTTCAATACTCAATCGGTCTAATTCGCTGTTTTTTAATTTGCGCATGGTGGGTTTTATGTCAATATTCTGTAGATAACTTATGTGGGTTCCATTTCAAAAACCATTAAAATTATACTACTTTAGCAATCCTACAATTGAGGCAAAAATAACATTAAAAAATCACTTACCCTTGGCTAAAAAAGCAAAAAAAGAAACCCCGCTAATGAAACAGTATAATAGTATAAAAGCTAAATACCCAGATGCTTTATTATTGTTTCGCGTGGGCGATTTTTATGAAACTTTTGGAGATGATGCCGTAAAAGCAGCTGGAATTTTAGGTATTATTCTAACCAAGCGAGGTGCTGGCAGTGAGAATGAAACGGCTTTGGCAGGGTTTCCTCACCACTCATTAAACACCTATTTGCCTAAATTGGTAAAAGCCGGTCAACGTGTGGCTATTTGCGATCAGTTGGAGGACCCTAAGCAGACGAAAACCATTGTAAAACGTGGCGTTACCGAATTGGTAACGCCTGGTGTAGCATTAAATGATGAGGTTTTGGTCTCGAAATCGAATAACTTTTTATGTTCGGTGTATTTCGATAAAAAACAGATAGGCGTATCGTTTTTAGATATATCAACAGGCGAGTTTTTAACCTCACAAGGGAATGCTGAATACGTCGATAAATTACTTCAAAATTTTAGTCCGAGCGAGGTGTTAGTGTCCAAGCAAAAGCGAATGCTTTTCAATGAGACTTTTGGAAATGATTTTCATACTTTTTATCTCGAAGACTGGGTGTATCAAACCGATTATGCTTACGAAACCTTAACTAAACATTTCGATACCAAAACACTTAAAGGATTTGGTGTTGAAGACTTATATGAAGGGATTATTGCGTCTGGCTCCATTTTGCATTATCTGGCCGAAACGCAGCATAAAAAACTTCAGCATATTACATCTATTTCACGAATTGCCGAAGACGATTATGTGTGGATGGATAAATTCACTATTAGAAATTTAGAGCTCTATAATTCTACTAATAATAATGCGGTAACGCTTTTAAATATTATCGATAAAACCATCTCTGCTATGGGTGGGAGAATGCTTAAACGCTGGTTAGCATTGCCGCTAAAAAATATTGATAAAATTAAACAGCGCCATGAGGTGGTCGACTATTTAACCAAAGAACAGTCGGTACATCAAAAAATTCAAAATCAAATTAAACATATTGGCGATTTAGAACGTTTAATTTCTAAAACAGCTACGGGAAAAATCAATCCGCGCGAGGTTATTCAACTTAAAAACTCTTTAGAGGCTATTGTGCCTATAAAATCTATAGCATCGAATAGTGAAAATGAATCATTAAAAATTATTGGTGATAATCTTCAAAGTTGTGATGTGCTTCGTGAAAAAGTTAAGGAGATGCTAAACGAAGATGCGCCAGTAAACGTTTTAAAAGGTAATGCCATTGCGGCAGGGTTTTCACAAGAGTTAGACGAGCTACGTGATCTGTCCAAATCAGGTAAAGATTATTTAGATGCTATGCTCGAGCGAGAAAGTGAGCGCACAGGAATAACCTCTTTAAAAATAGCATCAAACAATGTGTTTGGGTATTACATTGAAGTGCGTAACACACATAAAGATAAAGTTCCTGAAGATTGGATTAGAAAGCAAACCTTAGTTAGTGCCGAGCGTTACATTACCGAAGAATTAAAAGAATACGAAGCTAAAATTTTAGGTGCCGAAGACCGTATTTTAGCTATTGAACAGCAATTGTTTGCCGAATTAGTAGGGTGGATGAATCAGTATATCAAGCCTGTTCAACAGAATGCCTTTTTAATTGGTCAAATGGATTGCTTATGTGGTTTTGCACAACTAGCAAAAGATAACCATTATGTGTATCCCGAGATTGAAGAATCGTTCGATTTAGAAATAAAAGATGGGCGCCACCCTGTTATAGAAAAACAATTACCTATAGGAGAAGCCTATATTGCTAACGATGTGTTTTTAGACAGAACTGTGCAGCAAATTATTATGATTACCGGGCCAAATATGTCTGGTAAGTCGGCAATACTTCGCCAAACAGCATTAATTGTCTTGTTGGCGCAAATGGGAAGTTTTGTGCCTGCAAAATCAGCAAGAATTGGTTTGGTAGATAAAATATTTACCCGGGTTGGAGCCAGTGATAATATTTCAATGGGCGAATCGACGTTTATGGTTGAGATGAACGAAACAGCTTCTATCTTAAATAATATTTCGGAGCGTAGTTTAGTCTTACTCGATGAAATTGGCCGCGGAACCAGTACTTACGACGGTATTTCTATAGCATGGGCTATTAGTGAATATTTACATGAGCACCCGGCCAAGCCTAAAACGTTGTTTGCTACCCACTATCATGAATTAAATGAAATGACTGAAACCTTTGGGCGTATAAAGAATTTTAATGTTTCAGTAAAAGAATTAAAAGACAATGTGCTGTTTTTAAGAAAGCTTGTTGAAGGCGGTAGCGAGCACAGTTTTGGTATTCATGTGGCTAAAATGGCAGGTATGCCGCAGCAAGTATTGCGTCGCGCTAATCAGGTATTGAAGAAATTAGAGAAGTCGCACTCCAGTGAGGAACTTACTGAAAAAGTAAAATCTATGGAAAACGAGATGCAATTAAGCTTTTTTAATTTAGATGATCCGTTACTTGAAAATATAAAAGATGAAATACTACATACTGATATCGATACACTTACGCCTGTTGAGGCTTTGATGAAATTGAACGAAATAAAACGTATGCTGGTTAAAAAGAAACAAGCCTAAAACTTTTTTTAATTTTTTTCAAAAAAAAGCTTTGTACTTCTAATAAATGTACTAAATTTGCAACCGCAATCACAGAATTGCAGGTCTGTTATTTACAGATCAAGTTCATTAAAAAACGACTGCGAAAGTAGCTCAGGGGTAGAGCATCACCTTGCCAAGGTGAGGGTCGCGGGTTCAAATCCCGTCTTTCGCTCT
>NZ_JACVXB010000005.1:0-232446 GCF_014596945.1 Aestuariibaculum sediminum | reverse complement strand
ACTGCGAAAGTAGCTCAGGGGTAGAGCATCACCTTGCCAAGGTGAGGGTCGCGGGTTCAAATCCCGTCTTTCGCTCTGAGACTTTTCAAAAAATATACCAAGATGCTGAAGTGGTGGAATTGGTAGACACGTTGGACTTAAAATCCAATGACCATTTAGGTCGTGCGGGTTCAAGTCCCGCCTTCAGTACTAAAGCCTTTACGATTTTCGTAAAGGCTTTTTTTATGCCATAAAATAATCGGGGCGTTACTATGAGTTATACCTACAAGGTTTTGTAAACCTAGCAGGAACACTACGGGGTGGGCTTTTACTACTCGCTGCCTCCTGCGTCGGTGAGCTCAAACAAACCGTTCAATCCCTAACGCAAGAAAAGTTTAAGATTTCAGCATTTTATAATATGGCAACTTCTCGATACAAGTTTTTCTCATGGCAATCGAAAAATCCACTCGAAGTGGTGGCTTGTTTGGTTTATGATGTTTAAAAATGAATGAGTTCCTCAGTTCGAGCGATTTCGAGGTGCGAGAAATTGTATCGAGAACTTATTCAGTTAAAAACTAAAAGTTAGTTTATGTGAATTAAAATGTAAAAGTGCACAAAAAAGTTTTACAATTTAAAAACTATTGTATATTTGCAGCCGCAATAGCAGTATTGCACGTTCATAATAATAACTGCGAAAGTAGCTCAGGGGTAGAGCATCACCTTGCCAAGGTGAGGGTCGCGGGTTCAAATCCCGTCTTTCGCTCTGAGACTTTTCAAAAAATATACCAAGATGCTGAAGTGGTGGAATTGGTAGACACGTTGGACTTAAAATCCAATGACCATTTAGGTCGTGCGGGTTCAAGTCCCGCCTTCAGTACTAAAGCCTTTACGATTTTCGTAAAGGCTTTTTTTATGTCTAAATAGTTGGTTATTGTATTTTTTTAAGTTCTTCTAGCTCTACACCTAGTTCCTGAAACATCTGTATAATACTGCTTATTTTTAGCTCGCTTTCGTCGTATTCCTGAGTATTTATGCAACAAGTAAATTCCCATAACTCTAAGATGTCTTTTTTATGAATATGGTAAGGTTTGTAATTCGTATTGTCGGAATGTAATATTAGCATTTCGGGATTTTCATCGGCTTTAATGCGTTTGTAAACAATTCCTTCATTTCGAGTTAAAACAATATAGGTTCTTCCGTGTTTAATATCCTGAATATTTTCAACGTAACGTGCAACAACATACGAGCCGTCTCTTACAGGAAGCATCGAATCGCCTTTTATAGGAAATGTGCGATGTTTTCCTGAAGGAAGAAACGGGAGTTTAATTTTTTCAAGTTGCTCAATATATTCTGGGTCATCGTAACCATTTAAATAACCTGCTGTAGCTTTATTAGGAACAATTTCGATAAGGTCTTCGTTGTCTTCGTTTACGGTAATAGGAAACAGAATTCTATGATTACCAATATTTATAAATGAGGTGTCTGAAACCTTAGTTAAGTTATTTTTTACCAAAGCATCAATGGGTAATTGATAGTAATCGGATATTTTAATCAATAAATCTAAAGGTGGCTCAGAACGGGCTTCTTCATACGATCCCACGCGGGAACGGGTAATGCTTAGCTCGTCTGCCATTTGCTCTTGCGAAAACCCTTTTAAAGTTCTCAGGTACTTAAAGTTGATTGCAAAATAACTCATATGCTACAAAATTAAGCAATGTTTACTACATATTGTAGTTAATTTTGTAGAATAATTAAAAGGAACTGGTTTTTGTATTTAAATTGTCACTCATATTATAGTTTAAGGTATGGTACCATTGCGCCTGAAATGCTCTTAAAAATTGGGCATTATTATGGTGTAAAGGCTATGGCGTTAACCGATATTAATACGACTTCGGCTTGTTTGGATTTTGTGCGTTTATCTTCAAATTACGGAATAAAACCCATTATTGGTGTCGATTTTAGAAATGCAGCCAAACAGCATTTTGTGCTACTCGCTAAGAATAATAAAGGCTTTAAAAATATAAACGATTATTTGTCGAATCATTTGCATCATGATTTGTCTTTTTCAGAGCGGCCACCATCTGTTTCCGATGTTTTTGTTATTTATCCGTATCAAAATGCTATAGATGTTAAGGCTTTGAATAACAACGAATTTATAGGGGTTTCTGCAAAAGACCTGAATAGATTCAGGTTTTCAAAGTATGTAAACCATTTAAATAAAGTAGTAATTCTTGAAACATTATCTTTTAGGGATAAAAAGGATTTTAACACCCATCGCTTATTGCGAGCCATTGATAATAATACACTTTTAAGTAAACTTCCGTTAGATCAGCAAGGTTCTGTGCATGATATAATGAAACCACCTGACGCCATTATAAGGGCATTTAAGGATTTTCCTCAAATAATAACAAATACAGAAAGGTTGTTAGAGGCCTGCTGTATTGATTTCGATTTTTCACAGCAAACACCAAACAATCAGGAATCGTATACCGGAAATGTTTCTTTAGATTTCAGGTTGCTTAAAAAATTAACTTATGAAGGTGTGGCTTATCGATATGCTAAGGTGAATGATGCTTTGTTGGACCGTATCACTAAGGAGCTTAATATTATAAAAGAAAAAGGTTTTGTTTCTTATTTTTTAATCAATTGGAAAATTTTAAAGTACGCCCGAAGTAAAGGGTATTTTTATGTGGGGCGAGGTAGCGGCGCTAATAGTGTTGTCGCTTATTTGTTGCGTATTACCGATGTTGATCCTATTGAACTCGATTTGTATTTTGAGCGTTTTATTAATCTTTACAGAACCAATCCGCCCGATTTCGATCTCGATTTTTCCTGGACTGATAGAGATGATATTACCCATTTTATTTTTAAACGATTTAAGCACACGGCACTCATTACAGTTTATAATACATTTAAGCACAAAGCAGCTATACGCGAATTGGGTAAAGTGTTTGGTTTACCAAAGCACGAAATTGATGTCTTGGCTTCGGGGCGTTTTAATTATAATACTTTAGATGAGTTGTCGAAGCTGGTTATTGTTTATAGTGAGCGCATACAAGGTTTTCCCAATTACTTGGGGATTCATGCAGGGGGGATTATTATTTCAGAAAAACCAATTCATTATTATACGGCCACATTTATGCCGCCTAAAGGGTTTCCAACAACGCAATTTGATATGGTAGTTGCCGAAGATATAGGCTTGTATAAATTTGATATTTTGAGTCAGCGTGGCTTGGGTAAAATTAAAGACGCTGTAGAAATAATAAAGTATAACAACCCAGAGGATGCTCCTATAGATATTCATGATATTAAGCGGTTTAAAGAAGATGAAGCCATAAAATACTTGCTAAAAAATGCCAAAGTCATTGGTTGTTTTTACGTAGAGTCGCCAGCCATGCGTATGCTGTTAAAAAAACTTCAGGTCGATGATTATTTAGGGTTGGTGGCGGCGAGTTCGGTTATTAGGCCCGGGGTGGCAAAGTCTGGCATGATGCGCGAATACATTATGCGGTATCGATATCCCGATCGACGTCGCGATGCGCATCCGGTTTTACTCGAAATTATGCCCGAAACGTATGGGGTTATGGTATATCAGGAAGATGTTATTAAAGTGGCACATTATTTTGCAGGTTTAAATTTGGGTGAAGCCGATATGCTGCGTCGCGGGATGTCTGGTAAATTCAGGTCGAGAGACGCGTTTTTAAAAGTGAAAGATACCTTTTTTGAAAACTGTAAAAAATCGAATAAGGCGCTAAGTTTAACCAAAGAGATTTGGCGGCAAATTGAAAGTTTTGCGGGCTATGCGTTTGCCAAAGGGCACTCGGCGTCGTATGCGGTAGAAAGTTATCAGAGTTTGTTTCTTAAGGCGTGTTATCCTTTGGAGTATATGGTGGCTACTATAAACAATTATGGGGGATTTTATCAAACCGAATACTACGTGCATGAAGCCCGAATGCATGGCGGAATTATTGAAGCTCCTTGTGTAAATAGTAGTAGTGTTGATACTGTAATTAAAGGCAAGTCAATATACATCGGTTTTAAATTTTTACATGCTTTCGAGCATAAAATAGGGAGTAAAATTGTTAAAGATCGACAGGCAAACGGACTGTTTTTCGATTTAGACGACTTTATAGATCGGGTGGCTATTGGTATCGAGCAACTTATTATTTTAATTAAAATTAATGCCTTCCGTTTTACGGGAAAAAATAAAAAGGAATTGTTGTGGGAGGCCCATATGAAAGTGAGTAAAGCAATCGATAATGAGCATGAGATAACATTATTTAAGCCCAGACGAAAAGCATTTGTACTTCCCGAATTACGGCAAAGTCCGTTAGAAGATGCTTTCGACGAAATGGAACTTTTGGGGTATTCGTTATGTAGTCCGTTTGAGTTGCTATTGGAGCCATTAAGTCATCCTATGCGCGCGTTCGATTTAGTAAATAATATAGGTAGGGTTATTACTGTTCATGGGTATTTAGTAACCGTAAAACGCACCAGTACATCTAACAATAAAACGATGTATTTTGGAACCTTTTTAGATGTTGCGGGCGATTTTATAGATACGGTGCATTTTCCGCCGGTGGCAACAAAGTATCCATTTCGAGGTAAAGGTATTTACAGTATTACAGGAAAAGTGATGGAGGAGTTCGATTGTTTATCGGTTGAGGTGATTAAAATGGAACGCTTACCCATTATTGAAGATCCCAGATATTCAGACAAAAATATAAGTGCATGATAAATAACAGGTCAATTGTACATATGGATTTAGATACATTTTTTGTGTCTTGCGAACGTTTGTTAGACAGCAGGCTTATAGGAAAACCTGTACTTATTGGTGGGACATCCGATCGCGGTGTTGTAGCGTCTTGTAGTTATGAGGCGCGTAAATTTGGTATACATTCGGCCATGCCTATGCGTATGGCAAAGCAACTATGTCCTGAAGCTGTTATTTTAAGAGGAAACTCGGGGGTTTATACCAAATTTTCTAATGCCGTTACCGAGATTATTAAGGAATGTGTTCCTCTTTATGAGAAGTCTTCCATCGATGAATTTTATATCGATTTAACAGGAATGGATAAGTTTTTTGGTTGTCTTCAGTTGGCTTCCGAAATAAGATTAAGGATAATTAAGGAAACAGGTTTACCTATTTCTTTTGGGTTGTCGGCAAACAAAACGGTTTCTAAAATAGCAACGGGCGAAGCAAAGCCTAATAATCAAATTCAAATAGCTAATGGGCATGAAAAAGTGTTTCTTTCGCCGTTATCGGTAAAAAAAATTCCTATGGTAGGTAGTGTTACCTATAAGGCTATGTGCGATCTTGGGATAAAGCAAATACAAACCATTCAAAAAATGCCTATGGAAATGATGCATAAGGTGTTTGGTAAGAATGGTATTGTAATCTGGAAAAAAGCAAACGGAATTGATAATAGTCCCGTAGTTCAGTATCGCGAGAGAAAGTCTATCTCAACCGAAAGAACTTTCGATAAAGACACAACAGATATCAATAAACTTAAAAGTATCATTATCGCTATGGCCGAAAATTTAGCGTATCAATTACGTCGGGGTAATAAGTTAACGGCATGTATTACGTTTAAAATCAGGTATTCCGATTTTCAAACGTATACCCAGCAAAAACGTATTCCATACAGTTCGGCCGATCATCATATTATTCCTGTGGTTATGGAGCTTTATAATAAGTTATATCAGCGTCGGTTATTGGTGAGGTTAATAGGGGTTAAGTTTAGCCATTTGGTAGAAGGCGGGCATCAAATAGATTTGTTTGAAGACGACGATAAAACTATTAGACTATATCAGGCACTCGATAAAATGCGTGAGCGTTATGGCGACAGGGCTGTTATTAGAGCCTCTGGTATGGGGGCAAAAAGTATAAGCCGATGGAATCCTTTTAATGGCGATGCACCTCCTTTGTTAGCTAACAGGAGGCAATAGTTTTATGTGTGCTATTGAAGTTTTTTTAAAAAATCTAAAATAGATTCATTTTCGTTTAACTCTAGTTTTTTTCTAAGTCTGTGGCGTGCCACTTTTACAGAGCTTAAAGAAATGCCAAATAGGGTTGCCATATTTTGAGAGGTAAACTCCATTAAAATTAAAGCACATAATTTTATTTCTCTTTCGTTAAGCTGCGGATTATACGTTTTTAAGTTTTCAATAAAGCTGGGGTGAATTTGATTAAATAAAGAGTAAAAATGGTCCCATTCCTTGTCTAACATAAAACTATCATCAATATGGCTAATTAATTTTTTTAAGTTGTCCTTGTTTATATCTTTATGTCTAACCTCTTTTTTTAAGTTTTCCTTTATGTCGTTTAAAAGATCGTTTTTGTGAACTGTTCTTAGGGTGTTGTTTGTAAGTTCTTTTGTTTTGAATGCTAGCTCTCCTTCCAGCTTTTTTTGTTGTAATTCCTGGTGTTCTTTCTCTATTTCAAGAATTTTTATTTTGTTTTCAGCAATTTTATTTTGTTGCTGTTTAACTTCTTCAGCTCTTTGGTTTAGTAAAATGCTAAGATTTTCTTTTTGTTTATTAATTGAAGAGATACGCCAGGTAATTATAAAGTAAATAAGTACCATGGCGAAAATAATTATAACAATTTTAAACCACAGGCTTTCCCATAACGTAGGTAGTACTTTAATGTTTAAAAATATGGTGTGCTGTCCCCATTTACCGTTTTTATTGGCGCCTCTTAGCGCTAAAGTGTATTTTCCTGGTTTTAAATTAGAGAATGAAATTGACTGTTGCTCACCTATGGAGTGCCAGTAATTATCGAGTTCTTTTATTTTGTAAGCGTAATTTATTTCTTCATTAATAATAGGGTCGGCACACGCATATTTAATATTAAACATAATATTCTCGGGATCTATTTCGAGGATTTTATTTTTGTTGTTTTGATATTCAGCTAGGTGTGTTGATGATAATTCATGTATTGAATCTCGGTTAATAAGGTGTGCTGAGGTAAAGTTTATTTTAAAGTTTGTTGGTGTCGGGTTTAAGTCTTTAGGGCTAAAATATGAAAGACCGTAATTTCCCGCCATTAAAATTTGACCTTTATGGTCGGTAATGGCCGCGCCACCAGTAAACGGGTAAACACCATCGTTTTCTTCGAAGCTGGTTGCAGTCCCCGAAGAATCTATTTTTACAAGGCCTGAAAGCGTACTTAGCCAAATATTATTTAACTCGTCAGGAAATATACCTTGGGTAACCGATGCTTTCCCGTTTAATTCATCGAGTCTCTCAAAGTTATTATGGGTTCTATTGTATTTATTAACTCCATGGCCGTGAGTCCCTACTAAAATTGATAAATCATTACACTGGCCAATGGAAAGAATATGGTTATTGCTTATCGTGTTAGCGTTGGTTTTGTCATGAATATATTTGTGCTTTTTTGTGTATTTGGTATCATAATCATATTTGAACAATCCATTAATGGTACCAACCCACATATCATTATTTATGTCTTTAAAAATTGCTTTTGTGCTATTGGCTAAGATATTGGTTTGAGATACGGGGCTTAGTTCTTTTACGATATTTAAATCGCTATCGTAAATCGTAATTCCAACCCGGTTACCTACCCAAATGTTGCCATATCCATCTTCTTTAATGTTCCAAACTGAATTAAATTTTTTAGTGTCGTAATCGGTAATAAACTCATCCGAATTTAAATCGAGAATATTTAAACCGCCGCGAAATGTGCCAATCCATAGTCTGTGTTTTTTATCCTCGAAAAGTGATAATACAATATTACCGTTAAGCCCTGGTTTGTTGTTTGTTTGTTCGGTATAAGTTTTCGAGGTTTTTGTTCTAGGAGTATACCTAAGTAGTCCGTTCCGGCCCGCTGAAATCCAAAGATTATTATTGCTGTCTTCTAGAATAATAGAGCCCTGTTGGTCAACATGAGTAAACCCTAACGTTTCGGGAGGGATATTTTTAATGGCAAATTCGCTTTTAAATATAGAAACGCCACCGTGCACAGTACCTAACAATATATTATCGTTAAGTCCCTTTTTTACCGAAAGTATAGAATTGTCTGAAATAGATTTTGAACTATTATCTTGAATGAAATAACTAAATGAATCTGTTTCGTATTCGTATAAATTTAATCCGCCACCATCAGTACCTATCCAAAGATGGTCTTTACTGGGTAGTAAGGATAGTACTATATTATTGTTTATTGATTTATTAGTTTGGGCAGCATTATTATAATAGGTTATGTTTTTGTCGGATAAGTTGATTCTTATTAAACCTTGAATGTTAGATCCTATCCAAAGATTGTTTTTATAATCCTCGCACAAATCGTTAATGGCTTTTATATCGTATTCGGTTTCAGAGAACGCCAGAGAAATAGAATCGTCCTTTAATTTATAAATCGAACCTGTATTGGTGCCTAGCCAAAACGAATGGTCCTTGGCTTTTGATATTTTTGTTACATGCCCCACAAAACCATTCGGTGTTTTTAATGTTTCGAAACTATTTTCTATAATGTAATTTTCAGGATCATATAAAAAACGAGCTATAATGCCTTTTTTAGTGCTGAAATAAATCCAGTTGTCTTCAGCTTGAACAATACTCGTGATGTTTTGATTAACAATTTGGTTGTTTTTAATGAGGTATTCGCTTATTTTTTTAAAACTATTTTCGGATTTGTTAAAAACAAAAAGGCCATTTAGGGTGGCTGCCCAAACATGATCCGAGTTGTCTTCTAATAGTTGATTAATGGTGTTGTTAATACCTAAATCGTATGGAGTTGTGTTTTCTCCGTCAAATCGGTCTACAGCAATTTGACCACCAATCCATATAATGCCGTCTGAAGTCTGAAGTACATCAGAAATTCGACTATCGGATAATCCTTGTTTATGATTTAAATTTTTAAACTGCAACTGGTATTGTTGTGCACTAACAAAGGAGTTGTATACAAGGATTGTAAGTAAAATTCTAGTGAGGTATTTAATATGCATAGAGTAACCTAGTATTTTTTAAATATGATTTTCGAATTTCGAGGTTAAATGTCTTGAAGTCCCTGTAAAATATGAATAAAAAAATGTTTTACTTTTTACTGTGTAACCTTAATGTAATGCAAATGTAACCTTATTGTAACTAATTGTGCTAATTTTTTTTTGGTTTTTCATCTAGGTTTGAGGGGTTGTCGCTTGCGGCAAATTAATTGTATTTACCTAATGATGTATAATTAGTTGGCCGGAGCTTAAATCGAAAGGTAGTTAATAAACTATAACTGTAGCGATAGTAGGCTATTATCTGCTTTTTTGTTTAACATCTTTAAATAACTCCAATTAAATTTAAAACTATGGGAAAAACTAATGGACTAAAGTATAAGAATGCTTTAGTTTCAAAATTTGATTTAAGAACTGGCCTGGCTGGTGTCGCACTTTTATGTTGCGTAACACAAGGTTTTGCCGGTGGTTTATCTAATACTTATAAAGAAGGTATTAATAATGCTAAAGTGAGTGTCTTGCCTCAGGAAAAAATTGATATTCAAGGGGTTGTTAAAGACGAAAAGGGGATGCCTTTACTTGGAGCAAATGTTTTGGAAAAAGGCACAGTAAATGGTGTTCAAACCGATTTTGACGGAAACTTTTATTTAAGTGTTTCTAATGAAAAAGCAGTTTTGCAAGTGTCTTTCATGGGGTACAAAACACAGGAAATAGTTGTCGGAGATAAAACAACTTTTGAGGTTGTACTTGTAGAAGATACAGCGGCTTTAGAGGAAGTTGTTGTGGTTGGTTATGGTACGCAAAGCCGACGTACTGTGACGTCATCTGTAGCTTCTGTAGATGTAAGCGAAGCTGTAAAAGCACCTACATCATCAATCGCGCAATCTTTAGGTGGACGTGCTGCAGGTCTTAATGCGAATATCAATTCGGCGCAGCCTGGAGGTTCGGTAAATTTACAAATTCGTGGATCGGCAACGGGGCGTTCGCCATTAATTGTAATTGATGGGATGCCTACTTCTGGTTTTTCACCAACATCAGTTGGTCAATACGGAACAGGGTCTTTAGATGGTGTGTTATCGTCTCTAAACCCAAACGATATCGAGAGTATCGATATTTTAAAAGATGCTTCGGCAACATCTATTTACGGATCTAAAGCAGCGGGAGGTGTTATTTTAATAACTACTAAACGCGGTAAAAAAGGAGGAGAAGCCTTAACAGTAAATGTAAACGCTAGCTCTGGAGTACAGAATTTTTATAATCTTCCTGAAATGCTTAATGCGTTAGATTATATGAATGAAACGAATCGTGTTAACTATGAAAAATGGTTATATGATAGTAGGCAAAATATTTATGAACTTGTTCCAAAACCTAATGGCTGGACGAATCCAGGGGCTTACACGCCAATATACAGTAACGCTCAAATCGCCGAGTATGAAAATGGAACAAAACAAGGTACCGATTTCCTTGGTGCTGTATTGCAAACAGGGGCGGTAAATACCTATGATTTATCGGTTAGTGCTAGCCAAAAGAACACGCGTTTTTATTCTTCCTTTAGTGCATTTGATCAAAAAGGAGTTATCAAAAATAACGATTATTCAAAATATACAGGTCGTGTTAATGTCGATCAATCTTTTGGCGATAAAATGACTGGCGGCGTTACTATTAATTTCAGCCAAATTAATACTGATAACATTTCAATTGGTAATGGAGGAACAACCGAAAACAGTGGTATTCTTACCAGTGCATTACAATTCGATCCTACCTTGCCTATTAGAAACGAGGATGGTGGATATCAAGTAAATATCAGACAATCTAATTTTCCGAATCCGGTATCGTATTTAGATATAACCAATAAAACGAAAATGGAGCGTTTTTTCGCCAATGCTTATTTGGAATATAAATTTTTACCAGAATTATCGCTTCGCACCCAAGTTGGTTTTGATAGAAACCAAAGCGAAAGTTACGGTTATGTGCCTACTAGCACCATCGCAGGTTTAAGTTTTAATGGGCGTGCCGACAGAGCAGGTAATGAAAATACAAATAGACAATTTCAAGCTTTGTTAAACTATCGTGATACGTTTGGCGATAACCATCATGTTTCAGGGACTTTAGGTACAGAGTATATGAGTTATAAATGGGAAAATTTAGGTGTAAGAGCAACTAATTTTCCTTACGATGGCGTGTTATGGAATAATTTAGGCTTGGCAGCCGATCGTGCAAATGTTTGGTCTGGTGGTGGAAGTTCGGAGTTAATTTCGTTCTTCGCGAAAACCAGTTACGATTTCAATCTTAAATATTTTGTAAACGTAAATTTAAGGGTTGATGGATCTTCTAATTTTGCACCTAACCATCAATATGGGTTTTTCCCTGGAATTTCTGTGGGATGGGATGTAACACGTGAAGATTTTATGCAAGGATCAAGCAACTGGTTAAACCAATTAAAGCTTAGAGCGGGTTATGGTGAAACAGGGAACGATAATATCGGAACGGCCTTTTCAGATTATTATGCGCCAGGAGCGAATACTATGTGGGGTAATCAAATTATTTCAGGAGTTCAGTTAGCAGGCTTAGGTAACCCAGATTTAAAATGGGAGAAACAGGTTGATATAAACTTTGGTATCGATTTCTCGATGTTCGATAATCGTGTTTCCGGATCTATTGAATACTTTAACAGAGAAATTAGTCGTATTCTTGGACAAAAGGATTTATTAAGTTCTAATTCTATCGGCCAAGTAGCCTATAACCTAGATGCTAAAAAGCGTACTTACGGTACCGAATTAACATTAAACACCAGAAATGTTGAAACCAAAGATTTCAACTGGAATTCTACTGTAACTTTTACATACTATCGCGATCAATGGTTAAAACGTGATCCTAGTTTTGTTTTGGGAATCAACCAATCACCTAGACAGTATTTTGGTGAAATCTGGAGATATAAATCGGATGGTTTGGTTACTTTAAATACAACCGATGACCTAAACCAAATTCCAGGAACGGTTAAGATTTTAGACGTTAATGGATATTTATTAGATGCCGATGGAAATCGTGTGCTCGACGAAAACGATAAACCACAGTATTCAGGTGCTCCAGATGGAATTATTGATGCTGCCGATTTAGTAAAAGTAGGTGTAAACACGCCATACACAATTGGTTTTAACAATGTATTTAATTATAAAAATTTCGACTTATCTATTTATACCTATGGTGTGTTTAACCGATGGAAAGAAAATGCTACCGAAGTTAGTTATGGAGGGCCTGCCGTAAACAAAATGTTGGCAAATGCGTCCAATATGCAAACTAATATTTTAGACAGATATAACAGTGACAACAGAAGTGGAACTGGTGTGTCTTCTTTACAAAATTATGCGAAGTATGGTACTGGCGATTTCTTCTTAGAGGAAGCCTGGTTTGTACGTGTTAGAGATATTACTTTAGGGTATACATTACCATCAGATATCTTGAAAAAGATTCATATGAATAGGCTTAGAGTTTACGGTAATGTAATGAATCCATTCTTGTTTACACCTTACACAGGTATGGATCCAGAAACCGACGCCTACATTGGAGCATATCCAAATCAAAGAACATTTAGTTTAGGTTTACAACTAACATTCTAATTTAAAAATTCGAAGAAATGAAAATCAAATATATAATATATGGTCTTCTTGCAGTTTTTTTAGCGCAAAGTTGCGAGCTGGAACGCGAGGAGTATAATAAAATTACCCCAGATAACTTTTATAAAAATGAAGCAGATGCTGAGCTGGCAATCGCGGCATTATATTTTAATTCTATTACCAAAGTTGCTATCTGGAGTCCGGGGTTGTTTGTGCAAAATATTAACTCTGTAGTGATGACTGCCGACGTCGCCGCAGGTGATGTAATAAAATGTTCGTACGGTCCTAACCCTTGGGAGTTTTTAAGAACCCACCAGTGGACGCAAGAACAAGGTTATGGAACGAACCGATTATTTCGTTATTACAATCATATCTCGAATGCGCGTTTAGTTATTAAGCAACTTCAAGGTATGGACAATTTACCAGAAGCTAAAAAAAATGCTTTAGTGGCAGAAGCTAGCGTTATTGCTGGATGGAAAGCATTTTATTTATACAGTTGGTATGGTGCAGTACCATATCCAACCGATGATATGTTAGCAAACCCTCAGGAAATTGAATATCCCGAAAGACCATCTAACGAAGAGTTTGTTAGTATTATTGAGAATTTCCTTATTCAAGGTGAAAATTTACCTAAAGCCGATTTTGGTAGCAATTTCGGACGTGTAAATTCTGATATCGCCAACTTTGTTTTAATGAAATTATACATGTTAGAGGCTGGTCGAACCGGAGACACAAGTTTTTGGGTGAAAGCAAAAGAACGTGCCGAAATGATTATCAGCGGTGGTTCTTTCGAGCTATTAGAAAATTACAGCGATATTTTTACCGTAGCAAACAAAAGAAATAAGGAGATTGTGTTTGCTTCACCTTCTGATTATAGTTTTAATACGATGATGTATCACGCTGAAGCGTTACCAAATAACTACCCTAGTAAGATAGCGAGAGAAGCTGGTACTTGGGGAGGTTATAAAATTCTTTGGGATTTCTATGATACTTTCGATCAAAAAGATATGCGTTTATCTGGAATATCGGCAGCTTACACTACCGATTCTGGGGTAGAGGTAACCCGGGAAAATCCGGTGAGCAACAGACATGGTTTAGGTGATGGTGCTATTCCTGTGAAGTATGAAATAGATGATAATCAGGTTGGTTTCTTCCAAGGGCAAGATTTTATCGTATACCGTTATGCAGATGTATTATTGTCATTAGGTGAAATTTTAAATGAACTTGGACAAACCTCAAGTGTAAGTGCTCCTGCGGTTACTAAAGTAGATCAAGATGGAATTATGCAAACCAGCGATGGTGGTAACACGGCTTTATCGTTTGTTAATGCTGTAAGAGTAAGAGCTGGTTTACATCCTTGGAGTGGATTATCAAAAAGTCAATTACGAGATAGCATTTTAGCCGAGCGTTCACACGAATTATACTGTGAAGGAACCAGACGTGACGATTTAATCAGATATCAAAGAGTGACTGGTGGTACAGGTTACAAAAAATTTGATGACGATGTAAATAAAATGTTATTCCCGATTCCTGTCGGATTTATTAACGAATACAAGGGTAATTTAAAACAAAACCCAGGGTACTAATACTTGGTATATACCATAAAAATAAACCAAAGCATTTGCTTTGGTTTATTTCAATTTTAATAAGATTAAATAGTTTAACAAAAAAAGTAATGAAAAGAAATTTATTGACATATGTCAGAAAAGGTTTTTATACTTCATCATTGTGCTTAATGGCGATAGTAGCTCTTGGGTGTAGTAAAAATGAAGATACAGAAACCGACAATGGAGGCGAAGAACCGATAGCTGAATTGCCTGTAAAGACCTATATAAACAGCACCTTGTCTGATCCAGGTTCATACCGTTCAAATTTATCGGATGAGAGAAACTTAGTAATGGCTAAAGGAGAAATTGAAAGTTTCCAACTAGCCCTAGAGTTAGATCAGTTAGAAAAACTAGAATTTATTAAAACTAGTGCAAACAATTTATTAAATTTTACCATTAGTGAAGTGCTTTACTTTAATGGAGAAAGAGAAGTTATTGTTCCTATAGACGAACCAGAGTTTGCGCCTACTAATAAAGTGTTAACCCTTTTAGTAACATATGAGGCAAACCGAGACATCGATGCGGGAACCTATGTTGACGAGCTAACTATAAAATCGTACAGAGGTGAAAAAACCTTAACTTTTACAGTAGATGTGAAAGATGTTACCATTCCTGTAACGCCGTCAATTCCATTAGCTTTCGGTATTTATCAAAAAGTGTTAACCAATTCAACGAATATAGAAGAGATTTATAGCAAAAGAGAAGAATATTTCGAATTGTGTTTTAAAAATCGTTTATCGCCTTACCTTGTAAATTGGGGGCCACCGCATCGTCATCTAGATGTACAATCTACGCCTTATGACTGGAACGATCCTAGAACAGCAGAATATCTTAAAGATCCTCGATTTGCAGCCTTAGCTTTGCCATTTTATGATCGTACAGACCAGGAGTTATTAATGTTGTATAACGAAGTTGAAACTGCAGGACTTCTAGATAAGTCATATGTGTATTATTACGATGAACCAAGAAGCTATGAAGATCATGCTAAAGTTTTAGAATATGCAGAAAAGTTAGCTCAATTATCTCCGGAATTGAAAATACAATTACCTATTTTTTGCGGTATGACTGCTGAAAGCAATAATATTTTTGAGGTTTTTGATTACTATAAAGATTACCCTTTAATTATTAATACAGGATATTATCCTTTACAAAGTAGTGAATCAAGAGCCGCACAATGCCTTGCTAAAGAATATGAAAAGCAAGAATGGTGGACATACACTTGTTGTGGAGTTAAACCAGGTTTTACCTTTAACACCTCGCCAGTTGGAACCCGTTCTATGATGTGGAGAAGCTGGAAAGAACAAAGTAAAGGCTTTTTATACTGGGCCGTAAATAATTATGAAAGTATTGATCCCGATATTATTCCAACATGGACCAAACCAGGCGATGGTCATTTAGTGTATCGTGGTCATGAATTCGGTAAAGATTACCCAGTTGCAACTTTACGTTTAGAGCGTTTTAGAGATGGAGAGGAAGATTATGAGCTTCTTAAAATGATTGAAGAAAAATATGGTCGTGCAAAAGGGTTAGAATTGCTTAGTAAGGTATACAGAGGTCCTAATCAGCAGGTAGATAATGCAGCTGTAGTAGAGGCGTTCAGGGTAGAAATGCTAAACCTATTAGCGTCAAATTAAGTGAAGATGTATTTCCCTAGTTGTTATTAGTAGCTATTTATTTTAGCAGAGAAAAAAAGGTCGAAAACTAAAGTTTTCGACCTTTTTTTTCAGTTTAAATTATTAATAATCTGTATTAAATCTTCTGGGAACAACTATTTAAGGTATGTATGATATTGTTAAGATTGAAAGTCCATTTGGCATTGGAGAAAACCCTTTATTAAAATTGCTTCGGGAGGCTTTAATATGTATTCAGGTTTAATTCAATATGATTGTTTGTAATTGATTTATTGGGACGACACGGATTATTGTCACGAACTGTTTTATATCCTAAATGTCATTCTTAACATTCTTTGCTTGAAACATAAATTAATAGCAACTAAGTTTATTTAATGCTTCGTATTTGGTAAAATGAAAGTAACCCTTTTATAAAGCCAATGTTTTAAAGTTTTTTTATTAAAGATTTTTTAAGTGACTTATTAATAGTCTTTTGTGTTTTGTGTTTTTGTAAAAGTAACCCTTTTGTAATGCAAATGTAACCCTATTGTAACTTCTTTTTTAGGGTCTGCTTTTTACTTTTTAATAGGTTTGGAAACCAAATAATGTGCGGGCTTAGCAAAAAATTCAATCCCCGAATTTAAATGCTATTTAAACGCATATTATTTGAATACAGTTGAGTTATAGATTTTTTGAGTTAGTTAGGATGTCACATTTATGTAAATCTTCTTTTACATAAAGTGGCCATCCTTTCGAAAATAAGTAACGGAGCTGTAAACATATAATCACTAATTAATTTACTAACCTAAAAACAAAAAATTAAAATGAAAATGAGTAAATTTTATGCATTAAGCATTGCTGTATTATCAACATTATTTTCTTGCTCTAGCGGAGGAGATGAAGAGGAAAAAATTATGCCTATGGCTGATTTCGAATTTGTTGTAGACGGTGGAAAAGTTGAATTCGTAAACAATTCTGAAAATGCCGATATCTTTTTATGGCAGTTTGGAGATGCTTCGCAATCTCAAAGTGTATTAGATAACCCTTCATTTACTTATACACGTCCAGGAAGTTATGATGTAACAGTAACACTTACTGCTACCGACAGTGAAACAGGAGAAGTTAGCATGGTAGAAAAAGTAGTGTCTTTAGCTGATATTCCTGCATCTATTGCAATTGATGGAGATTTCACCGATTGGGCAGAAATTCCATTTGTAGATAATGTTACTGGAGGTGGAAGTTTACAAAAAATTAAAGTAAACGGTTCAGGAGACCTTATTAGTATTTATTTAGAAGGAACTTCTGATATGTCAATTTACATGCCAGAGTGGTTTATTAATACTGATGGAGACGTTGCAACTGGTCAGCAAATGGATACTAAATTTTATCCGGTTTCAGGATGGGATATTAAAGGAGCAAACCCTACAAGTGATTTTTTCCACTGGACTACAAAATGGAATTGGTTAGCTGACGCGCCGGCATGGTGGTTCGAATCTGAAATAGTTGATTTAGGTGGCGGTAAATTTGCTGTAGAAATGGGAATGTCTAAAGCTCATATTGAAGAATATGCTACGTTGTCTGGAAATGGCGTTTATATGGCTATTTATGATTGGGCTCAAGGATGGGCTTTAAAAGGGTCTATGCCGGAAAGAGAAAGTGGGCAGTCACCAATTTTCATAGAAATATACTAAAATCATAACTTGTTTAAAGATCAGCAATTGACTTTGAACAAGTTTTAGTTTAATTTTTACAATGTGAAAAACTAGATATCTTAAATGCAGGGTGTCTAGTTTTTTTATATACAATAGTTTTCGTTATTGGTAAGGTTAGTTTTAGTAAATGATTGGTTAGCGAAATAAACTAATAATTATTAAGGGTTTTTCTTTTTTAAAGCGTTATTAGAATGAAGGGTTTGCATATTGATTGATTTTTCCCCTTTTTGTGGTAAAAAAGAAGACATCTTAAAATTTTAAAATGGATAGATTTGTTAATTCATCAATTTAAATTCAAATAAAAAATAAAAAGTATCAAAAATATATTGTTATGAAGCGTAGAGAGTATCTTAAAACCATAGTGTTGGGTTCGGTATTACCAGTAGCCTTTTCAAGTTATGGTTTGTCGCCTTACATAGAAGAATTGTGGGATTCCAAAAAGAAAGTAAAATTTAAAAGTGAATGGGACAAATTTCAGGATATGAAATGGGCCGGGCCCGAGTATTGGGGTAACCGACTTCAGGACTGGGAATTACGAAATGGAGCCGTGGAGTGTGTGGTAGCAGGAAAAGAGCGCAACCTGCATTTGCTTACGGTAATGCATCAAAATGGCGATTCGGCTTTAGATCTAGAAGTTACCATCACTACAAAAGGCGATTTGCAAAAATACAAGAAGGGATGCGTAGGCATGCTTTTAGGAGCTAAGGGTAAATTTGAAGATTACCGCTCGGCAGCCGTATTTGGTAAAGGTCTTGAAATAGGTTTAAATCCTAAAGGACAGTTGCAGGTTGGCGACCAGGAAATAGAAACGCCGTTTTCAGCAATTCCAGAATCGTTTAAACTGGCAATAAAAACAAAACCAGCCAAAGGTGAAGTTCAGGAAATGGTTGTTAGAATTCTTAATCCTGAGAATAACAAAAAACTTTTTGAAAGCTCAAAACTTGATATTAAAAATGACGCCTTGGCAGGAACCTTTGCCTTATTGTCTAATATCGATTTAGGCTGGAAGGTAGAAGACCAATCTACTTGTGCTTTTAGCGATTGGAAAGTAGAAGGAGACGCGCTGCAAGAAAACGAAACGCAATTATTTGGTCCAATTTGTTTTGCGCAATACACATTAAATAAGGGAAAACTAAAATTAATGGCGCAATGTTCACCATTTGAAAATTTAAGTGGACATGCTGTGGCACTTGAAATTTTTAAAGCAGGTAAGTGGGAACGAATTTCCGCGGGTGAATTGGTAAACGATGGTCGTACTAAGCTTTTTGAAGTAAGCAAATGGACTGAGGAAAACGATATTCCTTATCGTGTTTGTGCCGAATTACCTCAGTCTAATGGAGTGAAACGCTATTATTATGAAGGAACAATAAAAGCCGAACCGAAAGACAAGGAAGACTTAAATGTCGCAATTCTAAACTGTAACATGCATTATGGATTTCCCGATCAGGATATTGTAGATAGTTTAAACGAATTGTCTTACGATATGTGTATGTTTTTAGGCGATCAGTTTTACGAAGGTACCGGAGGTTATGGTGTACAGTATGAAGGTGAATATGATAAGCGTTGTTTAGATTTCTTAAGAAAGTGGATGATGTTTGGCTGGTCGTACCGAGAAGTATTTCGTCATCATCCGTGTGGGGTTATTACCGACGACCACGATGTGTTTCATGGTAACCTTTGGGGATGCGGGGGAACACATGCCGATACCAGTTTAGGTTTTACATCGGCAGCTCAAGATACTGGTGGTTACAAAATGGATGCCGACTGGGTAAACATGGCACAATTCACACAAACAGGGCATCTTCCAGACCCTTATGATGCGACACCCGTAAAACAGGGAATTAACGTGTATTATACCGAGTGGAATTACGCAGGCGTAAGTTTTGCAATTTTAGAAGATAGAAAATTTAAATCGGCACCACTTAAGGTATTGCCTAAAGAAGCCGATGTGTTTAATGGCTTTATCAGAAACAATGAATTCGACATAAAAAAATATAAAGATCTGGATGCCGAATTGCTGGGAGAGCGCCAGGAAACCTTCTTAAAAAATTGGGTAGACGACTGGTCTAACGACACCAAAATGAAAGTTGTATTATCTCAAACCAATTTTGCTACTATAGCAACATTACCAAAAGGAGAAACCAGTGATTCAATTGTTCCGAAACTTACCATGCCAGAAATTGGAGAGTACGTTAAAGGAGACGATTTTACTGTGGATATGGATTCCAATGGCTGGCCACAAAAGAAGCGAAATGAAACACTGGAAATTATTCGCAAAGGCTTTGCATTTCATATAGCAGGAGACCAGCATTTAGGAACTTTTGTTCAATATGGTGTGGACGAACATGGCGATAGTGGTTTCGCGTTTACTGGACCGGCATTAAATAATTTATGGCCGCGTCGTTTTTGGCCAGAGGCGGGTGCAGGTAAACCACATTCTCCGGAGAAACCAGCTTTTGCAGGAGATCACGAAGATGGGTTTGGAAATAAAATTACTGTCCATGCGGTGGCTAATCCTTATAATAGTCATAAAGAACCAAAAATTTTACACGATCGATCGAATGGTTTTGGGTTAGTTTCCATAAACAAGAAAAACCGAACGATAACCAGTTCATGTTATAAAAGGTTTCACGATGTAAAGGAACCCGATGCACAATATCCAGGATGGCCGATAACGGTTACACAACAAGATCAGTTGTTTTCAAAAGCGAAATACATGCTTCCTGAGATAAAAATTGCGTCGGAAGTTCTGCCAGTGGTAAGAGTTTTAGATGAGCAGGGAGATTTAGTATATTCGTTACCGCTTTCAGAAAATAAGTTTATTCCTAAAGTTTATAAAAAAGGAAATTATAGTATAGAGTTTTTGGTTGAAAACGAAATTAAAAAGCAAATTAAAGCAGAAGCCACAACCGAGAATATTGGAGCTATTACTGTTTGGATTTAAAATGTTTTAACAATGAAATTAGTATCTAAATTAGGGGTGTTATTTTGCCTAGGTTTATCGTTTGCTGTATCAGCACAGCAAAAAAACACATCAAAACCCAATATCATTTTTATATTAACCGACGATTTAGGTTATGGTGATATTGGTGTGTTTTATCAAAATGAACGAAAAGCAAGAGATAATCGTGCAGAACCATGGACAAGCACACCTAATTTAGATCAAATGGCTCATGAGGGTGTTATGCTTACGCATCATTATGCTGCTGCACCGGTATGTGCTCCATCAAGAAGTTCATTATTAACAGGATTATCTCAAGGGCATGCCAATGTTCGAGACAATCAATTCGATAAAGCATTATCTGATAATTATACTATTGGAAATGTAACGCAAAAATTGGGCTACGCTACGGCTGCAATTGGTAAGTGGGGTTTGCAAGGTAGTCGAGAAGAAGGTTGGCCTAGCACTCCTAATAAGCGTGGTTTTGATTATTTTTATGGCTATATGCGTCATCGTGACGGACATGAGCATTACCCTGTTGAAGGTATTTATCGAGGGGCTAAAGAGGTTTGGGAAAATGAAACCGAAGTTTCAAAAGGATTGGATAAATGCTATACTACCGATTTATGGACGGCTGTTGCAAAAAAATGGATTGTAGAGCAGGCGAAAGCCGAAAAGCCTTTTTTTATGTTTTTAGCGTACGATACACCACATGCCGTATTAGAATTGCCAACACAGGAATATCCTATTGGCGGAGGTGTTGATGGAGGTGTACAATGGCTTGGAACATCTGGTAAAATGATTAATACAGCTTCGGGAAAACCAGATTCGTATATGCACCCAGATTATGCTAAGGCCACTTACGACGATGATCATAATGAGAACACTCCGGAAGTTGCATGGCCTGAAACTTATAAACGATATGCGACCAGTGTTAGGCGTATTGATAATGCGGTAGGTGATATCTTAAAATTGCTGAAAGACTTAGATATTGACGATAATACTATGGTTATTTTTACTTCCGATAATGGTCCGTCAGCAGAGTCGTATTTACCAAAAGGTTATGTAGCTAATACCCCAGATTTTTTCGATAGCTTTGGACCGTTCGATGGGCTAAAACGCGATGTGTTAGAAGGGGGAGAACGCCTGCCGTTAATAGCGCGTTGGCCGGGTAAAATACCTGCAAATTCCAAGGTAAAGACATCTAATATTTCTCACGATTGGTTGCCCACATTTACCGATGTGGCGGGCTGTAAAGCGCCGGCCATTAGTGATGGCGTTTCTTTGATGCCAGCTTTAACAGGAAAAGGAAAACAATTAGAAAGTTTAGTATATTCAGAATATGTTTTTCCTGGGAAAACACCAGGGTACGACGATTTTTCAATTAACAATCGGAATCGGAATCGTAATCAAATGCAAATGATTCGCTTTAATGACATGGTTGGGATTCGTTATGATATTCAATCGGCTGATGATGATTTCGAAATTTACGATGTGATAAACGATACCCATCAATCTCAAAACCTTGCTAAAGATGGTCATTTAGCCGATCTTCAAAAAAGAATGAAAGCCGAGGTATTGCGCATGCGTCGTACGAACCCTACTGCTAAAAGACCATATGACGAGGCTCCTGTGCCAGCACTTAAAAAAAGCGTATCCAAACTTGGATTTAAGTGGCAGGCCTTTACAGGTGATTATCCTTGGTTACCTAATTTATCAGTGATGAAACCTACCAAATCCGGAAAGGTTTCTAATTTAGAAAAAATTGATTTTCAGAAACGGGAGGAGAGCTTGTATTTAATTAACGGATATATAAATATACCAAACACCGGTACTTATACGTTTCACTTTAATACGGTACACAAGGCAGTCGTAAAACTACATAAAGCTTTATTGTTTGATGCCGATTATGGCTATCAATCAGGGGATGAAAAAAGTACAACGATGGTACTCGAAAAGGGAGTGCATCCGATTAAAATTTATTTAAGTAATCCCAACCAAGCTAAAATACCTTTTAGTTTAACCTGGAAATCCAACACTTCTAGAGTGTTTAATAGTAGTGATATTTACCGCTAGAATAGTTTTGTGACATAATTTATAAAAGGGTGCTATTGTTAAAAATAGTGCCCTTTTTTGTTTTTCTATTTAAAAATTACTTATTTTACAAACCAGAACAGAACAGAACGGATTATGGTTTTTGAATTTAATTTTAATAGTGATATTCCAAAATATCAGCAATTGGTAAACGCTGTAAACGATGCCCTGGCGAATAATAGCATTGGTAGCGGAGACCCTTTGCCTTCTGTTAATAGCATGGTTAAAGAGTATAGCTTGTCTAGAGATACCGTATTTAAGGCATATTCAATATTAAAAGAAAATGGTGTCATCGAATCTGTTCCAAACAAAGGGTATTTTGTCGCAAACGATACCAAAAAAGTGTTACTCGTTTTAGATACCTTCAAAGCATACAAAGAAGTGTTATATCACGCATTTGTAAATAATTTACCTAAAAACATTATTGTTGATGTGCAGTTTCATCATTATAAAATTAATAACCTCAAAACTATTTTAAATAATAGTAAAGGGAAGTATTACAAGTATGTGGTGATGGGGTTTGACAATAAAGGGGTAGCGCCAATTCTGGCAGATATTGAAAAAGACAAATTGCTACTAATAGACTGGAATATAAACGCCGATTCAGATTATAATTATGTCTTTCAGGATTTTGGACAAGCTTTTATGGAAGCTTTAAAACCTGCTCTACCGGCTTTAAAAAAATATAAGCGTTTAGTTTTTATTTATCCTTCTTTTACAAATCATCCTTACGAAACCGTAACCTATTTTAAAGCGTTTTCTGAGGCTAATAATTTAAATTTTAAAATTGTTACAGAAGCCGAAGCGTTTGTAGTGAAAAAAGGGGAAGCTTATGTTAGTGTGAGTGACCGTATTTTGGGAACATTCTTAGAACAGTGTAGGTTAAAAAACTATGAACCAGGTACCGATGCCGGCTTTTTGTCGTATAACGAAACGCCTATGAAGCCTTTTATATATAAAGGTATTTCGGTGATATCGACCAATTTTAAAGCTATGGGGGCAGCGGCGGCATCGTTTATTAATACGGATAAATCATTACAACTATATATACCAACACAATTAACATTAAGGGATTCGTTATAACATGTATTATTTAGGATTAGATATAGGAAGTTCGTCTATAAAGGCGGCTTTAGTAGATATAAGTTCAGGGAAGAGTATCGACGTTGTTCAGGAGCCAAAAGAAGAAATGAGCATGCATGCGGAAAAAAACGGCTGGGCGGAACAAGATCCCGACCATTGGTGGCAGCATGTCTGTAAAGCAATTTCACGTTTAAAGTCTGAAAACAAAATTGAAGCTAACCAAATAAAAGGTATTGGTATTTCTTATCAAATGCACGGTTTGGTAGTTGTTGATAAAGACGGTAAACCTTTGCGGAAAAGTATTATTTGGTGCGATAGTCGTGCCGTTGAAATAGGTAATAAGGCTTTCGAAACCATTGGAGAAGAAGTATGTACTAACAATTTATTAAACTCTCCAGCAAATTTTACGGCGTCTAAGTTGAAGTGGATTAAGGATAATGAACCAGATGTTTTTAGCAGAATACACAAGTTTATGCTTCCTGGAGATTATATCGCCTATAAATTTTCGAATATCATAAACACGACTATTTCAGGATTGTCTGAAGGCATTTTTTGGGATTTTAAAACCAATAGTATTGCCGATTTTCTTCTGGAGTATTATGGTGTTCATCAAGATATGGTGCCTGATATTGTTGCGACCTTTGGTTTGCAATCGGTGGTCGATAAGCAAGGCGCATTAGAAAGTGGGCTTATGGAAGGCACACCAATTTATTATCGTGCAGGCGATCAGCCAAACAATGCACTGTCTTTAAATGTATTTAATCCGGGAGAAGTCGCCTCAACAGGAGGAACGTCAGGTGTAGTATATGCTATTACCGATAGTTTATCGGTTAAAGAAAGTTCCCGCGTTAATAATTTTGCCCACGTAAATTATACTAAAAACGAGTCGGCCAGAATAGGAAAATTACTTTGTATAAACGGTGCCGGGATTCAGTATCGCTGGATGCTGAATAATTTGGCAGTGAATAATTATGAGGAGATGAATGTTTTGGCCTCCGAAATTCCAGTGGGATCCGATGGCGTTTGCTTAATTCCTTTTGGAAATGGAGCCGAACGCATGCTTAACAATAAAGATGTTGGTACGCGTATTTTAAATCTAAATTTAAACAACCACCATAAAGGGCATTTGTGTCGCGCAGCTCTCGAAGGCATTGCTTTTTCATTTGTGTACGGCATGGAAATTTTAACTTCCGATGGCATCAAACCCACCGTTATTCGTGCAGGAAATGATAATTTGTACCGTTCCGAAATCTTTGCCAATACCGTAGCAACTTTAATCCATCAGGATATTGAAATTTATAATACAACAGGAGCTATAGGAGCAGCTCGTGCCGCCGATTTGCATAAAGGCGATTTTGAAACTTTTGGAAAACGTATTATGGAAAACGATTATGTGATGACTTATAAACCATTAGAAAATAAAGCCGTTTACCAGGACGCTTATAACGCCTGGAAAAAAGAATTAGAAATAATATTACAAAACAAATAAACATTAAAAATCATGGCATTAATAGGAAATAAAGAATACTATAAAGGTATTCCAGAAATTAAATTCGAAGGCAAAGAATCAGATAACCCTTTGGCTTTTAAATACTACAATCCAGATCAGGTTGTTGCCGGGAAAACCATGAGAGACTGGTTTAAATTTTCGGTAGCTTACTGGCATACGTTCTGCGCAAAAGGAGGCGATCCATTTGGTACAGATACGATGCGTTTTGAATGGGATAAAGCTTCAGACCCTGTTCAGGCAGCAAAAGATAAAGCCGATGCAGCATTCGAATTTATTACAAAAATGGGATTCGGATATTATTGTTTTCATGATGTCGATCTGGTTAGTGAAGGAAATTCATTAGGCGAATTAGAAAGCCGGTTAGCAGTTATAACCGATTATTTAAAAGAGAAACAAGCAGCCTCAGGAGTTAAATTACTTTGGGGAACGGCGAACTGTTTTTCTAATCCGCGTTATATGAATGGTGCAGCAACCAACCCAGATTTTAATGTGGTAGCTCGTGCCGGTGGACAGGTGAAATTAGCCTTAGATGCTACTATCGCTTTAAATGGAGAGAATTATGTGTTCTGGGGCGGTCGTGAAGGTTATATGAGTTTGTTAAACACCGATATGGGCCGTGAGTTAGACCATATGGGACAGTTTTTAACCATGGCAAGAGATTATGCCAGAGCCCAAGGTTTTAAAGGAAACTTTTTTATCGAGCCAAAACCCATGGAGCCAATGAAGCATCAGTATGATTTTGATACCGCTACAGCGATTGGTTTTTTAAAGGAATACGGTTTAGATAAAGATTTCAAAATTAATATTGAAGTCAATCACGCAACTTTGGCGCAACATACCTTTCAACATGAAATAGAAGTGGCTGCAAAAGCAGGCATGTTAGGAAGTATGGATGCTAACCGTGGCGATTACCAAAATGGTTGGGATACCGATCAGTTTCCGAATAATGTTTTAGAAACAACTGAAGCTATGTTAGTGTTCTTAAAGGCTGGTGGTTTACAAGGTGGTGGTGTGAATTTTGATGCGAAAATCAGAAGAAATTCTACCGATTTAGAAGATGTCTTCCATGCACATATTGGAGGGGCAGATACGTTCGCAAGAGCTTTATTGACTGCTGATAAAATTATTACCTCGTCGCCTTATGAAAAATTGAGACAAGAACGTTATGCGTCGTTCGATTCTGGCAAAGGAAAAGCGTTTGAAGAAGGAAAATTAGATCTTCAGGATTTGTATCAAATCGCTCAGGACAATGGAGAATTGCAATTACAAAGTGGCAAGCAGGAATTGTTTGAAAATATACTTAATCAATATATTTAATGCATGTAGCTGAATGAAACTAAAAAAGACTGCCTATACAGCAGTCTTTTTTAGTTTAAAAGAAATCGGTATTTATATTTTAATTCGTAATTTTTTTCACTTCTTTTTCAACGGCATCATTTGCGTCGTTTATTGCTTTTTCAACACTTTTAGCAGCATCGTCTACCGTTTCTTCTGCTGATTTAGCTGTTTTACTAACGGCATCGCTGGTAGATTTAGCGGCATTATCAATGGCTTTTTCTGCATCGTCAATGGCATCGTTTACGGCGTCGTCAGCATCATCCAAAGCATCATTTACTGCATCAGTAGCGTCGTTTGCTCCTTCTTCAATAGCATCACCGGCATCATTGGCGCCTTCCTCAATGGCATCACCAGCATCGTTCATGGCGTCCTGAACATCGTCTGCTGCATCATCTAGAGCATCGCCAGCATTATCCATAACTTCTTCAAGTGATTCAGCTTTTTTTGTGTCTCTACAAGATGTAAAAACTAAGCATAGAGTTAGTAATAGCGCTGTAGTTAAAAATAATTTTTTCATTCGTTTTTAAATTTTATGTTAATGATTAGTTTGTTGACATTTAACTTAAAATTTATTTGGTGTACAGGGTAATTATTAATAAACGTCGTTTAAATATACGTATTATATACGAAAAATTATTAGTATTAAACTGAAAATAAGACTTATATGTTTAAATACTGTGTGATAGTATTTACGGCACCTTTGTGAGATTTAATAAACGTTGCATTTTTGGATCCTGCCAGTTCCCGATCTTTTTTGTTTTCTATTAAACGGGTTAAAATCGTGTTGAATTCTTGTTGATTTGAAATAGAAAACGTACCGCCATTCTCTATAAGGGCATTTGCTTCCGGGAATTTATCATAATGGTTTCCAATAATAATAGGCACACCGAAAACTGCAGGCTCTAAAGTGTTATGTAATCCCGTTGAACCGAGTGCACCTCCAACATAAGCGACATCGGCATAATTGTAAATTTTGGTTAATATTCCTATGGTGTCAACAATGAATACCTTAGCCGTATCTAAAGAAGCACTTTCTTTTTCTGAAAATAAAACACATTTAACCTTTAGTTTGTCTTTAAGATTAGCTATTTGGTTAGGTTTTATATTGTGCGGTGCTATTATAAATTTTATATCGTTTAAGGCATGTTTATTAATAAAATTGATAAATAAAGCCTCGCCTTCTGGCCATGTGCTACCAGCAACGACACAAAGTTTGTTTTGCTTGAATTGTTCGATGAAATTTAGCGTATTATCCATTTCCAATTGACTCGAAACGCGATCGAAACGCGTATCGCCGGAAACGGTAACATTATCGTAACCTATAGCGCGTAAAAGTGTTTTAGAGTTTTCGTTTTGAGTGAATATATGTTCGAATGAAAAAAGAGCATTTCTAAAGTGTTTACCATAAAAATTAAAGTAAGTTTGATTCGGTCTAAAGGCTGCAGAAATAAGTATTGACTTAAAGTTATGTTTTTTTATTTCACTTAAAAAATTAGGCCATATGTCGTACTTTACGAAAACTGTTAGTTCAGGTTTTATAAGGTCTATAAAACGCTTCGCATTGCGCTTTGAGTCTAAAGGAAGGTAAACAACAATATCAGCAATTGGCGAATTTTTTCTGATTTCATAACCAGAAGGCGAAAAAAAACTGAGGACTATTTTATGCGCCTTGTAATGCTCACGAAGTGCTTTGAATACGGGTAGTCCTTGCTCGTATTCGCCTAAAGAAGCACAATGAAACCACAGTGTTTTGTCGTTTGAGTATAGATTTTCTTTTAATACAGAAAAGGTTTCGCGACGCCCGACTACTCCTTTTTTTATTTTTTGATTAAAAGGCGCTATACATGGTAATACAGTTTCAGCTAATTTAATGCCAATATTATAAATAAAACCCAATGCTAAATTTGTTTGTCGCAAAAATACATTTCTTTAAACTAAATTCATTGGTTACCGAGCACTAATTTCGTAATTTCGTGACCTATTAACTAAGACTATAACATGTTTTAAAAAATAGAAGGGTTTATTTTTTAAAACTTGTATGCAGTCTCAATTTTTATAGATGAAAAGCATTCAAATGGTCGACCTTAAAGGTCAATATAATGAGATTAAAGAAGAGGTTAATTCTTCGATTCAGGAAGTTTTAGAAACCTCGGCATATATAAATGGACCTAAGGTTCATGAGTTTCAAAAGAATTTAGAGGATTATCTAGGAGTTAAGCATGTTATTCCCTGTGCTAATGGAACCGATGCGCTGCAAATAGCCATGATGGGTTTAGGGTTGCAACCGGGAGATGAAGTTATTACTGCCGATTTTACTTTTGCTGCAACAGTTGAAGTTATTGCTTTATTGCAGTTAACTCCTGTTTTAGTCGATGTTAATGAACATGATTTTAATATTAATATTGAAGCTGTAAAAAAAGCCATTACTCCAAGGACCAAGGCGATAGTTCCTGTGCATTTGTTTGGACAATGTGCCAACATGGAAGCCATAATGGAGATTGCTGAAACACACAATTTATTTGTTATTGAAGATAATGCGCAAGCTATTGGAGCTAATTACACATATAGTAATGGAACAAAAGCAAAAGCGGGTACGATAGGACATGTGGGAGCGACTTCGTTTTTTCCTTCTAAAAATTTAGGTTGTTATGGCGATGGCGGAGCTATTTTTACCAACGATGATGCTTTGGCTAATACCATTAGGGGTATTGTAAATCACGGTATGTACGTGCGTTATCATCATGACGTTGTTGGTGTGAATTCCAGATTAGATAGTATTCAGGCTGCGGTACTAAATGCGAAGTTACCTAATTTAGATACTTATAATAAAAAGCGACAAACAGCAGCAATAAAATATAATGCAGCTTTTGAAGGTATTAAGAATATAATTACTCCAAAATTATCAAACGGTTGTAATAATATTTGCGACACTTGCGATTGTCATGTGTTTCACCAGTATACACTACGATTAATAGATGTAGACCGCGATGCTTTGGTAAAGCATTTAAACGAAAAATCTATTCCTTGTGGGGTGTATTATCCAATTCCACTTCACAAGCAAAAAGCGTATGCCGACGATCGTTACAATGAAGCCGATTTTACTGTAACAAACCAATTGGTACAAGACGTGATTTCTTTACCAATGCACACCGAATTGGATGATGAACAAATAGCTTACATAACTTCAACAATAATAAACTACATTAATGAGTAAAATTTTAGTAACAGGTGGATTAGGTTTTATCGGATCGCACACCGTTGTAGAATTACAAAACGAAGGCTACGACGTTGTCATTATAGACGATTTATCGAATTCATCGGAAAATGTGCTTGATGGTATTACTGCCATAACAGGAAAAACTCCAGTTTTTGAAAAATTAGATTTAAAGGACAAAGCAGGAGTAGAAGCTTTTTTTGCAAAGCATAACGATGTAAAAGGGGTAATTCATTTTGCTGCAAGTAAAGCAGTAGGAGAGAGTGTTCAAGAGCCTTTATTGTATTACGAAAATAATATTGGTACTTTGGTTTATATTCTAAAAGAATTAAAAAAACTGCCATCCGCGTCGTTTATTTTTAGTTCGTCCTGTACAGTTTATGGTCAGGCTGACGAATTACCAATTACTGAAAACGCTCCTGTAAAACAAGCAGAGTCACCTTACGGAAATACTAAGCAAATAGGAGAGGAAATTATTAAAGATACCTGTAAAGTAACCCCATCTTTAAAAGCGATTGCTTTACGTTATTTCAATCCAGTTGGGGCACATGAGTCTGTTGAAATAGGAGAATTGCCAATAGGAGTACCACAAAATTTAGTGCCATTTATTACGCAAACCGCTATCGGTCTTCGTGAAGAGTTATCTGTTTTTGGAGATGATTATCCTACTCCTGACGGTACTTGTATTCGTGATTATATTCATGTGGTCGATTTAGCTAAAGCGCATGTTGTAGCTTTAAAACGTTTACTGGATGGTAAGAATAAGGAAAACTATGAAACCTTTAATTTAGGAACAGGAAAAGGTAGTTCTGTACTCGAAGTGGTTCAGGCTTTTGAGCGTGTTTCTGGTGAAAAATTAAAATACAAAATCGTTGGTAGACGTGAAGGTGATATTATTTCAGCTTATGCCGATACTAATAAAGCGAATAACGAATTGGGTTGGAAAACCGAATTAACACTTGACGATGCCATGCGTTCGGCTTGGAATTGGGAAAAAAAGGTTAGAGGAAAATAATTCAACCGTATAGAAAAAATAAAAAAGGCTGCTAGTTTTACTGGCAGCCTTTTTTTAATTTATTCGGTTTCTTTCTTTTTCTTCTTACTTAAACTTACAAATAGTAAAATAAACATTCCGGTGGTTACCGATACATCTGCCATATTGAAAATTCCTGTTCTAAATATGCCTCCTAAATCAATATAAAAAAAGTCGGTAACAGAACCATAAACAATACGGTCGTAAACATTCGCTATTCCGCCTCCAATAATGCTGGAAAAAGCAAATAATGACCAAGGGTCTATCGTTTTGTCTGTTAGGATATGACGCAGTACAAACCCTAAAACTACAATTGGTAAAATTAGTAATACTATAAGTCGAAGAGTTGGGTTTAAGTCACTCCCCATTCCTAAAAAAGCTCCTGTATTTTCAACATTCATCAAGATAAACATATCCTCTATTACAGGAATACGTTCGCCTATGCTAATTTCGGTTCTTGGTTCTATCGTTTCTCTTACAATAATTTTAGATACCTGATCGACCACTATGGTAATCGTGATAACTAAAAATATGTAAAGGGTACGTTTTGTGAATTTCATTTATATTGTGTTTATATATATGTATAAATGAATTATACGCTGGCCGATTCAGTTTCAGCAGCTCTGTCTATTTTTTTAACTAAACCTTGTAGCACTTTACCCGGACCAACTTCTGTAAACAATGAAGCGCCGTCGGCAATCATTTGTTGTACCGATTGTGTCCAGCGTACAGGAGCAGTTAATTGAGAAATTAAGTTCGCTTTGATAGCACTTTCATCAATAACGGCATTGGCAGTTACGTTTTGGTAAATCGGACAATTGGGTTTGCTAAACGTTGTATTTTCTATAGCAGCAGCTAATTCTTCACGAGCAGGCTCCATTAAAGGTGAATGAAAAGCTCCACCAACAGGTAATACCAAAGCACGACGTGCCCCTGCTTCTTTTAATGATTCACATGCTCTATTAATCGCTTCAATTTCACCCGAGATTACTAATTGTCCTGGGCAATTGTAATTTGCCGCAACTACTACGCCTTCAGTAGAAGCGCATACTTTTTCAACTACGTCATCTTCTAAACCAAGTACGGCTGCCATAGTACTAGGTTGTAATTCACAGGCTTTCTGCATAGCTAAAGCACGTTGAGAAACTAACTTTAATCCGTCTTCAAAATTTAAAGAACCATTGGCCACTAGTGCCGAAAATTCTCCTAACGAATGTCCTGCAACCATATCTGGTTTAAAGCTTTCACCTAAAGTTTTTGCTAAAATTACCGAGTGTAAAAAGATAGCGGGTTGTGTCACTTTTGTTTCCTTAAGGTCTTCGGCAGAACCTTCGAACATAATATCGGTTATGTTAAATCCGAGTATAGTGTTGGCTTTTTCGAATAATTCTTGTGCTAAAGGTGAGTTTTCATAAAGATCTAAACCCATTCCTGTAAATTGTGCTCCTTGACCTGGAAATATATAAGCTTTCATGTGCGTATTTTTAATTTTAGTGCTGCAAAAATAGTAATTATTAATTTAGTGGTTGTTTATGGTTTTAATAATTTTAGCAGGGTTACCAGCGATAACAACATCACTCGGGAAACTTTTAGTTACAACGGCTCCTGCTCCAACGACTACATTGTTTCCTAAGGTAACGCCAGGGCAAATAGTGCTGTTGCCTCCTATCCAAACATTATCGCCAATACTAATAGGTTTTGCTAGTTCTTTACCACTATTTCTGGCTTTATATTCAACGGGGTGGGTGGCAGTATATATTTGAACATTTGGAGCTATCATGCAGTTGTTGCCAATAGTTACCCTTGCAGCATCCAGGATACAGCAGTTAAAATTCATATACACATTTTCGCCTAGAATAATGTTTTTGCCGTAATCGCAAAAAAATGGCGGTTCTATATATAAATTATTACCTGGGGTTGTAAAGAGTTTGGTTAGTATTATTGAGCGCTCTTCAAAATGATCTTCATTAAGATTATTGAATTCTTGAAATAAAAGTCGTGCTCGGTATCTGGCTTCTGTTAATTCTGGATCCGAAGGCTTGTAAAGTTTGCCAGTTAGCATTTTTTCTTTTTCAGTACTCATAGACAAGTGTTACATATTTTTTACCGCAGCTTCTGCACAGCGTTCTCCATCCATGGCTGCTGAAACAATTCCCCCAGCATAACCACCACCTTCACCGCAAGGAAATAAGCCTTGAATTTGTGGGTGTTCTAAATTTTCATTTCTTGGGATACAAACAGGTGATGAGGTGCGAGATTCTACACCAACAATATTAGCTTCGGCCGTGTAATAGCCTTTCATTTTTTGTCCGAAAGACGAAAATCCTTTGCGTAAACGACTGCCAATTAATTTAGGTAATAAAGAATGTAGCGGCGATGTATTTAATCCGGGTTGGTAGGATGTAGGGTTTAAATCTTCCGAAAGTTTTCCTTCCACAAAATCGGTTAAACGTTGTGCAGGTGCGGTTTGACTTCGTCCACCCGCTGTAAAGGCCATACGTTCTAAATTCTTTTGGTATTCCAGACCTTTTAAAGGTCCGAATTTTTCATATTTGGGTAAGTCCCTATTAACGTCAATTTCAACAACAATCCCCGAATTAGCAAATAAGTTATTGCGTTTAGAAGGCGACATACCATTTACAACCACCTCGCCATTGGCTGTTGCTGCCGGAACAATAAATCCTCCTGGGCACATGCAAAATGAATATACACCACGACCATTAACTTGCTGTACCAAACTATAAGAAGCCGCTGGTAATAATTCGTGGCGTTCGCCACTGCAATGGTATTGAATGCTGTCTATAATGTGTTGTGGATGCTCAACGCGCACTCCCATGGCGAATGATTTAGCTTCTAAAGCTATTTCTTTTTTGTGGAGTAAGTAAAAAATATCCCTTGCCGAGTGCCCGGTAGCTAGAATGACCCGATTCGCTGCCATTTCATCATTACCATTTAATTGAATAGCTTGAATTGTATTGTTTTTAATGATGAAGTCTGTAACACGGGTTTCGAAATGAATTTCGCCACCAAATTTTAAAATGGTTTCGCGAATGTTTTGAACTACTTTAGGCAATTTGTTGGTTCCAATATGCGGATGCGCATCAACCAATATTTGATCGGTAGCGCCATGATAGACTAAGTTTTCAAAAATACGACGAACATCACCACGTTTTAAGCTACGAGTATAAAGTTTGCCGTCGCTGTAAGTGCCTGCTCCACCTTCGCCAAAGCAATAATTGGAATCTTCGTTTACAACATGCTGCTGATTTATGGCTCTTAAATCGCGTCGGCGATCCTGAACATTTTTACCACGCTCTAATACCACAGGTTTATAGCCAAGTTCTATGCAGCGTAATGCGGCATACATTCCTGCTGGACCAAAACCTATAATATGAATGGGTTTTGCTTTAGACACATCTTTGTAATCGAATTGATACTCTGACGATTTTGGTAAGGCTTCACGAATATAAACAGCTACTTTATAGTTAAAGATAATTTTTGGTTTACGCGCATCAATAGATTTACGTAATACTTTTACACCAGTAATATCACTTTTGTCGACAGCTAAAGCTTGCGCCGATTTTATAACCAAAATATCCTGTTGCTGTTCCTCCGAAAGGGGAACACGAAGTTGTATTTCTTTAACCATGCTGCGAAATTAGTGAAAATTGCTTTGCGTTTTTTAAAAAGGAATACATATAACCATTTAATGTAATCTAGATCTTCTCTTTTTTATAGTCGCTATATAGTTTAGATAGGCTTAAGGATTTTGCATAATCATCATGAATAATGAGCCTGTAGTTTAGAACTGTGGGTTTTAAGTTGGATAGATTTACAGGTTTAGAACCAGGGTAGGGGTAAACTGCATTTTGCATGCTGCGCTTTTTTCTTAAAATCCACCGATTGGTTTTACCAGGGTTTTTCGGATGGCAAAATATTGTTAATCCACTTGCCTGAGAATAATTTGTTAGTGATCCAGAAATATCCATCCAATTACCAGCTTTTATAGGTAGGTTTTTAGGCGCCACATGTTTATTATTACTTATAAACGATACGTTGTCTGGAAGTTTAATTCGTGTTGAAAATCCACCATAGCCCTTTTCGTTTTCAGAACCACCAATTCTGACATCAGGTACTAAAGCTGTGAGTTCAATTTTTATGTCAACTTTTCTATAGTTATCTTCTTTAGGAAAAACACGTATGGTTGTTGTTTCTTGAATAAAAGGTTTTTCATGTCCGTTGGCATCCAACCATAAATCGGAAGTCCAAAATACTTTTGCTTGTATCGCTTTCGCTGAATATTTTGTTGTAACTTCTTTTACAGTATCAACATCCCAGCTTATATGTTGTAACTCCCAACTATCACCAACAAGCTTATTTCCAATTAGTATTTGATGCCAAGCCCAGAAAATGCCACGATGGTGCGGGTGGTCTTCTGGAAAATCTTCTGTTAAAATGGTTCCATTTAGTGCGTAAAGCGGATGAATATAATTACAACGTTTGTAATTTCCATTAAGTGATGTTTCTGCAATTTGGTAATTTAAAATGGGCATATCATCTTGCGAGAAATAAACAACATCATTTTGTATGTTGATGTTTACTTGTTGCGCCACGCTATTTAATGCAAAAAGCAATAAAACATATAATATGTAAACCTTATTCGGCATGGTTACTAAATTAAAAAGGCTTTAACAAATTACATAAAATTACTGTAAGATGTTAACCCCTTTTATAAATTATAGTGCAAACGGAAATGCCTTTTTACTTTCTTTCGTAGGTTAAAAATGTAAAATCGAAATCGTTCTTTTCACTTTTTTCATGAAATTCATGAGCCGTTTCCTTCCAGATAGATTTATCAATTTCCGGGAAAAAGGTATCGGCGTCAAAAGTAGCATGAACCCGAGTTATTTCAATCTTATCTGCTACTTCCATAGCTTGTTTATAAATTTCACCACCACCAATTATGAAAGGTTGGTCGTCATTTTTGGATGCTGCAATAGCATCTTCAAGGGTGTTTACAACAATGACACCTTCAGGTGCTTTATAATCTTCTTGTCTTGTAATTACAACGTGCGTGCGGTTAGGTAATGGTTTAGGGAAACTTTCAAAAGTTTTTCGTCCCATTATTACATGGTGTCCGCTGGTTAAACTCTTAAAACGTTTTAAATCATCACTAATGTGCCAAATGAGTTTGTTGTCTTTTCCAATGGCATTGTTTTCGGCCGCAGCAACGATAATGGTTAGGTTGTCGCTTTTAGTAAATGTTGTATTTAGTTTTTTAAGTAAACTTTCATCTGAAGGTAAATCGGCTTTTAGCTTTTCAATCCGTTGGTTTTGTTTATCTACCAGTTTCGCAATTTGTTTTTCTTCCCATGCTTTATCCATAAATTTATGCGTCACAAAAACCGAAAACGCGTGATAGCATAAAAAGAAAGCCCAGATTACTATAGCTATTACAAACCAGTCGACTCCAAGAAACTTAAACTCTTCACCTATACCCATACCTATGTTGGCCACAATAAAAAAAACAGAAGCAATTAAGAAAATAACAAAGTGTCGATATAAAGCTTTTTTCTTTCTAACACGACGCTGCGCATTTTCAATGAGCTCTAATTGTTCCTTGTCTATCTGAGGAACTGATTTCTTTTTACCAAACATATTAGTGGGTTTTATACTGCGTAAAGTTAAAGTTTTTTGTTGATTTTCCTTTCATTTTATTAAGCATTAATTAATAGTAATAATGATTTGATTGTTATAAAAATTGATAAAATTGATGAGAAATTTGCATTGAAAAACTTACGATTACAAAAAATTGCTAAGGGATAAAATATGAGGTTTAAATTTTGATATAGTTATTATTATTAAATTGATAATTCTTTGCCTTAAAGCATGTTAGAATGTAACCTTTGTTAATTACTTTGCTATTTTTGTTTTAATAACAATTGATAAAACTTATATTATGGCTATTTCAAAACAGTATTTAAAAAGTAAACCAGTTTGTAAAGTTACATTTTCTATTCTAGCCGAAGATGCTAAAAAAGTTTCTCTTGTAGGGACCTTTAATGAATGGAATACAAAAGCAACACCACTTAAAAAATTAAAGAATGGAACTTTTAAAGGCGTGGTAGATTTAGATAAAGATAGTTCTTACGAATATAAATTCGTAGTTGATGGAGATTATATAAACGACGATGCAGCCGATGCTTATGTATGGAGCGATTATGCTGCGGCAGATAATAGTGTTGTTACTGTATAATAATCTCGATAATTAATAAAAATAGAAAAGGCTTTCTGTTTTTCAAAGAAAGCCTTAAAATTTTATAGTGTTTATACGGCAACCACGCCTTTTATGTGCGGATGTGGATTGTAATTTTCTAGCGTAAAATCTTCAAACTTAAAGTCGAAAATATCTTTTATTTCCGGGTTTAATGTCATTTTTGGTAATGGTCTGGGATCACGCGAGAGTTGTAATTCAAGCTGTTCCAAATGGTTGCTGTAAATATGTGCGTCTCCAAATGTGTGGATAAATTCTCCAGGTTGGTAACCACAAACCTGCGCCATCATCATAGTAAATAGTGCGTAGGACGCTATGTTAAAAGGAACACCTAAAAATATATCGGCACTACGTTGATATAGTTGACAAGATAACTTACCATCAGCGACATAAAATTGAAAAAAGGCATGACAAGGTGGTAAAGCGGCTTTTCCATTGGCTACATTTTCCTCAAAACTTTTAGATGTGTCTGGTAAAACAGAAGGGTTCCATGCCGAAACTAACATGCGTCGGCTATTTGGGTTATGCTTTAAAGTGTCAATAACTTCTTTTATTTGATCGATTTCATCACTATTCCAGTTACGCCATTGATGTCCGTAAACAGGGCCTAAATCGCCATTTTCATCTGCCCATTCATTCCAGATTCTAACGCCATTTTCGGTTAAATATTTAATGTTGGTATCTCCCTTTAAAAACCAAAGGAGTTCATATATTATCGATTTTAAATGTAGTTTTTTTGTGGTAACCATCGGAAAACCTTCATTTAAATCGAAACGCATCTGGTATCCGAAAACACTTTTTGTGCCTGTTCCTGTGCGGTCTCCTTTTTCATTGCCATGTTCTAAAACATGCTTAACTAAATCGTGATATTGTTTCATAATGAATCTGGTAAAAGAAAATAATCGAGAATAAAAAATGACTTATTTTCACGGCATAAAAATAGAAAAAAGCCAGCAGCTGAGGTGTTGAATTCCTTCAAATTTATACTAAAGTTATTAACTATATGTTGATGGTTCTTAACCAATAATCATTCCTGCAATTGTAGCCGATACTAAGGAAGCTATCGTTCCGCCAACTAACGCTTTCATGCCAAATTTAGAAAGGGTTTTGCGTTGCCCTGGAGCTAAGGAGCCAATGCCGCCAATTTGAATACCAATAGATGCAAAGTTTGCAAATCCGCATAGCATATAAGTCGCCATGATTATCGATTTCTCGTAGGTTAAATGTGTTGCGTTGCTTAATTCTTTTAAATCGCGAAGTTGAATATAGCCTATAAACTCACTTGCAGCTAATTTAATGCCTAACAATTGTCCCATGAGCATCATGTCTTCTTTTGCAACGCCAATGAGCCACATAAGTGGGGCAAATAAATAGCCTAAAATTAATTCAATAGATAAACTTTTGTAGCTGGTATTTTCAATGATCCACGAGTTAAAAGTTGTTACGTTTCCGAGCCAACCCAGTATCCCATTAAACATCGCGATAAACGCCACAAAAACCAGTAGCATAGCACCAACATTTACGGCTAATTTTAGCCCTTCGGTAGTACCATTGGCAATGGCATCTAAAAAGTTAGCGCCTATTTTTTCTTGAGAAACCGACACATCGGTATTCACTTCTTCGGTTTGTGGATATAATATTTTGGAAATTACGATGGCTCCTGGTGCTGCCATGACTGATGCCGCTAAAAGGTGTTTTGCATAAAATAAGCGCATGACTTCATCGTCCCCACCTAAAAAACCTATATAGGCCGCTAAAACAGCACCCGCAACAGTTGCCATGCCCCCAATCATAACCAAGAGCATTTCAGATTTATTCATTTTTTCTAAATAGGCCTTAATTAATAAGGGAGCTTCGGTTTGCCCTAAAAATATATTTCCGGCGACACTAAGGCTTTCTGCTCCAGAGATTTTTAATGCTTTTGAGAGTAACCAAGCCATGGCTTTTACAACGTTTTGAATAACCCCTAAATAGAATAAAACGGAAGTTAATGCTGAAAAGAAAATTATGGTTGGCAATACCTGAAACGCAAAAATAAAACCGAAGGTATCCATATCGACAACCAGGCCTTCAAATAAAAATTTACTACCGGCTTTAGTGAAGTCCAAAACTTCAACAAAAAGGCCACCTATAAATTCGAAAATAGCCTTTATAAATTCAACTTTTAATACACCAATAGCTATTAATAACTGAAATGCCAATCCTATACCAACAATTTTCCAGTTTATGGCTTTTCGATTACTGCTAAAAAGAAAGGCTATAAAAACTAAAGCCATCATGCCAAGAGCCCCGCGCCACAGGCTTTGTATTGAAAACCCTTGACTCGGAATAATTGCAACTTCAGTCGTTTCTTGAAGCCCTGTAATTAGTTCCTTATTCTTTGTTTCGGTACTATCCGAATTTGAAACAGCTGGGATATTGGCAGTATCAGATAGCTTAAATTCGGTATTTAAACTATTGGTTGTTGTATTTTTGTTTTGTACTAAAGCCGTTGAAGTTAGAAATGATAAGCATAAGGCAATAGACAAAAATACATGTTTCATAATGATTATATGTTAACCGGGGTTATTCCCTTTTCGATATTTCATCCCTTATATGTGCTGCTCGTTCGTAATCTTCATTAGCAACAGCTTCGTCTAATAAGGTTTGTAGTTCTTTAAGTGATTTTCCAGAAAAGTTTTCGCGCGGTGCCGAGCTTGACGATTCAACTTCATCCGCCAGAAGGTCGTCAACCAAAATACTGTCTTGTGTTTCGTCGTTTTCCTCGTCTTCCTTTTTAGGGTTAACTTTAAGATAGATGCCTGCTTTATCTAAAATATTTTTATAAGTAAAAATGGGGGCATCAAATCGTAAGGCTAAGGCAATGGCATCGCTCGTTCTGGCGTCAATGATTTCCTCTATATTATCTCTTTCTGAAATTAAGCTCGAATAAAAAACACCATCAACCAATTTATGAATAATAACCTGCTTGACCACGATATCGAATCGATCGGCAAAATTTTTAAACAAATCGTGAGTTAATGGTCTTGGTGGTCGAATTTCTTTTTCTAAAGCAATGGCAATGGACTGTGCTTCGAAGGCTCCAATTACAATTGGAAGTTTTCTGTCGCCGTCTACTTCGTTTAAAATCAATGCGTAAGCGCCATTTTGTGTTTGGCTATAAGAAATTCCTTTTATATTTAATCTTACTAAACTCATATGTTATATAAAACGCAAAGAACTGCTTAAATTAGGACTTTAGCAACTGCCGTGGATAGTTTTACTCGATATTTGAGTTTTGGCTGCCCCGGCTGGTCCTGATAAACAGGTTGAGTTCTTTGTTATTGCCCTGTGGATTTTCCTCAGGGTCATTTACCAAAAAGTGCCAATTTAAGCAGTTCTTTAGAACTATACAATTTATAAAAAATAATTTATTGTTGTGCTTTAAACGATTTTAATTTTTCTATAAGTTCTGGCACAACTTGAAAGGCATCGCCAACAACACCGTAGTCGGCAGCTTTAAAAAATGGTGCCTCTGGATCGGTATTAATAACCACTTTTACTTTTGATGCGTTTATACCTGCTAAATGCTGTATTGCTCCCGATATACCAATAGCAATATAAAGGTTAGACGCTACAGGCTTACCAGTTTGTCCAACGTGTTCGGCATGTGGTCTCCAGCCTAAATCCGATACTGGCTTAGAGCAAGCGGTAGCTGCCCCTAGCACCTCGGCTAATTCTTCAATCATTCCCCAGTTTTCTGGGCCTTTAAGTCCGCGTCCACCGGACACAACAATTTCGGCATCAGCAATACTTACTTTGTCGGAGGCTTTATCAACAGATTCTACCTTAATACCTAAATCGGTAATTGACGGAGAAAATGTTTCTTCTGAAGCTGCCCCTGAGTTTTCAATTAAGCCAAAAGCATTGTTGGAAACGCCTATGATTTTTACATCTGTATTTATTGAAATTTCTTCGAATGCTTTATTGGTAAAAGCACTTCGTTTAACGGTAAACGGAGAAGTACTGGATGGCGCTGCTATAACGTTTGACGCATAGCCCGCATTTAGATAGACAGCTAAAAGTGGTGCTAAATATTTACTGTTGGCACTCGAGCTTAAAACGACAACCTTGCTTTCTTCTTTTTCAGCAGCCTGATGAAGAACCTCGGCAAAGCCTTTAGCGTTAAATGTTGACAATTCACTACTGGTTACGGTTAGCACTTTATCTACACCATAATTGGACAAAGGTGAAGTGTCGTCTGCATTTATCGTGATGGCTGTAACCGTAGTCCCTAATTGTTCTGCTACCGCTTTTGCATACGAAGCCACTTCGAATGCTGTTTTTTTAAGTTTTCCTTGTTCTGATTCTGTATATACTAAAACTGACATATTTTTTTAAATTTAAAAATTACAACTAGCAAACTCGAGAGTATTCGGTTTTAATATTGTAATTGTGTTGTTGAAAAATTACGCTTAAATTACTTTCGCTTCGTTGTGAAGTAAGTTTATTAATTCGTCTAAATTATCTGGAGATACTAATTTAACAGCACCTTTAGGAGCTGGTTTCTCGAACTTCACCGAATTGGTTTCTGCGTTTGCAGCTACAGGCTCAGTTACAGTTAAAGGCTTTTGACGAGCCATCATAATGCCACGCATATTTGGTATACGTAAATCGCTTTCTTCAACGATACCTTTTTGTCCGCCAATAACTAAAGGAAGTGTGGTAGAGACCGTTTCTTTACCACCATCAATTTCTCGAACAGCGGTTACTGAGGTACCTTCAATTTCTAAATTTATGCAGTTGTTAACAAAGTTAGCATTAGTAAGCCCCGCAATCATGCCAGGAACCATGCCTCCATTATAATCAATAGATTCTCGACCAGCAATAACTAAATCGTAATTGCCGTCAGTTACAACTTGTGCTAGTTGTTTAGCTACTGAAAAACCATCGGTAGCTGGTGTGTTTACTCGAATAGCAGCATCGGCACCAATCGCAAGCGCTTTTCTAAGCGTTGGTTCGGTTTCCGGTCCGCCAACATTTACCACGGTTACATGTGCACTTTGCTTTTCTTTAAACCACATGGCTCGCGTTAAACCAAACTCATCGTTCGGATTAATTACAAACTGAACACCGTTGGTGTCAAATTTTGTGTCACCATCGGTAAAATTAATTTTAGAAGTTGTGTCTGGAACATGGCTAATGCATACTAATATTTTCATCCGTAAGTATTTTAGTTGTTTTTAAAAAAAGTCAGATGGAATTCGCCTGATATCAGAGCCGTTTTTAGTAACTTTCTGTTCTGGCGTCTTTCATAATAATTTCTATTTAATAAGTCTATTTTGGTTGCGGCTACGAAGTTAAATATTTTATTCTGAATATTTACTATGCACGCATAGTAAATTTTAAATAATTCTTTAATAAGAATATAGCATTTATTTCTATTTTTGTGACTCGAATTAAAATAGATTTAATGAAGACCATACAATTTAGAGAAGCTATTTGTGAAGCCATGAGTGAAGAAATGCGTCGTGATGAAAGCATTTACTTAATGGGTGAAGAAGTAGCAGAGTATAATGGTGCATACAAAGCATCAAAAGGAATGTTAGATGAATTTGGGCCGAAGCGTGTTATCGATACGCCTATTGCTGAACTTGGTTTTGCAGGTATTGCTGTAGGATCTACAATGACAGGTAATCGTCCTATTGTTGAGTATATGACGTTCAACTTTTCTCTTGTTGGAATTGATCAGATTATTAATAATGCAGCTAAAATCAGACAGATGTCTGGTGGACAGTTTAAATGTCCGATTGTTTTCCGTGGGCCAACCGCTTCGGCAGGACAATTAGGAGCAACGCATTCGCAAGCTTTCGAAAACTGGTTTGCAAATACACCTGGTTTAAAAGTAATCGTACCATCTACTCCTTATGATGCCAAAGGATTACTTAAAGCAGCTATTCGCGATGACGATCCTGTAATTTTCATGGAAAGTGAGCAAATGTACGGTGATAAAGGTGAAGTTCCTGAAGGGGAATACATTTTACCTATTGGTGTGGCCGATGTAAAACGTGAAGGTAGCGACGTTACTATTGTTTCTTTTGGTAAAATTATTAAAGAGGCATTTAAAGCTGCAGATGAATTACAGAAAGAAGGTATTTCTTGTGAAATTATCGATTTACGTACCGTTCGTCCTTTAGACAAAAAAGCTGTTTTAGAGTCGGTTAAAAAAACAAATCGATTGGTTATTTTAGAAGAAGCCTGGCCTTTTGCAAACGTTTCCTCTGAAATTACATATATTGTACAATCTGAAGCATTCGATTATTTAGATGCTCCAATCGTAAAAATCAATACAGCCGATACGCCAGCCCCATATTCACCGGTGTTATTAGAAGAATGGCTTCCTAATAGTAACGATGTAATTAAGGCGGTTAAAAAAGTATTGTATAAATAAAATATTATTTTTTGCGTTATATAAACTTCATCGGCAAACATGTTGATGAAGTTTTTTTTATTATGAACTTAAGACTACTTTTTATATATTTTTTCTTGGGAATGATTACGGCCTTTGCTCAAACAAAGGTTAGCGGGTATGTATTCGATGAGTACGAGCAGCCGGTTTCATTTGCCAATGTTATATTTCAAGGTTCTACAAAAGGCACCATTACCGACGAAAATGGTAAATTTTATTTAGAATCCGATGATACATACAATGAACTCACAGTGTCTTTTATCGGGTATCAAACCTTAGTTATTCCTCTGGAAAAAAAAGTAAGTTATAATTTAAAGTTCATCCTAAAAGAAGAAGCTGCTCAACTCGATCAGGTAGTCATTATCTCTGGCAAGCAGTCTAAAAAGAACAATCCAGCTATCGATATTCTTCGAAAAATTTGGGAGCATAAACGCAAAAACGGTTTGCGACTTTACAACCAATATCAATACGATAAATACGAAAAAGTAGAGTTTGATATCAATACCATAGACAGTGCTTTAATAAAAAGCAGATTGTTTAGAGGTATGGAGTTTGTGTTTGATGAGGTTGATACTTCAAATGTAACAGGAAAAACATACTTGCCCATTTTTATCAATGAAGCCGTTTCGACTGTTTATGGTGATAACTTAATTGGCAAAGAAAAAGAAGTATTAAACGGAAATAAAAATTCTGGATTTAGCGATAATCAGGTAATTATAGATTTTGTAGACGACCTGTATTCCGATTATAATATTTACGACAACTACATGAAGTTTTTCGATAAAAGCTTCGTTAGTCCTTTGTCCAGAACGGGCATAAGTACCTATAATTACGTATTAAACGATAGCAGCTTTATTGATAACAAATGGTGTTACAACATTATTTATTACCCGAGGCGCAAAAATGAATTAACTTTTAAAGGAGATTTCTGGGTTGCCGATACTACATATGCGATTAAATCTATAAACCTACAAGCTTCTAAAAGTGCCAATATAAACTGGGTAAAAGATATTTATATAGAGCAGGAGTTTGAAGTTGTAAACGACTCTATTTTTCTTGTAAAGCGTGATTATATGATGTCAGATTTCGCCTTTAAGAAAAAAGAAAAGGCTCGAGGCGTTTACGGTAAGCGCACGACTTTATTCAATAATTACAAGTTTGATATTGAAAAAGAGAAAAAGTTTTACGAAGCCGAAGTTTTCGATTACGATCAAGAGGTGTATTATCGCGATGATGCCTTTTGGGAAGAAAACCGAATGGAGGCATTAAACAAAGATGAAAAAGGGGTTTATAAAATGTTGGATACCCTTAAAACTGTTAAAAAGTTTAAAAACCTATATAATCTAGGAAGTATTTTAACCTCAGGATATATTGAGTTTAATTCGTTGCCCTTGGATTACGGGCCTATTTTTTCATCTTTTGGCTATAACGAAGTAGAAGGCATTCGCATGCGAACAGGTGGGCGAACCTATTTTGGTAGAAATGATATGTGGCGTCTAGAGGGGTACTTGGCATATGGGTTTAAAGACGATAAGTTTAAATATGGGATTTCAGGTAAATGGTTATTAGATAAGAAAAACCGATTTATTATCTCTGCAGGAAACAGGCGAGACGTAGAGCAAATAGGTGTTAATTTAACCACCAATACCGACGTTTTGGGACGAAGTTTTGCCTCATCAGGGCTTATTACTACCGGACCCAATGATAAATTGACCGATGTTAATTTAACCAGTTTGTATATTGAAACCGAGCCGATCCGAAATGTGGTTTTTAAAATTGGAGGAAATTATAGAACGCTGGAATCGGCATCTCCAACATTCAGTTTAGATTACAATACACCCGAAGGTGTGGCTTCCGAAATAAAACAATTTGAATCCACGTTTTCGGTGTCATATTTCCCGAAAAGGAAAATGACAGGCTACGGCGTTGAACGTCTTCATGCCAACGATGATTATGCCAGTTTGTTTGCGCAAATTACGCGAGGAGATAAGGACTTTTTGAATAGTGATTTCGATTATACAAAACTTCAGTTTTCATATACTCAGCCATGGCAAATAGGAGGCTTTGGTAGATTAACAACGGTTGTTGAAGCTGGTAAAACAATAGGAGAAGTTCCTTTAGGGTTACTAAGTGTTGTACCTGGAAATCAATCGTATTTTTCAATTTACAATACTTTTTCTCAGTTAGATTTTTACGAATTTGTAACCGATACTTACGCGTCTTTTCATGTAGAACATAATTTTAATGGTCGATTATTTTCAAGAATTCCATTTCTGAGAAAATTAAATTTACGTGAAATTGTTGGGTTTAGAAGTGCTTGGGGTGACATCTCTGATGAAAACGTTGCATTAAATACAACCAGTAATCCAAATACAATTCCATTGGTAGCTCCAAACAACGAAATATATTATGAATACAGCGTCGGTATAGGAAATATTTTTAAAGTTTTTAGAATTGATTTCAATTTTAGAGGTAATTATTTAGATAATCCTGATGCCAGACCCTTTGGTGTAACTGGTACTTTTGGTTTTCAGTTTTAAAACCTAGAGTTTAAAAGCATCAATAAATATATTTTTAGTAATTTTTGGTGGTAAAAATATAAAAATCACAGAAAAAAGGCCATTAACAATTATTTAAGCCTAGCAATTTGCTTAAATGTTTTTCGTGATATAGTTTTGTTCTTCTGAATGAAAAAAGCAATTTTTAAATATTTACTTTTTCTACTGGTATTCGTCTTAAACGGATTTAATCAGGCACAAGCTGATGTAATTTCTTTAGATGAGAGTTCGTTATATACTAATTACTGCCATGCGAACCAAGTTATTTCGGGTAATCCATTAAATATATCTTACGCAAGTACAGATGGGGTATTGGATTTAAAAGTAACCGAGATAGAAATTGAAGAAAGTGAAGAGTCAATTTCAAAAAAAGTCGTTCAAGATAAAGGGTTTAACGTATTTTACCTGACTGCAGAACGTCTTTTCAAAATTAGTAACAAAAGCCTTATATCTGCTGGGCTTTTTTGTAACACGCTTTTTAGCAAGCGTCACATCTTATTCCAAGTTTTTAGAATTTAGAATTAATCGAGGCAGTAAATAAAACTGTCTTGTTATCGGCATGCTTATGCCTATTAAGTCTTTTTCAATTTGAAAAAGAATAGTTATTGGTATTTCTATATCCATAAAATAAGCAAACCAAATTATTTATTATACCGAATCCTCCGGAACAACATACTGCAAGGTGTTTTGTTGTTCTAGCTATGGAGAATTCCATTCTTATTAAACCCTATAAAATGACACGAAAGTTATTGCTTGTAACTGGCTTATGTGCTGTGTTGCTATCTGTTAGTTGTGAATCTAAACAAAAGAAAAAGGAAAAAGAAGTTGCGTTTTTAGTAACTAACCCCATAGTAATTGATACTACAATTACGAAAGATTATGTCTGTCAAATTCACTCCATAAGGCATATTGAATTAAGAGCCTTGGAAAAAGGATATTTAAAAGGAATACATGTTGATGAAGGACAGATGGTAAAAAAAGGACAAAAAATGTTCGATATTATGCCTAACGTTTATCAGGCCGACTTGCAAAAAGCAAAAGCGGAAGCCGAAGTTGCTGAAATTGAATATAAAAACACAACAATGCTTGCCGAGAATAATGTTGTTTCTGCCAACGAGTTAAGCATGAGTAAAGCGAATTTTGATAAAGCTAAAGCCGAAGTCGCCTTGGCGGAAACCCATTTAAGTTTTACTAAAATTCGTGCACCTTTCGATGGTATCATGGATCATTTGCATGTACGTGAAGGCAGTTTGTTGGATGAAGGAGAATTATTAACTTCTTTATCTGATAATAGTAAAATGTGGGTGTATTTTAATGTACCCGAATCAGAGTATTTGGATTATATTACTAATAGGTCCAAAGAAAGCGCTAAAGAAGTAACTCTTTTGATGGCTAATAACAAGCCTTTCCCACACGAAGGTATTGTGGAAACTATTGAAGCAGAGTTTAATAATGAAACAGGAAACATTGAATTTCGAGCCACATTTGATAACCCAGAAGGAATATTAAGACATGGTGAAACAGGCAGTATACTCATGAAAGTGCCTTATAAAGATGCTTTAATTATTCCGCAAAAGGCTACTTTCGAAATTTTAGATAAAAAATATGTTTTTGTTATTGACAAAAACCATGTTGTAAGGCAACGTGAAATTACCGTAGAAGCCGAATTACCACATCTGTTTATTGTTCAAAATGGATTGTCAGCTAATGATCAAGTTCTTCTTGAAGGCATTAGAATGGTAAAAAATGGCGAAAAAATTCATACTAAGTTCGAAAACCCTAAACAGGTAATGGCAAGTCTAAATATGTATGCCGAGTAATTTTTAAATTCTTACAACATTATGTTTAGTAAATTTATAAAAAGACCGGTATTGGCTATCGTCATTTCGGTTATAATAGTTTTTACAGGATTACTAGCTATTAAGCAGTTACCCATTTCACAATTTCCTCAAATTGCTCCAACCACGGTAAATATTTTTATCGCTTACCCTGGGTCTAGTGCCGATGTATTAGTGAACTCCACACTCATTCCCTTAGAAACCGCGATTAATGGGGTGCAAGGTATGCGCTATATTGCTTCCGATGCTACAAGTGCGGGTGAAGGAACACTTCGCGTGATTTTTGAACCGGGTACCGACCCGAATCAGGCCGTAGTTAGAGTAAAAACAAGGGTAGATCAAGTTATGCCATTATTGCCAGAATTAGTGCAACGCGAAGGTGTTATCATTACTCCTGTGCAACCAAGCATGCTTATGTATGTTAACTTGTTTAGTAAGCAAAAAGACAATGACGAGAAGTTTCTTTATAATTATGCCTACACTAAAATTATTCCTGAAATACAGCGTATTAACGGTATTGCAAGTGCTAAAATTTTAGGGAGTAGAAAGTACGCGATGCGTGTTTGGTTGAAACCAGATCGTATGCGTGCTTATAATATTTCAGCAGAAGAAGTGCTGGAAGCCATGCAAGATCAAAGTATTTTAGCTAGGCCTGGGCGTTTAGGTCGAAGCTCGGGGATCGCCTCTCAATCGCTTGAGTATGTGTTAACATACGAAAATCGATATAACGAACCTCAACAATATAAGGACATTATAATTCGCGCAAATGAAGAAGGCGAAACTTTAACCTTGGCCGATATTGCCGATGTTAAATTAGGAAGTGAGTTTTTCGATATTTATTCGAATTTAGATGGCCATCCTTCGGCATCCATTGTTTTAAAACAAACCTTTGGCAGTAACGGTAACGATGTTATTGATGCTGTAAAAGACAAACTAAAAGAATTAGAAGAAGATTTGCCACCTGGAATTGATTATAAAATTAGCTACGATGTTTCGAATTTCTTGGACGCATCGATAGAGCAAGTGCTTCATACATTACGTGATGCCTTTATTTTAGTGGCTATTGTGGTGTTTTTGTTTTTAGGAGATTTACGTTCCACATTAATTCCTATTATAGCTGTTCCCGTGTCATTAATTGGAGCCTTTTTTGTTATGCAACTATTTGGACTCTCAATAAACCTAATTACGCTATTCGCCTTAGTATTAGCAATTGGAATTGTGGTCGACGATGCGATTGTGGTCGTGGAAGCGGTCCATTTAAAAATGGAGGAAGAACACCTTACGCCATATCAGGCTTCTTATAAAGCCTTAAGTGAAATTGGAGGGGCAATTGTAGCAATTACTTTAGTCATGGTATCGGTATTTTTGCCCATATCATTCATGAATGGGCCAGTTGGGGTGTTCTATCGTCAGTTTTCAATTACTATGGCTGGATCCATCATAATTTCAGCTGTTGTGGCTTTAATATTAACACCGGTATTGTGTGCTATGATGTTGAAAAATAACCACGGGAAACCAAGAAAATCTCCGATTGATAAATTTATAGATTGGTTTAACAGAGGCTTTGAAAAACTAACAGGACGTTACGTTAAGGTATTAAATAAAATTGTAGCAAGACGCGTGGTAACCTTCGGTATGTTAATTGCTTTTTGTGCGGGTATTTTCTTTACTAATAAAACCTTGCCAGCAGGATTTATTCCTAGTGAAGATCAGGGGATGATTTATGCCATTATTCAAACGCCTCCTGGGGCAACTTTGGAGCGTACCAATGAAGTAGCCAAAAAACTTCAAAAAATATGTGAAGAAACTGAAGGAGTAGAGTCTGTTTCATCTTTAGCAGGTTATGAGATTATGACCGAGGGTCGCGGATCTAATGCGGGTACTTGTTTAATTAATTTGAAGCCATGGCGTGAGCGTCATCATTCAGTTCATGAAATTATGGAAGAATTAGAGGAAGAAACCAGAGATTTAGGAGCGGTGATAGAGTATTTCGAGCCGCCGGCAGTTCCTGGTTTTGGGTCTTCAGGTGGATTTTCCATGCGTTTGTTAGATAAAACCAATTCTACCGACTATCATGAATTTGAAAGGATTAATAATACATTTTTAGAAGCTTTATCTGAACGCAAGGAATTAAATGGATTGTTTACATTCTATTCGGCAAATTATCCACAATACCATCTAAAAATAGACAATAAAAAAGCCATGCAAAAAGGAGTAACCATTGGTAAGGCCATGGAAAACCTAAATATTTTAATTGGTAGTACCTACGAGCAAGGATTTATTCGTTTTGGTCGCTTTTTTAAAGTTTATACACAAGCTGCTCCAGAATATCGAAGAATTCCATCCGATTTAGAAAAGCTTTACGTAAAAAATGAAGAAGGTGATATGGTGCCTTATTCAGCCTTTATGACTTTAGAAAAACAATTAGGTCCTAACGAAATTACTCGTTATAATTTATACAATTCAGCAGCTATTCGTGGATTGCCAGCAAAGGGTTACACTAGTGGAGATGCCATAAAAGCTATAAAAGAAGTTGCCGAAGAAGTTTTACCTCGTGGCTATGATGTTGCTTGGGAAGGTTTAACCTACGATGAAGCAAATCGCGGAAACGAATCAGTTTACATTTTTGCTATTGTATTAATATTTGTGTATTTCGTACTTGCGGCACAATACGAAAGTTTTTTATTGCCTCTGGCAGTTATCTTATCCTTACCAGTCGGTATTTTCGGCTCATTCTTACTTCTTAAAGGTATGGGGCTGGCAAACGACGTGTATGCTCAAATTGGACTTATTATGCTGGTTGGGTTGCTCGGTAAAAACGCGGTGTTAATTGTAGAGTTTGCTGTACAGAGACGACGTGAAGGGGCCACTATTTTAGATGTAGCAATTGATGGGGCGAAAGCCCGTTTTCGTCCTATTTTAATGACTTCTTTTGCGTTCATCGCGGGCTTAATTCCATTAGTTATTGCCACAGGAGCCGGAGCTATTGGTAATCGCACCATCGGAGGCTCTGCTATGGGAGGAATGATTTTAGGAACGGTTTTCGGAGTAATTATTATCCCTGGCCTCTATTTCATTTTTGGAACTATGGCTGATGGTAAGAGTTTGATTAAAGATGAGGATACCTCTACCATTACCGAAGAATTTATGAAATACAGTGAAAGCGAAAGTAAATTGAAAATACAACTTCGTAAAATGAATTTATTGATTAAAAAATTAATGAAGCGATCAGATAACGAAGAATAAAAAAATAATAGATATGTTACATTATAAAAAAATAACATTAATCGGTGTAATCGTTTTAACTACTCTTTTTTCTTGTGTGCCTGCTATAGATGTGGTTAAAGGGCATAAAGATGTTCCGGAGCAATTTACAAATCAACCGGTCGATACTGTCAATACTGCCCAGATAAAATGGCAAGAGTATTTTATCGATCCGTATTTAAATGTTTTAATTGATACTGCTCTTAAAAATAATCAGGAGTTGAATATTACGTTGCAGGAAATAGACATTGCCCGTAATGAGGTTAGCGCTAAAAAGGGAGAATATTTGCCTTTTGTGAATTTTAATGCGGGTGCTGAAGTTGAAAAAGTGGGGCGCTATACGAGTCAGGGAGCCAACGATGCTACTACCGATATAAGACCAGGAGAAGAATTTCCTGAGCTTCTGCCAAATTTCGGATTAGCACTTCAGGCACGTTGGGAATTGGATGTCTGGAAAAAATTAAGAAACGCAAAGAAGGCTGCTTATAAGAGGTATATTGCTTCAGTAGAGGGGCGAAATTTTCTGGTAACCAATTTAATTTCAGAGATAGCGAAGTCGTATTATGAGTTATTAGCGTTAGATAATCAATTAAAGATTGTTGAAGAAAATATCAAAATTCAAACCAATGCCTTAAAAATTGTAAAACTACAAAAACAGGCAGCCCGCGTTACCGAGTTAGCAGTGAAACGCTTTGAGGCAGAGGTTATGCACACACAAAGTTTACAATTCGATATTAAACAGCAAATTGTAGAAACAGAAAATAATATTAACTTTTTGGTTGGTCGATTTCCGCAGCCAGTGTTACGAAGTTCAGAGTCTTTTTATGATTTAATACCTGAACATTTAGCAGTGGGTGTACCTACTCAATTGTTAGAAAACCGTCCGGATATTCGTCAGGCAGAAATGGAGCTCGAAGCAGCCAAGTTGGATGTAAAAGTGGCTAAAGCGAGGTTTTATCCATCACTTGGTATTTCGGCAGGTATATGTTTAGAGTCCTTTAAACCTTCATTATTAACCGAAACGCCAGAATCGTTATTGTATTCTATAGTAGGGGATATTGCGGGGCCGTTAATTAACAGAAATGAAATTAAAGCAGCCTATTATAATGCGAATGCCAAACAAGTACAAGCGGTTTTTAATTACGAGCGTGCCGTTTTAAATGCGTATCTGGAAGTGGTAAATCAGTTGTCTAAAATTGATAATCTTGATAAAAGTTACGCTTTAAAATCATCGAAAGTGGATGCACTTACCCGTTCAATTGATATTTCGAATACTTTGTTTAAATCGGCGCGTGCTGATTATTTAGAAGTGTTGCTGGTGCAACGCGAAGCATTAGAATCGAAGTTTGAAATGGTAGAAACTAAAAAAGAACAAATGAATGCCATGGTTAATATGTACCGTGCTCTCGGGGGTGGCTGGAATTAACCCTCCCTAATTGGTTAATAGTGTTTGATTGTAAACCCCAAAAAGCTTTTACTTTTTGGGGTTTTGTTATTTTTTAAGAAGAAATTTTTTTGGTTAAATAATATTCTACATTAATAATTTCTATAGAATTTGATACACCTAAATCTAATGATGCTTCTTCGTCGTAACTTAAAGTGCACGATGAGTTTGCATCGAGTTTATAACAATTATTAGGTGACTTTGAAGCATAATAATTCGATGAAAATTCTAATTCGGGAGTTTTCATGGTTATAACAGGAACACCTTCAACAGCAAAATCGTTATTGTTTATTAATTTTATTTCAAACTGTAACCGAGATGTGTTATTGCCTGTGTCTTTGGTATAAATAAAGCTAATAATTTCATAAGTAAAGTTATCTAAAATAGGAATGTCAATTTCTACAGGTTCAGGATCAGGAAAGTCGCAAGGGATTTCAATGGTACTTTCATAGCTATAGGATTGATTGTTAACGTAGTAATAATTTGTAATTTTTGCTTCTTTTGTACAGTCATCATCTTTCGCTCCACCACAATTTTGTAATAGAATAAAACAAGTGAAGATGAATAATAGTTTTAAAGGTTTAGTGTTCATATAATTTGGGATTTGTTTAATTAGATCTCAGATTTTCCTTAAAACTATCGAAATCCGATTTATTTTCTGTTTTCGGAAAACTGTTGTTGGTCATATCGGTATCAGCAAATTCAAAATTTGGGTCTAAATTCAGGGATTTAACTTCTTTTTCTTTGACAAAGGTTTTAGTAACTTCGTATTCATTAAGACGCCAAATGTCGGCAGGTAGTTTTTCTATTTCAGAAGTTCCATCCGTATATATCCATTCAATGGTAACGGGCATGATTAGGCCTCCTATATTCTTTATAGTAACGTCGTAAATGTTTTTATTTTTAAGTTGTTTGCGCACTTCAGCATCATCAAGTCTGGATAAAAACCCTCCATATTCACCATCAGACGAATTTGTTACGGTAATAGTATCAGGTCCGTTCGAAAAGTCTTTTGCTTGTTCTGCGACACTGTTGCCTTCTATTTTAACCGATTTTTTCTTTTGTTGGTCTTCAATGTTTAGGTTTTCTTCATATACTTTGTACCATTTTACGTTGCTTAATTCCATGTCTACGTGGTCTGTAGTAAAAAACCAACCTCTAAAAAACCAATCTAAATCGGTTGCGGTAGCATCTCCAAGGGTTCTGAACAAATCACCAGGATTGGGGTGTTTGTATTTCCAGCGATTCGCATACTCTTTGAATGCCTGATCAAATAATTCTTTACCAATTATAGAATGGCGCAGCATTTGCAGTCCCACTGTAGGCTTTTGATAAAAGTTGTTTCCAAATTGCTTTAGTAATTCATTGTCGGAAGTTGTCATTATTGGGCGTAGAATATTTTTATCACCACTCATAAACGGTACAATACTTTTGGGTGTTGTATGGCTGAATTCTGGATAGCGTTCGGCTATGGTACGTTGGTGTAAAAAGGTATTTAAGCCTTCGTCCATCCACATCCATTTGCGCTCATCGCTGCTTACAATCATAGGGAACCAGATATGTCCAACTTCATGAACAATTGTTCCTATCATACCTTGTTTTGCGGCATCACTCATTTTACCATCTTTTGGTCGTCCACCATTAAAACTTATCATAGGGAATTCCATGCCCACATTAGAAGTGTTTACCGAAATAGCAACAGGGTACGGGTACTCGAAAGTAGCTTCGGAGTACACTTCTAAAGCATTTTTAACCGCCTTAGTCGATTCTTCGTGCCATACAGGAAGACCTTCTTTCGGGAAAAACGACATGGCCATAACCGTATGGGTTTCAAGTTTAACAGCCTGTGCATCCCACATAAATTTTCTGGAGGATGCAAAAGCAAAATCTCTAACATTTTTGGCTTTAAATTTCCATGTGATAGTTTTTGAACTCCTCTTTTTTTCATTGGCCTCGGCTTCACCTTTATTGATGATTAGAAGTGGTTTTTCAAATGATGATTTCGCTTTTTCTAACCTCTGGCGTTGTGTTTTTGTTAAAACATTTTCAGGGTTTTGAAGCTCTCCTGTTGCTGCAATAATATGATCGTCGGGAACGGTTATTTCAACATCGTAATCTCCAAATTCTAATGCGAATTCTCCAAGTCGCCTGAATTGCTGATTTTGCCAGCCTTCGGTATCGTTGTATACGGCCATTCTAGGAAACCAATGCGCGATTAAGTAAATAGAATTGTTGTCTTCGGGGAAGTATTCATAACCCTCGCGAGACAGTAAAAACATGCTTCTGTCGGTAATCGGGTAAGACCAACCTAAAGAAAAACTCATGGAATCCCCCGATTTTAAAGGTGTACTAAGAATAACTTTCATCATGGTGTTGTTAACCAATGCTTTTAAAGGATTTCCAGAAGCGTCGTTAATATATCGTATAGAATACCCGGCAGGAAAATCGATAGCTCTGGTAAGAAACTGCATTTGTCGGGCACTCATATTCTCCTGAATATTTCCTTTAATATCTCCAAAATCTGGATTTTCTTTTTTATTGATATTTTGCTCTAACTGAATCCATAAATAATTTAAGTCATCGGGTGAATTATTATGGTAGGTTATAGTTTCGTCGCCGGTAAGTACGTTAGTTTTTTCGTTAATGGTTGCTTTAATTTGGTAGTCTGCGCGTTGCTGCCAGTAGTCATGCCCCGGAGCACCACTCGCAGTTCGATAGGTGTTTGGCGGAGCTATCATATGATCAATAGGCTCAAATTTGCCTTGCCATGGTTTAGTTTGTGCATACGTACTAAAGATTGTACAAACTACACTTATTATTAAGTAATGTAAACGCATAATAATTTAAATTAGTCACAATGAAACTACAATATAATGAATTGTTTTAGTTGTTTAGTAATGATTTGAAAAGCAATTATTACAAAAATTTATAAACTATTATTATGAGATTATATTCATGAATAAAATATTGAATTCTATAAGAAAAAGAGTTCAAACGTTTTAGTTTAAATTATCATTATAAATACTAACGAATTGTTGCTTAATGCATCAGTGTTCAGTACATTTGCACGACTAAATACGAATTATAATGAGTAACGAGCAAGTAACATTTGATGTTTTAATTGAAATCCCTAAGGGAAGTAGAAATAAATACGAGTACGATTTTACATTACACAAAATCCGATTTGATCGCATGTTGTTTTCATCTATGATGTATCCTGGTGATTACGGTTTTATTCCAGAAACTTTAGCATTAGATCAAGATCCTTTAGATGTTTTAGTATTAGGACATCAGCCAACATATCCAATGGTGGTTATGGAAGTTAGACCAATTGGTGTGTTTTACATGACCGACGAAAAAGGGCCGGATGAAAAAGTTATTTGTGTACCTGTATCTGATCCGATTTGGAGTAAAAAGATGGATATCAGTGATTTAAATCCGCACAGATTAAAAGAAATTGAGCACTTTTTTCAGGTTTACAAAGATTTAGAAAAAAAGAAAGTAGATACAGGTGGATGGGGTAATGCCGAAGATGCCGTTAGAATTTATCACGAGTGTGTAAAACGTTACGAGGAAAGCGATCATAAGAAAAAGAGAACGTTTACTATCTAGTATTATTAGATTAATAATATTTCCTATCATTATATGAGCCATCTTTAATTAAAGGTGGCTTTTTTTATCACTTATATTTTCCTATTTTTAGCGGAATTAAAAATTTTTATTAACTAAAACCAACGAACTAATATGGAATTAATAGTGAACTTTCTACCGCTTTTTGGGGTATTGGCATTAGTATTTGTATTTATTAAAAGTGCCTGGGTCTCGAAACAGGATCAGGGCAATGAAAAAATGATTAAAATCGCCAAAAATATAGCCGATGGGGCTATGTCTTTTCTCAAAGCTGAATATAAAATATTATCAGTATTTGTTATTGCAGTTGCCATTTTGCTTTTCTTTAAAGGAAGCTCTGAAGAAGGCTCCAATGGCATGGTTGCAGTTTCATTTATTGTCGGAGCCATTTGCTCTGCTATGGCCGGTTTTATAGGTATGAAAGTAGCTACTAAAGCAAATGTAAGAACAACGAGTGCAGCAAGAACGTCCTTAGGTAAAGCGCTTGAAGTAGCCTTTGCAGGAGGTGCTGTAATGGGCTTAGGTGTAGTAGGGCTTGGTGTACTAGGATTAAGTGGCTTATTTTTGATTTACAGCGAAATGGGCTGGGGTATAAATGAAGTGCTTAATGTACTTTCAGGCTTTTCACTTGGAGCTTCATCTATCGCATTATTTGCGCGTGTTGGTGGAGGTATTTATACCAAAGCTGCCGATGTGGGCGCCGATTTAGTAGGTAAGGTTGAAGCTGGTATTCCAGAAGATCATCCTTTGAATCCTGCAACTATTGCCGATAATGTAGGTGATAATGTGGGTGATGTAGCTGGAATGGGGGCCGATTTATTCGAATCGTATGTAGGATCTATTATAGGTACTATGGTTCTTGGGGCTTTAATAACAACAACCGATTTTAATGGCCTTGGTGCTGTGTATTTACCTTTGGTATTGGCTGCTATTGGAATTTTAATGTCAATTATAGGGACCTTTTTTGTGAAAGTAAAAGAGGGAGGTAATCCACAATCAGCATTAAATATTGGTGAGTTTGGCTCTGCGGGCCTAATGGTTGTGGCGTCGTATTTTATAATTAATGCCCTTTTACCAGAATCGTATGTGTTTAAAGGTATAGAATATACAGCCATGGGTGTGTTTTGGGCTACTATCGCAGGATTAGTTGCTGGATTACTAGTAGGTAAAGTAACAGAGTATTATACAGGAACGGGTAAAAAACCAGTAAATTCTATTGTTAGGCAATCTGAAACAGGGTCGGCAACCAACATTATTGCTGGTTTAGGTATAGGTATGATGTCTACCATGATACCTATACTTTTAATTGCTGCAGCAATTTTAGTGGCACATTATTTTGCGGGGTTATATGGTATTGCTATTGCAGCCGTTGGTATGTTAGCCAATACAGGAATTCAGCTTGCAGTAGATGCATACGGGCCAATTTCAGATAATGCTGGAGGTATTGCCGAGATGGCTGAATTACCTAGCGAAGTACGTGAACGTACCGATAAATTAGATGCTGTGGGTAATACAACTGCAGCTATTGGAAAGGGATTTGCTATCGCTTCCGCAGCTTTAACGGCATTAGCTTTATTTGCGGCGTTTATGGAAACGGCAAATGTTACTGCTATCGATGTATCTCAGCCAGATATTATGGCGGGATTATTAGTTGGTGGTATGTTGCCATTTGTGTTTTCAGCGTTATCAATGAATGCTGTAGGGCGTGCGGCTATGGCTATGATTGAAGAGGTGCGTCGTCAGTTTAGAGATATTCCTCAATTGAAAGCGGCATTAGAAGTGATGCGTAAATACGATTCAGATATGACTAAGGCTTCTGAAGCTGATAGAAAAATATTTGATGAAGCCGATGGTTTGGCAGAATACGAAAAATGTGTGGCTATTTCAACCCAAGCCTCAATTAAAGAAATGGTTTTACCTGGTTTACTAGCTATTGCTGTACCTGTAGCTGTTGGTTTTATTGGAGGAGCCGAAATGCTTGGAGGTTTATTGGCAGGTGTAACCACTTGTGGTGTGCTTATGGCCATTTTCCAGTCCAATGCTGGTGGCGCATGGGATAATGCTAAAAAGACTATTGAAGAGCAAGGAAGAAAAGGAAGTGATGCACATAAGGCTGCTGTAGTAGGTGATACTGTAGGAGACCCGTTTAAAGATACATCTGGCCCGTCATTAAATATTTTATTAAAACTGATGAGTGTTGTTGCATTGGTTATTGCTCCTAGTATTGCGTTATCATTAGATGGTGATACCGCTTACGCTGAAAACCAATTAGATGCAGCAAAAGAAATAAATGTGAGTATGACGGATAACGAAGATGGTACTGTTAAAGCTATAGTAACTACTGTGTCGACTTCAAATGGTGAAACATCGACAACTTATGAAACTTTCGAAGGAAGTGAAGCTCAGGTTCAAGCCAGTATCGACGAGTTATCTAATAATGAAGCACAAGCTATTCATGTAAAAAAAATAAGTAAAGAGATTGAAATTGAAGCTGAAGGTTAATTTGTAATCTTAATTATATAAAAAAAAGCCACACCTTTTTAGGTGTGGCTTTTTTTTATATATTTTCACCTTAAGAATTGGTGAGTTTTAACGTTTTCTGGGTATGTCGATGTTAATCTCTTTTATGTCTGTATCAGTAACTTCAACGCCTAATAAATGTTTGCTGAAATAGTCGGCTTTTAACCAAAAGAAATATTCATACATATAGCTAAAGCCATGACGCTGTCCTGGCATAATCATAAAATCGAATCTTTTATTTGCTTTTATTAAAGCATCAGCAACACGAATGGTCGAGGCGGGGTGTACATTATTGTCAATATCACCTGTTACAAGCATGAGTTTACCCTTAAGATTTCTGGCCAACGACTGATTTTTGTCTATGTCGTATTTAAAAGAAATGTTGTCGCCTTTTCCTTTTACTTCTTTAATACCATGATGCGTTTCACTCCACCAACTGTTGTAAATGGTGTTGTCGTGATTACCTGCAGAAGATACAGCTACTTTAAAAAAGTCAGGGTATACCAGCATGGCAGCAGTAGACATAAATCCACCTCCAGAGTGACCGTATATACCAACTTTGTCGATATCGATGTAGCTGTATTGGTCGGCTAACTGCTCGGCTACGTATTTCTTATCTTCCAAGCCATAATCTCTTAAATTGCCGTAACCATAGGTGTGATACCATTTTGAACGTGATGGGTGTCCACCACGATTTCCAACGGTAATTACAATAAACCCTACTTGAGCCATACGGTCGGTATTATGCATGCTAACTGAAAAAGATTTGTTTACTGCTTCGGTTTGAGGTCCTGGATAAACATATTCCAGAATTGGATAGGTTTTGGTTTCATCGAAATCGAAAGGTTTGTATATAACCCCGTATAAATCGGTAATGCCGTCGGCAGCTTTTACCTTAAAGGGCTCTGGGAATTTGTATCCTGAAGCCATAAGTTGCGATAAATCGGCTTCTTCTAAATTCAAAATAACCGATCCGTTACTATTTCTAAGTTCCGATTTTGGCACCGTATTTACCCTAGAGTAGTTGCTAACAAAGTATTGGTTAGATGCAGATAAGTCGATTTCTGTGTTATAGTCGCCTTCGTTTAAACATTTAAGGCCACTGCCGTTAAGATTTACTTTGTATAAATGTTCGTAGTAAGGATCTTCATCTTTATTGACTCCTGTGGCGGTAAAGAATATTTGACGCGTATTTTCATCAATTCCCAGGAAATTTTCAACATGAAATTCTCCTGTGGTTACTTGGTTTTTTAATTTACCGCTGGCATCATATAAATAAAAATGTGCCCATCCGTCACGTTCCGACCAGTGTAGTATTTCAGATTCGTTATTTAGTAAAACAATATCTTTTTTATCTACAAATGTGTTAAAATGATCTTCAATTAAGGTTTTTACTTCTCCTGTGTTTATATCGGCGACGTGAATGTCAAGCTTTTTTCGGTCGCGACTTACCGAACTAAAATAAATTTTATCTTTTTTAGATAACAATAATCGAGGTTTATGTTCCGATTTATCGTTCTTCTTGTATTTATGGGAATAAACGGCAAGGGTTTGCTGCGTCGTGCTATCGGTTTGTACTGTTGTAATATCTTTAGAAGCTATGTCGAAAATTAACAATTTGCTTTTATAAAATTCAGGCTCGCCAGCCATGTGATATTTGTAGGTTTCTAGTGTTGGTCGTCCTTTGGCAACCGAGTTGATTACCCATAAATCTTTTATGTGTCTGGAATCGTTTCTCTTGAAAATAAATTTTTTCGAGTTGTGCGACCAATAACCAGAAATAGCTTCCTTTTTGGTCGTGTCTGTTGGTTTTGTTGGATTGCTTTCTTCCTTGTCGCTGCCTCCATAACCATAATATCTAACACCATCGGTGGTCCACTGGTGTTCTACTACTGTCGTATCTTTTGGGTTTTTAACTATTTTTAGAAAGTTTTCTTTGTCCATCCAATACAAATTGTGGTTTTTTGAATATAAAACCACTGTACTATCCGGAGCGACATTAGCCCATTTTTTCCATGGTTCTTTTTTGTCTTTTTCGTTTTCTAAAATTGTTAAACCATTAGCTCCTAATTTGTATTCTAAATAGTATTTTTTCTTCTCCATTTTTGGAGCTTTCTTTATTTCTTTTTTAGATTTTAAAGAGTCTGTTTGCGTGGTGTCTGTGTTTTTTGTTTGTTTTTCCTCTTCAACAACTTCAACCTCTTCATTTGAGGTTATCTTGAAACGTATTGCAGTATCGTTGTCAACAAATTCAAAATTAAATCGAGGTAAATGCTTCGCATCGTAAGGGTCTTTTGTAATCTCGGTTAACCATTTGGCCATTTTAGCATTATCGAAGAGTTTCTTTTTGGTTTTTTTGTCGGCATCAACAATGTAATAATTTGAGCCTTCGGTTGTCTTGTATTGGTACCAAAAGCGATTGCCGTTCTCCAGCCAATGCGGGCTCACTTTTGTTGAATGTACCATTTTGGCAAGATTTCGTGGTGAAAACTTGGTGGCTAATTTGTAATTGGGCGTTGGAGTTATTTTTTCAGTCTGATCCTGAGCCCTAGCAATGTTTGCTATTAAAGCAAACAAAACCATTAGTGTAATTTTTTTCATGGGTTAAATTAATCGAGTGTTTAATAAGCCACGAAAATATTAATTCGCTAACGTTAAAAATGGTAATTAAATGTTAAAACCTTAATAGTTAGTAGATAATTGGTTTGAAGTGTTGTCTAAAATAAACCGTTTATTTCGGCATCAATAGTGTTTATAACATGCCCTAAGTCTTCAGGGTTCGATACAAAGTCTAATTTGTCGACATCAATTATTAATAATTTGCCTTTGTTATAACCGTGTATCCAGGCTTCATAGCGTTCGTTTAATCGACTTAAATAGTCAATGCTGATAGAGTTTTCGTATTCGCGACCACGTTTTTGGATTTGAGATACTAAATTAGGAATAGAGCTTCTTAAGTATATTAAAATATCGGGGCCCTGAACTAAGGATTCCATTAAATCGAAAAGCGAACGGTAATTTTCAAAATCACGATTTGTCATTAAGCCCATAGCATGAAGATTAGGCGCAAAAATATGTGCATCTTCGTATATGGTTCGGTCTTGTATAATATCTTTTCCGCTTTCACGAATTTGTAATATTTGACGGAAACGACTGTTTAAAAAGTATACTTGTAAGTTGAAACTCCAGCGTTCCATTTGGTTATAAAAATCGTCTAAATAGGGGTTGTCTACAACATCTTCTAGTTGTGCTTCCCAATGGTAGTGTTTTGCAAGTAATTTTGTAAGTGTGGTTTTTCCAGCGCCAATATTTCCGGCAATAGCTATATGCATAACTTTAGTTGATTTTTAAATGGTATTCGTGTAGGGTTTCGTTGTTGTAAATATACAAGGTTTCATTGGTTACATAAAACTCATTTATTAACAAATTTGGTAATTTAACAGGAATAATTTCATCTGATTCATGCTCCAAATAAAATAGAGCATTGTCTTTCTTTAAAGTTATATTTTCGTTGCTTTGTTGCAAGATACTGAAGCCTTGGTTGTTAATTTTTTTTATGAGGCTTCCAAAATAATTGTAAACATATAAATGCGCTTCGGTTAAAACCCAGCACGTATTGTAGTTGCTTTTAATATCTAAAACAGGACTTTGTATAGGAGTCGATTTTACGCGTGTTGTAAGTGTTTTATAATCGAATAATTCCAGCTGTTGCGTGTTTTGGTTAAATACCCATATCGTGTTATCGAAACCAGTTGAAACATGGGTAACATATTTTTGTTCTTTTAAACTATTAAAATCAATCTTGTATATTTCAGCCATACGATTATCAAGAATTATTACCGTATTGAAATCTTTGTAGAATAAGTTTATTTTTAAAGGATTAAATGTGTTCACAGAGGTAATGTTTCCTAACTGGAAATTATTATAGCCTACATCAATGCCTTTGGAGTTTTTAGCTTTTTTAAAAAGCACATTGTCATATATATAATAGGTGTCTTCAAAATTACTTACACCAATAAATCTGTCGGCTTCTAAAGGTATCTCTTTAATAAATGATGAATTAATAAATTCTTGTGAAAATGTCGATAGCGTTATAAAGGTGAGCAGGTATTTGAGGTGTTTCATTTAATGTTTATTGTTTAGTAGTTTGGTAAATATTACAATTGATGGCGCGTATTTACCATGTTTAATTTTGTGTGGAGAGTAAAAATACAAAAAAAGGTAAGTTTTTCTATAAATTATAACAGCTACTGGTTTGAAGATAAATAACTAGCCACATAGTTTAGGGATAATTTAACACAGTTCGATTAAACTTAATTCTATATTTAATGTCTTACTAAAAAACCTAATTCAATAGTAACGTATGAAAAAGAATCATTTAAAAATTATATTTCTTGGGTTGGCCTTAGTGTTCATGCAAAAGTCTATGGCGCAAAAAGATTTTCAAGCCATCGCTTATTATTCGTCCAGTACAAGTATAGATCCTACTCGTTTTGGTGATGGTAATATGGATCCGGAGCGACAAAAACGTATTGTAGAGCGCATGAAAAACATGCTAGATAAATCTTATACATTAATGTTTAATCAAACCGAATCTATGTATAGGCAGGTGGAAAATGAATCATCTGAAGGTAATCGTTGGCGGGGTATGATGAATAGTTTTAATAACGGCCCTAAATACAAGAATACAAAAGAAAATTTATTGGTTCAGGATCAAGAGTTTTTTGGAAAACAATTTTTGATAAAAGATGAATTGCCAAAATTGGAATGGAAAATGACCAATGAATCGAAGAAAATTGGCGATTATATATGTTTAAAAGCTACAGCAAAACGTATGATGCCTAACATCGGGTTCGAAAGTTTTAGAAGAAACTCTGAAGGTGAAGAGCCTAAAGAAATGAAGGAAGTTGAGGTTGAGGCGTGGTATACCTTGCAATTACCGGTAAATATGGGGCCAGGTGATTATTGGGGGTTACCAGGTTTAATTCTAGAAATAACAGAAGAGAATAAAACTTTATACTGCAATAAAATAGTAATGAATCCTCCGGAAGGAATAGATTTAGAAAAACCATCAAAGGGAAAAGAAATTACACGAGAAGAGTTTGATGCCTTAAAAATTAAGAAAACCGAAGAAATGAGGGCGCAATTTAGAGAGCGTCGTGGTGATCGCAGGTTTTAAGAGGTGAGGAATTGGGCAAAGTTGAAAAAAATGAATTTCTAAACTGTTGTTAATTATGGTTTTGAATATTTTTTTTAAAATGCATGAAATTTGTGTTGTTTAATATAATAATCTGTGATATATTTGCAGCCGGTTTTGGGAAGATACTCAAGCGGCCAACGAGGGCAGACTGTAAATCTGCTGACTATGTCTTCGCAGGTTCGAATCCTGCTCTTCCCACAAAACTGAAAAGCCTGCTCATGCAGGCTTTTTTATTTCAGTAAATTTAGATTTTTAATCCGTATAATAAAAAACGCCATCAGAATACTTCTAATGGCGTTTACATTTTTTTATGAAATTAAATTATAGGTTAAAAGCTTCTTTTATTTTATCCACATAATCTAATTTTTCCCAAGTAAATAACTCTACATCCAAAGTAACACTTTCGCCTGTTGGCTGCGAGAATGTTTTTGTTACGACCTCATTGGTGCGTCCCATGTGTCCGTAAGCAGCAGTTTCACTATATATAGGGTTTCTAAGTTTTAAGCGTTCTTCTATAGCGAAAGGTCTCATGTCGAAAATTTCAGAAACCTTTTCAGCAATTTCACCATCCGTCATGTTAAACGGGCAAGTGCCGTAGGTATTAATAAAAATACCCATTGGTTCAACCACACCAATCGCATAACTTACCTGAACTAAAATTTCATCGGCAACACCTGCAGCAACTAAATTTTTCGCAATATGGCGTGTTGCATATGCAGCACTACGGTCTACTTTGCTTGGGTCTTTTCCAGAAAAGGCTCCACCTCCGTGTGCGCCTTTACCGCCATAAGTGTCCACAATAATTTTACGTCCCGTAAGTCCGGTGTCTCCATGAGGGCCGCCAATTACAAATTTACCAGTCGGGTTAATATGGTATTTAATATCTTCATTAAATAATGCTTGAATTTGTTCTGGTAATTTAGCTACCACGCGAGGAATTAAAATGTCAACTATATCTTTTCTAATTTTCGCAAGCATGGTATCATCATCGGCAAAATCATCGTGCTGAGTGGAAACTACAATAGCATCAATGCGCTGTGGAATATTATCGTCACTATACTCTATGGTTACCTGACTTTTAGAGTCGGGTCTTAAATAAGTAATATCTTTATTTTCTCTCCGTAATTCAGAGAGTTCTTTTAAAATTCTATGCGATAAATCTAAAGCTAAAGGCATAAAATTTTCGGTTTCATTAGTAGCGTAACCGAACATCATGCCTTGGTCTCCTGCGCCTTGTTCTTCTTTTGAAGCGCGGTCTACACCTCTGTTAATATCATCAGATTGTTCGTGTATGGCCGAAAACACACCACATGAATTACCATCAAACATATATTCGCCTTTGGTGTAACCAATGTTATTAATGGTGTCTCTTGCGATTTTTTGAACATCTAAATAGGTATGCGATTTTACCTCGCCGGCTAAAACCACCTGACCTGTTGTAACTAGTGTTTCACATGCTACTTTAGATTCCTTATCGAAAGCTAAAAAATGATCGATTAAAGCATCACTAATTTGGTCTGCGACCTTATCTGGGTGCCCTTCAGAAACACTTTCCGAAGTAAATAAATATGCCATAAAACTGTTTTTATACTTAGATTTGACGGATAAACGTCGAAGGAAGTTTACACTGCCTTTAGCATTTTTCATGCCGTATGTTTAACGGCATCTCAAATACAACTTTGTTATATTTGAAAGAGGTTGCAATCAGTCAAATCTTTCCTCTGTTATTTTAGAGGGCAAAAGTAAAAAAAATAAAAAGTAATAAGGCCTTTGTTTTGTTTTTTTTAAGGATTTAATTGGTAGTTAAATAAAATTTTTAAATATTTGCTGCTTTAAGCATTATGAAAAACCAAATTTTAATTAGCATTTCTATTATTGTCATTGTGATTATTTCACAAGGATAGGAAGGCTATATTTAAAATGTTTATAAGAATATATAGAGCCTTCCAGAATTGGGAGGCTTTTTTTGTATGAATATTTAAATTTTTGAACATCATAAAAATTTCAGTCTAAACAACTGAAAAACAAATATTTATGTGTTTTTTGGTTGTAATGAATTTAACCTTAAAAATGAATGAAAATGAGATATAAAAACCTAAAGAGTTACTTTCGAAGCTTAGTTTTACGGGTGTATTATCTCTAAAATAAATCTTAAATATATAAAGTATCAAATATAATAAAGGATAGATTGTAGAATATCTTTAATAAAAATGAAAGAACTTAATAAATACAGTAAGCGACTTACACAGGATGAATCTCAACCAGCTTCTCAAGCCATGCTTTATGCAGTAGGATTGACCGATGAAGATATGAATAAAGCTCAAGTGGGTATTGCAAGTACCGGTTACGATGGTAACCCATGTAATATGCATTTAAATAATTTAGCTAAGGAGATTAAAATTGAATGTAATATTGCCGGATTAGTTGGTTTAGGGTTTAATACCATTGGTGTAAGCGACGGTATTTCTATGGGAACTTCAGGAATGAATTATTCTTTAGCTTCTCGCGATATCATTGCCGATTCTATTGAAACAGTTATGAATGCCCAAAGCTATGACGCATTAATCTCTGTGGTAGGTTGTGATAAAAATATGCCAGGTGCTATTATCGCTATGCTGCGATTAAACCGTCCGTCTATTATGATGTACGGCGGAACTATTGCCTCAGGAAACTACAAAGGAAGAAAATTAAATATTGTTTCTGCTTTTGAAGCTTTAGGACAGAAAGTTGCAGGTGAAATAGATGAAGAAGAATACCGTGAAATTATTAAACGCGCCATTCCTGGTGCAGGTGCTTGTGGAGGTATGTATACTGCTAATACTATGGCTTCGGCTATAGAATGTATGGGGCTTGCTTTACCTTACAATTCATCTATTCCAGCCGAAAATCCTAATAAATTATCGGAAAGTGAGCGAACAGCCATAGCAATTAAAAACCTACTAGAGCTAGATCTAAAACCATTAGATATTATTACAAAAGAATCTATTGAAAATGCCATTGCGATTGTAAATGCGTTAGGAGGTTCTACAAATGCTGTATTGCACTTCTTGGCTATAGCCCATGCGGCCGATATAGAATTTACTTTAGAGGATTTTCAACGTGTTAGCGACCGTACTCCTTTAATTGCCGATTTAAAGCCAAGTGGTAAGTATCTTATGGAAGATGTACATGGTGTAGGAGGAACGCCAGCGGTTATGAAATATTTATTGGATAACGGCTATTTACACGGTGACTGTATGACTGTTACAGGAAAAACATTGGCTGAAAATTTAAAGGACGTAGAGCCAATTTCTTTCGAAAATGATCAGGACGTTATTTATCCAAAAGATAAAGCTTTAAAATCCTCAGGGAACTTGCAAATCCTTTACGGAAATTTAGCCGAAGAAGGAGCCGTAGCAAAAATTTCTGGAAAGGAAGGTTTAGTTTTCGAAGGAAAAGCGGTTGTGTTTGATGGCGAGCAGGCAGCTAATACTGGAATTTCTAACGGAGAAGTAGAAAAAGGAGATGTGGTCGTTATTCGTTATGTAGGACCAAAAGGAGGGCCAGGTATGCCAGAAATGTTAAAGCCAACCTCTTTAATTATGGGAGCTGGTTTAGGGAAATCGGTGGCCTTAATTACCGATGGTCGTTTTTCTGGTGGAACTCACGGTTTTGTGGTTGGACATATTACTCCAGAGGCACAAACTGGAGGCACCATTGGATTAGTGCAAACTGGCGATAAAATAAGAATTAGTGCAGAAGACAACTCGATTAATGTGTTGATTTCTGAAGAAGAATTAGCAAAACGAAAAGCGGCTTGGGTTGCACCTGAATTAAAGCACAAGAAAGGAATATTATACAAATATGCAAGATCGGTAGCTTCGGCTTCAAAAGGCTGTGTAACCGATGCATTCTAGTTTCTGCAAAAGCGGAAATCTCATAAAATTTAATTGGGAATATGGATTCACAAATAATAAAACAAAATAAAACGGAAACAAGTAAAACCATGCGTATCTCAGGAAGCGAAGCCGTAGTACGAAGTTTAATCGCAGAAGGTGTTGATATTCTTTATGGGTACCCTGGTGGTGCTATCATGCCAGTTTACGATGAATTATTTAAGTTTCAAGATCAAATTCATCATGTATTAACGCGACACGAACAAGGGGCTGCGCATGCTGCTCAGGGGTATGCACGTATTTCGGGTAAAGTTGGTGTGGCCATGGCTACTTCAGGACCGGGAGCCACAAACTTAGTAACAGGTATTGCCGATGCACAAATAGATTCTACACCTTTGGTTTGTATTACAGGTCAGGTGTTTTCTCATTTATTAGGAAGCGATGCTTTTCAGGAAACCGATATTGTTGGTATCTCTACGCCGGTTACAAAATGGAATTGCCAGGTAACCAAAGCAGCCGATATTCCTAAGGCTTTGGCTAAGGCCTTTTATATTGCAAAAAGCGGACGCCCAGGGCCAGTACTTGTTGACATTACTAAAGATGCACAGATTGGCGAATTAGATTTTGAATACGAGCCATGTAAAGGTGTGCGTAGCTATATTCCAGTGCCAAAAACAAACCCTGATGATGTTAAGGCTGCGGCAGAGTTGATTAACTCAGCTAAAAAACCAATGATCGTTTGGGGGCAAGGTGTTATTTTAGGTCAGGCCGAAGAGGAGCTTAAAACGGTAATCGAAAAGGCCGGAATTCCTGCAGCTTGGACTATTTTAGGGGCTTCAGCGATTCCTACCTCACATCCTTTAAATATTGGAATGGTGGGAATGCACGGTAATTATGCGCCAAATAAATTAACCAACGAATGCGATGTACTTATTGCGATAGGAATGCGTTTTGATGACCGTGTAACTGGAAAATTAGATACCTATGCTACTCAAGCAAAAGTCATTCATTTTGATATAGATCCGGCCGAGATTGATAAAAATGTGAAAACCGATGTGGCTGTAGTTGGCGATTCTAAAGATAGTTTAGCACAGCTAATTCCACTATTGGAAGCTAAATCGCACGATGCTTGGTTACAAAAATTTAAAGACTTGTATGCTATTGAATTTGAAAAAGTAATTAAAGGTGATATTCACCCTGTTAAAGAAGGTTTAACCATGGGTGAAGTATTAAGACAGATAAATGAAGAAACTAAAGGTAAGGCAGCTATTGTTTCCGATGTTGGTCAGCACCAAATGATTGCTTGTCGCTATGCCGATTTTAATGTGACAAAAAGTAATATCACTTCAGGTGGATTGGGTACCATGGGATTTGCTTTGCCAGCAGCCATAGGTGCAAAAATGGGTGCGCCAGATCGTGAAGTTGTTGCTATTATTGGTGATGGAGGCTATCAAATGAATATTCAGGAGTTGGGTACTATTTTTCAAACCAAAGTTCCGGTGAAAATTGTGGTTTTAAATAATGAATTTTTAGGAATGGTGCGCCAGTGGCAACAATTATTTTTTGATAAACGTTACGCTTCAACCGAAATGACAAATCCTGATTTTGTAACCATAGCAAAAGGGTATCATATCGATGCAAAGCGTGTAACAAAACGTGAAGAATTGGCCGATGCTGTTAAAGAAATGATTGCTTCGAAAGACTCGTATTTCCTTGAAGTATGTGTAGAAAAAGAAGATAATGTATTCCCGATGGTGCCAACAGGAGCGTCGGTTTCAGATGTACGTTTAAGTTAAAAAGTGGTTAGACGTTAGAATTTGGAAAATTTAGCTAAAAAAATATAATAAAAGAATTATAACTAAAAGATGAAGATGCGTTTTTCTAAAATCTAATATCTTAATCTAATATCTTTAAAAAATGAACGAAGAAATAAAATCATATACCATATCACTATATACCGAAAATAACATCGGTCTATTAAATCGCGTTTCTGCTATTTTTCAGCGTAGACACATAAATATTGAAAGTTTAACTACCTCACAATCTGAAATCGATGATGTGTTTCGATTTGTAATTGTGGTGAATATGACAGAAGCTCAGGCAGCAAAAATTGTTAAACAATTTGAAAAGCAGGTTGAGGTTATTCGTGCCTATTATCATACCGATGAACAAACCATTTATACCGAGTCTTGTATGTTTAAGATTAAATCGGATTTATTGTTTGAAGAGCCTCAAATTCAAAATATTATAAAAGAAAGCAACTCAAGAATTGTAACCGTAAACAAAGAATTTTTTGTTTTAGAGAAATCGGGTAGACGACACGAAATTGAGGCGCTTCGCAGAGATTTAAATGTATTTGGAATTATGCAGTTTGTTCGCGCAGGTCGCATTGCTGTAACCAAAGACGAAATGAGAGTAACCGATATGCTATTAGCATTCAATAATCATAATAACTAGAAATTAAAAAATGGGAAATTATTTTAACACACTTTCGTTAAGAGATAAATTGGACCAATTATCGAAGTGTAGATTTATGGACTCTTCAGAATTTGAAGATGGTGTAAATGCATTAAAAGGCAAAAAAATTGTTATCGTTGGGTGTGGAGCGCAAGGATTAAACCAGGGATTAAATATGAGAGATTCTGGTTTGGATATTTCATATGCTTTAAGACCACAGGCCATTGCCGAAAAACGTAAATCTTACGTAAACGCAACCGATAACGGATTTAATGTAGGTACTTATGAAGAGTTAATTCCAACAGCAGATTTAGTATTAAATTTAACTCCAGATAAACAACATACTAATGTTGTAAAAGCGGTGATGCCTTTAATGAAAAAAGGAGCAACATTATCCTATTCTCACGGATTCAATATCGTTGAAGAAGGAACGCAAATTCGTGAAGATTTAACCGTAATCATGGTAGCGCCTAAGTGTCCAGGTTCAGAGGTTCGCGAAGAATATAAAAGAGGATTTGGTGTACCAACTTTAATTGCAGTGCACCCTGAAAATGACCCAGAAGGAAAAGGATGGGCACAAGCAAAAGCTTACGCAGCGGCAACAGGTGGAGACAGAGCTGGTGTCTTAGAATCATCATTCGTAGCTGAGGTGAAATCAGATTTAATGGGTGAGCAAACCATTTTGTGTGGGTTATTACAAACAGGATCGATTCTTTGTTTCGATAAAATGATTGAAAAAGGTATTGAACCAGGATACGCTTCAAAATTAATCCAGTACGGGTGGGAAACCATTACCGAAGGTCTTAAATATGGTGGTATCACTAACATGATGGACAGGCTTTCCAATCCAGCTAAAATTAAAGCGTTCGAACTTTCTGAAGAATTAAAAGATATTATGCGTCCTTTATTCCAAAAACATATGGACGACATTATGGAAGGTCGCTTTTCTAGTGGTATGATGGAAGATTGGGCTAATGGTGATGAGAAATTATTAACATGGAGAGCAGCAACTGCTGAAACAGCTTTTGAAAAAACTCCGGCTGGTGATGTTGAGATTTCTGAGCAAGAATTTTATGATAACGGTGTGTTAATGGTAGCTATGGTAAGAGCTGGTGTTGAGTTAGCTTTTGAAGCTATGACCGATTCTGGAATTATCGATGCATCGGCTTATTACGAGTCGTTACACGAAACGCCGCTTATTGCAAATACTATTGCCAGACGTAAATTATACGAAATGAACAGTGTGATTTCTGATACGGCTGAATACGGTTGTTATTTATTCGACCATGCATGTAAGCCATTATTAGCAGATTTCATGACTAAAATAGACACAGATGTTATTGGAAAAGCATATGCTACAGATAATGGTAAAGGTGTAGATAATGCTAAGTTAATTGCTGTTAATAAAGCCCTAAGAGAACACCCAGTAGAAAAAATTGGAGCTTTCTTAAGAGCATCGATGACGGCAATGAAGCCAATCGTTTAATTTAATTTGCGATAGCAAAACATTAAAGAAATTATATATGGAAAAGGGGAAAACCACATATTTTCCTAGTATAGATAATGTTAAAGTAGCTGCCGATACCATTAAACAGGTATCGGCAGTTACGCCTTTAGGCCCTGCCTTTAGGTATTCTAAACAATTCGATGCGAACATATTTTTGAAGCGTGAAGACCTTCAGCAGGTTCGTTCATATAAAATTAGGGGGGCTTACAATAAAATAAGCTCTTTAACCGAAGAAGAATCGGCTAATGGTGTGGTATGCGCCAGTGCTGGAAATCATGCGCAAGGGGTAGCATTGTCTTGTAAATTATTAAAAATTAAGGGAAGTATTTATATGCCTGCACCAACGCCTAATCAAAAGGTACAGCAGGTTAAAATGTTTGGCGAAGATTACATTGAAATCAAACTTATTGGTGATACATTCGATGATGCCAATAATGCAGCGATGAAAGAATGTGAAGAGCAACAAAAAACATTTATACATCCTTTTAACGATGAAAAAGTTATTGAGGGGCAGGCTACCATTGGCCTTGAAATTTTAGAGCAAACCACCGTGCCCATTGATTATGTTTTTATTGCTATAGGTGGTGGTGGATTAGCATCTGGACTTTCAACGGTGTTTAAAACTTTATCGCCGAATACCAAAATTATAGGGGTTGAACCCGAGGGCGCTCCTTCTATGAAAGTCTCTATTGAAAATGGTATTAATACTGAATTAGAAGAAATTGAAAAATTTATTGATGGAGCAGCTGTAAAGCGCGTAGGTGATTTAACCTTTGAAATCTGTAAAGCTAATTTACACGATGTTATTACAGTGCCGGAAGGTAAAGTTTGCGAAACCATTTTAGAGCTTTATAATAAGGATGCAATAGTTGTAGAGCCGGCTGGCGCACTAAGTATTTCTGCTTTAGATTTTTATGCTGAGCAGATTAAAGGTAAGAACGTAGTTTGTGTAGTGAGTGGAAGTAATAATGATATTACACGCACCGCTGAAATTAAAGAGCGAGCCTTGTTATATGCCAATTTAAAACATTATTTTATCGTGAAGTTTCCGCAGCGTGCCGGAGCACTGAGAGAATTTGTAGTTGATATTTTAGGGCCAAACGACGATATTACTTTTTTTCAATATGCGAAAAAAACCAATCGGGAAAACGGGTCTGCAGTTGTGGGTATTCAATTGAAATCCTCATCTGATCTGGAGCCTTTAATAGTCAAAATGAAGCAACGTAATTTCTTTGGAGATTATTTAAATAATAAACCTGATTTGTTTCAGTTTTTAGTGTAAAAAAAGAGCGGTTTTTAAACCGCTCTTTTTTTTAATGATTACTATTTACTAGATTTTCTATCGCTTCAATTTTAAATTTATCGATTTCTGCTGTTGTATGTTCTTTTTTAATTATTTCGAATAAACGCTCAACAATTTCGGGATGAGCTTCAGCAATATTGTTTTCTTCTTTAAGGTCGTTACTTAGATCGTATAATTCTACATCGGTATTTCCTTTTTTTATGTTTTTCCATATTAATTTCCAGTTACCTATTCTAATGGCAACTTGTCCATTATATTCTGGGAATTCCCAATATAGATAGTCGTGTTTCTTTTGATTTTTATTTTCAACAAGTGTGTTGTAAAAACTAATGCCATCTATGTTTTCAGGTGTTTTTATTTTTGCAATATCACAAAAAGTAGGTAGTACATCCCAGAATGCAGAAATATGATTTGATTTAGTGTTTGGGGTGATTTTTCCCGGCCAAGAAGCTATCATAGGAACCCGAATACCGCCTTCATAAAGAAAACCTTTCCCACGTCCGTATTCGCTGTTAAATGGTCTGGCACTATCAAACCAAGGTGAATCAGTCCCGCCATTATAGGTTGGCCCATTATCGGAAGTGAAAATGATTAACGTATTATCGTATTTCCCCGTTTCTTTTAAATGCGAAATAAGTTTACCTACATTTTCATCTAAATACGAAATCATGGCTGAGTAAGTTGCTTTAGGATATCTGTTAGGGAAATAACCTCTGTTTCCTACATACGGTTCTTCAGTTCCAAATTTCTTAACGTAATAATCTACCCAACGTTTTGGTGCTTGTAATGGCATATGCGGAATTGGTGATGCCCAATACATGAAAAAAGGTTCATCTTTTTTAACTGAATCCAAGAAGGAAATCATTTTGTTATAAGAAATATCAGGGGCATAAAATGGTTGTGTGTATTTATTGTAGCTGGCTTCATTATTTGGGTCGGCACCTTTGTCAAGTTTAGTGTTTGGAGCGACTGTATCATTAGCCAAGTGATATCGCTTTTCGTTTTCGTAAAGGTGTAGCGGTGTGTAGGTATGTGCTTGACGCTGACAATTATAACCGAAAAAATAATCGAATCCCATATTCGTTGGGATAGAATGTGTATGAGGGGCACCAAGTCCCCATTTGCCAAACATCCCGGTTTTATATCCTGCTTCTTGTAATAATGTGCCTAATGTAATAGTGTTTTCAGGTAATGGTCGTTGTCCCTCTAATGTAGAATCTGCAGCCACTTTTCGGTAATTCCAAACATCACCAGGTTCTCCGCGTTGCCATTCGTCGTTACCTCTAATATATGAATGTCCTAAATGGGTACCTGTTAATAACGATGAGCGAGCAGGGGCGCATACTGGAGCACCACTATAATGTTGGGTAAACAGCATTCCGTTTTTTGCCAGCAAATCAATGTTTGGTGTTTCGATATGCTCTTGCCCGTAGGCACCTAAATCTCCATAGCCAAGGTCGTCTGCCAGAATATAGATAATATTGGGAGGGGTTGTTTCAGCTTTTTTATCGTTAGTATTACAAGAAAATATAGTAAAAAGAGTTAGGAGATAAACGTTGAATTTTATCATAATAGAAAAAATTTGGTGTTAGAATTAGTTGGCTTGCAATATACAAGTAATTAAGATATTCTAACAACGAAATTAAATATATGTGGGGGTTGTTATTGTAGTTTTAACATTCGAAAACGATATAGCTATATGGTTTTTTTGAAGATTTAATTTTAATCTTAACTATAATTTATTTTTGGTAGGATATCGATTAAATCGAAATGGTTTTCGCTATTTTATAATTACCTTTAATCTAGTTTTTTAAACTAATAAAATTAGATTATGGAGACAAAAACAGCTGAAATTCCCGACAACTATAAAATCACAGGACTTACTCATCAAAACAGTTATTTGGTGTCAGGTGAACTTAAGGAATGGCATGGCGAAACTGCCGAAGTTTATTCCACGATTTCTTCAACCGAAACCTATAAACCCACACTTTTAGGTACTATACCTCAATTGGGTGAGGAGGAAGCTCAATCAGCCTTAAATTCTGCTTTGGAAGCATTTGATAAAGGTCAGGGACTTTGGCCAACCATGAAAGTTGAGGATAGAATCGTCTGTATGACCAAATTTGTAGAGCAGATGAAAACCAAGCGCGATGAAGTGGTTAAGCTTTTAATGTGGGAAATAGGTAAGAACCTTCCGGATTCGGAAAAGGAATTCGACCGAACCGTAGATTATATCTATGATACTATTGAAGCTTACAAGCAAATTGATAGAGACTCCGCGAAGTTTGAAAAAAATGATGGGGTCTATGCCCATATTCGTCGTGGACCACTAGGGGTTGTACTTTGTTTAGGCCCTTATAATTATCCTCTTAATGAAACCTTTTCTTTGCTTATACCTGCATTAATTATGGGGAATACCGTAATTTTTAAACCTGCAAAACACGGTGTGCTATTAATTTCGCCGTTACTGGAGGCTTTTCAAAGTAGTTTTCCCAAAGGAGTTGTGAATGTGGTTTACGGGCGTGGTCGTGTTTTGGCTACTCCAATCATGCAGTCAGGCAAAATAGATGTTTTGGCCTTAATTGGGAATAGTAAATCGGCAAATGCCTTACAGTCGCAACACCCTAAAGGTAACCGACTTCGTATGGTTTTAGGTCTGGAAGCCAAAAATCCAGCAATTATCTTACCAGATGCTGATTTAGACTTGGCAGTCGACGAATGTATTGCGGGCACACTATCGTTTAACGGGCAGCGTTGTACGGCGTTAAAAGTGATTTATGTACATGAATCTGTTGTAGAAGAATTTAATAGGCGTTTTTCATATAAAGTCGATCAATTAAAGTTTGGAAATCCATGGGAAGAAGGGGTTAAGTTAACCCCGTTACCCGAAGTTGATAAGCCAGCCTATATTCAAGAATTAATTGATGATGCTGTAGAAAAGGGTGCAGCAATTTTAAATGACAAAGGCGGAGAGGTTACTGAAAATTTTATTTACCCTGCAGTTTTATTTCCTGTAAGCAAAGAGATGCGCGTATTTCAGGAAGAGCAATTTGGACCGGTAATTCCAGTGGTGTCTTTTAAAGATATTGAAGAGCCATTAGATGATATGGCCGAGTCTAATTATGGACAGCAAGTAAGTTTGTTTGGAAAGAATGTACACACGTTAGCGCCATTAATTGATACCTTGGTGAATTTGGTGTGTCGGGTAAATCTTAATAGTTCTTGTCAGCGAGGGCCAGATGTTTATCCTTTTACAGGAAGAAAAGATTCTGCTTATGGAACATTGAGTGTTCATGATGCTTTACGCTCTTTTTCAATAAGAACTTTTGTGGCATCAAAGGATAACGCATACAACAAAGCGATTTTAAATGAACTTCTGGATAAAAAGGTGTCTAATTTTATTAGTACCGATTATATTCTGTAAAAGAGAGTCTATTAAGTTTAAGCACAACTTTAGTAAGTTCAATGAAAGAATTGTATTTATAATTTTTTCATTGAACAATTTTATACAAGAAATTTCGGTTATTTAACTATCTTCCGAAAGAAATATGTTTATAACTAAATTGAGATAAATTAAAACCCTAAAAATGAAATTGATTAAGTATTTTTTGGTTTCTGTATTATCAGTAACCGTGTTGGTATGTTGCAGAGGAAAAGAAGAAAGGAAAAAAGAAGGCTTTTCATATGAGGAAAAAACTGAAGAATCTAAAAAGTCAGTAGAGGAAGATGTCAATAATGTGGTGATTTCAGGTGATGATTTAATGAAGTTTGATAAATCTGAAATTCGAGTAAAAGCCGGTAAAAAAGTAAAATTGACACTTAGGCATACCGGTAAATTGGATAAAAATGTAATGGGGCATAATTTTGTGCTTTTAAAACAAGGTGCTGATTTAGAAGAATTTGCTATTGAGGCTTTAAATGCTAGAGCTACAGAGTATATTCCGGTAGATTATGAAGATCAGGTTATAGCCCATACAAAACTTATTGGTGGAGGAGAAACAACTACTATTGAATTTGAAGCTCCTGCTTCTGGAGAGTATGCTTTTTTATGCAGTTTTCCAGGGCATTACACGATGATGAATGGTAAATTTATTGTTGATTAACACTTTTACTTTTATTAAACATAGAGCCGTAAGTTATAATGACCAACCGGCTCTGTACTCTCTTTTTACAAATTGGTTGGCCTCATCGAAATTTGTTATTTTCATCTGTTCTCCATTCCATAACAGTCTTTTTCTACCAGGGTAATCAACCTTATTGTCTCCTTTAGGTTTGGTTAGCATATAACTTCTTATAGCTAAATTTCCCATTAAAACAGTTTCAGTAAGGGGGCCGGCATAATCGAACGAGGAGGTTAAAGCCTGGTGCTTTTCTTTTCCATAACCTTCTTTACAGGCTTCTATCCAGGCGGTATGATGACCATGTTCGGGTAAAATATTTGTTCCTAAATCATTTGGTGTTAAAACATCTCCATTATTTAAATAAACTTTTGGATTTCTTCCGTATGTTCCACAGGTCATAATGCCTTTGTCTCCTATCATAAGCACGCCATTGGAACTATTGTTTTCTCCAATAGGATGGTCTGCTGGTATGAGTTCAGGATGGAACGGTCTTAAGCCGCCGTCGGTCCATGTTAAAGTTACATCCGATTTATTTTTAGTGGTAGCAGAGAATTTTAATTGTGTTCTTGAAGACGGTGGACAGGATTCTGGATTATTTTCTGGTTCCCAAAGTTTTTTATAGATAGCCCCAACACTACTTTCTACTTCTGTAGGGTAGCCTAGTCCCAGGATTCTGTAAGGTGGATCCATTAAATGGCATCCCATATCTCCTAAAGCACCGGTGCCGAAATTCCACCATCCTCGCCATTTAAATGGATGATATGACGGATGGTAATCTACCCATTGGGCTGGACCAATCCAAGAATCCCAGTCTAAACTATTTAAAAGTGTGGGTTTCTCAGTTGGAGGCTCAATACCTTGTGGCCAAACCGGTCTGTCTGTCCAAGCCTGTACTTCACTAACGGTTCCAATAAGACCAGCGTCAAACCATTTTATCATTTGTTTTACACCATGGCCTGAAGCGCCCTGGTTTCCCATTTGGGATACAATTTTGTATCGGTTTGCTGCATTTGTAAGGGTGCGTGCTTCGTATATATTATGAGTTAATGGCTTTTGAACGTAAACGTGCTTGCCTAATTGCATTGCAGCCATGGCTATAACCGCATGCGTGTGATCGGGAGTTGAAATGGTTACCGCATCAAAATCGTTATTGTCTTCAAATAATTTTCGAAAATCTTTATATTTTGCAGCATTAGGAAACTTATCCATGAGTCTTTTAGACTGTCCCCAGTCTACATCACATATGGCTGTTATGTTGTTTTTATCATTGTTCCAAGAGTGGATAGCGTCGGTGTACCCTTTGCCACCACCACCAATTACCGCAATGTTTAACTTGTCGCTGGGGGCTGTAAAACCCTTGCCTAGAACACGTCGAGGTATAATAGTTATGCCTATTCCGGTTAAAGCGGTACGTTTTATAAAATGTCTACGGTTAATAGCGTTTTTATTATTTTTCATAAAATTTAGGCTTTTTGGTTTAAACTTATTAAGTCTTAAAAAAGTATTTAAAAATTATCAGAATCCTTGTAAACCGCTATAACTTTTAATTCTCCTTCTTTACCTTTCATGGAGTTTCCATGTTCCATACCTAGCACACCATTATACTTTTTAGAATGAATAAATTTGAACACATTTTTGTAATTGATTTCGCCAGTAGTAGGTTCTTTACGTCCCGGGTTATCACCTATTTGAAAATAGGCTATTTCGTCCCAGCATTGTTCAATATTCGGAATTAAATTTCCTTCTTGAATTTGCTGGTGATATATGTCAAAAAGAATTTTGCAAGCAGGAGAATCTACAGCTTTACAAATTTGATAGGCCTGAGGTGATTCGCTTAAAAATAGCCCTGGATGATTTCTGAAATTGAGAGGTTCTAAAACCATGGTTAAGTTGTGAGGTTCAAGAATATCTGAAGCTTGTTTTAAGCTTTCAATAACATTTTGCGTTTGGTAGCTCATGTTTTGTCTTAAATCTAAATGACCGGGAACTACTGTCATCCATTTGGCGTTTACCCGTTTAGCAACTTCAACAGATGTTTTAATGTCGTTTAAAAATTCTTCCCGCTTATCCAGATTGCCACTAGTAAGTGTAGGTTCTTTCCAGTAAATTTGATGCGCAACAAATACACCCATGGTGATATTTCGTTTGGTCATGGTGTTGGCCATTTTTTCTTGAGTGTCTTTCGATCGGTTTTTCATACCGTTATCTTCGAAAGCAGTAAAACCTTGATCGGCACAAAAATTTAATTGATCTACGGGGTTATTTCCGGCAAGATTTTGAAACATCCCCAGGTGTGGTGCGTATTTTAGTTTAAAATTATGGCTCCCGTTGTTGGTTTTGTTTGTTTCTGTAGCATGAAGACCTGTTAATCCTGCACCTAAAATGGATGTTGCCGTAGCTGTTTTTTTTATAAAATCTCTTCTTTCCATAAATTGCGATGTTTTAATAAAATGTCGTTTTTCCTGGAACAGGAATTGGGTAATTACCATCTGCATCTGGAACCACAGGCGGTGTAGTGCTGAAGTCTAATAAATCTTCATTTGGAACCAATTCTAAATTCGAATCCATGGCTTCATCCCATGTAATAAGTTTTCCCGAATAGGTTGCCATACGTCCCATTATAGCGGTCATGGTACTATTAGCTCCAATTTCAGCGTCATTAATTATTTCTCTTTTGTTTCTTATGGCGGCAAAAAGTCGATTGTGTTCTACCTGGTATGGGTTTTCATCATGCTCGCCATTATGTTTATAAATGGTATTCCCACCGTAATCTTTTAAAATAGCCGTGTTACCTCCTCCGGTATAAGAATTTCCTAGTGTGGCCTGAAATGTTTCTGAAACTTGGCTAAAACAACCAGGTTGATGTCTGCATTGGCTTGAAATTATGGCTCCGCTAGGATAGGTAAATTCAACGAAATGATGATCGAATATTTGACCGTGATCTTTTCCGTTTCTTACTTGTCGTCCTCCCATGCCTTGTGCTTTAATGGGATGTTCTCCTATAAACCAATTGGCTACGTCTATATTGTGAATGTGTTGTTCTAAAATATGATCGCCACATAACCAATTAAAATAATACCAATTTCTCATTTGATACTCCATTTCGGTCATGCCAGCTTGTCTGGGGCGAACCCATACACCTGCGCCGTTCCAATAAACTTGTCCGGAAAGAATATTTCCTAAGTCACCATTATTAATACGTTTTTTAACTTCTAAATATTCTGCTTGATAGCGGCGTTGTAAACCTACAACAACATTTAGTTTTTTGTCTTTAGCAAGTTTGGCTGCTTCCAATACCTTTTTTATCCCTGCAACATCTGTAGCTACAGGTTTTTCCATGAAAACATGTTTGCCTTGTTTAATGGCGTATTCAAAATGTAAAGGTCGGAATCCTGGAGGTGTTGTTAATATAACAACATCAGCTTCATCTATAGCTTTTTTATAAGAACCAAATCCTACAAACTTTTTATGAGGTTTTACTGCTAAACGGCTGTTATCGTAGATTTGAGACAAACTAGAAAGCGATTTTTCAATTTGATCTTCAAAAGCATCGGCCATAGCAACTAATTTTACATTGTCGTCGGCTTTAAGGGCTTGGACAGCCGCACCAGTGCCTCTTCCGCCACAACCAACAAGTGCAAGTTTTAAAGTTTTTTCTTTTTTAAGGTTTAAGTTTGCTGCAAGAACTGAAGTGCTAAGTAAAATACCGCCCGTTGCTAAAGAAGTTTCTTTAACAAAGTGTCGTCTGGAAATTTTTTTGTGTTGCATTATTGTGGTGTTATTTAGTTTGTTTTAAAAGTCGGGTATGGCTTTAAGCCAATAGGTTTTTATTTCTTCTTTTGAAGGTTGTATTTTAGGTCTAACAACTCTAAATCCTATAAAAGGTGCGTCGGTATGCCACCAGTTACTTTTAGGGATCTGTGGGTCTCTGCGTTTCCATTTTGGGTTTGATGCCTGTCTTGATGTACAACATATCTTGTCTGATGTATCTTTCCAAGAGCCCCCTCGCAATACTCGTGAATATAGTTTTGTAGGCTTATTCCAAGGGTTATCTTCTGTGGAGTTTTTATAATAATTTTCATCATATTGATCTAAAACCCATTCGGAAACGTTGCCAAGTAAATCATAAATACCTAAGTTGTTAGCCGATTTGCTACCAGTTTCATGATATTTTTCTTCACTATTACCGTCGTACCAGCTTATGTCGTTTAGGTTGTCTTTTTTGGTATTACTAGTTTTACAAACATACTCCCATTCGGCCTCTGTTGGTAATCTGTAAAATATACCTGTTTTGGAGGTAAGCCATTTACAAAACATTAAGGCGGCGTATTGGGTCATGTTTACCGCAGGGTGTGTGCCTTTCCCCATATTAAAACTCATATCTACATATGGCGGAGTGGCTCCTGAAATGGCGTCGATCCCTAAAGCTTCTAGTTTCGATTTGTCTTGAAATTGAGAATCTTCAAATGTGGCATAAACAAAAGCATCGTATTGCTCCCAGGTGATTTCATATTTGCCCATCCAAAGGTCATTAACGGAAACTTTGTGAACGGGTTGTTCGTCTAAATTGCCATTGGCATTTCCCATGTTGAATGTGCCACCAGAGACAGCAACTAGCTCTATGGCAATCTCTGTGCCTGGAACAGATTGAGAATAGCTTTGGAAAACTTCAGCTTGAGCAAAAAGATTATAATTCGAAGTCCAAACAAATAGTAAGATGATTAATAGCTGTTTCATAGGTTATAGTTCTAATAGCTCAATGTTTTTAAACTCTACTGGGTGACTTTCACTTTGTAAAGAGATATAACCTTTTTTGAGAGGTGTATTTTTTAGGGCGTTCCAGTAGTTTTTGTTGTAATCAACAGCACCGCCAATTTGTGGTTTTGTATATGACAAGACCTTTTCTCCGTTGATAAAATGCTTGATAATAGAGTCATTTCTGACTTCAATTTCTACCGTTACCCATTGGTCTCCATTATAGGTTTGAGAAGAAGAGTTGATACAATGTGGTGTGTATAAAGAATTGTCGATAACGACATGTGTTCCTGGTGTACATAGGTTACCTGTAGGGCGTTCACCTGCATCTAAACCGCCAAGAAGTTGCACTTCGATTGATACTGGAAAATCTTGATCGATACCAATATTTTTTGGGTCTTCACAATGAATCATAACGCCACTGTTCCTTTTCGCCCAACCCGCACCGCCTTGTAATTGTTCTCCGGTAAAGCGGTATTGCATTCTAAATTTATAGTTACTGAACGGTGTTTTGTAGTAAATGTGTCCAAATGCATTGTTAAAAGAATCATATACTTTGTAATTAACTTTCATGACGCCATCTTCAACAATAAAGGTGTTATTATAATTTTCTCCCAAGGGGTATCCTTTAATTTTTACTATCCAATCATTTAAGTCTTTGCCATTAAATAGGGGTTGCCATTTGTTAATCTGTTGTTTTGGTTTATAATGACAGTTTGTAATACTTACTATTATTGTTGTTAGCAATAACGTTTGTTTTAAGGTTTTTATGAAGTTCATTTGTTGTAATAGTGTTATAATGACCAACTGAAGCCATTGGTGAGTTCTTCTAAATCACTGCAGTAGAAGGTTCCCGGGATAGGGTCGTATGCGAGTACTTGCTCACCTATAAATTCGGAAGTTCGGTAGGCATTAATAGTCATGGATTTCAATGTATTTAGAAATTCAGATGTTGTAAATCCTAAAGCTTCAGGCTTGGCTTCGCGCTCTTGGTCGATCTCATCTTTTGTAAGTAAATATTCATTTAAAAGGACTTTGTAGTTTTCAATCTTGACTTCTTCTATAGAGGAAGTTTCACTGGGTTTTAATAAATGAATTATATGATTAAGTGCAGTGTTGAAATGGATTTGATTTTCTTCTGTAAAAACCTCCAAGATATATTTGTCTATAAACTCTGGAATATTAAGCTCTGATGCCGATGGTAAGCCTTTGGTTTTTGGTAAAATAATATCTGAAAATATAGTCAGCGCTGTTCCTTGTTCTTTACTTAAAAAAACAGGAATCCAGGATTTTACATCGGCAGTACAACTTTGTAATAAGTTGATAACGGTTGGTGTCACGGCAAAAAATGCGCTTGTTAATCCTATGTTTTTTAAAGCTTCTCTACGTTTCATAATATGGGATTAAAGTTTGTTTTTTTTATAGGCGTCGGCCGCATAGTTTGCTGCTCTTGCTGTAAAAGCCATATAGGTTAACGAAGGGTTTTGGCATCCGGCTGAGGTCATAAAAGCACCATCGGTAACAAATACGTTTTTGCAGGCATGTATCTGGTTGTGTTTGTTTAAAACTGAAGTTTTTGGGTCGTGACCCATACGGGCAGTTCCCATTTCGTGAATGCCAAGCCCCATGGCTCTTCCCTCTTTTTGATCATATCCTTGAACATCGTTATAGCCTGCAGCTTTTAAAATTTTTACAGCTTCATTTTTCATGTCTTCACGCATGGCTAGTTCGTTCTCGCCAAAATCTGCATCGAATGTAATTGTAGGAAGCCCCCATTCGTCCTTTTTATCGTAATTTAAATACATACGATTGTTATGGTTTGGAAGTGTTTCTCCAAATCCGATTAAGCCAACAGACCATGTTCCTGGTTTTAGGATTTCTTCTTTTAACTGTTCGCCGTATTTTATCTCTGAAACTAATTCGCTTAAACCGTTTCGCGACGCACCGCCTTGATAACCGTAGCCGCGCAAAAAATTAGACGTATTTGTTTTTCCTCCTATATTTCTGAATCGAGGAATATAAATACCATTAGGACGACGACCTTTATTGATTTTGTCTTCAAAACCTTTTACTGTCGCTCTGGCACCTACTCTAAAATGGTGGTCCATAATATTGTGGCCAAGTTCTCCACTGTCGTTTCCTAAACCGTTAGGGAATCGTTTTGATTTTGATTGTAACAAAATTGCTGCAGAAGCCATTGCGGAGGCACATAAAAAAATGATATTCGCTTTAAATATATGTGCTTCTTTAGTTTCGGCGTCAATAACTTTAACACCTGTGGCTTTACCTAAGTCATTATCGTAAATAACTTCACTAACAACAGAATTGGCTTTTAAGGTCATATTTCCTGTAGCTTCAGCTGTAGGTAGTGTTGATGAATTGCTACTAAAATATGCACCATAAGGACAACCACGCATACAACGACTTCGGTATTGACAAGTGGTTCGACCAAGACCAGGTTTCGTGCCTTCGGTGACATGGGCACAACGTCCTATAGTTAAAACACGATCGTCGAAGTGTTTGGCTATTTTTTCTTTTAAATCTTTTTCCACGCAATTGAGTTCCATAGGTTTTAAGAACTCACTATCTGGTAACTGTTTTAGTCCAAGTGCTTCGCCACTAACACCAATAAATTTTTCAATGTGGCTGTACCAGGGAGCAATGTCTTTGTAGCGTACAGGCCAATCTACACCATGTCCATCCTTTTTATTAGCTTCAAAATCAATATCGCTTAGTCTATAGCTTTGTCGTCCCCACATAATGGAGCGGCCACCAACGTGGTAACCTCTAATCCAATCGAAACGGCGATCTTCATTGTAAGGGTGCTTGAGGTCGTCAACAAAATAATGTTGTTGCGCTGTATACATGATATAATTGCCTGAACGTTTTTGTTTGTGCTTTCTTTTAAGCTGCTCTTGAGTAGGGGCACCTGCGTTAGGTAAATCCCAGGGGTCGAGGTGGGCTGTGTGGTAATCCGTTGGGTGATTAATCATTTTTCCACGCTCAAGAACTAGGGTTTTTAATCCGTTTTCGCAAAGTTCTTTAGCGGCCCATCCTCCAGATATTCCTGTTCCTACAACGATTGCGTCGTAAGATTCTCCGGAAGCATTTAAATTATTTAAGCTCATTATTGGTTTTAGTTGGAATTTGTTGAAGTGAAATTTTTATTTATAGGCAAAATAGTTATTTTGCACATAATTAATGTTCATTTTTTTTCAGTGAAAGTAAATATACAGGAAATAGCTCCATTTGAAGCTGAAGGTGTGGTGTATCATGCCGATACGTGTTTGCCTTTGGTTGACGCCGTAAATAGGAATAAATTAAAGTTTAAAGCTTTGGCAAGATATACCTATCCTGGCGATCGTTTAACTGAGGACACCTTAGGTTTGAATAGTGTAGGGTATTGGGATGCTAATGAGCCTCAGGATTGGGGTTTGGATTGGCATAGAAATGAGGGGGTTGAAATACATTTTTTAGAATCTGGTACTATGCCTTATTCTCAGGAAGGTAAAGATATGGTGTTGCGTCCCAATAGTTTAACGATTACCAGGCCTTGGGAAATGCATAAGGTTGGTAATCCGGAGATTGGTATGGGGAAATTTTATTGGGTCATTTTGGACTTAGGTGTTCGCAGGCCGCATCAAAAATGGGTTTGGCCAGACTGGATTGTGTTAGCACCAACTGATTTGGAGCGCTTAACTGCTATTTTACGTCAAAACGAAAAAATTCACTGGAAAGCCGATAGTAGAATTCGAGATTGTTTTAAGCAAATAAGTTATTTAGTTAACACTGATAATCAGGGTAGTAATGCTTCTTATTTGCGTTTGCAAATTAATTATTTGTTGGTTTTGTTGTTAGATCTATTAAATGCCGATGACGTTAAGTTAAATGATGAGCTAATTGATAGTTCTAGAAGTGTGCAGTTGTTTTTGGATGAACTGGAGAAAAATTTGTCCGATGATTGGACAATTGGTAAAATGGCCGAATCGGCAGGTGTGGGTTTAACCAGATTTACACATCACTGCAAGCGATTAACTAATTTAACACCAATGCGCTATTTGATGATGCGACGTTTAGAGTGGTCTAAAAAACTACTTGTGGAAAACGCAGGTTTAAGTGTTTCTCAAATTGCTTTTAGTTGTGGGTTTTCAACAAGTCAGTATTTTTCAACGGTATTTAAAAAGCATGAAAAATGCACGCCTCAGGAATATCGAGAAAATTATTTTAGAGTAAGTAATACGGCTTAAAGAAAGAAGACGTGTTGTTTTTTTAGTTGTATAAATTCTTTCACTGAATAAAAATAAACAGAAATTGGTTGTTGATTTTTTATTTTCACAATAATTAATGTAAATAACCAATGGATATAAATTTCTTAAAAGTACAAGCTACAGTCGTAATGTTATTAGCATTAAGTCTTTTTTCTTGTGGAGAGCTAAAGAAAAAAGAAGTAGCGAATAAAGAGCTGGATGCTTCGAGTGCAAATAATACTTCCTTTAAAATTTCTTTAGCACAGTGGTCCTTGCACAAAAAAATACATAGTAAAGAATTGAGTCCGTTCGATTTTGCCAAGGAAGCCAAGATATTGGGGTTTGAGGCTATTGAATATGTAAGTGCATTATATAATGGAGCAATCAAAGATATTGGTATGGATGCGGTAATTGACAGTCTCAAAACCGAAAGTGAAGCCCATGGTGTGAAAAATTTGCTGATCATGGTTGACGGTGAAGGGAATTTAGCTTCTAGTAGTGTCGAGGAACGTCATAAAGCAGTCGAAAATCATAAAAAATGGGTTGATGCCGCTGTTGCTTTGGGGTGCCATTCGATTAGAGTTAATGCTAAAGGTGATGGTGGTTACGAAGCTCAAAGGGAACAGGCCGTTTCAGGCTTAAGTCAATTAGCAACTTATGCAAAAGAAAAAAATATAAATGTTATTGTTGAAAACCATGGCGGTTTAACCTCGAACGGTAGTTGGTTGGCTGAGGTTATGTTAAAGATTAATATGTCTAATTGTGGAACCCTTCCAGATTTTGGGAATTTTTGCATGAAAGGTAATGTGCATAATTGTGAAGATGCATATGATAGATATAAAGGTGTTAAAGAATTAATGCCCTTTGCAAAAGCAGTAAGTGCCAAATCTTACGATTTTGATGCTAATGGAAATGAAACTAAAATTGATTTTGATAAAATGCTTAAGATTATAAAGGATGCTGGATATTCAGGCTATATAGGTGTTGAGTATGAAGGAAGTCGATTAAATGAAGTCGACGGTATATTAGCTACGAAAGCCTTGCTCGAAAAACTTATAAACAACTAACGCACCACGACTAAATAAGCATTGAATGAATACAATTAATAAAAACCGACTTTTTGTTGCTAGCTGTATCGCTTTAATAGTAACAGCCATGACTTTTGCTATTAGGGCAGGTATATTAAGTCAACTAGGAAGTAATTTTCAGTTAACAGATACGGAGTTAGGCTGGATAAATAGCATGGCTTTTTTGGGGTTTCCAATAGCTACAATTTTCGGAGGACTGGTATATAATTCTTTAGGAGCCCGAAAACTTATGGTTATCGCTTTTATATCGCATTTGTTAGGGCTTGTATTAACTATTCTTGCGGGAGGTTTCTGGACATTACTTATATCAACATTTTTTATTGGTTTTGCAAATGGATCCGTTGAAGCAGCCTGTAATCCTCTTATTGCAGATATGTTTACCACTAACCGTACAACTATGCTGAACAAATTTCATGTATGGTTTCCGGGAGGGATTGTGTTAGGTGCTTTGGTTTCAAAATTTATGACCGATTTGAATATGGGTTGGCAATACCAAATAGGAATTATGCTAATTCCAACCTTGCTTTATGGGCTTTTATTTTTCGGACAAACATTTCCTAAAAATGAAAATATGGTTTCTGACACAAAAGTCAACATTAAAAGCCTTTTGTCTCCATTGTTCCTTTTCATGGTGTTGTGCATGACGCTTACGGCTACCACCGAATTAGGGACACAACAATGGGTTGAAAAAATATTAGGCAATTCGGGAGCAAGCCCCATGCTTATATTAGCAATGGTAACTGGGTTAATGGCGGTAGGCCGTTATTTTGCAGGACCAGTAATTCATAAATTAAATCCACCTGGTGTATTATTAATGTCGGCGGTAATTTCAACGTTAGCTATATTTTTAATGAGTACGGCGACAGGAAGTATGGTGTATGTTGCAGCCATATTATTCGCGGTTGGAGTATGTTATTTTTGGCCAACCATGATTGGGTTTGTTAGTGAGTATATTCCAAAAACTGGTGCTTTAGGAATGTCGTTAATTGGGGGAGCAGGTATGTTCGCAACAAGCATCTGGCAACCGGTTATAGGCTCTTGGTTAGATAATGCCAAAGCAACCGCGTTAGAATCTGGGTTAGGATTAGATCAAGCCGAACTACTTGCGGGTCAGATAGCTTTAGGTAATATAGCGTATTTTCCAATGGGGTTAATTTTATTGTTTGGTATTTTATTTTTGAATCGAAAAAAATTGGAAAAGTTTAGAGTTTAATCGTGTTTTTTAAATAGTATAATTTAAAATAAATGTAGTGTGAGAAAATTAAGAATGGGAATGATTGGTGGCGGCCAGGGATCGTTCATAGGAGATGTGCATAGAAAAGCGGCTTCTATCGATGGGTTGATAGAATTGGTATGTGGGGCCTTTAGTAGTAATGCCGAAAAGTCGAAAGCTTCGGGAAAGGCTCTTTTTCTTCCTGATAATCGTTGCTATGGCAGTTTTCAGGAAATGATTTTAAAAGAAAAGGAACTTCCTGAAGATGAAAGAATGGATTTTGTTGCTATTGTCACCCCTAATCACATGCATTATCCACCAGCAGAAATGGCTTTAAAGCATGGTTTTCATGTGGTATGCGATAAGCCAATGACACTAACTTTAGATGAAGCATTTCAACTTAAAAGCATAGTAAACAAGAGCGGTAAGTTATTTGCACTAACTCATAATTATACCGGGCACCCGATGGTTAAACAAGCAAAAGCTATGATTGCCAACGGAGATTTAGGTGCCATTAGGAAAATACAAGTTCAATATTTACAAGGATGGTTATCTACCGCCTTGGAAAAATCAGACCATAAACAAGCAGCATGGCGAGTTGATCCCAAAAAATCTGGTATTGGAGGAGCTTTAGGTGATATTGGAACACATGCTGAAAATTTAGTAGAATACATTTCTGGTCTCAAAATAAATGAATTGGCTGCCGATCTTGGTCGTTTTGGTGAAGGTAGAGTTCTAGACGACGATGGTAATGTGCTTATCAGGATGGAAAATGGTGCGAAAGGCACTATGTCGTTTTCTCAAATTGCCTTAGGTGAAGAAAATAATTTAGCCATAAAGATTTATGGTGAAAAGGGGAGTTTAGAATGGCACCAGGAGAACCCTAACGAATTAATTACGCGATGGCTGGATAAACCTAAAAAAATCTTTACACCACAAGGATTTGATTTATACCCTGAAGCTGTTACAGCTTCAAGAATTCCGGCAGGACATCCAGAAGGGTATTTAGAGGCCTTTGCAAATATTTATAAAAACTTTGCAAACCATTTACAAGCATATTTAAAAGGAGAATCTGTTAATGCACCAGATTACCCTTCTGTGGATGATGGGGTGCGAGGAATGAAATTTATTTATGCCTCTGTTGAAAGTGACAAGAAAAATGCAGACTGGGTAATAATAGATTAAAAATCTACAGCAAAATGAAAACAATTAAAGGACCAGGAGTTTTTTTAGCACAATTTACGGGTAACGAATCGCCTTATGATAGTCTGGATGGTTTATGTCAATGGGCCGCTAATCTTGGATACAAAGGCATTCAGATTCCTACTTGGGAACCGAAACTCATCGACATAGATAAGGCTGCCGAAAGTCAAATGTATTGCGACGACCTAAAAGGTAAAATAAACGCTTATGGACTTGAAATTACAGAGCTTTCAACGCATTTACAAGGTCAGTTGGTCGCTGTAAATCCATGTTACGATGTTATGTTTGACAATTTTGCGCCAAAAGAAGTCAAAAACAATCCTAAAGCGAGAACCGAATGGGCTATAAATGTGGTTAAAAATGCTGGTACTGCAAGTAGAAGGTTAAACTTGAATTCTCACGCCACATTTTCGGGAGCTTTACTTTGGCACACCATGTATCCTTGGCCGCAAAGACCACACGGATTAGTCGAAAAGGGATTTGAAGCTTTGGCCAAGCGTTGGATGCCTATTTTAAATCATTTTGATGAACAAGGGGTCGATGTTTGTTATGAACTTCATCCAGGAGAGGATTTACATGACGGAGTTACTTTTGAGCGTTTTTTAGAGGCAACTAATAATCATAATCGCGTGAATATTCTTTACGACCCAAGTCATTTTGTTTTACAGCAATTGGATTATTTAGCTTTTATTGATTTCTATCACCAGCATATTAAAGCGTTTCATGTTAAAGATGCCGAGTTTAATAAAACAGGAAAGCAGGGCGTTTATGGTGGTTATTCAGATTGGATAGACAGAGCTGGGCGTTTCCGTTCTCTAGGTGATGGACAAACCGATTTTAAAGGGATTTTTTCAAAGTTAACGCAATATGGCTGCGATGTTTGGGCTGTTATGGAATGGGAGTGCTGTATAAAATCATCTGAACAAGGCGCTAAGGAAGGAGCAGCGTTTATTCAAAACCACATTATTGAAGCTGCAAAACGCAGTTTTGATGATTTTTCGGGAGGAGATGTAAATGAAGATAATTTAGATAACATTTTAGGACTTTAAATAGATGGTAAGGATGACAAAAATAAAGATATTAGTTTGGTTAGTGATGGGCTTAGTGGCCTGTAAGAATCAAAAAGATAATGAGGCTAAAATTCAAAACGAAGTCATGGGTGTGGTGATAGAACATGGAAAAGAATCATATCAAACGAGTAAGTGGGAAATTCTTTTTGATGGAACTTCGATGGATAGTTGGCGAGGGTATTTAATGGAACAGATGCCTGAGAGCTGGACTATTGAAGATGGAGCTATGGTTTTTATGCCTAAAAAAGGCGGAGGGAATATTATAACCAAAAAGAAGTATACCAATTTTGAATTATACTTAGAGTGGAAAATATCTGAAGGAGGAAATAGCGGTTTTTTTTGGGGAGTTTCTGAAGACGAGGCTTTTAATCAGCCATATCAAACAGGACCAGAAATACAGGTGTTAGATAATGAACGTCATCCAGATGCGTTTAAGAATCCTAAATTCCATCAAGCGGGGGCACTATACGATTTGGTTCAGCCTAAATATGATGTATGTAAACCAGCAGGTCAATGGAATGCCTGTGTATTAAAAATAGATTACAACGCTAATCATGGTTCGGTTACCTTAAATGGAAAGGAAATCGTTGAATTCCCACTGAAAGGAAAACCATGGGAAGATTTGGTTGAAAATTCTAAATTTAAAGGATGGGAAGGCTTTGGTGTTCATCATACAGGACATATTGGACTGCAAGATCACGGTGATAAAGTATGGTATAAAAACATAAAAATTAGAGCGCTTAATTAAATTATAAAAATTATAAACTAAAAAAAAGAAGAGGTTATCTAAAAAGGACAACTTTAGTCAACCTGAACTTGATTCAGGTTCTCATTAAATATGATACTTAACGATATGAAATTCTGAAATAAATTCAGACTGACACAAGTTTTGCGACTTTTTAGATAGCCTCTTTTTTTGTAATTGTATTACAGTAAATCGCTGCTCATACCTGGTTCTTGAGGAACTAAGTAACGACCATTTTCTATAATTGCAGGATGCTTGAATTTGCCGCGTAAATGCGGAATATGCTCTAATAAAACTACGGGAAGATTCAATGAAATATGGTTGAACAACACCATGTGCTGATGAATCTGTCCCATATCGCCAACATGTGGCACTACTGGAATATTGAATTTTTTAGATAATAAACTGATTAAAATAAATTCTGAAATTCCACCTACCCTAACAGCATCAACCTGATTAAAAGACATGCAGCCACTTTGTATAAAGTTTTTAAATATTATTTTATTAGGAACATGTTCACCTAAAGCGATTTTTACTTGAGTTTTATTGGCTAAGGTTACATGTGCTAAAACATCGTCGGGGTGTGTTGGTTCTTCTACCCAGTAAGGATTTAATTGGTTTAATTCAGTACAAATATCAATAGCTTGAGGCAAGGTCCATTGCTGGTTTGCATCGAACATAATCGTAGCAGCATCTCCAGCTGTTTTTCTTACCAATTCAGCGCGGCGTAAATCGCGTTGTGCTTCCTTTGATCCAACTTTCAATTTCATTGCAGTGAACCCTTGGTCCATGGCTTTTTTTATATTCTCGACTACTTTTTCATCGGAATAATTAAACCACCCAATCGATGTGTCGTAACCTGGATATCCAGTTTTTAATAGGCGACTTCTATCTTTAATACCTTTTTGTTGCTCATTTAAAAGTGTTAAGGCTTCTTCTTTAGGTAAAATATCCTCATAAAATGAAAAATCGAGGGTGTTGACAATGGCTTCAGGTGAAAGGTCTATTAATAATTTCCATAAAGGTACTTGTCTGGATTTAGCCCATAAGTCGAAACAGGCATTAACAACCGCTGCCAAAGCTAAATGTACTACGCCTTTATGAGGTCCTAACCACCTAAAGTTAGGGTCGTCGGCCATAGCTTTGTAATAGGAGCCAAAATCGGCCATCAATTCCTCTATATCTTTACCTTCAACGTGTTTTACCAAATAGTCTATGGCATCGCATACCAGTTTATTTCCTGTGCCTAAAGTAAAAGCAAGACCCGTACCTTTAATGTTAGTGTTTGTTTCAAGGTTACAGATGGCGTAAGCATAAATTGGGGTAAGGTGAACGGCATCTGATCCAGCTCCATTTTCAAGAGGGAATCTCGTGTCTGAGGATGTTCCTTTTATAATTTTAATAGTACTCATTTTAGGTTTATTCTTTTATTTTTTTAGGATGTGTTTGTTTAAAAACACAAACTTTTTACAATTCGTTAATTTATTTTATAGTTTCAAATAGAGTGCCGCCCGAAGCATTTGAGATGTAAGCCGCTTCAACTAATTTCATTGTATCCAGTGCTTTATTAATACTATGTGGCATTGTTGTGCTTTTATCAATGCAATAATTTTGAAGCGTTGCCATAGTACCTATAAAAGCATGAGGAAACCATTTGCCTTCTAATGCAAGTTCCTGCCAGCCTTTTTCAGGCTCAGAATTGAGATAATACTCAAATTTAGGAGGTTTCCCATTTGGGTAGTCTAGTGAAACGCCAATTTGGATATAAATAGCACCTTCGGTGCCTTCAATTTTGAGATAAGAAGCTTGGTGTTTTGTGTCGAAATCATGCCCGTGATTTGTTATTATTCGGGCTTGAACATTATTTGGGTAATCTAAAATAGCTGTGGTTCGCGTTGAAGCCAGCTCTTGCATTTTTGGGTGTTTTCTGGTGCTGGCATAAACTTTTTCTGGATTGCCTAAAAATCCGCGTATCAGGTCAAAATAATGAATGCTGTGATAAAGAATTTCAACGCGAGGTAAATCGAATAGGAAATCCCATAAATGCCAAGGCGTATTTACGTTAACCATGAGTTCCATATCGTAAACCGTCCCAAGTGAGCCTTCGTTTATTAAGTGTTTGGCTGCTATTATATAAGGCGCAAACTGCAATTGAAAATTTACGGCAGCTGTTATGTTTTTTGCTTCGCAAAGAGAATGAATTTCCTTAGCGTTTTTTAAGGTTTCTCCTAAAGGTTTTTGTAGCAGTACTGTAGCACCTTTTGGTAGCATTTTTAGTATTTCCAAGTACTTCGATGCAGGAATCGCTATGTCGAATATGGCATTATGCTTAACAGCATCGTTTATAGCATCATCGACTGAGAGGTAGGCCTGATTAACTATTTCAAATGAAGATTGCAGCTCTTTAGCTTTACTATTGTCAATATCAAATATCCCCAAGACTTTAAATCCTGCTATCTCGTAGGCAGGTAAATGAGCATCTTTAATAATACCTCCGGCTCCAATTATTACGATAGGGCGAGAAGTGGTTGGTATATTGATATGTTGTTTAATATTCATTGATTTTTTGTATTGGTTTCATTATGCGCCACTTTTCCAGAATTTTTTCCTGATCATCAACATGTTGGAATTTTGAAACGTAGTTTTGCCATTCTTTTTCTCTGGGTAATGAGCTCCATTGCTTAAAAGCAGTATCTGCATTAAATTTTTCAATTGTAGTCATAATCATGAATACACGATATTCATGAAGGAAAAGTTCCATGTTCAAAACCCCCATGGTGTCCATGTTTTTAATAATTTCCTGCCAAACAGCTTCAGGCTTATGTATGTTAATGTATTCCTTTAAAAGATAGGGGTCTTGCTTTAATTTTAGGGTAAATACAAATGTTTTATTTTTTGTTACCAGATCTTTATTTATATCTGTTTCCGGCTTTTTAAATATACATTTTAATGGACCAAATACATCCAAAAAATAAGGTTGTAAATCGTTTTTTTTTGTTGTTATTGAAGTATTAATTACAAACGTAACATTTTCTAGGCAATAAGCGTTCAGGTCGTTTTGATTACCTGACCATTTTTCAAATTTTTTTTGTGGAGAATATCCAGCGTAACAATATTTATTAGTCTGTATATCTGTCATTTTTAGAAAAATATTGTATATATAATTAACATGATAACGACTAACGTAATGGCGGAAATATTTACTACAGTTGATGGGTTCTTTATTTTCAAGTAAAATTCGCCAGATACATTTTGGTTCGAGGTGTCAAAATAGGAAACGATAAAATAGATTGCCGAAGAAATTACAAAAAACAAATAGGTTTGTCTTAACCAGTTTATTCCAAGTCCTTCTGAATTTGAAATAAAATTTGAGATACCATTAATAGTGGCGTATTTTTCAATTAAGAAAACGGCTCCAGCAAACAAACTTCCAATTAAAAGTGTAGCAAATGACGCATTGGCTGTTCCTTTTCGGTAAATAATACCCCAAAGAAAAACAGCTACGATTGATGGCGCAAAAATGCTAAACATTTGGTTTATGAGTTCGAATATGGCGCCTAGATTTCCTAAAAAAGGTGACCAAATTGTCGCAAGTGTAAGTACTGTTACGCCTGTAATTCTTCCGATTTTTATTTTGGTTTTATCGTTTAGTCCTGGTTTTATTTTTTCAAAAACATCGTATACAATTAGAGTCGAACAACTGTTAAGGGCGGCGGCCACACTACTCATTACGGCAGCTAGCAAGGCGGCAATCATAAGTCCTTTAAGACCTAAAGGCATTAATTCCATAATCATAATGGGTAATACGTTCTTGGTGTCGTCTCCAATTTGATCATGAAATAATGCAAAAGCCAAAATGCCAGGAACAATCATTAGAAAAACTGGTAGAATTTTCAGGAAACCCGCAAATATGGCTCCTAGTTTTGCCTGTTGTTCTGATTTTGCTCCTAAAGCGCGTTGCACAATAGTTTGATCTGTACACCAATACCATATACCTAAAATTAGATGACCTAGAAGAATATCACTAAACGTAAAACCAGTTTTTTCAGGATTAAAACCTACGGCGTTCCATCGGTCTGGATCTACAGCTTCCTTCAATGCTTCGTAGGAATGAATTCCGATTTCTGGTAGTTTTAATATGGCCAAAATCAGGATAATTAAAGATCCAAAAATTAAAATAATCGTTTGTACAGTTTCTGTGATTACTACGGAAGATAAGCCGCCAATAACCGTATAAATACCGGTTGCTATAGCTATAATAAGAATAGATATCCAAATATCAATTCCAAAGATATAATCAAAAACTACTGCCCCGGCATAAAAACTTACACCAATGTGCATAAAGAGAGCAGCTAGAATACTAAAAATAGCCAGAATAATACGAGAGCGTCCGTCATAACGTTTTTCAAGAAACTCGGGCAGGGTTGTTATTTTGGTTCTAAGGTAGAATGGAATAAATACAAAGGCTAAGATTAAAAGTTCAAACGCCGAAAACCATTCGAAATTTCCCCAAACTAAACCTTCTCTAAATCCTGATTCGGCAAAACCAACCAAGTGTACGGTCGAGATATTGGAAGCAAAGAGCGACGCGCCTATAACAGACCACGTTAAAGTTTTGCCAGCTAAAAAATAGCCTTCGCTAGTTTTCTTTTTTTTACGCGAATACCAAAGGCCTATAAGTACTATGCCTATTATGTAAACAACAATGACTAGTAAGTCGAATATATGGATAGAATTCATTTAATTTAAAGTTTATGATATTTTAATTTACCTTTTTCAGTAAGATGTGGCAATACAAGCTCCCAGACGTAAGTTGCTAACCTCGGATCTTGTTCTGAAGTGAATTTTGGAAATATTTCTTGTTGCGAATTCCAAAAGGTAATAAGAATGCGAATCGTATGTTGGAGCCTTAAATAATTTCCGGGAATGATTTCATCTTTTAGATAGCCATAGGATTTAAAACGTTTGTAAAAGTGCGTCATTTGCGTGCGTCTAACTCTTAATGTGGATTTTAAAAGGTTATTTATATTCGGAAAATTCCTAGAAATTTCTAAAACATCTAAATTGAAAAATAGGTACTTCGACTGAAATGTTTCTAAGTGTAAAAGAAGCTCATTAAATTGTAAAATAGGATCTTTAGATATGTCTTCTATTTCGTAAACGATAGAAATTTCGTTTCGCATGTTTTCATAAATAGCCAATAAGAGATCTTCTTTTGTTGGAAAATGATATTCGAGGTTTCCATGGCTAATACCTATTTTTTTAGCAATATCTCTACTTGTAACATTGCGGAGACCAAGCTCATTATAAAGTGAAATTGCTTGGTTTATGATTTTTTGTTTTGTATTCATCTATGTTTAGGTGGATTAGGCAAATATATAAAAAAAAATACACTATTTAGGGCATTTGCCCTAAATAGTGTATTGCGAATTTAAAAGAACCTAATGTAAATCGAAGTACAAAGACATCAATCTGCTATATAATTTGGGTTTGGGTAGGGCATTAATGCTTCCACATTTTTTCGCCATTCATGTAGAAGCGTTTTAAGCTCTTGCATTTTTTTCGGGTATCGATTTACAAGATTATGCTCTTCACTTAAGTCTTGTTTAACGTTATATAATTCAATATGCATATCTTCATAAAATTCAATCAATTTATAATCTCCAAGCCGAACTGCGCCAGAAGGCGTGCCTCCAAGACCTCCACTATAATGCGGGTAATGCCAAAAAATCGGCCTTTCATTGATTGGTTTTTTACTTAACAGCGGTTTCAAACTAACACCTTCTATATCATATGGTATCCTGTTTTTTATGTTAGCTAAATCTAACAGGGTGGGGTAGTAATCTATACCAGAAACAGGTGTTTCACATATTTGACCTTTATATTTTTTCCCATTCTTAATGATAAGAGGTACGCGTATGCCGCCTTCATATAAATATCCTTTACCGGCTTTTAAAGGTAAATTACTTGTTGGAATATTGTCCGTACGATTGCTTGTTGCCATGCCGCCATTATCGGATGTGAAAAGGACTATAGTATTTTCATCCAGTTGAAGTCGCTTTAAAGTTTCCAAAATACGCCCTACATTTTCATCCATACTTTCGACCATGGCTGCAAAATGTGGCATATTTTGTTGCTGTTTTACCCATGTTTTACCATTTTTAACAAATTCTTCATTGGATTTATTAATTGTATTTAACTTCTGTTGGTATTTTTTAACTTTATCGGGTTTTCCCTGCATAGGTAAATGCACCGTGTAAAACGACAAATAAGCGAAGAACGGCTGTTTCTTATTTTGCTCAATAAAATGAATAACCTCGTCAGTTAAACGATCGGTTAAATATTCGCCTTCATAACCATCCGTTAGCTCTGGGTTTTTATAAGGTGAAAAATAACCTGCTGCAGGATGTCCTGTTTTATTACCGCCAATATTGATGTCAAATCCTTGAAATTGAGGATAGTATTTTTGTTCTTCGGCTAAATGCCATTTACCTGCCATCATTGTTTTGTACCCCGCATCCTTTAAGCATTCAGCAAGGGTGTATTCGTTTAATTCGAGATGTGTAGCAAATGGGTGGGAGGTTAACATCTGATCTTTATGTGGACCATAATGTCTGTTTCCTGGAAGATAATCTGTAAGGTTTAATAGTGCAGGCGTTTTTCCTGTCAAAATTGAGGCTCGAGCAGGAGAGCATACGGGGCAAGCAGAATAGGCATTGTTAAAAACAATTCCGTTAGCTGCTAAATCATCGATATTTGGTGTTTCGTAAAAAGAGCTTCCCGAATATCCTAAATCGGCCCATCCTAAATCATCAACTAGAATAAATACAATATTAGGTTTGTTTGCATTTGAATTTTTATTCTTTTGAGAAAAGCAGGATAAGGCTATAAATACTGATATAGTTGCCAACGCTATGTTCTTTGTCATCATACTTGGGTGGTGTTAAATCAGTTTATTCCTTTATGGCTTTCGCTACTATTTCAGCTATAGCTAGATAGCCTTTTTTATTTGGATGAACGCCATCTTTTACAGTGAAAAATTCAGGCTTATGATTTAATGGTGTGTTTAAATCTATAAAGTTAACTTGCTCTTTTTTAGCCACTGCCCGAATGATGCTTATTAATTTTTGTAAACGTGGTTTTCTAATAGTTAAGCCTTGTATGCGTTCGTTATTTAACCCTGGCGTTTCCAATACCATGGGGGTTGGTGCACAAATATAAATTTCAGGGTGTGAAGGGATTTTTTTAAATTCATGAATCAAATCAACGTAATCTGACTCAAATTCATCGTTATGCTCCCAGCATACTCTTGAGCCACAGGTGCCCATACCACAAGTGTCGTTGGTTCCTAAACTTATAACAACAAGGTCTGGCTGTGACTCTCTTATGTTTTCCAGCTGTTGCCAAACATTAGGGCTGCCTTTTCGAATAAGCGTGCAACTGCTTACTCCAAAATTAATGACGTTATAATTTGTTCCAAGCAGAGACTGTAATTTGGATGGATAAGAATCCTGAATTGGGTTTTCGAGTCTGGCTCCAAACGTAATGCTATCGCCAATACAGGCTATCGTTTTAGTTTTTTGCGGAGAGCAAGCTAGGAGCAGAAAAGCTACTAAACCAACTGGTATATATAGTAAACGTATTTTAAACATGACTTAATATTTTAGTCGGTAAGGTGAAATATCTCAAATGATTTTATTAAAGGTTTATCTTGAGCTGCGGTTATTTTTAAACGTACTTGAGAGACATCTATGTCATCGAATTTATGAATAAATTTATGTCCGATACATGAGCCTTCGAAAATAGTTTTCCAACCTTGTTTTGTTCTTCCTTCCAAAATAAACTTTCTAACACGTTCACCCTGAGTAATATCTTCAGTAAGTACAATTTGATTGATCTTCTGTGTAGAAGGTAATTTTACTGTGAGTTTCGTTTTGTTTCCTGAAGTGCGCGCTATCGGATTTGAAAAATTGCGTTTAATGTTGTCACCGAATTCTTTAAGACGTTTTACATCTGGTTCAGGAACAAGACCGTTTGGATCTGGAGTTATTCCAAGAATTAATGAAGAGTTGTGTCCCACCGAATTGTAATACATGTGCATTAAATTTTTCAGAGGAAAAACGTGAGCTTCGTCGTTTGGTTCCCAAAACCACTCATGGCGACCATTGTAGCCTCTTAACGGCGCATCACTCATAGCAGGCATGTAAAATTTTCCATTAGAATCTCCTGTTTTTAATAACTGAAAGTTGTTTTTAAAAATAACTTCTTGATTCGTTGAATGTGAGTAAGGAAACGGATAGTTACCCCAACAAGGGTAGGGCACAGTGCCAGATTCACTACCACCCCAACGAATATCAGCTCTTTGCGTATTGTGATAAAAAACAATGCTCTTTTGATATTTTTCTGCAATTGGTAAAATATCAGCGCCGCCTTTTTCCGGCCCATGGGCGCCGCCATCGAACCATACGATAGCTAAATCGCCATAACGAGACATTAGTTCATCTACCATGCCTTCGCACATGCGGTTATAGTATTCTTGTCTGTTTTTGGCAAAATCGCTGTCTCCTTCTACCATAAAGTCGTGAATCCCAAAAAATGAATTCCAACGAATTCCAATGTATATTCCTGGTTTTACACCATATTTTCTGCATGATTCTACAAAATCCTTTACAATATCACCTTTGCCATCTCTCCATTTAACTGCTTTTAGTGAATAAGGGTTAACGTCGCTTTGGTAAAGGGCAAAACCTGTTTCGTGCGTAGCTGTTAAAATGGCAATTTTACACCCTGCATCTTTAACCGATTTTATCCATTGGTCTGTGTCTAGTTGTTCTGGATTAAAAACATTAATGTCTTCTATAGGTGTAATTCTGTTTTCTTTCTGGTTGTACTTCTTATTGTCGAAAACGTGAAGATCGTAATGAAATACAGCAACCAATTCAGAGTTTTGCCAGTCTAATTGTGCTTGAGTGGGAATTGGAACTTTATAATCGTTTTGAGCTAACATACTGCTCGCAAATAATAAAATAAAATAAATACCTAAGGATAATTTTTTAGCCATGATGAATTTGTTTCTAAAGTATATTTTTCAATTTGAGTTGTTCTAATTTTCTTTGAATTTCAGAATGTAACTTACGGTGCAATCACCTCCAAAAATGTTGGTGCCTGATGGCATATATACATATGCAGGTTGGTTATTTTGAAATAAAATTTGAGGGCGTTCAAATTTTGCATAAGTTCTGTTTTTTGGGCCATAATGCACGGCAACGTCTTTCATATTAATGTTGGTATATTGGTTTATACGATGAAATCCTTTTTCGTAATCGTTAAAATGAATGCCATCATCAGATTTCCAAAGAATACCACCACCAGATTCAATAATGCCATGGTTGTCTGTTGTAAGTAGGCAAAACTGATTATTGTACACAAAAGCGTAACCATCTTCAATAGATTGGTTGTTGGCTGTTACAGGAAAAGGCATTTGGATGTATGGGCCTGAAAGGTTTTCAGCAATCGCTAAGCCCATTTTGGCTTTTTCAGATTTAAAATATAAAAAATAGCCGCCGTTAGGGTGTTGCAGCAGCGTAGGGTTATTTACGCCGTTAGTTGCCTTATAATTCCAATATTCGGGGTTATTAGGTGTGTCAAGTATTTTACCATTATCTCCAACTTTTTTCCAAGGACCATTTAAACTTTTTGAAACCGCCATACAGATATATTGATTTGATGGATGTTTTTCAATTCCGGTATTTACAATATAAAGTAGAGCATATTGGTCGTTAATCTTTTTAATCGTTGGATTATGAGGTGCGTATATTTTTTTTATAGATTGAGTAGATTCAGTTATAATATTAATATCGCCTTCTACTACTATATCTGAAAATTTAAAAGGACCTTCGGGATTGTCTCCTATATAATGAGCAATTTCACTATGCGTACGCCAACCTGGATCTACATTTAGTTCGCATGGCCATCTTGCAACGAACAAATGAACATGACCGTCTTCATCCATAATAGGTGATGTACCCCAAATAGTATATCCTGGTTCATTAATGGCAGTACCAATAAACTCCCATTGGTCGGCGAAGGATGTCATATTCTGGCCGTATACCATGACTGTAGTGAATATTGTGGCTATAGCGATTAAGAATTGTTTCAATGTACTGTATTTTGATTTATGTTTTTTGTTTGATAAAGCATAAGACTTCTAATTATCAATATCTGTACCGTAAACTTGAATCTTTTTAAGATGAAGTGCGGCTGGATTTGATGAGGTAACCACTATTTTTATAAATCTGGTCTCTACCCCTGGTAATTCAATGCCAGCATTAAATTGGGTTACAGGCACCTCCCAGTGATAAAAGCTACCTTTTTTATCTTCAACTTTTTTCCAGTTATTCCCATCTTTAGAAATAAGAACACTAAAATTAAGATCCTTAGTTAAATAATGTTTCTGATTAAAAATATCGACCCCCTTAACAGTATAATTTTTCCCTAAGTCGACGACGGTATAAGACTCTTTTTCTTCTTTCGTATGAAATGCAAAAGGACTATTAAAAAGTTTGTTTGAAAACAATAAACTATGGAATTTCGAATCATCTTCATCAGATTGAGAGCTTAATGTAAATGTTGCATTGTTAGATATAATGTTACCGTATGAAGGATCTGAAAATAACGAATTAGAAAGCTCAGAGCCAAACATACCAGTAATAGTCTTTTTGCAGGTAAGTTCAATAATAATCGTTTCTTCCGTTTTATTTACTTCTGAAAGATTAAATACTATTTCCGATTTATTTTGGGTAAAACTTATTTCGCCTCCAGTTAACACCTTAGCTTTTTTAATTTTTGAAGCTATCCCTGGTAGTTTTAAAGAATTAAGCGATTTATTGGTAATATGTAAATAAATGGTTTTGTTTTGGTAGGTACTGCCTCCCCATTTTTGAGGATACCACGGTCCGCCTTTTGTATTGTAAATCGATTGTCCGTAGCTTTTCATCCATTTACCAACCTCTTCCAGGCGTTCTACTTCATCCTGATCAAAAGCACCATCCCATTTTGATCCCCAGCTGAGGAGCATGTTGCCGTTTCCGCAGGCTGTAGAGGTTATCATTTTAATGATATTTTCTTTCGATTTCGGTGGTGTATCAGAATACGACCAAGAATGCGTTAAGGTGATACAGCTTTCCCAAGGTCGTTCTTGATACATGCCTATTTTTTGTTCTGGTGTATCGAAATCGCCAGGTATGGAAGCACGGTTGTTAATAATTATGCCTGGTTGTAATTCGCGTATCATTCTGGTAAGCGCTTCAGAATCCCACATGTCTGCGGTAAACATTCCGCCCCACCAAGAGGCATCGAACCAAAAAACATCTACTTTTCCGTAGTTAGTGCATAATTCTCTAACCACATTAAACTGGTATTCTTTATACTTTTCATGAGTTGGTCCAGGTAACACTTTATCAACTTCAGGTTTTGGCCTGTAATAAGGCGCTTCATTTTGTCTAACAACTAAAGAGGTGTCAATTGGGGCGTAATCGGGGTGATACCAGTCACGTTGTGAATAGTAAATACCAAATTTCATATTGGCTTCATGACAAGCATCAGCTATTTCTTTTAAATAATCGCGCCCAAAAGGTGTGTTAGTCACTTTAAAATCGGAATATTTCGTGTCCCACATATGAAATCCGTCATGATGTTTTGCTATGGTAACAATGTATTTCATACCTGCATCTTTGGCAATTTGCACCCATTTTTTAGCATCAAAATTTTTAAATTCGAATTGTTCAGGATAGGTAACCCAAACCGAGTCTGCAATCGGGCCATGACCTCCGTCAGGAGCTTTTCGGGTATAGCACATGCCCCAACTAAGGTCTTTTTTAATGTATGTCGATAGGCCGAAATGAATAAACATACCATATCTAGCATCGTTAAACCATTTCATGTCTTTTTCTGAAGCAAAATTACTGGAGTTCCAATCTTTATCGCTAAAAAATTGAATGTGGTTCCATCTTGCGTTTTTATCGGTTTTTGTTCCTTTAATAGACCATTGTGCATGAATGTTGCCAGCGCAAAATAAAATAACTAGAGTAAGGAGGTTTAAATGTTTCAATATCATTATTTCTTTTGTTTTTCAGATTCACTTTCAGGTTGTAAATATACTAAAATTAAATATTTAGGGCTAATGCCCTAAATATTTAATTTTAGTATATGGTTTCATAAAAAAAACGAGCACCATGCCGTAGCAAATGGTGCTCGTTTAAGAAATTAACTCAACAAATACTTATGTTATGGAATTAGTTGCTACCTCCCCAATTAGGGTTTTGCACTAAGTTTGGATTTAAATTTAATTCTCTTAATGGTAATGGGAACAAATAATGCTTGGAAGCATCAAAATTTCTAACACTACTATCTTCGGCAATTATAAATCCATCTGCGTCTAAATTAACGTCGGTTCCAACGGTTAAATTAGGATAATCCGATTGCTGGAATTTAGCGCCTAAAACAGCATTAGCTAGTACGTTTTCGGCTGTTTTCCATCTAATTATGTCATTATATCTAAATCCTTCACCAGATAATTCTATACGACGCTCTCTTCTAATTTCTTCTTTCATGTCTAAATTATTAATGGTAACATGGTTGTTTGTTAAATGAACCATCCCAACTCGGTCTCGTAGTTTATTAATAGAAAAGTCAAGATCGCTGTCGCTAATACTTCCATCTAATTCGTACGCTGCTTCAGCGTAATTAAGTAATACTTCTGCCAATCTCATGATGATAACATCGGTGTAAACAAATGTTACAGTCTGTGCAATTGGGTCTCCAGGTTTTTTAGGCCAGTAACCGGTAGAGGTACGGGTTAAATCTGGAACTAATGGTGAGTTGTCGAAAGTAGTGTAAGGCTCCCAAATTACAGAAGTCATTCTAGGGTCTCTGTTTTCGAACTCCGTGGTTAAGGAACCATAACCTTGGAAAAGTGGTGATTGATCTATTGGTAATCCGTCGGTACATAAAAAAGCATCTGCTAAGTATTTGGTAGGGTCTTGAACCGCATCGATAACATGACCTCTTCCTCTTGGAGATACATTGGTGTAACTTTCGTCATAAGCGATAGAAATAATAACTTCATCATTATCTTGATTCGCATCAAAGAAAATTTCGTCCAAAGGCGATTGGAAAACCGAATAGTTGGCCTCGCTTATTACCGTTTGTGCTGCATTTTTGGCTTTTGTTAATAAAGTGTTAGCATCGCTTCCTGAGTTGTGGTATTTGGCATGAGTACCTTCGTACAGTCCTATTCTGCTTAACATGCCTAAGGCAGCACCTCTAGAAACTCTTCCAGCAGCATCTGTTGCATTTGGTAGGTTTGCAGCGGCAAATTCAATGTCTTCAACAACTTTATTAATTACTGTTGCTCTGGAATCTCTTTCTGGTTCAAGCTCTGAAAAATCTAAGGTTGTTTCAACTAAAGGTACGTCTCCGTAACGTTGTACCAGTAAAAAGTGAGCTAATCCTCGAAAATAACGTGCTTCTCCAATGTAACGGTTCTTAATGGTTTCTTCTACTGTTGAAGTCTCTGCACTTTCTATTAGAAAATTAGCACGTCTTATTATAGCGTAAGCACTGTTCCAAACACCATCGGTATTTGGGACGTCGTGAGCCCCTCTACTCACATTGCTGTTCGAAAAGTAATCTATAGAGTTTCCGTCTGTGATTGAAATTAGATTGTAAGCCGAATATAAATCGTTGGCTACAGCTTTAAAATCGTTTTCGGTTTTCCAGAATACCGATCCAGATAGTTCGTCTTGTGGATACTTGTCTAATATGTCGTCACAACCTACAATGGTCATGTTAAGCACAAGTATCGCTAATATATATTTAATTCTCATTTTTTTCATGTTTAATTATTAAAGTGAAACATTAATACCTAAAGAGTAACTTCTGTTTAATGGATATGCTCGTCCATTTAAAGAATTTATTTCTGGGTCGAATAAAATCAGGTTGGTTTTTTCCCAAAGATTTTCACCACTGAAATAAATTCTAAAAGATTTAAACCCTATTTTGCTTAAATGCTTTTCTGCAAGATTATAACCTACTTGTAGGTTTTTAAGTCGGATGTAAGACGCATCCTGCATCCAGAAATCAGAGAATCTAAAGTTAGTACCACGGGCTAGTGGTCTTGGGTACTTGGCATTAACGTTGTCTGGTGTCCAGTAGTCACCTAGTTCTGCAAATGCCCAGTTGTCCCATGGGTTTCTAAATGGACCAACAGCATCTGCATTTAAATAATAATTGCGTTTACCTACGCCTTGGAAGAATGCCGAAAAATCAAAGTTTTTCCATTCAGCACTAAAGTTAAACCCGTAAACATATCTAGGTTTTAAATCGCCAATATAAGCGATGTCGTCTGGGTTGTTCGATACTTGACCATCGCCATCAATGTCTACGTATTCGATGTCTCCAAGTTCTTCAACGCCATTATTAAATCTAACACCGTTGTCGAATTGTTCCTGAGTTCGGTATATGCCGTTTGTTCTAAATCCGAAGATACCGTTTGAAGGGTAACCTTGAAGGTTTCTAATGCCTGTACCTAGGTTAACTGTTTCCTGATCAAGAGAAACAATTTTATCGGTTTGATCGAAAATATTAGCACCAATACTATATTTAAGGCCAATACTTTCAACGGTATCTGTCCAAGAAATTTGAGCATCCCAACCTTTAGTTTCTAACTCACCGTTATTATTAGTAGGTACACCAATACCTATAATTGAAGGTACATCGATGTTAATTAACATGTTTTCATTACGCTTAACAAAATAGTTAAATTCACCTTGTAATCTGTTGCTTAAAAAGCCTAATTCAATTCCGTAGTTAAAAGATTTAACGGTTTCCCAAGTTCGATCTTGAGATGCTAATTGAGGGTTTCTGTAAATGGGTTGAATACCTCCACCATCGGGTAATAATAAATTTCCTGTTGGAGTAATGGTGTTAATATGATCGTAAAGACCAATACCACTTTGGTTACCAGTTTCACCATAAGATGCTTTTAATTTCAAATTAGAAATAGCCTTTATATTTTGCATGAAAGACTCGTTGCTTACACGCCATGCAGCCAATACCGAAGGGAAGAATCCCCATTTATTTTCATCTGAAAATCTAGAAGAACCATCTCTTCTAAACGTTCCTTCAACAATGTATTTATTGTCGAAACTATAAACAGCTCTACCAAATTGAGATAAAATTCCCCATTCTCCAATACCAAAACTGTTTTGTGCCGTGTCAGGATCACCTAAATTTAGGGCGGCAAGTTCGTTTCCGTTAATATTAAAGCGTTGTGTAGAATTAGTTTCGTTATACGATTCTTCAGCAGAAGCACCCACCAATACCTCGATATTGTGTTTGTTGAATGACTTTTTATATCTGGCAATGGCCTGGGTGGTGTAAAACCTGTTGTAGCCGTTATTTAAAATAACACGGGTTGGCTGGTTTACCCATCTGGGCACACCATTTGGATCGACGATATCTCCTTCGGTGTTGTGTTTGTAATAACCACGGCCGAACAAGGTTCCTTTTTGCCATTGAATATTGTAACCTAATAAGGTTTCAACCGAAAACTCCTTTGTAACGTTCCAGTTCAGGCCTAAGCGACCTTCCATTCTGTGGGTTTTGTCTTCGTCAAATCCAGCTTCCTGTAATAATTGCAGGGTATTTTGCTGAAATCTGTATCGAGAATAGTTGCCATTAGGGTCATAAATTTCTTGATTTCTACCTGCTTGAAAAACACTCTGTATTACACCGGCTTGAAGTGAAGATTGTAGGCGGTCGTTCGATGTTAAGCTAATATTGGTGTTTAATGTTAATTTTTCTGGAATTAGTTTATTGCTTAAATTAACTCTAAAGGTATAGCGGTCGAAGTTATCTGGTCCCCATTTAGAAAAGTAACCATCTTGGTCTAACCAAGAAGCAGAAATATTATAGGTGTTTTGTTCACTACCACCAGCAATACTTAAGGAATGGTTTTGTTGGAATCTTGAATTGTAAAAATGCTCAGTCCAATCGAAATCGCCTGTAAAGAAGAAATCTCTGGTGTTACTCGTATTTGCAACAGCAGATACATTCGGGTCGTTTAACGCATCAAGAACATACTGAGGATACAACGTACCACGGCCAGCATTAGCAAATGCCAGGTTTCCGTAAATAGCAGAATCAATTGGATCTAGCTGTTTAGGTACAATGGTGGGGGTTTGAATTGCAGAATTACCATTGTATGTAACTGTTGTTTTCCCTGTTTTTCCTTTTTTTGTGGTTATTAAAATAACACCGCCAGAAGCGCGCGAACCGTAAATAGCAGCCGAAGCACCATCCTTTAGAACAGAGATCGACTCAATATCATCTGGGTTAACATTATTCAGGTTTCCCGGAATACCATCTACAATTACTAAGGCGCCTCCTCCGTTTAAAGATGATAAGCCTCGAATGGTAATAGCCGAATTTGCACCAGGAGCACCTCCTTGTGCTTGTACGGTTACACCTGGAATTTGTCCTTGTAATGCAGCAGAAACATTTGTTACAGGTCTTGATTGTAACTTTTCTCCTGAAATTTGAGAAACGGCTCCAGTTACATTTGCTTTTTGCTGCGTACCGTAACCTACAACAACTACTTCGTCAAGTACTGCAGAATCTTCTTCTAATTTAATGTTGAATTGTGTTTGGTTTCCAATAGAAATTTCCTGGGTTTTAAAACCAATATAAGATACTACTAAAACCGCATTGGGATTAGATATTTGTAGGCTAAATCTACCATCAAAATCACTTTGAGCTCCATTTGTTGTTCCTTTTTCAAGTACAGTAGCACCTGGTAAAGGTTGGTTATTAATATCGGTAATTATACCTGATATGTTTAGTTTTTGAGTAGAAACTTTTGTCTGGTTTTGCGCTTTGGAAGCAAAAGGAATGTTGTTATTAGTTAAATTCTCAGTTAAAATATTTGGTTTAGTCGGGTCTGAGGTTGTATTTGCTCGTGTGTTAAATATGAGCGTAAAAACGAAAAGCGTGGTTAGCTTGATTTTTAAATGGTGCTTAAAAGCGCCATGAAAGCGTCTCTTGGTTAGAGGTTGTTTCATATTTTTGTTTTTAGTGGTTAGTAATTATTAGTTAAACGAAAGTTTGTTTTCATTTTTCATAAATTTTTAATCAATTGGTTTAGGGATTATAAAATTTCTTTGTTCATAGGCTTATTGTTTTTGTTAATATTTAAACTTTGTAAGTTATATCTTTCGGTAAAATGATTGTGAATTCTTTAAAAGGTTAATGTGTTTTACATATTCCTTTATTTACGATTTCCATAAAAATATTTACATTTTATACAGTTTAATTCTTTTATTATTTTTCTTTTAAGTCAATAATAATAGGTGATTCGGGGTAATTCTTAGTTGTTAAACTACATTACTTTAGCGGTATAAAAATTGCTTCTTAATCGGTTTTTGTAAAAATTTTCTATTGGTAAATATATTAAAAAAATAAAAAATTAGGGCGAAAGCCCTAATTTTTTATGCTGTACATATAATGATTGCACTTTTTGTAGTATCCAGGCTTAAATAAAATGAGCGAGCAATTCGATTATTGCTTTATAATTTTATAAAGGAGCCTCTTGGCAGCGTTAGAAGAATTAGAAAGTAACATTAGAAAATTATTAATTCTGATATTTTGATATTTAGGATATCAAAATTGTTAGATTTTGAGTAGATATTTAAAGTATTAATCAAAAGATTTTATTAAGGTTATTTTGTGTAATATTCAGTTAAAGTGTAATCCAAGGGGTTTGTTTTAAACAAAAAATACAATTCGGAGGTATTTTAATAATTTTTATCAAAACATTTTGCTTTTTACTGTTTGTCGTGTTTTAGTTTAAAAAAAATGTGTAATATTGCAGTATCTAGTTAACGAAAGGGGCTTAGGCCGACGATTTAGAGTTACTATTATGAAAACGGCAAATTATATTTTTACACAGTTTAATGTTCAATTATTGAGCATATTTTCTAACGCGTTTATTCCTGCACGTCGTTTTCGCCGCCCCTTGAGGGTCTAATTTTTTATTTTGAAGTGGGTGAGTCCTGCTTCCCCGAGCGAAAAGAATCCATATTATACATTATCAGATTGTAAATTCACTTTAACAGTTTAAGGTGTTTAGGCTAAAATCTATTAATTTTATTCGGATTCAAAAACAAGCAAAATTTTAAATCATAATATTTTATTTATAACCTAGATTGGTTTATGAAAAACATCGAGGTAGTAATTGCCAATAAATCACATGCTATATACGCAGAGGATATCTGCGAAACCATTGCAGAATCAGCAGCTGTTAGAGGTACTGGTATTGCACGACGTACGCCCGAATATATTACTAAAAAACTAGAGAATGGTAATGCTGTTATCGCTTTAGATGGTGATAAATTTGCTGGGTTTTGCTATATCGAACTTTGGGGACATGGTAAATTTGTAGCAAACTCAGGATTAATTGTACATCCAGACTACAGGAACATAGGTTTGGCCAAGAAAATAAAACATAAAATTTTTAAGCATTCTAGAACAAAATTTCCTGATGCCAAGGTATTTAGTATCACCACGGGGTTGGCGGTAATGAAAATGAATAGTGATTTGGGATACAAGCCTGTTCCATTTTCAGAATTAACCGATGATTCTACCTTTTGGGATGGTTGTCAAACCTGTAGAAATTATGACGTTTTAACACGTACCAACAGAAAAATGTGTTTGTGCACAGGTATGTTGTACGACCCCAAAGCAAAAGAAGAGAAAAACAAAAAAATTAAAGAGAAGGTTTTCAATAGACTAAAACATATTAAGGAAACCATGTTCTTAAAAAAAAAAGATCAAAAGTAATTTAACAGATGAAAAAATTAGTTATAGCCTATAGTGGCGGTTTAGATACATCGTATTGTGCAGTAAGTTTGTCAAAAGACTATGATGTACATGCGGTAAGCGTAAATACAGGTGGTTTTACGAAAACTGAAATCGATAAAATAGAAGCCAATGCTTATAAAATGGGGGTGTCAACATATAAAAATATTGATGCCGTAGCCACATTTTATCAAAAAGTGGTAAAGTATTTAATTTTTGGAAATGTGTTGAAAAACAATACCTATCCGTTATCTGTAAGTGCAGAACGTATTGTGCAGGCGATAGAAATTATTGAATACGCCAAAAGTATTGGTGCTGAATATATTGCTCACGGGAGTACAGGGGCAGGAAACGATCAGGTGCGTTTCGATATGATTTTCCAGACATTAGCTCCAGAAATTGAAATCATAACACCAATCAGGGATCAAAAATTAACAAGACAGGAAGAAATCGACTATTTAAAAGCGAATGGTATCGATATGCCTTGGGAAAAGGCCAAATATTCTATTAATAAAGGACTTTGGGGAACGAGTGTTGGTGGATCAGAAACCTTAACATCTGAAAAGCCATTACCAAGTGAAGCATATCCATCACAGTTAAAGCACACCGAAGAAGAAAAGGTAAAACTATCTTTTGAAAAAGGGGAACTTGTTGCTGTGAATGGTGTAGAAAATGACCCTGAAATTAACATTGAAACCCTGAATAATCTGGCTTCGGCGTATGCTATTGGTCGCGATATACATGTGGGCGATACTATAGTGGGTATTAAGGGACGCGTAGGTTTTGAGGCAGGGGGTGCTTTAATTACCTTAAAAGCACACCATCTTTTAGAGAAGCATACGTTAACAAAATGGCAGCTTCAGCATAAAGAATATATAGCTAGTTTTTACGGCATGCATTTACATGAAGGGCAATATTTAGACCCAGTAATGCGCGATATGGAAGCTTTTTTACAAAGTAGTCAGGACAAAGTTAGTGGCGATGTAACAGTAAGTTTAAAACCTTATCATTTTACGTTAGATGGTATTTCTTCAGAACACGATTTAATGCGTGCGAAATTTGGAAGTTACGGAGAAGAAAATAAAGGCTGGACCGCCGATGAGGCTAAAGGATTTATTAAAATCTTTGGTAACCAAAATAAAATTTATCAACAGGTAAACTCTTAGATTATGATTCAAGTTGGAATTATTGGTGGTGCAGGTTATACTGCAGGCGAGTTGATTCGATTAATAATCAATCATCCCCAAGCAGAACTTAACTTTGTATACAGTACCTCTAACGCTGGAAATAAAATAAGTAAAGTGCATCAAGATCTTGTAGGAACTTTAGATTTAGAGTTTACCGATACAATTAACCCAGAAGTTGATGTTTTATTTTTGTGTCTTGGGCATGGTAATTCGGTTAAGTTTTTATCAAATAATAGTTTTTCTGAAAGCACAAAAATTATCGATTTAGGAAACGATTTCAGATTAGAAGACGATAAAGTTTTTGAGGGTAAAACCTTTGTTTATGGATTACCAGAATTGCAAACAGAAACTATTCAAAAAGCTAATTATATTGCAAACCCAGGGTGTTTTGCTACGGCTATTCAATTAGGGTTGTTACCATTGGCAAATGCTGGATTGATTAAGAACGATGTGCATATTAATGCTGTTACTGGTGCCACGGGTGCAGGAACTTCATTATCGGCAACGACGCATTATACCTGGCGCGATAATAATTTTTCTTATTACAAGCCGTTTACGCATCAGCATTTAGGAGAGATTAACCAATCGGTAAAACAATTACAGAATGATTTTGATTCGGAAATTTTGTTTATGCCTAATCGCGGAAATTTTTCAAGAGGAATTTTTGCAACCCTATATACCGATTTTGAAGGTACAATTGAAGAAGCAAAAGCATTATACAAGGCATTTTATCAGGATGCGGAATTCACTTTCGTTTCCGATGATGCATTGCACCTAAAGCAAGTGGTAAATACCAATAAATGTTTAATACACTTGCATAAACATAACGGAAAGTTATTAATTACGAGTATTATCGATAATTTATTGAAAGGCGCTTCGGGGCAGGCAGTTCAGAATATGAATTTAATGTTTGGATTAAAAGAAACCACAGGCTTAAATTTAAAGGCGACTTATTTTTAGTAAAATACGACCTTTAAGCAATGCCATAAAATAAAAATAACAACTGATTACTATGAAAATAGCAGTAATAGGAATAGGTAATTTAGGTAGTTCGATTGCAAACGGCCTGATAAAAAATAATACATTTTCGTTGTTTTTAAGTAGCCGAAAAGCAAGTAGTCTTGAGGCATTTAAAAATATAGATAATGTGACTGTAACAAGCGATAATGCCTGGGCAGTTGAACAATCGGATATTGTTATTTTTGCACTACAGCCCAAACATATTGATAAAGTTCTACAAGATGTTTCAAGTAAGATTTCCGATAAGCATCTAATAATTTCGGTAGCTGCAGGTGTTGAAATTCCTAGAATTGAAGGGATTATTGGTAGTGATAAAAATATAATACGTGCCATGCCAAATACGGCGATTTCTATTGGAAAATCGATGACCTGCATTTCAGCAAATGATAAAGCCCAAGACAAAGTTAGTCTGGCACAGGATATTTTTAATCAGTTGGGAACGACCTTAGTTATTCCAGAGGAATTAATCCAGGCGGCAACGGTTATTTGTGCCAGTGGAATAGCTTTCTGGATGCGTTTAGTTCGAGCGACAACGCAAGGTGCTATTCAGTTAGGGTTTGAAGCTCATGAAGCGCATGAATTAGCGACACAAACCTGCTATGGGGCTGCTAGTTTATTAATTGAAAGTGGGAAACATCCCGAACAGGAAATCGATCGTGTTACCACACCTAGCGGATGTACTATTGAAGGTTTAAATGCGATGGAGCACAACGGATTGAGTTCGGCTTTAATTCAAGGCATTGTTGCTTCATTTGAAAAAATTAATCAGATTAAAAAAAATTAAAATGCCATTATTTGACGTTTATCCATTATACAATGTAACACCTGTTTCCGCAAACGGAATTCATGTTTACGATGAAAATAATACAGAATATTTAGACCTTTACGGAGGTCATGCGGTAATTTCTATAGGGCACGCGCATCCCAAATATGTTGAGGCCATAACCAATCAAGTGTCTGCTTTGGGATTTTATTCTAATGCCATTCAAAATCCGTTACAGGTTGAGTTGGCTGATAAATTGGAAGCCCTGTCAGGATGCGATGGTTACAACTTGTTTTTATGTAATTCGGGGGCAGAAGCCAACGAAAATGCTTTAAAAGTAGCTTCATTTAAAACAGATAAATCACGAGTTGTTGCTTTTAAAAATGGATTTCACGGACGGACATCGGCAGCGGTTGCTGCTACCGATAACCCTAATATTATTGCGCCGATAAATGCTCAGCAAAAAGTTACCATTTTAGAGTTTAATGATATTGAAGGTGTTAAAACTGAATTAGAAAAAGGCGATGTTTGTGCCGTAATTGTGGAATTTATTCAGGGTGTAGGTGGTTTAGATCAGGCTACAGCCGAATTTTATGAGCAAGTTGACGCACTCTGTAAAGCGAACAACACGTTTTTTATAGCCGATGAGGTCCAATCCGGTTATGGGCGCTCAGGTAAGTTTTTTGCATTTCAGCATTATAATGTAACTCCAGATGTCATTTCAATTGCAAAGGGTATGGGGAACGGTTTTCCTATTGGCGGAATTTTAATTCACCCAAGTATAGAAGCAAAATATGGTATGCTCGGAACAACCTTTGGAGGAAATCATTTAGCTTGTGCCGCAGGTTTGGCAGTTTTAAATACCATTGAAGATGAAAATCTAATCGATAATGTGAATAACGTTTCAGAATATTTTAATTCAATAGCTAAAACCATTCCGCAAATAAAAAATATAAAAGGCCGAGGTTTAATGCTAGGACTGGAATTCGATTTTGAAGTAGGCGATTTAAGAAAAAAATTAATTTACGACCATCATATTTTTACAGGTGGTGCTTCCAATAAAAAACTCTTGCGAATTTTACCACCTTTAACTATCGCTAAAGAGCATGTCGATCAGTTTTTTAAAGCTCTAAAAAAAGAATTGGAGGCTGTTGAGGTTTAAAGACTAATAAAATAACATGTCGTTTCAATAGAATTGGTAATGACATAAGAAAAATAAAAATGAACACCTTATTATCCATAGAAACAAGAAATGCCGTTTTACTTAAAATGGCAGCTTTGTTAGAGCGTGAAAGAAACACTTTAATCGAAATTAATAAAGGCGATTTAGAGGCTTATAATGGCGACGATATTTCTATGTACGATCGTTTAAAAGTAAACGATGCAAAAGTAGATGAAATGATTGCTTCGGTAAGGCATTTGGCGTCGCAGAACGATCCTGTTGGTGTTGAGCGTTTTAGTTTTAAACACGATAATGGTATGCAGGTGTATAACAAGACAGCCTCATTTGGGACGGTTCTTATTATTTACGAATCCCGACCGGACGTAACTGTTGAAGCTGCTGGAATTGCTTTTAAGTCGGGTAATAAAATTTTACTTAAAGGCGGAAAAGAATCCACCAATTCCAATTTAAAAATTGTGGACTTATGGCACGAAGCTTTAAAAGAGAACGGCGCCTCAACCGAGTGGGTAGAATATTTACAATTTAATCGTTCTGAAACGCAGGCATTTTTAGAGCAGCCCACACAAAAAGTCGATTTAATTGTGCCTCGTGGTGGCGAGCGTTTAATTGCTTTTGTAAAACAGCATGCTACCTGCCCTGTTATTATTAGTGGTCGTGGTAATAACTTTGTTTATGTACATAAAGAAGCCGATTTAGATATCGCTTTAAGTGTAATTATCAATGCTAAAACGGCTAAAATTTCAGCCTGTAATGCCTTGGATAAAGTATTAATTGACAAAAATCTTCCTAATAAAAAAGCTTTTATTAAAGCTTTAATTTCAAAATTAAAAGCGTTCGATGTTAAGATATTGGGCGATGAAAATATAGTTGCATTTGAAGGTGTAGAAGCCATAAGTAATGATGCTATTTGGTATGAAGAGTTTCTGGATTTTAAAATTGCCATGGCTGAAATCGATTCAACACAAGACGCTATTGCTATGATTAATAAATACTCTGGTGGGCATTCGTCTTCAATAATAACAACAAACGATACCGATGCTAAAATGTTTATGGAAAATGTTGATACAGCTGCGGTTTACCATAATGCCTCAACCCGATTTACCGATGGGGGGCAACTTGGTCTTGGTGGCGAATTAGCCATTAGCACCGATAAATTACACCAACGCGGGCCAATAGGCTTACAGCATTTGGTAACCAATAAGTGGTATGTATTTGGTAACGGACAAATTCGATGATGAAAAAAAAACGCATATTACTCAAAGTAGGATCGAACACCTTAACTAAGGAAACCGATAATATTTCGAGAGGTAAAATAGAAGATTTAGCACATCAAATTTCACAATTAAAAGACACCTGTGAATTTGTTATTGTAAGTTCTGGTGCTATTGCTGTGGCTAAGCAATTTGTAAAGTTGGAAAGCAAACAAAAAGATGTGTTTGTAAAACAGGCTTTGGCATCTATTGGTCAGCCACATCTTATTAGAATTTATCAAGAGATTTTTAGGGAATATGGCTTGTTAACATCGCAGTGTTTGTTAAGTTATTCCGATTTCGAAAAAAAAGAAAGCCGTACTAATATTGTCAATACCATTAATGTTCTGGTTAACAATAATTATATTCCAATCATAAACGAAAATGATACCGTTGCTACCGATGAAATTAAGTTTGGTGATAATGATAAGTTGGGAGCCTTAACGGCATCGCTTTTAAAAGCTGATTTATTCATTATCGCTACAAATACAAATGGTATTTATACGAAAGTATCTATGGAAAACGGAACGCCGGAAACTATTAAAGTTGTTGAGGATTTTGAAGCGTTACAGAGTGAAGTGGTCAATTCGAAATCATCGCACGGTAGCGGCGGCATGCAGTCTAAAATTGAAGCGGCAGATTTGGCCAAAAAAGCAAATATAGAAACCTGGATTGTTAATGGATTGGAAGATAATTTTATATTAAATGCTATGGAAAATAAAGTGCCGTTTACTAAAATAAAATAAATAGAAGCCTTGATAGGTATCAAAATCTTAATGGTTTATAACAATAGGAAATCAAAATTAAAACAATGAAACATTACACCTCCATACACGATATCGATAACATCAATTCTTGGATTGAGGAAGCGAAAGCGTTGAAATTAACACCGTTAAAACATTTAGAATTAGGACGTAATAAAACCCTTGGGTTGTTATTTTTTAATTCCAGCTTACGCACGAGGTTAAGTACTCAAAAAGCAGCTTTAAATTTAGGCATGAATCCTATAGTTATGAATGTTTCAGGTGATGCTTGGGGCATAGAATTTGGAGATGGTACAGTAATGAATGGCAATACTGCCGAGCACATTAAAGAAGCTGCCGCAGTAGTGTCGCAATATTGCGATATAATTGCCGTTAGGGCATTTCCAACTTTAACCGATAAAGTGAAGGATGAAAGTGAAGAGGTGTTAAATGCATTTAAAAAATATGCCTCTGTGCCACTTGTAAATATGGAAAGCGCAACTGGACATCCATTGCAGGGGTTAACCGATGCGATTACCATTTCAGAACATAAGCAAAAAGAAAGACCTAAAGTTGTGCTTAGTTGGGCACCGCATGTCAAGGCTCTGCCCCATGCCGTGGCGAACAGCTTTGCTCAGGCTATGCAAAAAATGGATGTCGATTTTGTGATTACAAACCCCGAAGGCTATAATTTATCGCCAGAAATAGTTGGTAGTACCCCTATAATTAATAATCAAGAGGAAGCTTTTAAAGACGCCGATTTTATCTATGTTAAAAACTGGAGTAGCTACGACGATTACGGTAAAGTAAATAATACCGACCCGAATTGGATGATTACCAAAGAAAAAATAGGAGATGCCAAGTTTATGCACTGTTTGCCGGTAAGACGCAATGTAATTGTTGAAGATGCGGTTCTTGATAGCGATAGTTCTATTGTTATTCAGCAAGCTAATAACAGAACTTATGCCGCACAATTAGTGCTTAAAAAAATATTAGAAAATGCCTAAAGAAAAATTATCCATAGTAAAAATAGGGGGGAATATTATTGAAGATGCTTCGGCCTTGCAAGCATTTTTAAAACTGTTTGCAAACCTAAAAGGAAAAAAAATATTAGTTCACGGTGGCGGAAAACGTGCGACGCATATCGCATCAAAATTGGGCATTGAATCGAAAATGGTAAATGGACGCCGCATTACTGATGCCGAAACCTTAGAAGTCATTACCATGGTTTATGGTGGTCTTGTAAATAAAAATGTCGTAGCCCGATTACAGGCGTTAAACATTAATGCAATTGGATTAACAGGTGCAGATGCCAATAGCATTACCTCTGATAGGCGTCCTGTAAAAGACATCGATTTCGGCTTTGTTGGCGACGTAAAATCGGTTGACTCGCATTCGGTGAATAAGTTAATTGAAGCCAATTTTACACCTGTATTTTGCGCCATTACCCACGATGGTAACGGTCAGTTATTAAACACAAATGCTGATACCATAACATCGCAAATAGCGATTGGTATGAGCGAATTATACGAAACTTCTATTTATTATTGTTTTGAACTTAATGGTGTTTTAGAAGACATAAACGATAAAAATTCAGTTATTAAACACATTGACACTAAATTATACAAAGCGCTTTTAGAGCAAGGTATCATTGCCGATGGTATGTTGCCAAAAATGGAAAATTGTTTCGACGCGTTAAATCATGGTGTTTCCAATATAAATATGGGAAATACATCTATGTTAACGCAGGAAAATGATAATTTTACAACCATAACTTTGTAATATGACTCCCCAGGAATTAAAAATAGATGCAATCAATCTGTTAAAACAGTTAATAGAAACTCAATCTTTTTCGTCGGAAGAAGATCAAACAGCATTACATATCGAAGCGTGGTTTAAAAATTATAATATTGATTATAAACGCACCCAAAACAATGTTTGGGCTGTTAATAAATATTTCGATGCCAGCAAACCAACTTTACTGTTAAATTCCCACCACGATACAGTAAAACCTAACAGTAAGTATACAAAAGACCCGTTTAAGGCCATTGTAGAAGATGGCAAATTGTACGGGTTGGGTAGTAATGATGCAGGCGGTTGCTTAGTGTCGTTAATAGCAACCTTTACCTATTTTTACAATACTGAAAACTTAAAATATAACTTAGTTATTGTTGCCTCTGCCGAAGAAGAAAGCAGTGGGCCAAACGGACTGAACAGTATGTTGCCTATTATTCCTAAAGTAGAAGTGGCTATAGTTGGTGAACCCACCTTGATGAATTTGGCAATAGCAGAAAAAGGGCTTGTAGTTTTTGATGCCGTGGTTGAGGGAACGCCCAGCCACGCAGCGCATCCTAACGATAATAATGCCATTTACAACACTATAGAAGTTTTAAAATGGTTTAAAGATTTTAAGTTCGAAAAAAGTTCTGAAGCTTTAGGCGATGTAAAATTAACCGTAACACAGATTAATGCTGGCTCGCAACATAATGTTGTGCCAGGTCATGTCGATTTGGTGGTTGATGTTCGGGTGAATGATGCTTACAGCAACGCCGAGATAGCAAAAATTTTACAGGATCAATCGCCTTGTGCCAGTATTAAGCCAAGAAGCTTACGATTAAATTCATCAAGTATTCCAGTAGATCATCCATTAGTAAAAGAAGGTGTTGCGATGGGAAGAACCACTTATGGGTCGCCGACCTTATCGGACCAGGCAGTATTAAGTTGTCCGTCGTTAAAATTAGGACCTGGCGATAGTACCCGTTCGCATTCTGCTGATGAATTTATTTATCTAAACGAAATTGAAGAAGGTATAGATATTTACATAGAATTGTTGAATAGGGTAATTGTTGAATAGAGTAATGAACCAAGAAGAAAATGTCAAGACAAATTAGTCTTTAATCTATAAGCGAAGCGGTCTTGATTCTTGCTTCAAATGTTTAAGAATTAAAAATTTACAGAAATGAAACTTTGGGATAAAGGCATATCAATCGATAAAAAAGTAGAACAATTTACCGTTGGAAACGACAGAGAAATCGATATTCATATTGCAAAATACGACGTTATAGCATCGAAAGCACATGCTAAAATGCTTCATAAAATAGGTATACTAACCACGATAGAATTGGAGCAACTCCTAGGTGGTTTGGAAGTATTGGCCAATGAAATTGAAGCCGGAGAGTTTGTTATAGATGACCAGTTTGAAGATGTACATTCTAAAATTGAATACGAATTAACTGCTACTTTGGGCGATGTTGGTAAAAAAATCCATACCGCGCGTTCCAGAAACGACCAAGTTTTAGTGGCATGTCATTTATATTATAAAGAGAATTTAAGCTTAGTTAGAGAAAAGGTTAAAACACTTTTCGATACCTTACTGAGTCAAGCCGAGGTTTATAAAGATAAAGTTTTACCGGGTTATACGCATTTACAGGTGGCCATGCCATCGTCCTTTGGTTTGTGGTTTTCGGCGTATGCAGAGCAAATGATAGACGATGTGTTTTTAATTGATGCCGCCATTAAAACGGTAGATCAAAATCCGTTAGGTTCGGCGGCAGGTTACGGAAGTTCATTTCCTATAGATCGAGAGTTTACTACTAAAGAAATGGATTTTGCGACGCTAAAATATAATGTGGTAGCAGCACAAATGGGTAGAGGCAAAAACGAGCGTACCATTTCGGTAGCATTGGGCAGTTTGGCTAATACTTTGGCTCGTTTTGCTATGGATACTTGTTTGTATATGAGTCAGAATTTCGGGTTTATTTCTTTTCCAGATGAATTAACAACAGGAAGTAGTATTATGCCACATAAAAAGAATCCGGATGTTTTTGAACTTATTAGAGGCAAATGCAATAAAATTCAGGCGTTACAAACCGAGATGGTTTTAATTACTAATAATTTACCAAGTGGTTATCACAGAGATTTTCAGTTATTAAAAGAAAATATGATTGCTGCTTTTGAAGAAATTAAAGATATTCTGGATATTTACAATTATTCCATTCAGCAAATCATTGTAAAAGATGTTGATATTAACGACGAGAAATACAAATATTTGTTCACAGTAGATAACATCAATACCCTCGTTGTTGAAGGTCAAACTTTTAGAGAAGCATACCAAAAAATAGGCGGACAGGTTCAAGATGGGACTTATGTGCCAGATACCTCAAAAAAGCATACCCACGTTGGTAGTATACATAATTTAAGTTTGGATAAAATTCAGGCGAAGTTTCCGAAGTAATTTTTAAAAGTCATATTAAGAGTAACGAAAAATCACATTAAGCAAAACGGGTTTGATGTGATTTTTTTTGTTTGAAATAAAAGGTTCATTCTTAAACTACTTTTCACTAGAATTTACTGTATTTAAATACTTTTTTTCCTTTCTATTTTCATTATAAAAAGAAAACGCAACTATGGCTATGCTTTATTTTCTAATTCATATAAAGAAAAAAAATCATCATTTTGTTTTGCAGTAATTTCTAATAAGAAATGGTACAATGTAAGTTTATGTTCGTTGTCTAAAACATTAACAACTTCAACATTACTTTTTAATTGAATAGAGAATTAGTGAAGTTTTCCAGGAAAGCCTATAAATTTTATTCTTTTATCGCATTTAAAAAATTAGTCATCAATATTTTATTTCAATATCCATTCTATAATTATATTTAAGCCTTGTCTTACATGAATTTAAAAAAATACTTTCAATAAGGTAGTAGTAATAATATTTAGAAATGTCGGGTTAATGTCGTTAATAATACCGTACATATTTTTTGAAAAGTTTCAAGTTCAATATAAATTGGTCATAAATAAAATTAGAATGGCAAAACTAAATTTTGGAAAAAAGTTAATTGAGGTAAGGACTTCAAAGGGATTGACTCAAGAAGAAGTCGCTGAAAAATGTAATGTCTCAGTTCGAACAATTCAGCGTATTGAATCGGGTATTGTAAAACCAAGAGCTTATACAATTAGAAAAATATCTAATATTCTAGAATTTGATTTTTTCGAAATCTCAGAACAAAATTGCGATGAAGACAATGAAAGTTTAGAGGTTAATAAACATTCTATTTTATGGTACATCAAAGATTTATTTAACTTAAAAACAAATACCATGAGAAAATTATTGATTTTAACAGCACCTTTATTCATTTTTTTATGTCTTTTTGGTTTAAATGCTAGCTGCCAACAAAAGGAATTACTCGCAGAAATCGAAGGTACTTGGCAGCTTTGTGGAAAGGATAGTCTTATTTCTACAAATGTTGAAGGGTTTGGCAAGAGTCGAATTAAAGTGATTTCTAAAGGAACTTTTACAGTAACAGAAATGAAAGTTAAAGACAGTACTCTTTTTGCAGATTTTGTGGGTTCTTACAAAATTGAAAAGAACATTTATATTGAGAAAATATTATATACCAATCCTGCGTTGCGAAATTATAAAGGAATTACAAACTCTTTTGAATATGAAATTAAGGACGATTTATTATTTCTAAAGGGTGTTAATAATATATATGATGAAATTTGGAAACGTGTAGAGTTTAATTAATGCCCCAACGGATGCATAGTGGCTACTGCAGCTCCAATTAAACCGGCATGATTACCTAATTCCGCAGGCGTAACAGGTGTGTCAATTTTTATCCACTTTTTAAATTCGTCAAAATCCTTCGATGTCCCACCGCCTAAGATAATATGGTCTGGACAAAAAATAGTTTCAACAAGTTCTAAGAAAATATTAAAACGTTTTCCCCATTTTTTAAAACTTAAGTTTTTGCGTTCCTTTATGGAAGCAGCCGCATAAAGTTCTATCTTTTCATATTTTTTATAAGGAATTTGTCCTAATTCGAAATTTGGAATTAATTCGCCATTAAAAAATACGCCACTTCCCAATCCTGTACCTATGGTAATCATTATTACTAGGCCAGTCATGTCTTTACCAATACCGTAATTCATAACGGCATATCCCGCCGCATCGGCATCATTTATTACGGTAACGGGCATGCTTATTGTTTCAGAAAATAGCGTTTCAGCATTTATACCTAGCCAACTTTTATGAAGATTTCCATGGGCATGACAAATACCTTTTTTAACAATAGTTGGAAATCCGCAGCCTACTGGGCCTTTATAATTAAAATGCTCAACAATGGCCTTAAATGTTTTTGCCATAGCTTCTGGTTTACGAGATTTTGGCGTAGGTATACGATGGCGTTCAGTAAGCAATTCACCTGTATTAGAATCTATAATTGCACCTTTCATTCCAGAGCCGCCTATGTCAATGCCTAATATTTCCATTTTTTAATTTTTTAGTTGGAGTGAAAAAGATACAAAGTTAAATTGAAATAAAAAGCGGATGACAACTAATATTCCCGCTAAAAAAAAGTAAAGCGCATAGATTCTATGCGCTTTACAGGACTACAAAAAGTTTAATTTTTGGTGACTAACTCAAAATAATTAAATAATTGTCGATTGCCCTAAATGTATATTGGTAAAGTTTAAGTTGGTTTCATCTGGATTATTAATAAAATCTTCAATGAAATCGCCAACTTTGGTCGTAGTTATATGGTCGTATTTTGTGTTTAAATCAGGGGTTGTAATTTGAAGCTTAATTGATTTATCTACACCTTCTCTTACTAATGCTGCTTCATCATCTAATCCAAAATGTTCTAAAAGCATTGCTGCAGATAATATAGATGCGATGGGGTTAGCAATTCCTTTATTTGCGCCTTTAGTATATGCTCCGTGAATTGGTTCAAACATGGCATGTTTTTCACCTATCGATGCGGAAGCAAGTAAGCCAATAGAACCAACAATAACACTGGCCTCTTCAGATAAAATATCGCCAAACATATTTTCGGTTAATATCACATCAAACTGTCTCGGATTAATTATAAGTTCTACGGCTGCGTTATCGATAAATAGGTAGTCTACATTTACATCTGGATATTGTGGAGCTAATTCTTGCACAACTCGGCGCCATAGACGAGAACTTTCAAGTACATTGGCCTTGTCTACTAGAGCTAATTTCCCTTTTCTGGTTTGAGCTGCTTTAAAGGCTAAATGAGCGATGCGTTCAATTTCGTATCGATTATATTCGCAAATGTCACTGGCTTTGTTACCATCTTGCGATAATATCTTGTCACCAAAATAAATACCACCTGTTAATTCACGATAAATAAGAATATCGGTATCCTTAATTTGTCTTTTTTTAAGAGATGATTTATTCAATAAATCTTCATAAGCAATTACGGGTCTTATGTTTGCGTACAAGCCTAAAGATTTTCTTAATCCCAATAAACCTTGTTCGGGTCTGATTTTTGTGTTTGGGTCTAAATCATATGATGTATTTCCAATAGCACCGAATAAAACAGCGTCAGAATTTTCACAAAGGGTAATCGTTTCTTCAGGAAGTGGCGACCCAGTTTTATCTATAGCAGAGGCTCCAACAATGCCGTTAGTGAAATTAAATACATGATTAAATTCCATAGCTATAGCTTTTAAGACCTTTACGGCCTGCGCTATAACTTCGGGTCCTGCACCATCGCCAGGTAAAACAGCAATATTTAATTTCATGTTGTTTAAATGTGTTGTGTTTATAAAATGGAATGACCTATTTTTTTAAGTTGTTAGATTACAACCTCTCGTAGGTCATTCCATTTTATTAAGCAGAAATTATTTCTTTATAAATTCTGCTATTTTCTATAATATAATGGATGTCGTTATCTTCAACTTCCTTTTTCTTATCGGCAAAATCTAAAAAGTTCTGATAGATTTCATCCAACTGAAGTTTAGTTAATTCATATCCGATGTTTTTTGCTCTATAAGCTAATGCTGCTCTACCGCTTCTGGCAGTTAGTACGATGGCAGATTCCGTAACACCGACAGCTTTCGGGTCTATAATTTCGTATGTTTCACGATTTTTAATTACCCCATCCTGATGAATACCTGAACTGTGCGCGAATGCGTTAGCACCTACAATTGCTTTATTAGGCTGAGTATAAATACCCATGTTATCCGAAACTAGTTGGCTTAATCCATATAGCATTTCGGTATTTATATTGGTATCTAAACCTAAATAAGGGTGCTGCTTTAAAATCATAACAACCTCTTCTAAAGCTGTATTTCCTGCACGCTCTCCAATACCATTTATAGTACACTCAATTTGTCGAGCTCCATTTATAACTCCTTCAATAGAGTTGGCAGTTGCTAGCCCTAAATCGTTATGGCAATGGCAAGAAATTATGGCCTTGTCGATGTCTTTTACATTTTCTTTTAAATATTTAATTTTTGCACCATATTCACTAGGTAAACAATAACCTGTTGTATCTGGAATATTAAGTACTGTTGCTCCTGCTTTTATCACTTCCTCACAAACTCGCGCTAAATAAGCATTATCGGTTCTTCCAGCATCTTCAGCATAAAACTCTACATCCTCTACAAAAGATTTGGCATAGCTTACTGCTTTAACAGCACGCTCTATAATATCTTCTTGATTCGATTTAAACTTATATTTTATGTGGGAATCAGAAGTTCCGATACCTGTATGAATTCTTGGTTTTTTAGCGTATTTTAGTGCTTCGGCAGCAACTTTAATATCGTTTTCAACAGAACGTGTTAAACCACAAACTGTAGCATTTTTTACAATTTTAGAAATGGCTTCTACCGATTTAAAATCGCCTGGACTAGAAACAGGGAAACCAGCTTCAATAATATCAACACCCAATTGATCAAGCTGTTCTGCTATGATTAATTTTTGTTCGGTGTTTAATTTACAGCCTGGTACTTGCTCGCCATCGCGAAGTGTTGTGTCAAAAATTTGAACGTTTGTATTAGTCATTTAGTAAAATAAATTTTCATTTTGTATTACGAATGTATACTTTGGTTTTTTAAAAGGATAATAGGCCAATATTATTTTACGATGTTTAACTGAATACTAGTTTATTTATTTAACTGAAAATCAGTATTTTAAAACTGTTTTTATAACTATGACAAAAGAACAAAAAGATAATTTGTTTGTATTGGTAAAATCGCTTTCTAAGTCAGAAAAACGCCAGTTCAAGCTATATGTTGGTCGATTGGGAGTTAATGAAGACTCTAAATTTTTAACCCTTTTCAATATTCTCGATAAATTGCCCGCTTACGATGAAGCTGCGATTCTTAAAAAAGGAGTAGTAAAAAAGGAACAGCTTTCTAACTTAAAGGCGCATTTATACAAGCAAATTTTAATTAGTTTAAGATTAAACCCTTCACATCAAACCATTCGTATTCAAATTCGGGAGCAGTTAGATTTTGCAACCATTTTATACCATAAAGGGTTGTATAAGCAAAGTTTAAAAATTCTTGATAAGGCGAAAAATCTGGCCATTGTTAACGAAGAAAAAAATGTGGCTTATGAAATTGTAGAATTTGAAAAAATAATAGAGTCGCAATACATAACACGAAGTTTAAGTAATCGAGCCGATGAGCTTGCTATACAAGCTAAGGAGTTGAGTCAGCAGAATGTAATTGCTAGTAAATTGTCAAATTTATCACTGCAGCTCTATGGTCAGTTTTTAAAAACAGGTTATGTAAAAAATGCTAAAGAAAGTACCCGAATTATTAAGTACTACAATGCCCGAATGCCAAAATTTGATATTGAAAAATTGGGTTTCAGAGAAAAATTATGGCTGTACAAAGCAAATTTATGGTACAGTTTTTTAATGCTCGATTTTCTATCTAGTTATAAATATGCCACCAAATGGGTTGACTTGTTTTATGATAACCGCGATATGATGGTTTTAAATCCTGTGTTTTTCTTGAGAGGGAATCATTATTTGCTCGAGGCTTTATTTTATTTAAGACATTATGATAAATTTAAAGAAACTTTGGAGCGTTTAGAGTCGATTACTAAAGAAAAATGGTTTCCGATAGACGATAATGTAGATGGCCTAACATTTCTTTATGTGTACAACAATAAATTTAATTTACATTTTATTGAAGGTAGTTTTAAAGAAGGTTTGCCCCTAATAGATGAGGTGCTTGATAAATTAAAAAATTATAAGGATCGAATAGATGAACACCACGTAATGGTGTTTTATTATAAAATAGCCAGTATGTATTTTGGTGCTGGTGAAATTAAAAAATGCATCTACTTCCTCGATAAAATTATAAGTAATAGGTCATTACAGATGCGAGAGGATTTATTGTGTTTTTCAAGAATTTTAAATTTAGTAGCCCATTACGAAGCCGGGATGGATTATAATTTAGATGCTTTAATACGAAGTACTTATAAGTTTTTAATAAAAATGGAAGACTTATATGAAGTTCAAAAAGAGTTTATTAAATTTTTACGCGGCTTGGGTGATATTTACCCTCATGAGGTTAAAAATGAATTTATTAAACTTCATAAAAAATTAAAGCAATATGAAAATGACCCGCATCAAAGTCGTGCGTTTTTATATTTGGATATCATTTCATGGTTAGAGTCTAAAATTCAAAACAAGCCAATAGGTTTGGTGATTCAGAAAAAATTCGAGGACATGCGAATGAATCGTTAATGTTGGTTGGCCTTTGGTAAAAAAATAAAAAAAAATAAAAATTCTTTTAAAAAAATTAGGTTTTTCCGTTTTGATAATTGAATATTTGCATATATAAAGTTCAAAAACTTATTGAAATGTTATCAAGAAAGGTGGAGGGATTAGACCCATTGAAGCCTTAGCAACCCTTTACCTGTAAAGAAGGTGCTACATTCTACCCAATTCTAAAATTTACTATTTTTGGAATATTTGGATAGATAACGTAAAAAATTACATCCGTAATTTATATTTCTTATAACATTTTTCTAAATAAGTACATCAATAAAATTTGATGCATTTGGCTTTTGGTTTAATTATTTATTAACTAAAAAAATTAGAAAAATGAGTACACAAAAATTAGAAACTAATGCTTTGCATGCAGGGCACGATTTTAAAGCAAATGGAGGAACAAGAGCTATACCTATTTATCAAACTTCTTCCTATGTTTTTAATAATTCCGATCATGCGGCTAACTTGTTTTCGTTAAAAGAATTAGGGTTTATCTATACCCGACTTAATAATCCAACAAATCAAATATTACAGGAGCGCCTAGCAGCATTAGAAGGTGGTGTTGGAGCCGTAGTATTTGCTTCGGGTACATCAGCAATATCAACAGGTTTATTAACCCTTTTAAAGGCGGGAGACCATATTGTAGCTAGTAGTAGCTTATATGGTGGAACTTATAATTTACTTAAAGTAACTTTGCCTAGATTAGGTATTACAACAACTTTTGTAGATGCCGATAATCCTGAAAATTTTGCTGAAGCAGTACAAGATAATACCAGAGCCTTTTTTGTAGAATCGTTAGGAAACCCGAAATTAGACGTATTAGATTTAAAATCGATTTCAAAACATGCCAAAGCTGCGGGCGTACCATTTATTGTAGATAATACCGTTGCTACACCTGCTCTTTTAAACCCGATAGAACATGGCGCTAATATCGTTATTCATTCGTTAACTAAATATATTGGCGGACAAGGCACGTCTTTAGGTGGTGCTATTATCGATGCTGGTACGTTCGATTGGTCTAGCGGAAAATTTCCTGAATTTACAGAGCCTTCAGAAGGATATCACGGATTAAAATATTACGAAACCCTAGGAGCAGCATCTTATACCTTTAAATTAATTTTGGAAGGATTAAGAGATTTTGGCGGAGCTTTAAGTCCGTTTAATGCCTTTCAAATATTACAAGGGTTAGAAACGCTTCCTGTTCGCATTAAGCAGCATAGTGAAAATGCCTTAGCATTGGCAAAATGGCTGGAACAACAAGACGAAGTGGCATGGGTAAATTATCCGGGATTGGAATCGAGTAAATATAAAGCTTTATCGGAAGTATATTTACCAAAAGGACAAAGTGGAATCGTTACCTTTGGAGCTAAAGGTGGGTTTGATGCAGCTAAAGCCATTGCTGATAACTCAAAGTTATTTTCATTGTTAGCAAATATCGGAGATACCAAATCTTTAATTATTCATCCAGCAAGTACCACCCACCAGCAGTTAACAGAGACAGAGCAAGAGTCGGCTGGAGTAACCGCAGATTTAATACGATTGTCTGTTGGAATTGAAAATATTGAAGATTTAAAAGCCGATTTAAAGGAAGCTTTCAGCAAAATTTAAAAACTATCAAACTTTGAAAAACAGCCTTCAACATATAATAGTAAATAATTATTCTACGTACAGTGGTGTAGAGGTTCCCGAGATAAAACTAAGTTATCAATTATTTGGTTTGCCTTTGGGGACGGCTCCAGTAGTTTTGATTAATCATGCGCTAACAGGTAACAGTAATGTGTCTGGTGAAGATGGATGGTGGAAAGAATTAGTAGGAGACGATAAAGTTATCGATACTAAATTATATACTGTTTTGTCGTTTAATATCCCTGGTAATGGCTACGACGGATTTATAATTGAAAACTATAAAGATTTCGTAGCACGAGATATTGCCAATCTCTTTTTACTCGGGTTAAAAGAATTAAAAATCACAAAGCTTTTTGCTATAGTAGGAGGTTCTTTGGGTGGTGGAATAGCTTGGGAAATGGCGGTATTAAGTCCTGATATTGCCGAAAATTTAATTCCGGTAGCTACCGATTGGAAATCGACCGACTGGCTAATTGCCAATTGCCAGATCCAGGAACAATTTTTAATTAATTCAAAAAATCCGGTACACGATGCGCGAATGCATGCCATGTTGTGTTACCGAACCCCCGAATCTTTTAAAGAACGTTTTCAGCGGTCAAAGAATGAAGAACTTGAAATTTTTAATGTTGAAAGTTGGTTGCTGCATCACGGGAAAAAATTGCAGGAACGTTTTCAGCTTTCTGCATATAAATTAATGAATCAGTTGTTAAAAACTATTGATGTAACTAAAAACAGGCCAACCGATTTTAATGTGTTGGAAAATATTCATGGCAATATTCATATCGTAGGAGTGGATTCGGATTTGTTTTTTACGGCAGAAGAAAACAGGCAAACACACAAGCAACTTGCTGTTACAAACCCGAATGTGACCTATAATGAAATCCATTCGGTACACGGGCATGATGCCTTTTTAATGGAATATGAGCAATTAGAAAAAATAGTAGAAGGCATTTTTGTGCCGAATTCTAAAAAAAGAAGAATGAAAGTATTAAAATTTGGAGGGAAATCTTTAGCAAATGGTAACGGGTTAAATACCGTTATTTCAATTATTAAAAATAAAATTAATAATGGCGAAAACATTACAGTAGTTGTATCGGCCAGAGGTTCGGCAACCGACGATTTGGAGTCTATTCTTGAGCAAGCCGTGAAAGGAAAGTCATACCATACCGATTTGGAGGCATTTAAAGCCTATCAAACGGAGCCTTTAAAATCCATCGATTTTTCTAAGGAATTTGCCATTCTAGATAAGTTGTTTGAAGGGGTTAGTTTGCTTGGTGATTACAGTAAAAAAACTAAGGATGAAATCTTAGCGCAAGGCGAGTTACTTTCTGTGAAGTTAATTTCTAGTTTATTAAATGAAAAGGGGGTAAAAGCGGCAGCTGTCGACTCCAGGACTTTAATTAAAACCGATGGTGTTTTTGGTAACGCTCAGCCTATTTCGCAGGTTTCAAAAGATAATGTAAAAAACTTTTACAAAGCCACACCAAAAGATACCGTTAATATTGTAACTGGATTTATAGCTTCTAATAAAAGTAACGAAACGACCACTTTAGGAAGAAACGGAAGTAATTATTCTGCGGCTTTACTTGCGAATTTCTTAGATGCCGAAGAACTGGAAAATTATACGCATGTAAATGGCATTTACACCGCAAATCCAGATTTGGTTGAAGATGCTAAAAAAATTAGAGAAATGTCCTTTAGCGAGGCTAACGAATTGGCGAATTTCGGAGCTACCGTTTTGCATGCAAAAACCATTATCCCTTTAGTTGAAAAAAATATCAACTTACGTATTTTAAATACCTTTAATGCTGACGATGAAGGTACATTAATAACCGCAAAACCAAATTCAAAAGAAGTAACTTCACTATCTGTTTTAGATGACGTGGCGTTAATTAATTTGGAAGGTCGCGGATTGTTAGGAAAAAGTGGTGTTGATGCGCGTATTTTTGGGGCATTGGCTAATAAAGATATTAGCGTAAGTATCATTTCTCAAGGATCTTCAGAGCGTGGTATAGGGTTAATTATTAATGCAAGTCAGGCTACTAACGCGGTATTGGCATTAGAGCGTGAGTTTGAAAACGATTTTTATTCGCAAGATGTTAATAAAATTGGTGTTGTCGATGATGTTTCGGTAATTTCGATTATTGGAATTGAGTTAAGTTCATTCCATAAACCTTTTAATGCATTAATTAGAAACCAGATTACACCTTTACTCTTCAATAATACGGTAACTGGAAAAAATGTGAGTTTGGTTGTTAAGAAAGACCAATTGCATAAAGCCATGAACGTGATTCACGGTGAAATCTTTGGAATTTCTAAAAAGATTAACATTGCCATTTTTGGCCATGGTGGTGTTGGTGGCGCTTTAATTAATCAGATTTTAAAGTCGAAAGAAGATATCGAAAAACGTAAAGGCGTATTATTAAATGTATTCGCTATCGCAAACTCTAAAAAGTTACTGTTAAATAAAAAAGGCGTTGGTCAAGATTGGAAAGAAGCTATTAAAAAGTCACCTTTAGAGAGTTCTATTGAGGATGTAATTACGTTTGCAAAGAACAATCACATGGAAAATTTAATTGCCGTTGATAATACAGCGAGCCCAAGTTTTCACGATAATTATGTTCCTTTTGTTGAAGCAGGTTTCGATTTGGTGTCGTCTAACAAAATAGCGAATACCATTTCTCATCAATTTTATTCCGAATTAAGAGCACAGCTTAAAGCCCATAACAAAGAATATTTATATGAAACGACCGTTGGTGCAGGTTTACCGCTTATCGATACCATAAAATTATTGCATGAATCTGGAGAAAATATTACTAGAATACGTGGGGTATTTTCAGGAACATTAAGTTATTTATTTAACAATTTTTCAGTACAGGATAAACCTTTCAGCGCAATAGTTCAGGAGACCATTGATAAAGGGTTTACCGAGCCAGATCCGCGTGAGGATTTTTCAGGAAATGATGTGGCTAGAAAATTATTGATTTTAGCTAGAGAACTGGATTTGAAAAATGAGTTTGAAGACGTGGCTGTTCAAAATTTAATTCCGGAAGCCTACAGAGATATTTCTGTTCAGGAATTTCTTGGCCAACTCGAGGTGCTAGATGACGAATTCCAAAAGGTGAAGGATAATCAGGAGGAAGGACATGTGTTGCGTTATGTGGGTGATTTATCGGGCGATTTATCTCAGGATAAGGGGACTCTTGAAGTTAAATTAGTATCCATTCCCGAAGATAGTACCCTAGGACATGTAAAAGGCAGCGATGCGATTTTTGAGATATTTACTGAATCCTATGGCGAGCAACCTATCGTAATACAAGGTGCAGGCGCAGGCGCGGAGGTAACCGCACGTGGTGTTTTTGGTGATATTTTGCGATTGTCGAAACATGTAAATTAGTTCGAGTAAATTTTTGTTGCCAATAGAATCTCGTTTGCGAAAAGAGATGAATTATATTTAAAATTCAAAACAGGGCAAAGTAAAATTATTAGTCTTTGTAACTTTGAGAAATCTAACTTACAAATCAAAATAAACGTATGTATTTGTGAAAACGAATGCAGATGTAGAAAAAATTATAGAAATGAGTAAAAAATTTGAAACTTTAGCTATTCGAACACAAACGGAAACGACGCAGTTTTCTGAACACTCTGTTCCGTTGTATTTAACCTCGGGGTTTGTATTCGATGATGCCGAAGAAATGCGAGCGTCTTTTGCTGAAGAAAAACAACGAGATTTATATAGCCGCTACAGTAATCCTAACGTTAACGAATTTGTCGATAAAATTTGTGCTATGGAAGGCGCTGAAAGTGGTTATGCTTTTGCAAGTGGTATGGCAGCAGTGTTTTCAACTTTTGCCACGTTGTTAGATGCTGGCGATCATGTGGTGTCTTGTAGTTCTGTTTTTGGGGCAACTCACGGTTTGTTTACTAAATATTTTCCAAAATGGAATATAGAATGTTCGTATTTCAATATTGACGAAGTTGAAACTATTGAAAATTTAATTAAGCCAAATACAAAATTTATATACGCCGAAACGCCTACCAATCCAGGCGTTGATGTATTAGACTTAGATTTTTTGAGTGCCATTTGTAAGAAGCATAACATACTTTTGGTTATTGATAACTGTTTTGCGACTCCATATTTGCAAAACCCTATTAAGCATGGCGCCGATTTGGTGATACATTCTGCTACTAAATTAATAGATGGTCAAGGTCGTGTTCTTGGTGGTGTTACTGTAGGAAAAAAAGAATTGATACGAGAAATATATTTATTTTCAAGACTTACAGGGCCTTCCATGAGTCCTTTTAATGCTTGGGTACTGTCTAAATCACTGGAAACATTAGCGGTAAGAACAGAAAAGCATTGTGAAAATGCACTGAAAATAGCAGAGTATTTAGAAAACCATCCAAAAGTGAAATGGGTAAAATACCCATTTTTAAAGTCGCATCCCAAATATGATGTAGCTAAAAAACAAATGCGTTTGGGCGGTACTATTGTTGCTTTTGAAGTAGAAGGAGGGGTTGCAGGTGGACGTGCCTTTTTTGATAATATAAAAATGTGTTCATTATCTGCTAATTTAGGAGATACCAGAACCATTGTAACACACCCAGCAAGTACCACTCATGCTAAAGTAGAGCCTGAAGTAAAAGCAGCTGTTGGTATTACCGATGGATCAGTCCGTATTTCTGCGGGGTTAGAACATATTGACGATATTATAGCCGATTTAAAACAGGCTTTGGGATAAAAATTGTAATTTAATAAATTAGAAAAGGCGTTACTTTTTAATCGAGTAACGCCTTTTTTATGATAGAATTTTTATATCTAATTTTTATAATGGTCTCTTACCACATCAGGGTTACTACCCCATATTTTTACGCTCGTCCATGGCTCAGGCTTAGAAGTCCAGAAAGTATGATCTTCAGGCAAGCCTAAAGCTAAAAAGCCTAAAGACGTTAAATAAAGGCTTCCTGTGTTAATATATGGTTCTGCCATTTTAGGCTGATGCCCCACAACACCCAATTTTAGCCATCCTTTTTTATCGTAAGTACCATCGGCTTGCAGTATCCGTTTTAAAACAGAAGTTAAGGCAGCACGCACTTGTCCTTCAGAAATGTCAGATGGTAATTGTTCCAGAAGTGCTATTTGAGACAATAACTGGAAACTCCCAAAGCGGTAAACCGACGACCTTCCAATAATAGGAAAAGTGCCTTCTGGTGAAATTTGGCGTTCTAAAATTTCAGCATAACGCTGCGCACGTTTTATAACATCGTCATTTAGCTTTTTGTACGGGTGATTCGTTTCCTTTAAAACTCTAAATACATCAATAAGCATAGGGTGAATAACAAATGAATTATAATAATCCCAATGGTAGTATTTTCCATCCGAATATAAGCCGTCACCCACATACCATTCCATGTGTTTATTTAAGGCATATTCAATTCTTAAATAATCGGCATCATCGGTAAATTTTGCTAGAAAGGCTTCAACAGTAGCTGCAAACAATAACCAGTTGTTATAGGGAACATTTTTAATAGTTCTCGATTTTTTAAAGGCATTAACAACCATTTGTTTAGTTTCATCGGGAAGGGGTTCCCATAATTGCGTTGGAGCTCTTAAAAATCCCTGAGCCAAAAAGGCAGCATCAACCAGAGGTTGTGCCCCTTTATTAAAATTCAAATAATCGTCAGATTCAGGATTAACCGCATTATATATAGCTTCATGGGTTAATTCGATATATTTTTGACGAAGTTTGCCTTCTTTAGTGTCGCCCGGACCTAATTCTAACCACGGAGCAATACCAGCTAAAAGTCTACCAAAGGCTTCAAGGCCGGCGAAATTACTTCGGTCGCCATAATCAAAGCTACTTTGTTCAGTAGGCATTGTTTTTTTTAATTTGTCTTTGGCTAAAGCTGTTAAAACAGGGTCGGATAATTTTGTAAGCTCGTTAACCCAAAGTTCTCTGTCTGACTGAGCTGTAATAATATTAATAGTTAGTAAAAATAGAATAAGAGCGCTTATTGTTTTTTTCATCTGTATGTTTACTTATTTAATTTTGTTGTCTGTATAAGGCTTCTAAAAAATAGTAGTCGGCATAGTTTAAAGGTGTGTCAATTTCTACGCCATGCGGAAGACTTCCAACAGAGTGTTTAAGCAAGAAACCATTATTCGTTCCTGTTTCAGCAAAATAGGCGGGGCTGCTAAGAGATTTGATAATATCATTAGCAAAAGTGTTATAGATGTTGCTTTTTTCGGTACTTAAATAACCAGAAAGCTCCAATAATGCTGAAGCTGTAATTGCTGCAGCCGAAGCATCTCGAGGTGTATTTTCGTCTACAGGTGCATTATAATCCCAATATGGAATGTTGTCTTCTGGAAGATTAGGGTGATTTTTAATGAAATCGGCTATTTTCAATGCTTGGTTTAAATAGTTTTCATCTTTAGTTACGCGATAGCAAAGGGTAAACCCGTAGAGCCCCCAAGCTTGACCACGTGCCCAAGCCGAATCGTCGGCATATCCCTGATGGGTTCTTTTTTCTAATACTTCACCAGTTTCTGTATCATAATTTAACACGTGGAAAGACGAGTTGTCGGCTCTAAAATGATTTTCCATGGTTTTATTGGCGTGAGAAACGGCTATATTGTAATATGTAGAATCACCGGAAATTTCGGTAGCATGGAATAATAACTCTAAGTTCATCATGTTATCAATGATAACCGGACAATTCCATTTTTTGCTGGAATCCCAAGATTGAATAATGCCAGCACCTGGATGAAAACGCGTCGCCAAGGATTTTGCAGTTTGCACAATTACAGAATCAAATGCTGCCGAAGCTTCCTTTTTTAAGGCATTACCATAGCTGCATTCTATCATGAAACCAACATCATGATTTCCGGTCCAGTACTGAATGGTGTCTAATTTTTTAGTGTATTCTAAAGCAAGATTTTCCCATTTAGAATCGTTGGTTAATAAATTTAAGTACCATAAAGACCCAGGGTAAAAACCACTCGTCCAATCGTAAATACCTGTTAAACCTGTTTGGCCGTTTTTACCAATATTTCTTGGCATCATGCGTTTGGTATCTAAAGCTGATTTGATACTATCAGAAAGAAAAGTATACTGGTCGGTACATTTTTCAATAATGGTTCGAGTATCTTCAACAGGTTTTTCGGTTTTGTTCTTGCATCCTGTTAAAACAAGAGCAACTATTAAAAGTTGACATGTTTTCAATAATATTTTCATAGGTTTAAAAAGTTTGCTGTTTTTGGAAAAGGGTTAAAAATAATACTATTGATTCAATTTATCCTAATTAAATTTTCTTTATATAATTTTTTGAACTACTGATTAAGCTTTAACAATATTCAAGTTAATTAATTATATTTACCCCATGCTTTCTAAAAAAACAAAATACGGACTTAAAGCACTTACCTTTATCGCAAGACAGGAAGATGATGTTCCTGTGCAGGTAGGTGAAATCGCAAAAGGAGAACAAATACCGCAAAAATTTTTAGAAAGTATTCTTCTTACCTTGAGAAAAGCAGGCGTTTTAGGCTCTAAAAAAGGTAAATATGGCGGTTATTATCTAAGGCATACACCAGCTGAAATTAATATGGCTGATGTGATGCGTGTTCTTGAAGGACCTATTGCTATGGTGCCTTGCGTGAGTTTGAATTTTTATGAAAAATGTGATGATTGTGTTGATGAGCAGGAATGTAGTGTGCATAAACTCATGATTCAGGTACGTGACAGCAATCTTAATGTCTTTAAAAATACAACTTTAGCCGATCTTTCTTTTTCAGAATAGCACATTTTTAATAATATCTCTGGTTTTTTTTAAAGATATTTTCAGTTTATCCTTGAAAATATTCCATTATTCGAAAAAGTTGCATTAAGCACTTTTTTATGTTATAAAATATTTTACTTTTGTAATTCCTATTAAATCGATAGGAATAATATAAAAAGTAAAAAATGATTGAGCAAGTGTTAACAAATTCAAATCAAAAAGAGAAAACTACTTTTAAAACAGATACCGCTTCAGAGAAACCGATAAGAAGCGTTGTAAAATCTTTAAGTTGGAGAACAGTTGGAACTTTAGATACTATTTTAATTTCATGGATAGTAACAGGAGAATTAACCTTGGCCTTTTCAATTGGTTCTATAGAACTGGTTACCAAAATGGTGCTTTACTTTTTTCATGAGCGTATTTGGAATTCTATAAAATGGGGAAAATAATTTGGTGCTATGATTTCAGAAGATACATTAAAAGAACTAAATAAAACTTATAAAGACGCAAGTCCGTCTGATATAATTAAAAAAGCTTTAGAGTTAAACAGTGAAGCAGTGGTTACCACAAACTTCAGACCATACGAAGCAGCTATTTTACATGCAGTAACTCAGGAAGCTCAGGATATTTCTGTGATTTGGTGTGATACGGGATACAATACACCACAAACATATAAGCATGCCGAACAAGTGATAAAAGATTTAAGCTTAAACGTTTACTTATATGTTCCTAAACAAACCGCTGCACATCGTGACGTAGTTATGGGTATACCAAGTGTTGATGCTCCCGAGCATGCCGCGTTTACCGAACAGGTAAAACTGGAGCCTTTCAAGCGAGCTATGGCAGAACATAAGCCAAAAGTTTGGTTTACAAATTTGCGTCAAGGACAAACGGCGTTTAGAGATAGTATAGGGATTTTCAGTGTTAGTAAAGATGGAATTTTAAAAGTAAGTCCGTTTTATTATTGGTCAGACAGCGATTTAGATACTTATTTGGAAAATCATAATTTACCCAATGAGTTTAAATATTTCGACCCGACCAAAGCATTAGCTAATCGCGAGTGTGGATTACATGCATAAACAAGAAATAAGATTAAAATAGAGCACTTACAAATGCGTATTTGTGGCTAAATAAAATATAAAATGAAAAAAGACACATCAAATATCAATTCATTAGAAAACGAAGCGATATACATTATGAGAGAAGTAGCAGCACAGTTTGAAAGACCTGTTCTGCTGTTCTCTGGAGGAAAAGATTCTATAACCTTAGTGAGATTGGCTGTTAAAGCGTTTTATCCGGCAAAAGTACCTTTTCCTTTAATGCATATTGATACGGGGCATAACTTTCCTGAAACAATTGAATTTAGAGATCGTTTGGTTGAAGAATTAGGTCTAGAACTTATTGTTAGAAATGTTCAGGATTCTATTGATGAAGGTAAAGTGAAAGAAGAAACAGGTCGTTACGCCAGTAGAAATCAGTTGCAAACAACAACACTTTTAGATGCTATTGAAGAATTTAAGTTTGATGCTTGTATTGGTGGTGCACGTCGTGATGAAGAAAAAGCGAGAGCTAAAGAGCGTATTTTTTCAGTTCGTGACGATTTTGGTCAGTGGGATGAGAAAAACCAGCGCCCTGAATTGTTCGATATGTTAAACGGGCAAATTGATTTAGGACAAAATGTACGCGTGTTTCCAATTTCAAACTGGACAGAATTAGATGTGTGGTCTTATATAGAGAAAGAAAAAATAGAAATCCCTTCTATCTACTTTGCACATAAGCGAAAAGTGTTTTTACGAGATGGTATGATATGGTCTGCCGATGATGAAGTGGTTTATCGCGACGATCATGAAGAAGTTGTTGAAGAACTGGTGCGTTTTAGAACCGTAGGCGATATGAGCTGTACAGCGGCAGTTTTATCTGAAGCCACTACAATTTCGAAAGTAGTTGAAGAAATTCGAGAAAGTACTATTTCGGAGCGCGGAGCACGAATAGACGATAAACGCTCGGAGGCGGCTATGGAAAAACGTAAGCAGCAGGGGTATTTCTAAAAACAAATTACAGTTATTTCCGTAAAAACGGAAAACTTAAAAAAATAAGTTCAAGGTGTTAAGCCTACAACATAAAGCATTAAAAACAAAATGGAAGTATTAAAAATAGCAACAGCAGGAAGTGTCGATGACGGTAAGAGTACGTTAATTGGTCGTATATTATATGATACAAAATCGTTAACTACCGATAAATTAGAAGCTATAGAAAAAACAAGTAAACAACGTGGATACGATTACTTGGATTTCTCGTTAGCGACCGATGGTTTAGTGGCAGAAAGAGAACAGGGGATTACTATAGATGTAGCTCATATCTATTTTTCAACAAATAAAAAAAGCTACATTATTGCCGATACACCTGGTCATGTGGAGTATACACGAAACATGGTTACGGGAGCATCAACGTCTCAGGCTTCTATTATTTTGATTGATGCAAGAAAAGGGGTTATCGAACAAACTAATCGTCATTTCTTTATCAATAATTTGTTAAGAATTAAAGATGTTGTTGTTGCTATTAACAAAATGGATTTGGTTGATTATTCGGAAGAGGTTTATAATAAGATTAAAGCCGATTTTGAAGAATTGATGAGTAAGCGCGATTATCAGGATCAAAAGATAACTTTTATCCCGGTAAGTGCACTGAAAGGAGACAATGTGGTTCATAAATCTGAAAACACCCCTTGGTATAAAGGAGAAGCATTACTGGAGCATTTAGAACAATTGGATAAAGCCGATATATACAATGTGGGTACCCCTCGTTTTCCAGTTCAGTATGTTATCCGTCCAAAAACGGAAGATTTTCATGATTTTAGAGGGTACGCAGGGAAAGTATACGGTGGTAATTTAAGCGTAGGCGACGACGTTATTGTGTTGCCATCTAAAACAAGATCGAAAATTAAAGATATTTATTTTTATAACGAAAAATACGAAACCGCATCTAGACGTTCTTCGGTAACCATCACTTTAGAAGACGATATTAATGTTAGTCGTGGCGATATGATCGTAAAAGAAAACGATTTGCCAACCATCGACAAGCAATTTACAGCTAACGTGTGCTGGATGGATGCAGAACACCTTAAGCCAGGAACTAAATATGTAGTTCAGCATGGAGTTAACAAGGTGTTAGCAAAGGTTGATCGAATCAATTATAAAATACACCCAGATTATTCAGGAGTTGAAAATAATGTTACCGAACTAAAAGTGAACGACATTGCTTCGGTAACCTTCAAACTAAATAAGCCGATTTTTTACGATCAATTTAAAAATCACCGAACCAACGGATCATTTATTTTAATTGATTCGCAATCAAACAATACCGTTGGAGCCGGGTTTATTCAATAAAAGCAAGTTAAAAGTTACAAGGTCGAAATTTGGAAATTAACGTTTTATTCAGTTTTCGATTTTAAACAATCAAACTTAAAAAAAGAGATGCAAAGTTTTAGAACAGAAATAGAGAATCCAGTTGTAGAAAAGGATATTATTGAATTGGCAAAAAAAATTGAGCTATTCAATAATGGCAAAATAGATGAAGAGAAATTCAGAAGTCTTCGTTTAGCTCGTGGTGTATACGGTCAGCGTCAAGAAGGCGTTCAAATGATTCGTATAAAGTTACCCTATGGAAAAGTTAAAAGTAATCAGCTACGAAGAATTTCTGATGTTAGCGATGAGTATTCTCGTGGACGTTTACATATTACAACACGTCAAGATATACAAATTCATTACGTCGATTTAAATCGTACCCCAGAACTTTGGGCTGAGCTTGAAAAAGACGATGTAACCTTACGTGAAGCTTGTGGTAATACGGTACGTAATGTAACAGCTAGCGAAACAGCTGGTATCGATGTAAATGAACCTTTCGATGTGTCTCCATATGCTGATGCGCTATATAAATTCTTTTTAAGAAACCCGATTTGTCAGGAAATGGGACGTAAGTTTAAAGTTTCGTTTTCTTCAACCGATGAAGATACAGGGTTGGCCTATATGCATGATTTAGGTTTTATTGCTAAAATTGAAAATGGGGTACGCGGATTTAAGGTGATGATTGGAGGCGGACTAGGGTCGCAACCACGTCATGCCGATGTGCTTTACGATTTTCTTCCAACAGATAAAATTATTCCAGTCATGGAAGGGGTGTTGCGTATTTTCGATCGTTATGGCGAACGTAAAAGTCGTGCAAAAGCCAGAATGAAATTTTTAATTAAGGATATTGGTTTAGAGGCTTTCAAAGAGTTAGTGGCTGCCGAACAAAATGCAATAGAGTTAAAAACTGTAGCTATTGATGCCGATGCTTACCAAGCTTCGATACCTGTATCTGTTGAAGCCCCAAAGGTTGAAATTAAAGACGAACAAGCATACCAAACATGGGTGGCAACAAACCTTATTCCACAAAAGCAGGAAGGGTATGTGGCGATAGGTATTAAAGTGTTGTTAGGTGATTTTTATACTGATAAAGCACGTTTGTTAGCTGATTTGGTTGATAAATATGCCGCTGGAGAAATCCGTTTAACACTGCGTCAAAACATAGTAATACCTTTCGTTAAGGAAGATTTAGTTCCGTTTTTCTATACTGAATTAGAGAAGTTGGGTTTTGTAGAAGCTGGGTATAATAAGGCAGTAGATATTACGGCTTGTCCAGGGACCGATACATGTAATTTAGGAATTGCAAGTAGTACCGGTATTGCCGATGAGTTGGAGCGTGTTATTAAGGCCGAATATCCACAATATGTAAACAACCAGGATGTGGTTATCAAAATTAGTGGTTGCATGAATGCCTGCGGTCAACACAATATGGCAAACATAGGTTTTCAAGGCATGTCTGTACGTACGCCAGATAAATTAGTAGCGCCTGCCTTACAGGTTTTACTTGGCGGTGGTAATTTAGGTGATGGTAATGGATTGTTTGCCGATAAAGTGGTAAAAGTACCAAGTCGTAGAGGTCCAGAAGCATTACGTCGAATTTTAAATGATTTCGAAGCAAATTCAAACGGAAAATCGTTTATTGAATATTATAAAGCCACAGGAGATCGTTATTTTTATGATTTGTTAAATGATCTTCAGGATGTCACTAATTTAACACCTCAAGATTTTATCGATTGGGGAAATGAAGAAAAATACGAAAAAGAAATTGGCATAGGGGAGTGTGCAGGTGTTGTTATCGATTTGGTTGCTACCTTGTTTTTAGAAAGTGAAGAAAAAATAGAAAATGCACAGGAGTCATTAAATAATAAAGTGTATTCTGGTGCAATTTACCATGCATACAGTTCATTGGTTAATTCGGCGAAAGCGATTTTGTTATCCGAGAATAAAAAAACCAATACGCATGCAGGTATAATAAGTGATTTTGATAAACTATTTGTTGAAAGTGGAAAATTGAATTTAGGTAGTTCATTCTCTGATATCATATATCAAATTAATAAATTTGCTCCTACTGAGGAATTTGCTGTAAGATATATTGAGGAAGCCAATCAGTTTTTAGATAAAGTAAGAGCTTTTAGGGAAGAAGAAAAAAGTATTGTAGCCTAAAGCTTTAAAAATAAAATAGAGCTATGAGTATATTAACCCCAAAATTAACGGTTGTAGGCGCTGGTCCTGGCGATGTTGAGCTAATCACTTTAAAAGCTATTAAAGCTATAAAATCGGCTCATGTGATTTTGTACGATGCCTTAATTAATGAAGAACTTTTAAAGTATGCTTCAGTAGATGTTGAATTAATTTTTGTGGGTAAACGTAAAGGTTGTTATGCGTTTCAACAGGAACAAATTAACGAGCTCATTGTTGCTAAAGCCAAGGAAAAGGGGCATGTAGTACGCTTAAAGGGCGGAGACCCATTTATTTTTGGTCGCGGTGCAGAAGAAATTGATTATGCACGTGAATTTGGTTTGGAAACTTTTGTGGTACCAGGAATTTCATCGGCTATTGCAGTGCCTGCTTATCAAGGTATTCCATTAACAAAACGTGGGTCATCTGAAAGTTTTTGGGTGATTACGGCGACAACTAAAAACCATAGCTTATCTACCGATGTGCACTTGGCAGCAAAGTCTACTGCGACGGTAGTTATTTTAATGGGGATGCATAAATTGGAAAAAATAGTTGACATTTTTAAAGGCGAAGGCAAACAGGATACACAAATGGCAATCATTCAAAATGGAACCAGAATCGATGAAAAAGTTGGTGTCGGAACCGTTAGCACAATTCAATCTATTGTTGAAGAAAAGCAACTAAGTTCGCCTGCGATTATCGTAATTGGCGATGTTGTTCAAAACCGTGTTGCGTTGTCAACAATTAGACACGAAGTTAATAAACTAGCATAGGCTGTACTATATGGAAAGAAATAATTTATATCCTATTTTTTTAAAAACTAGTCAGTTAAAGGTGTTAATTGTAGGTGGAGGAAACGTCGCTGAAGAAAAGTTAAATTTTTTATTAAAATCAAGTCCAGATGCTCATGTAACAATGGTGTCCCCAATGTTTAGAGAAGGTACAATGGCATTAGCTGAAAAAGGCGATGTATCATTAATAGAATCGAAATATAAAAAGCGTTTTTTAAAAGGCCAACATATGGTTATCGCAACGACCGACGTACCTGAAGTTAACGTGAAAGTGCATAAGCATTGTCGTAAGCGCAGTATTTTAATAAACGTTGCCGATAATCCGCCGTATTGCGATTTTTATATGGGAGGTATTGTTACAAAAGGTAACGTAAAAGTAGCGATTTCAACAAACGGAAAATCGCCAACAACAGCCAAAAGACTACGTCAGTTTTTCGAAGATGTTATTCCGGAAAATGTAGACGATTTGGTAAAAAATTTAAATGAATATAGAAAAACAATAAAAGGGGATTTCGAACATAAAGTGGAAACGCTAAACGAATTTACCAAAGGATTAATTGAAAAAAAAGAGTCGTAAAAATGATTAAGACAGATATACTAATAATAGGTGCAGGACCAACTGGATTATTTACAGTTTTTGAGGCAGGATTGTTAAAACTTAAATGTCATCTAATTGATGCGTTGCCACAACCTGGAGGTCAGTGTTCAGAGATTTATCCTAAAAAACCCATTTACGATATTCCTGGTTTTCCAGAAGTATTGGCAGGCGATTTAACAAAAAATCTTTTAGAACAAGGTAAGCAATTTGAGCCTGGTTTCACCTTAGGTGAACGCGCTGAAACTATTGAAAAGCAAGACGATGGTTCATTTATTGTGACAACAAATAAAGGAACAAAACATCATGCTCCTGTGGTGGCAATTGCTGGAGGATTAGGGTCGTTCGAGCCTAGAAAACCAGCCATTGAAGGTTTAGCCGATTACGAAGATAAGGGTGTTGAATACATGATTAAAGACCCTGAGGTTTATCGTAATAAGCGTGTGGTTATTTCTGGAGGAGGTGATTCAGCATTAGACTGGAGTATATTTTTAGCGGATGTGGCTTCAGAAGTAACATTAATTCACAGAAGAAACGAATTTAGAGGCGCATTAGATTCTGTTGAAAAAGTAGGAGAACTTAAACTTTTAGGTAAAATCAACTTAATTACACCAGCCGAAGTAACAGGGTTACATGGCGATGGAAAAATAGAGGCCGTAACAGTAACTAAAGATGGTGAAGAATCTCGTATAGAAACCGATCATTTTATTCCGTTATTTGGGTTGTCGCCAAAATTAGGTCCTATTGGAGACTGGGGATTAGAAATTGAAAAGAATGCGATTAAGGTAGATAACTCAAGAAATTATCAAACTAATATCGAAGGTATATTTGCTATTGGAGATGTTAATACCTACCCAGAGAAATTAAAATTAATTCTTTGTGGATTCCACGAAGCCACATTGATGTGTCAGGCGGCGTATCGAATTATCAATCCTGGTAAGAAGTATGTATTAAAATATACAACGGTTAGTGGTATTGATGGTTTTGATGGTTCTCGTAAAGAAGCGCCAAAAGCAGTGGTTCAAGCCATTCAGTAATTCAGAAATGCGTATCTTGAAGCTGTAAACTTTAAGATGAAATAGCGACAAAACTGAAAAACATAATCTTTTAAAGTGCAATTCCGATAGTTAAGACATTCATATTGAAAGAATCGATTAATTATGCGAATTGCATTTTATCATTAAAAACAAAGTTTAATGAAACCGTGTAAAGAATTAAACGATAAATTGATTGGTAAAAAATACAATGTACGCCTAAAGGATGTTGTAGAGAGCTTTACTAAAAACTTATTTTATTATTTGTTCGACGCTCACGATGATGAGCTGGAATGCTTGAAAACAACTTTTCTAGAAATCGCTGACAATTTTCAAATTGATAAAGGAGATAGGGTTTGGGATGAGTTTCAAGCTAAATTTCCACTTATTAAAGAGAAATTGGAACTGGATGCTGTAGCGGTGGTAAATTTTGATCCGGCAACAAAAAGTTTGGAAGAAGTTTACTTGGCCTGTCCTGGGTTTTACGCTATTTGTGTTTATCGTTTAAGTCATGAATTATATGTGCAACAAGTACCGATTATTCCTAGAATGATGAGTGAGTATGTACATGGAATTACAGGCATCGATATACATCCTGGAGCAACTATTGGAGAATCTTTTTTCTTAGATCACGGTACAGGTATTGTTATAGGTGAAACTTCTATTATAAAAAATAATGTAAAGATTTTTCAAGGGGTAACATTAGGTGGTATACAAGTAAAAAAGAGTATGGAATCTACAAAGCGGCATCCAACTATTGAAGATAATGTTACAATTTATGCTAATGCAACCATACTTGGAGGCGATATAGTTATTGGAGCGAATAGTACCATTGGAGCGAACGTTTGGATTACACAATCTGTTCCCGAAAATTCATTAGTAACGTATCAAACCGAAATAAAAATCAGACCCAAAAAGAATGGCATCCGTTAAAGGAATTTTAGATCACATAGGAAACACACCACTTATTGATGCAAGTCATTTGGTGGGCAAAGAAAAAGTAAAGTTGTATTTAAAGCTGGAAGGAGATAATCCCGGGGGCAGTGTAAAGGACCGTGCAGCGTTTAATATGATTAATGAAGCACTAAAACGTGGCGATGTTAAGCCAGGAGGTACTTTGGTGGAAGCCACTAGTGGAAACACCGGTATTGCATTAGCCTTAATAGCAAATTTATTCGGGCTTAAAATGGTCTTAATCATGCCTGAAAACTCTACCGAAGAACGCGTAAAAACAATGCGAGCATATGGCGCTGAGGTTATTTTAACTTCGGCAGCCGAGGGTATCGAAGGTTCGCGTGATTTAGCATTTAAGCTTCGTGATGAAAAGGGATATGTGCTTCTAAATCAGTTTGAAAATAACGATAACTGGAAGGCACATGTAAAAACCACCGGACCAGAAATTTGGAGAGATACCGATGGAGAAATAACACATTTTGTATCAGCTATGGGAACCACAGGAACCATAATGGGGGTGTCGACATTTTTAAAAGAACAAAATGAAAACATAACTATTGTAGGAGCACAACCTGAAGATGGAGCTAGAATTCCAGGCATTAGAAAATGGCCGGAAGCTTATGTTCCTAAGTTTTTTGATCGATCAAAAGTCGATGTGGTTATTGATGTGAGTGAATCAAACGCCAAAGCAACCACACAACGTTTGGCAAAGGAAGCCGGTGTTTTTGCAGGCATGAGTAGCGGGGGCGCCGCATTTTGTGCTTTAGAAATTGCTAAAACAATTCAGGAAGGCGTTATTGTTTCTATAGTATGTGATCGTGGCGACCGGTATTTGTCATCAACGTTATTCGAATAATTAGGTGATTTTGGAATTTAATCAATCCAAGTCCAGACGATAGGATTCGTGTCGCTAGAATCTATGGATTAAGAAGGTTTTATGTTTTAATAAGCAACAAGACGTTTACAGTAACAATTTTCTTTAATTCATGAGGATAAAAAAAATATATATAGTATTTTTGCTTCCCTAGTTCATAAACTTAATTTGTAATGTTATCCAGAAAGGTAGAGGGAATAGACCCGATGAAGCCTTGGCAACCCTTTACTTTTAAAGAAGGTGCTACATTCTACTAATGTAATTTTTATATTAGAAAGATAACGGAAAGTCTTTTTTTACTTTTCTTGATGACATACAGATAAACGAATATTAAATTAAAATTCGTCAAACTGAATTTGTTTAAGCTTTTCATAGGTGTTTTTTTTTTAACATCATAATGAGATTCAGAAGCGTATTCAGTAGACGGTTATCATATCAAAATGTCAAACATACAAAAAGCCTTAAAGGAACGTATTTTAGTGCTCGATGGTGCCATGGGTACTATGCTACAGCGCTATAAATTTACTGAAGATGATTTTAGAGGCGAACGTTTTAAAGATTACCAAATACCATTACAGGGTAATAACGATTTATTATCTATTACGCAGCCAAAAGCTATTAAAGAAGTGCATGCGAAATATTTTGAAGCAGGAGCCGATATTGTAGAAACCAATACCTTTTCGGGTACAACTATTGCTATGGCCGATTATGAGATGGAAGACTTGGTATATGAGTTGAATTATCAATCTGCAAAAATAGCTAAAGAAGTAGCAGATCAATTTACGGCAAAAGAACCTCATAAACCTAGATTTGTAGCTGGTTCAATCGGACCCACAAACCGTACGGCGAGTATGTCGCCCGATGTAAACGACCCCGGATATCGTGCTGTGACTTTTGATGAATTACGCATTGCTTACAAACAGCAAATAGAAGCATTGTTAGATGGTGGTGCTGACTTATTATTGGTTGAAACCGTGTTTGATACTTTAAATGCAAAAGCAGCTTTGTTTGCAATAGAAGAGGTGAAAGATGAACGTCAAATAGATGTACCAATCATGTTAAGTGGTACAATTACTGATGCTTCAGGAAGGACTTTGTCAGGGCAAACGGCTGAGGCTTTTTTAATTTCAGTATCTCATATCCCACTACTATCGATTGGGTTTAATTGTGCTTTAGGCGCAAATTTATTGCAACCGCATTTAGAGGCTATTGCTAATAAAACCGATTTCGCCATTTCGGCGCATCCCAATGCCGGACTGCCTAATGCTTTTGGTGAATACGACGAGTCACCAGAAGAAATGGGGGAACAAATTGAGGAATATTTAAAGAAAAATTTAATAAATATTATAGGTGGCTGCTGTGGAACTACACCAGAGCATATTAAAGTGATTGCAGATATTGCCGCTAAATATAAACCACGCCGTCATGCTGAAGTTGTTTCAGCATAACATTAAAAGTTTTTGATGAAAGTAAAGCAAACAAAATACATGAAGCTTTCTGGTTTAGAACCATTGGTTTTAAATGAGAACAGTAACTTTATAAATGTAGGAGAACGAACCAATGTTGCCGGATCAAGAAAATTTTTGCGCTTAATTAAAGAGGAAAAATTTGATGAAGCTCTCGATATTGCACGCCATCAGGTAGATGGAGGTGCACAAATTATCGATATTAATATGGACGACGGACTGATAGATGGAAAAGAGTCTATGGTACGTTTTTTAAATTTGATTGCGGCCGAACCCGATATTTCCAGGGTGCCTATAATGATTGATAGCTCCAAATGGGAGATTATCGAAGCAGGCTTGCAGGTGGTACAAGGAAAATGTGTGGTTAACTCTATTTCTTTAAAAGAAGGCGAAGAGAAATTTATCTGGGAAGCCAAACAAATTAAACGTTACGGTGCGGCGGTTATAGTCATGGCGTTCGACGAAGTTGGTCAAGCCGATAATTACGAACGACGTATTGAAATAGCAGAGCGGTCTTACCGAATTTTAGTAGATAAAGTAGGTTTTCCTTCTGAAGATATTATTTTCGATTTAAACATATTTCCTGTGGCAACAGGAATGGAAGAACACCGAAGAAATGCCATCGATTTTATTGAAGCCACCCGTTGGGTTCGACAAAATCTGGAGAACGTAAGTGTGAGTGGCGGTGTGAGTAACGTGTCGTTTTCGTTTAGAGGAAATGACACCGTTCGTGAAGCCATGCACTCGGTATTTTTATATCATGCCATTCAGGCTGGGATGAATATGGGCATTGTAAACCCGACCATGTTAGAGGTTTACGACGATATTCCGAAGGATTTACTAGAACATGTTGAAGATGTAGTTTTAGATCGGCGTGATGATGCTACCGAGCGCTTATTGGAATTCGCAGAAACGGTAAAGGGAACAAAAGCCGAAAAAACAGTCGATTTATCATGGCGTGAGAATCCAGTGCAAGATCGTATTACTCATGCGTTAGTAAAAGGAATCGATGCTTTTATTATTGAAGATGTAGAAGCCGCGAGATTAGAGTCAGAAAAACCAATTGATGTCATTGAAGGGCACCTTATGATTGGTATGAACGTGGTTGGCGATTTATTTGGAGCAGGAAAAATGTTCTTGCCTCAAGTGGTAAAATCCGCACGTGTCATGAAAAAAGCCGTGGCGTATTTAAATCCGTTTATTGAAGCCGAAAAAACAGAAGAATCGGAGCCAGTTGGTAAAGTGCTTATGGCAACCGTAAAAGGTGATGTGCACGATATTGGAAAAAATATTGTAAGCGTGGTTTTAGCCTGTAACAATTACGAGATTGTTGATTTGGGGGTCATGGTACCGCCAGAAAAAATTATAGAAACGGCTATCAAAGAACGTGTTGATGCTATTGGTCTTTCAGGTTTAATTACGCCATCTTTAGATGAAATGGTGTACTTAGCTAAAGAAATGCAGCGTGAAAACTTTAATGTACCCTTGTTAATTGGTGGGGCAACTACCTCCAAAGCGCATACGGCAGTTAAAATCGACCCGCAATATGAAAATGCAGTAGTTCATGTAAATGATGCTTCGCGTGCAGTAACTGTGGTTGGTGATTTATTAAACAAGAAAACAAATAACGAATACGTAGCCAAACTAAAAAAGGATTACGACGAATTCAGAACCAAGTTCTTAAAACGCGGTAAGGAGAAATCGTATATTTCTATAGAAGAAGCTCGTAAGCGTAAGTATAAAATTGATTGGGAAAATGCCGATATTGTAAAACCTAAAGAATTAGGTGTTCAAATGCTGAAGCAATTGAGTTTAAAAGAATTGGTTCCCTATATAGATTGGAGTCCGTTTTTTAGAAGCTGGGATTTACATGGTAAATTTCCCGATATTTTAACCGATGAAGTGGTGGGAGAGCAAGCGACAATTATGTATCAGGAAGCACAGGACATGATTGAAGAGATTATTGCGAAACAATCGTTAAAACCAAAAGCTGTTTTCGGGTTGTTTGAAGCAAATAGCATTAACGACGATGATATTTCGGTACAGAAAAAAGGTAAAGAAATAGCGGTATTTAGAACCTTACGCCAGCAGTTAAGCAAGCGCGAAGGAATTCCTAATCATGCGTTGGCCGATTTTATTGCACCTAAGGCGAGTGGAAAAACGGATTATATTGGTGCGTTTTGTGTAGGTATTTTTGGAGCTCAGGAATTAGCTGATGATTACAGGTCTAAAGGCGATGATTATAATGGCATTATGGCACAAGCCATTGCCGATCGGTTTGCTGAAGCGTTTGCCGAGTATTTACATAAACAAATAAGAACGAAGCATTGGGGTTACGCTGCTGATGAAGATTTAACAAACGACGATTTAATTAAAGAAAGTTATAAAGGTATTCGTCCGGCGCCGGGGTATCCAGCTTGTCCAGATCATTTAGAGAAGGAGACCATTTGGGAACTTTTAGAAGTTGAAAAAATAATAGGCGTAAGACTGACCGAAAGTTTAGCCATGTGGCCGGCAGCAGCTGTTTCGGGTTATTATTTTGCAAATCCGGAAGCAAAGTATTTTGGATTGGGTAAGATTACCGATGATCAGGTAACGGATTATGCAAACCGAAAAGGAATCGATAAAGCCAAAGCAAGCAAGTGGCTGCATCCTAATATTGCAGATTAATTTGCGCTAGCGATTGCAACGGCATCCTTTTTTTGAGGAACGATAAAAAAGATAAAGAGGAAAGCGCGACCCGAAGTATAAACGAAGGGTAACGCCCAAAAAATAAAGATAAGACTTAACAATTTGTTTCGTTTTTCCTAACAAATGAAATGAACTTAAATAAGACATTTGCAGCAAAATTATAATATGAAAAAGATTCAGAACGAGGCTTTTGTTTTTTTCTTTCAGCTTTTTATTTTGGGTTTGGCTGCATTAACAGTGGCTTATTTTACTTAGAATAAATTACTGATTGAAATTCAGAAAAAATGAAAGTAACAGACCATATTAAAAAAGCTAACGGAAAAACTTTGTTTTCTTTTGAAGTAATTCCGCCGCAAAAAGGTAAAAATATTCAGGATTTATATAATAATATTGATCCATTAATGGAATTTAATCCACCGTTTATTGATGTCACAACCTCTAGGGAAGAGTATGTGTATGTCGATAAAGGCAATGGACTTTTAGATAAGCGTATTACTCGTATGCGCCCCGGTACAGTAGGAATTTGCGCTTCAATTATGCATAAATATAATGTGGATGCTATTCCGCATTTATTATGTGGTGGTTTTACAAAAGAAGAGACCGAATATGTTTTGGTCGATTGTCATTATTTGGGTATTGATAATGTTGTAGCATTACGTGGCGATTCGAGAAAGGATGAGTCTTATTTCGTGCCAACTCAAGGGGGACATGCTTTTGCTAGTGAATTGGTACAGCAAATTTCGAGTCTTAATAAAGGAAAGTATTTGCACGATGACATTGAGGTAGAACACAATTATGATTTTTGTGTAGGTGTAGCAGGTTACCCTGAAAAACATATGGAGGCCCCGTCCTTAAATACTGATTTAAAGCGTTTAAAGGAAAAGGTTGATGCAGGAGCCGATTATGTGGTAACTCAAATGTTTTTCGACAACAAAAAGTACTTCGATTTTGTTGAAAAAGCCAGAGCGATTGGAATAACTGTGCCTATCATTCCCGGTATAAAACCAATTGCAGTAAAACGCCATTTACAGATTTTACCGCAGGTATTTAAAATAGACTTACCAGAAGATCTTATCGATGCCGTAGAAGGTTGCAAAGATAATAAGGCTGTTAGGCAAGTTGGTATTGAGTTTGCTATTCAACAATCGAAAGAGTTGAAAGATGCTGGTGTGCCATTTTTACATTATTACTCAATGGGTAAAAGTGATAATATTAAAGCCATTGCTTCAGAGTTATTTTAAAATAAATAATTATAGATTATATCATGAGCACGCTTTTTATGCGTGCTTTTTTTATACTTAATTATAATGATTTTTTAGGTTTATATGGAAAAATACCCTCTAAACGAATGATTTTTGCACATTCGTTTTACTGAAAAATTATAAATTACATCTCAAATAACCAACCAAATTTAAGTATGAAAGAAAAAGTTCTATTCTTATACGAATTTGTAAATCCTATTAAAATTAAACGTCAAGTATTAAAAAATCAGTTTTTGGCTTTAGCAATTGGTTTAGTCTATTTATGGTTTGGCGGATTAAAATTCTTTGATCATTTAAGTCCTGCTGAAGATTTAGCTAAAAACACCATGGATGTGATTACAATGGGTTTAGTGCCTTCTAATTTATCAATTATTTTACTGGCAATTTGGGAGACGACTATTGGAATACTTTTAGTATTAAATATTTTCAGGAAGCCTGTAGTTTTATCTGCTTTGTTACATATGTGTTGTACCTTTCTACCGTTTTTTATATTTCCTAATCAATCTTTTTCTGGTTCGCCAATAGTATTTACACTACTCGGGCAATATATTTTTAAAAATATAATTATTGTTGCCGCACTGTTAACCCTATACAAAAACACAATTTTTACTGAATAAATTATTTGTATGAAAGTTATTAAGATGGATATAATGTTGGGATGCTTTAAAGTGATTCATTTAATTGACTTGATTGTTTAAATATTCTATTACTTTTGCTGTTTAAGCAACAAATTTTAAATGAGGTCCTATTTAACCTACATCTTTTTATTGTTTTTTTTGGTTGGTTTTTCTCAGGATAAAACACATACCTCTTACATTGATTTAAATTACTTTAAAGGAAATATAGCTTTACATAACAATGATATATTACATCTAATAGAGGGGCATCCGGAGGGTTATATTTTAAGTTGGAATAGGAAAACTTTTGGTTATAACAATTGGGAACAGCGTTATAATTATCCTGATTATGGAGTGACTTATGTTTATCAGAATTTAAAAAGTGATGTACTAGGAACTGTATCATCAGCATATGCGCATTTTAATTTTTATTTTCTGAAACGGCATATGATGCTTCGAGTCGCACAAGGGATTGCTTATACCGATAATCCGTATGATAAGACTGAAAACTACCGAAATATTGCATATGGTTCGAAATTGTTAAGTAGTACGTTTGCCATGCTTAATTACAAAAAGGAACGCATTTTTAATCGTTTTGGTTTACAGGCAGGGTTGTCGTTAATTCACTATTCCAATGCAAACGTAAAAGCACCAAATTTAAGCACGAACTCGATAGCATTAAATATAGGGGTTACTTATAATATTGATGATGTCGATCCTGTATATAAATCCAATTTAAAGGACGTAAAAGAAAAATTTACCGAACCAATTAAATATAATTTGGTTTTTAGAACAGGTATAAACGAAAGTGATGTTGTGGGAAGTGGTCAGTTTCCGTTTTATATAGCCTCGGCCTATGCCGATAAACGTATAAATGTAAAAAGTGCTTTACAGTTAGGGGCAGATGTGTTTTTCTCTAAGTTTTTGGAAGAATTAATTTACTATCAAAGTGTTTCCTATCCTGAAGAAGATGTGAGTGGCGATGAGGACTATAAACGCGTTGGTGTTTTTGCAGGGCACGAATTATTTATTAATAAATTTTCAGTGCTAACTCAGTTTGGGTATTATGTGTATTATCCGTTCGATTTTGAAGGTAGAACATATGTGCGTATAGGTTTAAAACGCTATTTTGGAAAGAAGATTTTTGGAGCCATGACATTAAAATCTCATGGAGCGAAAGCCGAAGCTGTTGAATTTGGTATTGGTATTAGACTATAAATATGAAGCAATTTTTTTATATACTTTGTTTGGCGTTAATTTTTGCTTGTGATAGCGAAAATGCGGGTGATTGTTTTCAAAAAACAGGTGAAATTATTCAACAAGATTTTACAGTTGAAACTTTTACAAAAATATTAGTAAATCGCGATATCGAATTAGTTATAAAGGAAGGCTCAGAACAAAAGGTTGTTGTACAAACCGGAAAGAATTTACTAAACGATGTTCAAGTTATAGTTGAAGATGGTAAATTAATTTTAACCGATAATAATACTTGTAATTATATAAGAGACTATGGTGTGACTAAAGTGTTTGTAACATCGCCAAACCTAACGGAAATTAGAAGTTCTACGCAGTATGACATTAGCTCCGATGGTGTTTTAACATACCCTAGTTTAGCTATATTGTCTGAAAGTTTTGGCGCTCCCGAAACCTTTACCTCGGCAAATTTTTATTTGGAACTGAATAATACAAGTTTTCGAGCGGTGTTTAATAATGCATCGAATTGTTATGTTTCTGGGCAAACGAATAATTTAAATGTCACTTTTGCTTCAGGAACCTCGCGTTTTGAAGGCGAAAATTTGGTTGCTCAAAATGTAACACTTTGGAATAGAAGCTCTAACGATATGATTTTAAATCCGAAACAATCAATAAAAGGAAGGATATCTGGCGTTGGAAATGTTATTGCGGTAACCAAGCCAGATATTATTGATGTTGTTGAGCAGTATAAAGGGCGATTAATTTTTAAATAAATCAACTGCTTGTTTTGCTATTTCTAGTTCTTCATTGGTAGGAATAACCAAAATTTTTACCTTAGATTCTTTCGTATTGATTTCTCTGATGGTTTTTGAACGAATATTATTTTTTGTTTCATCTAAATGAATACCAAAGAAGTCCATGTGTTTACACACTAGTTGCCTAATGGTTTGAGAATTTTCTCCAATACCGGCAGTAAATACAATAGCATCCAATCCGTTTAAAACGGCAGCATAACTTCCTATATATTTTTTAATACGATAGGCATTCATATTTAAGGCTAGTTGACAATCTTTATTGCCTTTTGCAGCCATTATTTCTATGTCTCTTAAGTCGCTGTATCCGGTAAGACCCAACATGCCACTTTTCTTATTTAATAGGGTATTGATGTCTTTTAAATTATAATCTAATTTATCTTTTAAGTGGAAAATAATTGAGGGGTCAATATCGCCCGAACGCGTGCCCATGATTAAACCGGATAACGGTGAAAACCCTAACGAATGATCGATGCTTTCCCCATTTTTAACTGCGGTCATACTACAGCCATTTCCTAAATGAATAGTGATGATTTTTGATTCTTTTTTATCTAAATAATCAATAGCTTTTTCGCTAACATACTTATGACTAGTGCCGTGAAATCCATATAGTCGAATGCGATTTTCGGTTAGAAACTCGTTTGGAATAGCATATTTGTATGCGTGCTCAGGAATGGTTTGGTGAAATGCTGTGTCGAAAACGGCCACTTGTTTAGCTTGCGGAAAAATATCTTCAGCAACATCTATGCCCTCTAAATTCGCTGGATTATGAAGCGGAGCTAACGGAATAAGTTTCTTAATTTTCTCTTTAACAACTTTAGTGATTTCAGTGGTGTCGCTAAATGAGCTGCCACCATGCACTACTCGATGCCCGACAATTGTAATTTCTTCCGGTGATTTAATAACACCTACATCCTTGCTTAATAAATGTTGAGAAACCAGTTTTAAAGCAGCCCGGTGATTTAAAATTTGAGCTTCAATCTCGATAGATTTTTTGTTGTTGTTATAGTTAAACAAGGCATCGTTAAAACCGATACGCTCTACCACTCCAGAACAGATAATGGTTTCTTCCGGCATGGAAAACAATTGAAATTTTAAGGACGAACTTCCCGAGTTTAATACTAATACTTGCATATATTATTGTTCTTGAGCTTGAATTGCTGTTATAATTACTGTACTGTAAATATCTTCTACGGTACAGCCTCTACTTAAGTCGTTAACTGGCTTGTTTAAGCCTTGAAGCATAGGGCCAATAGCTAATGCGCCTGTTTCACGTTGAACCGCTTTGTAGGTATTGTTGCCCGTATTTAAATCAGGGAAAATTAACACACTGGCCTGGCCGGCAACTTCGGAATCTGGAAGTTTACTTTTTCCAATGCGCATATCTACCGCAGCATCATACTGAATTGGTCCTTCAATTTTTAATTCAGGATTTTGTTGTTTTACAATTTCGGTGGCTTCACGTACTTTGTCGACATCGGCTCCTTTACCTGATGCTCCCGAAGAATAAGACAGCATAGCTACTTTAGGTTCTATGCCGAAATTCTTAGCACTTTCTGCCGAAGACATGGCAATTTCTGCCAATTGGGTAGCATTCGGATTTGGATTAATGGCGCAGTCACCAAATACCGAAACCCGATCTTCTAGGCACATAAAGAAAATAGAAGATACAATGTTTACACCTGGTTTTGTTTTAATAAATTGTAAAGCTGGGCGTAACGTGTGTTGGGTGGTATGTACAGCACCCGAAACCATACCATCGGCATGACCTTTATATATCATCATGGTGCCAAAATATGAGACGTCGGCCATGGCATCTCTGGCCATTTCGAGGTTTACATTTTTGTGTTTTCTTAATTCGTAGAAGGTATTAACATAGTCGTCGTAATACGATGAATGTATGGGAGATACTATGTTGATATCTTTAACATTTAATGGGATATCTAACTTTTCAATACGTTCCTTTATTTTGTCTTTGTCGCCAATTAATGTAATATCAACAACCTGTGCATTAATAAGTTTAGCCGTTGCTCTTAATACGCGTTCGTCGTAACCTTCTGGTAATACAATGTGTTTTTTATTTTTTAAAGCGCGTTGTAATAAGTTATACTGAAACATTCTTGGCGTGAATATTTCAGATTCGAATGTAATTAATTTATCGGCTAGTATATCAGTGCTTGCGTATTGTTCAAATGTTGAAATCGCCGAGGTTATTTTTTCGGTGTTTTCAGCATAAATACGGGATTTTGTTTTTCCTATACGATTGGTTACAGAGTACGTGCCTTCCTTCACACTTATTATCGGGACAACACTGGATAGACCTTCGATTAACTTTAAAATTGGCTCTTCGGGAATTAATCCACCGGTGAGAACAATGCCAGAAATTTTTGGGTAATTTTTTGAGATATTAGCTTGTAATGCTCCCAAAATAATATCGGCACGATCGCCTGGAGTAATAACTAGCGAATTGTCTTTTAAATGCGTTAGGTAATTACGTAATTGCATGGCGCCCACACTATAATTTTCAATTAGATTATTGAGGTGTTCCTTTCCAAAAATAACATTGCCATCAAGTAATTTAACAATTTCCTTAACCGTAGGACTGGCAAGGCTTGGTATTTTTGGAATGATGGTAATATCTGTATTTTCAGTAATTCGAGATTGTAATAACTCCTTCAAAGGTTCTGCATCATTAGCTTCAACCTTATTCGCAATTATTGAGAGTACATCAGCTTCTTGCTTAAAGGTGCTATAAGCTAATTGTACGTTATCTATAATTTCTTTTATGTGTTTACGTTCACCTTGAGTGACAATAATTACTGGTAAACTCAAATTTTTAGAAATGAGCATGTTGATGTCTAATTCTAAGGTTGAGTTTTCACTAGAAAAATCGGTGCCTTCAACTAAAATATAATCGAAACGTTCTTCCAGGTATTTATACTTTGTAATTATCTGATCGATAACATCGCCCGCTTTTCCTTGATTATAAAGTTCTAAAACTTCGTTTCGAGTAAAAGCGAAAGTGTTTTTGTAATTAATATCGATTTCAAAATACGAAAGCACGGTATTTATATGAATGTCGGGTTCTCCGGATTTTGGATTATCGATAATTGGTCTGAAGTAACCTACCTTTGCCGTTTTTCCTAATAGCATACGCATTAAGCCTAAAACGATTACAGATTTTCCACTGTTAGGTTCTATGGTTGCGACATAAATTCCTTTACTCATGGTGTGTGTTTTTCGTTTGTCAAAAAGTTTAATCTTTTGTGATTAAATTCTTATGCAAAATTAATATCTAAAAACTTAACTAATATGATATTTATCATGCTTTTATTTTATGTCAGAATAAGCGTAAGTAATTTATGTATTTTTAATGAGAAATCAAATCTTAAGTATTAGTTTGTCAGGTCTCTGAATAAGTTTTCTAAGCTGCTGTTTTTTTGATTTAACTGCAATATTTTTAACGCGTTGTCGTGTGCGAAGTCAAAAACATGAGAGCGCATATCTTGAGTCGTATCAAAAGTAATTTCGTATACAAAATCGTGTGTGTTTTTTACCTGGTTTACCTTAGGTAGTTTTAATAAAAAAGCATCTTCTACACGGTAATCGAACTCTACAATGACCACTTGTTGTTTTTCATTGCGAAGTTCTTTTAATTTTTTGTTGGCAACAATTTCACCTTTATTAATAATGATAACACGATCGCACATGGCTTCTACTTCTTGCATAATGTGAGTAGATAACAGTATGGTTTTGGTTTTACCAATGGTTTTAATAAGGTTTCTAATATCGATAAGTTGGTTTGGGTCTAAACCTGTAGTTGGTTCGTCCAGAATTAAAACATCGGGGTTGTGCAATATGGCATTCGCCAACCCTACACGCTGGCGATATCCTTTTGAAAGCTGTCCGATTTTTTTATGAGCTTCGGGAGTTAATCCTGTTAATTCTATAACTTCATTGATGCGTTGTTTTTCTATTTGATAAACTTCCGCATTAAATGTTAGGTATTCCTTTATATACATGTCTAAATATAAAGGGTTGTGCTCTGGCAGATAACCAACGCTTTTTTGTACCTGCTGTTTGTTTGTGTTTACATCAAAACCATTCACTATAGCATGCCCTTCATTAGGACTAATATAGGTGGTTAGTATTTTCATCATAGTAGATTTACCAGCTCCGTTTGGTCCAAGAAAACCGACAACTTCTGGTTTTTCTATTTTAAAAGATATGTTGTTTAATGCTTTTTGCGAGCCGTAAAGCTTTGTGATACCCGAAACCTCTATAGACATATTAAAAAAAATGTTTGTTCAAAAATAATGATAATCTAACATAAAGTGTGTTTTGCTGTAAAATCTTTAAAATTTTTATTAATGCTAAAAAAAAGGTTTTATTGTATTTTGATTTCTTAAAATATTATTTACTTTAGCGATGTAATTATGACAAGAACAGTATATTATACATATTTTAGCTTTTGGTTTTATTTCTTTTTTAGCAAGAGGAACGAGGCGTAGTATGTATAATTTATAAGATAAATTTAAATATAAGTCTCGGTGAAAATCGGGACTTTTTTTATACATGATAAATACAGTTGCTATACAAGGCGTAATCGGGTCTTTTCATCATATTGTATCACAGCAATACTTTGATGAACCGGTTGATGTAATTGAATGTTTAACGTTTGATAGGGTGGTAGATTCTTTAATTACAAGGGAATGTGATGCTGCTATCATGGCTTTAGAAAATTCGATTGCTGGTTCCATTATACCTAACTATGCATTAATAGATAAATATGCATTACACGTGGTAGGAGAGCATTATTTGGACATACAGCATAACTTGTTGGCTTTGCCAGGGCAGAATATTAAAGAAATAAAAGAGGTGTATTCACATCCTATGGCTTTGTTGCAATGTAAAGAGTTTTTTAAGCTTCATCCACACATTAAATTGGTTGAAGATAAAGACACCGCTGAAGTTGCGCAACGTATTCGTAAGCATGAATTAAAAGGAATTGCGGCCATTGCAAGTGTTACGGCAGCTGAAATATTTGAGTTAGATATTTTAGCAAAAAGTATACAAACCATTAGCCATAATGAAACTCGTTTCGTTATCGTAAAACGGAGTAATTCGGAGGTCGACGAAACCTGTATTAATAAGGCCTCGATTAAATTTGAAGCCGATCATAAACGTGGTAGCTTGGCAGCTATTTTAAATGTTATGAGTGATTGTAAATTGAATTTAACAAAAATACAATCATTACCCATTGTGGAAACACCATGGAAATACGCTTTTTTCGTAGATGTTACATTTGAAACCTATGACGACTATAAAAAAGCAAAATCGATAATTAGTATTATGGCACATGGATTTAAAGTGCTTGGAGAATATAAAAAAGCAAAAGTATGATAGAAGTTGCTGATAGGCTGCAAACTGTTGAAGAATACTACTTCTCTAAAAAATTAAGAGAGGTTAGTGCGTTAATAGCAAGTGGGAAACCTATAATTAATTTAGGAATAGGGAGTCCTGATTTACAACCACCACAAAAAGTAATTGAAGCTTTGGTTGATGGGTTGTCAAATCCTAATGCGCATAAATATCAAAGTTATCAGGGATTACCTGAGTTAAGACAAGCCATTTGTGATTTTTACAGAACCCATTTTTCGGTAAGTTTAAGTCCGTTAACCGAGGTGTTACCTCTTATGGGAAGCAAGGAAGGTATTATGCATATTTCTATGGTCTATTTAAATAAAGGTGATGCTGTTTTAATTCCAAATCCAGGGTATCCAACCTACCAATCGGTAACTAAATTGGTAGAGGCCGAACCTGTATTTTACGAATTGGATGCGGCAAACAACTGGCAGCCTGATTTTGAAGCTTTAGAAAAACAGGATTTAAGTAAGGTGAAACTCATGTGGGTAAATTACCCGCACATGCCTACTGGTGCTGTTCCCGATGCTAAAGTATATGAGAAGTTAGTGGCTTTTGGAAAAAAACATGATATACTAATTGTGAATGATAATCCGTATACGTTTATACTAAATAACGACCCCAAAAGTATATTAAGTGTAGAAGGAGCTAAGGAGGTGTGCCTGGAGTTAAATTCGTTAAGTAAAACTTTTAATATGGCAGGATGGCGTGTAGGAATGTTAGTGGGAGATGGTAAGCATATTAGTAATGTCCTCAAAGTTAAAAGTAATATGGATTCCGGTATGTTTTACGGGATACAAAAAGGAGCTATCGAGGCTTTAAATTGCTCAGAAATGTGGTTTAGTACTTTAAATAGTGTTTATAAAAAACGACGCCGTTTGGTTTGGCAACTTGCCAAAGCATTAAACTGTACATATGATGAAAATGCGGCAGGTCTTTTTGTTTGGGCAAAATTACCTGAGGGATTAGAAGCAGAGCCCTTTATAGATAAAGTGTTAAAAGAAAATCACTTGTTTATAACCCCTGGAACCATATTTGGAACCAAGGGTGAAGGCTATATAAGGTTTTCATTATGTGGGTCGACCGAAGATTTAGAAGAAGCTATTGCAAGATTTAAGTAATGATGAATAATATATACATAATAGGAGTAGGTTTAATTGGCGGGAGTCTGGCTATCGATATTAAAAAGAAAAATCCAAAGGCGGTTATTCATGGTATTAGTAGAAAGGAATCGACACTTGATGAAGCCTTAGCCTTAAATCTAATCGATAAAAAAGCGACTTTAGATGATTTGGATAAAGCCGAATTAGTTATTGTTGCCATTCCTGTAGATGCTACCGTTAAAATATTGCCGACTATTTTAGATAAGATTTCTGATAATGGTTTGGTGGTTGATGCAGGCTCCACAAAACAAGATATATGTAAAGTGGTTGAAAATCATCCAAAACGCAGAAATTTTTTAGCTATGCACCCTATTGCGGGAACCGAGTATTCAGGACCAAGTGCAGCTATTGAAGGGCTTTTTGTTGGTAAAACCAATATTGTTTGTGAAGTCGAGAAGACAACATTTAAACTTCAGGAAAAGGCGCTGAAACTATTTTCAGATATAGGTATGCGCATGCGATATATGAATCCTGAAGCTCATGATAAACATATAGCTTACGTGTCGCATTTATCGCACATTAGTTCGTTTATGTTAGGCAAAACAGTAATTGATAAAGAAAAAAACGAACGCGATATTTTTGATATGGCAGGTAGTGGATTTGCATCAACTGTGCGTTTAGCAAAAAGTTCTCCTGAAATGTGGACCCCGATATTTAAACAAAATAAGGAGAATGTTATAGAGACCTTAGAAGAATACATAAATAACCTCACACAATTTAAAGAGCTAATGAAGCGCGATGATTTTGAGGCTATTTTTAATGAAATGAAACAAACCAATCATATTAAAGACATACTAAACGGTATTAGTTAAACACAATAAACAACAGTTAAAAATCTAAATTCCAATGACTTAATTTGGAATTTGGAATTTGGAATTTGAATTTTTACAAGATTATGGAAAACAAAAAAGAAATGAGAACCTGGTTAGATGATTTAAATTTAAATCATCCATTAGTAATCGCAGGACCATGTAGTGCAGAAACAGAAGAGCAAGTATTGAAAATAGCTCACGAGCTAAAAGATACGGATGTTAGCTATTTTAGAGCTGGTATTTGGAAACCTAGAACACGCCCAGGTATGTTTGAGGGAGTAGGAGCCTTAGGTTTAAAATGGTTGCAAAAAGTTAAAGAGGAAACCGGTATGAAAGTTTGTACTGAGGTAGCAAATGCAGCGCATGTAAAATTGGCTTTAGAGCATGATATCGACTTGCTTTGGATTGGAGCACGTTCTACGGTTAGTCCGTTTATCATGCAGGAAATAGCAGATGCTTTAGAAGGTACAGATAAACCGGTATTAATTAAAAACCCAGTGAATCCCGATTTAGCCTTATGGTTAGGAGGTATAGAAAGAATTTATAATGCAGGTGTTAAAAACATTGGTGCTATACATCGAGGATTTTCAACTTACGAAAAAACGAAATATAGAAATAATCCGGAGTGGCAATTGGCTATCGATTTTCAAAATAAATATCCAGACATTCCATTAATTAACGATCCGTCGCATATTACAGGAAAACGCGATATGATTTTTGACGTGTCTCAGGCGGCATTAGATTTAAATTTCGATGGGTTAATGATTGAAACACATTACGATCCTGAAAACGCTTGGAGTGATGCTGCTCAACAAGTAACACCTTCTACGTTGGTACAGATTATGAAAGATTTAAAAATTAGAAAAGAGACCGATACCGAAGCGGAATATAATAAATCTCTTGATAATTTAAGAGCACAAATTGATGTGATTGATAATCAAATTATCGAGGCGTTAGGAAAACGTATGAAGGTTGCCGATGGTATAGGAACGCTTAAGAAACAAAAGAACGTTGCGGTATTACAATCCAAACGTTGGAATGAGATTTTAGGGAAAATGGTGTTAGAAGGCGAAGCTCACGGTTTAAGTGAAGAGTTCGTTCTAAAAATGTTTAAAGCGATACATCAGGAATCTATTAATCATCAGGAAAAGATTCTTAATGGATAAAACTAAAAGAGGCTTGCTATTAGCAAGCCTCTTTTAGTTTTAAAATATTCTTATTTGCTGTCAAAACTTTCAGCAATAGCCTTAACATATTGGTTTGAAGCTGATGCTGCATCAGCAGGATCTTCCAGTTTCGAGGTTACAACACCTATAAGTTGTTTGTCTTCAGGTTCACTTAAATTATAAATAACCGTTTCTAAGATGTAATTTTTAGAAGTGTAAGTGGTTGAGGTTTCAGGAACATAATTGCCAAGAGTAGAATATGCCATGGGGTGGTAATAGTATCCGTAAAAGCCATGATAATATCTAGGGTAATACCCGTAATAGGTGCTTCCGGCGTAGTAGCCCCCATCGGTTACGGTTTTAGTTAATTCTTGCGTGTCCTTTATAATGGTAAGTACAACACCTTCGTAGCCATTTGCTTCGATAATCGATTTTATCTTTTTCTCGTCTTCCTGGGTTATTTTTTTATCAGGATTTAGTTCAGGAGTTTTATTAAAACTCGTAGCAGCTTTAATACCACGCTTCGATAATTCATCAACTATAGCGTTTTCAAAAGCAATTCTGGCAGCAGTATTATTGGTTCTGGCAATAACCAAAACATTTTCATCTCTTATAGAATTAATATTATCGCCTTTCCATGAGTTTAAAACCTTTACACTCGAACAGGAGGACACAATTAGAGTTGCTAAAAAATAAGAGCATAAATAAAAAATCTTTTTCATATTGAATTTATAATTAGTTAAATGTATTAATTGTTGAATTTAAAAATATAACGGGTTATGAAGATGCCTTGGCCATCATCTTTACCGCTATCACTTTCTACTGCGCTGGTAACAAAGGCAAGTTCCCAGCCTTCTTTAATCATCGCATTAATTTTTGAGCTTACTACAGCGTCGTTTGCGGCAATGTTTTGGAAACGGATGCCTCCAATATTATAAAAGTTTAAAAGTTTTGTTTCTTCAAAATCTTTAACCCGAATATCGCCTCGGTCAGATTTATTTCTTGTTATATCATCTTCAGTCTGTTCCGTTGTGAAGTCTTCATAATTTTTATCTTCCACAGCAGAAATTATGCGAGAGCGACCTAAGCCGCTTGGCACGATCGATTCTACGGAGGTAATTACTTTATACTCCGTTTGGGCGTAAGTTTGGCTTGCGATTAGAAACACCAACATCCCGAAAAATAAAATAAGTTTCATAAAACTAATGGTTACAGGGTTTAAAGATTTAAATATAAATATATTCTTACTGAGAAAATAATTTTTTTCAATTACTTTTGAACCCAATATGACAGGACTCGTTTATAAATCTACAGGAAGCTGGTATACGGTAAAAACCCATAGTGGTGAAACCTACGATTGCCGTATAAAAGGTAAGTTTCGAATTAAGGGTATTAAAAGCACCAATCCTATAGCTGTTGGCGATTATGTAGATTTTGAATTAGAAACGAATAATAATCAGGTTTCTGGGGTAATTCACAACATTCACGATCGAAAAAATTATATTGTTAGAAAGTCTGTAAATCTGTCTAAACAAACCCATATTATCGCCTCTAATATCGATCAGGTGTTTTTAATGATTACCATTAACAATCCACCAACCTTAACAAGTTTTATCGATAGATTTTTAGTGACTGCCGAGGCTTATTCAGTTAAAACGATTTTGTTATTTAACAAGATTGATACCTATGATGAGGAAACTTTAGATGAAGTTAGGTATTTGGCACACGTATATCGAAAAATAGGTTACGAATGTATTGGAGTTTCAGCAAAAACAGGTAAAAACGTAGAAAAAGTAAAGGGTTTAATGCAGGATAAAGTGAGTATGTTTTCCGGACATTCTGGTGTAGGGAAATCCACTTTGGTTAATGCCATAGAGCCAGGATTAAATATCAAAACGAAGGAAATATCGACGCTTCATAGTCAAGGACAGCATACAACCACATTTGCAGAAATGTTTGATTTAAGTTTTGGAGGGCAAATAATTGATACCCCGGGAATTAAGGGTTTTGGAGTGGTTGATATGGATAAATATGAGGTAGGCGATTATTTTCCTGAAATTTTTAATTTAAAACAAGATTGTAAGTTTAATAATTGTCTTCATATTAAAGAACCTAAATGTGCTGTAAAAGCAGCTTTAGACCAAGATGAAATAGCCTTTTCAAGATACCGCAGTTATTTGCAAATTGTTGAAGGCGACGAAGAACATTACCGAACCGATAATTACGAACAGGATTAGATATGAAAGTAGTAATACAGCGGGTTACCAATGCAAGTGTTAGTATTTCCAACGAAAAAGTAGCTCATATAGATTATGGTATGTTGGTTTTATTAGGTATTGTAAATGAAGATACTCAAGACGATATTAACTGGTTATCAAAAAAAATTGCAAACCTTCGCATTTTTGGTGATGAAAATCAGGTGATGAATAAGTCGCTATTAGATACTGACGGCGAGGTGATTGTCGTGAGTCAGTTTACTTTACACGCAGCTACCAAAAAAGGAAATAGACCAAGTTATATTCAGGCAGCAAAACCCGATGTAGCCATACCGTTATACGAAGCTTTTGTTAATCAGTTGGAATCTGATTTGGGTAAAAAGGTGCAAACTGGACAATTTGGAGCAGATATGCAAGTGTCTTTGGTAAATGATGGACCTGTTACAATCATTATAGATTCAAAAAATAAATTATAATTAAATTTTTTTTCTTCCTACATTCTTTTGAAATAGTGGTTGTTAATAACTACAAGTCTCTTTAAATCTCTCAAATCCTGTATGAATTTAATTAGGAATTTTGTAGATTTTTTTTATTTTTGATGTTAAGAGACTTAATTAAACTTACTCTTAGCTAATTCTCTTCTAATAAAAATTTCTTAATTCTTTCCGCATATAATGTGGCTAGTCAAAACATTAAAAATAGAGAATTGAATAAGTTTATTTATACAAATACATTCCTTTTTTACTTGGTTTTATTATGTTCATCGTCTGGATTTTCGCAGGAAAAAGTATATACCAGTAAAAGTATTCCCGACGCATTAACCGATGGAGCAAACGCGGTTGTACGAAATGATGAAACACGCATAATACTTGAGGATGTCGACGAGATGCTTGTCTCTCAAAAGCGAATTGTTACGGTGCTTAATAAAAGTGGAAACAAAACTCTGGATGCTATGGTGCATTACGACGATAATGTGAAAATTAAACATTTGGAGGCTGTTGTTTACAATAAATTTGGAGTAATCATTAAAAAAATTAAAGAAAAAACTTTTTTAGACGTTAGTGCTGTCCCTGGAGGAACCTTATATTCAGATTCTAGAGTAAAGTATCTTAATTACAGTCCTTCAGACTATCCATATACTATAGAATTTACCGTAGAGTATAGAACCAGTAATACGGCATTTATTCCTTCATTTTTACCAGTTAATCATTATCATTTAAGTGTTGAAAGGAGTAGTTACACTGTGAGTAGCCCCGAAAATATTGAGATAAGAAAAAAGGAAAAGCGACTCAGTGGAATCGATCTGGAAAAAAAAGAAGATGTGGGTGTTTTAAGTTACATTGTGAAAAACATACCAGCTGTAAAACCAGAAGAGTTTTGTCCAACATTTGTAGAATTGGTTCCAAGGGTTTTAATAGCCGCAAAGCAGTTTAGTTTGGAAGGTGTTAATGCTGAAGTTGAAAATTGGGAAGGCTTTGGTAAATGGATGTATAACGACTTACTATTAGATACGGCCGACTTATCAGAGAGTACAATAGCAGAAGTTAGAGCGTTAGTTGAGAATGAGACCACAGCTATTGAAAAAGCTAGAAAAATTTATCAATATGTTCAGGACAAAGTAAGATACATTAGTGTGCAAGTGGGCATTGGAGGCTGGAAACCCTTTCATGCATCAAAAGTAGACGAATTAAGTTATGGCGATTGTAAAGGCTTAACCAATTATACTATGGCATTACTTCAGGCGGTTGGTGTAAATTCTAATTACTGCGTAGTTTATGCTGATAGTCCTCGAAGAAATATAGAAAAGGATTTTGCTATTATGCAAGGTAATCATGCGTTTTTACTAATTCCATCATTGGAAAATCAGGATGATATCTGGTTAGAATGTACCAGTCAGGATGTGCCTTTTGGATTTATAGGAGATTTTACCGATGACAGGGATGTTTTAGTTATTACACCGGAAGGCGGAAAGATAAAGCACACAAAAAAATATGAGACATTAGAAAACAGCCAGAAGACTAAGGGAAGTTATGTGATTAACGACGATGGTTCAATTCATATTGAGGCTTCAATAGCTTCTAGAGGAATTCAGTATAACAACAAGTATTGGTACGAAAAAATAGAACGGCGCGATCTTGATGTAAAGTATAAAGAGAATTGGGACTACTTGAATACTATTACCATTAATAAGATGGAATTCGATAACAATAAAAATGACGTTGTATTTACTGAAAAGATACATCTATTCGTTCCCAATTACACAAAAAAAGCGGGTAATATCATGTTATTACCTGTAAATGCTTTAAATCGAAATTCGTACGTGCCAGATAAATACAAAGAAAGAAAATACCCTGTTATTTTTAAACGTGGATTTATAGATGAAGATGAAGTAGAAATCAAGTTGCCAAAAGATTATTTGGTTGAAGCTTTGCCTGAACCATTAATCATTGAAAATAAATTTGGGAGTTATCATGCTTCTTGTGTTGTACAAAGTGATAATACTGTACTTTACAAAAGAAAATTTATGATGAAAGACGGCAAATACCCTAAAGAAGATTACGATAGTTTTAGAGAATTCTTCTTAGAAGTTTCTAAATATGATAATGCTAAAATAGCTCTAACTAAAAACCAATAAACCCCTTATGAAATTATCTGCTATTATTCTTTTTTTATCTGTTTCCCTTTTTGGATTTTCACAAGATTACAAATTTGGAAAAGTATCAAAAGAAGAACTTAAAGAACAAATTTGTAATATAGATTCTACGGCAAACGCAGCCTTCTTGTATAAAAACCGGCATACTCATGTAGAGTATGAAGAAAACCAAGGTTTCTTTTATGTGGTAACCGATATCCATGAACGTATAAAAATTTATAATAAAGAAGGGTTCGATTATGCTACTAAAATTATAGACCTGAATGTTAGTGGTAGTGATGAGGAATCAATACAAGGGCTCAAGGCATATACTTATAATTTGGATAACGGAAAAGTAGAAGATGTAAAACTAGAAAAAGACGGCATCTTTGAAACCGAAAAGCATAAGTATTTAAAACAGTTGTCCTTTACCATGCCTAACATAAAGGAAGGTTGTGTGATTGAATATAAGTATACTGTAATGTCACCTTTCTATTGGAGGGTAGACGATTTTTATTTCCAGCATGACATCCCTGTTAAAAAAGTAGAAGCCAGATTTGATACTCCAGAGTATTTTAATTTTAAAATGGTATCAAAAGGTTATTTGCCGTTAGCGCCAGATATATCAAGAAAATCAGATAGATTTACATTTAACAATAAGGTAAGAACGAGTAGTAATTATAATTCAACAACTACATTTGAGTCTAATACAATAGATTATATGCGCATTTATAATAATTATAATTTTAAAAATGTGCCGGCATTAAGAGATGAGTCTCACGTAAATAATATTAATAATTACAGGTCTGCAGTTTTGTATGAATTGTCGTACACTAAATTTCCTCAAGCGCCTATAAAATATTATGCAACAACCTGGGAAGATGTGGTTAAAACTATTTATGATAGTCCTTCGTTTGGCGACGAACTTAAAAAAAATAATTTTTACAAAGATGATATTGATGCGTTATTAGCTGGAGTTACGCAACCAGAGGCTAAGTCTGCTAAAATCTTTCAATATGTTAAGTCTAGAATGAGGTGGAATAAGTTTATTGGGAAATACACCCAAGAAGGACTTAAGAAGGCTTATGCAAAACAAGAGGGTAACGTGGCCGATATAAATTTAATGTTGGTTTCTATGTTGCGCTATGCGGGTTTACAGGCTAACCCTGTATTGCTAAGTACCAGAGATAATGGTGTTCCTATGTTTCCAACACTTAATGGCTATAATTATGTTATTGCGGCCATCGAAATTCAAGACGGACTGGTGTTATTAGATGCGACATCTCCCAATGGCTTACCAAATGTTTTACCTATTAGGGCATTAAACTGGGTAGGGCGATTAGTAAGAGAAAATAAAAGTTCGACCACGGTAGATTTATATACGAAGCAAAAATCGAAAAGTAATGTTTCGTTGTTGGCAGATTTATCTAGTACAGGTGAATTAAATGGAAACATAAGGTTTATGAGAAGTAATTACTTAGCCATGGATTATAGAAATCATTACTTCGAATCAGATCAGGAGACCTACCTAGAAAGCCTCTCTAATAGATTTAAAAATATTGAAATTTCAGATTTTAAAGTGACCAATGCAAAGAATATTTCTAAACCTGTATCCGAAACATTTAAGTTTACTTTGGAAAGTCAAGCCGATATTATAAACGATAAAATATTTTTTTCACCGTTATTCTTTTTAAAACAAAAAGAGAATCCTTTCAAACTCGAAAAAAGAGAATTCCCAGTAGATTTTAGTTACCCTACTAGCAAGCAATATAAGTTAGCTATTAAAATTCCTGAAGGGTATAAAATAGAAAGTCTTCCAGAATCTGTTCACTTGTTATTACCTGAAAATTTAGGAAGTTTCAAATTTATTGTTCAAACTAGTGGCGATGGAAAAATTATCCATATAGTTTTAGATAATGTAATGAATGAATCTATAATATCACCATTATATTATGCCGATTTAAAAGCGTATTTTAGCAAACTTATTGAAAAACAATCAGAGCAAATCGTTTTAACTAAAGTATAAATGAATATTCAAAACGCACAGAAAGAGGTAGACGAGTGGATAAAAAATCATGGTGTTCGTTATTTTAACGAGTTAACAAATATGGCGCAACTAACAGAGGAAGTAGGTGAAGTTGCGCGCATTATTGCCAGACGTTATGGAGAACAAAGTGAAAAAGAAAGTGATAAAGACAAAGATTTAGGTGAAGAATTAGCCGATGTATTGTTTGTTGTTTTGTGCTTAGCTAACCAAACAGGAGTCGATTTACAGGCTGCATTCGATAAAAGAATGGATAAGAAGGGTAAACGCGACCACGATAGACATCATAATAACGAAAAATTAAAGTAAATTAGCGCCCTCGTTAATTACAGACCAACTTATTATGCACATCACACTTCAAAAATCTGAAATCGCTAAACAGTGTTCAGTCCAAATAACAGGTTCAAAAAGTGAATCAAACCGTTTATTACTTTTAAAGGCGCTATATCCACAATTTGAATTGGAGAATATTTCCAATTCCGATGACAGTAATTTAATGACGAAAGCTTTGGCTTCTACCGACGCTATTGTCGACATTCATCATGCGGGTACCGCTATGCGATTTTTAACAGCGTTTTTTGCTATTCAGGAAGGTCGAGAAGTGACACTAACAGGGTCGAAGCGTATGAAGGAACGCCCAATTCAGATATTGGTTGAGGCACTTCAAAACTTAGGAGCTGATATTACATACGAAGAAAATTTCGGTTATCCTCCAATAAAAATCAAAGGCAAAAAGTTAATAAAAAACAAAGTCTCGTTACAAGCTAATGTTAGTAGTCAGTACATTTCGGCTTTGTTATTAATCGCATCCCGATTGGAAAATGGTCTGGAATTAACTCTAGAAGGAAAAATAACTTCCGTGCCTTACATTAATATGACGTTAAGTTTATTATCGGAAATAGGTATTGAAAATAGTTTTAACGGAAACACCATTACTGTAAATCCAAGTACTCAAAACCCAAGACCCAAAACGCTTGTAGTAGAATCAGATTGGTCTTCGGCATCCTATTATTTTAGTTTGGCGGCGTTAAGCAGCGTTGGAACCGAAATAACTTTGTCATCTTATAAGAAGGATTCGTTACAGGGGGATTCAGTTTTGGTTGAAATTTATAAACATTTTGGTGTTGAAACCCAATTTGAAAATAATACGATTATTTTAACTAAAACGAATAAAGAAGTAGGGCCGTTTTCTTTCGATTTAACTCATGCGCCAGATATAGCACAAACCATAGCTGTTACTTGTTTTGCATTAAAAATACCATGCGATTTAACAGGGCTTCATACCCTTAAAATTAAAGAAACCGACCGCTTGGTTGCTTTGAAAACCGAAATTGAAAAGTTAGGAGGACAGGTAGATATAACCGATGCATCATTGCATTTACACAAAGCAGAAACTATAAAAAGTGATGTGTCTATTGCTACTTATAACGATCACCGAATGGCTATGGCATTTGCACCTATAGCGCTTAAAACCTCTGTAATTATTGAAGATGCCATGGTTGTGTCTAAATCATATCCAACTTTTTGGGACGATTTAGGGGCCATCGGATTTAAAATAACTAAATAATAATCACCCAATTACTTGACAAGGCCTATGTGCAGATTGTATATTTGCACGCTTCATGTTATGAAGACTATGTAAAAAACTAAAATATTAGGTTAGAATATTTTGGTTGCCATTGAAAAACAAAAAAAATTAAACAGATGAAATTATCAAACTTTGGTTTTAACCTACCAGAAGAATTATTAGCAGAATACCCGGCAGAAAACAGAGATGAGGCTCGCCTTATGGTGCTTGATAGAAAGAATCAAACTATCGAGCACAAAATGTTTAAGGATATTGTTGATTATTTTGATGAAGATGATGTTTTAATTCTTAACAACACCAAAGTGTTTCCAGCGCGTCTTTACGGAAATAAAGAAAAAACGGGCGCTAGAATTGAAGTGTTCTTGTTAAGAGAACTAAATGAAGAGCAACGTCTTTGGGATGTGCTTGTGGATCCAGCTCGTAAAATAAGAATTGGTAATAAATTATATTTTGGTGACGACGATACTTTAGTAGCTGAGGTTATTGATAATACAACGTCCAGAGGACGTACGTTACGATTTTTATATGACGGTTCATATACAGAATTTCGCAGAAAATTAAATGAATTAGGAGAAACGCCACTTCCAAAATATATCAAAAGAGATGTAGAGCCTGAAGATGAAGAGCGTTATCAAACCATTTATGCCAAAAACGAAGGTGCAGTTGCAGCGCCAACAGCAGGACTTCACTTTTCTAAACATTTATTAAAACGCCTGGAAATTAAAGGTGTAAATTTTGCTGAAGTAACTTTACACGTTGGTTTAGGGACTTTTAATCCGGTTGAGGTTGAGGATTTGTCGAAACACAAAATGGATAGTGAAGAGCTTAAAATCGACGAAAAAGCTGTTGAAACCGTAAATACCGGAATTCGTAACAAAAAGCGTGTGTGTGCTGTAGGTACTACAGTAATGCGCGCCATTGAAAGTTCGGTATCTTCAAACGGAGAGCTTAACGAATTCGAAGGTTGGACTAATAAATTTATTTTCCCTCCTTACGATTTTAGTATTGCGAATTGTATGATTACCAACTTCCATACACCAAAATCGACTTTATTAATGATGATTTCAGCATTTGCTGGTCACGATTTTATGAAAAAAGCATATGACGAAGCCGTAAAAGAAGGCTATAAATTTTATAGTTATGGCGACGCCATGTTAATTATATAAAAATTCAAGCCTCGCTAAATAGCGGGGCTTTTTAGTTTTTGGGCGTTACCTTTTGAGTCGTATTTTCCACACCCGCTTTTTTGTTGCACAGGCACAAAAAGATCTCAAATAAATGCTGCACTCCTTAACGTAAATTCAGAGTTCAGAATAGCATTTAGCGAATTCTTGTAATTTGGATTTTAACTTCCGTCTTCGGTCTTCGGTCTTCGGTCTTCGGTCTTCGGTCTTCGGTCTTCGGTCTTCGGTCTTCGGTCTTCGGTCTTCCGTCTTCTGTCTTCTGTCTTCGGTCTTCGGTCTTCCGTCTTGGGTCTTCCTGATTCACGAATCTATAACAACATCACACCAAAAATAGCAATACCTAACATCAAAATTCCTATTTTTGCACCATCTATGGCAACAACAAAAAAAGACATCCGCGCACTAACCAAAGAGCAATTACGAACTTTTTTCGTCAACCAAGGCGAAAAGGCGTTTCGTGGTAATCAGGTTTACGAATGGCTATGGCAAAAGGCAGCTTATTCTTTCGACGATATGACCAATATCTCTAAAGAGACGCGCCAGAAATTGGAAGATAATTTTGTTATAAATAACATAAAGGTCGATACGATGCAGCGCAGTAGCGACGGTACTGTTAAAAATGCGGTGCGTTTGCACGATGGCTTGGTGGTAGAGTCGGTATTAATTCCAACACCTACCAGAACGACAGCTTGTGTGTCCAGTCAGGTAGGTTGCAGTTTAGATTGTCGGTTTTGTGCCACTTCGCGTTTAAAACGCATGCGAAATTTAAATCCAGACGAAATTTACGATCAGGTGGTCGCTATCGATAACGAAAGTAGACTATATCACGATCGTCCATTAAGTAATATTGTATTTATGGGTATGGGCGAGCCACTTATGAACTACAATAATGTGATAAAAGCCATCGATAAAATTACAAGCGACGAAGGTCTTGGCATGTCACCAAAACGCATAACATTATCAACTTCGGGCGTGCCAAAAATGATTAAGAAAATGGCCGATGATGAAGTTAGATTCAATTTGGCAGTTTCGTTGCATTCGGCAGTCGATGTGGTTCGAACCAAAATTATGCCGTTTAATGAAACCTTTCCTCTTAAAGATTTACGCGAAGCATTAGAATATTGGTATGCGAAAACCAAACGTAGAATAACTTACGAGTATGTCGTTTGGGATGGTATTAACGATACCCAAAATGATATCGATGCTTTTGTGAAATTTTGCAAGTATGTACCGTGCAAAGTCAACATAATTGAATATAACCCCATTGATGACGGCGAATTTCAGCAAGCTTCAAACCAAGCCTTAGAAAATTATATTTCTTCATTAGAAAAAAATGGTATTGTTGTAAATGTTCGTAGAAGTAGAGGGAAAGATATTGATGCTGCATGTGGACAATTAGCAAATAAAAGTTAGAAAATAAACTATAAAACCTATATTTGAACCTCTTTAGTTTTTAGCCTTTTGAAAATAGTAGAGCAAATAAAACAACCTATAGCCTTTGAGATGGATCTTTTCGAGCAAAAGTTTCTGCTTTCAATGTCTAGTAAGGTGGCCTTATTAAATCGCATAACAACCTATATTGTAAACCGAAAAGGGAAGCAAATGCGTCCCATGTTCGTTTTTTTGGTAGCCAAAATGGTGTCAAATGGCGAAGTTAAAGAGCGTACTTATCGAGGGGCATCGGTTATCGAATTAATTCATACGGCAACATTGGTTCACGACGATGTGGTAGATGATAGTAATCGTCGTCGCGGATTCTTTTCGGTTAATGCGCTTTGGAAAAATAAAATTGCCGTTTTAATAGGCGATTACCTTTTGTCTAAAGGATTACTTTTAAGTATTGATAATAATGATTTCGATTTACTTAAAATTATTTCTGTAGCTGTTCGCGAAATGAGTGAAGGCGAATTACTTCAAATAGAAAAGGCACGAAAACTCGATATTACCGAAGATGTTTATTATGAAATAATCCGCCAGAAAACAGCGACGTTAATCGCTGCCTGTTGTAGTCTTGGAGCAGCATCAGTAAAGCCAGAATCTGAGCATGTAGAGAAGATGCGAAAATTTGGTGAACTTATTGGGATGGCTTTTCAAATTAAAGATGATTTATTCGATTATAGTGATGATCAAATAGGTAAGCCTACAGGTATTGATATAAAGGAACAAAAAATGACATTGCCTTTAATTCATGTTTTGAATAATGCTGATAAAAAGGATAGAAAATGGCTAATTAATTCTATTAAAAATCATAATAAGGATAAAAAACGCGTTAAAGAGGTAATTGCCTATGTAAAAGCCCACGGTGGATTGGATTATGCTATTAGTAAGATGACAACATTCCAGAATGAAGCTTTAGATATTTTGAACAACTATCCTGATTCTAATTATAAAACATCTTTAGAACTTATGGTGAATTACGTTATTGAAAGAAAAAAATAGTTAAGCCTGTTGTTGCTGTTGCTGCTGTTGCTGAATGCGCTCTAAATGACGCTTGTAGCTGTTGTTTTTAGTACTAGACATTGGTGTTTCTGGCAGTTCAAGCGTTTCTTCATTTTGTTTTGCTTTACTAACATGAACTTTTACGAATAAATCGGCGGTTGCGTTACCCTTAAATACACCTTTCACAGGAGCACAATCATTGTAATCTCTTCCTACGGCAAGTCTGACATGATTTTCGTTTCCGATAATATTGTTAGTTGGGTCGAAACCTAACCAGCCATAAAAGGGAATATAAGCTTCAATCCAGGCGTGTGTAGCGCCTTCACCTCTGGTAATATCATCGTTTGGACAAATGTAGCCACTCACGTATCTGGCAGGAATACCACACATCCTGACCATTTGCAACATGATATTTGTAAAGTCCTGACAAACCCCAGCTTTTAAACTCCAAACCTCATCAATAGATGAGTTGACATTGGTTACGCCTTTGGTGTATTTTATTACATTAAAAACGTAATCGCAAAGCTCAAGCAATGCTTGAAACACTGATTTTTGTTTAATATTTTTATTTGCGATTACTGCCGACAAATCGTTGGTTCCGGTAAATGGCCGATGGATTAAAAAATTAACATACGGTTCTGTGTATTTTAAGTTTTCTAGTTCTTTCCATTGATTATTTGGAGGTATTGTGTCCTGTGGTAGTTCTTTTTTAAAAGTATTCACTTCTATGTTAGATTCTATGTAGAGCTCTGTAATGGCATCGGTAATCATAAATGACCCCACAACATTTTTGTTATAATCGGTATGGGTTTGCACATGGGCATTATTGGTAATTATTAGATAATGCGATATCACTTGTTGAAATTCATCATTAATAGGATGAAGCCTTATTTGATTAGCTGCGTCTAATACCGGATGGTCGTATACGTATTTAGTAATATGCTTTATGTAATAGGTTTCCATGATGTTAATTAGTTTGATTGTAGTACACAGAATTGATATTGGCAGAGATATCACGGATATCTTGTTTGATTCCTTCAATAAAATTATTTAACCCTAAAGTTTTTATGTTTTCTATTGTGGTGTATTTAATAGTGCTTTCCAGTTTTCCTAATAGAAATTGCAAGTTGTTTTTTTCAAGTTCGCCGTTTTCAATTAGCGCTGTAATATGTGCGTTTAATTTATGAATACAATAGTAAACAGATCGCGGAAAATATTTGTCTTTAAAAATAAGATCCACAATATGGTCTTCATTAAAAGTAGATTTATAGGTTTTCAAATACTGTTGATAACCTCCAATAACCAGAAGTAAATTTCGCCAATATAATCCTTTTTCCAGAGCATCGGTAGCTTCGCTAATTTCCTTTAGTTTTAAGGTGGTAAAATCTGAAATTAGAATAACACGTTCCAGATACCTGCCTACATTCATGAAATAGTACGCTGGTCCTCGCTCTTGCGTAATATCGTGTGTGCCGTAATAGATTAAATGATGATTTAATAATTCTTCCAATAATCGAACGGGGTCTTGTTCTTTTAATTTTTTTCTTAAATCGTTATTGGTTAGATATAAGTAATAATTGTTGATACTTAGCCAGCTTTCACGCGAAATGTGTTCCTGTACGCTTCTGGCATTTTCTCTGGCTCGTGTAATAATATTTACGATTGAATTATCGTTGCTTACATCAAAAATCATGTAGTCGATACACTCCAGGGCATCTTCGGTTTGAAATTCTACATCTGAGGATGCAAAGTTTTTTATAATGGGAGTCCACGAGAACAATTCCGGTGAATCTTGATTGGCATAGAAGTTTATTCTTAACAAACCGAGAATACCGTTTCCGCGTGCCATGTACCTATTCATCCAAATGAGGTTATTCGCTACTCTACTTAGCATATATTATATGTTTATTTGTTTTTTAATACCCAGGTGTCCTTGCTTCCGCCACCTTGAGAGCTATTTACTACTAACGAGCCTTTTTTTAGCGCTACTCGGGTTAAGCCGCCCGGACAGATGTCGATACCATCGGTACCAGTTAAAGCAAAAGGTCTGAGATCGATACAGCGTGGAGATAATTTTCCATCAATAAAGCAAGGTGCTGTAGAAAGTTTTAAAATAGGCTGAGCAATAAAGCCGTCGGGTTTTTTGTTAACATTGTCCAGATAGTCTTTTATTTCTTCTTCGCTCGCTTCATGCCCCATTAACATACCGTAGCCACCACTTCCATCGGTTTTTTTAATAACCATTTCTTTAATATGCTCGGTAACATATTTTAACTCATCAGGTTTACCTAACTGATACGTTTTTATATTTTTTAAAATAGGTTCTTCATCTAAATAATATTTAATCATGTCTGGCACGTAAATGTAAATCGCTTTATCGTCTGCAATTCCGGTTCCTGGGGCATTAACAATAATAACATTACCCTTACGGTAGGCTGCCATAATTCCGGCAACGCCTAAAACGCTTTCCGCTTTAAATTCAAGCGGGTCTAAATAATCATCATCAACCCGTCTATAAATAACATCTACTTTTTTAAGTCCGTTAGTGGTTTTCATATAAACAAAATGATCTTTAACAACCAAGTCACTACCTTCTACAAGTTCAATTCCCATTAATCGAGCAAGGGTGGTATGTTCGTAATATGCCGAATTATAAATACCTGGCGTAAGCAGCACAACATTAGGATTAATGATATTAGTTAGCTCTTTTAATTTTTTGTATAAATAATTGGGGTAGTTTGATACCGATCTTACTTCGTTTTTTGGAAGAATACCAGGAAATAACCGTTTAGATATTTCTCTGTTTTCCAGCATGTAACTTACTCCGGATGGCGTTCTAAGGTTGTCTTCAAGAACATAAAATTCGCCATCTTCATTTCGAATCAGGTCGACCCCCGATATATGTACATAAATATCGTGAGGTACTTTTACTTCTTTCATTTCTCTTAAAAAATAAGGGCATGAGTAGATTAATTCACCAGGAATTACGCCGTCTTTTATTATAAATTGGTCGTGGTAAATATCTTTAATAAAGAGGTTTAATGCTTTTAAGCGTTGCTTTATACCACGCTCAATTTTATCCCATTCTTCCGCAGTAATTATTCTGGGAACAATATCGAAAGGAAATATTTTTTCTATTCCTTCATTGTTATTATAAACAGTAAAAGTTACACCTTGACTCATAAAAAGTTGCTTAGCAAGCTCTTCTTTATTTGATAAATTCTCAGGAGAAGTGCTTTTAAGGTATTCTATAAATACGTCGTATTGTGACCTAAATTCTGCATTGTCGTTATACATTTCATCCCAAGTATTGGGAAGCTTATCGTAAGAGGAAAATAGATTGTTCTTGCTCATAAAATATTCGTCTGTATTTAAATATAAGCATTTATTGAAGAAAATTTAAAAAACTAAGTAGTTATGTGTTTTATTGGAGGTGTTTATTCGTTTTTGTTAAAAATAATTGTAAATAATAGAACGCTTCGTAATTTTAATATGTGTTAATTATATACTTATTAATAGTATTTTAATGCAAAATTTAAGTCATCTTAAATTTTATCTTATGTAAATTTTGTATTGAAATATGGCATCACGTTATATTTTGGTTAAATGATTTATTACGTTGTTTTTTTAATAATCGAAAAAAAATATTTACTCAGGCAACCTTTTTTAATTTATTAACGTCTATTAAAATATAAGAACCAATGACATCTTTTTTGAAAGTTATTCAACTTCATAAAAACGAAGCGACGTTAATACAGCGAGCGATAAAACATAACCGTGAAGCACAGCAATTGCTTTACGCACAGTATGCGCCAAAAATGTTAAGTGTTTGTCGATATTATATAAGCGATTTACAATATGCTGAAGATGTTATGTTGCGTGGGTTTTTTAAAGTTTTTGCCCATTTAAAAAGCTTTAAAGGTGAAGGAAGTTTTGAGGGCTGGATAAGAAAAATAATGGTTCGAGAATCGATAAATTATTTAAGGAAACAAAAGTTGGTAGAATTTGCAATTGAAGACGTCGAAATTAAAACAGAAATCTCAGATGATACTTTAGAGGTGGGTATTGAGGTTGAACAGTTACAGCAATTAATTGACGAATTGCCAGAGGGGTATAAAATGGTGTTTATTATGTATGCCATTGAAGGGTATAAACATCAGGAAATTGCAACCTTACTTAAAATATCTGTAAGTACTTCAAAGTCACAATTATTTAAGGCTAGAAAGTTACTGCAGGAAAGAATTAAACATTTAAACAAAACAAGTTATGGGACAAACTGAGTTTGATAAAGATATAAAAGGAAAGCTTGAGCAAAGATTATTGAAGCCATCAGAGCATTCGTGGGATAAACTATCGAATGATTTAAAAGCAATTGAAGCTAAAAACAAGAAAACAAATTTAAAAAGAATGCTAGTTGCTGCTGCTGTTATAGCTGCCTTGTTTGTGGTGTATTTTAATGTAAGCAAAAACAAGGAAGTTCCAATAATTGTTAATGTACCTACCGATGTCGAATCAAATAATGAGCATATCCAAGGTATTACAAAGCAGGAAGACATTAAGGTTGTTGTAGAAACAATAATTGAGCAGACTCCAAAATCAACAAGTCAAAAAATCACTTTACCAAAAAATGCAGACAAAGTGGTAAATAAGATAGATTCAGAAGTAAAACCAGAAGCAATTAAAGTAGAATTAAATCAACTAGAAAAAACCGTAAGTATAGAAGATCAAAAGGTCAAGGAAGTGGTGGCTCAAATAAACGAATTAAAAAAACTAAATAAAGAGGTAACCGATGAGGAAATAGAAATGCTTTTACTTGAAGCGCAACGCAGTATCCATGCCCAAAAAATAATGCAACAATCTTCTGGTATGGCTTCTGCCGACGTGTTATTAATGGAGGTGGAAACCGAGTTGGATCAATCGTTTAGAAATAAGGTATTCGAGGCTATAAAATCGAGTTTCGGAACTGTAAAAACCGCTGTTGTTCAGCGCAACAATTAATCATCAATCAAATCAATAATAATTTAATACTGTAAAATTTACAGTTTAAAAAACGAACAGTTATGCAATTAATTTTAAAACTATTGGTGCTTTTGGCACTGAGTTTATGTGGGCAATTTATACAGGCTCAAGACACGATTCCCAATATAGAAAAACAGAAAGTTATAGAAAGGCTGGAAAACTTGAAATCTCAGGTTAAAGCCGATGAAAAAGATAAGTTAAAAGAAGCGGTTATAGCCATCAATAATCGCTTTCAAAATGCCGAAATTACAAATGAAGAATCCGATAAATTGAAGAAAGAAGCGGCTGAAAAGGCGGCTCTAAATATCGAAAATCGCATTGCAATTATAGACAACCGAATAGCTTTAATTAATAGAAATGATTATGAATTGGAAATACAAGAGGAGAAGCAAAATTTAATTGGGCTAAATATTTCTAACAGAACGTTTAACGTAAAAACCCAAAAGACTCCTGTTAAGTACGATATAAAAACAGGTAACCAATTGTTGTTTGCTATTGGATTTAATAATGCCATTATAGAAGGCGAAAAGTTGGATGATTCGCCATATAAATTTGGAGGATCGGGATTTGTGGAAATTGGTTGGTTATGGCAAACGAGACTGTTAAAAGAATCACCGTTTTTAAGGTTAGAGTATGGTTTGTCATTTCAATGGAATAAATTGAATCCTGTTGATAATCAATATTTCGTTGAAAATGGCAATGTAACGAGTTTAGAGACATATCCAATACAGTTAAAAAAATCGAAATTTAGAGTTACTAATTTGGTGTTTCCGGTGCATGTAGAATTTGGCCCAATGCGTAAGTTGGACAGGGAAGATCGTCTTAGGTATGTGAACAATAATAAGTTTAAAATGGGGCTAGGAGGTTATGGCGGCTTTAATTTAAGGACTAAACAAAAGCTAAAGTACTCTGATGATGGCAGGTCGGTAAAAGACAAACAAAAGAATAGTTTTAATACATCTAACTTAGTGTATGGCTTAAGTGGCTATGTAGGCTTTGGTGATACTGCATTATATGTTAAATACGATTTATCACCAATTTTTAAGAATCAGCAAGTAAACCAAAATAATATTTCTGTAGGACTTCGGTTTGATATCGATTAAACAGAAAGAGCGGTGAGTATTTTGCGCTGCTTTTATTTGGTGTTAAATCCTCGGCGTAATAGCCAAAAGGTAAAAGACATTTCGCCAATAATACTAGGAATGGCAACAAGAGTTAAGAATATCGAGCTGTAATTTTGGTAATTTTCCATTAGAAAATGAGCACAAGTATCTGTGATATACATAATCCCTGCAAGGAATAAGAAAATGGCAATAAACTTTGGCTGTTTAATAATACAACTTAATAAGATGAGATGGAAACCAAAAAAGAAAAGTCCGATAAGCCATAAGTTGTTAAAGTTGTTCACAACTTGTTGCACATCTTCAAAATTAGAAGATTTTAAAGTTTGAGGTAAATTGAAAAGAGCGACTGCCATAATAACGGCATGCGCTATTCTAAAATAAGTACTTAATCTTGATAAGTAATGACTTTTAAACAGTGCAAATAAAGCCCAGGCAACAATAATGTCGAATACCGCTGTAATTAAAAAAGCAATAATGCCTAATCGAACCATAAAATGATTCTCCTGAATAACTTCAAATGAGGTTTTTAGTATACCTTCAATAACAAAAAAGTTAGCAAAAATGGCAGAGAAGAATATAATTAAATAGCTTAGGCCTGCTATTAAAGATAGCTTTTTTGATGTTATTGGTTTCATTTATTCAATTAGGTTTATTTTAGAGACGAACCTTTCGTTAATTTGTTACTTATAATTAACCAAAAATCTAATTTAATTTTGCTCGAAATTTTGTTATTTTGGGGTTCGCAATAATAGTGTCAGGCTTAACATTTTCTGAGTTTTTTCATTTTCTAAAATAATAATAATAAGTTGATTTCTCAAGCATCCATAGATTTGGTATTCGAAACCGCCCGAGTAGAGGAGGTTATTGGCGATTTTGTTCAGCTTAAAAAAGCAGGAAGTAATTTTAAAGGTTTAAGCCCATTTAGTGATGAACGATCACCAAGTTTTATGGTGTCTCCTGTAAAACAAATCTGGAAAGATTTTTCAACAGGAAAAGGCGGGACAGTAGTGTCATTTTTAATGGAACATGAACATTTTACCTATCCCGAAGCTATTAAATATTTAGCAAAAAAGTACAATTTAGAAATTGAAGAAACCGAACAGAGCAACGAGCAAAAGGAAAAAGCTAACGAAAAAGAAAGCTTGTATTTGGTAAGTGAATTTGCAAGTTCTTATTTTAAAAATATTCTCCATAAAACAGATCAGGGAAAATCTATTGGACTAAGTTATTTTAAAGAACGGGGCTTTACCGAAGAAACTATAAAAAAATTCGATTTAGGCTATTCATTAGATGAGTGGCAAGCATTTACCGACGAGGCTTTAAAGCAAGGTTACAATATAGATTATCTTGAAAAAACAGGTCTTACCATTGTAAAAGGCGAAAAACGTTTCGATAGATTTAAGGGACGCGTTATGTTTCCTATAAAAAGTATGAGTGGCCGAATTTTAGGATTTGGGGGGCGAATTTTAATTAATGATAAAAAGGCGGCGAAATACTTAAATTCTCCCGAAAGTGATATTTATCACAAGAGTAATGTGCTTTACGGGATTTACGACGCAAAACAAAGTATAGCAAAGGAAGATAATTGTTATTTGGTTGAAGGATATACCGATGTTATCCAATTTGTTCAAACTGGAGTTACCAATGTTGTGTCTTCATCGGGAACCGCTTTAACGTCAGAACAAATTAGACTAATAAACCGGCTAACAAAAAATATAACGGTACTTTTTGATGGGGATGCAGCAGGTATGCGTGCATCTTTACGCGGTATAGATTTAATTCTGGAACAAGGTATGAATGTTAAAGTATGTACGTTTCCAGAGGGAGAGGACCCGGATAGTTTTGCTCGGCAAAATACCTTTGAGGAACTGAAGGACTATTTAGAGAATAACTCTAAAGACTTTATTCAGTTTAAAGCCTCTGTATTATTCGAAGAATCTAAAAACGACCCGATAAAAAAGGCGGAAACAGTAAGAGATATTGTTAATAGCATTGCTAAAATTCCTGATCAAATAAAAAAGGAAATTTACATACAGGAATGTGCCCGTATTATGGATATTAGTGAAGATGTTCTATTTTCGACCTTGGCGCAAATTAACAATAAGGATTTAAAAGATGATAAAAAAGGAGGCAAAGGTGATTATAAGGCCTTCGATGTTATAAAAAACAAGCAGCAACCTGCCCAGGTGAAAAAGGTTGATGTACAGTATTTGTTGGAGCGTAAGATTATTGAAATTTTATTGCTTTACGGAAACAAAACGGAAGAATTTGAAGACCTCGTTTTAAAAGAAAATGATAAAGGCGATTTAGAGTTAGAGCCAGTAATACATCAAGCTAAAGTATTTGAAAAAATATATTTAGATCTTCAAGATGATGAAATGCAATTTGGTAATCCGCAGTTTAAGACTATTTATTATACTTTAATTGAGACCTTAAATCAAAGTGAAAATTTTGAGCTGAAGAACTTTATAAACACCGTTGACCCAGATATGGGTTACGAAATATCTAATATTTTGATGGAAGACGAAAGGTATTCCCTAGATAATTGGCAACGCATGGATATTTTTCCAAAGGAAAAACAACACAGCGTCGCCCAATTAGTTAGTGAGACTATACTTAATCTCCGTTGTTTTTTAATAGACCAAAAGGTGAAACAATTTCAACAAGAAACATTGGAAAATAAAGCCAATGTGAATAAAAATATTCTTGAAGAAGTTAAAGACTACTCTGGTTTAAAAATGTTACTCTCTCGAAAATTAAACCGGGTGTTATAAGGATTCTTTTAGTTTAGCTTGATTTACTAAATCAACTAAGTTAGTAACTTTTAATTTACGCATTAAACGTGCTTTATAAGTACTAACGGTCTTTTCGTTAATGTCTAACTCCTGTGAAATTTCTTTGTTTTTTCTACCAATCGTTAGAAGTTTTAATACTTCTGCTTCTCGAGTAGATAATTTTTTGTAGAAAGATCCGGATTTGTTTGATCGACTTCCAAAAGCTAACTGTTGCGTTAATTCATTACTTAAATAAATGCCTCCCTCGTATACTTTCAGGATGGCTTCATTTATTGTAATAACATTAACAGATTTATGTAAGTAACCGTTGGCGCCGGCTTTAATGGCGTTAATGGCGTATACTTCTTCTGGTTCACCGCTAAAAATGATAGTTTTTACGTCTGGATAATCTTTTTTAAGATATCGTAAAATGGTTAAACCATTTAATTTAGGTAAATCTGCCTCAGTTAAAAGGATGTCCACTGGATTGTTTTTGATGAATTCCATCACGGCTTCGCCGTTATCTACACTACCAACAATTTTTATGTTGGAAGAAGAAGAAAATAGAACCTCAAGACCCTTCCTAGTGATAGGGTGGTTGTCTGCTATTAATACTTTTACCATAATTTTAAAGCTTTATTATAATTTAAGTTAGAGTGGTTATTATAATTGAGAGAATAAGCTTATTACAAAAGTAGGTAAATTTTATGTGATTTACAATAGTTACAGTAGATTGTTAGGAATTTCACAAACAGGTATAGGAATCATCTTATGTTTATTAGCAATATTTAAGCGCTTATAAATTTTATATACAATTTGCTCTCTACCTGAAAAGTCGTTTGCAGTTTTTCCAAGCTTATCCATTTCCATGGCCCATTCCAGTTCTGGGTAAGAAGCTCCAATTTGATCTTCATCAGTACGGTCGTCGCCCCAAAGTCCGTCGGTAGGCGCAGCGTCAATAATTTCTTGGTTTACTCCCAGGAATTCTGCAATCTCGTAAACCTGAGTTTTGTATAAATCGGCAATCGGACTTAAATCTACACCACCGTCGCCGTATTTGGTGTAAAAACCAACACCAAAATCTTCTACCTTATTTCCTGTTCCTGCAACTAGTAATTTATTTAAAGCGGCAAAGTAATAGAGTGTTGTCATACGTAGTCGTGCTCTGGTATTTGCTAGCGACATAAAGCGATCTTCTTCATTGTCTACTGAAGGCAGCGATTCAATTAAACTATCAAAAACTGGAGTTAAATTTACTTGAGTCATTGATACCTCCTTAAAATTAGTCTTTAACCAATCAATATGATTAAGAGCCCTGCTTACCTGATTTTCGGCTTGATGAATAGGCATTTCCAAACATAAAAGAGGTAAACCGGTCTTGGCACAAAGTGTAGATGTTACTGCTGAATCTATACCTCCAGATACGCCAATAACGAAGCCTTTCACTCCCGCTTTTGTAGCGTAATCTTTTAGCCAACTTACTATATGATTTACAACTTTTTCTGTTTGCATATTAAATGAATTTAATTCTAAGAATAGTACCTTTGCAAACAAAAATAAGCGAATCGACCAATTTATAAAAATTTATAGCGTTTTAGTTTTGTGAAACCTTTGTAGTTAATTTACAGTTAATAAAATAATAAAACAAACTAGATTCAAATAACCAAAACCTCAATGTTAATATGAAACAAGTATTAGTAATTTTTGTTATTATCAGTATGCTTACATCTTGTAAAAATGACAATAAGTTTGAAGACGATATAGCAAAAATTAAAATCCATACTAATATAGAACGTTTCGACACGCTTTTCGCAGCGGTAACATCGAGTACTTTGCCTAAGTTAAAAAACGATTACCCTTTCATGTTTTCTAAAAAGTATACCGACTCGTTTTGGCTGGACAAAGTTACCGATACTTTACAAGTAGAATTGTTTAAGGAAGTAGCTAAAACTTTTAGTGATTTTGAAGAAATCGAAAAAGATATAGAATTACTTTTTAAACACTTAAAATATTATTTCCCTGAATTTAAAACCCCCCGTGTCATCACTGTAACCAGCGATGTAGATTATCGTAATCGTGTTATTGTAACCGATACGATTGATTTAATTGCTTTGGATAATTATTTGGGACCAGATCACGACTTTTACCAGAGTATTCCCGTTTATATTCGTGAAGATTTTAGAAAGGAACGCATGGTAGTTGATTTAGCAGGTGAATATGCCAAGCGTTACATTTATCCTGTAGCAACTAAAACTTTTCTTGATGAAATGATATATTATGGTAAGTTGTTATATTTTAAAGAGCGTATGGTGCCATTTGTAAGTGAAGCTGTTCGACTAGGTTATACCGTAGATGAATTAGAATGGGCTCAGGTTAATGAAAGTGAAATCTGGCGTCATTTTGTAGAACATGAAATGCTTTACAGTACCGATTCAAAACTGTCAGAACGATTTATAGAAGCTGCTCCATTTTCAAAGTTTTATTTAGAAGGAATTGATACGGAATCGCCAGGTCAGTTAGGGCAGTATATAGGCTTGCAAATTGTTAGAGCATATATGGATAATAATGAGGTGTTAATGAAAGATATGCTTATCACTCAAACCGATGAAATATTTAATAAGTCAAAGTTTAAACCAAGAAAATAAATGTCTAAAAATCATACTTCAAAAATAGAACTTCAAGTGGAACTTGATGAAAACCGAGTGCCTGAAAAATTATTCTGGACGGCTCAGGATGGGGGAATAACTAATGAGGAAGCCAAGGCGGTATTGCTTTCGGTTTGGGACTCAAAAGCTCAGGAAACGCTTCGTATAGACTTGTGGACAAAAGATATGCCTGTTGATGAAATGAAAGTGTTTTTCCATCAAACCCTTGTGGCTATGAGCGATACGTTTAACCGTGCAACTCAAGATGAAAAGATGACCGCAACAATGAAAGATTTTTGTGATTATTTTGCAGAAAAGTTAGAGTTAAAGAAATAAGAACCTAGGTGGCGTCCTCTACCTCTTCCGATAAATGATCGAGGTACAGGATGCCATTTAAATGGTCTATTTCATGCTGAAAAATAACAGAAGTAAATCCTTCAACTGTTTCAGTTAAGTGCTTGCCTTCCAAAGTGTCGTAAGAAATTTTAATACTAAAGGCTCTTGTTTTTAAAGTGTCACTGCGGTTGGGTATTGACAAACAACCTTCTCTGCAAACCTGCTTTTTTATAGAGTAAATTTTAATTTTTGGGTTTAAATATACTTCAAAGGGAAAATTTTCCTTATCGAAACGTTGCACCCAAATAATATTTTTAAGTATTCCAACTTGAGGTGCTGCAATTCCAACGCCTAAAGACATACTGTCTGTAACGGTTGCATAAAGTCTTTTAATAAAATGTTGTAACGTAGGATCGTTAGGGGAAGCTTTAATATTCTTGCTTTTTGTGCGCAGTAACAATGAGTCTTTTGAATTGGTTATTTTGAAAACACGCATTGGCGCTGTATCGGGTGATGCTAAAATTAATTGTTCTTGATCCTTTAAAAATCGGCTATGAAAAATACTTTTAAAACTCGAACAAGATTGAACAGTTATTACTAATAGTAAAATGAAACCAATTCTTTTCATCATTTAGTGTCTTGGGTGTTTTATTACCATTCGTTAATTCTGTTAGAATCTAGTTTTATAAATATAAAAATTAAAATAGTAAAAGCCCAAAGTCCTGAGCCACCGTAACTAAATAAGGGCAACGGTATACCAATTGTAGGTATTAACCCCATTACCATTCCTATATTTATAAAGAAGTGAACAAAAATAATAGATGCCACACTGTAACCATAAATTCGACTAAACTGCGATTTTTGAATTTCAGCAAGGTGAAGAATACGAAGGAGTAGTAAAACAAATACAATAATGACCATAGAACTTCCCAGGAACCCCCATTCTTCCCCTACTGTACTAAAAATATAATCGGTGTGTTGTTCAGGTACAAACTTACCTGTTGTTCGCGTGCCTTCCATAAAACCTCTTCCGGTAAACCCTCCTGAACTTATTGCTTTCTCAGATTCATTTAAGTTATAGGCAAACGTTTTTTTCATTTGCTCGAGCTTATCGGGGTCTTTCTCTAATCGTAACCATAAACTAATTCGGTCTTTTTGGTGAGGCTGGAGTAAGGCATTATAAAAGAATTTAATTCCAAAGGAAATGCCAGCTGAAATCAGGAATATTAATATTAATAGGAAAACATTCGATTTCCGCTTAATCAACAGATAATATCCCAAAATAAGTAATGCTGCTACAATTGATGTGACGAGACCTCCAAATTTTAGGGATAAAATAGAAATAACAATCAGGGATATACCAATATTTAGATAATATTTTGGAAGCCCCTCTCTGTATAAGACAAAAAAGAATGCGCCATAAACAATAGTACTCCCAGTGTCATTTTGCAAAAGTACTAATACAGCTGGTATTAATATAATAATGAAAACCTGAATTTGGTCTTTAAAATTTTTAATGTTTGTATTTAAATCGCTCACAAACTTAGCCACAGCCAAAGCGGTAGCAGTTTTAGCGAATTCACTAGGTTGTATGGTCATGCCACCAATACCATACCATGATGTAGCACCGTTCACATTTTTTCCGAAAAGAAATAACCCCATCAAGGAAAGCATAGAAATGATATAAATAACACTAGAAAATCGTTCATAAAACTTAGCATCTATTGCTAGTAATAGAATGATAAGTATGAAGGTTAAAAATATGAAAATGAGTTGTTTACCATACGATTGAGAAAAATCGAAGTAATTTATTTCTTCACCAACATGAGAAGCCGAAATAATATTAATCCAACCAAAACCTGCCAAAAGCAGAAAAAGAATAATGGTTATCCAGTCAAATTTAAAATGTCTGTGCGTGTTTCGGAGCATTAATATTTTTGTTGTTAAGTTTGGCTAATTGCTTTTTTAGTGCTTTGTACTCTTCAGGACTAACTTCTTCTACAACGGCATTTCGGTTTATACCGAAAGCTTCACCGGAATAAGGTTTAGCATACTCTGGCTCTAATGTATGTTTTAGTAACCAGTCCTCTAAATCGGTACGGGTAATAGTGCCTTTTATATGTTTTTCTATAAGCAAACTTGCTACTCTTCCTGCAAATCGGCTTCCCCAATAGCCATTTTCAACAAAAACAGCTAAGGCTATTTTAGGGTTGTCTTTGGGGGCAAAAGCTACAAATATAGAGTGGTCTGTAAGCTGGGTTCTAACACTGTCTATTTTTATAAAGTTTTCAACCGTACCTGTTTTACCGCAAATCTCAATATCTTTCACTTGTAAAGCAGAGGCGGTCCCTTGTTTGTAAACTTGCAACATACCTTCAATAACGGGCTCGAAATTGGCCTTGTCTATTGTGGTGTGTTTAGGTGTTGTGAAATTTTCAGGAATGTCCTGTCCTTCAATTTTTTTTATGATATGAGGTGTATAATAATAACCTCGATTAGCAATGGCAGCGACCATGTTAGCCAACTGAATTGGTGTTGTGGCGACTTCACCTTGACCAATAGCGTTTGAAATAGTATAGGTGGAGTAAAAGGTATTTGGGTAAACGTGTTTGTAATAATCTCTATCAGGAATTCTTCCTTTTTGCCCCACATGTAAATCGTTATTTAAGAAGTTTCCTAAACCAAAGCTTTTAGCATGAGCACTCCATTTGTTTATGCCATCAGATGCATTTCCATTTTTATCAAGAATTTTTCGGTAGGCTGTGGCAAAGTAAGCGTTACACGAATGCATGATACCACCAACCATGTTGTTTCTTGTGCCGTAAGCACAGTGACAGCCCATTATTCGACCACCGTATCTATACCCCCCAGAGCAAGTTACAATTTCTTGAGGAGTGATAACGCCTTCTTGAAGCGCAATAAGTGCATTCATTAATTTAAAAGGCGACCCCGGTTCGTAAACGCCTTGTATACTTCGGTTGAATAGGGGCTTTGCAATGGTGTCTATAGATAATTTGTAATAGTTTTTAGTCCGTTCACGCCCAACCAGTAAATTGGGGTCGAAAGTAGGCGCAGCAATCATCGCAAGAATTTCACCAGAAGAAGGCTCTAAAGCAATCACGCCACCACGTTTATTTTCCATGAGCAATTCCCCGTAAGCTTGTAGATCGGCATCAATGGTTATGGTGATGTCCTTTCCCTGTTCTGGAATGGTATCATAAATCCCGTCTTTATAAGGGCCAATGTTTCTGTTAAAACGGTCTTTTTGAATAAATTTAATGCCTTTTACTCCGCGAAGGATATCTTCGTAAGAGGCCTCAACACCTTCCTTACCTTTTAAATCGCCACGCTTGTAATAGGGGTCTTTCGCAATATCCCCGGGCGTTACTTCGCTAATACTTCCTAGCACGTTGGCACCAATCGTGGTTTGGTAATGTCTTAATGACCGTTTTTGAATATAAAACCCCTCGAATTTCCGCATTTTTTCCTGTAAAACGGCATAGTCGGCTTTTGAGAGTTGCGGGATAAATACTGAGGGCAGCCTTGGGGAATAGCTATAAGCTTTTTCAAACTTATCCTTAAATGCTTGTTTGTCAATTTTTAAAAGAGAACAAAATTCCAAAGTATCTAAAGGCTTTACTTCTCTGGGAATAACCATGACATCGTACGACGGCTGGTTAGATACCAATAGTTGGCCGTTACGGTCGAAAACAAAACCGCGCTTCGGATAATCGTAAACTTTTCTAATCGCATTGTCTTCAAATAAATTATTACTATTAGGGTTGTAAATTTGAAGATAAAAGAGCCTAGAAATAAACAATAACCCTGCTAAAACGATAACGATGTAAAGCAAAAACTGTCTCATTTATTTTTTTCTACTGAAAATAATGGTTGCCAGAATACTCAATAAAATAGTAAATATACTAGAGAATAACGTTTTTTGAAGCACTAAAATTATTTTTGAAGCATTAAATATTTCTAGCGAGAACATAATAAAGTGATGAATTAATGTCATGATAGAAATGTAAGTGAACTTCGACCCGTATTCAACATTGTCAAATTTAATGGTTTGATGTTCGTACATCATACCAAATGTAGATTTTAAAATTAAGGGTCTTATATAGGCAATACATACTGAAGCAGCCGCGTGAACACCACCTGAATCCTGAAACATATCTATGGTTAGGCCTAATAAAAAGCTTAAAAATATGATGGTCATTCGGTTGTTTTTTACAGGAAAAAGTAAAATAAACAGAACGTAAGGGTAGGGGTTAATATATCCTAAAAAATTAATATGATTGCAGATAAGTACCTGAACTAATACCAATATAACAAAGCGGGTGATATTGTTGTAAAGGGTATTATTCATTAAGGTTACCGTTTAAAAGGTTTGTAATTTCATTTTTGTCAGCGTTTTCAATGATATAAATATGCTCTAGGTTGGTCATATCATTAAAAAGTTTCACATTAATCTCATAAAAATTTTCTGCTCTATCCAATTTGAAATCTTCTACAATACCTATTGGAATTCCTTTAGGAAATATAGAAGACATACCCGATGTTATAATTGTGTCGCCTTTAGCAACAGGAGCAATTTTTTGGATATCTATAAGTTGCGTGTAAGCAGGGTTTTTACCATTCCATACAAGTGACCCGTAATGGTTTGTTTTTTTTAGCTGCGCACTTATTTTAACGGTCGAATTTAAGACTGAAATTACTGTTGCATAATTTTTGCTGGTTTCATTAACAATTCCTATAATTCCGTTTGAAGAAATAACACCAAAATCTTCTTTTATGCTGTCTTTGGAGCCTTTGTTAATAAGTAATATATTGTCCGTGGCAGAATAGTTGTTTCGAATAATATTTGCCGTTGTATATTTGTATAGTTTCTCGTTAGCTAAAGTATCTAAAAAAACGCTGTCTAAATTTTGATTAGCATTATAAAGCATTTGCTTTAAACGGTTATTTTCTTTAGCTAAGATCTCATTTTGCGATTTTAAATTAAAATAGCCACTTATATTACTTACGGAATTGTAAACGCCACCGGTTAAAAAGTTTGCCGAATTGATAAACTTGCTTTTGTGGTAGGAATGGGACTGAATTGTAAAAAAAATAGAAATTCCAAACAGCAACAAGAACAACAAAAAGTTTTTGTTTCTTATTATGAAATTAATAATCTGTTGCATGTGTTATGGGCCTATTTAATCAATACGCTTTTGTATTTAGGTAAATTTTTAAGTGTAATGCCTGTGCCACGAACAACGGCTCTTAATGGGTCTTCGGCAATGTAAACTGGTAAATCTGTTTTTTGCGACAGACGTTTATCTAAGCCTCTTAACATAGAACCACCTCCGGCTAAGTAAATTCCGGTGTTGTAAATATCGGCAGCTAATTCAGGAGGTGTTTGCGAAAGGGTTTCCATAACGGCATCTTCAATTCGCAAAATGGATTTATCTAATGCTTTTGCAATTTCACGGTGTGAAATAGATACCTGTTTTGGTTTTCCTGTTAACAAATCACGCCCTTGAACGCTCATGTCGTCAGGTGGTAATTCCAAATCTTCGGTGGCCGCTCCAATTTGAATTTTAATTTTCTCAGCAGTACGTTCACCAACATATAAATTGTGTTGCGTACGCATGTAATATACTATGTCGTTTGTAAAAACATCGCCCGCAATTTTAACCGATTTGTCACATACAATGCCTCCTAAGGCAATAACTGCAATTTCGGTAGTACCACCACCTATATCCACAATCATATTTCCTTTGGGTTGCATAATGTCTACGCCTATACCAATAGCAGCGGCCATTGGTTCGTGTATTAAGTATACCTCTTTACCATTTACACGTTCGGCACTCTCTTTTACAGCACGCATTTCCACTTCGGTAATTCCTGAAGGAATACAAACTACCATACGTAATGCTGGAGTAAAAAATCGTTTTTTTAATGCCGGAATGTTTTTAATAAACATACTTATCATTTGTTCCGAGGCATCGAAATCTGCAATAACGCCGTCTTTTAATGGACGGATGGTTTTAATGTTTTCATGGGTTTTTCCTTGCATTAAACTGGCTTCTTGTCCTACGGCAATAATTTTACCAGAAACTCTGTCGCGAGCAACTATAGAAGGCGCATCAACAACAACTTTGTCGTTATGAATAATTAGGGTGTTTGCAGTACCTAAATCTATTGCAATTTCTTCGGTTAGGAAGTCAAAAAATCCCATGGGCAGTTAAATAATTAATGAGGTTTAAAACGTATCCCGTAAATGTAATAAAAGTTAATAAATATTAAGGTTTAAGTACAATCAATTTTCAATACTTAAATTCAATTATAGTTTATACGTAAGTAATTGAATTTTGGTCGTACCTAAACCCGTATAATTTTAAATTAATGTTTGAAGTGACGTGTGCCAGTAAATACCATTGCTACATCATTATCATTACAATAATCGATGCTAAGTTGGTCTTTAATCGATCCGCCTGGCTGAATGACTGCTTTAATGCCTGCTTTATTAGCAATTTCAACACAGTCTGGGAAAGGGAAAAACGCATCACTAGCCATAACCGCACCACTTAAATCAAAGTTGAATGAATTGGCTTTGTGAATGGCTTGTTCTAAGGCATCAACACGGCTTGTTTGTCCGGTTCCTCCAGCACATAATTGCTTGTTTTTTACTAATATTATGGTGTTGGATTTTGTGTGTTTACAAATTTTTGAAGCAAAAATTAAATCTTCTAATTCGCTTTGCGAAGGTTTGTTATTGGTAACATAAGTTAAACCTTTTATTGTATCAGTTACATTATTTCTATCTTGAACAAGAATACCGTTTAAACAACTTCTAACATTGGTTTGTGGTAATTCTACATCGTTACGTACAAGAATAATTCTGTTCTTTTTGCTCTTTAAAATCTCAACAGCGTCGTCTTCGAAAGCTGGAGCAATAACGACTTCGCAGAATAAACTGTTAATTTCTTCAGCAGTCGCTTTGTCAATAGTTGTGTTACTTATTAAAACACCTCCAAAGGCCGAAACAGGATCTCCTGCAAGGGCGTCAACGTAGGCTTGATGGATGGTTTCGCTTTGAGCAAATCCGCAAGCATTATTATGTTTTAAAATAGCAAATGTTGGTGCTTCACCTTTAAACTCGTTTATCAAGTTTACAGCAGCATCTACATCTAAAAGGTTATTATAACTTAATTCTTTACCATTAAGTTTAGTGAACATAGCATCGAAATCTCCAAAGAACGATCCTTTTTGGTGTGGGTTTTCTCCGTAACGCAATGCTTTACCATTTGTTTCACTAATTTTTAAAACAACCTCTTCATTATTCTGATTGAAGTAATTAAAAATAGCAGAATCGTAATGTGATGATACATTGAAGGCTTTAGTAGCGAAACGTTTTCTGTCTTCTAACGAAATACTTCCATTATTTTTAGATATGATTTCTAAGAATTCGGCATAGTCATTCACAGATGCTACACAAGTAACATCGGCAAAGTTTTTTGCGGCAGCACGAATTAATGAAATCCCTCCAATATCAATTTTTTCAATAATATCTTGTTGGCTTGCACCAGAAGCAACGGTTTTTTCAAACGGATATAAATCAACAATTACGACATCGATTTGTGGGATATCAAAATCCGCTAATTCTTTAACGTCGCTTTCATTATTTTGTCTGTTTAAAATACCTCCAAAAACTTTTGGGTGTAAGGTTTTAACGCGTCCTCCAAGAATAGATGGGTAAGAGGTAATGTCTTCAACAGGAACCACATCGATTCCTAAATCGTTAATGAATGATTGAGTTCCTCCTGTAGAATAGATGGTTACACCTTGCTCGTTTAGTTTTTTCACGATTGGCTCTAAACCGTCTTTACTAAATACTGAAATTAATGCTGATTTTACTGTTTTTTCGTTGCTCATTTTTCTAAACTAGTTATAAATTGCAAAAGTAGTTATTTTTTGCACAATAACAGGGTTAGAATTATTGAAAAAACAATCCGTTTATTTGTTTGAAATATGGAAAGGTCTTACGGTGTATTTGTAAGGTGTAAATCTACTATAATATGCTGGCTACTTTTGCACAAACAAACTCTAAAAAACGTTCGTCTTTATCTGTGAATGGGTCCGGGGTATTCGAGTCGATATCTATCTGGCCAATGTTTTGTCCGTTCACAAAAATAGGAATTACAATTTCGGCTTTTACAGTTATACTACAGGCAATGTAATTGTCTTGAGCTGACACATCGGGAACTACAAAATTTTCGTTGCTCACAGCCACTTGCCCACAAATCCCTTTGCCGAATGGAATAATAGTATGGTCTGTTGGTGCGCCAACATAGGGACCTAATTTTAATTCTTCTTTATCGCCATTTTTAAAATAAAATCCCACCCAATTGTAGTAACTAATGTTTTCTTCCAGTAATTGACAAACCTTTAATAGGCGTTCGTCTACAGTTTTTTCTGTACTTTCAATAATTGCTTCTATTTTGGTTTTTAGGATTTCAAAAATCATAATTAAAAAATTTTCGTAAAAGTATTTAAAAAGCTGTAATTTCGATACACACAGGAACAGAATTTTTTCGAAATAATTGAAAGCATTATTTATAAAATATCGGTTGGTAATACGGTTTATAATTACCTTTTTGTTCGCCTATCTGATTTTATCAATGGGTTATAAGTTTTATTTAGAATTGTCTGAAGGTTATTTGTATTATCCTGATTATTTGACTTATATAGTGGGAGAACAAAGCAAAGATTTGTTACAAGTGCTGGGGTTTCAGGTTAATATGTTGCCGCACCCTAATGAACCTTCGATTAAAGTCATTATAAATAATCAATATGTGTCTAGAATTATTGAAGGCTGTAATGGGTTTAGTGTGATTATTTTATTTGTGTCTTTTATCGCTGCATTTGCGTCAGATTTCAAAACAACTACTCTTTATGCTTTTATTGGAAGTGTGTTTATTTATGTGATTAATCTTTTTCGCATCGTATTGATAAATATTGGTCTGTACCATTATCCTAAATATCAGTCTTTATTGCACGAAATTATTTTTCCTATAATTATTTATGGGATGATGTTTTTATTGTGGATGATATGGGTAAATCGATTTTCTAAAATGAAAGATAACCATGCCTAAGATGCTGAAATATTTTTTCATTTTTCTCCTATTTATCTTGTTGGTTTTAATACGAGCATACGAGAATCAATTATTTTACGATCCGTATTTAACATTTTTTAAAAATGATTATCTGTATATTGATAGTCCGCGACGGGAAGTGTTAAAACTGGTGTTTTTTACGAGTTTGCGGTTTTGGTTAAATACGGTTATTTCTTTAGGTATTATTTATTTGTGTTTCACGGATTGGTCTATCATCAAATTCTCAATATTATTATACGCAGTATCTTTTTTGGCTTTAATTGCAGTATTTTTATATTTTGTAATTAACCCCGAACAAGACGATTATTATTTATTTTTTAATTTCAGAAGATTTTTAATTCAGCCAGTATTATTAATCTTGTTATTGCCAGCGTTTTATTACTATAACTTAAACAAGTAAAAGGATTATTAGTATTTTTTTCAGTGGAAGAAACAAAAAAAACGCCTCAAAATTAATTGAAGCGTTTCTTTTATAATGTTTTGTCTGTCGAGGCTCTCGACTACATCATGCCTGGCATTCCGCCACCACCCATTGGAGGCATAGCAGGAGCATCTTCTTTAATGTCAACTAAGGCACACTCGGTAGTTAAGATCATTCCAGAAACAGAAGCAGCATTTTCTAATGCAACGCGAGTTACTTTCTTAGGATCAATAATACCAGCTTTTAGCATGTCTACGTAAGCTTCAGACTTAGCGTCGTAACCAAAGTTGTCTTTTCCTTCTAAAACCTTATTTACTACAACACTTCCTTCACCACCTGCGTTTTCAACAATAGTACGTAAAGGTTCTTCAATGGCACGAGCTACGATTTGAACACCTGTAGTTTCGTCTAAATTTTCAGTTGTAAGCGCTTCTAAAACAGCTTTAGCACGCACAAGCGCAACACCACCACCTGCAACGATACCTTCTTCTACGGCAGCTCTAGTTGCATGTAAAGCATCATCAACACGATCCTTTTTCTCTTTCATTTCAACTTCACTAGCGGCACCAACGTAAAGTACAGCAACACCTCCAGCCAATTTAGCTAAACGTTCTTGTAATTTTTCTTTATCGTAATCGCTCGTCGTAGTTTCAATTTGAGCTTTAATTTGGTTTACACGCGCTTTGATTTGATCGGCATCACCAGAACCATTTACAATCGTTGTGTTGTCTTTGTCGATAGTCACTGTTTCAGCAGTTCCTAACATGCTTAAATCGGCATTTTCTAATGTAAATCCGCGTTCTTCAGAAATAACAGTACCACCAGTTAATATGGCAATATCTTCTAACATAGCTTTACGTCTGTCACCAAAACCAGGAGCTTTAACAGCAGCAATTTTTAAACCACCACGTAATTTGTTTACTACTAAGGTAGCTAAAGCTTGACCATCTACATCTTCAGCAACGATTACTAATGGGCGACCAGATTGAGCAACTGGCTCTAAAATTGGAAGGATTTCCTGTAAGTTAGAAATCTTTTTATCGAATAATAAAATGTATGGATTTTCTAAATCGGCAATCATTTTATCGGTGTCGGTTACAAAGTAAGGAGATAAGTATCCTCTGTCGAATTGCATACCTTCAACAACATCAACGTAAGTGTCCATACCTTTGGCTTCTTCAACAGTAATAACGCCTTCTTTACCAACTTTAGAGAAAGCTTGCGAAATTAATTCACCAATAGTATCATCGTTGTTTGCTGAAATGGCAGCAACTTGTTTGATTTTTTCTGACGAATTACCAACTTCCTGAGCTTGAGCTTCAAGGTCTTTAGTTATGGCTTCAACAGCTTTATCAATACCACGTTTTAAATCCATTGGATTCGCACCAGCAGCCACGTTTTTTAAACCTTCTTTTACAATAGATTGCGCTAATACTGTAGCTGTAGTTGTACCATCACCAGCTAAGTCGTTAGTTTTAGAAGCAACTTCTTTTACCATTTGAGCTCCCATGTTTTCAAGAGCATCTTCTAATTCTATTTCTTTTGCTACAGAAACACCATCTTTTGTTACATGAGGTGCCCCAAAACTTTTGCTGATAATTACATTACGTCCTTTAGGACCTAAAGTTACTTTCACTGCATTTGCTAATGCGTCTACACCACGTTTTAAACCGTCGCGTGCTTCAATATCAAATTTTATATCTTTTGCCATTTTGTTTTTAAGTTTAATGTTCCAAGTTTAATTAAAATTGGAATGATTTTTTACAATGTATTAATAATGATTTTTTCTGTTTTCGGAAAGACAGAGGGCTAATTAGATAATTGCTAAAATGTCACTTTCGCGCATAATTAAATAATCTTTCCCTTCTAATTTTAATTCGGTTCCAGCATATTTACCATATAAAACGGTGTCGCCAACTTGTACAGTAATAGGTTCGTCTTTGGTACCTTTTCCGGCAGCTATAACTGTTCCTCTTTGTGGCTTTTCTTTAGCGTTGTCTGGAATAATGATTCCTGAAGCAGTTTTAGTTTCAGCTGCAGCTGGTTCAATAAGAACACGGTCTGCTAATGGTTTAATGTTCAATGCCATTTGTATATATTTTTAGATTTAAAAAAATTAATGTTATCGCGAGTATTATATTCGAAAAGTATGCCAATAATGAGTAACTGACAAACTTGCAGCAATAAAAAATGCCAACTTGAAAAGTTGGCATTTTTTATATAGTAAATTAGTATGTTTTACTCAGTAGCGTCGTCAGGAGTAGCAGTGTCGTCGGTAGTTTGTACCGGATTAGGTAATGCCTGTTCCGTGGTTGCATCAGCATCTAAAGCTTTAGAGTCAGCCGTACCGTCGCCTCTGTTAATTGCCATGTTAGATAATAGGATTAAAGCTAATAAAAGAGTAGCTAAAGTCCAGGTGCTTTTATCTAAAAAGTCGGTAGTTTTTTTAACACCTCCTAATTGTTGTGTGCCGCCACCACCGAAAGAAGATGATAACCCGCCTCCCTTAGGATTTTGTACCATAATAACTACGATTAGTAAAAACGCTACTAAAACGATTAATGCTAAAAATATTGTAAACGTGCTCATTATTCTAATTTATTTTGTTCTTGTAATTGTTGTACTGCTTTAATTTGGTTTGCAAAGAAACTATTTTTTTCTGGATATTTCAAACTTAATATTTTATAAGATTGAATTGCCTTTTTGTAGTTCTTTTGTTCGACATAAATTCGAGCTAAAGTCTCTGTCATTAAGGCTTCAGGCTGTATCATTTGTGCCTTGGCTAAATTTCCTTTATTGGCTGAGGATTTAGTAGGGTTAATTTTAGGGTTTTTTTGAATGAATTTATCAATTAATTCAAATTTCTTTTCGCGTTCTAAATCATCTGAAGTATTGATTTCGCTTACAGATTCTGTGGCTAAAGGTTTCTCCTGTTCTGTTTTTATGTTTGTTGATTCTTGTTTGCGCTGAATTGGTTTAAAGCGCGTGAGCTGCAACCATTCATTAAACGAATGGGTTTCGTTTTTGTTAAATTGCAGGGGCTTGCCTAGATTGAGTATTTTTTCGGGTGTGTTATTTTCTGCTGTAGATTCAGAAGGTATTTCTTTTTTTGTGTTTGATTGATGCTCTTGATTTTTTACAGGCTCAAATAAAGCTGGGTCTAATACTCCAGTGGTATCTTTAACTTGTTGCTGTAAATTATCATCAAATTCAACACGTCGGTTTACTGAAATATCTTCATATTCCACTTCAATATTCCAAACATTACCAATGTTATGTTTTATAGATTCCGAAATTTCATTTTGTTGAAACACCTCAGAAGTAATAAACTCGAATAAAATACTTCGGTTCGTTGTGTAGGCCGCCGTAGTTTTAAGCTCTTGATTGTATTTGAAACTACTTTGATCCTTAAGACCTTTTAGGTAAACGGCACGTGCCGGTTGAAAATATGGAAATTCCTCTAATATAGATTTTACAGCTTCGGTTTGCTCGAATGTAATAGACTGCGGGTTTTGAAGGATGTATGTAAAATCGTTTTGGTTCATTAGAATACCAAATTTAAAATTTTTTTCAATTTATATTGGGCTGTTGTAAAACAGTAATTTTAAATGGTTACCATTTGGCAAGGGTAGCATTTAAAATATCTTGTGTTAAACGGTCAAATATTTCTTCGTGAGCAGTGGCTTTTTGTGCTCCAACTAGTTGGGCTGCCCCGTCGTAATCATAGAAAAATGAAAAACTTTGGTCTAAATCGTCATCTTCTTTTTTCTTATTGAAAAACCTCACTTTTACAGTAATGGTTAATCGGTTTTGTGCCGCTGTATTTTGTGAGGTTGCTGTTGTTGGAGAAATACGGTAATTGGTTATTTCACCTTCATAAGTTAAATCGCCATTGGTGGTAACTAAACTTAAATTCGTTTGGTTTTGTATTAAATCTTGTAATGCGTTTTGAAACTGTAAATCTAAGCCAGGCTCAAATAATAGCGATGTGTTCTCAAAACGATTTACCTGAAACGTTTTAACGTCTGGAGAAATTGAAATTCCAGAAAACGAATAAATACCGCAATTAACTAAAGTAAAACTAAAAGTTAAAAGTAAAAGATGGATAATATGTTTTTTCATATAATTTTAACGCTCCTCTATAAATCGTATTGTTTAATTTTCCGATATAATGTACGTTCGCTTATGCCTAATTCGGCTGCGGCTAATTTACGTTTTCCACCGTGACGTTCAAGCGATTTTTTAATTAATTCTAATTCTTTGTCTTGTAAGGATAAGGTTTCTTCTTCCTCAATTTCTTCCGCAAAATGATACTTATCGGTCACAGGGTCTGGTGCTTCACGATGAATTGTATGCTCAGGAATAGATAAAACTTCACTGCTATGCGCCGTTTCTTCTTCGTAATCGGCTTCATCGTCGTTCGATTCGTTACCGTATATTTTTTGAATTAATCCCTCATGGCTTTTTTCAACATCTTTTGTGTTGCCACTTTTCATTAATTCGAGGGTTAATTTCTTTAAATCATTTAAATCGCTTTTCATATCGAAAAGGACTTTGTATAATATTTCACGTTCACTGCTAAAATCGCTTTCCGATTTTGATGTTTTTATAACGGCAGGTAGATTTGATGAACTATTAGGTAGGTAGCTCATTAGTGTTTCAGCCGAAATCGTTCTGTTTTGCTCCAATACAGACAATTGTTCAGCAATGTTTCGAAGTTGTCTAATATTACCACTCCATCGGTGCTTTATTAATACCTGAACGGCAGAATCGCTAAGTTTGATGGTTGGCATCTTGTATTTTAGAGCAAAATCGCTAGCAAATTTTCTAAACAATAAATGAATGTCTTCCTGACGCTCGCGTAAAGGAGGCAAATGGATTTCAACTGTGCTTAAGCGGTAATATAAATCTTCCCGGAATTTTTCTTTTTCAATAGCTTCAAACATATTTACGTTTGTTGCAGCCACAATACGCACGTTTGTTTTTTGAACTTTACTCGATCCTACTTTTAAAAACTCACCATTTTCAAGCACACGAAGTAAACGTACCTGTGTGGTTAATGGCAGCTCGCCAACTTCATCTAAAAAAATGGTTCCGCCATCAGCAACTTCAAAATACCCTTCTCTAGTTTGTGTGGCTCCGGTAAAGGCGCCTTTTTCATGGCCAAACAATTCGCTGTCTATTGTTCCTTCTGGTATGGCGCCACAGTTCACAGCAATATATTTGTTGTGTTTTCTGTGTGATAACTGATGAATGATTTTAGGAATACTTTCTTTACCAACACCACTCTCGCCAGTAACTAAAACCGATATGTCGGTAGGTGCTACTTGTATGGCTTTTTCGATGGCTCGATTTAGTCCAGGCGTATTTCCTATAATGCCAAATCGTTGTTTTATAGCTTGAACAGATTCCATAGTTGCTTAGTTGTTATGCTGAAAGAAACAAGAAAAAAGACGACGTGTAATATCAATCTTTTTTCTTGTAACTTAATTCTAAAAATGTTAATTATTTTCTGAATAGCCTACCGCCTCACCAATTAATGTGGTGCTGGTACAATCGGTGATTTTTACATTTACAAAATCACCTGGTTTATAGTTGCCTTTAGGGAAAACAACTACTGTGTTTTGGCTATTTCTTCCCGACCAGTGTTCGTTTGAGCGTTTCGAAGGTTTTTCGATGAGTACCTCTTCAACTTTTCCAACATGTTCTTTGGTGCGATATAGACTATGTTCTTGTTGTAATTCGATGATTTCCTGTAAACGTCGTTTTTTAGTAGCTTCAGGAATGTCGTCTTCCATTTTTCTTTCTGCTAATGTTCCTGGGCGTTCAGAATAAGCGAACATGAAGCCGAAATCGTATTTTACATATTCCATTAAACTTAGTGTATCTTGGTGATCCTGCTCGGTTTCGGTAGGGAAACCAGAAATCATATCCTGAGAAATAGCACAGTCTGGAATTATTTTTTTGATATTATCGATTAGTTCGAAATACTCTTCTCGTGTGTGTTGGCGGTTCATCGCTTTAAGGATGTTGTTACTACCGCTTTGTACAGGAAGATGAATGTATTTGCAAATGTTTTTGTGTCTGGCCATAGATTCGATAACATCTAACGTCATATCCTGTGGATTAGATGTAGAAAAACGGAAACGCATTTTTGGGAATGCTGTTGCACACATATCTAATAGTTGTGCGAAGTTTACTGCTGTAGCTTTTTGTATATCGCTGGCTTTATCAAAGTCTTTTTTTAGTCCGCCGCCATACCAAAGGAAGCTATCAACATTTTGGCCCAATAAAGTGACTTCTTTAAAGCCTCTGTTCCATAAATCCTGAATTTCTTCAATAATACTTTGTGGGTCTCTACTGCGTTCTCTTCCGCGAGTAAATGGTACTACACAAAACGTACACATATTATCACAGCCACGAGTAATAGAAACGAAAGCAGTTACACCATTGGTGTTTAAGCGAACGGGAGCGATATCGCCATAAGTTTCTTCTTTAGAAAGAATAACGTTAATCGCGTCTCTTCCTTCTTCAACTTCGGCCAACAAGTTTGGTAAATCTTTGTAAGCATCCGGACCAACTACCAAATCTACTATTTTTTCTTCCTCTAAAAACTTGGTTTTTAAACGCTCTGCCATACAGCCTAAAACACCAACCTTCATGCCTGGGTTGTGTGATTTTTTTACCGCATTATACTTTTCTAAACGTTTACGAACGGTTTGTTCGGCTTTATCTCGAATCGAACAGGTGTTAACCAAAACTAGATCGGCATCTTCCAAACTTTGCGTCGTATTGTACCCTTGCTCGGTAAGAATTGATGCTACAATTTCACTGTCGCTAAAATTCATTTGGCAACCGTAGCTTTCAATAAAAAGTTTGCGTTTGTTGCCTTCTTTTTGGTTTAAAACCAACGTTTCGCCTTGTTTCTTTTCGTCTATAATTTTCTCCATAACTGTCTTGAACACACGTGTCTCTCAATAAGCATGCAAAGATACAATTAATTTATTGTTTATGACAAAGTGACAGTTTAATTTTATGTTCAATTTAAGAAAAGGAATTGTTTTTCTAACTACTGTTTGTTTTGGGCTTAATCAATAAATGAAGAAATTGAGTTTTCTAGGTAAGGAAATTTACTTGTTAGAGTTTCAAGTTGTACTTAAAGGAAATTTTAATCGTGTGGCTTTTAGTTGGTGATTTTTAATCTTTGCTTTCGGTGTTTTAAAATGACGTAATTTTTGTTAAATACATAGGAAAAGTGTTATTTTGAAGCTCATACTAATCAAAATTACTTAATGAATACACTTTCAAGTTTATCAGAAAAAATAGCTAAAGCCCAAACCTTGGATTTCGGTCAGATATTTAGCGATGCCTTAGAGTTGTATAAAAAAACCTGGTTGCAAGGGTTTTTAATGCAACTGTTCGCATTGATTGTTATGCTGCCTATACTTATAATATTTTATGTGCCTTTTATAGGTGTCATTATAGCGCAACAAAATAGTGGTTATGCCGATACAGAAGCTTTAGAAAACTTTATGTCTAGCATGTCGGTGCCTTATATTATTTTATTAGTGGCTTGTGTTATTGTTTTAGGGACTTTAACATATGCCTTAAATGCAGCTTTTTTTAATATTATGAAAAAACTGGATTATAATGAACAAAGTACAACTTCCGATTTTTTAGCATTTTTTAAAATGCCTTATTTGATTAAAATATTTTTATTGATGCTTGTTGCGGTGTTAATAGCAATACCTTCGGCTTTGTTATGCTATATACCGCTTATTTACACTATAGTGCCTATGTCGTTTTTTATGGCAGTTTTTGCTTTTAACCCAGATTTAAGTGTGGGCGATATAATATCCGTTAGTTTTAAATTGGGTAATAAAAAGTATTTCCTAAGCTTAGGTTTGCTTGTGCTTAGCTATTTGTGTATTCTGGTATTGTCATTTGTAACTTGTGGGGTGGGAGGTTTGTTTATTCAATCGTTCTTGTTTCATCCTACTTACTTAATTTATAAAAATGTTATAGGATTTAACGAAGCCCATGTAATTGATCAAATTGGGGAGACAACAGAGTAAAAATAATGCATATAAAGCAGGTTTATTAATTGGAACAAATCTGCTTTTGTATATTTAAATGGCTTAGAAATGGTCTGAAATTAGGTAGATAAACTTTTTTTCACATACATTTGTAGCCTCAAAAAATGGAAGTATGGCGAAGAATTTAGTAATCGTAGAGTCACCTGCTAAGGCAAAAACTATCGAAAAATTTTTAGGTAAAGATTTTAAGGTAGAGTCAAGTTTTGGGCATATTGCCGATTTGCCTTCTAAAGAATTAGGGGTAGATGTGGATGGTGATTTTAGTCCGAAATATGAAGTTTCTAAAGATAAAAAATCAGTTGTTAAAAAACTGAAAGACCTAGCTAAGGGAGCCGAAATGGTTTGGTTGGCCAGTGATGAAGACCGCGAGGGAGAGGCCATAGCATGGCACTTGGCGGAAACTTTAAAATTGGATAAAAACAAAACGAAACGTATTGTATTTCATGAAATTACTAAAACAGCGATTCAAAAAGCCATTGAAAACCCGAGAGGAATAGATTACGATTTGGTAGATGCGCAACAAGCGCGACGTATTTTAGATCGTATTGTAGGGTACGAATTATCTCCAGTGCTTTGGCGTAAGGTTAAAGGAGGTTTGTCGGCTGGTCGCGTGCAGTCGGTGTCGGTACGTTTAATTGTTGAACGTGAAAGAGATATTCAAAACTTTACACCTGAAGCTTCATATAGAATTGATGCTGAATTTTCAAATGAAAATGGACAGGTTTTTAAAGCGAAACTTCCAAAAACATTTGCGACAAAGGAAGAGGCTCAGGCCTTTTTAGAGTCTAATGCCACAGCCGATTTTAAAGTCGATAATTTAGATAAAAAACCAGCTAAAAAATCACCTGCAGCACCATTTACTACGTCAACCTTACAACAGGAAGCTTCGCGAAAACTTTACTTTTCGGTAAGCAAAACCATGACTTTAGCACAGCGTCTCTATGAGTCGGGGTTAATAACATACATGAGAACCGATAGTGTAAACTTATCGGATGAAGCTCGAAAGGGTGCGCAGGAAGAAATTGAAAAAGCGTTCGGGTCTAAATACAGTAAACCTAGAAATTATGTAGGTAAAACTAAAGGGGCACAGGAAGCTCACGAAGCTATTAGGCCTACAAGTTTTGCTACGCATTCCGTAGATTTAGATAGAGATCAAGCGCGGTTATATGATTTGATCTGGAAACGTGCTATTGCTTCGCAAATGAGTGAAGCACAATTAGAGCGTACCAATGTTAAAATAAGCGCAACAACACATAACGAGTTGTTTACGGCAAACGGTGAGGTTATAACATTCGACGGATTTTTAAAAGTGTATTTAGAAGGTACAGATGACGAAGACGTAGAACAAGATGGTATGTTGCCAGCTATGCGCGAGGGAGAAGCCTTGTTAAATAAGTACATTACAGCTACCGAACGTTATTCGCGTCCACCAGCACGATACACAGAGGCTTCTTTGGTTAAAAAGTTAGAGGAGTTAGGTATTGGACGCCCCTCTACTTATGCGCCAACTATTTCAACAATCCAAAATCGTAACTATGTAGAAAAGGGAACGGTTGATGGAACGGAACGAGATTATACACAAATAACATTAACAGACGGCTTAGTAAAATCAAAAGTGTTAACAGAAAAAGTGGGATCTGATAAAGGTAAATTAGTGCCAACCGATATTGGTATGATTGTAACCGACTTTTTAGTAAATCATTTCGAATATATTTTAGATTATAATTTTACGGCAAAAGTAGAAGAGGATTTTGATGATATTGCTGAAGGAAAAGTAGATTGGTCTAAAATGATGAAAGATTTCTATAAGGACTTTCATCCGCAAGTACAAGATGTTCAGGAAAATGCCGACAGAGAATCCGGAGAGCGTATTCTAGGGGTTGATCCAAATACAGGAAAACAAGTAAGTGTACGTTTAGGGAAATTTGGACCAATGGTTCAAATAGGAACTGCCGATGATGAAGAGAAACCGCAATTTGCCAGCTTAAGTCCGGATCAGCAGTTAAATACCATTACTTACGAAGAAGCTATGGATTTATTTCAGCTTCCAAAAACATTAGGGACTTACGAAGGTGAAACTATAGAAGTTAATAATGGACGTTTTGGGCCTTATGTGAAATTTGGTTCTTCGTTTGTTTCGCTTCCTAAAGGGCAAGACCCGTTAAGTGTTGAGCTAGAAGATGCCATTGAACTTATTAAGGAAAAACAAAAGGCCGACGCGCCAATCTATCATTATAAAGAATTACCGGTGCAAAAAGGTAAAGGTCGTTTTGGGCCATTTATAAAGTGGAACAATATGTTTATTAACGTAAACAAAAAGTACGACTGGGATAATTTATCAGAAGAGGATATTGTAGAACTTATCGAAACCAAAATTCAAAAGGAAATAGATAAAGTGGTGCATAACTGGGAAGACGAAGGTATTAAGGTAGAGAAAGCACGTTGGGGCAGGCATAACGTTATAAAAGGTAAGATTAAGGTTGAGTTGGCTAAAACCGTAGATGTTTCTGAAATGACTTTAGATGAAGCTAAAGCTATAATAGAGGCTAATGCTCCCAAAAAGAAAACTGCTAAAAAAACCACAAAGAAAAAAGCAAGTACCAAGAAAAAGTAAGCTTAAGGTTAAGTAAAATATAATTATCAATTTCTTAGTTCGATAAATTATAATTATTGGTAGTTTATTTTTATGTTTACAATGTAGAATAATTCATTTATTTAAAGATATTTGTAAGTATTCTAATAAAAATAACTAATCAATACCCTACTTTGCCCGCATGACCTTGGATTTTTTCTCGCCTGTTTCAGATTTAGTTTTGGCTCATAATGAGTTGTTATCTCCACAGGCGTTAGGTAAAAAGATTAAAATTCATTCTGAAAAGAAAGGCTTTCCTGAATTAGGAGATGTTAGTATCGTTGTTTTTGGGGTTCTCGAAAATAGAAACGATGTTAATTACATAGGAGAGGTTTTTCAGTTAAACGAAATCCGTAAAATATTTTATAGCTTATTTCCTGGTAGTTGGAATACGGTAATTGCAGATCTCGGCGATATTAAGGCTGGCGAAACTGTTGAAGATACATATTTTGCTTTAAAAACTACAGTTTGTGAGCTAGTAAAGCAAAACATTATTCCTGTTATAATAGGAGGAAGTCAGGATTTAACCTATGCCATGTATCGCGCCTACGATACGTTACAGTCTATGGTAAACTTAGTGAGTGTAGATGCTAAGTTCGATTTAGGTGATTCTTCAAAGCCAATGAAAAATAATAGCTTCGTTGGAAAAATTATTCTGGATGAGCCATACAATCTTTTTAATTATGCTACGGTAGGTTATCAAACTTATTTTAATTCACAGGAGGAAAAAGATTTAATGGATAATCTGTATTTCGAGTCGTATAGATTGGGAGAGATTTCCAATAACGTAACTTTAGTTGAGCCGGTTATGCGTGATGCGAATGTGGTGAGTGTCGATTTAAATGTAGTACAGGGTTCAGAAGTGAGTTTGAAACAGAAATTTTCGCCAAATGGACTTAATGGTAAGGAAATATGTGCTGTTGCAAGATATGCTGGTATAAGTAATAAGGTGTCGTCGTTTGGAGTATTCGAATATAAACCCTCTAAGGATGATGAAATGACCAGTATGTTAGTTTCTCAAATATTATGGTATTTTATTGAAGGAGTTAATTGTAGAATTAACGACGAAGATTTTTCAGATGATAGGTCTTATCAAAAGTTTATAACATTGGTAGAGGATCAGGAATTAGTGTTTTATAAAAGTAATATGACTGGTAGATGGTGGATTGAGATTCCTTTTTTATCAAATGTTAATAATAAATTAAAAAGACATACGTTATTACCATGCATGCATCAAGATTATATTGATGCGTGCGAAAATAAAGTTCCGGAACGTTGGTATAAGGCGTTTCAAAAGAATAGTATTTAACATTTTTAACTAGTTAAACGACTCAATTCATCGTTGAAATGCTAAATTTTTACGATGAAACGTAAATTTTTCCTGTAAAAAGTTGTTTTTTAAAAAATATATAGATATGTTTACGCTTTCAAAAATGAAGCTTATATAATTAACCTCGAGTTTTCTATGGATATGAAGAAGTTTATTTTATTAACCGCAGTAATGACTTTGCTTGCTAGTTGCGGCTCTAACGATAAGGGTGAGCTAGTGGGTGTACAAGGGAAAAAATGGCATCCAGAAAAGCCATATGGTATGGAATTAATTCCAGGTGGTGCATTTATTATGGGTAAAGCCGACGATGATTTAGCTGGTGTTCAGGATGCTCCTGCAAAAACAGTTACCGTTCGCGCTTTCTATATGGATGCAACCGAAATAACAAATAGCGAATATCGTCAGTTTGTGAACTGGGTTAGAGATTCGATAGTGAGAACCAAGTTAGCTATTTTAGCAGATGAGGTTGGTAAAGTGCCTGACGATGGTGGTATTGGTGAGTATGCATTTAAAGATGCCGATACAGCTAATATGACGGTTTACGAAAAATATATGTTCGAAAACTACACTGGTTTAGGTCCAACAGGTTATGAAGGGCGTAAATTAAACAAAGACATCGATTTAGTTTACGATACATCTGAATATCCTGATGAATTTTACGCAGAGGTTATGGATACCATGTATTTGCCAATGGAAGAATCGTATAATGGTCAACGTACCTGGGATGTAAAGAAATTTAAATTCCAATATAATTATATGGATATTCAAGAAGCGGCTCAAAATAGAGGTATTAAGCGCAGCGATGTAATAAAGAAAGAAGAAATTGAAGTATACCCCGATACTACGGTATGGATTAGAGACTTCGCGTATTCTTATAATGAACCCATGCATAACGATTATTTCTGGCATGATGCCTACAGCGATTACCCAGTTGTGGGGGTTACCTGGAAGCAGGCAAAAGCATTTTGTGAATGGAGAACAATTAATAAAAATTCTTATCAAAAGTCGAGAAGTGGTGCTCAAATGGTAAACCGATTTAGATTACCATCGGAAGCTGAGTGGGAATACGCTGCTCGTGGAGGTCTGCAAGCTGCAACTTATCCTTGGGGTGGTCCATATACAAAAAGTGATAGAGGTTGTTTCATGGCTAATTTCAAGCCGGTACGTGGCGATTATGCTGCCGACCAGGCCTTATATACTGTAGAAGCTAAATCTTACGAGCCTAACGATTACAATCTATATAATATGGCAGGAAATGTTGCCGAGTGGGTAAATGCATCATACGATCCTTCGTCTTACGAGTATACATCAACTATAAATCCAAATGTTAACGATTATAATAACCAAAGAAAAGTAGTTCGTGGCGGGTCTTGGAAAGATGTAGCGTACTATTTACAGGTAAGCTCAAGAGATTTTGAGTACGCAGATTCAGCTAGAAGCTACATTGGTTTCAGAACCGTTCAGGATTACATGGGAACTCAAGTAACAGGTAAATAATAAAGTACTATATAAACTTAATTAACTAATCATTAATATCAACCTTTTAATTAACCTACTTAAGTAATTTATTACTTAACAAAAAAATCAAAATTATGGCACAGTCAAAAGCAAGTAAAAAGTTCATGAATATGGCTTACGGATTAGGAGCGGCAATTGTAATTATTGGAGCCCTTTTCAAAATTACACACATGGAGTTTGGACCTATAACAGGTAATTTAATGTTAACCTTGGGTCTTGTTACCGAAGCTATTATTTTCGCATTATCAGCGTTCGAACCCGTAGAGAGTGATTTAGATTGGTCGTTAGTTTACCCTGAATTAGCAGGTGGAGAATCGACAACTAAAGGAAAGAAAGACGAAAGCGCTCAAGGCTTATTATCTAAAAAATTAGACGATTTATTAAAAGAAGCGAAAATAGACGGCGAATTAATGTCTAGCTTAGGAGAAAGTATTAAAAATTTCGAAGGTGCTGCAAAAAGTATGTCTTCTAGTGCCAACGGAATCGAAGCTTCTAAGAAATACAGTGAAGAATTATCGTTAGCTGCAGCTCAAATGGAATCTTTAAATAGCCTTTATAAAGTGCAATTAGAAAGCATTAGTAAACAAGCTACTATTAATCAGGAGCAAGTAGAAAATGCAGCTAAGTTAAAAGAGCAAATGCAATCTTTAGCGTCTAACTTATCTTCATTAAATGGAGTATATGGCGGGATGTTATCTGCAATGAACAAAAACTAATTAGGGGAATCTAATTTTTAATTAACCAAAAACCTAATTAGATATGGCATCAGGAAATTTATCACCCAGACAGAAGATGATTAATCTGATGTATTTAATCTTCATTGCGATGTTAGCATTAAATATGTCAAAAGAAGTGCTTTCTGCCTTCGGATTAATGAACGAAAAATTAAGCGAGTCTAACGAAGCAACTACTATGCGTAATGCAAGTTTTATGGCGAGCTTAGAGCAAAAGGCAACAGATCAAAAAGAAAAATATGAGCCTTTAAAAATAAAAGCTCAGCAAATCGATAAACTAGCTTCAGATTTTGATAGCTATTTAGAAGAGCTTAAAAGTAAAATGGCCGCGACTGTTGATGATCCAACCGATTATGAAATTATGGATAAAGGAGATTACCTAGATCAAAATTTCTTTAAAGGCGATAAACTTAAACCAGAAGGTGAAGAGTTTTTAAATCAAATAGCTACTTTTAGAGACGGTGTTGTAGGCGTTTTAGAAGGGCAAGCAGGAATGGAATCCGTAATTAAAGATGTAAAAGATAAATTTAATACAGATCCAGTAAAAAACCGGGACGGTATAAAGATCGATTGGTTAGATTATCACTACAAAGGTTTCCCTCTTGTAGCATCATTAACTAAAATGACTCAGATGCAAGCTGATATCAAAACAACCGAGTCTGAAATGTTATCTAAAATGTTGCAAGGAACTTTAACAGCTGAGGTGTCTATGACCAATTATACAACTCTAATGGAAACTTCAAAAGCCGCTTATTTTAACGGTGAAACATTTGATGGAGCTATTGTATTAGGTCGTAAAGATGCAACAACAAAGCCAAGTAGAGTTGAGTTAACTTTAGATGGTGTTAAATTAACAGAAAATCAGTATTCAATAGAGGATGGTCGTGTAAAATTAAATGTTGGAACAGGAAGACCAGGAGAACATAAAATTGAAGGAAAATTAATTTTCGCTCAAGATGGCGAAGATATTGAAGTTCCAGTATCACAATCGTTCGCAACTGTTTCTAAACCTAATGCAGCAACTATTTCGGCCGATAAGATGAATGTGGTTTATCGTGGTGTTAAAAACCCAATGACCATTTCGTTTGCTGGAATCGCAGATAATAATGTAAATGCTTCGGCACAAGGTTTAAGCCGTGTTAGTGGTAGTAAATATGTAATGGATGCTACAAGAATTCAAGGTAGAGAAGTTACAATTAACGTATCAGGTACATTGCCGGATGGTCAAAAAGTTGGAGATAGAGCAACCTTTAGAATTAAAGATTTACCAAAACCTACAGGAACGGTTAGGGGAGAAGATGGAGCTATAAAAATGCAACGTCAATCTTTAGAGATATCTACCATAGGAGCTAAGTTCGACGATTTCGATTTCGAATTACCATTACGCGTAACAGGATTTATGTTTAAAGTTCCTGGACAACCTACAATTAATGTAAGTGGAAATAAATTAGATAGTAGAGCTAAATCTGCATTACGTAAAGCTAAGCGCGGATCAGATGTTCAAATATTCAACATCGAAGCTAAAGCTAGTGGTGTAAGTGTGATTCTTAAAAAAGTATCGCCTGTAATTATTGAGCTTACTAACTAATTAATAGTTAAAAATATCATATCATATCCATATGCAAGTATGGATATGATATAAAATAAAGAGCCTAGTTGAATTTCAACTATTGAAAAATAAAACCAAAGCGCATGAATTTAAAAAGTTTTTTATTAACCGTAACAACTGTTTTTACAGTGTCGAGTGTATTTGCTCAAGCAAATATCCTTAATGCAAAAAGCCCCGAAGAGATAGGAGTAAGAACAGAAGCTCAAAAAGCTATTGATAATGATAAGCCCTTAGAATATGGTTATGTAGACGATAGAGACATACTTTATTCGAAAATGGTTTGGGAAAAAATCGTGCTTGACGAGCGCGTTAATTTTCCTTTATATTATCCGATAGATACTAATAATATTGGTAGTGATAGACGCTCATTATACGATGTGCTTATGAAGAACATTAAAAATGGGAGAATAAAAAATATCTACGATGATTCATACTTTAAATCTAAGCGTACCTTAGATGATATTCAAGCAGCATTGGCTAAAGTAGATACTACAGAGTTAGGTATCGAACAAATTAATGCGGGCGAAGAATTATCTGCAGAATATATTGATAGACGAGATATAACTGCGGCCGATATAGTTGAGTATCGTATTAAAGGTCTTTGGTATTTTGATAAACGTCAGGCAGAGTTAAAATACCGTTTATTAGGTATTGCGCCTGTGGCTCCGGATGTTAATTTTATAGATTCTGAAACACCTGATTTAGTAGAGTTGTTCTGGGTTTTCTTCCCAGATGCTCGAGAGGTGTTACACGAAGCCAAATCGTTTAATAACAAGAATAGTTCGATGCCATTCTCGTTTGACCATGTTTTAAACTCTAGGCGTTTTAATGCAATAATTTATAAGGAAGAAAACGTACAACAGGATAGGGCTATTAACGAATATGTAACCGATAATGCGCTGATGCAGTTATTAGAATCTGAACGTATAAAAGAAAAAATTCGAGATTTTGAATTAGATATGTGGACGTATTAATTCACATCACAATAAAATAAAGAAGCCTGCTTATTTAAGCGGGCTTCTTTATTTTTATATTCGCAGTATGAAGCAAGTCGATTATATAGTTGTTGGAATTGGTTTGGCAGGTGTAAGCTTTTGTGAAATGCTTAAAGCCAATAAAAAATCATTTATGGTGTTCGATAATAGGTCGCAGTTATCGTCTACAGTTGCCGGCGGGTTGTATAATCCTGTTGTATTAAAACGCTTTACGCCTGTTTGGAAGTGTAAGGAGCAACTAGAACTAGCTTTACCAATGTATAAGCACCTAGAAGAAGCTTTTGGCGTAACTTTAGATTATAAAATTCCGGTTTATAGAAAATTCGCATCTTTAGAAGAACAGAATGATTGGTTTACGGCCTCCGATAAACCTGTACTTTCAGAATATTTGTCTTCAAAAATCATAAAAAATACAAATATATGTGTCGATGCTCCATTTGGTTTTGGAGAAGTACTGGAAACGGGTCGCATTGATGTTAAGGTTTTAGTGGATACGTATAGAGGAGCACTACTTGAACAGAATCTGCTTTTAGAAGACCTTTTTGATTACGATGAATTATCTATTGTTAACAATGAAATAAAATACAATGAAATAAATGCTAAGCATATTGTGTTTTGCGAAGGTTTTGGAATAAAGGAAAATCCTTTTTTTAATTATTTACCGTTAAACCCAGCTAAAGGTGAACTATTAACCATATATGCGCCAGAATTAAAGATAAATTATGTCCTTAAAGCAGGAGTGTTCTTAATCCCGTTAGGTGATGATAGGTATGTGGTAGGAGCAACTTACGAGTGGAAAAATTTAACTAATGCTACTTCCGAAGCCGCGAAGGAGGAACTAACAGAAAAGCTTAAAAAAATAATACATTGTCCATTTACCGTTGTGGGGCAGGTAGCAGGAGTGCGACCTACCGTTAAAGACCGAAGGCCTTTGGTAGGCAGGCATTTTAATTTTAAAAATATGTTTGTACTAAATGGACTAGGTACTAGAGGAGTAATGATTGGACCCTACGTTGCAAAAGAACTTTACAATTACATAGAAAATCAAAAACCATTAGATGTCGAAATTGATATAAAACGATTTGATTAATTAGTTTTTCTTTTTAGAAAACGATTTATCATAATGGATAAAGAAATTAATCCAGATGTTTCTGGATAGTCTTAAAATGATTGGCATGAATACGACTAAAGTAGCTATTATAGATAAGAACATTGCATTCAGTCCGGCATCAAATACAAAATAAGAAATCACAAACGCAGCTACAGCAAAGGCGATACCAACGGCATAGCTAACATACATGGAGCCGTAAAAAAATGAAGGTTCTATTTTATATTTTGTACCGCAATTGCTACAGGTGTCATGCATCTCTAAGGCTTCCGAAAGAACATATGGATTTTTGTTTTTAAACATGGATTCTTCATGGCATTTTGGACAAGTACCCGTAATTATACTATATAATTTTGAACCTTTTGAAAACATATTATTTAATGTATTTTTGCATTCTTAATCTTTCAGAACAAATATAAATTTTTAATATCTAAGGTTCTGTTATATATGTTACAATTCTATGCTAAATATTCATAATTTATCCATTTCTTTTCAAGGCGAATACCTATTTGAAGATATCACGTTTAAACTCGTTAATGGCGACAGGGTAGGGCTTATTGGTAAAAATGGTGCTGGTAAATCGACCATGCTTAAAATATTGGCAGGAGAGTTGGAGCCTGACACAGGGCAAATAGCTTCAGATAAAGATTTAAAAATAGGTTTTTTAAAGCAGGATATAGACTTTATTTTAGGACGAACGGTGCTTGAAGAATCGTATCAGGCATTTACTGAAATTAAAGACTTGGAGGCTAAAATGGAAAAAGTGAATTCTGAATTGGCCGAACGTGCCGATTATGAAAGCGATGCGTATCATCAATTAATGATTGATATAAACGACTTGCAACATCAATACGAAATATTAGGAGGATATAATTATCAGGGAGAAACCGAAAAAATACTTCAGGGTTTAGGGTTTAAGCGTGAAGATTTTAATAAGCTTACAGACACCTTTTCTGGTGGATGGCGCATGCGAATAGAGTTAGCGAAATTATTACTTCAAAGTAACGATATACTGTTATTGGATGAGCCTACGAACCACTTGGATATTGAATCTATTATCTGGTTGGAAAGTTTTTTAAAATCGTATCCGGGTGCTGTTGCTATTGTGTCGCACGATAAAATGTTTTTAGATAATGTTACTAATCGAACCATCGAAATTTCATTAGGTCGCATTTACGATTATCCGAAACCATATTCACAGTATCTGATATTACGGGAAGAGTTAAGAACACAACAGCTGGCATCACAAAAAAATCAGCAAAAACAAATCGAGCAAACCGAAAAACTTATAGAGAAATTCCGGGCAAAAGCCTCGAAGGCTACCATGGCACAGTCGCTTATTAAAAAGCTTGATAAAATAGAACGCATCGAGGTGGATGAAGATGATAATAGTGTTATGACCTTAAATTTCCCCGTTTCAGTAACTCCAGGAAAAGTTGTAATTGAAGCCGAAAAAGTTTCAAAAAGTTATGGCGATAAAAACGTATTAAGTGAAGTAGGTTTAATGGTTGAGCGCGATAGTAAAACCGCTTTTGTTGGACAAAATGGACAAGGGAAATCTACGCTCGCAAAAATTATAGTTGGTGATATTAAATATAGTGGCCATTTAAAGTTAGGACATAATGTACAAATAGGGTACTTTGCTCAAAACCAGGCCGAATATTTAGATGGTAATAAAACCATTCATGATACGATGATTGATGCTGCCAATGAAACCAATCGTAGTAAAGTACGTGACATTTTAGGATCGTTTTTGTTCAGAGGGGAAGAAGTTGATAAGTATGTACGTGTGCTTTCTGGTGGAGAACGAAACCGATTAGCGCTAGCAAAATTAATGCTTCAACCCTTTAATGTTTTGGTTATGGATGAGCCCACAAACCATTTAGATATTAAATCTAAGAATGTTTTAAAGGAGGCGCTAAAACGATTCGAAGGAACCTTAATTTTGGTTTCGCACGACCGTGATTTTCTCCAGGGATTAACCAATAAAGTATACGAATTTAAAGATCACAAACTTAAAGAGTATTTAGGAGATATAGATTATTATTTGGAGCAACGTAATGTTGAAAATTTAAGAGAAGTAGAAAAACGTACCGTTGTTAAAGAAGAGCCAAAAGAAAGAAAACAGCAATCATACGAAGATCAAAAGAAACTAAAATCACTAAATAACAAGCTAAGTAATGTTGAAGCTAAAATAAATGATATAGAGCGGAAGATTAAAAAAATCGATAAAGAGCTAGAGGTTAATTATGAGGAAGTTACATCGAAAGACAATTTTTTCAACAATTACCAACAATTAAAAAATGATTTAGAAAGCTTGATGGAGCAGTGGGAAACCGTTCAAATGCAAATTGAAGCCTTTGATTAAGCTTGTTTGTTAAAATTTAGTGCATTTCATCGAATAAAAAAGCTTTTCGTCTTTTTTTGTCTTATATTCGTGTCAGAATTAACCCCAATCAATTCTGTCATGAAAAACATTTACTTATTATTAATTACTTTTTTTGTAACTACATTTTCGTTCGCGGAGGTTTCTCCAAACGAAAAGGACGCTTTAATAGCACTTTATAATGCAACAAACGGAGTAAGTTGGAATTCTACATGGAATTTGGATGCTTCAGTCGAAAAGTGGTACGGCGTTAAAGTGGAAGATGATAAAGTAGTAGAGGTGAATTTACAATTCAACAATTTACAAGGAACATTGCCTTCGGAAATAGGTAATTTAGTTAATCTTAAAAAATTAAATTTAGGATTTAATAAATTAACAGGAACGATTCCTTCTTCAATCAAAAATCTACAGGAATTAACATCTTTAGAGTTATTTATGAATGGTTTTGAAGGTTCAGTTCCAGAGGAAATAGGTCAATTAAAAAAATTAGAATCATTAAAGCTTTATAGTAATAAGTTTTCAGGAAGAATCCCAAAAGCAATAATGGGCCTAACCAATTTAAAAGAATTGCTAATGGGGAGTAATTATTTTATAGGGACTATTCCAACCGAAATAGCAGCTTTAACAAACTTAGAAAAGTTAAGCTTAATGGATAATAAGCTTGAAGGTGAAATTCCAGCCGAAATGGCGCAGTTAAGAAATTTAGAAGAGTTAGTATTATCAACAAATCAGCTAACAGGAGATTTGCCTTTAGAATTTATGAATTTACCAAAATTAACCACACTAATGGTTAGCGACAATAATTTGAATAAGGAATATGTAACGGTATCAGGAAATAATCCTCCAGGGTTAATGTATTTGGATTTACAAAATTCTACCGCCACAATGGACATTGAAAAAGAGTAGTAAGTTTTTGTTTAATTTATAATAGTTTGAAGTCGGGATGGTTAGCATTACCGACTTTTTTGTATCTTAAGCTAAGCTATGGAGGAACACTTTTTTACCTGCCCTTACTGTTGGGAGCGTATTTCTATGCTATTAGACAATAGTGTTAATAGCCAACAGTACATTGAAGATTGTGAGGTGTGTTGCCAACCGATTCAAATTAAATTAAAATTTATAAATTTAGATTTGGTTGACTTTCAGGTAAGTAAAATTTAATATAAATATTTTTCGAAATTAAGTTTGTATAAGTTAAAAAGGATTGTATATTTGCACACGAAATATCGCGGGATAGAGCAGTAGGTAGCTCGTCGGGCTCATAACCCGAAGGTCACAGGTTCGAGTCCTGTTCCCGCTACTAAGCTGACAAAGCAGTAAAATCAACGGTTTGACTTTCTCAAATCGTTTTTTTTATGTCTAATTTGAGCGAATTACTTACATTTGAATACGAAAGTGAATACGAAAGTGCATACGATTTGTCTTTAAAAAGAAATTTTTCAGCCCCTAAAATTTACACCGCAAATAACGACTTGAGTAAGCGGTGGTATGTCTATTTTTCATATCGAGACCCAGTTAGTGGTAGGCTAAAACGTCAAACTCCGGTATACGGGGAAGCCAACAAATGTAAAACTAAAGAAGATAGGATGGCAATCTTATCTGTTTATAGAAAAGTGTTGTTAAAGCTGTTAAAGCAGGGTTATAGCCCTTATGAGGATAATAAGTCTCTTTATATGGAAGTTAATACAAATAAAAAGGCTTCAGGTAATAATGCAGAAAAGGTTCAGGAGAAAGTACCAGATGTAAAAAGTGTGCTTGTAAAAGAGTCAATACTATTCGAGGAAGCTTTTGCATTTGGTCTTAAGTTGAAAACAAAGCTTATAAACCAAACAACTAAGCGAAGTTTTGAAAATCGTTTAAAGAATTTTTCTGAATGGATTAAGGAATTCCACCCTAGTGTAAAAGGAATACATGAGGTTGATAAAAGACTTGTAATAGATTTTTTAAACCATATGTTGGAAAAGACTAGTGCGAGGAATAGGAATAATTATAGAACAGATTTAAGCAGTATCATGCAGGTTCTTGAAGATAATGATGTTGTCGATTCAAATTTTGTTAAGCAAATCCCAATATTAAAGACAGTGCCAAAACGTCATAAATCGTATTCAAACGAAGAACAAGAATCTATATTTAAGTATTTAGAGCAAGAGGACCCTAATCTGTTGTTGTTTATTAAATTTATCTCTTATAACTTTTTAAGGCCAATAGAGGTATGTAGACTTCGAATTAAAGATATTGATATAAAGAATAAGCAAGTTAAGTTTCAAGCTAAAAATAGCCTGTTGAAAACGAAAATTATTCCAGATGTTTTATTTAAAGAATTACCTGATTTGTCTAAATTAAATAAGAATATGTTTTTGTTCACCCCTGAAGCCATAGGAGGAGAGTGGGATACTGAGTTAACTAATAAACGAGATTATTATTCTAAGCGATTTAAGAAGGTGGTTAAGGATAAGTTTAATCTAGGTAAGGATTATGGTTTATATAGTTTTAGGCATACATTTATAACGAAGCTATACCGTAAAATGCTTTCTGAATCATCACCTTTTGAAGCAAAGAGTAAGTTAATGTTAATAACAGGTCATACATCTATGTCGGCACTGGAAAAATATCTTAGAGATATTGATGCAGAATTACCAGCAGATTATTCAGCTATGATTACTTCTTAAATTTATGGACAAACAACTAGATGCTATTTATACTGAATTAGGAAACCGCTTGATAATGCCAATGCTGTTTTATTTACCAAAGCATTTGTGGTTAAAAGCCGATCCGGATACCTTTCAATATCCTAAGTATGATGAGTATTTTGATTGTGTTATACTTATTGAAACTTCAGGGAAAAATTATGTCTTGGAAGAAAAGCATTCATATATTCATCTGATGCAAAAGCTCCATCAACTAGATATGAATATGGCTAAGCTTATTCAACTGAAGGAAGATTTGGAACAGCAATCGTTCAAGTTTTTTCTTGATAAATATTACCAACAATTAAGTTTTTATGTTCACATAAGTGGATGGCTAAATGAAAATGTGACTAAGGATATAAATGGTGTTTCCGAAGAGACCTTAAACGCTTTCAAGCTACAAAATGATTCATTTATTTCTCACATAAAAGAATTTGAAAATTGTTTTCTAAAGACTTATAGTATAAAGGCTGTTGAAGAAAAATTTGAGAATATTGATATTTCTAAATTTAACCCATTAAAGTCAATTAATATACCTGATGCAATGGAGGAAAAAGTTGAACCTACTTCTAAAAGGATTAAAAAGCCTAAAAAAATATTAGTGACAGAAGAAAAGGCAGAAGCCTTTCTTTTAAAGAGTGTGTTTAATTTAGAGGTTGATAACTAACTATATTTTGTGTAAACATGAGTAAAAAATACCCAATAAAGAATAGTGATCCTTCAGTTAACTTACGTCTTTCTAAGGAGCTGAAGGAAACCATTCAAGCCGAAGCAGCTAAAAGGAATGTAACTGTTTCAAAATACTTAAGAGAATTATTAGAATTGATTTATAGCGGTGATTATTGTAGGTATGAAGTCTTAAATGATAAGGTTGAAAACTTTTTGTTTTCTAAAGACTTTATTCAGCTTGTGGTCTGGATTTATAGCAAGCGATATAAAAGAGAAAAAACCGAGTCTAGTGAAGAGTTAGATAGATATATTGCAACCTTAAAAAAGGTTCACTTTCATGTTCCAGATCATCTTGCCAGAGAGTTTGATAAAGTGTTACAAGATGTTATGAAGGTGAGGTATGATGAAAGCAAATATACAACATCATTTTTTTGGTTTTTAGAAAGTGGTTTGGAAAAGGAAAAGTTTAATTTAAAGCTCTTAGAACAGTTTCTTTTAGATAATAGAGCATTAAAAGAGTATGTGTTAGAAGAGATCAACGACTTGAGTTGAAATACATCGAATAAAAGCCAAAATAAGCAATAAAATAATTGTGATATTTTGTGTGATAAATTTGTGATAAAAAAATATCACAAAAATAAAAGTGGTGTGGTTTAGATGATAATTGTAGTCAAAAAACATTATGTTTACTAGGTTTTTTCGGGTGTATGAAAGTGTAATAACTATAGTTGGTGTAAAATATTTTTGTGATAAAATTTTTATTTTGTGTGGTTAATTACGAAATGGAAATGGAACAATATATTGGTTAAATATAAATATGTATGTCTACTGATAATTTATCTAAAATTTCTTAATAAAATCTGTGCTTGTAAATAGGTTTTTCCAGTTTTAAAGTTGGTTTTCTTTTCGAAGTTTAAACTGATTATTTCACCAAACTTAGTTTTTTGTTCTATAATGTAAATAAGTTGTATTATGGTTTTATAATCACCTTTTACTGTAAATTGATAGGTGCTTATTTTTAAATTTTTGAGACGAATAATGTGAGGCTCAAAAAAATTAATAATTTTTAAATCGGTAGAGTCACAAGTACTATTTATGGTTTTCAGAAGATTGGTTTGTAATGAACCTTTATTTATTTGATACTTCTTTAAAATGGAGTCATAATATGATTTTTGTTGTATAAGTAGAGCAAGGTTCTTGGTTGCAGAGTTGAATTTATAGGTTTCTTTTTTTAGGTTTATATACTCATTTTTTAGGCTAATGGTTTTCGAAATAGCACCTCTATAAGATATTATACAAACAGCTATAAAACCTAAAACAGTAAAAATATATTTTGTTTTATTTTTCACGAATCATATGTATTGTTAAACCAAAAGAAGATGTTGATGTTGTCATGGAGTTACTTTTATAATTTGAAATTTCGATACTTTCAATCCAGCTTAAATTTTCCAAGTTAAGAATCCATTTTGAAAAATTTTTACTTTTACTAGAAACACCTGATATGTATATTGTTTTAGTATTTAGATCGATAGTTTTTCCTTCTTTAATGCCCATTAAAAGGGGTTGGTAGTTATAGCTTTCTAATAAAATGTTTGATGGTATTTTATCTATAATGCAGTTGAGGTAATAGGAGCTTTTGGAAGTGCCATTTTTCAGTAACCCTTCAGTTAATTGTCTTGAAGTATTTATTTTTTCAGTTAAATTTTGAAGTGTCCTTTTATCTGCTTGATTTATTTCATGGGATTGCTTTAGTTGTTGAACTTTGCTGTAATATTTGTTAAAGACAAAGAAATTTATTAGCAAGCCAAATAAAACGAAAAACAGCGCTATTTTAAGAGAAAAATAATAATAGCTAGTTTGTATATACTCATTTTTGAGCCAATGTTTAAGGTTATTTAAATTACCAACAGGTTTTGAACTCTGTAGTACACTATCTAAAGCTCCTGAAAATGAAAGTAGATATGGGTTGTCTATAATTAATCCATTTATTTCATAGCTAGTTGTGGTTAGATCTTCTTTTTTTTCAATCTTGATTATTTCTTCGTTAATAATTTTTAATTGTGCATTTGAAGTACGTATGATATTATCTTTAAGGTATGGTATAGTTGTGCTTAGTATCTGATTACCAATGGACAAATTTATAATCGGAATGCCTAGTTCTTTGTATTGTTTTAGTAAGTTATCTATGTAAGATTTTCTACATATTGATAAAAGATTTTTGTTTTTAAAAGAACTAAATTGATAATAAAATTCATCAATGTTAATGTTAGGAAAGCTAAGTGATATGGTATTTAAAGTTGTTTTTTGATTACTTTCAATAAGTTTTGTCAATACTTGATCAGTATTTACCACCAAAAATATAGGTGTATTTTTGCTTAAGATTGACCTAATTTCGATTGGTTTTTTAATTTCAAAATTCCCATCTATTATCAATTTTTTTTTTTGTTTTTTTAATTTGGTTATATAAATTACAGTTCCTTCTTTTCGAAAGGTATGTTCTATTCCGCAAAAACGATTGTTAAATTCCAAAAATGTCTTAACTTTAGCTATCATTTAGTAAATTACTGTTGGTTTTATTAGTACGGTTAATTTAGCCTTTGTGTCTTCTCTTATTCTGGTGCTAAACAACCATTTGATAATAGGTATTTTTGCTAAAAATGGTACTCCTGAGCCTGAATCATTTTTAGTTTGTTCTTCTAACCCTCCCAATACGACAATATCCTTATCTTGAACACGTATGATAGAGCTAAACTCTCGTGAATTTAAATCAGGAGGGGCATCATCTGCAATTCGTAGGCCAAAACTGGATTGGATTACAAATATGTCTAGTGTAACTTGACCATCACCTGAAACTAATGGTTTAATCGTTAGTCCTAGTTTGGCATCAATAGGTTCGTAATTTGTTATCTCTGAGGTTTGAGGATTGTCAGTTCCATAAATATTACGCTGGGTAATTGCATAATAGGAGGTTTGTCCGTTAGAAAATGTAGCACGGTGTCCATTTAGGGTTGAAAGTTTTGGAGTGGAACGTATTTTAATGTTTCCATTGTTTTCCATGGCTTTTATTGTAGCAAAAAAGTTAGGAACCACTTTCCCCAAATTAATATGACCAAATCCATCAAAACCATTGAGTACCTTATTTATGGTTTGAGCTCCTAGGGTTAAATTTGTTTGTGGGTATAGGTTACCAATGGTTTTCGCCTCTTTTTCACCAAGTCCCCAACTAACTCCAGCTTCAATAGTTGAATTTCGATTTACTTCAATGAGCATGACTTCAATGAGTATCACTGGAACAGGTTTGTCGATTTGCTTAATAAAGGATTTAAAACGTTGAATTTTTGCACTTGGCCCCACAACATAAAAACTGTTCAGTTCAAAATCTACTTTTATTTCAAGGTTTTGTTTAACATCTGCTGGAAGTACACTGAGCAGAGCTTCAACCTTTGTGTTTGTATTGCCAAAAGTAGAACGCCCGGTGGTACTAATTGGTTCACGGTTATTTCTATTTATACCTGACCTATTATCAAATTGATTCGTATAGTTGTACGAAGTGTAACTGCTGTTGTAGCCGTTTTGACTTCCGTAGTTTCGATTTTCCATGTTCATGTAGCCGCTATTAGATCCTGAAGGATCAGTGAGCAATTCTACCGATCTGTGCTGTAAATGGATGATTTCGACACTGCGAACAATTAGCTGGTTTTCCTTACCAAAGTAATATGTTTTACCTTCTTTTTTAAATGTAAAATCATACTGGTTTCCTCGGTTTTGATTAGAGTTTGTTTCGTTCAGATTAGAATTCCCATTTGGAGTGTTTAGTAAATTATTATTTGAAGAGTTTATTGATGTTTGTTTCTGGCTTTCAAAAAGCTTAGTAAGCAAATTGTCTAAAGTAATAGAATTAGTTTTAAAGGTAATCTTTCCAGCTTCCTCGAGCGGTGAGGCCGTGAAAATATTAAGTTCAAATGCTTCAGCTACTCTATTAATAATTGAACTTATAGGGGTGTTTCTAAAATCCACTTCCAACAGTTGTTGATAGTTGTCTAAAATCTTAAAATCTTCGTTGTTAAAATTATTGATATAGGGTTTACCATTTGAAACCTCTTTATTGTTTTCTTGAAATGCATAAAAACCATCCGATGTTTTTTCAACAAGTAAATTATTGGATATGGCTAATTGTTGTAAGGCTATATCAAAAGGCATATTTTTAATATAGGCATTAATGGGTTTGTTTTCCATGCCGGGTGTAAATACTAGATTTTTACCACTTTCATCCATTATGTATCTAAACACCTCTGAGAGCTTATCTGATTTGGCATCAAGACTGATAGTACTTTCCATAGGGTTATAGGATACATGAATCACACTAGTAGCTACTTTTACTTCAGGGGAATTGTAGGGTTTAACGGATAAGATATTACCTGTGAAATCAATTGTTAAGTTATATTCTTTGCACAAAAAAATTAGAACATCGGAAACAGAAACGTTGGAAAAGTTGTTAACCAAACTTATCTGTTTCAATTCTGGAGATACATTAATGTTTATCTCATGCATATTAGATATAGCCAGAAGCAAATTGGAAAGGGTTATGTTACTAACGGTGATATCTGTTTTAACCTGCTGTGTTAATCCTTGGTTGTCAGTGGATAGTATGTCAAGTTGGTTTTTAAGGGATTGAATCCGTGAATCGTTTTGAGAATATATCCATTGGAAACCAAGTAATAGGAATATGTAAATTAATTTTTTCAAAGCTATGCTGTAAGTTTTTTGGTTTAATCAATTAATAAAGGGTAAACCTCTTCAATAGAGCTAGTGCCTTGTCGTATGAGATTAATAGCATTGTCTCTTAATGTTGTAATTTGGTTTTGTTTTAGGTAATTGTCGATTTCTAGATCGTTTTTTTTAATATGACTGATTAATGTTTTACTAATTGGGATAATCTCATAAATAGCTTTGCGTCCGTGAAACCCTGTATGGTAGCACGTGTTGCATCCAGCTGATGTATAATGATATTCAAGGTCTTTAGGGATTTGAAAATGTATTGGAAATAAAGTTTTATTTATAAGATTTTTTTGCTTGCAATCTGCACATAGTTTTCTTATTAATCGTTGAGCTACGCTAACATTCAGGGTACTTGCTATGAGAAATGGAGGGATGCCCATATCTATAAGTCTTGATATTGTAGCCCACGCGGAGTTAGTGTGAACAGTGGAGAGTACCATATGCCCAGTCAGAGCTGCTCGAATGGCCATATTAGCGGTGTTGACATCACGAATTTCACCAACCATTATTATATCTGGATCTTGTCGTAAAAAGGTTCGTAGCGTACTTGCAAAATCTAACCCTATGTTTTCTTTTAGCTGGACCTGATTAACGCCCTCCAAAGTGTATTCAATGGGGTCTTCTATAGTCAGAATATTTGTTTTGTCATCGTTTAAAATTTTGAGGGTCGCATATAAAGTAGTGGTCTTTCCTGATCCTGTGGGGCCAGAAATTAGAACAATACCATTAGGTTTTTTTATAGCCTCGTTATATACGTGGAGTTCTTTTTGAGTGAAACCTAAATCTTCAAGTTGAATATTATCGGTATCCTTACTAAGAATTCTAAGTACTAGTTTTTCTCCATGAAGAGTTGGCAAGCTAGAAACTCGAATATCAAATTCATTTTGAGAGGTTTTTATAGTGATACGACCGTCTTGAGGTAAACGCCTTTCAGAAATGTCCAAGCCAGCTCTAATTTTTATTTTGTTTACAATAACTGGGTACTGGTCAAGATTAATACTATACTGTTCTTTTAATTTACCGTCGAGCCTAAAGCGTACCCTACAGCGATTTTCAAATGGTTCAAAATGAATATCACTACTTCCAATGTTTTTAGCATTTAGTAGCAACTTTTCTAAAAAATCATTGGTGTAGTGTAAATCCTTCTGTTTAGCGCGATCTTGATTTCTAAAATTCGTGGTTAGGTATTGTTTAATGTTTGCTTCACTATCCGAAATAAGTTTTACTTTTTTACCTAGTACAATTTGTAATTCCTGTTTTAAGTTTTCCGTAGGATTATCAGTTTTGAACACCAAGGTTTTGTCCTCTTCCCTTATCGGAATAATATTATAATGGAAGGCTTGCTCACTACTAATGAATTGAGTAAGGGAAGTTGGGATATTAAAATCTTTAACAATCATAAATGAGATAGGTTATAAAATATAAACAGATGAAACCAACCCACACCAATATCCGATATAGCTGATGCCAAAAAATACACTCATATATCCAGCAAGTGGAACGGTAATTTCTTTCTGATGATATTTTAGAAATAAATGGAGTAATAGCGAAAATATTAGGGCGCTAACAAAAATGAACAGGAACGACACCGTTGAAAAGGAGAGTGAAACCGCCAGAAAAAATAATATATCACCTATTCCAAAAGATTCATTGAAGCTAGCCTTTAGTTTGAATTTACTATAGAAAAAAACAGATAATAAAACAGCACAGACAAAAAGTAAATTAGTTATTGTTGAAATAATAAAATGAATACTAGATGTATTATGAAAAAAAAGATAACCACAGCTAAATCCTAACACAGGAAACAAAACTGTATAAACCATACGTTGTTTTAAGTCCTGATAGAAAATTAGGCCCAAAGTTATAAGTAAGATAAATTTTATTAATATCATTTAATCTTTAACGGTTTGTTGAGGATTACCATTTTGGTCAATCTCCCAAATATTAAATACGCCATCTCCATCAAAATCCGTAACAGCTGTTGCCCTTACCTTGAAATCGTTATTTGTAGCCTGTATTACTTCATATTCATAGTTAGCCGTCCCGTTTTCCTTTACGGTTTTTGGTGGCATGAAATCAATTGCACTTAGGTCATTAGAATATTTGGAATACTGATATCGGTAACTAGTCTGTGAATTATATATGTACTTAAGTTGAGTTTGTGCTTCAATGCTTTTGGCCTTGCTAATTAATGGCATGAGATTAGGTAATGCTAAAAGAAGGAGAATGCCTATAATAACAAGAACAATTAGTATTTCCTGTAAATTGAATGCAGGTAATTTTATTTTTAATTTTTTATTTTTCATTTTGCGTGTTTTACAAGAATCCATACTCTTTAGCAAGTTTTAATAGGTTTTTGTCATTTTTCTTTTCATTGTTAAATATTAGATTTAGCCTACGTTTTCGATTTTCTATTCCCGATATGGATAGGTGAACTAGGTTAGGAAGTTCTTTGGTTTTTGTGCCTAAGGATAGATGATAAAGTATTTGTCTGTCAATATTATCTAAATTAAAATCGTTTGAAATATGTTGCCTAACTAATTTCAATATGGGACTACTATAAAAAGGAATGTCGTTTAATATATTTAAAACACCATCGGTTAAATTTTTAAATGTTAGTTCATTTTTAAGTAGCAATCCATTTGGTTGAATTGTTTTTAAAATATTAACCAGTCTATAATTGTTTTCTAGGTGGGTTGCAATGATAATTTTAACCATAGGAAATGATGCTCTTATTTTTATACCTAAATCGTCACCAGACAAGAACTTTCTGTCATTTGAAGCTGGGAGACTAATGTCTAAAAAAACTAAATCAAGAATGTTATGGTTTAAAGCGTGTTCGATTTCAAGTATGGCTTCGTCACAATTTTTAGCTGTGGAAATGTTAAATGAATAATTGCCTTGTGATTTTGAAATGTGTTCCAGTACTCTAGTATATCCTTCCATAATAAATGGATGATCTTCAATGATTAAAGTTTGATAAGTATTATTCATAAACAATGATTTAATGGTAGTTTAGGACTAAAAACATCAACCATTTAAGTATTATCTCTTGGTGTTTTTCAAATATATTTATACAAAAAAAAATAATTGTAAGGTAAAACCTTAGATGCATTGAGGTTTTGTAAGGTTGATAAAAAAGGAGGTGAAAGCTACAGATAATTAAGGTTTTTGATTGAAAAATAAGGAATTTTTATCAGAAATTTAGTCTTTATAATTCAATGGTTAATCCTTAGTTTTAAATAGTTTCGAGGTGGTAAGTTTGTAAAAATAACTAATGATATTCTTACATAACCATGATAGGACTTAACACGACCACAAAATTCAAAGTTTTTAAAATTCTATTTTTTTTATCTATTAGTAATTATTTATTACATGCGCAATCACTAGAATTACCCAAGGTAAATAGTTTAGTTAGTGTCCCGAGCTCTCCCGAAGCACAAGCTTTTACCAAGTATGGAGATATGCCTGTTTCATATTATGCAGGTAAACCTGAGATTTCTATTCCTATTTATACAATTCAAGGAAGGGAGCTTTCTGTGCCTGTTTCAATTACATATGATGCCTCGGGAATAAAAATTCAATCGTTAGCAACGAGTGTAGGAGCTGGATGGAATTTGAATTCTGGGGGAATGATTAATAGACAAATAAATGATCTTGCTGATGATATGATATCTGGCAAGCCCTCAAGAGAAATTTTTGATAGTGATGTTAGGTCCTTTAATACATATCTTAATTCGTTAAGAAATCCCTCGAATGGATATTATTCTCATTTTGAAAATTATGAACATGCTTTACTTGATATAATTGATTTTCAAGCCATAAAATCGGATCAGGCAATTGGGGATGCAGACCTCATGCCAGATATATTTTCTTTTAATGCCCCAGGTCTTTCTGGTTCTACAATTATTAACCCAGATACAGGAAACGCTATAAGTATTGATGATCCTGATATTTTAGTAAATTATTCAAAAAATGCGGGTGGCAGTATTATTTCTTGGACGATTACAAGTGTCAACGGAACTATTTATTATTTTCAAAAGGCAGAAGAAACAACTGCATCTTATTCAAGCGATGCTTCAGAGGGTACGCGTATTTATAATTCTGCCTGGCATTTAACAAAGATAGAGTCACCATCGAAAAGGGATGTTTTTGAATTTGTGTATTTGGATCAACCCTATTGGAATCAGTTTCAATCTTATCACAATCGCACCATAAAACAAAATAGACTTACAGCATGTGGCGAGATTAATTATGATCCTTCATTGGCTACAAATACCTACACCATTACAAATAACTTAAACGATTATAAGATTAAACAGCCTATAATAAATGTTATTAAGTATAACGGAACCGAAGTTATGAGGTTTGGTTACAGTGGAAATCGTTTAGATTTATCAGGAAGAAATAAATTATCTTCTATTGATATAAAATATGGTTCAGAGGTATTAAGGACATTCACATTAAATCACTCCTATTTTATGTCCTCAAACCCAATCTCAGAAGAAGATTATCGATTACGCCTAGATTCTATTGAACTACAAGGGTATTATAACCTTCAAGTAGGAGAGACAAATGCACCTCCTCAGATATACAGTTTTAATTATTACGGAAACGGTATTCTTCCTGGTAGAAATTCCCTGGCAATAGATTATTTAGGGTACTACAATGGAAAGACGACAAACAATACTCTTGTGCCTAAACATATAGACATATATGGGAATAACTTTTCAGGAGCAGACCGTAATGCAGATTTTAATTACGCACAGAAAGGAATGCTAAAAGAAATTATTTATCCTACAGGAGGAGCGACTGAATTTGTTTATGACGGTTATTTACAGACAGATGTAAGTACTCAGGTTAAAACTTTTTCAGATCATTTAGGAACTGTAATAAGTGGGGCTGACCCCAATGCAGATTCTTCGGAATTTGACTGTGATGATGGTTTTTGGTATTTACCTCATACTGTAACTACAGGATTTACAGTAGATAGTAATAACATAGGTTCGAGTTCATTTAATTATGGTGTTAACTCATCTGGAAATTATAGCCAATCGGGAAGGGTGTTTTTTGTAGCTATTTATGAAAGTAGTTTTACAAAGACATTTTGTGATATTCAGACTATGATTCAAAATGGAGATAGTAAACTTAAATATTATTCTTATGCTGTCCCTTCAAATGGAAATAGTTTTAGTTTAAATTTACCTGCTGGAAGTTATAAAATTTATTTAGCTAATAGTCTTCTTGGAAAAAGTTTTAGCGTAAATAGAGTTTACGATAGCAATATTGAAGTTTCTGAGGTATATGCTTCTACTCCGGTAATATCTGAAATTATTGACAAAACGAACGATGGAGAAAGTTATACGCGAGCTTTCGAATATTTAGAAAGTAGTGTTCAGCAAAAAATACAATTTCATACTATAAAAGAAACTTACGATAATGGCGTAAGTTCTAATTGTAGGGAATATGAAACTTTAGAACGCTATTCGGCAAATTTATATTCACAAACTCCTTTTGAAGTGACCTTTGGTAAGGTTAAGGAAATTAGAAAGGATGATAGTGGAAACAATATCGGATATTCTATCTATGAGTTTTATAATCAAAATTTCTATACAATTGATCAAGTTAACCCTTACCCTATTAGTGGTGTATATGTTCCAAAAATTGGGGAGCCATATATTAAGACTTATCCTCTTAATGGGAAATTAAAATCAGTCACGCATTATGATAATCTAGATCGTAAACTAAAGGAAGAACAAAATACATACGATTTTGAAGCTTTACTAGTCACTTCTGGTACCACTTTTTATGGAATGGAAAGTTTTTCCGATGCTTGTGTGGTTGCTGTAAGTGGAGAAATTAATACTAACTTAAAGAAATTAACATATGTAACATCCACTAATTCTCCCAATAGGACATGCTCTAATCATAATGGATTTACCGTAATTAATAGTTGGAAAAATGTTAGTCCAAATTCCGATTCGAATATTCGATTTCATAGTTTTAAAACCCAGTTGTTGCAAAGCAGTGTGAAGGATATCTTTCATGATGGTTTTCCAAGTATTCCAAAAACATTGGAAAAGGTTACAACCTATAGTTATGGACAGGAACATAATCTACCGGTTTTAACTACAACTGAAAGTAGTAATGGAAATACGGTAAGTATTAATACTAAATACCCAAAAGATATTGTATCAAGGACGGCTCCTGAACAACTACTAGTCGATCAACACAAGATCTCAAATCCAATAAATATAATAACCACAGTCTCTGAAAATAGTACAGAACTGGCTAAATACGAGGTTAATAATATTTATAAAAATTGGGGAAGTAATTTGGTTTTACCAGAAAAAATACAACATTCAAAAGGTAATGTTGGGTTAGAGGATAGGGTTTTATTCAATGACTATGATAATAAAGGAAACCCACTAGAAGTTTCTCAAAAAAATGGGGTTCCTATAAGTTATATTTGGGGCTATAATCAAATGTATCCAATAGCAAAAATTGAGAATGCTACTAGAGCTCAAATAGAAAATTTATCTGGTTTTGGAACAGACTTTAATTCTGGTAGCGGGGGACTTACTACAGCACAGGAATCTACCCTTAGAGCGAGTTTAACCAATGCCATGGTTACCACTTATACCTATGATGAGCTAATAGGTGTTTTAAGCACAACCGACCCTTCTGGTTACAGGTCCCATTTTCAATATGATACTTTTGGAAGACTGAAATATGTTAAGAATGATGCTGAAGATGTCTTAAAAGAAGTTAAATATTTATATGGTTTAGAGGAGATTGTAGGAGAAACCACTTCTTCTTCCACATCGGTTGTAAGTGGTGAATCCGTTACTCTAACCACAACGGCCTCAGGAGGAACAGGTGATTTTCAATATAATTGGACAGTTAGTAATGGAATAATAAACCAAAATTATACTAATACTTCTGGAGTTTTAACCATTACAACTACTGATAATCATGCACCTAATTTTACCGTTACCTGTCAAATTTTGGATACTCAAACCAATGATTCGGTAATTACAACTAAAACTATTAATGTAACTGCGAGTTATTCGGCACTTTCAGTTATTGGCGTTTATTTTTCCCCCAATGGTTTTAAATCGGTAGGAGATAGTGTTAATTATTCGGTTAATGTTTCTGGCGGATCTGGGAATTATAGTTATGACTGGAGTAAAACAAATAGCCAGTCAACAACCAATTACAGTGAGAATAGTTCATCAATTTCTAAAACTGTTGTAAGCAGTGATTGTACTAGCTTCAGCGTAAAGTGTGTTGTTACTGATAATGTGACCAATGAAGTAATAATAAAACAGGCTTTACTATTGGTAAATTCAGGATGTCCAAATAATTAAAATAGAAAGAGATGAGACAGGCAATAACAACAATAATATTTTTTT
>NZ_JACVXB010000004.1:354025-408825 GCF_014596945.1 Aestuariibaculum sediminum | reverse complement strand
GAGGCCTGTGATATTAACGGTCTGAATGACTTTAGTACCACGGCAGTGGATATTACTGGCGATGCTGTAACTTACGGTTACAGTGTGACTGAGGCTTGTGATTATACCGTAACCTATCAGGATAGCCAAAGCGGGTCTTGCCCGATTACCGTAACACGTACCTTTACAGCTACCGATGCTTGTGGTAACTCGGCTACCGATACACAAACTATTACTATTGATGATACTATAAATCCAGTTATCACAGCCCCTGCTGATGATACCATCGAGGCCTGTGATATTAACGGTCTGAATGACTTTAGTACCACGGCAGTGGATATTACTGGCGATGCTGTAACTTACGGATTCAGTGTGACTGAGGCTTGTGATTATACCGTAACCTATCAGGATAGCCAAAGCGGGTCTTGCCCGATTGTGGTAACACGTACCTTTACAGCTACCGATGCTTGTGGTAACTCGGCTACCGATACACAAACTATTACTATTGATGATACTATAAATCCGGTTATTACAGCTCCTGCTGAAATTACTGTGGAAGGTTGTGATGAAGGAGATATTACTACAGATGGAACTACTGCTTTAGCTTACAGTACTACTGCGGTTGATATAACTATAGACCAATTTAAAGCTGAAGGTGGAGATGCGTCTGATAGTTGTGGTATTCAATCTATTACTTATAGTGATGGAGCCCCGTCAGGAAGCTGTCCCGTAACTGTTGTAAGGACATTTACAGTTACTGATCCTTGTGGAAACACAAATTTTGCAACTCAAACTATAAATGTAGATGACACCACCCCTCCAACAATTGACAACAGTAATATAGCTGATATAGATATTGAATGTACTTTAGATGATCCTCAGAAATTAACCGATTGGCTAAATAATAATGCTGGTGCTACAGCTAACGACGCTTGTGGTTCTGTAACCTGGACAAACAATTATGGTCAAGACACTAGTGTGAAATGTAAAGAAGGAAAAGGAATAACAATAACTTTTACAGCTACTGATGCTTGTGGAAACTTTTCAGAAACTCAAGCTATTTATCATATTCAAGATAATATTGCTCCAAGTATAACAGTAGTTGCTTCTGATTATATAGCAGAATGCGATGGTGCAGGAAATATACAAGAACTTAACGATTGGCTAAACTCAAATGGAGGTGCCACAGCTAGCGATGAATGTTCTACTATTGACTGGTCTAACAATTTTTCAGCTTTAAGTAATGAATGTGGTAATACAGGTTCAGCGACAGTAACTTTCACCGTAACTGACGCCTGTGGTAATTTTAGCGAAACAACTGCAACATTTACCATTCAAGACACTATGCCTCCTGCATTAACAGTCCCTACCGACGTAACCATCGAATGTACTGAAGATGAAACTAGCGCCAATACTGGCGTAGCAACTGCTACAGAAACTTGTGGAAGTGTTACGGTTACCGAAAGTGACTCGGAAATTACTGCTTGTGGAAACACTAAAGTAATCACTAGAACATGGACAGCTACTGATGAATGTGGTAATCAGACTTCTGATACACAAACTATCACCGTTCAAGATACCACGCCTCCAGTTTTAACGATCCCTGCAGATGTAACTATCGAATGTACTGAAGACGAAACTAGTGTTAATACCGGCGTAGCAACTGCTACAGATACTTGTGGAAGTGTTACGGTTACTGAAAGTGATTCTGAAGTTGCTGCTTGTGGGAACACTAAAGTGATTACCAGAACATGGACTGCTACTGATGACTGTGGTAATCAGACTTCTGATACACAAACAATCACTGTTCAAGATACAACGCCTCCTGCATTAACTATTCCTGCTGATGTAACCATTGAATGTACTGAAGACGAAACTAGCGTTAATACAGGCGTAGCAACTGCTACAGATACTTGTGGAACCGTAACAATTACCGAAAGTGATTCTGAGGTTGCAGCTTGCGGAAACACAAAAGTGATTACCAGAACATGGACAGCTACTGATGAATGTGGTAATCAGACTTCTGATACACAAACTATAACCGTTCAAGATACAACGCCTCCTGTATTAACGATTCCTGCAGATGTTACTGTGGAATGTACTGAAGATATGACCAGTACCAGTACTGGTGTTGCAACTGCTACAGATACTTGTGGAAATGTTACGATTACTGAAAGTGATTCTGAGGTTACAGCTTGTGGAAACACCAAAGTGATTACCAGAACATGGACAGCTACTGATGAATGTGGTAATCAGACTTCTGATACACAAACTATCACTGTTCAAGATACAGTTGCTCCAGTTTTAACAGTACCTACTAATGTTACTGTAGAATGCACTGAAGATATAAGCAGTGTCTCACTTGGAACTGCCACAGCAACTGATAACTGTGGAAGTGTAACTGTTTCTCAAAGCGACTCTGAAGTTACTGCTTGTGGAAACACAAAAGTTATTACAAGAACGTGGACTGCAACAGATGAATGTGGTAACTCAGCTTCGGCTACTCAAACTATTACTGTAGAAGATACTACTCCTCCAGTTTTAACAGTACCTGCCGATGTAACAATCGAATGTACAGAAGATGCTACTAGCGTTAATACTGGTGTAGCAACCGCAACAGATACTTGCGGTAATGTTACTGTGAGCGAAAGTGACTCAGAAGTAGCAGGATGTGGCGCTTCAAAAACAATTACGAGAACATGGACAGCTACTGATGAATGTGGCAATACAGCTACGGCTACGCAAACCATTACAGTGCAGGATACGCAAGCACCAGAAAACACAACTAATTATAATGAAATTGTAAGAATAACATCATTAAATATTCCTGATGCTCCTGATATACAATTCACAGACTGTTCTGACTTCACGGTACAATTTACAGAGGTGAATACATTTATAGATAATGTTTTTGCAGATTACGAAATTACACGTACCTGGGTTGCTACCGACGAATGTGGTAATGTATCAGAGGTTAAACAACAAGTATTTGTGGCTATAGAAACCGTGACCACAAGAACAACTTCAAGTCCGATTTGTTTTGACGATGGTGCTAAGGATTTAAGAGACTTTTTACCATCTAACTTAAACCTTGACGGTGTTTGGGAGTTCATTTCAGGAAACAACATAGCAACCCTTGTAGGATCGATTTTCGACCCAACAAAACTACAGTTAGGAGAAGATATTCGCCCTGGTGAAATTTTAGAATTCTTAATAAGGTACAAGACGACTAAAGATGGTTCTATAAATGAAACCGAATTAACTGTCCAAGTAAACTCAGATTGTATTGTACTTCCATGTGGAGTTAATGATATTGAGATTTCTAAAGCAGTAACACCTAATGGAGATCCTTACAATGAGACTTTCGACATAAAAGGAATTGAACTTTGTGGGTTTATTGCTGAAGTTAAAATCTTTAACCGTTGGGGTGCCTTGATTTACGAATCTAACAACTATACCCTCGGAGAAAACATGGGTGACTGGAATGGAACCGCTAGTAAATCCTCTTTCGGATCTGCTGATAAAGTACCTAATGGAACTTATTATTACATAATTAACTTAAAAGATAGTGGATTGGCACCATTTACAGGACCAGTTTATTTAGGAACTAAATAAAAATCTTAACCTATGAAACTTTTTAAACATTACATAATCGCTATTGCATTATTAAGTTGTACGGTTGGAATTGCCCAACAATTACCGCAGTTCACGCAGTACATGTATAATACAATATCTATTAACCCAGCTTATGCTGGTAGTAGAGACGCCCTTAGCATTGTTGGATTACACAGAAGCCAATGGGTTGGTTTTAGAGGTGGACCAATAACGCAAACATTATCTATTCATACGCCTTTAAGAAACGATAGAATAGGTTTAGGTTTATCTTTTATTGAAGACGATTTAGGTCCTGAAAATTTCTCTTACCTATATGGTGATTTCTCGTATGCTATTCCAACGGGGCAAACCGGAAAATTAGCCTTTGGTATAAAAGGTGGGTTTACCCAATATAGCCTGGACGACGATTTTAGAAACTATGAAAGTTTAGATCCAACCATATATGGTATTCAAAACCGTTGGACACCAAATGTAGGTTTGGGAATATACTGGAGTACTAACAAATGGTATTTAGGTCTATCGGCCCCCAGAGTTTTAAATACAAACAGAAACACGGAAGAAGGCTTTGAAGCTTTAGAGCGCTTAAGTTATTATTTTACGGGTGGTTATGTGTTTAACCTAAGTAAAAAAATAAAATTCAAACCGGCTTATTTAATAAAAGCAACTAACGGCGCTCCCCTATCCTACGACCTTACTGCTAATTTTCTGTTTAATGAAAAGTTCTGGTTAGGTGGTTCGTATAGAATTAACGAACAAACAGCTGCTATTGGTGGTATTGTAGATTTTCAAATTTCAAGACAACTACGTATAGGATATGCTTATGAAAAACCCATTTCAGACATAGCTGACTATACGACAGGAACGCATGAAATCCTGCTTATTTACGAATTCAAATTCTTAAATTCTAAACTAAAATCACCTAGATACTTCTAATACCCTGAGATATGAAGATTAAAAATTACATTTTAGTATGTGCTGCAATTATGCTTTCCTTGACTGTTTTTGCTCAACAAGGACAACAAAAAAAAGCAGACACTTTATTCAATAAATTTTCTTTTGTAAAAGCTGCAGAAGTTTATAAAGAACTTATTGCTAAAGATTACAACAAAGATTACGCCACAAGAAAACTGGCCGATTGTTATGCACTTTTAAGAGATCCTAAAAATGCATCTAAATATTATGAAAAAGTCGTAAAGCAAGATAATGTTCCTGTCGAATATTACTATAGCTATGCGCAATCTTTACGTGGTATTAAAAAATACGATGAATCTGAAAAATGGTTACAACGCTATAAAGATTCGGGAGGTGTTGTTAATACAAACGACTTTTCAAAAGACGCCAACTTTATTACGAATGTGTTCAATGCTAAACAACAATATTTTTTAGATGATTTTAAATTTAATTCAAATTTAAGTGATTTTGGAGCCTTTGAACACGATGGTAAAATATATTTCTGCTCGACAAGAGATGAAGGTGTAGCGATTAAAAAATTATACGGCTGGAATGAGCAACCTTTTTTAGATGTATATGTTACCGATATAAATTCAGAAGAAGAAGTCGACCATACTAAAAAAATAAAAGGTGATATTAATACCCCTCTACACGATGGGCCTGTTACCATTACCAACGATGGAAAACATATGTATTTCTCTCGTAATAACATTAAAAATAATGTTGAAAACAAAGGCTCTAACGGTCTTACTAACATGAAAATATACAGAGCTACTTTTAGAGATAGTATCTGGACCGATATCGAGGATTTACCCATTAACGGTGATAATTTCTCTACGCAACATGCAGCCCTAAACAGTGATAACACAAAATTATATTTTGCGTCAGACCGTCCAGGAGGATTTGGTGGATCCGACATATATGTAGTAGATATCTCTGAAGATGGTGTTTTAGGAGAACCTAAAAATTTAGGCAATATTATTAATACCGATAAGGCTGAAGGATTTCCTTTTATTAATAACGAAGGTACCTTGTTCTTTTCTTCCGATGGTCATGTTGGACTGGGATTATTAGATGTTTTTGCTACTGTTGCAGATGAAAACAACAACATTGTAGATGTAATTAATTTAGGTGTGCCAGTAAATTCTAGTAGTGATGATTTTTCATTCTCCATGAATGCGAATGGAACCAGTGGTTATTTTGCTTCAAACAGATCTGGCGGTAAAGGTGATGATGATATTTATGCCTATAACAGAATACCTCCATTGAAAGTTGAAGGTGTAGTTTCCGATGCGATAAACGGAAATCCAATTGCTAACTCTACCATTAAGTTATACGACAGCAAAGGTTCTGAAATTGCTTACATGGAAACTGATGAGAAAGGGTATTACTCTATTAACATCGATAGAAATGAAGATTACAAAGTTGTTGGTAGTCATGAAAAATATATCGAAGATTACAGAACGTTTACGTCTAAAAATATAAAAACAGAGTTAACTACCATAACTGCAAATCTGTTATTAAACCCCGTTGAAGATGTGGTAACCCTTGCTGAATTAAATACAATTTATTTCGATTTTGATAAATTTGACATCAGACCAGACGCAGCATTAGAATTAGATAAAATTGTAGATTTAATGGTAAACCAATACCCAGATATGGTAATTAGAATAGAATCACATACAGATTCCAGAGGGTCATTATCTTACAATGACAAACTTTCTATTGATCGTGCAAACTCAACATATGAATATTTAATTTCAAAGGGCGTAGCTCCTGAAAGAATTACAGCTCATGAAGGGTTTGGTGAGCGTCGATTAACAAATGGTTGCGACGGAAGCGAAGATTGTGAAGAAGAAGCACATCAGTTGAACAGACGTACACAGTTTATTGTTATTAAAATGGAATAAATGTACGTAGCATTTCACTAATTAAGCTAAATATAAATACTATAAAAAGGCTCTTAACTCCGTTTAAGAGCCTTTTTTAATGTCTGGTCTGTTCCTTCTTCAACTAACTAACTAACTAACTAACTAACTAACTAACTAACTAACTAACTAACTAACTAACTAACTAACTAACTAACTAATTAACTAATTAACTAATTAACTGCTGAAGGTCTATATTTAAAATATAAAACAATTCTAATACTATCTCATAAAAAAAGCCTCCCTTGCCAGGGAGGCTCATACCTAAAGCTAAATTCAATAACAATTAAGTTATCAAGTATAGCCTTTTTACAAAGGCTATGTTTTAATTGCCAACTTACACAAGTGACACTATTTGTATTTTAAAAAAATGGTAAAGTAACATTTAAGTAAACCCTACTTCACCATATTTAGTATGTAAATACTTTTATTTTTTAATAAAAATGTTGGTGTAATACCATTTTCCTTCAGCATTTTCCTCGGCTGATATTCCAAAATTAGTAAAATCACCTTCTATTGTTGCTCTATGTCCTTCACTATTAAGCCAAGCTCTAACTACAGACTCAGCGGAACTATATCCATAAGCGACATTCTCTGAAACGCTAGATGCGCCTTCTTTAGATTTTAAATATTCACTACGCTTGAAAAAATTAGCGTGAGACACTTCATTATTATCCACCATATAATCAGTATGCGTGTAAGCAACAGATTTTACAACAGATAAATCAGATAACACATTTAAGCCTAATGATAATCTGTGGTTGTTTATTAGTTCTAAAATTTCAACTTCTATAGACTTATCTTCGAGAGTAATAAGACTAAATTCGATGTCGTTGGTTTGATCTTCAAGACTATCAGTAGTACAAGAAAATGTCATGGAGGCTATGAAAGCCAGAAAAAAAAGTTTTAATGATAACTGCATGGCTAAGTAAATTTAGATTTGGTTCTGCTAATTTAGCCACAGCATTGAAAGAAAATGTTAAAGAAATGTTAAAATCGACAAAACACATGTTTTTTAACGTTTAAATATGTATTTCATCGATTATTTTGTGCTGAAATTTCGATTTTTATGTATTTCAACGGTAATTTATGGCGATAATCGATTTTTACTCCATGCATAATCTTCTTCTAATTTATAAGATATCCGATCGTGCAATCTATTTGCTCTTCCTTGCCAAAATTCTATAGAAACAGGTTTTACAATATAGCCTCCCCAATGTTTCGGGCGTTCAATATCCTTACCTTCATATGCAATCTCATATTCTCGTAATTTAGCTTCAAGTGCTTCCCTACTTTCAATAATTTCACTTTGATTGGACACTATTGCCCCCAATTGACTTCCTCTTGGTCTTGATTCAAAATAGCCATCACTTAAGTTTTCAGCAATCTTTTCTGCTTTACCTCTTATTATAACTTGCCGCTCAGCTCCTGCCCAAAAAAAAGATAAACAAACATTTGGGTTTATATCAATCGATTTTCCCTTTTCACTATTATAATTCGTGTAAAAAATAAAGCCCTCATAAGTGTATTTTTTTAATAATACAACTCTATTTTTAGGATAACCGTCTTCTCCTAGAGTTGAAATAGTCATGGCATTGGTTTCGTCTTCCGGAAAATGCCTGTCCACCTCAAAAAACCACTTTTGAAACAATTCCATAGGGTTTTCCGGTGTATCTTTTAAGAGTAACTCGCCTTTATCGTATGACTTTCTATAGTTACTTAAATCTTTTTCCATTAGTGTTTTTAATTAGTTGTAATTAATTATATCGTTTTTGTTTTTTTTAAGAATAATCTTATTAGATTTGCTTTACCCTAACGAATTAAAATGAAATTTGAACACTCAACCTACTACAACCCAGAACTTCATGTTAAAATAGAAAAACCATTTGGTCGTTTCTTCTTTTGTGATAAATTTATTTTATCCGAAATCTATGAAGGTATTCATTTTGATTGGCCTATGATTAGTTGCTTATTAGATGATGTTGTGTCATTTTATGGTTCTTATGCAAATATAGGTTATATATCGAATAGAATTTACTCTTACTCGCGCGATCCTCATTCATGGACAGAAATTGATAAATATAACATCATTGTAGCAAGTGCTATAGTATCGTACAACCAGATGTCTTATTTAAATGCAACATTAGAAAAACGCTTTTCTAAAAAGAGTATTAAACGCTGTGATACATTGGATCAAGCTATCGAATGGATTATAAACTTAAAGGAGTTAAAAAATGTCTCTGTTTAAAATTTGAACGCTTTGCCATCTTTCGAGAGTTTAACGTTCTCAAAGACTTGCTTTGCTTCTTCTTTAAAGGCTTTCAGACTGTCGTAACGTGTTGAATAATGCCCTAGTAACAAGGTGCCAACATTGGCTTGTTTTGCTATCGATGCAGCTTCTTTTGCGGTAGAATGTTTTGTTTTTTCAGCCAAATGAGCATGTTTTTCCAAAAATGTAGATTCATGATATAAAACATCTACATTTGAAATTATCGGTACAATATCTTCCTTGTACTGTGTATCACTGCAAAACGCATAGCTTTTTGGTTTTTTACCTGCTTTAGTAACGCTTTCATTTTTGATTAAAATACCGTCTTCATTTACAACATCAAATCCTTGAGCCAATTTTCTGTAGTATGCTACATCTATATTCGCCTCCTCTACTAAATTAATATCAATTTTTCGATTCCCTTCCTTTTCTTGAAATAAATACCCGTTGGTATACACTCTATGATTTAGAGGAATTGTATGTACCTGGATAGTTTCATCTTCAAAAATTAATTCGGATGTTTTAGTTGTTAACTCATGAAAAATTAACTTAAAATTGGTCCAGGAATCGGCTAATTTCATTTGTAAGGTAACCACCTCTTTTATTCCTTTAGGGCCATAAATATGTAAATCGGTTTCTCTTGTTAACAATCGAAAGGTTGAAATTAATCCAACCAAACCAAAAAAATGATCACCGTGTAAATGAGAAATAAATATATGTTTTATTCGATTGAATTTAACTTTATGTTTTCGTAATTGTACCTGTGTTCCCTCACCACAATCAATTAAAAACATATGATTTGCAATTTCTAAAACTTGTGAAGTAGTATTATTTAAAGCTCGTGGTGTAGCACTGTAACAACCTAGTATTTTGAGCTTCATAAATTATTGGGTTTTATAGTTTATAGCGTCTTTAACCGAAAATTTACTCTTAAAAGTAAAGGCAAAAGGTGTTTCGCCATGGGAATTTAAGTAATCTAAACGAATTTTAGCATCTTTTAATGTAGGATTATATCCTTTTGGCACATACCAAAAAGCCATATGCTTCATTTTTATATTCTCGAACCATTCTTTTTTGCGTTTTAATACAGCAATATGATTCGATTTATATACGTAATTAAAGAGTGCTTCTAAATTTTTCCACACCGATATATTTACAATTAAGTTTGACTCGTGAAACAAAGATTGCACTTGCTCGGCTTTATCCATATCTTTTAAACGCCAAACAAAACCTTGGCTAGCTTCTGCAATCGCATTTATTTCGTTGGTGCTGTTTACAAAATCTTGCATTACAGTATGGTCCAAAGGTTCTAGACCTTTGGCTATATTAACTTGAGCAAGATGATATTCCTGCATTTTAAAAACCTAAATCACGTTCCATTTCCTCCATTTCAATTATATCGTAGGCCTCTTGTGAGGTTGGCACTACTACAATTTCATCTGGAGTTTCATCAACATTAATTTTATCGGTAACAATTACAAACGATTGTTTTGCACCGCGATGGGTATTAGATATTTGTAAAAACTCAACAATATCCTGTACTCCAAGAGGTTTCAATGAAGTTAAAATTACAATGATATTATGATTTTTAAACTTCGGATATAAAGCCTCCAGCTTTTTTACTAATTCTGGAATGGTTGCCTTTTCCTGAGTAATTATTGAAATATTTCCGTCTTGATCTATAATCATAACTATTGTTTTATTTTAGAAGCTAATAAATAAATAACAGCCATTCTTACCGCTACACCATTTTGCACTTGATCTAAAATAATGGCTTGCTTAGAATCGGCAACATCACTCGTTATCTCTACGCCCCGATTAATTGGTCCAGGGTGCATGATAGTAATTTCTTTATCTAATGAATTTAACAGTTCTTTATTTACTCCAAACTGTTGGGTATATTCTCGTGTAGACGGGAAATAACTTATATCCATGCGTTCATTTTGAACACGTAACATATTAGCCACATCACACCAGTTTAATGCCTTTCTGAGGTTAGTTTCTACTTTTACTCCCAATTCATGAATATAGCGAGGAATTAAGGTTTTAGGCCCACAAACCATAACTTCGGCACCTTGCATTTGTAAAGCAAAAATGTTAGATAACGCTACCCTACTGTGTAGAATATCTCCAACAATAACCACCTTTTTTCCGGCTACATCTCCTAACCTTTCACGTATGGAATACGAATCTAATAGGGCCTGTGTAGGGTGTTCATGAGCGCCATCGCCAGCATTTACAATACTCGCTTTTACGTGTTTAGATAGAAACACTCCTGCACCAGGGTTAGGGTGACGCATAACGACCATGTCTACTTTCATAGACAGAATATTATTTACAGTATCAATTAAGGTCTCTCCTTTTTTTACTGATGATTGACCCGATGAAAAATTTAATACATCTGCAGATAAGCGTTTTTCTGCTAATTCGAAAGATAATTTGGTTCGCGTTGAGTTTTCAAAAAACAAATTGGCAATCGTTATATCTCGAAGTGAAGGGACTTTTTTAATAGGCCTGTTGATGACTTCTTTAAAATGGTCGGCAGTTTCAAAAATAAGTTGAATATCTTTTTCCTGAAGATACTTTATACCTAATAAGTGATTTACACTTAATTCGCTCATTTCTAAAATTAAAGGTTAAAAAGTAAAAATTAATAGGACTGTAATTACCTTTTTTAATTTAAACTTCGTTAATAATTTTTATCTTTCTATTAAGTACACGGCGTCTTCCTTGTCGTTTTCTTTCCAGTTTACGCGTACTTTCTCATTGTTAATAACATCCACTTGTCTTCCTCTATAATTAGGCTGAATTGGTAAATGTCTGCTAAAACGCCTGTCTATTAGCGTTAATAACTCGATTTCATTAGGGCGTCCAAACGACTGAATTGCGGTTAACGCTGCCCTTATACTCCGTCCTGTATATAATACATCGTCGATAAATACTATATTTTTATCTTCGACTAAGAAATTTATTTTGGTTTTGTTGGCTTCTAACGTTTTATCGCCTCGTCTAAAATCATCTCTGAAAAACGTAATATCCAAATAACCTAACTGAATATTTTCAACGTTATAATCTTCTCTTAAAATTTTTGCAATTCTATCAGCCAAGTAAATACCACGTGGCTGTAAACCAATAAGTACGGTGTCTGAGAAGTCTTTATGTTTTTCAATAAGTTGACAAGCCAATCGGTGAAGAATGATGTTTACCTCTTTTTCGTTAAGTAAAACTTTTTGACTCATATACTATCCAAACGTGTTTGGAGAGCAAAGTTAGTTAAAAATTTAGAAGTTCAAACCATTATTATTAAACTTTATTTGGTTGTAACCCTAAGCGCTTGTAATAAAATATTTAAGCATCAAGTTTTAATTATGGCATAAAAAAAGCCCCGCGTAAATGCGGGGCTTTTTGTTATTAGGATGGAGATTTCTGCCTGAGCAGGAAATCCTTATTTTTTACCGTCCATTTTGTCTTTAAGAGCTTGTAAAGCATCATTCGCATCACCTAAAGTTGGTTTTGCTTCTGCTGCTTGAGCCTCAGCTTTTCTAGCTGCAGCTTTTACGTTAGCGATTTCTTCTGCTTTAAAGATAGCAGTGTGAGATGCCACTACACGTTTAAACTCTTTATTGAATTCAATAATTTTGAATTCTGCTTCTTCACCTTTCTTAAGTTTGCTTCCGTCTTCTTTTTCTAAGTGACGAGAAGGGATGAATGCAACGATATCTTCGTTAAATTCTACTGTAGCCCCTTTATCAACGATTTCGGCAATTTTACCTGTGTGAACCGTTTCTAAAGCAAACTCAGTTTCATACTTATCCCAAGGGTTAGCAGTAGTTTGCTTGTGACCTAAACTTAGTTTACGTCCTTCAACATCTAACTCTAATACCACAACTTCTAACTCATCTCCAGCTGAACAGAATTCGCTAGGGTGCTTAATTTTCTTAGTCCAAGATAAATCTGAGATATAAATTAATCCGTCGATACCTTCTTCTAATTCAACAAATACACCAAAGTTAGTAAAGTTACGTACAATACCTTTGTGCTTAGAACCTACAGGATACTTAGTAGTAATGTCTGTCCAAGGATCAGCAGATAATTGCTTAATACCTAAAGACATTTTACGCTCTTCTCTATCTAAAGTTAAGATAACAGCTTCAACTTCGTCTCCAACAGATACGAAATCTTGAGCTGAACGTAAGTGCGTAGACCAAGACATTTCAGAAACGTGGATAAGCCCTTCAACACCATCAGCTACTTCAATAAATGCACCGTAATCTGCAATTACAACAACTTTACCTTTTACTTTATCTCCTACAGCAACAGTATCGGCTAAAGCTTCCCATGGGTGTTTGCTTAATTGTTTTAATCCTAATTGGATTCTTGATTTATCTTCGTCAAAATCAAGGATTACAACGTTAAGTTTTTGATCTAACTCAACAATCTCATTTGGATGGTTGATACGAGACCAAGAAAGATCGGTAATGTGGATTAAACCATCTACACCTCCTAAATCGATGAATACACCGTAAGATGTGATGTTTTTAACAACACCTTCTAATACTTGACCTTTTTCTAACTGACCGATAATTTCTTTCTTCTGAATTTCGATATCAGCTTCGATAAGCGCTTTGTGAGATACTACTACATTCTTAAATTCGTGGTTGATTTTAACAACTTTGAATTCCATAGTTTTGTTTACGTACTGATCGTAATCTCTAATTGGCTTAACATCTATTTGAGAACCTGGTAAGAACGCTTCGATACCGAATACGTCTACAATCATACCTCCTTTTGTTCTACACTTAACAAAACCGTTAACGATTTCTCCGGTTTCATTTGCTTTAATTACACGATCCCATGCTTTAATTACACGAGCTTTTCTGTGAGATAATACTAATTGACCTGTTGCGTCTTCACGAACATCGATTAATACTTCAACTTTATCTCCAACAGCTAAATTAGGGTTGTAACGAAACTCGTTTAAAGAAATTACACCTTCAGATTTAGCGTTGATATCGATAATAGCATCTCTATCAGTAATATGTACTACAGTACCTTCAACAACTTCGTCATCTAAAGTATCAACGAAATTCTCAGCTACTAATTTTTCAAATTCTTGTAATTGCTTAGCGTCAACTTCATCAATACCTTCTTGGTAGTTGTGCCAGTTAAACTCTTTTAAGAATTTTTCAGGGTTTGCTTTAGCTTCAGATACTACTGGAGCCTCTACAGATTTTGCTTCTGTTGCTTCAACTTCAGCTTGTTTTGCGTTTTCAGCCATGTGCTGATTAAAATTTTGTATTTTGTATGCTTAGGAAATTCTACACGGCAAACACACAAAAGTGTTATTAAATATTTGATTTTCAATCCTTTTATACTTCCCGAACCGTTAAAAGGAGTGCAAAAATACAAAACATTAATCTAATTACCTAAAAATCAACTATAAAAATAGATGTGACTATTACACACTTCGCTGTGTCTTAATTTTTGACTATATTAAACTTAACATTGTTTTAATCTAGTTATCATTTTTACGTACTACATTGAAACTTAATTAATTTATTAAATTTTTACATTATGGCAGTGAAAGACAAATATCAACCTGTACTGGACTTAGGAACTTCTTTAAATATTCAAAATGGAGATGTTAAAGAAGAAGATGGTAAATTAAAAGTTTGGGGGACAGCGAAAACCCAATACGAAAAGAATTTGTTGTGGGATAAAATAAAAGAAATTGGAGGTGAAAAACCTTCTGATATTATGGCCGATATTAAAGTTGAAGACACAACTGTTTATGCCAGACACACGGTGAAGTCAGGGGAAACCTTAGGAAAAATAGCAAAACATTACTATGGTAATGCTGCAAAATACCAAGCCATTTTTGAGGCGAATACTGATATTTTAAAGAATCCAGATTTAATTCATCCAGGTCAAGAATTAGCAATTCCTAATCTTTAAAACTACTCCTTTTAAAAACATTTCAAAAGCCCCGAATTCACTTTTCCAATATATTGCTATTTGTGTTTTCGTGGCTTTTTTTTAAGCAGTGTTTATTTTGTTATTTACCAACTTTAAAATAACTTGAAACTGCTCCTCTAAACTCATGTTGGAATTGTCAATTTCTATAGCGTCATGTGCCTTTACAAGTGGCGAATCTTCTCTGTGAGTATCTATATAGTCTCGTTCTTGTACATTTTTTAAAACTGCCTGGTATGACACATTATCACCGCGACCTATTAGTTCTTTAAAACGGCGTTCGGCTCTGGTTTCTGCTGAAGCAGTCATAAATAATTTCAATTCAGCATCTGGAAACACAACAGTACCTATATCACGCCCATCCATAACAACACCTTTGTCTTTGCCAAGTTTTTGTTGTTGTTCAACTAATTTTTTACGCACTTCGGAAACTGCAGCTACCTTACTTACCAAATTAGATACATCCAATGATCTAATAGCTTTTTCGATATTTTCATTATTTAAATACACCTCTGCAAAACCCAACTGCTGGTTAAATTTAAAACTGATATTAATCTCGGGTAATTTCGCTATTAAGTCAGACTTATTAAATATTTCAGAACTTACAAAACCTTGTTCCATAGCGAAATACGTTACAGCACGATACATAGCTCCAGTATCCACATAAACGTAACCCAAATGTTTTGCCAACTGTTTAGCTACTGTACTTTTTCCTGTTGATGAAAATCCGTCTATTGCAATTGTAATTTTATTTGTCATTCTATTGTAAATCTATTTGTAAACCAAAAAAGTTTGAGTTGGCTGCACTTGAATATTTCGCATGCGTGTAGCTAAAACGCATTTTATTTAGTTTAATAGAAAACCCTGCCGATAATCCAGAAAAATTACGCTGATCGACTAACCTAAGCTCCTCGCCTCTTCTAAAATTATACCCTACTCTGATATTAAAGCCTCCTTCTGGAAAAACTTCAGCTCCAATTATAGTATGTCGAATAACCTGACCTATAAAACCTATCTCTTCCTCTGTTTGGTTACCACTTAAATCACTGGATACTCTTGAAGGATTTGGCCTGGCTATTGGCCATTCTTGTAAATTTTCTAAAGTTAAGTGCCACCTTAAAGGCACATTTTCTAATGTTTGCGACATACCAAAATCCACTTCAAAAGGTAGATTTTCACGTAAGCCTGCATAGGTTGTTATTTGAGTTCCTAAGTTTCTAACTGCCAAAGCTGCATGAAAATCAATAGCTTCATTTATGTAAAGAAGCCCTAAATCGATCGCAGTACCGAAAGAATTATATTGCTCCAATTTTGACGTGATTAACTTCAGGTTTCCACCAAAATAAAAGTCAGAATACCCAATTTGCAAAGCATAGCCTAAAGACAATGCTGTTTCCCCTCCCGAAAAAGTTCCTGTGGTATTACCATCCTCGTCATAACCATCAAACGAACCGTAATTGATATAGGTTATACCCGCATGAAAAGTTTGTGTTCTTCTATCGAGTGTGTAGGCATAAGCCGCAGTTCCGTAACTAATACCTGCTAAATGACTGCAATAATTTAAAGCTAATTGATTATCCATTTCAGGATTTATAGTAGCAGGATTAAACAGTCCTTGAGTTACATCATAATCGACATTGGTTAACACTTTACCTCCAAGTGCAGCTTGCCTTGGAGAAGATACCAAGTTTAAAAATTGATACGTAGCTTCACCTCCTAATTGAGCATAGGAAAAACAGGAAGTGAACACACTAAACGCAACAATAATTTTCTTTAACATATAAGGCGCAAAGTAAATAAATCTATCTTAAAACGGTAACATGGTTCTTTTATTTTAATAAAAAAAAGATCTGACTAATACATACTAAAGGATATTTCTCCAACTAAATGACTCAGAAATTTATATTTTAGAAGTTTAAAATCCAATGATTGACTTTTAACATTCGTTTTCTAAAATATCACTATGAAATTTAAATTAATCATATTCATTCTTTTTACCTACACTGGCTCGTTTTCGCAACAGGTTAATTTAAACAAAGGAAAGACCCCGAAAGATTTTTTTGAAATCATCCAATTTGAAGTTGTAAAAAACAAAATCATTTTACCGGTAACCATCGCGGATAAAACATATCGCTTTATACTGGATACTGGCGCTCCTAATATGATTTCAAACGAAATTGAAAACCTATTACAACCAAAAAAAGCTAAAATTATTTCCATTACCGATAGCAATAACAAAACAAAACCATTAAAATTAATTACTCTTAAAAATTTAAAACTTGGCGAATCTGAATTTAGAAATATACCAACTTTGGTTTATGATCTTAAAAACGACCCGATCTTTAAATGCTTTGAAATTGATGGGCTTATTGGCAGTAATATGTTACGACATTCAATTCTTAAATTGGATATGCAAGCTAAAACATTAACGCTTACTGATAACACTGAAAAACTAATATTAGACAGGAACAACTTTGAAAAGATTGAATATACCGACAAACAAAGTGGTCCTCGTATTTGGGTGGATTTAAAAGGTAAGGACCAAGGCAAAGAATTAATATTAATTGACACTGGAATGAGCAACCTTTACAGTTTGAGCAAAACCAACTATAATATACTTAAAACCAAAGACATATTCCATATAAAAGGCAAAAGCACAGGTGCTTCTGGCTTGGGCTTATTTGGAGAAACCTCTAAAAATGAGCATCATAAACTTTTACTGCCTTCTTTAAACCTATGCAACGTTAATTTAAGAAATGTTGTAACACAAACCTCAGACGACGACCATTCTAAAATTGGGTCTCAAATTTTACAATATGGCACCTTAACCATTGATTACAAACACAAGAGACTTTATTTCGATACTAAATCCATTACCATTCCTGTGAATTATTCAGATTTAGGGTTTTCATTTAGCGTGAAAAACGAAAATCTTATTATAGGTTTTGTCTGGGACGAAAAATTGAAAAAACAAATAAATTATGGCGATAAAGTTATAGCTATTAATGACCAACCCATAAACTTATGTGAAGTAATTACATCAGAAATAATTTCGAAAGACACGAAAACATTTACTTTAAAAATACTACCCTTAAAAGGCAGAATGTTCGAAATGAAATTATCTAAAAACTAAATGTTTTACTTTTTTTTTATAATTAATCGCAAAAAAAAAGAGGTTGATAAATCAACCTCTTTTAAATTATTATAGTGTTTTTGCTTTATTAACTTTTTGCTTTGTAACAGCAATAGCAATAACTTCACTCATATCGGATACATAATGAAAAGTTAAGCCTTTTAAGTACTCTTGTTTTATCTCTTCAATATCACGTTTGTTTTCTTCGCATAAAATAATTTCTTTGATTTTTGCTCTTTTAGCAGCTAAAATCTTTTCTTTTATTCCACCAACAGGAAGCACTTTACCCCGAAGTGTAATTTCGCCGGTCATTGCTAGGCTTTTCTTAACTTTTTTCTGGGTAAACAATGAAACTAACGATGTTAACATAGTAATCCCTGCACTTGGTCCGTCTTTTGGTGTTGCACCTTCCGGAACGTGAATATGTACATTATATTTATCGAAAACCTCTGGATTTATACCAAACTCATCGGCATTCGCTTTTATATATTCCATAGCTATTGTTGCCGACTCTTTCATCACCTTTCCTAGGTTTCCTGTTATGGTAAGCGCTCCTTTTCCTTTTGATAGAATAGACTCAATAAATAAAATATCACCTCCAACGCTAGTCCAAGCTAAGCCTGTTACAACACCTGCTACGTTATTATTTTCATATTTATCACGCTCCATTTTTGGTCTTCCAAGAACCTCCAAAATATCATCGTTCGATATTTTAACATTATAATCTTCTTCCATAGCAATATTTTTGGCTGCATATCGTACCATTTTTGCTATTTGCTTTTCTAATCCTCGAACACCCGATTCACGCGTATAGCCTTCAACAATCTTTTCTAATTGTGGTTTACCTATTTTTAAATGTGAATCATCTAAGCCATGTTCTTTTAATTGTTTTGGTAATAAATGACGCTTAGCAATCTCCACCTTCTCCTCTATCGTATAACCTGTTACGTTAATAATTTCCATACGATCGCGTAAAGCAGGTTGTATATTACCTAAACTGTTTGAAGTGGCTATAAACATTACCTTAGACAGGTCGTAACCCATTTCCAGGAAATTATCGTAGAATTGGCTGTTTTGCTCAGGATCTAGAACCTCAAGCATCGCTGACGAAGGGTCTCCCTGATGCGAATTTGATAATTTATCAATCTCATCTAACACGAACACCGGGTTTGATGTTCCTGCCTTTTTCAAACTCTGTATAATGCGCCCTGGCATAGCGCCAATATAAGTTTTTCTATGTCCGCGAATTTCAGCCTCATCTCTTAACCCTCCTAAAGAAACACGCACATACTCTCTTCCTAAAGCTTCAGCAATAGACTTTCCTAATGAGGTTTTACCAACCCCAGGAGGTCCATACAAACACAAAATAGGAGACTTCATGTCGTTACGCAATTTAAGAACTGCTAAATATTCAATGATGCGACGTTTTACATCTTCAAGACCAAAATGTTCGCGGTCTAAAATCTTTTTAGCACGCTTCAAATCGAAGTTATCCTGGCTAAATTCGTTCCAAGGTAAATCTAAAAACAACTCTAAATAATTTCGCTGTATAGAATATTCGGCCACTTGTGGATTCATGCGCTGCATTTTCGACAATTCCTTTTCGAAATGTTTTGCAACTTTTTCATCCCATTGCTTTGTTTTAGCCTGCTCACGCATTTCCTCTATTTCTTCTTCATGACTCACCCCACCAAGTTCTTCTTGTATGGTTTTCATTTGCTGATGAAGAAAATATTCACGCTGCTGCTGGCTCATATCCATTTGAACCTTTGACTGAATATCGTTTTTAAGTTCCAATTTTTGAAACTCTATATTCATATATTTCAAAGTTGCCAGCGCACGCTTTTTAAGTTCGTTAATTTCTAATAACGATTGTTTTTCAGCAACCGTTAAATTCATATTAGACGACACAAAATTGATTAAAAACGAATTGCTTTCAATGTTTTTTATTGCAAATGAAGCTTCACTGGGAATATTTGGACTTTCCTTTATAATATTTAAAGCTAACTCCTTTATAGAGTCTATTATTGCCGAAAATTCCTTGTTTTTCTCAGCAGGTTTTGCCTCCGGCAACTCACGAACGGTTGCGGTCATATAAGGTTCCTCTGTAAGAACTTCAGCTACTTTAAAACGTTTTTTACCCTGAATAATAACGGTTACATTACCATCAGGCATTTTTAATACCCGCAATATCTTTGCAACTGTGCCGATTTCATGAATTTCTTTGGCAGAAGGATTCTCTACCAACTCATCTTTTTGAGCGACAACACCTATAATTTTTGAGCCTTTATTCGCATCATTTATCAATTTAATTGATTTATCGCGTCCTGCCGTAATTGGTATAACAACACCCGGAAACAACACCGTATTTCGTAAGGATAAAATAGGTAAGGTTTCGGGCAACTCTTCGTTATTTATTTCTTCTTCGTCTTCAGGCGTCATTAAAGGAATTAACTCTGCATTTTCATCAAAGTCTTGTAATGACAAACTGTCAAGTGTAATAAAATTTGATTTTTTCATATCTATATTTGAGTCATTCTGTCAGTTTACAGAATAACTATTATGTATTAATATTTTGCAACTTTCCGCAATTATTTAGTACTCAAACTATTTAATCGCAAAATTACGTTACTCTTCATAATAAAAGACAATTCTTATGCCATAAACCTAAAAAGGCAGCTATATTTTAATGAAGTCATTAGATTTTGCCGGATTTCCTTAAGACATAAAGTAACACAATAGGAATAGCTAACAATACAATCATTAATAAATGCTCTCGAAATAACCATGGCGCCAACAAAAGTGTAATTACATAACCACCAACAGCGCCACCAAAATGCGCATCGTGACCAATATTTCCAACACGCTTTTTCATACCATAAATAGAATACAACAAATAGCCTATACCAAAAATATAAGCTGGAATTGGAATAGGTACAAAAAACAAGAACAAACTCATATCAGGACGCAACAGAATAGCAGAATACAATATACCTGTTACTGCCCCACTAGCCCCAACAGCACTATAATGGTATTCGTTTTTATGGAAATACAAAGCCAATAAATTACCAAACAACAAACTACCAACATAAATAATTAAAAAGTTTACAGTGCCTAAATACGCTAATACCGGGTTAGCAAAAAAATACAATGTCAACATATTAAATATAAGATGTTGCATATCTACATGTAAAAAAGCAGAACTAAACAATCTTATTTTCTCTCCGCGTTGCACACTGCCCACCTGAAATTTGTATTTATCAAAAAAAGAATAGTCTCCAAATCCTTTATAAGAGATTAAAACATTAGCTACTATAATTATAATGGTTACAATACTTAAATTCCCCATAAAGCGTAAAACTTGTTTTTTAAATTAGTATATATTTGCCGTTACAAATCTAAAATTAATTCATGCAATTTATAGCATATATTCTGGTTTATCCAATTTTATGGATGGTTTCAATATTACCTTTTCGTTTACTTTACTTAGTATCAGACGGTTTATACCTGTTAATGTTCTATATTATAGGCTATCGAAAAAAAGTGGTAAAAAGTAATCTTAAATTGGTGTTTCCAGAAAAAAGTGATGCTGAAATTAAAACCATTACAAAAAAATTCTATCATCATTTGTGTGATATGTTTTTAGAAATGGCTAAAACATTAACAATCTCAGAAAAACAATTAAAGGAACGTTTTAAAGTAAAAAATCCTGAAGAGTTCCAACGCTTAGAAAAGTTAAATCGCAGTGTTATATTAATGTTTGGTCATTATGCAAGTTGGGAATGGTCTCTAGAATTGCAGCGGCACACGAGTTTTAATGGCTTAGCCGTATACAAAAAACTATCTAACAAATATTTTGATGCTTTGGTTAGAAGAATGCGGTCTAAATACAATACCGAATTAATAAGCACCAAAGAAACTATTGCTACTATTACTCAATATGAAAATAAAAATATTAAAAGCATCATAGGTTTTCTAAGTGACCAATCGCCGAGATTATCTAAAGAGGTTTACTGGGGGGATTTTATGGGAATAACAGTTCCTTGTTATACAGGAGCAGAGCGATTAGCAAAAAAATTAGATTTGCCAACAGCCTTTTTAAAAGTTACTAAAATAAAACGCGGTTACTACGAAGCCGAGTTAAAAACCTTAGCTGAAGATAGTAAGTCTTACAATGATTACGAACTTACTGATTTATTTTTGAGAGAAGTTGAAAAACAAATCGATGAAGCTCCTGAATTTTATTTCTGGACCCATAAACGCTGGAAATACAAAGACCGTAAACCTGATTAAAAAATGAGTTTTTTATAAAAAAAGCTATTTCGAATGTAAAGAAATATTCTGCCACATTGGAAATAGCTTTAATGTTTATCTCAAATAAAAACTAATTAACGTTGAATTTCTTTTCCTTGCGTGGTAAATGAAATCCCTTGCTGACCAGAAGTAGAAATCATAACGCTTTCAAAAAAAGGTAAGCTCGAGTCTGGTTTCACTTTCCAATCAAATAAAAAGTTAGCGCCCGACCCACCTTCTTTGTCATGTTCATCTATAACAATTTCAACAGTTTCCATAGGAGCCACGTAAATGGTATTTTTAAAATATGTTCTAATCGCATTGCCGTGGGTGTCGTAATAAACCGCCTTATCTATATAGATAGTATCGGAAACATTTATATTCCTAATGCTAACTGTAGCTGTTAAACTGTGTAATCGATGTTCAGTTTCGCTATAAATTGCTGAATAAACCGACAAATAAGTTTGTCCCTGAATTAGAGAATCCTGCAACTTGGCTTTAACCATACGATTCCTCCAATTAACTTCATCTACAGAACTATAAGTCTTCTCGTTCTTACATGACTGCAAAAAGAACAAAGCTATACTAATGGTAATTATTTTTGAAGTCATATGTTTTAGGTTTTAATTATCAGGTTCTGCAATATCGCTTATTTCGGCAATAAATTTATCAGCTAACGCATCAGCTTCACTTTGTGATTTAGCTTCGGTATAAATTCTAATAATTGGTTCGGTATTACTTTTTCTTAAATGTACCCAATTTTCAGGAAAATCAATTTTCACACCATCAATTGTTGTTAGCTGTTCATCTTTATATCGCGATTCTATCGTTTCCAAAATGGCATCTACATCCAATTCGGGAGTCAATTCGATTTTCTTTTTACTCATAAAGTAATTCGGATACGTGTTTCTAAGTTCACTAACCGATGTTTTTCTTTCTGCTAGAAGACTTAAAAATAAGGCTACTCCAACTAAGGCATCTCTTCCATAGTGTGCTTGGGGATATATTATACCACCGTTACCTTCACCACCAATCACTACCTTGTTTTGCTTCATTAGCTTTACTACATTAACTTCTCCAACAGCACTCGCTTGGTAAGTTCCGCCATACTTTTCAGTAACGTCACGCAATGCTCTGGTAGAACTCATGTTACTCACAGTATTTCCGGGCGTTTTACTAAGTACGTAATCTGCACAAGCCACTAAGGTGTATTCTTCTCCAAACATCTCGCCATTTTCATCAACGAAGGCTAAGCGATCTACGTCTGGATCGACTACAATACCAAAATCAGCACGTTCTTCAACCACTTTCTTAGATAATTCAGTTAAATGCTCTTTTAATGGCTCTGGGTTATGAGGAAAATGCCCATTAGGCTCACAATACAGCTTTATAACCTCGACACCTAATCGCTCTAAAAGTAACGGAATTGCCCAGCCACCTGTTGAGTTTACACCATCAACTACAACTTTAAAACGTGCTTCTTCAATTGGGTTTACGGTTACAAGAGGCAAATCGAGTACTTCTATAATATGTAAATCAATATAAGCTTTATTTTTAGTGATTTTACCTAAATTATCGATATCGGAAAAAGTTACTGTATTACTTTCTGCTATTTCTAAAATTTTAGCGCCTTCAACTCCATCCAAAAATTCGCCATTGGCATTTAATAACTTTAAAGCATTCCATTGTTTAGGATTATGACTGGCAGTTAAAATAATTCCTCCATCGGCATGTTCCATGGGCACTGCAACCTCTACGGTAGGTGTGGTTGAAAGTCCTATATCTACAACATGAATTCCCATTCCTACTAAAGTATTCATTACCAAATCCTGAATCATTTTACCAGAAATACGGGCATCTCTACCAACAACAACTTTATAATCGGTTTTGTCTCGCTGCTGTTTAACCCATGTTCCGTAAGCCGCGGCATACTTAACGGCATCAATAGGGGTTAAATTATCACCAACGTTACCGCCAATAGTTCCTCTAATTCCTGAAATTGATTTTATTAGTGTCATTAATTTATTCTGTTTAATTTAGTTCAAAACAAATATACAATTACAAAATTGTAATTCTTAAAACCTAATTCGTAAATTTCACAAATGAATTACTTAGCCCATATATACCTTTCAGGAGAAAACGAATTAGTTACCATTGGAAATTTTATCGCCGATGGCATAAAAGGTAAATCCTACAAAACATACGATAAAGAAATACAAACAGGTATTTTACTTCATCGCCAAATCGACACCTTTACCGATGCGCATCCGGTAGTTAGACAAAGCACTAAACGTTTACACGAAAAATACGGGCATTACTCGGGAATTATTGTTGATATACTTTATGATCATTTTTTAGCTAAAAACTGGAATCAATACCACAAGAAACCATTAAAACAATACACCGACGCTTTTTATGATTCACTTGAAACGCATTACGACATTCTTCCGTTACGTATTCAAAAAATGATGCCTTACATGCTCACCGACAACTGGCTTTTAAGTTACGCTTCTATTGATGGTATAGCTCGAGTATTAGATGGAATGAACCGGCGAACTCAACAAAAATCTGGTATGAATGAAGCTGTAATTGAACTTGAAGCTTTTTATGATGAATTTGAATCTGAATTTTCTATATTTTTTGATGAGCTTATTGCATTTTCTAAGGAAAAGTTAATGGATTACGCCGAACTTTTTAAAATTCAAGTCGCTTAAAGCTAATCCTTGTATTTTTAGTTACATTCATTAACCAGAAATATCGCCGCTATAATACAGTTTATCGAAAACTTTAAAAACGAAGTGTTTTTAATCTAAATTATTTCTTCAAACCATTAGTTATTAATATTTTAGAAAATCATACTAGTCAATAATCCGAATCCCCTTCATTATAAAACACAAATGAAAATAAAAAAAGGCTTAAAAATAACGTTTGGAGTACTCGTGTTTCTAACCCTGCCAAGTCTTTTGCTATTCGGGTTCATGTATTTTAAATATAATGAAGAACTTCCTTCTGGCACTAAAGGTGAAGCCGCCGACCAATTTGCTAAAGAAATGCTACACGCATTAGATTACGACGCCTACCAAGATACATCTATAATTGAGTGGACTTTTAATAAAAGACACCATTTTGAATGGAACAAGCGTTTAAATACATGCAAAGTTTACTGGAAAGAATACAGAGTAGATTTAAACTTTAACAACCCAAATAATCATAAAGCATACGTACATAGTTTTATTGCTAATGGAGATTTATCGGAATCACTCATAAAAAAGGCTGTAAAATATTTTAATAATGACTCCTTTTGGTTAGTAGCACCGTATAAACTGTTTGATAAAGGTTGTGAGCGTCGATTAGTTAATCTAAAAAACAATAAAAAGGGACTTTTGGTAACTTACACAACAGGAGGGTCGACACCAGGAGACTCCTATTTGTGGCTTCTAGACGAATCAGGCAAACCCAAATCATTTAAAATGTGGACCTCTATTTTACCTATAAATGGCCTTGAAGCATCGTGGTCGGACTGGATTGTAACAAAAACAGGAGCTCAACTTCCAACTTTTCATAAATTTCTTTTCATCGGATTGGAAATAACCGACATAAAAACAAGTAACTAAATCTTACATTTCTTAAAAAAATGTTAAATATTTAACAATTGTTAATTTTTAAAAATCACACCAAATAAGGGTTTTCAATAAATTTATATACGTTCATGGTAAAAACACCCTTAAAAAAACACCTTTAAACGGTAATAACTATAATTTAAATTAAATTACCCCTTATAATTTTAGGGTGTTTAGGCTCTAGTTTAAAACTCCACATATCCTTCCGCATTCAAATTGATTTGCGTATTTCATTTAACTCGTTTACATTAGACAAAATTTAAAATACTTAACCTAGGTTAAGTTATTTGAATTAAAACATTATGTTTTTGATTTTAGACATTGTGTAACGCAGATTTTGGCTTTCACTTTAACTAATTCTCTAAAACAACAATACTTTATCAACTAACTAAAATTTCACCAATTAAGCCGTATTTATAAATACGGCTTTTTTTTATGGATATTTCATAAATTCAGGAAGACAGTTAATTATTAATTAACTACTAATATTGTAACTTTGTCGTTTTGCCATTATATGAGTCCATTTGAAGAATTTATAGAAGTAAAAGGAGCGCGAGTTCATAATTTAAAAAACATTGATGTTTCCATACCTCGTGAAAAATTAGTTGTTATAACAGGTTTATCGGGTAGCGGAAAATCATCATTAGCTTTCGATACGATTTACGCTGAAGGACAACGGCGTTACATCGAAACATTTTCGGCGTATGCCAGACAGTTTCTTGGGGGATTGGAACGCCCCGATGTTGATAAAATCGATGGTTTATCGCCTGTAATTGCTATCGAACAAAAAACCACAAGTAAATCTCCGCGGTCAACCGTTGGAACTATTACTGAAATTTACGATTTCCTTCGCTTGCTTTTTGCACGTGCCAGTGATGCTTACAGCTACAATACTGGGGACAAAATGGTAAGTTATAGTGATGAACAAATTAAAGAGCTTATTATAAAAAATTTTAAAGGGAAACGCATAAATGTTTTAGCTCCTGTAATTCGTTCCAGAAAAGGCCATTACCGAGAACTGTTTGAACAAATTGCTAAACAAGGTTTTGTAAAAGTAAGGGCCGACGGTGAAATTCAAGATCTTAAAAAAGGCATGAAACTCGACCGTTACAAAACCCATGATATTGAAATTGTAATCGATCGTTTAGTTATTGATGATTCAGACGATAACGATAAGCGTCTTTCCGAAACAATCAATACGGCAATGTATCATGGTGATGATGTTCTAATGATACTCGATCAGGACACGGGCGAGGTGCGATATTTTAGCAGAAATTTAATGTGTCCGTCTACCGGAATATCTTACCCCAATCCAGAACCAAACAATTTTTCTTTCAACTCCCCTAAAGGAGCTTGTCCCGCCTGTAACGGCATTGGAACTTTAAGAAAAGTTAATGAGCTTAAAATTGTACCCGACGATACGCTTTCCATAAAAAATGGCGCTTTAGCACCCCATGGACCAGAAAAAAACAGCTGGATATTCAAACAGTTAAACACCATAGCACAACGCTATAACTTTAGCTTATCTGATGCTTATAAAGATATTCCTAACGAAGCTAAGCAAATGATTCTTTATGGTGGTAATGAAAAATTTTCTGTAGAAAGTAAAAGTTTAGGAGTAACCCGAGATTATAAAATAGATTTTGAAGGTGTTGCTAATTTTATCGAAAACCAATATAAAATAGCTGAAACAACCACACTTAAACGATGGGCAAAAGGCTATATGGATAAAATTGAATGTCCGGAGTGCCATGGAAGTCGTCTTAAAAAGGAATCCCTATATTTCAAATTAAACGAAAAAAACATTGCAGAACTTGCCAATACCGATATTTCGGAGTTAGCTTTATGGTTTAATGATTTACATAATCATCTATCTGAAAAGCAATTTAAAATAGCCGAAGAAGTTCTTAAAGAAATAAAATCAAGGCTTCAGTTTTTACTGGATGTTGGTTTAAACTATTTATCTTTAAACAGAAGCTCAAAGTCTCTTTCTGGTGGCGAGGCTCAACGTATTCGTTTAGCAACTCAAATTGGTTCTCAGTTGGTGGGAGTTCTATATATCTTAGACGAGCCTAGTATTGGTTTACATCAAAGAGACAACGAAAAACTAATCAATTCATTGATATCTCTTCGAGATATTGGTAATTCAGTTGTTGTAGTTGAGCATGATAAAGACATGATTGAGCGTGCCGATTATGTTATAGATATTGGTCCTAAAGCTGGTAAACATGGAGGCCAAATAATTAGCATAGGCACACCAAAAGAACTTTTAACACACCAAACCCTAACTGCTGATTATTTAAACGGTACAAAAGAAATTGAAATCCCAGAAAAACGCCGTGAAGGAAATGGGAAATTTCTTGAACTAAAGGGGTGTACAGGAAATAATTTAAAGAATATATCGGTAAAATTTCCTCTTGGTAAAATGATTGGCGTCACTGGTGTTTCGGGTAGCGGTAAATCTACTTTAATTAACGAAACTTTATACCCTATTTTAAATGCCCATTATTTTAATGGTGTAAAAAAACCAATGCCTTATAAAAGTATTAAAGGTTTAGAACATATTGATAAAGTTATTGATATTAACCAATCCCCTATTGGACGAACCCCTAGAAGTAATCCTGCGACTTACACAGGTGTTTTTAGTGAAATTCGCAGCCTATTCTCAAAAATTCCGGAAGCCATGATTCGTGGCTATAAACCTGGCCGTTTTAGTTTTAATGTAAAAGGCGGACGATGCGAAACTTGTCAAGGTGGCGGATTAAAAGTTATTGAAATGAACTTTTTACCCGATGTTTACGTCGAATGTGAAACTTGCCAGGGCAAACGTTTCAACAGAGAAACCCTAGAAATTCGCTATAAAGGAAAATCGATAAGTGACGTTTTAAATATGACCATAAACGAAGCTGTAGAATTCTTCGAGCACATACCTAAAATATATAACAAACTAAAAACCATTAAAGATGTAGGCCTTGGCTACATAACTTTAGGACAGCAAAGCACAACGCTTTCTGGTGGTGAAGCACAACGAATAAAGTTAGCAACAGAATTAAGTAAACGAGACACAGGAAATACGTTTTATATTTTAGATGAGCCTACCACAGGGTTACATTTTGAAGACATTAGAGTGTTAATGATTGTTCTTAATAAATTGGCAAACAAAGGCAATACCGTTTTAATCATTGAGCATAATTTAGATGTTATAAAAACTGTTGACCACATCATTGATATTGGTTACGAAGGAGGTAAAGGCGGCGGAAAGGTAGTAGTAGAAGGCTCTCCTGAAACTGTGGCTCAACATAAAAAAAGTTACACCGCTAAATTCTTAAGAAAAGAGCTCGGTCTTTAATTAAAAACCCTTTTTACGTTTGCTTTTCAAAATTTAGAAAGCTAAATTTGAGCAATTCCCTGATTTTACAGGAAAGTTCTGAAATAAAATAACATATGAGAAAGAATCAACATCCCAAAGGATGGAATGCGATTAAGACAAATGATTCATGGGCAATTTTCAAAATAATGGGCGAATTTGTCAATGGTTTTGAAAAAATGAGTAAAATAGGGCCATGCGTATCTATATTTGGTTCGGCAAGAACAAAATCTAATCAAAAATATTATCAATTAGCCGAACGCGTAGCTAAAAGTATTGTTGAAGCTGGTTACGGCGTTATAACAGGCGGTGGTCCAGGGATTATGGAGGCTGGAAATAAAGGCGCTCATATTGGTGGCGGAACTTCAGTAGGTTTAAATATTGAACTACCTTTCGAACAACATGATAATCCTTATATCGACCCTGATAAAAGCCTGGATTTTGATTATTTTTTTGTTAGAAAAGTCATGTTCGTTAAATATTCACAAGGCTTTGTAGTTATGCCTGGTGGTTTTGGAACATTAGATGAGTTGTTTGAGGCTCTAACGCTTATTCAAACGCATAAAATAGAAAAATTTCCAATTATTTTAGTAGGTACCGATTTTTGGGAAGGCCTTATGGACTGGATAAAATCAACATTAGTCAGCTTCGGAAATATTAGTCCAGAAGATTTGGATTTAATCCATTTAGTTGATTCTGAAAAGGAAGTTGTAAAAATATTAGATAGCTTTTATAAGGAATCCGGTTTAAGTCCTAATTTTTAAAATGAATGCAGGTAGCATGTCGTATGTTATCTTTATTCAATCCTTTTCAAATACGTAATTGTATTTGCTATATTGCCATATGTAAACATTTAGTTACTTCTCAATGATTAATTACAAATTGAACATATTTTTTTCATGCTTAATATGTAGCCTGTTTTTTGGACTAAGGGGTTTAAGTCAAAATAAAATGCGCTTAAATGCTAAATTTAATATTGAAAAAAAAGAAATTATTATTTCTCAGAATATTCAATATAAAAACACTTCCAACGATACGCTTCAGTCTATATATTTGAATAACTGGAGTAACTCATATGCTACTAAAACAACACCTTTAGCGAAACGTATTGCCGACGAATACAGAAATGAATTTCATTTAGCCAAAAACGATGAGCGAGGATTTTCCATTGTCACTTCAATTAAAAGCAATGAGACAGCATTAATGTATCATGAGGTTAAGAACCAAATCGACGTTTTAAAAGTTAAATTAAACTCAGTACTACAACCGGGAGAAACTTATAGCATCGACTTAGAATATACAGTGCAATTGCCTAGCGATAAATTTACTGGGTACGGCATTTCGAAATCTGGAGATTTAAACCTGAGATATTGGTATATTACCCCAGCCCTTTACAATGGTAGTTGGCATTATTATAGCAATAAAGATTTAAATGATCTCTATATTCCAAAATCGGATATTGAACTTATTTTAAATGTACCAAAAGGATATACCGTTATTTCCGATTTAGATGAAATTAACACACTTCAAACCTCCTATCATCAAGAGATTACTTTTCAAGGAAAAAACAGAATCAATAATAAATTATTTATAACCAAAACTTCAAATTTTAATACTGTTGAAACTAATGAGTTTTCAATAGTTTCCGATATTGATGATGAAGGCATTGAGCTTATTGAAAAAATATTAATAAACGAAAAGATTATAAAGCATCTTACCAAAACATTTGGTGCATATCCCCATAAAAAACTATTTGCTACACAAATTGATTATGATAAAAATCCAGTGTATGGCTTAAATTTTCTACCCAGCTTTTTAAAAACATATCCAAGCACATTTATCTATGAATTAAAACTATTAAAAGTTGCACTCCGTAATTATTTAGAAAACACATTACTTTTAAACCCCCGCAAAGACCAGTGGCTAATAGATGGCATAGAAACATTCTATTTAATAAACTATGTGGAAGAAAACTATCCGAACATAAAATTTTTAGGGTCGTTAGCAGACTTTTGGGGTGTACGTTCTTTTCATGCCGCAGACATGCGATTTAATGACAAGTACAACTTGGCATACATGATTATGGCGAGAACCAACAGAGATCAACCACTAACTATGGCTAAAGACTCTTTGTTGAAATTTAATTCCAATATTGCAAACAAATATAAAGCGGGAATTGGATTAAAATATTTAGACGACTTTATCAACAGCGATATCGTAGAAAAGACCATTGAATCTTTTGTACGCGAATATAAATTACAACCTCTTGAATCCATTGCATTTGAAGACTATATAAAGGCTAGAACCAGCAAAAACATCGATTGGTTTTTTAAAGACTATTTGACCACAAGAAAAAAACTAGACTTTAAAATTAAAAAAGTTAGCAAAACCGACGACTCCATAACTTTAACTGTTAAAAATAAGAGACGCAATAGTATGCCAGTACCGCTGTATACTTTGAACAACGATAGTATTATTTCTAAAACATGGATAGAAAATATTAATTCTAACAAAACACTAACCATCCCTAGAAATGACGCTAACAAATTGGTTTTAAATTACAATAGCATATTACCTGAAATTAACGAAAGAGATAATTGGAAATCGTTAAAAGGATTTTTCTTTAATAACAAGCCACTTCAATTTAGATTATTTAAAGATATTGAGGATCCGTACTACAATCAGGTATTTTTAATGCCATTACTTGAGTTTAACAATATTTACGATGGATTTACATTAGGGGTTAAAGCATATAATAAAACCCTCTTAAGAAAAAGGTTCAGCTATAAGTTCTCACCGCAATACGCTTTTAAATCTAGATCTTTTACGGGCTCGGGTGTTGTTTCCATGACTCATTATCTTGAAAACAGAGACTTGTATGCTATAAACTATGGCTTAGTTGGCGGCTACAGCTCCTATGCACCAGATTTGTTTGTCAGACAAATTACGCCATCCTTATCTTTTTTGTTTAGAGAAGATGATAACTTCCGCTCAAATAAGCGTCAATTGTTATCCTTTAGATATATAGATATTCATCGCGACAAAGACATTAATAATATTTACACGAGCGATGAGCCTAATTATAATGTGTTTAATGCTCGATTTGTTCATTCTAATGACAATTTGATAAACTACAACAGGTGGTATACCGATTTACAAATTGGTAAAACCTTTAGCAAACTTGCCTTTAATTTCGAATATCGACATCTATTTCAAAATAATAGACAGCTTAATTTAAGATTATATTCCGGAGCGTTCTTAAGCAACACAAATGATATTAATTCCGACTATTTTAGTTTTGCACTAGACAGACCAACCGATTATTTATTTGAGCTTCCTTATTTAGGGCGCTCAGAAAGTTCAGGTATTTTCAGCCAGCAGTATATAGAAGCCGAAGGTGGTTTCAAATCAAAACTTCAACCTTCATTCGCTAATCAATGGATGTCAACCATGAATGTTAGCACCACTATATGGCGGTATATTTTAGCCTATGGCGATATCGGGTTTGTTAAAAATAAATTTAATTCGCCCGAATTTGTTTACGATTCTGGTATTCGCGTTAACTTGGTAACCGACTATTTCGAACTCTATTTTCCTGTTTATTCGAATTTAGGATGGGAAATAAGTCATGCTCATTATGCCGAAAAAATAAGAATAAAATTCACTTTAGACCCCCAAGTCCTACTTGGCTTATTTAGACGTCGTTGGTTTTAATTGATTACATAATTTTCACTCATTCATTTGTTTAAATAAATATAATTCAATCAAAACCGTTTAAAATTCTTTTTTTTAGAAAATTGTTAATTTCTTTGAATTAATTATAATTGCATAACCCATAAAGATTAACTACTTTTGCAGAAAGTTTAAAAGAGGTATTTAACATGCAATCAATTCCAGATTTGAAAAACAACATCTCATTCGAAGATTTTAAAACAGAAGTTTTAAACGATTATAAAATAGCAGTGAGAAGTCGGGAATGCAGTTTGCTAGGTCGACGCGAAGTATTAACTGGAAAAGCTAAATTCGGAATCTTTGGCGACGGTAAAGAAGTACCTCAATTAGCCATGGCTAAAGCCTTTAAAAAGGGGGATTGGCGCTCAGGTTATTACCGTGATCAAACTTTTATGATGGCAATTGGTGAATTAACGGCTGAACAATTTTTTGCTGGTTTATATGCCAATACCGATTTGGAACAAGAACCTATGTCGGCTGGTCGACAAATGGGAGGTCACTTCGTTACACACAGTTTGAATAACGACGGTAGTTGGAAAAACTTAACCAAACAGTACAATTCTAGTGCAGACATCTCTCCTACTGCAGGACAAATGCCTCGTTTACTTGGCTTAGCTCAAGCCTCTAAAATATTCAGAAATGTTCCTGGTATTAATGCTTCAAATTTTTCAGAAAGTGGAAATGAAGTAGCTTGGGGAACTATTGGAAATGCAAGCACCAGTGAAGGTTTGTTTTTTGAAACCATAAACGCAGCGGGTGTGTTACAAGTACCTATGGTTATAAGTGTGTGGGATGATGAATATGGTATTTCGGTACATGCTAAGCATCAAACCACAAAAGAAAATATCTCTGAAATTCTATCAGGATTTCAACGTGATGAGAACGGCAAAGGCTACGAGATATTAAGAGTAAAAGGTTGGGATTATGCAAATTTAATTCAAACCTATCAGGAGGCTGGAGAAATAGCCCGCTCTGAACATGTCCCTGTTCTTATTCACGTAACCGAATTAACACAGCCCCAAGGGCATTCAACTTCCGGCTCACACGAACGTTATAAATCTCCGGAACGTCTTAATTGGGAAACCGAGCATGACTGTAACGAAAAAATGCGAAAATGGTTGATTAGCAACGATATTGCTACTAATGAAGATTTAACGGAAATTGAGCGCATCATTAAGCGTGAAGTGAAAGAGGCCAAACGTAAGGCATGGACAACCTTTTTAAAACCCATTGCTAGCGATCAACGCGAGTTAGTTTCTATATTGAAACAGTTGGGTGAAACTAGCGAAAACGGCGTTTTTATCAATAAAATTCAAGAAAGCTTAGCGGCTATAGACGAACCTACCAGAAAGGATCTTCTTTCTCATGGCCGTCGTGCTTTAAGACATACTTTAGGTGAAAATTCAGCTAAAAAAGATCAATTACTACAGTGGATAGACAAATATCTTGAAGAAACACAACCTAAATTCAGTTCTCATTTATATTCCGAAACAGAACAATCTAATGTTCTTATAAAGGAAGTGAAACCAACTTATGATGAAAAGGCACAACAAGTAGATGGCAGAATTATTTTACGTGATAATTTTGATGCTATCTTCAATAAATATCCTGAAGCACTAATTTTTGGTGAGGACACAGGAAATATTGGTGACGTTAATCAAGGTCTCGAAGGGTTACAAAAAAAATATGGAGAACTACGTATTGCTGATGCAGGTATTCGTGAAGCCACCATTGTTGGACAAGGAATTGGAATGGCGCTTAGAGGATTAAAACCTATTGCCGAAATACAATACCTTGACTATTTAATGTATGCCTTACAAATTATAAGTGACGATTTAGCAACAGTACACTATAGAACAAAAGGTAAACAAAAAGCACCATTAATCGTAAGAACTCGTGGTCACCGACTTGAAGGCATTTGGCACTCAGGTTCGCAGATGGGTGGTATATTAAATCTAGTTCGAGGCGTTCACGTTTTAGTGCCTAGAAACATGACCAAAGCGGCTGGTTTTTACAATACCCTTTTACAAGGTGATGATCCTGCTATAGTTGTAGAATGCTTAAATGGTTACCGATTAAAAGAGAAAATGCCAAACAACCTGGGGTATTTAAAAACTCCTATCGGTGTTGTTGAAACCGTAAAAGAAGGAACCGATATTACTTTAGTTTCTTATGGATCAACACTTCGAATTGTTGAGCAAGTAGCAAACGAACTTTTAGCCCTTGGTATTGATGCCGAAGTTATTGATGTACAATCATTACTTCCATTCGACTTAAATCATGACATCCTAAAAAGTATCAAAAAAACCAATCGCGTAATGGTAATTGATGAAGATGTTCCTGGTGGTGCTTCAGCTTATATTTTAAATGAAATATTAAATAAGCAAAATGCTTATCAGTATTTAGATAGTCAGCCTAAAACATTGTCTGCAAAAGAGCACAGACCCGCTTATGGTAATGATGGAGATTATTTCTCTAAGCCATCAGCTGAAGATATTTTTGAAGCCATCTATGCTGTAATGCACGAAACAAATCCAGAAGAATTTCCGAAACTTCGTTAAATTAACGTATATTTATTTTTAAAATAAACAACGTTATGAAACGTAATTTTCCGGATATAGGCTTACTACTTTTAAGAGTTGGGTTTTGCTGTATGATGCTAACCCATGGCATCCCAAAATTTCAATCTTTATTTTTGGGACCTATAAAATTTGCCGATCCTATTGGCTTAGGGCAACCCATTTCTCTAAGTCTGGCAATTATTGGTGAGGCCGTAGCGCCATTATTAGTATTAGTCGGTTTTAAAACAAAATGGGCGACAATTCCAACTATTATCACCATGTTTGTTGCCGGTTTTATCGTTCATGCTAGCGACCCAATCGGTGTCAAAGAAAAATCAATCTTATACTTAATTGGTTTTATCGCTATTTTCTTAATGGGACCAGGGAAATTTTCCATTGACGGGTTTAAAAAACAATAATCTTTGCAGGCAACGTCAATTGTTAATATCAAGAAAGAATTAAAACACAAATCTCCTGAAGAGTTAACCGAGTTATGCTTACGATTATCTAAATTTAAAAAGGAAAACAAAGAACTTATTACTTACTTACTTTTTGAGTCTGACAACGAAGGTGAATATATTGAAAGCATTAAAACTCATATCGACACACAATTTGATGCAATTAACACTAAAAGCTTTTTTTTCATAAGAAAAAGTGTTCGTAAAATTTTGAGTCAAACCAAAAAATATATCCGATATTCTCAAAAAAAGGAAACTGAAGTAGAACTACTCCTCTACTTTCTCAAAACTTTAAAACACTTCAAACCCAGTTATAAAAATAGTGGGCAACTTCAAAATTTATATAATCGTCAACTCGAATTAGTAAAGAAAACAGTTTCTGGGCTTCACGAAGACCTTCAGTACGATTATAATTTGCTAATCGAAAACTTGTAGCTCCTTCTAATTTCCAGGTTTAGGAATTCCTTTTAAAATAGAGATAAATTAAGGGTTTATATTTGAATGCTAACAGCAATATTTTATCTTTACGGCCTTAAAACAGAACTTGGTTTATGAAGATTTCTTATAATTGGTTAAAACAATTTATAAAAACAGATTGGACACCAGAAGAAACTGGTGATTTACTTACAGATTTAGGTTTAGAGGTCGAAGGTATTGAGACCTATCAATCTGTAAAAGGTGGATTAGAAGGTGTTATTGTTGGTGAAGTATTAACATGCGAGCAACACGCAAATGCCGACAAATTAAAAGTTACTACTGTAAATATTGGAGGCGACGCGCCTCTTCAAATTGTATGTGGAGCCCCAAATGTGGCGGCAGGGCAAAAAGTACCGGTAGCGACTATAGGAACTACTTTATATACCGATGAAGGAGAAGCCTGGACCATTAAAAAAGGTAAAATTCGAGGTGAAGAAAGTCACGGAATGATTTGCGCCGAAGATGAATTAGGCTTAGGAAAATCGCACGACGGTATCATGGTACTAGATAATGATATTACCGTAGGAACATCTTGTGCGGATTTGTTTGAAATAGAAAACGACCATGTTTTTGAAATCGGATTAACACCAAACCGTGCCGATGCCATGAGTCATTGGGGAACTGCGCGCGATTTAAAAGCTGGTTTAGTGCAAAAAGAAATCAATTTAGAGCTTATAACGCCTTCAGTAAGTGCTTTTCATACCGATAACAGAACTTTGAAAATTGATGTTGAAGTAAAAAACAAGGATTTAGCACCAAGATATTGCGGGGTAACACTTTCAGGTTTAAAAGTTAAAGAATCTCCTGCCTGGCTTCAACATAGATTAAAGGCCATTGGCTTAGCTCCTATAAATAATATTGTAGATGCAACTAATTATGTGTTACACGAATTAGGGCAACCTCTACATGCCTTTGATGCTAATAAAATTGCAGGAAATAAAATAGAAGTAAAAACCCTTGAGGCTGGAACCAAATTTAAAACTTTAGATGGTGTTGAAAGAGTACTTCACGAAGACGATTTAATGATTTGTGACGCCGAAAAGCCCATGTGTATTGCAGGTGTTTTTGGTGGTGAATATTCTGGAGTTACCGAAACCACAACGAGTATTTTCTTAGAAAGTGCTTATTTTAATCCGGTAAGTGTTAGAAAAACAGCCAAACGACATGCTTTAAACACCGATGCGTCTTTCAGGTTTGAACGGGGTATAGATCCTAACATCACAGAATATGCATTAAAACGTGCTGCTTTATTAATAAAAGAAATTGCTGGAGGAGAAATCACAAGCGATGTTATGGACTTCTACCCTAACAAAATTGAAGATTTTCATGTACGCTTAAGTTTTGAAAATGCAAAACGATTAATTGGCGAAGAAATTCCGAAAGAAACCATTAAACGTATTTTATCTTCATTAGAAATTAAAGTGAATAACGTTACCGAAGCTGGATTAGGCTTAACGGTTCCTGCTTATAGAAATGATGTGCAACGTGAAGCGGATATTATTGAAGAAATACTGCGCGTTTATGGTTATAACAATATTAAAACTACAGAAAAGTTAAATGCTTCAATTTCCAACTCAACGCGATTTGAAGACCATAAAATACAAAACATTGTAGGTGATCAATTAGCATCGTTAGGATTTTTTGAAACCTTATCAAATTCACTTACTACACCTAATTACACCGCATTAAGCGAGCAACTTAAAGAAGATCATAACATTAGTATGTTGAATCCGTTAAGTAACGATTTGTCTGTACTACGTCAATCGCTGTTATTTTCTGGATTAGAAGCCATTTCTTTTAATATCAATAGAAGGCGAAACGATTTAAAGTTATTCGAGTTTGGTAAAACATACCATGGGTACGGTGATGATAAACGAGAAGAATTTAAACATTTAGCTTTATTTGTAACTGGCAATAAAACGATTGAAAACTGGAATTCACCAAGTTCGAAAAGTGACTTTTTCTATCTTAAAGGTTACGTTATAAATATTTTAGAGCGCTTGGGTATTTCCAAATATAACGAAAGCCCTGTGGATTCTGATGTATTTTCGGAGGGTGTTAGTTTTGGGTTAGGTAAAATGAAATTGGTAGATTTTGGTTTAGTTAAAAAACCTATTTTAAAACATTTTGATATTACTCAAGAAGTTCTATTTGCCGATTTTAACTGGGACACTATTTTAACTATTATAAAGCGTAATAAGGTCGTATTTGCTCCCATACCTAAATATCCTGAAGTTAGACGTGATTTTGCGCTATTACTGGACGATAAAGTTACTTTCGAATCTATTTATAAAATTGCTAGACAAACTGAAAAGCAATTACTGAAAAGTGTGAACTTGTTTGACGTTTACCAAGGAAAAAATCTTCCTGCTGGTAAAAAAAGTTATGCGGTAAGTTTTACTTTACAAGATGAAAACAAGACGCTTAACGACAAACAAATAGATAAAATAATGAATAAATTACAATCGAATTTCGAAAACCAATTAGGTGCAGAATTAAGATAAGTTAAAATATAATTTTTATTATAAGTGCGTTAGGTTATAATAATCTAACGCACTTTTTATTATAGTAACTATCCCTATTACTAAAATTAAACCCAGGGATATTTTTTTAAAATTGTCCTGAGATATTTTGTTTAAGCATAGTTTTCCTAAGTAAGTTCCAAGAATTCCAATTATAACTAAAAAAGGTATATAAATGAGGATTTCTATTTTGATATAACCATTTAAAAAGTAAACGACCGTCCTACTTAAATCGACACCAAAATCAATAATGGCTGATGTAGCTATAAAAACACTTTTCTCCAAATTAAATGCCGCCATTGTTAATCCTCGTATTGCCCCACCAGTACCAACTACTCCAGCAATGAAGCCAGATAATGTTCCTCCAATAATAGCTTCCTTTTTATTAGGCTTTATAATTAAATCTTTTTTTATAATAAACAACAAACTAAGCGCTACTAAAAACACTCCTAAAAAAAGCTCTAACAAAGTAACTCTTAAAAATTTACTTAGTACCCCTCCTACTATTACAAAAAGTACGGCAGGAACACCAATGTAAAGAATTAACTTTTTATCGATACCTTTTCTAAACAATGCTATTTTACTCAAATTACTAACGACGTGAAATATTGCAGTAATGCCAAGGACCGTTTGAAAATCAAAATAAAAATTAGCAATTGGAACAAAAAACACCGAAGAACCAAATCCACCTATGGTACCAATTACTTCAGCTATTAGGGCCAATATCAAAAATGTGACCTGAATGTGTTTCACCTTGAAAATTTATATTTAAATATACTTAAAAAACATAGCTACCAGTCACATAAATTAGAGGTTAATTCATAAAAAAATCGTATATTTAGATAACAACCATTACTTCTAATGCCATGAAAGATTCTAATTATATTAAAATATTTACGGGTAACCTTATAGTGACTCAACGAATTATTGCTGAATTAGAAAAAATAGACATTAATGCCGTAGTTAAAGAACAATCTGAATCTGGATTATTAACCGATGTTTTTGGAGGCTCGCGAGATTATCAAGAGGTGTTTGTTCACAAGGATGAACTGGAAGCCGCCAAAAAAGCTATTGATGGTCTAACTCCCGAATTGGAAGCTTGATTCACTGGTCACACTCTAAACCTGAAACACAGTGGAATCCTTTACAGATTCCATAACAAACGAACTATTAATGGTTGATATACTATCCAGTAAGGATAACTTCTCGTTTATAAATTGCTGATATTGTGTAATATCATCTACTACAATTTTCAATAAAAAATCAAAATTCCCCGAAATATGATGACATTCCATAATTTCAGGATATTGAAGGGTATGTAATTTAAAACCATCGAGCAAATCTTTATGATGCCTAATCAAAGTAATTTGACAATAGGCAATAAACTTCTTACCTATTTTCTCGCGATCGAGAAGCGCAACATACGATTTAATTATTTTAGCTTGCTCTATTTTTTTTACGCGCTCGTATGTTGGTGTCACACTAAGCCCTACTTTGCTTGCTATTTCCTTTATATTTTGCTTCGCATTGGTTTGAAGCTCCATCAGGATTCTCTTGTCTATATGATCCATATTAGTTTTTATTTCTAAAATTCAACATTTCAACTCAATTAAACAATTTATATATACTAAAATTTTAACAATTACAGTAATATTTACTAAATACTATATTTTAAAAGAAAATACAACTAATATACATTAATTTTGAAGTGATTTTATATTTCAAAAATTAACAGAAAATATGACTTGTTTACCACATTCTAACATAAAAGACCAACTAGAAGAAACCTTAAAAAAAATAAAAGAAGCTAACCAATTATCGATTGGATACCCTATTTCGAAGGATTTTGATTATTCTCCTCTTTTCGAATTTTTAAATTATCCAATTAATAACCTCGGAGACCCTTTTGTTGATAGCACCTATAAAGTACAAACCAGGGACATGGAACGTGATGTTATCGATTTTTTTGCTCATCTACTTAGAGCTAATAAAGATGATTACTGGGGATATGTTACTAATGGTGGTTCGGAAAGTAATTTATATGGCCTTTACATAGCCCGCGAGTTATACCCAAAAGCAATGGTTTATTATTCTGAATCCACACATTATAGTGTTAAAAAAAACATTCAATTATTAAACATACCTAGTATTGTAATTCGGTCTAACGATAATGGTGAAATCGATTATGATGATTTACAAAATACGTTACAATATAATCGTCACTTGCCAGCTATTATCCTTTCGAATTTCGGAACTACAATGAAAGAGGCAAAAGATGATGTTTCAAAAATAAAATCAATTCTAAAAAAACTGGCCATACAAGATCATTACATCCATTGTGACGCCGCATTATCAGGCGCTTACGGCGCTTTTCTAGAAAACAGAATACCTTTTGATATTGCCGATGGAGCAGATAGCATCTCTATTAGCGGCCACAAATTTATAGGCTCTCCCATACCCTGTGGAGTTGTAATAACTAAACGTTCACTAAGGGATCGCGTCTCAAAAAGTGTGTCTTACATTGGAACTTTAGATACGACCATAACCGGCTCAAGAAACGGACATAGTGCTTTATTTTTGTGGTATGCTTTAATGCATCTAGGTGTTGATGGTTTAAAATCGAGATACGACAATGCGCTTGAAGTTGCAGAATATTGCAAAGCTAAATTACAGCATTTAGGAATACCAGCCTGGAGTAACCCTGGAGCGATAACTGTTGTATTTCCTAAAACTTCAGAGGCATTAAAACAGAAATGGCAATTAGCTACCGAAGAACATATTACACATATCATTTGTATGTCTAATGTTACGAAATCACAAATCGATTTATTTATAGAAGATGTGGTTTTAGAAATGGAAAACAATAGGGTTTTAGCTTAACAACACTAAGTTATACAGTAAAAAAACAAAAGCCACACGCTTCACAAGCTGTGGCTTTTTAAAAGAACATAATTTCTAATACTAATTCAAATCAAAACGATCAGCATTCATAACTTTTACCCAGGCATTGACAAAATCGTTTACGAATTTTTCTTTACTATCATCTTGCGCGTAAACTTCGGCGTAAGCTCTTAAAATGGCATTAGAACCAAACACTAAGTCCACACGAGTAGCCGTCCATTTTACAACCCCAGATTTACGATCGCAAATTTCATAAACTCCATTTCCTGTAGATTTCCAATTGTAAGCCATATCTGTTAAATTTACGAAGAAATCATTAGTTAAGGCACCTACATTGTTTGTAAATACACCATGTTTTGTATTATCATGATTGGTACCCATTACACGCATACCGCCTATTAATACAGTCATTTCAGGTGCCGTTAATCCCATAAGCTGAGCGCGATCTAATAACATTTCTTCAGGGCTCACAATATAATCCTTTTTTTGCCAGTTTCTAAATCCGTCTGCTAAAGGCTCTAGTGGTTCAAATGAATCAACATCGGTCATCTCTTGTGATGCATCGCCACGTCCTGGAGAAAATGGCACTGTAATCTGCATACCTGCATTTTTAATGGCTTTTTCTACGCCTACATTTCCTGCAAGTACAATCGTATCGGCTAAACTTATACCGAATTGAGATGCGATTGGCTCTAGTACAGATAACACCTTTGATAATTTTTCAGGCTCATTTCCTGCCCAATCCTTTTGAGGAGCTAAACGAATTCGAGCACCATTTGCTCCACCTCTAAAATCGGACCCTCTAAAGGTTTTTGCGCTATCCCATGCAGTAGAAACTAACTCTGATATGGTTAACCCTGATTCTGCAATTTTTGCTTTAACTGCATCAACATCATAATCTGATTTTCCTTTTGGGATTGGGTCTTGCCAAATTAAATCTTCGGAAGGCACATCTGGTCCAAACCAACGATCTTTAGGCCCCATATCACGATGTGTTAATTTAAACCATGCTCTGGCAAAGGCATCCGAAAACGCTTCAAAATCATCTTTAAACTTTAACGATATTTCTTTATAAACGGGATCAACACGCATGGCCATATCGGCATCGGTCATCATTGGTTTATGTTTTGTTTTCATATCTTCAACATCAACTGGCATATCTTCTTCTTTAATAGAAACTGGTTCCCATTGATGCGCTCCCGCAGGACTTTTTTTCAATTCCCACTCATGATTGAATAGCATTTCAAAATATCCATTATCCCATTTTGTTGGATGTGTTGTCCATGCGCCTTCTAGCCCACTGGTTACGGTATCCTTCCCGACTCCTGTGCGCGTTGGATTAGACCAACCAAAGCCTTGCTCTTCTATTGGTGCGGACTCTGGGTCTGGACCAAGGATGCTGGCATCACCATTACCATGAGTTTTTCCTACGGTGTGCCCTCCGGCAGTCAGAGCTACGGTTTCTTCATCATTCATAGCCATACGTTTAAAGGTTTCTCTAACCTGAGCACCCGTTTTTAACGGATCAGGCTTACCGTTAACGCCTTCAGGATTTACATATATTAAACCCATTTGAACAGCTGCCAATGGATTTTCCATGGTTTCTGGCTTATCGACATCATCATATCGCTCGTCACTTGGTGCCAACCATTCTTTTTCAGATCCCCAATAGGTGTCTTTTTCGGGTGCCCAAATATCTTCACGTCCAAAAGCAAATCCATATGTTTTTAATCCCATACTTTCGTAAGCAATGGTTCCTGCAAGGATAATTAAATCCGCCCAACTTACTTTATTTCCGTATTTCTTCTTTATCGGCCAAAGTAATCGTCGTGCTTTATCTAAACTTACATTATCTGGCCATGAATTCAGAGGAGCAAAACGCTGATTTCCAGTTCCTCCTCCTCCTCTCCCATCAGAAATTCGATAAGAGCCTGCAGCATGCCAAGCCATTCGTATCATTAAACCGCCATAATGCCCCCAATCGGCAGGCCACCAGTCTTGGGAATCCGTCATTAAATCGGTAACATCTTTCTTTAACGCTTCTACATCTAGCGATTTTAAAGCCTCTCTGTAATTAAAATCTTTTCCTAAAGGGTTTACTTTTGTATCGTGCTGACTTAAAATATCTAAGTTTAATGTGTTAGGCCACCAATTTGTAACAGATTGACTTGTTTCGGTATTTGCACCATGCATAAAGGGACATTTTCCATTAGATGAATTTGAACTACCTTTCATAATTATATTTTAGTTTTAAGGTTATTTTATTTAGTGTTAATACCTTAAAGTTAAGAAATCGATTTTAAAATGTAACCATGTCGTATTTATAAAAATTATGGAATTATTATTAAAACTTATTGATGTCACGATTTTGACAATAAATAACTATGATTTCCATAATGTTTCTAATTTTGATTACTCATAATTCAAGAACCTCATAGCAACGTTAAAGATTTCAAAAAGCTAAACATGTTTTCTTTGTGTTTCTTATTAAATTACTACTTTTATTAAAAATTAAAATAAAATATAATGGCTACAGTAACATTAAAAGGCAATGAAATACATACGTCGGGAGAACTTCCTAAAGTAGGAACCACAGCTCCAGATTTTAAATTAACGAATACCGATTTAGAAACCATAAGCTTAAGTGATTTTTCGGGTAGCAAAGTGGTTTTAAACATTTTTCCTAGTATAGACACCGGTACTTGTGCAGCCTCGGTAAGAGCGTTTAACAAAGAAGCCAGTGAGTTAAAAAACACTAAGGTGTTGTGCATTTCTCATGACTTACCTTTTGCTATGGCTCGTTTTTGCGGTGCTGAAGGATTAGAGGATGTTGTAAATTTATCAGATTATAAAAACGGAAGTTTTGGTAAAGCCTATGGCTTAGATTTTACCGATGGTCCGCTTGAAACATTACACTCAAGATGTGTGGTTGTGTTGGATGAAAATGCAAAAGTACTTTACACCGAGCAAGTTTCAGAGATTGTAGACGAACCTAACTACAAAGCTGCTTTAGAGGCTTTATCGTAAGATCCTTATTTATCTCTGTGAAAAAGAAAGAATCCTTCCTTATAAACCGATTAAAAAGTGTTGGTTATGCTTTTAAAGGTGCTTATTTACTTTTAAAAACCGAAGCCAGCATTAAAATACAATTTATAATTGCAATTTGTGTTTGTGTGGCAGGATTCTTTTTTAATATCTCTACTACCGAGTGGATTTTACAACTATTCGCAATAGGTTTAGTTATGAGTATTGAAGGTATTAATACTGCAATAGAGGAAATCGCAAATTTTGTTCACCCCGAGCATCATAGTAAAATAGGTCATATAAAAGACATTTCGGCAGGAGCAGTTTTTATAGCTGCTATATTTGCCTCAATCGTTGGTTTTATTATATATTTTCCAAAGATTTTTTAAAATAATATATCGTTAGGATAAACGTTAGTAATTTGTATTTTTGTTTTAACCTAAACGTGCATGAATGGCGAAGAAAAAAACTAAAACCAAAACTTCAACAAAGAAAAAATTCAAATTACCTAGCTTTCAATTATCAAGTCAGCAAAAACTAGTCTACGGAAGCTTTTTAGTTCTTTTCGGTATCGTCCTGTGTATCGCTTTTGTATCTTTTTTATTTACTGGAGAAGCCGACCAAAGCACACTTTCTGATTTTGCTGCAAGAGAGGTAAAACCTAAAAACTGGTTGAGCAAAACTGGAGCTTGGTTAAGCGATTTATTTATTCAACGTGGTTTTGGAGTATCATCATTTATCTTTGCAGGTTTAGTATGCTTATCTGGCGTTTATATTTTAACTGACAGTAGTAAAACAAAATTACGAAAACATTGGTTTTGGGGTGTTTTCATAATGATATGGAGTTCCATTTTCTTTGGTTTTTTCGGAGCTAAAACCGGTGTCCTTGGAGGTATAATAGGTTTTGAAGTTAATAGTTATTTACAAGATTATATAGGTAAAATTGGTGTTTCTTTATTACTGCTTTTCGGAATTATTACTTATTTAGCCATGCGATTTGGTGTAACGTTCCAAAGTTTTGCTAACTTATTTCATTCTGCAAAAAAAGATTTTAAAGATGAATTTGCAACAACAAACGAACCTGTAGTCGCTGTTGATAATAATTTAACAGAAGAAGCTGAGGCCTTTAAGTCTGCTTTTGATATTAACGAATCTTCTGATATTAATATAATAAAGGAAGCAACCATTGAAAAATCACCAGATGATAATAAGGTTCAAGCACCTTTAAAAACCGAGCTTGAAGTCAAAATCGCTCAGAACGAAGAAGATGATGATGAGGATTTGGCTATTGAAGTAGAAAAAGTTGCAGAAGAACAATCGGAAAATGATAATTTATCAGATAAGTTAGTTGAAGATTTTGGCTTATTCGACCCAACATTAGAATTAGCTAAATATCAGTTCCCTACTCTAGATTTACTCAAAAAATACGATTCTGAAGGTATCACCATAAATCAAGAAGAATTAGAAGAGAATAAAAACCGAATTGTAGATACGCTTAAAAATTACAATATCGGTATTTCAAATATAAAGGCCACTATTGGACCTACAGTGACATTATATGAAATTGTACCCGACGCAGGAATTCGTATATCAAAAATTAAAAACCTTGAAGACGATATAGCCTTATCCTTGTCTGCCTTAGGTATACGTATTATAGCACCTATTCCTGGAAAAGGTACTATTGGTATTGAAGTACCAAATAAAAATTCTACAATCGTATCGATGCGTTCGGTAATTGCTTCTAAAAAGTTTCAAGCTTCAGATATGCAATTACCTATTGCTTTAGGTAAAACCATTAGTAACGAAACCTTTGTGGTCGATTTAGCTAAAATGCCTCACTTACTAATGGCAGGTGCTACAGGTCAAGGTAAGTCGGTAGGTTTAAATGCTGTCCTTACCTCTTTACTGTATAAAAAACATCCGGCGGAAGTAAAGTTTGTTTTAGTAGACCCTAAAAAGGTAGAACTTACACTCTTTAATAAGATAGAACGTCATTATTTAGCCAAACTACCTGATAGTGAAGATGCCATTATAACAGACAATACCAAGGTAATTAATACCTTAAATTCTTTGTGTATTGAAATGGATAATCGTTATGAGTTATTAAAAACAGCCATGTGTAGAAATATTGCTGAATATAATGCTAAATTCAAATCCAGAAAACTTAACCCTAATGATGGACATCAGTTTTTACCGTATATCGTATTAGTTGTGGATGAGTTTGCCGACCTGATTATGACAGCAGGAAAAGAAGTAGAAACGCCTATTGCTCGTCTTGCACAGTTAGCTCGTGCCATTGGAATTCACTTAATTATTGCTACGCAGCGTCCTTCGGTTAATGTGATTACGGGTATTATTAAGGCCAATTTCCCGGCAAGAATAGCCTTTAGAGTAACCTCTAAAATTGACTCCAGAACGATACTAGATGGCGCAGGAGCCGACCAACTTATTGGTCGCGGTGATATGTTATACACACAAGGCAATGACCTTATACGTGTTCAATGTGCCTTTGTTGACACTCCAGAAGTTGAACGAATCACCGATTTTATTGGCTCTCAAAAAGCATATCCGGATGCTTATATGCTCCCGGAATACGTTGGCGAAGAAAGTGGCACAAGTCTTGATATAGACATTTCAGATCGTGATAAACTATTTAAAGATGCTGCCATTGTTATAGTTACCGCTCAACAAGGCTCAGCATCTTTATTACAACGAAAATTAAAATTAGGTTATAACCGTGCTGGTCGATTAATCGATCAATTAGAGGCCGCTGGTATAGTAGGTCCTTTTGAAGGTAGTAAAGCTCGTCAAGTTTTAATACCAGATTTAACGGCACTAGATAACCATTTAGAAAATGAAATTCAATAATTTAAAAATGAAAATGAAGAAGATTTTAACCGTATTACTTATTGCCTTATCTGCAACAACATTTGCACAAAACATTGCAAAAGCCCTTTTAAAAGAAGTATCATCTAAGGTTAAGAGTTACGATAATATTTCTATAACGTTTAAATATGTTTTAGAAAATACTGCCGAGAACATTAAACAACAAACAAAAGGTGATGTGGTTTTACAAGGAGAAAAGTACCGATTAAACATTCTTGGTGTGACGCGTATGTTCGATGGCAAAAAGCTTTACAGCATAAGTATAGAAGATGAAGAAGTTACTATTTCTTCAGACAGTAACAACGAAGAGGACGCTATTACCCCAAGTAAAATGTTGTCTTTTTACGAAGACGGTTACACTTATGCCATGGACATTGAACAAAATATTAATGGTAGAAAAATACAGTATGTAAAATTAACACCAATCGATTCTAATTCAGAAATTAAAAATATTTTATTAGGTATCGATAAACAAACCAAACACATTTACAATTTAATTCAGGTTGGTAAAAACAGTACCAAAACAACACTTACTGTTAATTCTTTTAAAACAAACGAGCCTTTATCAAAAAGCTTATTTACTTTTGATGCCAACAAATACAAAGATTTTTACATCAATAATCTAGACTAAGCCTCCTACACTTGAAGATACTAGACCGATATATCCTGACGTCTTACCTTAAGACTTTCTTGAGCGTGTTTATAATACTCATGCTCATTTTTGTATTGCAAACCATATGGTTATATATAAAAGAATTAGCTGGGAAAGATTTAGACATAGAAGTTATTTTTAAATTTCTGTTCTATTTCATGCCAAAATTAATTCCGTTGGTTTTGCCATTAACCATTCTTTTAGCCTCTATAATGGTCTTTGGTAGCTTTGCCGAAAACTATGAGTTTGCAGCTATGAAATCTACAGGAATATCATTACAGCGAGCCATGTCTGGCCTTAGCGTTTTTATAGTTATTTTAGGAATTACAACATTTTTCTTTTCTAACAATGTTATTCCATGGGCTGAATTAAAATCATATAATTTACGCCGAAACATAGCGAAATTAAAACCAGCAATGGTTTTAGCCGAAGGGCAATTCAATCCAGTTGGCGTTTATAATATAAAATTTGATAAAAAACACGGTGAAAGAGGTCAGTTTTTAGATAATGTTACCATTCACATTAAAGGCAGTGATGGTCGTAAAAACGCTACCGTTATTCGCTCTAAAACAGGTGAACTAGCGAGTCGAGAAGAATCTAATGTCATTAAACTTATTTTAAATGACGGAAACTATTACAGTGACATATACAGCAGAGATCCTAAAACACGTAAAAAAAATCCGTTTGCAAAAAGTACATTCGAAACCTATACTATAAACATCGATATTTCTCAAATTAACGATGTAGATATGGATGAAGAATCTCAAACCGATAAATATAGTATGCTCGATGTGGTCGATTTGAATAAATCTATCGATTCTCTCGAAAAAAAGCGCGATAACGACCATGAAACATTCTCTAAAAGCATGTTTCAGCGTACGAGCATCATGGCTAATAATCATAGAATAACCCCTACTAAAAAAGCACCGTTACAAACTCCTAAAAAGGATTCTTTAAATATTGTAAGGACAGAACACAACCTTGCCCCCCTATTGGACAGTCTCGATTTAAGACGACAAATAGACCTTGTTGAAATGGCAAAAAAAACAATGGGTAGTGCCAGACAGTTAATCATTTCAAGAGAAACGCCTATTAAAGCATCAAAATCGTTAATTAATAGACACTATATTTCTTTACATGAAAAATTTGCACTTGGCTTGGCATGTATAGTTTTATTCTTTGTTGGTGCACCCCTGGGAGCTTTAATACGAAAAGGTGGTATAGGTCTGCCTATGGTGGTTGCAATTTTATTATTCTTAACCTATCATTTTATTGGTATTTTCGCCACCAATAGTGCCAAAAATGGCGGTTTTAATCCAATTTTAGCCAGCTGGTTTTCTACTTTAGTTATGTTGCCATTAGGTGTATTTTTAACCAAACGCGCTACCGCCGATAAAGGTTTATTTGAATTCGACAATTTAATAGAACCAATTAAAAAAGCCTTAAATATTAAACAAAAAGAATCGGTAGATTATACGTTTTTACATTCTTATAAAAACGATCGCCTTCTTGATGTTATTGCTAATTATGAGACTTTAGGTCATGATGAAAACACAAGGTTTGAAGCTTTAAAATTATTACAAAAGAGAGGATATCCAATACCTGTTTTACGTGGCCAAGGCCTTTCTATAGATGAATCTTTCGATACTTCAGAGGCAATCTATAAAGATTATAAGGATCATACCAATTTTGCAATTACACTCTATACTATTGGCGCTATTTTACTTATTTTGCATTTTATATTTGCTAATAACAAATTACCATCGGCTGCAGCGGCATCCATTCAATTAAGTATTGTGTCGTTTGTTATGTATATTATATACTACGTTAAATCAATTTTGAATATATCATCCTTTTACAAGCACATAAATAAAGTTGAAAAGAAACTGCATATTGCTCTATTAATTATTGGATTACCACTCTATTTTATAGGTTATGTGTTTTTAAATTCTAAAATGAAAGAAGACTTAAAACAAAATTGTTTAAATTCTTTAAAATAGCAATATCTTTGCAGCATGATTACCGAGACAATGACAGATAACGCATCAAACTTAAAGTTTAAATTAGATAGCATACATGATGCTATAGAAGATATAAGAAATGGAAAAGTCATTATAGTTGTTGATGATGAAAACCGTGAAAATGAAGGCGACTTTGTGGCTGCTGCCGATAAGGTAACGCCTGAAATGATAAACTTCATGGCCTCACAAGGAAGAGGTCTTATATGTGCGCCACTTACCGAAAAGCGCTGTAAAGAATTAGATTTACATATGATGGTTAGAAACAATACCGATCATATGGAAACAGCCTTTACGGTTTCTGTTGATTTGCGTGGTAATGGCGTTACCACAGGCATTTCTGCCAGTGACAGAGCAAAAACAATAAAGTCACTTATAGATCCTTCAACTAAACCCTTTGAATTAGCCCGACCAGGACATATTTTCCCTTTAGTTGCTAAAGAAGGTGGTGTTTTAAGACGCACAGGTCATACCGAAGCTGCTATAGACTTTGCACGATTAGCTGGATTACAGCCTGCTGGGGTTATCGTTGAAATTATGAATGAAGACGGAACCATGGCCCGTTTACCACAACTTATGGAAGTGGCTAAAAAACTGGATTTAAAAATAGTTTCTATTGAAGATTTGGTGGCTTATAGAATGCAGCACGATTCTTTAATTGATAAAAAAGAAGATTTTGAAATAGCTACACGTTTTGGCAACTTTAGATTACGAGCCTACAAACAAACCACCAATAATCAGGTGCACATAGCTTTAACTAAAGGTCAGTGGAAGGACACCGATGCCGTTCCTACTAGAATTAATTCTACATTAGTTAACAACGATATTTTAGGTACATTAACCAATAATGTAGATACCCAGTTAGAAAACATGTTTAAGGTTATAAATAAAGAAGGTCATGGTGCCATCATATTTATTAACCAGGAAGTGCAATCTATGAATATTTTAAACCGATTAAATTTCCTTAAAGAAAACCAACAACCGCATTCGGTATCTAAAGCTCCGCGTATTAATATGGATAACCGCGATTTCGGAATTGGAGCGCAAATATTACATGACCTGGATATACATAAAATGCGCCTAATTTCCAACAGTGAACAAACTAAGCGCATCGGTATGGTTGGTTACGGATTAGAAATTGTAGATTATTTAAATTATTAATCTTTTATTTCAAATACTTTAAGCAAGTTTTTACGCTTAGCACCAGGTACTTCCGAAATAAAAACGTATTTCCCGGGCCTTAAATCGGCTGTAAAATAACCATGTTTTCCGGCCGGTAGTTCTTGTATACCACCCAAAAATGTTACGCCTTTAGGCACTGGAGTAATTAAACCCTTTGGATTTGACCAATCCATCCATGATTCTAACGAGTCTAAATTTGCCTCGGCCGTCAATTGCGCTAGATGCACATCGCTCTGAACATAATTTTCATGAACTTTTTGATCGGGAAATTCTACCTTAAATACCGTTTGTCCTTTAGCTAAGCTGTCGTTAAAAACAATACCATTATCATTAGATATAGTTATAACAACATCTTCCTGAGGCGCATTATAACCAGAGTCTTCTTCTTTAACAATAAGTTGTTTCACCATACCCATAGCGTTATGAAATTTACCATTTGGCATTTTTACATAACACTCCAACACGTAGTATCCAGGTTCTAAATGTAATGTCGTAATACTGTATTGTCCACCGGCAATTAAACCCGAACCACCGGTAAATACAATATTAGGAAACCACTCTGGTAGCTTCCCAAATTCAGCAAATCCCGCTTCTGTATTTCCTTCATTAATTAAATCCATTCCTTTGTCAAATACGGGAATAATTTCTTTCTCTCCGTCTTCGATAGTTTTTCCTTCAGGATATTTGTCAAAAAGAATAAAATGTGTTTCGTTAGATTGATTAACATACTTAAACGTATTCCATCCTGAAGTTATCGTATCCGGGCCGATAAACTCCATAGACAAGGTTTTAAAGACAATAGCATCGTTGTAGGTTTTGTAGGGCTTTTGGGGAGTTTTATCCTCTACTGTATTTTCTGTTTCAGATTTTGTTTTCGACTTACAACTAACTGCAAAAACAAGCATACAAAGTACTATGAGATAATAATAAAAATTCTTCATAATTAAAGCCTTAAATGTTAATAAATAAACTTGTATTTACCTTAAATTTAAGACTTTAACTACACATATCAATAAAATTATTGCACTAAAAAAGATGATTTGTTTATTATAAAATAGTTTCCTGCAATTAATCTATTATGGATTTTATAATTTCTGCCATTTTCAAAGCTCTTTGCCTTACAGTTTCTTCTGTCCAGGATAATTTTATTAAGCAGGAAAGATTTCTACCAATAAAATGATCTGACTCTGAATAATCAGCATTTTTTAAATAAGCTAAACCACTTTTTACTTCTTCAGAAATAGGATACAACGATTTTAATTCCTTTAAGTGTTCCCATTTACGAACATAATGCCAATTATTATCGTAATAATGAAAACAACCATCAATGCCTTGTGTCTTAAACTCATTCGATACTTTACGAGCCGTATTTAAATCTGACAAAAAGAAATTTAAAAAGCCGTAACTTTCTTCACCTCCTTCAGGAACGGTTCTAAAGGTTACTTCAGGTATTGTAGCTAAAACATCCTTAATGATATTAAAGTTTCTTTTTTGAATGTCTATGATTTCCGGTAAACGTTTTAATTGTCCTAATCCAACAGCCGCATGCAATTCGGAAATACGAAAATTATAACCTAAAAAAGGATGAGTTTCTGCGCCTCTATCATTACCTATATGATCATGACCATGGTCGCTGAAATGATCAGAATTTATATAATATTCTTCATTATTTGTAATCACTGCACCGCCCTCTCCACAGGTAATGGTTTTAACAAAATCGAATGAAAAACAGCCCAAATCACCAATACTTCCCAAAGGTTTTCCTTTGTAACTTCCGCCAATGGCTTGGCAAGCGTCTTCTACAAGCAATAATTTGTTTGCCGCACATATGTTTTGCAAAGCTTCCATATTCCCCATACTTCCGCACATATGAACAACCATAACCGCTTTGGTTTTTGGCGTAATAGCGTCTTCAATAGCCTTAGGGCTTAGCGTTAAAGTATCATCTATATCTACTAAAACTGGTACAGCTCCTAGCATCATTACAGCTTCAAAACTGGCTACAAAAGTAAAGGTTGGAAGAATAACTTCGTCGCCTGCTCCTACTCCTGCTGCTGCCAAAGCAATAGACACGGCAGCTGTTCCGCTAGATACTAATTGCACATGGTTTGATTGAAAAGTTTCAGATAATTTTCGTTCTAATTCCTTAGCTTTCCAATGGCCATTTCGCATGCCATCGAAACCATAGCGCATAATTACGCCGTTATCCAATACATCGTTTACTTCTTTACGTTCTAAATCTCCAAATAATTCAAATCCGGGCATATATTTAAGTTTTATTTTGCGTTAGGGATTGAGGTATTGTTGAAGCTCCTTGAAAAGAGCGACTACCAAAAGCCCGCCACTAACCTGTTAGTGTAACGCCATTATTGTAATTAAAGTTCTATTATTGCTTCATTAAGGGGTTTTCTAACTTTAGCGAAATCGGAAAACATATCCTCTTTTGAGCGGTATCCTACAGGTAATAACAATACCGATTTTAAACCCTTTTTATCGAGATCTAAGATAGTATCAAATTCTGTTGCCTTGAACCCTTCCATGGGACAGGAATCTATTTTTTCAACCGCACAAACAGTCATAAGGTTACCCAATGCGATATAAGCTTGATGTCTGGACCATTGTTGACGTTCCTGAACAGACATTTTATGCATCATATTAATTAAATCCTGACGATATGGCTTTAAAATGGATTCTGAGGTGTTTCGAATATCCTTTATGTTTTTATAGTAATTTACCACATCTTCCTCTAAAACGTCGTCCTGAATACAAATAATTAACAGGTGCGATGCATCAACTACTTGACGCTGATTATAACTATGTGGTAACAATGCATCGCGTAAACTTTGCGTTTCAACAATAATTAGTTTTAAGGTTTGTAAACCAAAGGAAGTAGCCGTTAAATTAAAGGCTTGTTTTAATGTATTTAATTTTTCAGGTGATAGTTTTTTATTAACATCAAACTTTTTAGTAGCGTAGCGCCACTTGAGCTGTTTTATGATATCCATTTTTAGAATTTTCTTTACACAAAAGTACGGTTTGCATTTTATTTTGCATCACCAAATTTTAAAATTACTCGTAATGAGATCATTAAAATTTAATCTTGAAAAAAGTATAAAAAAAGCTAAAAAAACTTTGATAGAGTTGAAAAAGGGTTCTATATTTGCACCCGCAATCAGGAATGACTGATGAGACACTCAAGGAAGAATGGCAGAGTGGTCGAATGCGGCGGTCTTGAAAACCGTTGAGGGTCACACCTCCG
>NZ_JACVXB010000004.1:0-353925 GCF_014596945.1 Aestuariibaculum sediminum | reverse complement strand
CTGATGAGACACTCAAGGAAGAATGGCAGAGTGGTCGAATGCGGCGGTCTTGAAAACCGTTGAGGGTCACACCTCCGGGGGTTCGAATCCCTCTTCTTCCGCTTAAAGCCTTGTAATCACATGATTTACAAGGCTTTTTTTTATTTCATCAGCCTATAGAGAATATACTAGTATTGTTTGTCGTACTCCAAGTCAAATCGAAAACTATATAAGTCATTATTTAAAATAATAACACTTTTTAAACAGCTGTTTTATAACACCGTATTAAAATAGACCATTAGTTATTTTGTGATTATTTGCTTTGATTTCAGAATCACCTAGCAACTTATAGAGAATTTTTCCATTTTGACGAGTATTTAATTTTTTCTTATTTATTTTAGAGTTATTTTATACTAAAATGCCAAATTTGAAAAGGAAAAACAAAAGTTTAATTCTTAAAAAACCTGTTGACCCTATGGGGGTTATCCTTGCGATAGCTCTAATTATTGCGTGGTTTTTAAGCTTATACTTCTTATTGAATTACCCGATTAACTACAAAAACGGTTTTACATATTTAGCCATTTATATACAAACGCATTTGTATACAGGACTTTTTATAACCGCTCACGATGCCATGCACGGCAGTGTTTCAAAAAGCAAAAAGGTTAATACCTTAATAGGACGTATTACTGCTATTTTATTTGCTTTTAATTTTTATGATTTATTATATAAAAAACATCATTTACATCATAGGTTTGTTGCTTCAGAAAATGACCCAGACTTTCATGAGTCAGGAAATTTTTGGTTATGGTACTGGAATTTTATAAAAAATTATATCACTCTAAAGCAGCTTGTTCTAATGACTGTTAGTCTTCAGGTTTTAAATATGTTTTTTTCGTTCGAAAATCTACTTATTTTCTGGGTGTTACCAAGCATACTCTCCACTTTTCAACTTTTTTATTTTGGAACTTTTATTCCTCATAAAAACGGACACAATCATGATAACAAACATCATTCAGGTACTTTGAAAAAAAATCATTTATGGGCTTTTTTAAGTTGCTATTTTTTTGGTTACCATTATGAGCATCATGATGCTCCTGGTATTCCATGGTGGCGATTATGGCAAGTTAAGTAGCAAAATAATTGAATGTGATTTTAAAACTTTTACACCTGTTTTGATAACTTTTTCTAAATATAAAACACATCGGATGGCTATTTATAAGAAAGAATAATAGTAACTCAAATTATCGTTGTCCCATTTTCGCTTGCAATTTCGAATTAACATAACAGAATAAAAATCTCTTAACACATTTAAATACAAAACGTTACTTTAATTTATCGAAAACTCTAACAATAAGACAAAAAATGTTGTAAAAAAATGTTTGATAGAAACATAAAAGGTTATTATATTTGCAGCCGCAATCAGGCACATCTGATGAGACACTCAAGGAAGAATGGCAGAGTGGTCGAATGCGGCGGTCTTGAAAACCGTTGAGGGTCACACCTCCGGGGGTTCGAATCCCTCTTCTTCCGCTTAAAGCCTTGTATTCAAATAAATTACAAGGCTTTTTTATTTTATTGACTTTTAATTAAGACTTCATATCAATAACAAATCGATATTTAACATCCCCCTTTTCTAACCGGGCTAAAGCCTCATTTATTCCTGAGGATTTTACTAATTCGATATCTGCAGTAATATTATGATCATAACAAAACTCAAGCATTTCCTGAGTTTCAGCTATCCCTCCTATACTTGACCCTGAGAAACTTTTTCTACCACTTACTATGCTGAAGGCTCCTATTTCTAATGGTTCACTTGGTAAACCAACTAAAACCAAGCTACCATCAACCTTCAACACATTTAAATAAGCGTTCACATCATGCTTGGCCGAAACCGTGTCCAAAACCATATCGAAACCAGATTGATTCTTCATTTGTTCTGAATCCTTAGATAACACCGCTTCATCTGCACCTAAATGTTTAGCATCGTCCATTTTGTCTTTAGAAGTTGTAAATACTGTAACGTGTGCCCCCAATGCTTTTGCTATTTTCACTGCCATATGTCCCAATCCACCTATACCTACTATACCCACTTTTTTACCTGGACCGACTTTCCAGTGTTTTAAAGGAGAATAGACCGTAATTCCGGCACATAACAATGGTGCTGCCGCTGCCAAATCCTTAAATTCAGGCATTTTTAAAACATACTCAGCATCACATACAATTTTTTGCGAAAACCCACCGTAAGTTACACCTCCAATATGTTTATCGGGCGCGTTAAATACTAAAGTCCAGCCCGATTCACAATACTGTTCTTCTCCATGATTACAATGTGAACACACGCCACAACTATCAACTATACAGCCTATTGCAGCTAAATCCCCTATTTTAAACTTATTTACTTTACTTCCTGCTTTAGTTACTTTTCCGATATTTTCATGTCCTGGAACTACAGGAAATACTGTAATGCCCCAATCATCACGAAGCACATGTAAATCGGAATGACATATGCCACAATACAATATCTCTATCTCAACATCGTTATCCAAAACCGTTCGACGATTTATATCCATCCCTTTTACAGGCAAATGTGCAGCCTCTGTTCCAAATGCTTTTGTTAGTGTTGTTTTCATAAGCTTTAATTTTAGCTGTTTATTTAAGTTAATGCTATTCAAATAATCAAACGGATATATAACGATATAACCAGAAAAAGCATAAAATCATTTGTCAAAAGCCATTGCTTCCTTTTGATTTTAGATATATGTATATAAACTAACTGGAATTAATATTTAGCCCCTAGATTCTTTGCTGTTTTATTATCACTTTAAAATATTGAGAATAATAATGTAATCAAAATTAATTCAAGTAGGATTGGGAGACAACTCACTAAGTTACGATATAATAGGCATTTTTACTTAATAAAAAGAAAATACTACAACTAAAAACCACTCGGTGTCGTTAAAAGTAGATGAAACCTCTTATTTTATAAATGTCTTGGATTCCTTTTAATTGTTATAATAACGCAATGATTGATAGTATTATAGATTATTCCATTTTACATTAGAATTGTTCGCCTAATTTTCAATACTATAAAATTTTTTAGTAAAACTTTTCACGGCATCAAATAGGTCTCAAAATTTTAATTTCTCCTATTTTATATTTGTCGCTTGGCCTCTTAAAAAAAGGCTATTTCTAACCAATCATTTAAATTTAACAGTAAACAAATTGTCATAAATCCGCAACACTATAAATTATCAATAACCTGTTTTAATGTTTTAAAGGCATCCTCTATTTTTTGTTTTGGTGAAGCTATATTCATGCGCATAAATAAATTATATTGATCTCCAAACCAATAGCCTGGTGCTAAACCAAGTTTTGCATTCTTAAACATAAGTTCCTTTAACTCATCTTCTGAAATTTTAAGTTTTGAAAAATCCAACCAGACTTGATACGTCCCCTCTGGTTTAATCATAGTAATCTGAGGTAAATCGTTAATTAAAAAATTGTCAATCCAGTTTACCGTTTCTTCTAAATACATTACTAATTCATTAACCCATACTTCCCCTTTAGTATATGCAGCCAGAGTGCCATATGCTGTTAAAGCACCTCCATGATGTAAATACATCGATGTTACTAGATTATAATTTTTTTCAAATAATTCTTTGTTCTGAACATAAATATAGCCATTAGCATTACTTTGCATTCCGAAAGTTTTCGCTGGCGACCCCAGAATAGCGATATGGTTTTCTGTATTGCTAAAGGATAAGATACTATTGAATTTAGAATTAGAGTATACTATTTCAGAATGTACTTCATCGCTAACAATGGTAACCTGGTATTGATTTGCAAGTTTAATTAAGGTCTCTAATTCTTTTTGATGCCACACGCGTCCTACAGGATTATGTGGATTACACAACAAAATAATTTTAGTACTCTCCGATTTTAATTGATTTTCCATTTGCTCAAAATCGAATGTGTAACGACTGTTTTCAAATTTCAAAGGATTGTCTATTATTTTTCGGTTAGCACCTTTGATTACGCTAAAAAACTGATGATATACAGGTGTTTGAATCATAACCCCATCCCCCTCTTCGCTCAATGTTCGGAGTAATATGGCTATAGCCGTTAACACCCCATTGACTTGAATAAAGTATTCAGGGTTTAATTTTAAATTATGTCTTCTGAAATTCCAATCGGAAATGGCTTTGGTCACCATTGGTGTAATATCTTCGTAAGCATAAATACCTCTCTCCACTATATCCGTTTGTGATTCGGTAATAGCTGATGCCACTTTAAAATCCATATCTGCTATCCAAAAAGGCTGGAGTTCCGCTGTACCAAACATACTTTTAAGGTACTTAGGGTTATTCTTAACAAAATTGTTTTCTGGGGAATGTTCGATATCGAAAATGCTCATTTAAAATCATTTTTTTATTACGAAAATCAAAACTACAAAGTTTTCAACGTTTACTTTATATTCATCTTACAATAGTTACAATAATATAATCCATCGCTATAATTTACGTTAGGATTGCAGTCGTATCCTTTGTCGCAATCTCCTTCTATTCTACCTGGTAAAATAATAGTTTACGAAAAAAACATAGAAGAAAGCCCAATCTTGAAATTTTACAGAAAGGTACCATTCTAAACCAAAACATCCCACTTTTTAAGGTGGGATGTTTTGGTTGTATGTCATGCTAAATAATTAGCATAGAATTTTATTAAGCTACAAATAGCGGTCTATTAGCCATTAAAGCATTAACTTTTTCAGCAACAGATTCTAAAACGGCATCATCTTGATAATTCATAATTACTTCATCAATTAACTCAACGATTTGAAGCATTTCATTTTCTTTTAATCCTCTTGTTGTAACCGCTGCTGCACCAATACGAATACCTGAAGTTACAAACGGTGAACGCGTATCAAAAGGCACCATATTTTTGTTTACCGTGATATCAGCTTTAACTAAAGCCTGCTCTGCATCTTTTCCTGAGATATCTTTGTTTCGTAAATCAATTAGCATACAGTGGTTATCGGTACCACCAGAAATAATATTATACCCTTTTGCTACTAATGCTTCTGCTAAAGTTTCAGCATTTTTCTTTACTTGTAATTGATAATGTAAAAACTCATCGGTTAAAGCTTCACCAAAAGCAATTGCTTTTGCTGCAATGATATGCTCCAGCGGTCCTCCTTGATTTCCTGGGAATACAGCAGAATCTAATAATGAAGACATTTTACGCAAACTTCCGTCTTTTAATTTAATTCCAAATGGGTTTTCAAAATCTTTACCCATCATAATCATTCCACCTCTTGGGCCTCTTAAAGTTTTATGAGTGGTAGTTGTTACAATATGACAGTGTGGCATTGGATCGTTTAAAATCCCTTTAGCTATCATACCTGCTGGATGTGAAATATCAGCCATTAAAATAGCGCCTACGCTATCTGCTATTACTCTAAATCTTTCAAAATCAATATCTCTAGAATAAGCCGAGGCACCTGCAATAATTAATTTTGGTTGCTCTTCTGTTGCTATTTCTTGAATTTTATCATAATTTAAAACACCTGTTTCTTGATCTACACCATAAAATACAGGGTTATACAATTTACCTGAAAAATTAACTGGCGAGCCATGTGTTAAATGCCCTCCATGTGATAAATCGAATCCTAAAATTTTATCACCTGGTGTTAAACAAGCATGATACACAGCAGTATTCGCCTGACTTCCTGAGTGTGGTTGTACATTTACATACTCGGCACCGAACAAAGTTTTAGCTCTGTCGATTGCTATTTGCTCTACTTCATCAACTACTTCGCACCCTCCGTAATAACGTTTTCCAGGGTATCCTTCAGCATATTTGTTTGTTAATACTGAACCAGCAGCTTCCATAACTTGATCACTTACAAAGTTTTCAGATGCAATAAGTTCTAAACCATGTAGTTGGCGCTCATTTTCAGCTTGAATTAATTCAAAAATTTGTTCGTCGCGTTGCATATAAAATTAAATTCTAGTTAAATATGCTGCAAAAGTAACAAATAGATTAGTTAAAATCATTAAAAAATCTATAATTACTTTCAAGTTTTCAACGGTTTTATCAACCCCATTTTAAAACCCAATTTTTATTCATTTTTTTATCTTAAATTGAAAAAATTATGTAGGTTTGAATATTATATATTAAAAAAACAAAAGCTAAAGCAATGCCATTATCCGCTAACAATCCAGATAGAACATCGTGGTTACACGTTGATAAAAATTCAGATTTTCCAATTCAAAACATTCCTTTTGGCGTGTTTTTAACCCGTGATGACATTATTACCATTGGTACGCGTATTGGAGATACAGCAATTGATCTAGGAGCACTACATCAATTAGGCTATTTTGATGGTATTCCACTAACGGATGATATTTTCCTTCAGGATTCTTTGAATGATTTTATTGCTGATGGCCGTAAAACTTGGCGTGCTGTTAGAGACCGAATTGCAGAAGTTTTTGATAGTAATAATGATACCTTAAAACACAATAAGAGTCATAAAGAAATTGTATTATTTCGTTTAGATGAAATTGAAATGCAATTACCTGTTCAGATTGGCGATTACACCGATTTTTACTCGAGTATGGAACACGCCACTAATGTGGGTACCATGTTTAGAGACCCAGATAATGCTTTACTGCCTAATTGGTTGCATATCCCTGTGGGCTATCACGGAAGGAGTTCTTCGGTTATTCCTTCAGGGATACCTGTACATCGCCCACAAGGACAAACACTACCAAATGGTGCTACAGAGCCCGTGTTTGGCCCAAGTAAATTAGTAGATTTTGAATTAGAAATGGCTTTTATAACTACCGACGCTAATGATTTAGGCGAGCCTATTCCTGTAGATGAAGCTGAAGAGTACATCTTTGGTCTTGTTTTATTAAATGACTGGAGTGCGCGCGACATCCAAAAATGGGAATACGTACCGTTAGGACCATTCTTAGCTAAAAACTTTGCCACCTCTATTTCACCTTGGATTGTAACACTTGATGCGTTAGAACCTTACAGAGTTGAAAGTCCAAAGCCCGTTAAACCACAACTGCCATATCTTAAAACTACTGGCAAAAAGAAGAGCTTTGATATTAACTTGGAGGTTTCCATACAACCAGAAGGATCGAAAGAAAATATGGTATGTAAATCCAATTTTAAATACATGTACTGGAATATTTCACAACAATTAGCTCATCACACCATTAACGGTTGCCCTGTAAATTCTGGCGATTTAATGGGTAGCGGCACTATTTCTGGTCCAACACCAGACTCTTATGGATCCATGCTAGAACTAACCTGGAGAGGCGAAAATCCAATAAAATTAAAAGATGGTACAGAACGAAAATTTATAAACGATAACGACACCGTTATTATGCGTGGCTATTGTGAAAAAGACGGCACACGAATTGGTTTTGGTGAAGTTTCTACTAAATTGTTACCCGTTTTTAAAAAGAAATAACCCTAACTACCAAGTTGAGGCACTGTAAAAATTGAAAAATCATTTCGGTTTTGGCATTACATTTGAGATGCTTGTTTTTATAACCTCAAATTTAAGCTTATGAAAAAATTACTACTCGTTAATGTTTTATTCATTATCCTTTCAGCATGCAGTGCAAGCAAACAAATTGAGAAATCGTTGAGTTCTGGTAATTACGACCAAGCCATTTACGACGCAATTAATAAATTAAAAACAAATAAAGATAAAAAGGGAAAGGCCGAATACATTGTCATGCTTCATGAAGCCTATAATAAAGCTACTGAACGCGACCTGGGAACGGTAAATTTTTTGAAGAAAGATAATAATCCTGAAAATTTTATTCGCATCTACGATACATATGTGAATATGGATCAGCGTCAAGAACGCATAAAACCCATTTTACCACTTTATGTTAATGGTAAGGAAGTGCGCTTTAAGTTCAACGATTACACCAATCAAATAATCGGATTTAAAAATGATGCATCATTACAAATGTACAATTCCGCATCAGCTTTATTAAATTCAAATAACAAATTAGATTACCGCAAAGCATATAACGATTTTAAAACCATTGAGGATATAAATCCTAACTTTAAGGATGTAAGGCAACTAATGGAAATTGCTCATAATAAAGGAACCGATTTTGTGCTTGTAAACATTATAAATGACACAGAAAAAGTTATTCCTCAACGTTTAGAGGATGACTTGTTAAATTTTAGTACTTATGGCATAAATAACTTGTGGACTGTTTATCATAATACCCAAGTAAACAATGTTAATTATGACTACAATATGAGATTGAACCTACGAGGTATAAACATATCTCCGGAACAGATTAAGGAACGACAAATAATTAAGGAGAAACAAATTGTTGACGGTAAAAAGAATTTGTTAGATGAACAAGGTAATCAAGTAAAGGATAGCTTAGGAAATGCTATTCAAGTTGATAATTTAAAAACAGTACGCTGTGAATATTATGAATCTACTCAATTTAAGTCGGCACAAGTTAGTGGCAATGTAGAATATATAAATCTAAACACAAAGCAGTTAGACGACACCTTTCCTATTACCAGTGAATTTGTCTTTCAACACATTTTTGCAACTTCAAAAGGAGATAGACGCGCTTTAGAAACGGATTTAATCCCCTATTTAAACAATCGACGCGTTCCTTTTCCGAGCGAATCGCAAATGATTTATGATACCGGCGAAGATCTTAAAGCGCAACTCAAACAAATTATAAATTCTTATAATATTCGATAAAAAAAGCCCAGAAATCTGGGCTTTTTTTTTGATGTCTTCTTGTATTCTCAACAATCTCATCTATACAGCAAATTGTACTGTTGATTGAAGATTTAAATTATTATTAGTTTTCACCTATAAACTCTAATAATAAATCATCGAAAAATATAATAACTAGCTTATTTTACGTTTGTATTTATAAACATAATATTCATTATAAATAGTTAACTATTTTTTTTATTTTTAAACGATTTTATAATTATTTAACACTTAATCGGATTAAATAAACATTTTATCGTATATTTGCATTAACCAGCCAATTTTAACCCCTAACTTAAACCATGAAAAGACTAAAAGCCTTTTTCAAGCCTTTGCTTTTTATTCTCGTTGTTTCTTCCTTAATTTTGGTAGTGTTTAAAACTAGTGATACATCTGAAAAAGAAATTAGTGAGGCTCCAATAAAACCGAAAAAACCAAAAATAGACCCTCAATTAATTCAACGGTATAAAGAACAACAAGCGGATTTGCAAAACGCTGTATCTAATTATTTTCAAAAAGCAATTGCTAAAGGAGACATCATAGGCGCTGGCGTAAGCATCGTAAAAGGTGATTCCATTGTAATTTCTGAAGGCTTTGGAAAAAAGCATGCAAAACATAATGATGACGTAGATAACGAAACTATTTTTAGATTAGGATCTTTATCTAAAGGGTTTGCCGGAATTTTAGCTGCTAGTTTTGAAGATGAAGGTTTGTTGCACTGGGAGGACCGTATAAGTGATTACATTCCTGAATTTCAGTTAGGCGACAAAAATAATACAGATAAAATTACCCTTGCTAACCTTCTTTCGCATACATCAGGTACTCCCTATCATAGTTTTACAAATCTAGTTGAGGCGGGATTACCTCTTATGGAAATTGCAAATCGGTTTAAAGAAGTAACACCGGTTAGCACCCCTGGATCTATGTATAGTTACCAAAATGCCATGTTCGCCCTTTGTGGGGAAGTTATTCGTAAAGAAACAGGTCAGGACATTACATCAGCTCTAATAAATCGTTTTTTTAAACCTTTAGGCATGCATTCTATTTGTATGGATCACGAAACCTTAACGCATTCAGACAACGTTGCTTTCCCTCATATAAAACGAACAAGAGGTTGGAAACCTATAAAACTAACCAACAAATACTATAACGCTATAGCTGCGGGCGGAATTAATGCCAGTGCTTTAGATATGGCGAAATGGATGCGCTTTTTACTAGGACATAATCCAGAAATAATGGATAAAAATGCTCTATTTGATGCTTTTAATCCCTTTGTTGAAATTGGTGGTCGTAGTAAATATTATCAGCGATGGCCAGGGCATTTAAAATCGTATTACGGATTTGGTTGGCGTATACATAAATATGCTGAAAAAAATACAAAACAAGAAAAAACAATTATTCATCACGGAGGTAGCGTTAACAATTTCAGAAATGAAATAGCTCTTTTCCCTGAAGACGACTTAGGTATTTGTGTACTACTTAACAGTCACTCTAGAATTGCTTCCAATGTTATTCCTGAACTTAAAGAAATTGTTTTAAAGGTTTATCAAAAGCCAATAAACAACCATGCAACAGACATTGCCAGTCTTTAATTTTATTCATTTCTAATATTTCAATACTCTTATCTATATAAACATGAATATAACTTGTTAAACATCAGTATTTAACTGTTGTTTTTACTACATATTTTCATTACCTTTAGAATTCTACGTAATAAAAATACCCCGCCCATTTCTTAACTTATTTAAAGCGTTATGCCTTAAAAAAACTAACAAATGGAAAATAAAAAAATTATTACCGTATTTGGAGCTACCGGCGCTCAGGGTGGCGGATTGGTGCGTGCTATTTTATCAGATCAAAACTCTGATTTTACCCCTAGGGCAATTACCAGAAACAAAAACTCAGATAAAGCTAAAGCCCTTGCCGATTTAGGCGCCGAAGTAATGGAAGCCAATATTGACGCCCCAGAAAGCATGAAACATGCATTGAACGGTGCTTATGGCGCTTATTTTGTGACTTTCTTTTGGGAGCATTTTTCTGCCGATAAAGAATATGACGAAGTCAAAGATTTTATTAATGCAGCCAAAGACGCTAACCTAAAACACATTATTTGGTCAACCCTAGAAGACACAAGAAATTGGGTTCCACTAAATAGTGACCAAATACCAACACTACAAGGCAAATACAAAGTTCCTCATTTTGATGGTAAAGGTGCCGCAGATTCACTTTTTACTGATGCTAATCTTCCTGTAACATTTTTAAGAACATCGTTTTACTGGGATAATCTAATATATTTTGGCATGGGACCTCAAAAAGGTGAAGATTCAAATTATTATATAACATTCCCAATGGATGATAAAACTCTGGCAGGTATCGCTGCTGAAGACATCGGTAAATGCGTTTACGGAATCTTTAAAAAAGGAGAAGATACTATAAATAAAACCATTGGCATAGCAGGAGAAAAATTAAGTGGCAAAGATATGGCTCAAAAATTATCTAAAAGCCTAAATATAAATGTCATTTATAATAATGTGAGCCCAGAAACTTATCGGAATTTTGATTTCCCGGGAGCCGATGATTTAGGTAATATGTTTCAGTTTAAACGTGATTTTAATGATGATTTTAACAAAGTTCGCGATGTACAATTTTCATTAGAACTTAACCCAGAGCTACAAAACTTCGACAAATGGTTATCTCTAAACGCCTCACGTATACCAATTGAATAAAAATGCTCTTAAGTTTTAAAACCACTTAAACATTAAATTATGAAATATGTACTTTTTCTCATTCTAGTAGGCATAAATTTTCAAGCTTGCAAACAACAGGAACCACTTAAAGATAAATCAGTTACTAAAAAAATAGATATTGAAGCCGAATTAAAGTCTATAGAACAAACAAGACATGGATTTGAGCAAGCTATCAAAGAAAAGCGATACAGCGATTTAAAACAATACGCTACACATGATATGAAAGGAGTTTCGCCAGGTAGCGAAGACTGGCTGGAATACAAGCGAATACGAGAAAAACCCATGGGGCAATTTAGTTACGATAGCATAATTATGCGACCACAGGAAACCGTTATTGTGAGCGACTCTGTTGCATACGACTTTGGAACCAGTAATGTTTACTACACAAATGCAAACGGTGAACCCATAGAACTCGAAGACACCTTTTTGGTTATACTTAAAAAAGATAAAACCGATGGTAAATGGAAACTACATCGAGAAGTAGCTTCAGCAGTAGTTGAATAACATAGCCTCCTTTCTTAAAAAAAATTAAAATGGAGCTTCGCAGGTTATAGTAAGTGCCTGTTTAGAAATCGGATGCGTAAAACAAAGCATTTCTGCATGCAAATGCAAACGGTCTGATTTCACCCCATATAAATCGTCACCTACAATTGGCATACGCAAGCCTTGAGCATGAGCCGCATGAACCCTAAGCTGATGGGTGCGTCCGGTAATAGGATAAAAATAGATTCGGGTTTTACCATTTTCGATTGCTTTAACTTCATAATTAGTTACGGCAGGCTTTCCATGTTCATAACATACTAATTGCTGGGGTCGATTATCTAAATCTACTCGAAGTGGCAATTCTATTCTTCCTGATTCTGATTTTAATTCACCATCTAACAAGGCGACATATCTTTTTTTCACCGAGCGCTCAATAAACTGTCGCTGTAAGTTCTTGTGAATGCGTTCGTTTTTAGCTATCAATAACAACCCAGAGGTAGACATATCTAAGCGATGTACTAAAAGAGGACCTTTAGCTTTTGGTAAATACGTTTTCATTTTGGTGTAAACAGATTCCGATTGCGTTTTGCCTGGCACCGATAAAAATTCATGAGGCTTATTTACCAATAGTAAATAGTCGTCTTCATACACAATTTCTAATTTTCCTTGAAATGTGATCGCTTGTTCAATAGGATTATCATCAACCTCCAAACCTTGCATCATGTGTCCTAAGATAGGTTCACATTTGCTGCGACACGACGGATAAAACTGTTTATGTTTACGCACTTCCGATTTTGGCGATGCCCCCCACCAGAATTCAGCCATAGCTATAGGTCTGTAGTTATTTTCGTAAGCATATTGAAACAATTTAGGCGCAGCACATTCTCCAGAACCAGCTGGAGGAATTGGGGAATTTGTGTCCTTAAAAATAGTTAGCAAATCCTTCTTTTCTCCCTTAGCATTAAAAAAGGAATATTGTTCATGTATGCGCCGTTGCAATTTAGCTGACTGATTGGCTCTTTTATTTTTTAAATCCTGAATAGGCTTTAACAAGGCATTTAATTCTTGCTGGGCTTGCCCAATTTTTTTTTGCTGATCAACTTTTAAATACTTCAATTTTAATTGATAGCTTATACTTTGCTCTTTTAGTTCGTTGAACAGTTTCTGAAATTCCTTATCGGATAAAATACCTTTTGACTCATCGCGTTTCTTGTCTCGTATTTTCTTTTGAGCTTTCATGAATATCTTAAAATCTTTAATTTCTTTTTCTGCAGAAATTTGGGAAGATTCCAATAACTCATAAGCCAATTTTAACTCTGAAGCGGACTCTAAGGCTTCTATTTTCCGATTAATAGCATTCAATTTGGCTTCTCCTTTTTTATAAAACCCTTCAATATTTAAAGTATTAAAAATGGGAGGCACAAAACCTTTCAAATAATTACTTTCGGCTAGTTTACCTGAAAATGCTGCTAAATACCCTAAATCCCCATCCTGATCTTCAACAACCATAACACCAAACATTTTACCAATTATCAATCCGTCTAGCTTAGGGTTTAACCCAAAATTATGAATAAAATCCCTTTGAGACTCCAAATAAGACTGCAAATCATTAGCAGCTTCGATACATAAAGCATGTGGCTGATAGTAAAATGGAAAAGTAAACTTTTTTGGTAAAGCTACTTTTTTATCATTAGGTAATGGATGAAATAAAGATTGGGTAAACTTAGACATAATAGGGTTTAAACAGCTTGCAAAGAAATGAAATTTTACTTAGAATGTTAATTTTCAAAACTAACAACATTTGAAATTTTAAAACCGCATCATATAAAGCAACCATTGGATTTATGGAAACTGGTTTTAGATATCGAATTATATATAACGTCCAGAAGGAATTAATCTTAATTGATTAGTTGGTAAGTTATAAATATACACCCAAGTTTTTAAGGTATGACCTGCTTCCGTAAACGCTTCAACTTTTACACGCTTAAACAAATCCAAATCGGTTTGCTCTGCTCCTATGCCTTCATATTCATCTAACACTTTAAAAACCAATTCTGGATTTGATAATTTATAAATATTACCATAAACCTTTTTTGAAAAATCTTCACTTAAAATAGCGCCAGGAAACTCATCTACATCATACAATTTACCACAAAAGTAGCCATGACCAACAATTTCAGCATGCTTCTGTAAAAATTGTGACATTTCATTATTACAATCTTGCAATAATGTACCGTAAACAAATAAATACTGTCGTCTGTACAAAATTCAATTCTTAAAGATTAATAACCGGTGATAACTCAGTAACCTTATAATATACCAAGTTAGAATTTAACTTTAAATATATAAATTTTCAATGGCACACTCCAACTCCTGGAAAAATTTCAATCTTCTGTCTAAACCAGTTTAGACAACTCTAAATCTAAAATTTGCCCATGTGATGCATGTTTTACCACTTCACCATTTTTCACAGCTATTAACTGAGGGGACTCATGAAAAACATTGAAATTTTCAGCAATTAAATTCGATATATCACGATAATTAAGAAGATCGAGCACATACAAGTCCGCTTCTTGTTCGTTTAAATTATATTGAGTTTCAAACTGTCTTTTCACCATACGACTAATACCACATCGTGTAGAATGTTTAAAAATAATTTGAGGCTTGCTCGTCGATTTGGTTTTAATATTTTCTAACTGTTTTTTTTCATTTAACTCAATCCATTTTAAATTTAAGTCTTCATTTTCGTTTGAAGAGCCATTAAATAACTTATTAAATATTCCCATAAATTTATTTTTCTAAGTCCTAAGTCGCTATAAAAAGAAAACCTTACTCGTACCTGTTTAATTTGTTTTGTAATTTCCTGATTGTATCGTGAAGCCCTTCCATTTTATCGAGCATATGCTTTATAACTTCTATGCCTGCCATGTTGATTTCTAAATCATAATGCAACCTAATAATTTGCTCCAAGCGTGGCATGTCATCTTCTCGAATATATTTACTCGATTTTTGAACGACAAAGGTAACCAATTGATAGTTTTCAATAGCATCTATAAAATCGACATCAAGACTATGGTGCTCCATAATGTCTTGTATACTTATTAAAACAGTCTCTTTCATTTTAATCTAACTTTGAAAGTTTAACAAATAATTCTTTCTGCTCTGGAGTTAAATTTGTTGGTATCCTAACTTTGTAAGTAATATATAAATCACCAAACTCACCATCACGTTTATAAACAGGAAACCCCTTGCCTTTTAATCGTACTTTTGTTTCGTTTTGGGTTCCTGGTTTAACTGTTAATTTTACTTTATCCTTAAACGTATTAACAATTACTTCTCCTCCTAAAACAGCAGTATACAAATCAATATAATGTTCTGTATACAAATTGGCGGCATCACGTTTAAAATTATCATCGGGAGCTATATTAAAGGTGATATATAAATCACCGTTAGGGCCACCATTTACACCTACTCCTCCATGACCTTTAATTTTTATCGTTTGTCCATTTTCAACTCCCGCAGGTATGGTAATTCTAATACTTTTACCATTTAAGTTTAACACCTGTTTCTGTGTAGTATACACATCGTTTAGCGATAAATTCAAAGAAGCATTTAAATCTTGCCCTCTGAATTTTACAGAGCGTCCTCGCGAAAAACCGCCTGCTCCAGCCCCACCTCCAAACATGGTATTAAAAAAATCGGAAAAATCACTTTCATCAAAACCCGAAGACGTATACCTTTCGTAATTACCTTCGGAAAAACCACCCTGATTAAATCCATCCCCTTTGTTTCCCCGCTCTTTTTGAGCCTTTTCATAAGCTTCGGCATGCTCCCAATCTTTTCCGTACTTATCGTACTTTTTTCTTTTTTCCGGGTCACTAAGCACTTCATTCGCTTCATTAATTAACTGAAACTTTTGCTTGGCATCGGCGTCATTCGGGTTTATATCCGGATGGTATTTTCTAGCGAGTTTTCTGTAAGCTTTCTTTATCTCCGCTGTAGATGCCGATTTATCCAGACCTAAGGTTTTATAATAGTCTATATACTTCATAAGGCTTGCATTGAATTCTTTTTTTTAAACTCGATGTTTAAAAATACAAATTATTAAAAGCTAAATCAATACCTCTATAAAGATACCTTTTCAAAAAAAACAACTTAAATAATTCTATTTAAGATTTTAAAAATTGTAAATTCTATAGTATACGGTATAAACTCTACAAAAGCACTCATGTATGCCGAATCGTCATGCTTAAAAAAGAAAAACAAGACATTTTGTCGGCGTATTTTGAATGGTAAGAATTTTGAATTAAAGAAATAAACAAATGCAATTTAAGAAATTATGAACTTTAATAACTATACAATAAAATCACAAGAAGCCTTACAGCAAGCACAACAAATTGCTCAGGGCATAGGCCATCAACAAATTGAAAACGAGCATATTTTTAAAGCAATTTTCAATGTTGACGAAAACGTGTTACCATATATTTTAAAAAAATTAAACGTAAACGTTTCAATACTAGAACAGACTTTAGACAAACAACTAGAAAGTTTCCCTAAAGTATCTGGCGGCGACATCATGTTATCTCGCAATGCCGGAAAAACTCTAAATGAAGCCGCCTTAATAGCTAAAAAAATGAATGATGATTACGTGTCTGTCGAACATCTAATTCTTGCGGTTTTTAAATCAAACAGTAAGATTGCCCAAATGCTAAAAGATCAAGGGGTAACTGAAAAGGATTTAAAAGCAGCTATTGAAGAATTAAGGAAAGGCGACCGTGTTACTTCTCAAAGTCAGGAAGACACCTATAATTCATTAAATAAATACGCGAAAAATTTAAATCAATTAGCTAAAGATGGCAAACTAGATCCGGTAATTGGTCGGGACGAAGAAATTCGTAGAATACTTCAAATTCTATCTCGTCGTACAAAAAATAATCCAATTTTAGTTGGCGAGCCAGGTACGGGTAAAACTGCTATCGCCGAGGGATTAGCACATAGAATTATTGACGGAGATATACCCGAAAACCTAGTAGATAAACAAATCTTTGCCTTGGACATGGGCGCTTTAATTGCCGGTGCAAAATATAAAGGAGAATTTGAAGAACGTCTTAAAGCCGTTGTAAAAGAAGTTACAACAAGTGATGGTGATATCGTTTTATTCATTGATGAAATTCATACATTAGTCGGTGCAGGTAAAGGCGAAGGTGCTATGGATGCGGCTAATATTTTAAAACCAGCTTTGGCTCGTGGCGAATTGCGGGCAATAGGCGCTACCACCCTCGATGAATATCAAAAATATTTCGAAAAAGACAAAGCTTTAGAGCGTCGTTTCCAAAAGGTAATGGTTGATGAGCCAGACACCGAAAGTGCTATTTCAATTTTACGCGGTATTAAGGAAAAATACGAAACTCACCATAAAGTTCGCATAAAAGACGAAGCTATTATTGGCGCTGTAGAATTATCACAGCGATACATTACAAATCGTTTTTTACCCGACAAAGCTATAGACCTTATGGACGAGGCCGCATCGAAATTACGCATGGAAATCAACTCTAAACCAGAAGAACTAGATGTTTTAGATAGAAAAATCATGCAACTTGAAATTGAAATAGAAGCAATTAAGCGCGAAAAAGACGAAACCAAATTAAAAGCGCTTCGTTCGGATTTAGCTAACCTAAAAGAACAACGCAATGAAATCAATGCGAAGTGGAAAAGCGAAAAAGAAGTTGTAGACAATATTCAAAATACTAAGCAGAATATTGAAAATTTCAAATTAGAAGCTGAACGCGCAGAGCGTGATGGAGATTATGGCAAAGTAGCCGAATTGCGATACGGAAAAATTAAGGAAGCTCAAGAACAATTGGAAAACCTTCAAAAACAATTACAACAGCAGTCTGAAAACTCACTTATAAAGGAAGAAGTAACATACGATGACATTGCCGAAGTGGTTGCTAAATGGACAGGTATTCCAGTTACCAAAATGCTTCAAAGTGAACGTGAAAAATTATTAAAATTAGAAGATGAGTTACATAAGCGTGTTGTAGGGCAGGAAGAAGCAATTGAAGCCGTAAGCGACGCTGTACGTCGAAGCCGTGCAGGATTACAAAACCCTCAAAAACCGATAGGTACGTTCTTATTTTTAGGAACAACAGGTGTGGGTAAAACCGAATTAGCAAAAGCTTTAGCCGAATACTTGTTTGATGATGAAAACGCGATGACCAGAATTGACATGAGCGAATACCAGGAGCGCCATGCAGTAAGCAGATTAGTTGGTGCACCTCCTGGATATGTAGGCTACGATGAAGGTGGCCAACTCACAGAAGCTGTTCGACGCAAACCTTATTCTGTTGTTTTACTTGATGAAATTGAAAAGGCACATCCAGATACCTTCAATATTTTATTACAAGTGCTTGACGAAGGTCATTTAACCGATAATAAGGGACGCATAGCCGACTTTAAAAACACTATAATAATCATGACCTCGAATCTAGGTAGCCAGATTATTCAAGATCGTTTTGAAGCCACCAAAGATATTAATTCCGCTATCGAAACAGCTAAAATTGAAGTACTAGCGTTACTCAAACAAAGCGTTAGACCTGAGTTTTTAAACAGAATTGATGACACTATTATGTTTACTCCTTTAACAAAAGAAAATATAAGAGATATCGTAGGATTGCAAATAAAAAATATCACGAAAATGATTAATAAACAAGGGATTACTTTTGATGCAACCTCTGAAGCCATCGATTATTTGGCCGATAAAGGATATAATCCGGAATACGGTGCACGTCCGGTTAAACGTGTCATTCAAAAAGAAGTTTTAAATGCATTAAGTAAAGAAATTCTAGCAGGAAAAATCACCACTGATAGTATTATCTTACTCGATGCGTTTGACGAACAATTAGTCTTTAGAAATCAAAATAATTTAATTGCTGAAGAACTTTAATTAAACCTGCAATAAAGATTATTTAGAATAACAGCCGTGACAGCGTTAACAATATTGTTAACGCTGTCGCGTTTTAAGGGCAACATTAAATTTAAGTAAAGCAACAATGTGATTTGAATTATTTTCTTACAAAAGTATTTTGCAAACGAAAAAAACTACTGATTTAAAACCACTCACATATAGCTTTAAAGAAAACACTCGTTATATAAAATAAAAATTAATTATTTTTACATTTGTAAAGCCCCAAAACCAAAAATGCCCGTATCTATCTATAGAACATTAAAATTTTAAAATTAAACCTACTTATACTTATGTATTTATCACAGTATATTGAATATACTCTGCTGAAACCAACAACAACTGAACGAGAAATAATAGATTTGTGTTACGAAGCTATAGAACACAATTATCACGTAATTTGTATAAACAGTTCCTTTGTACCCCTTGCAGCTCAATTCCTAAAAGACTCAAATACTAAAGTTTGCTCTGTAATAGGCTTTCCTTTTGGAGCAATGTCAACTCAAGCAAAAGTATTTGAAGCGAAAAAAGCTATAGAAGATGGCGCTCAGGAAATTGAAATGGTTATAAACCTAGGGTTTTTAAGAAGCAAAAATTACGTATCTGTATTTAAAGATATTAGTGATGTTAAATCCGCAATAGGCGATACGACATTAAAAGTTGTTTTAGAAATTTCAGAATTAAACAAAAACGAAATCGTAAAGGCGTGTGAAATATGTGTCGACGCCAATGTCGATTACATTAAAACATCAAGCGGGTTCTCTAAAGGTGGAGCAACCCTTACCGCTACTAAAATCATTAAAAAAACCATAAAAGACGCAGTTAAAATTGATGCCTGTGGTGATATTGTAGATTTAGAAACCGGAATGAAATATCTGGAGGCAGGGGTTCATCGTATAGGGTTTGACGCTATATTAAGCAAAAAGACCAAAAAGGCCAAAACCATCTCCTACAAAACAACAGCTTAATTTTTTCGTAATTCAGTAATTGTTATCTACTTTATGTATTATATTTAACATAAATTTTAACAATTACTGGATTCACTTTTTTTTTGAGTTCGGTATATCCTGCATAATATATGAAACAATTAAGCAGATATATAGACCATACACTTTTACGCCCCACCGCGACAAAGGAAGATATTACGAAATTGTGCCAAGAAGCCAAAACCTTTAATTTCTATTCAGTTTGCACCAATAGTTGTTACACGAAACACGCTAAAGAACAAACACTAAACAGCAAAGTTAAAGTCTGTTCTGTTATCGGATTTCCTTTGGGAGCCATGAGCACCAAAGCAAAAGTTTTTGAAACCACTCAAGCTATTAAAGACGGTGCAGACGAAATAGACATGGTCATGAATTTAGGGTTACTCAAAGCAAAAAACTTCACGAGCATTACACGAGAAATTGAATCAATAAAAGAGCAACTTAAAAACAAAGTATTAAAAGTTATTATTGAAACCTGTTATCTAACAGATGATGAAATCGTAAAAGCCTGTAAATTAGCTATACAAGCAGGAGCTGATTACATTAAAACTTCAACTGGTTTCGGTACGCATGGCGCTACTTTAAACCACGTGAAATTGATGAAATCCGTTGTCGTTGATAAAGCTAAAATAAAAGCCTCTGGAGGGATTAAAGATTACAATACTGCCTCTAAATACATTCAGTTAGGTGTTGACAGAATAGGAACATCTGCCGGAATTAAAATTGTTACCGACAAATAAAAAAGGCCTTAGAATACTCCAAGACCTTATTCTTTTAAATTCAAATTATGTTTTACTTTTTCACAACTTTGTAACTACCTGTTTTGTTGCCTGAATTTAATTTAACAACATATAAACCAGTTGGCAATTCACTTATATCTAATTGCCTGTCGAAAGATGCTTTCTTAACTACATTTCCTAGAATATCATAAACAATAGCATCAAAATCGTCATAAACAGAAGACTCAACATTTAAAAAATCCTGAACAGGATTTGGATACACATTTAACTCTCCTGCTTTAAATTGTTCATCCGCCACACTTAAGACGCCGCTATTCATAATAGACTGAATTTCCGACAGACTCTTTGTGGTGTCATACACCCTTACATCATCTATAAGCCCTCCAAAGTGTTCATTACCATCTCTATGTCCAATTTGGATTGGTGCAGAAAGAGTTTGCGGCACAATTGTGTTGTTAGGATTTGAATGTGTCGCTAAAACACCATCAACATAAAACTTAACGCTTCCTATCCATTCATTTGCAGGATAAACAACTGCTACATGATGCCAATTAAAATCATTCAAGGCATTTGAAAGCGCATCTGAAGACACACCACTACCATTCAATTCCGCTCTAACTTGTGTGCTATTTAAAAATTTTAATGTAAATCTATTCCATTTTGTATTTGGCCCCATACTTAAAATAGTCTTATTTACAAAACTATTAGCTACTCCCCCGCCAATATCATTTGCTTTTACCCAGGCACAAAAAGTACGAGCACCAGCATCAGCTATATACAAATTGGAAGATGATGTAATTTGTGTGGATGCCGAATTATCCGACAAATCAATTGCTTGACCAAATCCAGAATTCCCCGAGACAAAGGACCCAGTCATACCGTCAGCCCTGTTTAATGTAACCGTGCCAGTATTAGAATACGCGGTCAAATCTCCCTCAAACTTCACATGAAGAAATGCATTGGAATCTACGTCTTGAGCGTATGATAATGTTGAAAAAAAAGAAGCACTTGCGACTGCAAGACAATAAAAAGTAGTTTTAAAATTCATATTTATAATTAGTTAAAAATTCACAACTTGTATATATATATGACCTAATAAAACAACATAAATCTAGCTAATTAAAACAACCTCTAACTAAGTCATACATGAATAAGACGCAATAAAAAGGCAAGAGGGTGACATAGAATTAAAAAAAAGAAGAGGTGTTTAAAAGAAATATTATAATAAATATCAAAATCAACCTACCTCATCAAGCAACTCGAAAGTAAAAAGGTCTCCTGTAAACTTTTGAGCCATTACATCGATAGAAGACTCCGTTAGCTGTAACACTCTAGGATACCCTCCCGTAGTTTGACAATCTCTCATTAAAACAATTAATTGTCCAGAAGGCGTTAGCTGTACGGTACCTGGAAGCACAGGCGATGTTATTATTGGTGACAAATTATTCTCCAAGCGCTCTTCTAACTGATAAGCCATCCGGCTATTATTTTTTGAAACAGTGAATTGATTAGATCGTAAATCATCCTGCTGTGATGGCATCAATAAATCAAACTCAGGACCTTTAAACACCTCTACAACTTCACTCTCTAAATATTGATTATTTAGTTTAACTGAAGCGTACTTATTAACTATAAATGAATTCTTTAAAGTTATATTTAAAACGTCGTTTTTTGATAATAAATGATTATTTGTCACCCCTTTATACATACTAAAACTCCCTAAGACTTTTTCTGTTTGAAAACCATTTAAAACAGCTACATAACATCTTACGCCGCTTAACAGTTTACCAAATGACAACACATCATTTACCTTAACTTCAATCGGCTTATTTAAAGAAATCTCGTCATCGTTGATTTTTGGCGACAAATTAGCCCCAGACAAACAAATAATGGTTTCGCATTCAAATTGCAAACTAGCTCCTGTAATAGTCATTTCTAATACCGCCAAATCAGGAGGATTGCCCAAAATTACATTTGCCATACCAGCCGAATACCGATCCATAACACCTGCACATGGCACACCATAATGCTGAAAACTAACACGCCCAAAGTCTTGTATAGAAGAATAAAACCCTGGTTTTAATACTCTAACCATGAATCACCTCACTTTCTAACTCATATACTCCGGCCTCGCACAATATTTTAATATCATTATATTCTTTCAGGGAAACAGGTTTAAACTTTATAAAATCACCTGGTTGAGCAAAACAAGGTTTATCATTATTTAAATTAAAGAAAGACACAGGAGAATTCCCTATAACATTCCACCCTCCTGGACTAGCAACAGGATAAACTCCCGTTTGATTTCCTCCTATTGCAACAGCACCTTTTTCAACACGTAAACGTGGTGTTGCTTTGCGTGGCGTAAACAGTTTTTCGTTTAAACCTCCCAAATACAAAAACCCAGGTAAAAAACCAATAAAATATATTTTATAAACAGCTTCAGAATGTAGTTGAATCACTTCTGCTTTCGATAAGTCTTTTTCAATAGATAATTCAGTCAAATCCAGTCCAAAAATATCATCATAACAAACAGGAATCACCCATTTAATTACACTCAATGAAACATCATCATTTTTATCTATATAGATTTTATTTATAGTGCTTTTTTTTGCTTCAAAGTCAGGTATTTTATTTTTATAAAATACTATTAATGAGTTATATGCATGATTTACATAAAGTAACTCTTTAATTAGTAATTTAAACAATTTCTCCTTAAACCCAAGGATATCATGCAATATATCATCTTCTATTTTGTTTGGCCATTCAATTAAAATAGCACGTTCACCAAACGGTTTATAGGTTAAATTATAACTCATATAATCAGGATATTTTTACTCCTTTTAGATTTAATTTTTTCCATAAATTTTTCAGTAATTTAATAGCCTCAATATTATCTCCATGAACACAAATTGTATCCGCCTTTATAGGCATTATTTCACCGCCTATAGTTTTCACCTCATGCCTTGAAACCATCCTGTAAACATGTTCAAACATCGCATCAACCTCATGAATTAATGCATTTTTTTCTTGTCTTGAAACTAGCGTTAAATCATTATTATAATTTCTATCCGCAAAGACTTCATACACTACCGAAATATTATGCTGAACTGCCAATTTTGCAATAACAGATTGATAAGGCACATACAACTGAATGGGCAACGCATAACTTTTAACAACCTCAATTATGACCTTTGCCAAATTTTCATCAATTGCTGCTAGGTTATATAATGCTCCATGTGGTTTAATGTGATGAAAACCAACTTGCAAATCATTTAATACATTAATTAAATTATCTGTTTGATGTTTTAAGGATTCAAACAGCGACACGTATGACATATCCATAGGCTGACGTCCAAAATTTTCCCTGTCTGGAAAGGAAGGGTGCGCCCCTACTTTTACGCCATACTTTTTAGCAGTTTTCACCACAGCACGCATAGTAGATTCATCTCCTGCATGTCCACCACAAGCAATATTACAAGATGATAAAAAGGGCATTAATTGCGCCTCATTGCCAACACCTTCTCCTACATCAGCATTAATATCTACTTGAAATAACTTCATAATTTCTTTAAATAAATTTTAGTATTCTATAAAAGGATTAATTAAAACCTAATTAACCCTTATAATTCTACCAAAACTAAGGAAATCTGAAGAATAAAATTGCTTATTTTACATTCGAGTTCATGTAAATATCAAATTACAGCTTAACCTAACCACCCTTCCCGATCTAAACTTCGATACTGAATAGCCTCACTTATATGAACACCATTAACAGTTTGAGCATTATCTAAATCAGCTATGGTTCTGGCTACTTTTAAAATTCTATCATAGGCTCTAGCAGACAAACTGAGACGATCCATAGCTGTTTTTAACAGTTGTTTTGATGACTCATCTAGTTCACAATATTTTCGAATTTGCTTTGTTGTCATTTGCGCATTATAATGCACCTTATCTGAGTCCGAAAATCGCTTTGTTTGAATCGCTCTGGCCTCAGTAACACGCTTTCTAATATCAACAGAAGATTCACTTTTTCGATCATCAGTTAGCTTTTCGAAAGGCACTGGAGTTACTTCAATATGAATATCGATACGATCAAGCAGTGGCCCCGAAATCTTACTTAAATAACGCTGCATTTCGGCAGGACTTGAAGTAACAGGAGCCGTAGGGTCGTTAAAATATCCACCTGGGCTAGGATTCATGCTGGCAACAAGCATAAAAGAGGACGGATAAGTGACTGTAAACTTAGCCCTTGAAATTGTCACCTCCCGATCTTCTAATGGTTGTCTCAATACCTCAAGGACGCTTCGCTTAAATTCTGGTAATTCATCTAAAAACAAAACGCCATTATGAGATAGAGAAATTTCTCCTGGCTGTGGAAAAGCACCTCCCCCAACCAATGCTACATCACTAATAGTATGATGCGGACTACGAAAAGGGCGTTGCGCCATAAGCCCACTTTCCCTAATACGCCCAACTACAGAATGAATTTTGGTAGTTTCTAGAGCTTCATGCAAAGTCATTGGCGGTAAAATACTCGGCAATCGTTTTGCTAACATGGTTTTTCCTGCTCCAGGAGGCCCAATTAATATAATATTATGACCTCCTGCAGCAGCAATCTCCATACAACGCTTAATACCCTCCTGTCCTTTTACATCGCTAAAATCAAACTCTGGAAATTCTAAGTTTTTATAAAATTCATCTCGGGTATTTATAATTGTTTGTTCTAACGCCTCATCCTTATCAAAATAATTGATAACCTCTTTTATATTTTCAACACCATACACCTCTAAATCATTAACAATAGCGGCTTCCTTTGCATTCGCTTTTGGCAAAATAAACCCCTTAAACCCCTCTTCTCTGGCTTTAACCGCTATAGGCAACGCCCCTTTTATAGGCTGCAAACTTCCATCTAAAGACAATTCACCCATAATCATGAATCTGTCCAAATGTTCAGCTTTTATTTGATTAGACGCAGAGAGAATACCAATGGCCAAAGTCAAATCGTAAGCACTACCTTCTTTACGCAGGTCGGCTGGCGCCATATTTATAGTAATTTTCTTTCCTGGGATTTTAAACCCATTATATTGAAGTGCCGCAGCGATGCGATAATTACTTTCTTTAATGGCGTTATCCGGCAAGCCCACTAGGTGATACCCTATACCCGAATCGCAATTTACCTCTACTGTAATCGTTGTCGCTTCAACCCCAAACACAGCACTACCAAAAACTTTTTTTAGCATTTATATAAATTTATTTTCAATAAATGTAAGAAAAGTAAACTTATTTTAAATATGATTTTTTCTAGAAACAAAAAATCCCGCTAAAAGCAGGATTTTAATTAAGTATTAATTTATAAGATTAACAACATAAAGAATCTTCTGTAATCTATTTTTAATTAATAAATTTTGGTTTAATCACTAACATTGCCCAGGCCCAATTTTGTCCGCTTGCGGCCACATCTTCCGACATCCCTTTAAGCTCATACATCCCATCGGCAGCAAACATCTGAGAGTACCCCATAACTAATGCATATCCCTTAAATTGTTTTTTAAACACCAAATCTAACTCTGTCCCCAATGCATTGTCTCCACTTGGCAAATCTTGTTCACCACTAAAATTTAAAGCCTTAACCACTAAGCTAGACGTTTCGCTCAACTTGAAATTTGCACTTACATGAATATCAAACAAACCCACCGAATTCGCATGATTACCAACATAGAAGTAATCCATTAAACCGTTAAATTTATGATTTGTTCCGTATAACGGGAAAAACGCACCTGTTTCACCAGCATCAGCATCGTTACCACTAATTATTTCAAGTCCAGCCCCTAATCCTACTTTAGAAGACGCCTTAAAAGTCAGGTCAAGCCCTAATAAGTAGGCCCCTTTCACATCTACTTCTCCTTGTCTAGCCCCTGTTTGTAAGTAAGCATTTGCCGCTACCCCAAAACTACCGCCTTTGTAATTTAAATGTGTACCAAAGGTCTGTAAACTACTTGTTCCATCAGGAGCATCGGTATCATCAAATTCTTGAAAACCGTTATTTAAAAACAATAAACTTCCAGAAAATTTATCCCAAGCCTTACTTAAATGTGCCATTTGCATCGTTTTATAGGAAAATAATCCTGTTGTATTATAAGCAGTTCCAACATTTACAAACCCTGTTGGATGTGAATAATCCTGATTAAAAGCGAAAGCAATATCTAAAGCAAATTTATCCTTTTTATATTTTAATAATGCCGCATCGTGATTACGCCCTTGTTGCGCCCAGTCCAGGCCACCCAAAATCCTTTGGTCATCATATGACAACACTTGGCGCCCTAATTTTGTCGACCAACCAGAACCCAAATTTAATTCCGCCCAAGCCTGAAAAATAGCGAATGAATTATTTTGATCATAAGGTAAAATTTGTCGGTTTTCTCCCCAAACCATAATATCTTGTAAGCTTAAATACACTTTATAGGATTCTGATGAATATCCTGCATTTAAACGAGCCCGAGTAGATATACCAAACCCTGCATCAGCATCATCGGCTATTAAATTACCAAAACCATGGCGATATTCGGTTCTTGGACGAAATTCTCCATCTAAAGTAAATTGTGCTTGTGCATAGTATACACACCCTAATAGTAGCCCGAGTATTAAGTATTGTTTTTTCATTTGAATGTTTTTAGAGTTAAATTGATTTGTTTTTTTTATGTGTTAGTTATTTGTTTTTTTGTAATTATCAGACATAAATAGTCTGACCCAAACGTATATTTAGATTTAATTTTATGACTAAAAAACTTTATGAAATATGAAGAACTATCACCAAGCCCTCTTGTCTATAAAGTGAAATAAAAGATGGATTTCTTTAAAATTAGTGCTCCAAAAAATCGATTAGATGTTTACGATAGGTATAATAATCGTCGTGCTCCAATACGGATTTTCGTGTTCTTGGTCTTTCAAAATCTATATCCAGAATATCTCCTATTTTAGCTTTAGGACCACTGGTCATCATTACAACACGATCGGCCAAGAAAATAGCTTCATCAACATCATGTGTTATCATTACAGCTGTAATTTTTTCTTTATTCCAAATTTCAATTAATATATCCTGAAGCTCTCCTCTGGTTAAAGAATCTAACATCCCAAAAGGCTCATCCAGCAACAAAACTTTAGGTTTTATCGCAAAAGCTCTTGCTATCCCTACACGTTGCTGCATACCCTGTGATAAATCGGAAGCTTTTTTGTGAAACGCTTCTTCTAGTCCCACTTTTTGGAGGTAATATTTTGCTATATCGGTGCGTTGTGACTTTGCCACATGAGGGAACACTTGGTTTACCCCTAACATAACATTCTGCAAAGCAGTCATCCAAGGCATTAAACTAGGCGCCTGAAAAATCACACCGCGATCTGGTCCTGGTCCTTTAATATGATGTCCCAGAACTGAAATATTACCGCCTGAAATTTCATTTAGCCCAGCAATCATAGATAACATGGTAGTTTTACCACAACCTGAATGTCCTATAATAGTAACGAATTCTTCCTTCATAATCTGAAGGTTTAAGTCTTCCAAAACTGTATAATCACCCTTTGGAGTTGGATATACTTTTTTTAAGTGCTTTAAATCCAGCATCACATTCTCAGAGAATGCGATACCATTTTCAGTCACTAATTCATTATGTGTTGTATCTATCATCATGTTTTTTATTTAAATTTAAAAGCGTCCAACAAAACTTTTAGGTGTTACATCTGGCAGCTCAAAAACTTCTTGAGCTTCCGATTTACGTTCGTTTCCTATATCCATTAAGTATTCAATAATAGCATTTCGCGTTTCTTTAAAATTAGCATTATCGTTAAGTTCGGTTTTATCCCGAGGTCGCTCAATGTCTATTTTAAATTCAGGGCCCAATGTTGCTTTTGGCCCGGGACGCAAGGGTATAATACGATCAGCCATATAGATTCCTTCATCAACATCGTTTGTTATTAATAGCGCCGTGCGTTTTTCTTTCCCCCATATTTTTAAAATTTCATCTTGAAGATTCCCTCTAGTTAAGGCATCTAAAGCCCCTAGCGGTTCATCCATAATAATCATTTCTGGTTTCATGGCTAATGCCCTAGCTACAGCCACCCGCTGACGCATTCCTCCTGACAACTCCTTTGGTCGCTTATTAATTGCAGGCGTTAAACTTACCATTTCTACATATTCTGCGACTATGTCATGAAGTTCCCTTTTGCTTTTCTTAGGAAAAGCTTCCTTTACCGCCATATAGACATTTTGCCCTACTGTTAACCAAGGTAATAATGAGTAATTTTGAAAAATAACCCCGCGCTCGTGACTAGTTCCCACAACTGGTTCTCCTTTAAACAATATCTCTCCTTTTGTAGGTTCCAACAAACCATTAATTAGATTAACTAATGTTGTTTTACCACTTCCCGTAAACCCTACAATGGCTACAAACTCACCTTCTTCGATAGACAAATTAATATTTGAAAGCACATTGGTTGCATGATTCCCTTGACCATAGGTTTTATAAACATTATTTAATTCTAAGTATGCCATTTTCTTAAGTTTTAATATTGTTGCGTTCCTTATTAAATGCCGCTTGTTTTATTAAACGATACTGTGTTCTGAATTGTTAACATAATACGATCTAACAAGAATCCTATACCACCAATAACAAACATGGCTACTATAATTTTAGAATTAGAATCTATAGCTCCATTTTGAAATTCTTCCCACACAAAGGACCCTAACCCTGGGCTTTGCGCCAATAATTCGATAGCAATAAGCACCATCCAGGCCACGGATAAGGTTATTCGTAAACCCGTAAAGATCAATGGTAAGGATGAAGGCAAAATCACTTTAAAAACTTTTTGAACAGGCCCCAGTTTTAAAACTTTAGCAACATTGATATAATCTTTATCCACCGACGCCACACCCATAGCGGTATTTACCAAAGTTGCCCACATAGAACATAAACCAACACTGATAAAAGAAATGATAAATGCACTATCGGAATTAGAATCTTTAGTCATCGTTTTTACAATCATGAATACTAACAGCAACCAAACAACAGGTGATACCGGCTTGAAGATTTGAATTAGCCAGTTTACCGAACTACGCAATGTTTTGCTCAACCCGATAATAACCCCTATTGGCACAGCTATTACTAAAGCTAAAAGAAACCCAGCGAATACTGTTTTTAAACTTGTAAAAATCTGATCTACAAACGAAGGTCTTCCTGTATAAGTTATTGGATCTTTACCCTCAGCTACACGTTTGGCGTTTAATGCCGCAGTTTTTTCTGCAAATGCCACTTTATCAGCTTTAATAACCTGATGATCTCTTAATAAAGTTTTATATGATTCCCAAACCTGTGCAGGAGAAGGCAATGTGTTGGGTTGGCAACTTACATCACCAGAAGCAATACATGCTCTCATGACCTCTGCAGCTTCTTGCCCTTGCTCTGTTAAAGCTTTTTCTATTTTATATTCCGCTTCAATATTATATAAAGATTTAGCTCCCATGTGCCATAAACCAATAAATAAGAATATGGATGCAATTGGCACGACTATTTTTCTTAGGAAGTTTTTAAAACCTTCTTTATCTAATTCTCCGGTAAACAAGGATTTAAGGGTTATTAAAAATCCAAGCCCCATAAATTTCGTTACTCTGTTTAATGTTATGCTTTGTTTCATCTGTTTATTATTATTTATTTTAAGTGGTCAGATGGAATTCGCCTCAAACTCTTTTGAACAACAACAAGAAGGTTCATATTGGCTCATTACATGATTACTAAATATTCTCTAACTTTTGAGATTTGCCTCTGTCATACTTAAAACCAAAGGCTTTGTTTTTATTTATCTTTATTACCAATTTTAAAACTATTTATATACCCTATCGGATCTTTAGCATCATAAGAGGTTCCGTCGATAAAATCGGTTGTAGCTGGCTTATAACCATCCGTTTGAGGGATATCAGATGCTGGAATATATCCTTCTTCTACTAAAAGCGATGCAGCTTCTTTCCATATATCTGGTCTGTAAATATCTTTAATGGTTTCAGCGTACCAATTTGCTGGTTTAGCTTCAGGAATTTGACCCCAGCGACGCATTTGTGTTAAAAACCAAATACCATCGGAGTAAAAAGGATATGTAGCGTTGTATTTATAAAAAACATTAAAATCTGGCATTTCTCGTTTATCTCCTTTTTCAAATTCAAAAGTTCCTGTCATAGAATTTGCTAAAACCACTTCGTCTGCTCCTACATATTGAGGCATAGACAATATTTTCACAGCCTCCGCTCTATTACCTGGAACATCTAACCATTTTCCGGCACGAATTAAAGCTTTCGTTACTGCTATAGCCGTATTAGGGTTTTCCTCAACAAACTTTTTAGTCATTACAAATACTTTTTCTGGGTTATTTTTCCAGATGTCGTAGTTAGTAACCACAGGCACACCAATACCTTTAAAAACAGCTTGCTGATTCCATGGTTCTCCTACACAATATCCATAAATTGTTCCAGCCTCCAAGGTTGCAGGCATTTGAGGTGGAGGTGTAACCGACAATAGTACTTCGGCATCGATTTGACCCTGTACATTATCAGCAGTATACATTCCAGGATGTATTCCTGCTGCAGCTAACCAATACCTGATTTCGTAGTTATGTGTAGATACCGGAAAGACCATACCCATTTTGAAAGCTTTACCATTATTTTTATAATCGGCGATTACCGGTTTTAAAGCGTCTGCCTTAATAGGATGAATTGGTTTACCATCTTCTCCTAGAGGAACATTGGCTTTCATTTTAGACCAAACATCATTCGAAACAGTAATTCCATTTCCATTTAAATCCATTGAAAATGGCGTTACCAATTCGGCTTGTCTACCAAATCCAGCGCCTGCGGCAATTGGCTGACCCGCCAGCATATGCGAACCATCTAATTGACCATCAATCACACGATCTAAAACGTTTTTCCAATTGGATTGGGCTTCAACAGAAACAAAAAGACCTTCATCCTCGAAAAAGCCTTTCTCTTTTGCTATAGCTAAAGGTGCCATATCTGTTAACTTTATAAATCCAAAGGTTAATTGTGGTTTTTCTATATCTAACGTCTTAGTTTTCGACACATTTGCAGCAATTTCTTCAGTTACTGCTTTCTTTTTAGAATCCTTTCCACCACAAGAAAATAATAGTAGTGACAATGAAAAGGCCCATGCTGATTTTTTTAAAACTGATTTCATATTGAAGGGTTTTTAGATTAAATTAAGTATTAGTACTTATTTGTTTAGCAAATATATACGTAGTTCATCATCCCCTCAATGGTATATCACATGTTATTACATCTTTTTACACATAGTAAAACCTGCTAAAATGCAGTGAATCCGTAAAACACACTTAAAACCAGTTATTTACACAATACTTACAAAGCAAAAAAAAGCCATACGAAATATACGTATGGCAATAACTAATAAAGTTGGTAAAGTATCTAAAACGTTTAACTATCTAAAAAGAAATTGTGTTCACTTATTTCCTTTTTTAATAGATCAATATCATTAATTCCTATTTTTTTTCCTTTAGCAGAAATCAATTTTTCTTTTTTTAGTGCCGAAAAAACCCTTATAACCTGCTCTTCGGTCGTCCCTGCATAATCAGCATATTCCTTTCGACTTAAATTAACATCGAGAAAACCCTTATCGGTTCCAAATTTCCTATTAATATAAAGTAAGGTATCTATTACCCGTTCTCGAACAGTCATTTGAGATATAGACTTAACCTTTGATTCACTTTTATTTAACTCATTCGCATAAAATAGCATTAAATCGTAAGCAAATTTCGGATTATTTATTAAAGCTTCTTGCAGCGTATGCTTTGAAAAATAACACAAAACAGTATCCTCTAAAGCTATTGCTCCAATAGAATAATATTCCTCAGTTCCAAATCCGCGATGCCCAATAATTTCACCTTCACGAGCAAAACGTACAATTTGTTCTCTACCATTTATTCCGGTTCTAAACACTTTAACCTTTCCTTTTAAAACAAAAAACAAACCATTTACAGGCGCTCCTTCTATAATAAATTGCTGTCCTTTTTTACATCGTAAATTATTCTTTTTCAATATTAAACCAACATCATCCAGCGTCGACATATTACTCTTAATAAGGCAATTATAATTTTCACAGGTATCACAAGATGTATTATATAACATGCTTTTACGTGTTGTAGTTAAAACTTTATGTCTGGCTATCGAGGTTTCCAACTGCATAACTAACGATTAAACTTAATTAATAGTTCTCATTTGAAACAAATATAAGTATTAATACTTAATTTTAGACATTATATAAGTAATTATTTCAAATTTTATAAAATATCGCTATATTTGTAAAAATATAACGCTTAATACATGGTCACAATAAATCAAGCTATAAACCTCGTTAAAAATTCGATACAACCTTTATCTATTGAAACAGTAAAGCCTGTTGCAAAGGCAGGTAGTTACAAGCTAAGCCGTGATATTTACTCATCTATCAATATGCCACCGTTCAGACAATCGGCAATGGATGGCTATGCCTTAAACTGGCATGATAAATTATCATATACAATCGTAGGAGAAATTAAAGCAGGTGACAATCATCAACCCATATTAAAGAAAGGAGAAGCCGTTAGAATTTTTACCGGAGCTCCTGTTCCTGATACTGCAAATACCGTTGTTATGCAAGAGAAAGTTTCTTTAAAAGATAACAACATGACTCTTCTAGAAACTATTGATATAAACAAAAATATAAGACATGAAGGAGAACAAGTTAAAAAAGGACAGTTGGCATTACCTAAAGACACACAACTTACTCCTGCAGCCATAGGTTATTTAAGCTCCTTAGGCATTGATCAAGTACATGTTTACAAAAAGCCAACTATAGCAATAATTACAACTGGAAATGAACTGGTTGAACCCGGTGAACCTATTGACTATGGTCAGATTTACGAAAGTAATTCCTCAATGCTTTTAAGTGCTTTATACGGACTGAAATTCTACGATGTAATTATTGTTAAAATTCAAGATGATTATAATGAAACAATAAACACCCTTAATCGTGTTATTAAAAACAACGACCTAGTAATCATATCTGGTGGAATATCGGTTGGTGATTATGACTTTGTAGGCAAAGCATTAAATGAACTCAATGTTACAGAACACTTTTATAAAGTAAAGCAAAAACCCGGAAAACCCTTATTCTTCGGAACTAAAGGCCACACACACATCTTTGCTTTACCCGGTAACCCTGCAGCTTCATTAACCTGTTTTTACATGTATGTTTTTACGGCTTTACAAAAGCTCATGAACAATAAGGCTGATACCTTAAAACGGTTAAAAGTTTCTTCAGACTCAAATTTTAAAAAGCATGGTGATCGCCCGCAATTTTTAAAAGCCATATACAACAGAAACTCTGTAAATATATTAGAAGGGCAAAGTTCCTCTATGTTGCAAACATTTGCTATTTCAAACGCTCTTGTTTTTATGCCAGAAGAGCAATCCGAAATAAAAAAAGGCGATAAAGTTGAAGTCATACTTTTACCTCTGTAATGAATTTTTTAAAATATGAATTATAAAATAAAGAGTAGAATCTGGATAGAACATGAAAACGGTGTTCTGCTTGGCGAAGGTCGAGTGCAATTGCTAAAGGCCATTGAAACCACTGGCTCTTTATCGAGAGCTGCAAAATCCTTAAATATTTCTTACAAGAAGGCCTGGGATTTAATTGATTCGGTAAATAAATCTGCTAAAAGGCCGGTAACAATTAACACTGTAGGCGGTAAAGGTGGTGGCGGTGCCGAACTAACCGATTATGGAAAATCACTAATACATGCATTTGATGACATAAATAAAAACTGTTGGGCATTTTTAGATCTTCAACTAGAAAAAATTAAAAACCTTTAAACACCTCCCAATAAGCATGTTACAAACCGAAGACATATATATATTTCTTATACTTCTACCTGTTGTTTCGTTTTTATATGCGAGCGTTGGACATGGAGGAGCTAGTGGTTACTTGGCACTAATGGCTTTATTTGGCTTTGCTCCAGATACAATGAAACCCACCGCTTTACTATTAAACTTATTTGTAGCAGGTATCTCATTTTATTATTACTATCGTGGCGGATATTTTAATAAAAAATTATTTATATCATTCGCCATTACGTCCATCCCACTTGCTTTTTTAGGAGGAACTATTGAAGTTGACGCATCGTTATATAAACAAATATTGGCCATTTTATTGGTGTTCGCTATTTTAAAAATGCTCAATATTTTTGGAAAAGAAAACAAAACAATTAAGGATATAAAATTATGGCAAGGCCTTTTAATTGGTGCTGTTATCGGTTTTTTTTCCGGTCTAATAGGTATAGGTGGTGGTATTATATTAACACCGGTTATACTTTTACTGCATTGGGGAAAAATGAAAGAAGCCGCAGCCGTTTCCGCATTATTTATATGGGTTAATTCTGCCTCGGGACTTATTGGCCAACTAAGTAGCGGAGTAAAGTTGGAAAAAGAAGCTTTTATATTGGTTGGTATTGCTTTATTGGGCGGGTTTTTAGGCGGATATTTAGGAAGTAAAAAAATTAATAATACCGCACTAAGATATATTCTAGTTTTAGTTTTAATAATCGCTTGTTTTAAACTTGTTATAACCTAATAATGATAGAAAAAAACAACATAACTGGTATTATACTTTCTGGCGGAAAAAGTAGTAGAATGGGTTCAGACAAGGGTCTTCTGTACTTTAACGGAAAACCGTTTACCCAACACATCATCGAAGCGTTAGAACCACTAGTTTCAAAAATAATAATTGTTTCGAACACACAAGATTATGACAAATTTAAATACCAACGGGTTAAGGATGTTATTGAAGACGCAGGGCCTTTGGCTGGCCTATACTCTGGATTAAAGACTTCTAAAACAGAATACAACTTAGTATTGAGTTGTGATATCCCTTTAATTAAAACTGAAATATTACGGCTGCTCATTAACCAAATGGATAATAACACTGAAATCATTCAATTTGAAGCTCAAGGTAAAACCATGCCTTTAATTGCAATTTATAAATCATCTTGTGCAGACACTTTTTTTGAACTTTTAAAAGCAGATGAACGTCGATTACAATACGCAGTAAATCAATGTAAACTAAAAACCATAAACCTAGCCACTAAATACACAAATGCTATAATTAACGTAAACACACCTAATGAATTAAAATATTTAAAAATGCAGACAAACATTAAGTATTTCGGGCAAATTGCTGAAGTAACACAGGTTGAGTCAGAAATTATTGAACATAACAAAACAACAGTTTCAGAATTATTAGACTTCGTGATTTCAAAATATCCTCAACTAAAGCAGAAAGAGTTTAAAATAGCACAAAATAAAGTATTAGTGCCTGCAAAAACTAAATTGACTGGTGAAGAAATAGCTTTGCTGCCCCCTTTTGCTGGAGGATAACTAATGAGTAAAAATTGAAATATTAGAATCTTTTTGATATTCTTAAATAATAAAAATATTAGAGTATAAATGAATCGTTATAACAGACATATCATACTATCGGAAATTGGCCAAGAAGGTCAAGATAAACTTTTAAAAGCAAAGGTTTTGGTTATTGGCGCAGGTGGTCTGGGTTGTCCAATTTTACAATATCTTGCCGCTGCTGGCATTGGCACCATTGGCATTGTAGATTTTGATGTAGTAGATATCACTAATTTACAGCGACAAATCCTGTTTGGAACTTCAACAATTGGAGAAAATAAAGCTTTAGCCGCTAAAAAACGATTATCCGATTTAAACGACAGTATAACTATTAACGTTTACCCCGAACAGCTTACACATAAAAATGTGCTTACACTATTCCAAGCCTATGATATTATTGTTGATGGGACCGATAATTTTGAAACCCGCTATTTAATTAATGATGCCTGCATCATTACCCAAAAACCATTAGTCTATGGTGCTATTTACAAATTTGAGGGTCAGGTTTCTGTATTTAACTTCCAAAACGGGCCAAGTTATCGCTGCCTGTTTCCTGAGGCTCCCGAAAAAAATACCGTACCTAATTGTTCCGAAATTGGTGTTTTAGGTGTTTTACCGGGCATTATCGGTACCATGCAAGCTAACGAGGTTTTAAAACTTATTTTAGGAATTGGCGAAAGTCTTTCAGGTAAATTACTTTGCTACAATGCTTTAAACTTAAATATAACACTTCTTAATATTTCACGAAATAATAATTTAATAGATGACGTGTTAAAGGGAAAGGATACGTTTCACTTAAAAACAACAGCATCCTTTTGTGCGGCGCCCCATGAAACTACTTCTTTTAAAAACTTGTTAAATAGGAACGATTTACAGTTTATAGACGTGAGAGAAGCTCATGAAACGCCTAAAATAAAAGGATTAGAATATACTAACATCCCTTTGTCTCAATTAGAAAATAATCTTGAACGATTAAACCGTAATAAAGAAATCATTTTATTTTGTCAATCAGGTATAAGAAGCAAGAAAGCAGTTTCAATTTTACAGAAACTTCATATTGAAAATTGTACGAGCCTTAAGGAAGGTGCTTCTGAAATTTTACAAATAATAAATTCAAAATCAATAAAAAATGACCGATAAAAAACCGAAAAACGTGTTTCAACATGGCCCAATCTCTTCAGAATTTATTGGAAACTCTATTGCTAAACACCAATCTAAAACAAGCATTGGAGCACACAATATTTTTTTAGGTCAGGTTAGAGCCGATGTTATTAATGGTAAATCAGTTTCTGCTATTGAATACAGCGCATATGAAGACATGGCCAACGAAAAATTTCACCACATTCGTGAGGCCGCTTTTGCTAAATATAATTTAACATGTATGCATATTTATCATAGTTTAGGAACAGTAAAAGCAGGAGAAATTTGCTTGTTTGTATTTGTATCGTCGCCTCGACGAAAAGTCGTTTTTGAAGCTCTGGAATATATTGTAGAGGAAATTAAAGCCCATGTACCTGTTTTTGGAAAGGAAATATTTACGGACGAAACACATCAGTGGAAAAAAAACAATTAACATTCTATTAAAATGGTCGATATTACGCATAAAAATACAACCTTACGAATAGCAACGGCTCAAGCTATTTTAAAAGTAAGTAAACCAGAAACTATTGATGCTATAAAAAACGACACGGTACCTAAAGGGAATGTTTTAGCGATGAGCAAAGCTGCAGGTTTACTTGGTGTAAAACGTACACCCGATATCCTACCGGACTGTCATCCCCTACCTATTGAGTTTACAGGTGTTGAATACGACATAAACGGTTTAGAAATCACAGTTCTTTTTACCGTTAAAACTATCTATAAAACGGGTGTAGAAGTCGAAGCCATGCACGGTGCCTCTGTAGTTGCGCTTAATATGTACGACATGTTAAAACCTATAGACAAAGGCATTGAAATACATGCTATTAAATTATTAAATAAAAAAGGAGGTAAGTCGGATTTTAAAAACCGTTTTAGAACCGATATTAAAGCAGCTGTTATTGTGTGTTCTGATACCATTTCGGCTGGCGAAAAAGAAGATAAGGCAGGAAAAGCAATTATTGAAAAATTAGAAATCTGCAATGTAACGATTGAAGATTATATTATTATTCCAGATGAGTATGAAATTATTCAAACAAAAGCAAAGCATTACCATGACGCAGGAATTGATTTAATAATTTATACTGGCGGAACTGGTTTATCTAAAAGAGATGTTACACCAGAAGCTTTAATCCCGATACTAGATCGACGTATTCCTGGTATTGAAGAAGCTATTCGAAATTATGGTCAAAGCAGAATGCCCTATGCCATGCTTTCACGTAGTGTGGCAGGAACACTAAATAATACACTAATTTTAGCTTTACCTGGTTCAACCAACGGTGCCAAAGAATCTATGGATGCCGTTTTTCCTTCGTTGTTACATAGCTTTGGCGTGTTACGAGGCGCCAGACATGATTAATGAAATATTGATCCAAACAAGTTGACATACTAATAAGTATTCCTTAAAACATGCAACAGTGTAAATACGACATTTTATTTGATATTAACAGTTATTTTAAAGGCTAATTCGTAGCTTTATAAAAATGGCATTATGACCCAAAATAACTTATGAATTTAAAAAACACTAACATATTACAAGACCAATTTGGCAGAGAGCACAGTTACTTGCGTATTTCGTTAATAGAACGTTGCAACCTGCGCTGTTCATACTGTATGCCAGAAGAAGGTGTGCAATTATCTCCAAAAAGCCATTTAATGACTTACGAGGAGATTTATGCCATAGCTAACATTTTTGTAAAACATGGTGTAACAAAAATTCGTTTAACGGGTGGAGAGCCATTGGTTAGAAAAGATTTTCCTGTTATATTAAATAAACTAGCGTCACTGCCAGTTGAATTATCTCTAACAACAAATGCGGTTCTAATCGATAAATTCATAGATGTACTAAAAGAAAACGGTGTAAAAAGTTTAAATATTAGCTTAGATTCTTTAAACCGAGATAAATTTAAAGAAATTACCCGTCGTGATCAATTCGATAAAGTTTATCGTAATATCCTTCTTTTAATAAAGAATGGTTTTAAAGTTAAAATTAACGTTGTTCTAATGAAAGGTTTTAACGAAAACGAAGTGATTGATTTCATTCATTTTACCAAAGATTTACCAGTAGTAGTAAGGTTTATTGAATTTATGCCTTTTGATGGCAACCGTTGGGATATAAGTAAAATGGTATCTTATCAAGACATATTGAATCTTGTAAATGACACTTTTAAAAAAGACCAAATTATTCGACTTACAGATGCACCAAACGACACCTCAAAAAATTATAAAATAGAAGGCTATAAAGGGCAATTTGCGGTTATTAGCTCAATAACCAATCCGTTTTGTGATTCCTGCAACAGACTACGGCTAACAGCAAACGGACAAATAAAAAACTGCCTATTTTCGACATCGGAGTCTGATATATTAGGCGCTCTTCGGGCAGGTTATTCTATCGAACCTGTTATTGAAAAAGCAGTTAAATCGAAACTTAAAATGAGAGGCGGTATGAACACCTTAAACAAACTTCAAAACCCAGAACGACATAATAATAACCGAAGTATGATTACCATTGGAGGATAAAAAAAGGAAGCCTGTAAAGACTTCCTTTTAAGAAAGGGTTAAAATTTGATTTTAAAATCAAAACGTTTTGAGAGTTTAACCATTTCTGGTAACTTATTATTATGGCAGCATACTAATTACTGCAACTGTATAAAGGCATTTACATTAACAGCTTCAAAAATAATCCCTAATAAAAAAATCCCTCTTTTAGTTCGAACACCTGTTAATACTTAGCAAATACCAACGATATTGTAGATACTAGGAGAGCTATTATTCATTTTAAATAATACTAATATCATTAAAATCGTCACGTAAATACCTTTACACTCTACATTAAAACTAATATCAAAGATTAAAATTCATTGTTGAAACAAAATTATTTTTAGCTGAAATAACCTTACATATCGACGAAGCTTATTTATTTAAAGATAAATTCTTATCAAAAAAATAGAAAAAAACAAAAGGATATCACTTACGATTCTCCTTTTGTTTTCTTGGCAGAACACTTAAAAAAATTGTTAGTTTGATTATCTTATTAAATCTAGGTCAAGCAACAGAAATATTATTTTTTTTATAAACATCACCAAAAAGATCCTTTACTTTAAAAAACTCTTGTTGATCTCTAATTTCAAGCCAAATTGGGAATTCATCAAACTTTTCTACTTTATATGTAGAAGTTGAAATCATTTCAATCTTTCTTTTTGATGTTAATTCGTCAACATCTAATTTTTTTAAATTGTATAAAATTATACTTGGATTTAGATATTCTAAATAATTACAGATACTATTTGAATTAAATTTACCTCTAACCCAGCTCTCTTTAATTATCACCTTACAACCTTTTTCTTCGAAACAAAAATCAAACTTACCATACGATTTATTGGTAATCAGAGTTATTTGAGCGACATGTTCACTTTGTCTTAAATTTTTAATTAAATTAAAAACATAGTCACCATTTTCACTATCCAACAATGGAAAATTCGTTACAAATGCTAATCTCATTGTTCTTTATTTAGGTTATTATAAATATCGTATTTATCTCTATACCAAACAATTAATCTTCGATGAAAGATGACTTTTCTGTAGACAGAAATAAGTCTATTTTTTTAAAACCTAAAATACATTCATTAAAAAAAGGCAAAAACTTACGCTTTTGCCTTTTAACTTGCTATTAATCTCTTACGACATAATAGATAAGCTCTCTCCTACTTTAAAGTTAAAGATTAATTAAAGTACAACGTTTGAACTTTCGATTAAATAACGAAACCTGTCGACCAAAATTTAACAAGAATAATATTATACTCTTACATGTTAATGATACTTCAATAGCGACAGGTATTATAATATATTCAACCTACTAATAAGCTGAGGTTTAACAAGTTTACTTAAAGGAATCACATTTTTACCTATATAAATTACATTCTCCTCTATTTCATCAATTTTCTTAAGATTGATAATATAAGATCTATGCACTTTCATAAAAGTACTATTGGGTAATTTATCTAATATTTTTTTCATTGAAGCATGCACAATATGATTTTTATCTTCGGTTTTAATGTAAATATAATCTCCCTTGGCTACAACAATGTTAATATTCTGAATGTCTATTTTTATAAGTTTTTTATTGATATTAATAAACAATGTATTTTCTACATCCTCTACATCATCAACAAAATCCCCGGCATCTGCCTCGAAATCTTCATCATTAAATGATTTTTCCAACTTTTCGATACTTTTCTTTAACCTAGATAATTTAACAGGTTTCTCAATATAATCGACAATGCATTCATACTCGAAAGCTGTTATAGCCAGTTTGCTGTCGGATGAAATAACAATAATTTTTGGCTGGTTTTTTAACGTTTGAATAAACTCAAATCCAGTAAAGTCAGGTAAGTGCATATCCAGAAAAATCAGGTCCACCTCCTGTTTATTAAGATATTTAATAGCTTCGGTCGCATTCTCAAATGTTGCTACTATATTTAAATCAGGAATTTCATCGCATAATTTCTTTAATATAGCAACAAATGTTAGCTCATCATCTATTATAATGGCGTTCATTTATATTTGGTTAAATAGTAGATATATAACGCAGCATCGCCGTTAAATAATTATCAAAAGATGCTTGATCCACATTGCTGCCTGCTTTTAAGTTTTCTTCATGAGTTGCTGCTATTTGGTAAGCATCTTCCCAACTTAAAATAATAGCTTTGTGTTTAATTTTATGCACTATGTTGGCTGCCTGCATAAAACAACCCCTTTGCATATAATCGTTGTATGAATCTACTTCGTTAGGTAATTCGAATTTAACAATTTTTATTAACTTATTGAAAAATTCTTGGTCGCCATTTGCTATTTTTCTTATATAATCCAAATTTGGTTCACCCATGAAAATTAAAATTTCACTTTTTTACAATAAAGCTAAAATAGTCTCAATGACCAAAATAAACAATTAATAAAAATTAATGTATTTACTAAAATTAAATTCGTTACACTTTAAATTATTTACTAAAATACATTTAACAATTAGCTCCCTATAACTCTACTAATTCGTTCATGCTCCAATAGCTAATTAAATTTTGAATTTTTAATACGTAATCTTCATATTTTAGTGGTTTTTTTACATAACCTGCAACGCCTATTTTATAACAAGCTTTTAAATCGTTGGGATTATTAGAGGTAGTTAATACTATGGTAGGAACGTAATTTAAAATGTCGTCGCTTTTAAGAATTTTTAAAAAATCTATACCGTTAAGCTTAGGCATATTTAAATCTAATAATATAATATCTGGAAGGTTTTCTTTATCATTAAGAATCTGCAATGCTTCTTCCCCATTTTTAGCCTCTATGACTTCATGATTTAATTTTAACGATGATACCACACGATTAAATTTCATTGCTTCAATTACGTCATCGTCAATAAACAATATTTTCAGAGCCTTATTCATGGAAAAATTTTAAGAAAGTGCTATTTAAAAATATTATTTTCGAAAATGAATCACAAATGTTTTCGCTACACAGCGTGTAGATATAGTTGAAAATACCATTATCTATAGATAAGATTTAAGACACTAAAATCTTTTTTTCGAAACTGCTCTTAGGTGACTCGCATAATGAACACTCATATGTTTCTGGTAAACTTTCAAATGGTGTGTTCGGACTAACATTTTGAGTTACATCGCCATATTTATTTTCATAAATCGTTGCACACTCTTTGCATTGATAAACCTCCGTCTTATGGGTTTCAATTTTCTCATTCACCACTACGTTCTGTGCACGTTCCATGCCTAGTTGTTCAAAATATAGTTTACTTAATTCCATAAGTAATCCTGGCAGTTCAACCATATCTACATCTTGAACATGCATGATATATTCTCGGGTATTCGGGTCGAAATTTTTGGCGTACAACAAGTTATAAGTATCTCGAATTACAAAATCACCTAAGTTTTCTGGACTCTTATTTTTTTCTATTACTATAGATGTAAAATGATAGGATTTGCTCTCGTAATTTGCAATTCCAAATGTAAGTCCATAAGTACTTATATCGTTTTGGTCGAAATTAGTTACCAGATATTTTTTTAGGTTTAAGGCATGCGAATCGAAAACAGGTAAATGCCAGTTTAACTCAAGCATAGAATGCCTTACATTAATACCATAGCTACCTAAAAACTTTTCCCACTGCAATTTAAATTTCACAGGAATACCTTTCACGATAAAAGATTTCCAAGGTGTTATAGATATTTTTCCTATCTTATTTTCTGAACATAAATCACACATCGCTTTTAAAAAGGCAATGTCGTAACGATTATTTCTCCAATACAATCCTAACCAGTATTTGTCTCCAAAGCGATTCATGCCTTCATAATAAGGAAAGGGATAAAAAGGCACTTCAAGAGGTTTGTCTACCGTTCGGTTGTTGGTATCGACAGCATCGCTCACCAATTCGAAAAGAGTTTCTACATTTTCTGGCTCTTCAATCAATACATTCTCAATAGCTAATTCTATTTTATCCATATCCCAGCTATAAATAAGCGCCGGATACATTTCCGTTTTATTCCAGCCTCGGAGTCTTATGTACAAATACCAGTAATCTTCGTGTTCGGAGGCTATAAAATTTATATTTCCCGTAAATAAAGGTACTAAACGCTGTTTAGGATCGGTAATATTGACCCGAAGTTTTAGTTTATGCTTAAATTGCTCCAAAACATACAAATAACGATCACTGGTAAGCCATGAAGTATTCGGTAATATATCGGCAGAAACATAGGAAGAAACAATGTTTTCCATACCATCTCGCTTTGGTTTGATGAACTTAATTTTATCAAACTGATGAAACTTACTTTCATCAATTTCTTCAGGAAAAATAATATCCTGTCGTGAACCAAATGAAATTGCATCCAAACCCAGACCTTCTGCTGCTTCACAAATATATTTTAACTCTCCAGGTGAAAGTACACCTCCGTTTATTCTTAATCTATATGACTCTTTCATATGCATTTGGTTAATACTAGGCTAAAACTTTATTATTGCTTAAAATTTCCCTGACTTCTGTTTTGCAACTTCCACACCCCAAACCTGCGCCTGTTTTATTACATAACTCGGTGAAATCGACACAACCTGACTTAATGGTCTCTTCGATATTTCCTTCTCCAACCTGACTACAAGAACACACCAACTTACCGATAACAGGTACATCATTAGAAGCCCCTCTTAGCAATTTATCTCGCTTATCAGCCATTTCTATTTTACTCTCAATCATGGTTTTAAATTCTGCGAATTCATTTTTATCTCCCATTAAAACCGCCCCTATCAATAAATCATCTTTAACAATACATTTTTTATAGTAGCGTTTAGATATATCGGTAAAAATTACTTCTTCATATGAATCGTCGTTTTCAGGCACTTTTATTTCTCCAATACTACACAAATTCAGGTCATTAAACTTGAGAATATTCATTAACACAGAGCCATTATAGGCACAACTCACATCTCCCGCTAAATAATTGGACAAAATATTAGCCTGTTCCTCGGCAGCCGATGTAATACCGAAAAGCTGATTATTGAACTCGGCAATTTCGCCAATAGCAAAGATATCTGGGTGCGACGACTGTAAATGCTGATTAACTTTTACACCTCGCCCACAAACAATGCCGTTTTCACGAGCAATTTCAACATTTGGTATAGTTCCAATGGCGTAAACAATGGCGTGAGCAGCAATAAATTTTCCACTCTTTAAGGTTATATTTAATTCATTTGAATCCTCATCATCAAAAACGGTGCTCACTTCATTGTCAAAATAAATCTGGATCCCACGTTCCTGAACATCTAAAGCCAATAGTTTACTTGAAATTGCATCCAGTTGTCTTTCCATTAATCGTGAAGCTCGTTGAATAATAGTGACTTTTACATTTTTATGTTTCATCGCCGCAGCAAGCTCTAAACCAAGTAACCCCCCACCAACAATAACAATATGTTGTTCTTCTGGTGGTAAACCTGTAGCATCTAAATAAGCTTTAAAATTATCGGCATCTCCTTTATTACGCATGGTAAATCTACCTGGTAAGTTAATTTGAACGTCTTTGGGTATAAAAGCACGACTTCCTGTTGCAAGTATTAACTTATCAAAACTGTGTGTTTCTCCGTGACTATCGGTTACCACCTTTTGCTTCGTATCTATTTTTTCTATCAAAGTTTCAGGATAAACTTTAATGTTTAATTTATTTAATTCATTTTTCTTAATTTTTAATAATTGCTCCCAACTTAACTCTTCGATAACATATTCAGGCAATAATACGCGATTATAGAATAGATTAGGTTCTTTTGAAAACACCAGAATTTCATCTTCCTGATTATTTTCTCGATAATTTTGAATAAACCTGAATGCAGCAGCACCAGCACCGGCTATAATTATTTTCTCTACTGGCTTTTTAAATTTTGCAACCGAAACCCGTGTAAATTTGAAGTCTGGTTCTTTCGACTGCGGATCTATATGTGTATTCGTTAAATTATTGGCTCTATTTAAATCTGTTTGCAATATTTTACCCCAATGCATCGGCAGAAATACCACGCCTTTACTTATATTTTCAGTTACCTGAGCACGAACACGAACCGTTCCATTTTCACTTTTGATTTCGGTTATATCGCCATCTTTAATCTTAAATAAATAAGCATCTACCGGATTAATTTCTAAAACTGGTTTTGGGTAATGCGTTTTTAAACGGGATACCTTTCCTGTTTTTGTCATAGTATGCCATTGATCTCGAACCCGACCAGTTGTTAAAATTAATGGGTAAGTCTCGTTGGGTTGAAGAGATGTGTTTTTTATTCCTGCGGGCACATTAAATATGGCCTTTTTTGATGGTGTAAAAAACTGCTTATCTTGAAAAAGTCTAGGCGTTCCAGTATGCCTATACTCGGGTACAGGCCACTGAAAAGTGCCTTCATTCTTTAATCGGTCATAACTTAAAAAGGATACATCTATATTGGTTCCTTTTGTCATAGATGCGTATTCGTCGTATATTTCTTCTGCACTATTGTAATTGAACCCCCTAAAGCCCATTCTTTTGGCAAAATCACAAAATATTTCTACGTCTGGTCTAGCTTCTCCGGGAGCATTAATTTCTTTTGGTAAATACGAAATGCGACGCTCGGAATTGGTCATCGTTCCTTCCTTCTCTAACCAAGCAGCTGCAGGGAGTACTAAGTCGGCGTATTCGACTGTATCCGATTTATAAGATATATCCTGTACGACAACAAACTTCGCATTCTTTAAAGCTTTTTCTATACGGTGCGAATTAGGTAAACTTACCAAAGGATTTGTACAAGCAATCCAAATCGCCTTTAATTTTCCGGATTCCAAAGCTTCAAACATTTGTGTTGCCGTTAGACCTGGTTTAGGATTTATACGTTCAACACCCCAAAAATGAGCCACTTCACGACGATGCTCTTCATTCATTAAATCTTTATGAACAGCCAGTAAATTTGCCATACCACCTACTTCTCGTCCTCCCATAGCGTTGGGTTGCCCCGTTAATGAGAAAGGACCTGAGCCTGGTTTTCCAACCTGTCCTGTAATTAAGGATAAATTAAGTAATGCAAAATTTTTATCCGTTCCAACCACGCTTTGATTTAACCCCATCGCCCACATACTTATAAAACCTTTTGAAAGTCCTATAACATCGGCAACTTTTCTAATATCCTTTTCAGATACTCCGCATAACTTCGCAGCTTCCTTAACTGATGTTTCTCCTAACTGTTCTTTGTATTTTTCGAAACCTTCTGTATAATTATTTATAAATTCCTCGTTAATAAGCCCCCTTTCAAATATACTTCTTGCGATAGCATTGTATAAAATAATATCGGTACCAGGAATTAGCTGCAAATGAATATCTGCAAAATTTGCGGTATCCGTTTTTCTAGGATCAACAACAATAATTTTTACATCGGGATTTTCTTCTTTATGTTTCTCAAGGCGTCTAAATAATATAGGATGACACCAGGCAGGATTAGCCCCAGTAATTAAGAAACAATCAGCCAATTCAATATCGGCATATGAAATAGGAACACTGTCCTCTCCAAAAGTTTTTTTATAACCAACTACAGCCGAACTCATACATAATCTCGAATTGGTATCGATATTATTAGTCCCTAAAAACCCTTTAGTTAATTTATTAGCTATATAATATTCTTCTGTTAAACTCTGTCCCGACACATAAAATGCAACACTATCAGGACCATGCTTTTTGATTAAAGATTTAAAAACACTAGCTGCACGATCTAAACCATCATCCCAACTAACGCGTTCGCGAGGATGTGAACGACTCCAGCGCATTTCTGGATATAAAATACGATCGGATACATCGTTCGCAACATAATGTAAATTCATGCCTTTTGAACACAACATCCCCTTATTTACAGGGTGATTTTTATCGCCTTCAACAAGGATTTTATTATTGTTATCTCTTTTAACTATAATACCGCACCCTACGCCGCAATACGAACACGTTGTTTTTACTTCATTTTTTAACATAAACCATTACATTTTAATCGAAATTCGATATTAAAACTTTTTAAGGTTACCCCTATGTGCATCAGAAATTATATGAATTCCATCCACTATATTAGAGGCAGTTAAACTAATTTAACCTTTTCAATAACACGTTGTTTCTAAATCAAGAATTATTAATAAAACAGTAAAAAACCAACCATTAAATTCATAATTTATAAAAACAAACAAGTAGCTATTAAAAAATTAACTTCTCCCGATTGTTTATTGCTATATGCCAGGCTTAACTAAAGACTGCACAAACTGATTTATAAAACATAAGTTATATTAACAAAATTAAGTATAAATACTTAATTTTAAAAACAAAAATACGTATTTGTTGAAAAATGTAGATTTATTAAAAAGTAGAATGGTATTTAAGATTTTGATAAAAAAATGAGATAAAAGCACTAAATAAAAATCAAATCTATACGCTTTTTAAAATTGTGTCTAAACCAATTGAAATTCTTTAGCTTTATTACTTAACTCCATGAGGTTTTTCACTTCCATTTTTTTCATTAAGTTAAAACGATGTACTTCAGCAGTTCGTTTGCTTATTTCTAATTCTTCAGCAATATCTTTATTATTTTTTAATTGAAGGACTAATTCTAATATCTGGCGTTCACGTTTAGTTAAATTAAAAGGATCTTTTACCTTTTTCTTAATTTTAGAGCTATCACTAATTGTCACACCATTCGAACCTTGAACAAAATTATTCATTATGATAGCCGATACATCTCCGGTAAAATATTTTCCTCCAGCAGCAATACTCGTCAAAGCTTTTAAAAACTCTTCCTTGCTCGCTCCTTTTAATAAATATCCATCTGCTCCGGCTTGAATAGCTTTAACGACGTATTCTTCGGAATCATGCATAGACAATACCAAAGTTTTAACGTCTATTTGTTCGCTTTTTATTTTCTGAACCACCTCTATACCGTTCATTTCAGGCATACGAATATCAACTATTAATAAATGTGGTTTTTGCGCTTTTATAACATCAATTGCCTCCACGCCGTTCGATGCTTCATCCACAACCTGAATACCTTTTTGATCCTCTAAAAGTGCCTTTATTCCATCTCTCACTAAAACATGGTCATCGGCCAAAACAACATTTATTACACTCATAACACTCGTTTTTTTAGTCTATTATTTAGTTTAAAATATTTTTTCAATAAAGCTAAAATAAAATTCATCTAAACATTTCATACTTAGCAAAAGTATAAAATTTACGTGAAAATACTTATTTATCTATTGGAATATTTAAGGTTACACGTGTTCCTTTATCTTTCTCGGAATGAATAAATATGCGGCCTTCTATATATTTTATACGTTCTTTCATAAAAGTCATTCCCATACCGCCATCGCCTTCTTTTACCTTCTTTACCTTTTTCGGATTAAAACCTTGGCCATTATCATCTATTACAACACTTAAAATATTTTCACTGTGAGATAGCGACACCAAAATGTGTGTAGAATTAGCATATTTTATGGCATTGTTAATAGCCTCCTGTACAATTCGGTATATATTAATTTCTACCAGTGAATCTAATCGCTGATTAAACTCAGTTTTATTAAAAAGAACAATTTGTTTACCTGTTAATTTTGACAATTCATGTGTTAATTTATTTATGGCTGGTACGATACCATGGTCGGATAATTCGGGGGGTGTTAAATTGAACGTTGCTGTACGAACACCTTTTATTATATTACCGGTTAACTCCTTAAGATGTTCAATTTTAAATGCTGTTTTTTCGATATCTGAAATATCTATACTTTCTAAGTTATACTTTAATCCTGTAAGCATTTGTCCTATTCCATCATGCACATCTTTAGCTATTCTATTTTGCTCTTTTTCCTGGTTTTCAATAATCTTACTGGAGATAATTTTTTGCTGATTCATTTTTTCCTCGAAACTCTCTTTAGTAAGGCGCTCAATCTCTAATTGCGCTGCTTTTCGCGAAGTAATATCAGAAGCTATAATGAGTAACTCCGAACGGTCATCACTAAAACTAAAAGGAATAATCGCCATTTCTAACCAAATATCCTTATAATCCTTCGTTGTAGCCTTAACTTCTCCCTGCCATCCCGTTTTTTTGCTTTTGGTTATTATATTTTCCATAACAACTTGCTCGCTTTCCTGGATCGAAATAATTTCAGCAAAACTAGTCGTCATATTAAATCCTGAAAATTTAAATAATCGTGAAAAGCGTTTACCAATATGCACCACATTGCCATTTTGAGTGATTCTGGCAAACAAAAGCGTTTCATCCATTGCGTGATTTAAAGCTCTGAGCTCTTTCATGGACTTCTCTTTTGCCAGACTAAGTTCGTCGGCATCAATTGCCATTTTTTTAGCGCGCTGTTCAGCAAGCAATAATTCTCCTAAAGTAGCTCTCACCGATTTGGCTGTTGGCCAGAATATGAATAAGAATTCAGCTAATAAAATCACTAAGGTAAGAATTGTTAATAAAGTCTCTAAACGTCGTAACCAACTTACCTTTTGATTTGCTTCAAAGTCATACTGATTAACAATTTTATCCATCATCGCTAAGAAAACACCTTCATTCTGTCTAACATTTTCAATATGATTTTCAAAAACTGAGGTTGGTAATGGAGGGACGTTTTCAACTGCCTCAATAATGGTTTTTACCGATTTACTAATCGTGTTAAAAACCGGATTAAGCTTGGCAAATTTTGCGTTAATATCTGTACTATTTTTTCCAGGTAACCCTAAGCTATCGTTTCCATTTTGTAAAGCATGATGTGATGTTTCCCAAAGGTTTAACGTTGCTTTAATATCATCCTTTAGCGAAATACGTTCATTGGTTTTTTGCTCTGTAGATAAGGCTATTATATCCTTGGTAAGTTTCTGGCTAAGCATGCGTTGTCTACCCGCCACATTGATTACAGTTGAATCACTTAACTGAGCATTAAGATGTTTTCGAATTAAAATCTGACTAACAATTACCGATACCGCAATAGTACTTAAGGCAATGATATACAAACGGCTTAATTTATCAAACGTACGCTGATCTAATGAGTTACCGTTTTTTGTCATGTTAATAATTAGTTTAAGAAATCGCTTTTTTTACGAGAGTTAAACTCTTATCTGAAAATTTAATTTTCAAGGCTTCTTTATGGCCTTCTTCAGACATTTTAACCCATGTTTTTTTAAGTATATCAATTATTTTTTCATCGTCGTGCTTAGCTGCAAACTCTTCAAAGTAATAATCTAAAAACACTAAACAAATGACATCCTCAATGGTTTGGCTTTCTTCATTCTTTTTAATGAGTTTTTTATTTATTAAAAATGACACGCGATCGATAAACTCAGATTCATAACCAACATCCTCTAAAATTTCGGATGTTATTTCAGCATGCATTTTTTTTAAGGTTTCGCGCCACTTTAAATATCCCACACGGTCCATAGGATATTCGTCTCTACCTATTTTCCAACGGCAAATATGTTGGGCTCTAGCTGCTATTTGCAATGCTCTTGATGCGTTTGGTTTAAACTGCAATAACTTTTGAGACATACGCTGAGAATACAACAATTCTTTAGGAAAATCTAACCCATGACTATGATACACATTAGGGTCTTCAGAATTTTTTTTATCAATTAATGCTATTGCAGTTTCAAATCGTGTTGGTTTCATTGGTTTGTTAAATTAGTCTGAAAAGCCAATATACACATTTCCGTCTTTTATTTTAACAGGATAGGTGGCAATTTTTAAATCATCGCCATTTAAATTTGAACCATCTTCAAGCGAAAAATTCTTTTTATGCATCGGGCATGCTACTTTGGCAACTCCATCCTTATCACCTATCATTCCAAGCGACAAGACCATTTCCATTTTATGCGGACAAAGATTTTGTGCTGCATACCATTTTTTTTTCCTAACAAAATTATAAACGGCTATCTGTTTGGTTTTATACTTTATGCACGCCCCACTATTTTCTGGAAAATCGCTAACCAACCCTACATTAAACCATGTTGTTACATCGGCTTCTGTAACCGAACTATATTGATTGAGTATGTCTTGCATAATTATTTTTTTTAACCTCTATATTTAATGACCTTACGTTATTTTCTATTTATATATTTCTACCAAGCTTTTGGCATTTTTTGTTCGCGCATAGGTACAAATACTAAATTATCATCTGTATCATCAGAATTAACGAAATGTTTAAAGCGCTTTGCGATGTTAGGATTCTCAATTGCTTGTTTCCACTCACATTCGTACTTATTAATTAAACCTTGCATTTCTTTTTCTAAATCCGCTGCAATACCGAGTGAATCTTCAATGACAACTTGCTTTAAATACTCTATCCCTCCATCGAGTTTTTCTAACCACGGTGCGGTACGTACTAATGGACCAGCTGTTTTGATATAGAACATCAGGAAACGGTCTAAATATTTAATAGCAGTTTCATCATCCAATTGTTCAGCAAACAATATTGCGTGCTTAGGTGTTGCTCCTCCATTTCCACATACATATAAGTTCCAACCGCCATCAACAGCAATTAAACCAAAGTCCTTGCCACGAGCTTCTGCACATTCTCGAATACATCCCGACACACCTCCTTTAAGCTTATGTGGTGACCGCAGCCCTCGGTATCTATTTTCTATGTCTATAGCGAACGTTACGCTTTCATGCATACCATAGCGACACCAAGTAGAGCCCACACAACTTTTTACTGTTCGTAATGATTTTCCATACGCATGGCCACTTTCAAACCCAGCATCTATTAATTCTTTCCAAATTAAAGGCAATTGATGAATTTGCGCACCGAACAAATCGATACGTTGACCACCTGTTATTTTTGTATATAAATCGTATTTCTTAGCCACTTCTCCGAGTACTATTAATTTATCTGGTGTAATTTCGCCACCTGCTACTCGCGGCACCACAGAATAGGTTCCGTTACGTTGAATATTAGCCAAAAAGCGATCATTAGTATCCTGAATTGCAAATTGCTTGTTAGGAGTTTCCATTGTAATGGTCGCGAATATTGAAGCTAAAGCGGGCTTACACACCTCACAACCATCACCGTCTCCAAATAAATTCAGAGCTTCATCATAATCTTTAACCTGATTTACTTTTACTAAATCGTATAATTCCTGACGGTTAAAACTAAAGTGCTCACAAATAACTTCTTTAACTTCTTTACCTAAAGATTTTAGAGTTTCGTTTACTAAATCGACCACCATAGGCTTACAACCTCCACAGCCAGTTGTGGCCTTTGTTTCGGTTACTACATCTCCTAAATTATTACTTCCATTTTCAGTAATAGAACAACAAATATCACCTTTACTAACACTTTCGCATGAACAAACCTGAGCCGTATCAGGCAAATCCATAACACTGCCAAAAGTCGAACCTCCTTCGCTAGCTGGCAAAATTAACTGTGACGGATCTTCAGGGATTTTCATACCATTCAAGTAAATTTGATGCAACATATTATAATCGGCTGCATCACCAACTAGAATACCGCCTAGCAGTGATTTACCGTCTAAACTCACATTAATTCGTTTATATAAATGCTGTGTTTTATTTTCGAAAATTATCGAATGCCCCTTGCTGGCAGGCATAAATGGTTCTCCAAAACTTGCCACATCCACACCAATCAATTTTAACTTAGTTGACATATCGATGTCGGCAGGCATAACTTTATCGGTTTGTCCTATTATTTGGTGCACAGCTACTTCTGCCATGTCATAACCCGGAGCCACTAAACCATATATCATTTGATTATATAGAGCCACTTCTCCAATGGCAAAAATATTAGGATCTGAAGTTTGCATCTTATTATCAACCACAATACCTCCACGAACTCCCATTTTTAAATCACAGGTTTTTCCTAACTCATCTCTAGGTCGTATACCTGCCGAAATAATAAGCATATCAACCTCTAAAACATCATCTTCGCCAAACTCCATTCCTGTAATAGCTTCATCACCTAATATTTGATTTGTTGCTTTACTCAAATGAATATTTAACCCAATAGATTCTAACTTTAATTTTAACACTTGACTACTTCTTGTATCCAATTGTCTCGGCATTAATTTAGGAGCAAATTCAACAATATGAGGCTCCAACCCCATATCTAACACGGCCTTACCTGCCTCCAAACCAAGTAAACCACCACCCAAAACAGCAGCTTTAGCATTTGGATTTTTAATTTTTAAGTCGGCTGCATAATCAAGCATGCCTTCCAAATCTTCAATCGTTCGATATACAAAAACACCATTTTTCTCCACACCTTTTATAGGCGGCACAAAAGGTGAAGAACCCGTAGCTAAGACTAAGTAATCATATTGAAATTCACGTTCTTTAGCTGTAGTTATGGTTTTAGCTGTTCGATGGATGTCAGCAACGCGTTCCCCTGTAATTAATTCAATTCCATGCTCTTCATACCAAGACCTAGGTGCCATTTCTAAAGCTTTAGCATCTTGATTTTCAAAATATTCACTTAAATGAACTCTGTCGTAAGCAGGTCTTGGTTCTTCTCCAAAAACTGTTATTTTATAATTTCTACTTTGTGCTTGAGCTACAAATTTTTCACAAAATTTGTACCCGACCATCCCGTTACCAATAACAATTATTTTTTTCATAACTACGTATTTTACATTACAAACATAATCAAAACTACGTAATTATACTTAATTTTAAAATCTAAAATTTAGTATTAAACGAAAAATTCATAAATTCATAAAATAAAACACGTATTTATACGTATAAATTAAAATATAATGATGGAAAATATAAAAGAATGAAGATTCCTAAATAGCATGAACAGTAACAATAACACTTTTTGATGCTGGAGTTTTAGCGGTATGTGCAAAACTATCTAAAGGAACTAACACATTTGTTTCTGGGAAATATGTTGCACAACATCCTTTAGGAATGTCATATGGAACGACCTTGAAGTGATTTGCTTGGCGAATAACACCCTTATAATGAGACTTTAAATTAATTACTTGTTTTGCTCTTAGCCCTCTTAATTTAATATCATCCTTATTCATAAACACAATACGCCTTTCGTTATATACACCCCGGTATCTATCATTTAAGCCATAAATTGTTGTATTAAACTGGTCATGACTTCTAATGGTCATCATTATCAGCTCTTGATCCTTCAACTCCCAAGTTGGTAATTGATTAATTGAAAATTGAGCCTTACTGGTCGCCGTATTAAATTGCCGCTCACGAGCCCCATTAGGCAAATAAAAACCCGACGGTTCTTTTAATCGTTTATTGTAATGCGAAAAACCATCTACAACTTCTTCTATGTCATTTCGAACCAAATTATAATCCTCTCGATACTGCAACCAATTAATTTTAGAAGATTTACCTAATGTCTTATGTGCAATACCACAGACTACAGCTACTTCACTTAATAATTTATTGGAACATGGCTCTAAAATGCCTCTTGTAGAAGAAACAATTCCCATTGAATTTTCAACACTTTGTACTTGAACCCCTGTTTTTTGATAGTCTTTTTCTGCTCTTCCCAAACAAGGTAATATTAACGCCTCTTTACCTGTAACCAAGTGTGAACGATTTAACTTAGTACTTACATGTACTGTTAAGTAGCAATTTGCTAAAGCTTGAGCTGAATAATTCGTATCGGGTACTGCCGAAATAAAATTTCCTCCTAAACCAAAAAATACTTTGGCTTTCTTATTATACATAGCTCGTATCGCTTCAATAACTGAATAACCATGTTTTGTAGTAGGTTTGAATCCGTATTTAGCTTCAATTTTATCCAAAAATGATTGAGGCGCAGACTCCCATATACCAACGGTTCTGTCCCCTTGCACATTGGAATGTCCTCTCACAGGACAAGTTCCTGCCCCCTCCTTACCTATACTTCCCTTTAAAAGCAATAAATTTACCAACTCACGAATATTGTCTACAGCATTTTCATGCTGCGTTAACCCCATAGCCCAACACACTATAATTTTGTTATGTTTAAGAATAAGATCAAAAACTGCGTTAAAAACATCTATAGAAACACCGGAACGCTGCAAGCATTCTTCAAAATCATATCGTTTTAAATCGGTTATAAATGCTTCAATTCCATGTGTATAAGTCTTTATAAAATTTTTATCAAAACCATCACCACGAAGCTCTTCTCTTTCTAACAATTTAAGCAATAAAGCCTTGAAAAAAGCGACATCTCCATTGATTGTAATGGGCACATGGATATCGGTTAGCTTCGTTCCTCCTGTAATCATTTTTAAAGGATTTTGAGGATTGGTAAACCGTACTAATCCTGCTTCAGCCAATGGATTTATACTTACTATTTTTCCTCCATTCTTTTTACACTTTTCTAATGCAGAAAGCATTCTAGGATGATTGGTGCCAGGATTCTGCCCAACTACAATTACCACCTCAGCTTTATATAAATCATCCAGGGTTACCGACCCCTTACCTATTCCTAAAGTTTGCGATAAAGCTTTGCCACTGGCTTCATGACACATATTTGAACAGTCTGGTAAGTTTGCTGTACCAAACTCACGAACAAATAGTTGATATAAAAAAGCGGCTTCATTAGTAGTTCTTCCCGATGTATAAAATACAGCTTCATCGGGTGAATCCAGACTATTGAGATGTGAAGCCACAATTTCAAAAGCCCTTTCCCAAGAAACTGGTGTGTAATGAGCTGCTCCTTTAGCTAAATACATGGGTTCTGCTAACCGACCTGATTTACCTATTTCAAAGTCACTCCAATTTGCTAAATCTTCAATTGAATATCGGGAAAAAAAAGCTTCGCCAATGGTCTTATTCTGCATTTCTTCTGCCATCGCTTTCATGCCATTCTCGCAATATTCACCTAAAATCGAGCGTTCGTCATCCGGATCCGGCCAGGCACAACCCGGACAATCAAAACCTCCTTTCTGATTTAATTTTAATGCTATTTTAAAAGCATCAGCTGGATTCATGTATTTTGATACCTGAGAAACAACCGACGTCAGTGCTGGAAACCCCGCACTGTTTTTAGCCGCATCTTTGACTTCAAAATCTGAAAATGTTTCTGGTGTTTTGGCTTTATCTTGTGCTGAAGAACTCATCTTAAATATTAAATGTATTTTGATATGCCGATTGATACTCATCGGGAGTATCTAAATCTGCTATATTAGAATTATTATTATAAAAATCCACGAAGGCCTTATAACGTTTTATAATCTCTTTTGCTCCATAATCGTCATTCAAAGCTAGTAAGTCATCAAAATAAGTCGCGTCAAACAATACGGGAACACCTTTCACACCTCCCTCATAGATTGTTGCTATTATTTGATTTTCACTTTTTCTGAAATGTTTAATCATTAAATTCAAATCATTAGAAGAAATAAATGGCTGATCGGCCAACATAATTAATACGGCATGTATTTCCTGCCGGCCATTTTGAATCTCATAAATAGCCTTAGAAATCGATGTTCCCAATCCAGATTTCCAATCAGGATTAAACACTATTTGTATTGGATACTTATCAATCAGCGATTTAATTTCATTGTAATGCGCACCCAAAACCACCAAAATTTCATCTGTATTAACTTCTAAAGCGGTTTTAATAGTATGCTCGAGTAAAGTAGTCTCTCCCCAAGGCAACAATTGTTTAGGTTTTCCCATGCGTGAAGCTTCACCTGCCGCTAAAACAACAATAGCTGTTTTTGTTTTAACTTTCATTATGATTTACTTTAATCTGGCATGAATTTTACCTGACTTTTTCCGTAATGAATAAGTTTCCCTGTCTCGTGTTACCGCAAGAATTTCAGACACTATAGAAATAGCTATTTCTTCGGGTGTTTCCGAACCAATATCTACGCCTGCCGGACCATAAATAATATCTAAAAATTCATCAGACACATCTGGACAGTATTCAATAAACTGAGATAGCAAATCGTCTCGGCGTCTTGTAGACCCAAGCAGTCCTATATAATTAGGTTTTTCGCCGTTAAGAGCAACCAAATACCTTAAATCCATGGCAAAATTATGAGTCATTAGAACAATAGCCGTTTGATTATCTATAGATAGACTTTGAATATGTTCTGGAGCTAAGGCTTTAAATACTTTTGCTTTTGGGAAAAACTCAGCCGATTTTGCCTCTGTCCCTTTAGAGACTATAGTAACCTCCCACCCTGTGAGGGATGCGTATTCAGATAGTTTAACCGCATCATGCTCTGTTCCTATTATTACCAACTTGAAACATGGTTGTAGTATTTGTTTAAATTCAAGTCCTTCTTTAGGACGTTGCACAAAACCCTGTTCTTTAGTATCTTGAATAGAAAATGTTTTTCCTTCGAATTTAAAAACCGACCCCAAACCATCCCATACACCTTCTTGTTTCTTATAATATGAAGAAATGGAAAATATGATTCTTTCTTTTATGCAATAAAAAAATGCCGATTTAAATGCTTCAGATAATGAAACTGGCTCTAATAAAATATATAACACACCTTCGCAACCTAAACGATACCTTCCATCGTAAGTCATCATTTTAGCCGCTCCAGTTTGAAACACACTTTTTGCTTGCCGATACACTTCTTTTTCTACACAGCCTCCGCTAACCGCACCAATCCACTGTCCCTTGTTATTCAATAACATTCTTACACCTGGTCGCCTATAAGACGAACCATCTAAGTCTACAACCGTGGCCAAGACAGAAATTAAACCCTCCGTTTCCCAATTTATTGCAGTTTCTAAAAGTGTTTTTAATTCGTGAGTCATAGGATAACGATTAACCGATTACCGATTTATAAGAAACAAACGGCTGATGATACAAACGTTCTCCTGTTGCCTTATACAATGCGTTTGCCAAGGCGCCAATGGCAGGTGGCAAACCAGGCTCTCCTAATCCCGTTGGATCGATATCATTCTCAACAAAAAATACCTCAATTGCCTCTGGCGCCTGTGAATGTCGCATTAATCGATAGGTGTTAAAATTATTTTGTTCTGGAGCACCATCATTAAATGTTAACTGGCTATACATTGCATGCCCAATTCCATCAACCACCCCGCCTTCAACCATATTTTTGGCAGCATCCCGATTAATTACAATTCCACAATCTACAGCACACCATACTTTTTTCACCTTAGGTTTATTACTCTCCATAGCGATATCTATAACCTCAGCCACATAACTGGAATGACAATAATAGGCAGCTACACCTCTGTATATTCCAGGAGTCTCCACGCCCCAATTGCACTTCTCCTTTACCAGTTTAAGCACGCCGGCATAACGCTTAGGATCGTAATCGTTATTTTCTCCAACTGGATTATTTTCGGCTTTGTCAAATAATTCTAATCTAAATTCAATAGGGTCTTTACCTGCCAATTCGGCGACTTCATCTAAAAACGATTGTTCGGCAGCTGCTGTAAAATGAGATCTCGGTGCACGCCATGCTCCTGTTGTGATATTTGTTTTAGTACTTATTTTTTCAGCCAGATAATTATCGACTGTTCCTGCAGGAAAACGGTTTTCGAAAACAGGGTTTTCTGGTAATCCTGTGCCTTTAATTGAAAACGCTATTAGGCTATTATTCTCATCTAATCCAGCTTTGTATGTTGCTAAATAAGCTGGACGATATGTTCCTTGAGTCATATCGTCTTCGCGCGTGTAAATAAGTTTTACAGGAGCACCTATTTTTTTAGATATGGCAGCTGCTTCTACTCCAAAATGAACGTACAACCGTCTTCCAAAACCCCCTCCAATTCGCGTCATATCTACGGTAATTGCTTCAATGGGTAAATTGAGTAATTTAGACACTGAATCTTCTAAAGCCTTCGGCGTTTGGGTAGGGCCTACTAACTCCGCTGATGTATCGGTAACATGGGCAAAGAAATTCATCGGTTCCATCGTATTATGGGGTAAAAATGGAGAACTATATGTTCGTTCAATAACTTTTGAAGCCTTTTTGAAAGCACTTTCTGGGTCGCCGTCCTTTCTACTTTCTCTTAATTCACTTGAAGCTAGAGCTTCCTCCATTCTTTTTGAATGCATTTCAGAATTTTCCAATTCACCAACGACCTCCCAATTGGTTTTAAGTGCTTTTTTCGCTTTCATCAGTTTCCAAGTTGAATCTCCCACAATGGCAACCAACTGTAAAAATCCTTTTTCGTCAGACCACCCTGGTCCTGGTATTGCTGTATCTACAATAAAAGCATCATAAATTCCTGGCATAGCTTTTATTTCATCTTCATTAAATGCTTTAACCTTCATTCCAAAGGCAGGAGGATGCTCTATCATAGCTAATTTCATCCCTTCCCTTTTAAAATCGATACCAAACAACGGTTTGCCGGTTACAATATTTTTACCTTCTACATTTTTCTGACTTGTACCAATTAATTGAAAATTTTTAACATCCTTCAATTCCACTTCTTCTGGAATTTCTATACCAACCGCTTTGCTTGCAATTTCTCCGTAACTAATACTTCTTTCGCCATCTATCTCTTTAATAATCCCTTTCGTAACGGTTAAGCCTTCAACATCAACATTCCATTCTTTAGCCGCTGCTTCCATAAGCATACGCCTACCTGTTGCACCTGCCATTCTTAAAGGATGCCAACCTCGCTTTATGGACAAACTACCACCTGCAAATTGGGGGTTTTTGAAGGCATCTTCATTTAAAGCCCCTTGCTCTACGATTACATGATTCCAATCAACATCTAACTCCTCTGCCACAATCATGGGCATTGAAGTTTTTACGTTTTGTCCAATCTCAGGGTTTGGTGAATAAATTGTTACCAAACCAGTATCCCCAATTTTGATGTATCCATTAATTTCGAACCATTCATTTGGGATGGCAATAACATCGTCTTTTTTATTACTGGTAACACATCCTGTTAACCAACTAAAGCCTATGAGCATACCTCCGCCTGCTGCTGCCGAAACCTTCAAAAATGAACGACGATTATATTGTGTTTTTATTTTAGTCATGATTTTTGAATTTATTGATTAGACGCTGTTTTAATCGCTTGTTTTATACGAATATATGTGCCGCAACGACAAATATTTCCATTCATAGCACTATCAATATCTGCGTCAGTGGGTTTTGGTTTTTCTTTTAAAAGTGCAGCGGCATTCATAATTTGTCCACTTTGGCAATATCCGCATTGTGGAACATCATGCTCTAACCAGGCTTTCTGCAATGGATGATCTCCATCTTCCGATAAGCCTTCAATCGTAGTAATTTTTGAATCTTTAATCGTTGAAACCTGCAGCAAGCAACTTCTTACTGCAGCACCTTCGAAATGCACGGTACAAGCACCACATTGTCCAATACCACACCCAAATTTAGTACCAAGAAGGTTTAATTCATCACGCAACACCCACAAGAGCGGTGTGTCTTCATCAACGTTAACGGTATGAGACTTACCATTAATTTTTAATTTATATTCAGGCATATTCAGTTGTATTTTTTAATTAAAAGATAGTTTGTTTAAATGAATTCTTTTAAAAATACAAAAAAGTACGCTTGTTCAAGATGGATTAACTTTTTTTAAGAGTTTAATATGAATTCGAGAGCTCTTTTCTCGTTATAATACACATTACGCTTATCTATAAAACCTACATGCCCTCCTTTTTTAGGCATCTCTAAAAATAAATTGGAATTTTCTTTGGCCTCTTTTACGGGATAACACTCTGGTGATAAAAAAGAATCATTAAGCGCATTAATGATGAGCGTGCGTATTTTTATTTTGGATAGAAATTGTAAACAGCTACTTTGTTCATAATAATCTGTCGCATCTTTAAATCCATGAGCTTTTGCCGTGTATACATCGTCGAAATCCCTTAACGTGTTAATGGTACAAAATTCCTCAAACGATAATTCATCAGGAAACTTTACTGCTTTATTTAAGAGTTTCTTTTTTAAATGATTTAAAAAACGATTGGCATATGGTCTATTTTTAGGTCTCATAAGTTCCTCACAAGATCCAGCCAAGTCTGCTGGTACCGAAACAGCTACAGCGGCTTTAATTTCGCCTGGCACGTTGTCGCGTTCTCCCAAATATTTTAAAATTAAATTTGCTCCCAAACTAATGCCGTATAAATAAATCTCATTATATTTTTTTAAACCTAAAATATGTTTCATAATATCTTCCAAATCCTCTGTTGCTCCAGAATGGTAACTCCTAAACAATAGATTATCTTCACCACTACATCCCCTAAAATTAACACAAATAGCATCACAATTGTTCTCATTAAATAGTTTAGCGGTTCCTGTAATATAAGGGCGTTGTCCATGACCTTCCAATCCATGAAAACACAATATGACCTTGTCGGAAGCTTTATCGGAATAACTCCAATCTAAATCTAAAAAATCCCCATCACGAAGTGTTATGCGCTCACGTTTTTGATTAAGTTTTACGCTTCGGACAAGTCCAGAGTATACGGTAGCAATAAATCCGCTATTAAAAATGAATGAAGGTTTGTAGGTACTTTGTATAATTGGCATAATTAATTAATATTCTAATGTCGTAAATTTAAAGCTTTTTCCGTTGAAGAGACCTTGATCGCTTAGTTTTAACGCTGGAATGACTAATAGCGCCATAAACGACAACGTCATATATGGAGCATTCAAATTACTGCCCATTTTCTTAGCCATTTTGTCGAGTTTAGCATAGGCCTCACCAACCATTTTAGCATCTTTGTCGCTTATAATTCCTGCTACAGGCAAGGGCAAAACCTGATCACCGTCATGCGAAATGGCACAAATTCCACCATTATTTTCAATGAGTAAATTTACAGCTTTACAAATAGCTTCATCTGAAACACCAACGGCAATAATATTATGGGAATCATGACCTACCGATGAGGCTATCGCTCCCTCTTTTAGTCCAAAATTTTTAATGAATGCTAAAGCTGGTTTTTGATTTTTATAACGATTAACTACAGTTATTTTTAAAATATCATTTTCAATATTCGAAACTAAATTTCCATCTTTTATAGTAGCCTCAGTTATTATTTCATTTGTAACCAACTGACCTTCCATGGCTTCAATAACGCGAATTTGCTTTGCTGAAGATTCAATTTTAAAATCTAAAGTCGTCTTTTTCTCGCATTGGAAATGATTAAGATTCTCAAAATGAACCGATGAAATTAGAGAGTCACCATTATTGAATACGAGTTCTCCGTCTATATAGGTTTGAAGCGTTTTAAAATCTTTTAAATCTTCAACTATAATAAAATCGGCAGCATCACCAACTTGCAGCAAACCAACGTCTAAATTATAATGTTTAACAGGATTAACACAAGCCATTTGCAAGACTTTAAATACATCGACACCTTGCGCCACGGCTCGGGCACAAAGTTTGTTTATGTGATCGATTAACAAATCGTCCGGATGTTTATCGTCGCTACAGAACATCATCTGCTCAAAATGATCATTCGCCAAATCGATTAAAGCATCAAAATTTTTAGCCGCGCTACCTTCACGAATTAAAATTCTCATTCCCTTTTGTAGCTTTTCTAATGCTTCATCGTAACTAAAACACTCATGATCTGTACTGATTCCGGCATCAATGTATTTAGTTAGATCATCACCTCGTAAACCTGGCGCATGACCATCAACAGGTTTATTAAAATGTTTAGACCAAGCTATTTTCTTCATGACCTCTTCATCATCAAAAAGAACGCCTGGGTAATTCATCATTTCGGCAAGGTATTTTATAGATTCTTTTTGAAGCAAGGTTTTAATAGCTTCGGAATCTATTATTGCCCCTGCAGACTCAAACTCAGTTGCTGGGACACAGGATGGTGCACCAAAATTAAACTTAAAAGGCACTTGTTTACCGTTTTCAATCATAAACTCGACACCTTTTACACCTAAAACATTAGCAATTTCATGCGGATCGGAAACTGTTGCAACCGTACCATGTGTGACAGCTATTTTCGCAAACTCGCTTGGTACAAGCATAGAACTTTCAATATGAATATGCGCATCGACAAATCCGGGAAGAACAAATTGATTAACGTTATGGCATTTTTCTTCAATAGCAATTATTTTTCCTGCCTTAAAGGTTATTTCTCCTTTAAAAATACGCTTATTGAAAATATCGACTATTTGTCCTTGTAACACCTTCATTATTGAATAAATTCTATTTTTAAAATGTGTTTGGTCTTATCGGTAATTTTAAAGCGTTCGTCGGCACGTTTTCCAATGACCCACACAATTTGGTCGCCACTACAAAACAACCACGTGTTTTCTTTATCTACCAACGAAAATTTCTCATCCTTATAATACTTACTAAGTTTTTTCTTTTTGCCTTTCATGCCTATCGGAGCAAACACATCGCCCTGTTTTTTCTGGCGAATAGTAAGAGGACTGCGCAATAAGCCCTTGTCTACATAAATACATTTATCCTTAGATTCGGCATCAATTGTTTCTACTTCAGAAAATGCTAAATTGCCCACTGGAATTTTTAAAGTTGCACTCATATCTAGAACCTCAATAAAATCGGTCACTGGCCTATTAAAATCATTTTCAGTAAGAATCAAATTCTCACGATCCTTTATTAATCTATGTGTTCCAGAAATTACGTATTTGCCAGGTTGTGCGGTAAGTAAGTTTAAAATATCATCCCATTGGGTAAATCCAAAATTTTTGAAGGTTTCATATAAATAAGCCTTAGGATTCGATGTTTTTTTAAATGCTTCAACTTTATAAGTTGTTTCCTTTTGGGTTTTATGCACGATGGCCTGGTCTAAAAACATGCCCATCGCATCATTGATAATTTGTTGACTATCACTTAAATTTTGTAATGTCTTTTGAAAACTTTGCAACAAACTCGGGTTGATTTCTTTCAAGATTGGAATAACATCATGACGCAACTTATTGCGTAAATACTTGGTAGAACGGTTACTGCTATCGTTTCTCCATAGGATATCTTTTTCGCTAGCATAATCTAAAATTTGCTGATTAGAAAATGGTAATAACGGGCGCACAAACGTATCGTTTATTTCAGGAATTCCTGTTAAACCTTCAATACCTGTTCCACGCGTAAAATTGATTAAAAACGTTTCTAAATTATCATCGGCATGATGCGCTGTTAAAACATAAGAAAAATGTAATTGCCGAGCCAAATCGGAGAACCAATTGTAGCGAAGTTCTCTGGCTGCCATTTGAATGGAACGTTTATTTGTTTCTGCATACATTTTCGTATCAAAACCTTCAACGAAGATTTCTAAATCTAACATTTCTGCAAGTTTTACTACAAAATCTTCATCGGCATCACTTTCATCGCCTCTCAAATTAAAATTGCAATGTGCCAAAGCAATATTTAAACCACTTTTAATGCATAAATGTGTTAATACTACACTGTCTATTCCTCCCGAAACAGCTATTAAAAGCTTTGCGTCTTTCAAAAGCGGTAAATGTGAATTTATATGTTGCTGAAATTCTTTTAACATGCTTCAAATATACAACAATGGCTTTTGAAAATAGAGTCCTACATTTATTTTAAATGAGTTAAAATGCTAGTTTAAAATCACAGAATTTAGTATCTTATAACAGTAATTTAATACGTGAGGATTATGGGAACAATTGAAAAAATTAACGATAAAGCAGCACAGGTTACTTTTAACAAAAAAATACTTTCAACAACGCAATGGTTGCACCCTTACGTAAAACATAGATTGTATATAGCCGAATCAACAGGTATTATTCCTAAAAAAATGTATTCTTCAAATGGGGTAATAGACGACTGCCTTGTTCATCTTTACGAAAAAGGATATGATATTGATATTGACAAAAAAACTTTAAAATTAAAACTATTTAAACTGGTTAATGCCGAATTAGATGCTATTTACAAAAAGGAATCCTTTCATAAAAACACAATAAGTACTCGGAAATTTTTAGAAGAAGAACTTGAAGCTCTAGAAGAGCATTATACAATTGATGACGGTTTTGATTATATAATGAAGGAGGATTTAAATGACATTTCTTATCAACAAAATGGTCGGGACGACAAAATATTCCTGTACGACGATAATAATCATTCCATATTAAATGCTTTTAACACAAAAGCCTCTAAACGCAATAATTCGAAACAAGTTATTGGTAATATTTACAGTCGTTTACCTATAAATGTCTCAAATATTATAGATTTACATGTATTCGGAAAGCTTTCGATTGAAGATATTGCTAAAGTAAAACAAATAGAAACCAAACGAATTGAGCGCATAATAAACTGGGTTCAAAAAACGTTCGACACGGTTTTAGCTTAGTCTTCTAGAACTTGACGCATAGCTTTCGCTTTTACCAAGCATTCTTCGTATTCCTTATGCGGGTCGCTTTTTGCTGTTATTGCCCCACCTACTGAATACGACACATATTTTTCTGTGGCATTGTATAAAATACTTCTAATAACCACATTAAAATCAAAATTGCCGGTAGGTGAAAAGTATCCAACCGTTCCTGAGTACAAACCGCGTTTAGATTCCTCTAAACTTTCAATAATTTTCATAGCCGAAAACTTAGGCGCTCCTGTCATGCTTCCCATAGGAAATGTGGTTTCAATAATATCTACAGGATGTGTTTCTGGTTTTACATGAGATTTTACCGTTGATATCATTTGATGCACCTGATCGAAGGTATAAATTTTACACAACTCTTCAACCTCGACACTTCCTTTAATCGCCGTTTTGGATAAATCGTTACGCACCAAATCGACAATCATAATATTTTCACTACGCTCCTTTTCGTTCTCCAGTAATTCTTTCTTTAATAGTTCATCTTCTTCTGGGTTAACTGCACGCTTAGCTGTACCCTTAATGGGTTGCGAAATAACAACATCACCATCCTTTTTTAAATAGCGTTCCGGTGAAGCCGACAGCACATATTTATCGTTGCATTTTAAAAAGGTGGCAAATGGTGGATTCGAAATGCTGTTGAGTTTATTGTAAATTTCTAAGGGTTGAATTTCGGTATCTTCAGCATAAAACTCCTGACAAAAATTAGCTTCATATATATCGCCCCTATGGATGTGCGAAAGCATGGTATTAACCTTTTCCTGATAGGCATCTTTGTGAATGCGAAGTTTAATTTTTATCGGATCACTCTTGGAGCGGTTTTGAGCTAAATTTATATTATTTATGTCCTCTAAATCGGTTTGAATTTCATCATCAACCATATTTAGATACTTCATCTCTAGAGTGTTTCCTTTTAAAAAAAACAATCGTTTTGGTTGAAAAAAATACAAATCTGAAAACCCTAAACCATCGAAATTATTAGAATCAAGAGGCTCGACTGCGTTTTTCAAATCATATGTTAAATAACCAAAAATCCAATCTTTGCTTTGTGTTTGGTAATCTTTTAATTCTTTAAATGCATTAATGTAATCGGTTTTTAAGCTGGTAAACGCATCAACAGCTAAAACTGCATCATATTGGGAATACTGCTGACTGTAGTTATTTGAATCTAACCAAACTACATCTTCAAACTGCTGACTCCAAACGAGCAATTTTTCTTTAAACTGCTGAATATCTTTTATATGACAATTTTGTTCTGCTCTCAATGGAAAAATTTATGCGACAAAGTTAGGTAGAATCCTGAAAAATTCACAAGTTTTGTAGTATAGAAAAAATACATTAAGAGATGTACACATTAAAAAATGATATTTTAAAAATTGCAGTAAAAAAAATTGGTGCCGAATTGTGTGAAATCAGCTCGGTAAAACATAACACCCAATTTATGTGGGATGCAAACCCCGAAATTTGGGGCAGTTTTGCACCTAATTTATTTCCTGTTATAGGGGCTTTAAAAGACAATACCTATTTTATAGATAACCAGTCGTATAAATTACCTAAACACGGCTTTGTAAGGCACAACCAAAACATACAACTGATCGAACAAACCCCTGAAAATTTAACGTTTAAACTAATTTATGATGAAGACTCTTTAAAGGTTTATCCTTTTAAATTTGAATTTTACATTTCTTATACCCTAAATGGTAATAAGCTTGATGTAAGTCATACGATTAAAAACCTCGATAATAATACCATGTATTTTTCGCTGGGTGGACACCCTGCCTTTAAATGCCCTGTTTATACTAATGAAACCTATACCGATTATAGTCTGGTTTTTGAAGAAAAAGAAAACGACGTTACACACCTTATAAATATGGACAATGGTTTAATATCGAACAAAACAGCTCCTGTATTTAACAATAACAAAAGCATTCAATTGAAGCACGATTTATTTAATAAAGACGCTTTAATATTTAAGGCTTTAAAATCAAAAAAAGTAACTTTAAATAGTCTGCATTCGGGAGATATATTGTCGGTAACTTTTAACGATTTTCCCTACTTGGGGATCTGGGCTAAACCAACTGGAAATTATGTTTGTATTGAACCATGGCTTGGGATAGCGGATAGCGAAAACACCAATCAAGATTTTAAAACTAAAGAGGGCATTTTAAAATTAGAATCAGGCAAGGACTTCGTGGCAAGCTACCAAATTGAAATACATAACACGCATTTAGTGTAACTAGAATAATAAGCGTAACTTTGCCAGCTATAAATATTACGTTTTGACTTTTAAAGATTTAAATTTAAATACACCACTATACAACGCCTTAGACGATTTAGGTTTTACTACACCTACGCCTATTCAGGCTGAGGCCTTTAATATTGTAAGCTCAGGTAAAGATATTGTTGGTATTGCTCAAACTGGTACAGGTAAAACCTTTGCCTATATGTTGCCTATATTAAAACACCTAAAGTTTTCAAAACAGGAAAATCCACGTGTACTCATTTTAGTGCCAACTCGTGAACTCGTTGTTCAGGTAGTAGAAGAAATTGAAAAACTAACCAAATACATAAACACTCGTGTTCTTGGTGTATATGGGGGCACCAATATTAATACCCAAAAAATGGCTGTTGCCGAAGGTTTAGATATACTGGTGGCAACTCCAGGACGCCTATATGACTTGGCTTTAAGTCGTGTTTTACAATTAAAATCTATTCAAAAATTGGTTATTGATGAAGTTGATGTGATGCTTGATTTAGGCTTCAGACATCAACTTATTAATATTTTTGACATCCTTCCTGAGAAACGTCAAAATATTATGTTTTCGGCAACCATGACCGAAGATGTAGATGACCTATTAAATGATTTTTTCACTATTCCTGAGCGCGTATCGATAGCCGTTTCAGGAACACCTCTTGAAAACATTGAACAAACCAGATATAACGTTCCTAACTTTTTCACGAAAGTGAATTTATTAATTCATTTATTACAAAATACTGAGACTTTTAACAGGGTTATTGTGTTTGTTTCAAATAAAAAAATAGCGGACAAACTTTTTGAGGAATTAGACATACATTTTAAAGAAGAGCTTTGCGTCATACACTCAAATAAAACCCAAAACTATCGTTTGCGCAGTATCGAGCAGTTTAAAAATGGGGATAACCGTATTTTGGTAGCTACCGATGTTATGGCTCGGGGTTTAGATATTGACAATGTAAGTCATGTTATCAATTTGGATACGCCAGATTATCCTGAAAATTACATGCATCGCATTGGTAGAACCGGTCGTGCCGAACGTAAAGGAGAAGCTATTTTACTTTCTACTGAAAAAGAGCAAGAAGCCAGAGAAAACATAGAGCGTCTTATGAATATGGAAATTCCTGTAATGGACTTTCCTGATACCGTTGAAATTTCGGATCAACTTTTAGAAGAAGAGCGGACTAAAGTAAAAGAGCGAAACAATCCTACAAAACGACGAGATGAAGATGCCCCAGGACCAGCCTTTCATGAGAAAAAAGCTAAAAACAAAAAGGAAAATCTAGGTGGATCGTATCGTAGAGAGATTGCTAAAAAATACAAAAAGCCAAAAACCCGCGGTGATAAAAATTACAATAAGCGCAATAAAAGAAAATAGTATATTACCTTTTTAGCATTTAAATCAATGAATAAGAATATAATTATTTTATTTTCATGTATTTATTTAAGCGGAATTTGCTGGGGACAAACCCCTACTTTTAAAGTACTAAAGGAAGAATTTCTTTTTACCGAAAACACTTATTTTAAACAATGTCATGCATCGACCATTGAGGAAGCAAAAAACGGAAACTTATTAATTAGTTGGTTTGGCGGCACGCATGAAGGAAGTAAAGATGTGGTTATTTGGGGAATACAATCAAAAGGCAAAAGCTGGACTACACCTAAAATTTGGGCAGATGGAATAAAGGACACATTGCAATTCCCATGCTGGAATCCTGTTTTATTTAGAGCAAAAAAGGAAAAGACTATATATCTATATTATAAGGTGGGGCCAAATCCACGGGAATGGTGGGGAATGGTAAAGTCTAGTAAAGACAATGGTAATACCTGGAGTAAGCCTGAAAATCTAGCTAAAGGCATATTAGGTCCAATAAAAAATAAACCTATAGAATTATCCAATGGCACTATAATATCCCCATCTAGTATTGAAATTAATGAAAACACCTGGAAAGCGCATGTTGAAATTAGCGAAGACCAACAAGAAACCTGGAAATCTTACCCCATTGATTACGAATCTAAATACAATGTCATTCAACCAAGTATTTTAAAGCATAAAAATGGAACATTACAAGTGCTTTGCAGAAGTAAAGAAGGTGTAGTAGCTACTGCCTGGTCGAAAAATAGTGGAAAAAACTGGACTTCCTTAGAACCAACAAATCTGGCTAATCCAAACTCAGGAACAGATGCTATTGCTATTGATAATTTTTTCATTATTGCTTATAACCCTGACCTACCAGGAAAAGAATGGTGGGAAGGCCGAAGTAAGCTGCGTTTGGCGTATTCTTACGATGGTTTGGATTGGACAGATTTGTTAATATTAGAAGACCACGAGGAAGGTGAATTTAGTTACCCCACATTATTCATGGATTCAAAAGGTTTGATTCATATAACCTATACCTACAATAGAAAAAACATTAAACATTGGGTTTTAAGATTCTAATTAAATTTCGCAAAAACCTTTTTAACCTCTGCTTTAATAGAAAACGGAACAGGATTAATTAACATTTGATTTTGTTGCTTCATTTTTTGAATTTCCCTTACAATTTCCATCCCCTTTATTACTTTACCAAAAGCTGCAAAGCCTTGTCCGTCGGGGTTTCGCATGCCTCCAAAATCTAACTCCGGTTGATCTCCTATACAAATAAAAAATTCGGTTGTAGCAGAGCCTGGTTCTAACCGAGCCATCGAAATGGTACCGTCTTTATGCAAAACACCTGTATCATTAGTACTTTCATGCATAATTGGAGGATAATCTAAATCATCATTATCTATTCCTCCTTGAATAACTTCAATTTTAATGTCGTTATCTGGTTGGTTATCCATCCGAACTACTCGATAGAATTGCCCGTTTTGTAACATTTTATTTTCAATTAATTTTAAAAAATTAGCACACGTGATAGGGGCTCTTTCGGTATACAATTTAACAATTATATTGCCTTTAGGTGTTTTTATTTCAGCATAAGTTTCCTTTTTACATGAAACACATATAAAAACCAATAGACTTAAAATTTAGCTCAATCTCATCATTTAAATTATTTACAAAAACACACCTCCAGAGGCCTCAATACGTTGTCCGTTAATCCACTTAGCATCATCGGTACATAAAAAAGCTACAATTGCTCCTATATCTTCAGGCTCACCAACACGTCCTAAAGCTGTTGCCGCAGAAATGAGTTGCCTTTTTTGTTCGTTTGTTTTGTTTTCGCCCCCGCCAAAATCGGTTGCTATAGCCCCAGGAGCAACAGAATTCGCTCTAATTTTTTTATGAGCCAGTTCTTTCGCCACATACCGGGTAAAAACATCAATACCACCTTTCATAGCCGCATAAGCAGATGACTTAGGTAGAGTAAATCGAGCCAGTCCAGAAGATATATTTATTATTCCTCCTTCATTATTCATAAATGGCACGGCACGTTGGGTTAAAAAATAGACCCCTTTTAAATGAATGTTACACATCTCATCAAACTGTTTTTCGGTGGTCTCCATGAACGGCACATAAAGCCCAGTTCCCGCATTATTGATTAAATAATCGAAATTTGGATTTCCGTAGTTATTCTTTAGATATGATGTTACATTTTCAAAAAAAGCATCAAAGGTACTAACACAGGTAGTATCTAACTGAAAGGCTTTACATTTTTGCCCTAATTTTATAATTTCAAGAATGACTTCCTCTGCTGCTTTGTTATTAGAATTATATGTAATAATAACATCCAACCCTTTTTTTGCCAGATTAATAGCTATATCTCTTCCTAACCCTCGACTACCACCGGTTACTAAAGCAATTTTTCTTTCCATTTTATACTTAATCTTTTAGTTTCTTGCTCTAATATACTATCGAAGAATTAAAATTCTATCAAATAATTTTATTAAATATGCTTTAAAAAACCATATAAGACATTAACAAATTCAGATATTTAGTTCAATAATTCATTTATATTTGTGTCTTATTCCATTTTATGACGGTAAAAAAAATAAAGCAGCTTATATTTTCTATTGAACAAATACCTACGCTATTATATCTGTTAAAATGGCTCTTTATTTGTTTGGTTTTAGGCACTCTCGCGGGAAGTGTTTCTGCTTTTTTTCTAACTAGTTTAGAATGGGCGACAAACTATCGAGAATCGCATCTTTGGATTATTTGGTTGTTGCCTATTGGGGGATTTATAATAGGCCTTTCCTATCATTTCTTTGGAAGTAGTGTTGTAAAAGGCAATAATTTATTGTTAGAAGAGTTTCACACGCCCAAAAAAATTATTCCCTTTAAAATGGCTCCTCTTGTTTTATTTGGCACTATTGTAACCCATTTATTTGGGGGCTCAGCAGGTCGTGAGGGTACAGCAGTTCAAATTGGAGGCGCAATTGCCGATCAGTTCACGAAAATTTTAAAACTCACTAAGCGTGATAGAAAAATCATTCTAATTGCAGGTATTAGCGCAGGATTTGCCTCTGTATTTGGTACGCCACTAGCTGGTGGTATTTTTGCTCTAGAAGTATTAATATTAGGAAGATTGCGTTTAGATGCCATTATTCCGAGTTTTATGGCTGCAGTTATTGCCGATTACTTTTGCAGAATATGGGGTGTTCCGCATACTCATTACCATATAGATTTAGTGGCTGAAATGACTCCAATTAACATGCTTTGGGCTTTGCTCGCTGGTATCATTTTCGGGCTTGTTGCTATGTTGTTTTCAAAATCTACTCATTTCTGGAGTGATTTATTTAAAAAATATATTAATTACCCCCCATTACGACCTGTCATCGGAGGTACTATATTAGCGGTTGCTGTTTATTTGATGGGCACGACAAAATTTATAGGTCTGGGAATCCCAACAATAGTTGATGCTTTTAATGTTGATTTGAATTCATATGATTTTTTATTAAAAGTTTTATTTACCTCGTTCACTTTGGGAGCCGGATTTAAAGGAGGTGAAGTTACCCCTCTTTTTTTTATTGGTGCTACACTAGGTAATGCATTAATCTGGTTTATACCATTACCAATGGGTTTACTAGCAGGTATGGGGTTTGTTGCCGTATTCGCGGGAGCAACTAACACCCCCATTGCATGCACCATAATGGGGATTGAACTTTTCGGAATAGAGCCAGGTGTATTTATTGCATTAGCATGTGGCACCGCTTATTTATTTTCAGGGCATTCTGGTGTTTATTCTTCACAAATTATCGGAAGCCCAAAAAACAATTATTTTTTGCGAGAAAAAGGTTTACATCTTTCTGATATAGAAGCTCGTCGTGAGCAAAATAAACCTAAATAGGATTTGATATATTTGATTATTTATTACTACAGCTATTTCTCCTAACTATAAATGAAAACTATCATATCCCTAGGCAAGTTTATAAAAAATCCTTAATGCGTAATCAGTTCGTTTATCCTTTTTAACAGATAATTTGCGCATAGCTATAAAATAGAAAAAGCCATCTTGGACTAACTCCATCAAGATGACTTCTTCTTAATACAACACCACAAATAACTTTAACTTACATTATTCTCAAATTTATTAACCAATAATGGTGTTGCTTTATTTGTCATTTTTTGTACAACTCTATGCATCCAGATTAAACAAATTGCTGACAATAAAAACATTAATATCCAGCAACTCGACCAAAGCCCTGTTCCTTCCAACAAATACCCAAATAATATAGGACAAAAGAAACCGCCTAGTCCTCCAAGCACACCTACCATACCTCCTACTACGCCTACTTCATCAGGGAAATAGTCTGGTATATGCTTATATACAGCTGCTTTTCCAATACCCCATACAGAGCCAATTATTATTGCAATTATTGCAAAAACCCAAACATTAGCCTGAAAATATATATGAGTTCTTCCTTCAGCTAATAATTCCTTTTTATTTACCACATCACCTTTCTTAACTCGAACTTCCTGCCAGCTTTCTTTTACAGGAAAGAATTGGAATGTATCGTCGATATATGCTAATTTATCATCATGTTGTTTTAATTGATATGTATAATTATTAACTTGTATAAATTCTGATGAGACTTCTTCAACTACTCCTGAGTTTTTGGCCATAATACCGCGACCAGCAGCATATATATCCATTTTAGGTATCACTAATACGGCACTTAGCAGCATGGATGTACCTAACACCCCATACATAACTTTCCTTGCTCCAAATTTATCCGACAACCAGCCTCCAAAAGCACGGATAACTCCAGATGGTAAACTAAAACATGATGCCAAAAGACCAGCTGTTGCTAAATCCAAAGCATATACATTAGTATAATAAGGAACTAACCAACCTGCAAAAGCAACAAAACAACCAAATACAAGAAAGTAATAAAGCCCAAAGCGCCATACACGAACACTTTTTAGTGGTTGTAACATACCATTCAAACTTTTTGTACTCGATATTGGTTTTTTATTGGTAGTGGTTAAAAAGAAAATTATCGCCATGATGACCAAAAATGCAGCATACATTTTAGGCATAGTTCTCCAACCTTCTAACTGCGTTTTTCCTTCTGTTAAATAATTTAATAATTTGGGTCCAATGAAAGTTGTAATAGCAGCTCCCGCATTACCTGCTCCAAAAATACCCAGTGCAACACCTTGTCTTTCTTTTGGAAACCATATTGATGAAAAAGCAATACCTACCGCAAAGCTTGCTCCTGTTATTCCAAACCCTAAACTACAAAATGCAAACGACCAAAATCCATTAGCATACGATAATAAATACATTGGAATAGCGCTCAGCAGCAACAGGCCTGCAAAAACAGGTTTTCCGCCGAATTTATCAGTTAAAATACCCGCTGGTAGTCTAAAAATAGCGCCTGTTAAAACGGGAATACCAATTAACCAACCAATTTGAACTGCATTCCAGTTAAAAACCTGATTATCGGCTAAAAAAGTTACTAATATTCCATTTAATAACCATGCGGCGAAACAGAATGTAAAAGCTAATGTATTGATGAATAAAATTTTATTTGCTCCTTTTGTTACTTCCATAATTAATGTCAATTAATACTTAATTAAAACTACGTAATAAATACGTATTTAGTAACAAATATATAAGTATAATTACTTAGTAACAAGTTTTTTAAATTTTATTTTGATTTTAATCATATTAAAAACTGTCAAAACCCATAAAAATTAGGTTAGAACATTAATCATTTTCCCGTTAAAACAAAATCCTAAACATGTCCTAATTAATAACTATTTTAATTACTTATTAAGTAAAGACTTTGTCTTTAGTCGTTTTTGTGTAGATTTTTTAGTTATTGTTTGAAGAATAATTGATAAAAGAATAAGAGCAAATCCCAACCAAAATATTAAACTAAAATTGTTAGCTTCTTTAAATATAATTGCCGACAATACAATGGTATAAATCGGCTCTAAATTAAAGCTTAAATTAACAGTAAAAGAACTTAAATGCTTTAATGCGCTATTTATCAACAAACACAATACCACAGTGCACAATAGGGATAATATCAAAAGATAAATCATATCGGATTGATTTGGTAATTGAAACGAAAGATTTAAGCCTAACACAGAAGTCAAAATAATGATTCCTAATCCAATTAAACCTCCTATCATTTGAAATGTTGTTAAATATAGCGTACTGCTTTCTCGTATTAATTTCTCATTAAAAATGGTAAATAATGAAATAAAAATCGAAGAAATAATGCCTAAAACAACACCCAACCTATAAGACGTATCAAACCCAAAAATGACTAAAATGCCAAGAAAACCTAAACTACTGTAAAACAGGTCTTTAACTGAGAAAAGTGTTTTATTAATAACAGGTGCAAGCAATGCTGTAAAAAAACTGGTTAAACAAAAACATAATATACCTAATGAAACCGTAGAAGCTTTTATACTACCAAAGAAAAACACCCAATGCAACGCCAACAGCACACCGTTAAGTAATATTTTAACTGTAGACTTTTTTGAAGATATTACTTTAATTTTCCATCTATACCCTGCTAAAAGTACTAATAAAACTACGGATGAAAATAATACTCGGTAAAAAACTAAGTATATCTCATTTAATGTTACCAATTTACCGAATAAACCAGTAAATCCTGCCAACAAAATAGCAACATGTAATTCTAAGTAAGATCTATTCATACCATATTAATTATTGTAGGTAATATAGTGTAAATAGAAATATAAAAACAAAAAAATCCCCTTTCAAAAATTGAAAAGGGACTTGTGTCATAGAGAGCTTTTCGGATTACAGAAAAGTAACCAACCAAATTTTAACCCTAACTTAAAGTTATTCCTGTATTCTTACTTGACTCTCTACTAAATCATTGATGGGTACTACAAGCTTACCATCGGTAGTTTTTATTGTTATTGTTGTATTATCTATTCGTTCTACTTCTCCTATTATATCATTAAATTCAATATTCTGTCCAACCTCATAGGTTTTCCGAGCATAAAAAGCCCTTAATAAATCGTTTACTATTTTTTGAGCTCCTAAACCAAATGCTATAGCAAATGCCAATAGAAAAGCTCCAAGAACCAACGTGATGTTGCTTGTTATGATATCGGTATCAACACCTGCCTGATTTAAAGCCGTAATTGAGATAAATACCAACAAAAGCAAAAACACGATTTGACTTATAAATTTTGCACCAGACAAATCCACCGAATCAAAAAAAGACTGTATCGCTTTTTTAACAAAATTTGCCAGTAATAAACCTATTGTAAAAATGATGATAGCTGAAAATAATTGCGGTAAGTATCTTAAGAAGTTTCTAATTTCTTCTGAAACTATAGTTAAGTTTAAAATATCGGTTACTACAATGATAATGATTAAATACATAGCCCATTTAACGAACTTTGTAATTACATCAACACTATTGATTTTTAAGTTATCTCCACCTAAAAACTGAATTTCATTCAATTTTTCATCTAGTTTATCCGCTTTTGCCAATTTTAAAGCTTTTCGAACAACTGCTACAATAATTTTCACTAAAAACCATCCGATAATAAGAACCGCCAAAGCACCAAGTAAGTTGGGTATTACCTGAGCAACCTCATTTGTCATAGTAGATAATGAATGCATTACATTATCATTCCATTCCATTAATTTATCCATGTCTTATTATTCGTTAGGTTTATATTTGGTTTTTTCTAATGTTCTATTTTTTTCGTTGTTTCACGGTATATTCTATAACCTTAGCCAAATCAAAAGAAAACAAACTTGCTAATTCCATAAAAAGCTTTGCAACAGCAACATCATTCATCACCTTTGCCTTAAGGTCTTCAGGAACTTCTTTTAAAGGTTTATTAATATACTGAAACGGATTCTCCATTATCAAAAGTTATTACTGTACACTGTTAAAAGCTTTTCCTTGGCTCGCTTAATCCTCATTTTAACTGCACTTTCACCAATTCCCAAAACACTTTCAATTTCTTTAATCGTTAAGAAATCTTGATATTTTAAGAGTAATATCATTTTCTCATCAGGAGAAATCAGGTCTAACGCACTTTTCAAATTAGCAACTTTCAGCTGGTTTAGACTTTCATCCGGTATATCTTCAGATATATTTTCTATATCATAATCATTAACCGCTTTTTTTTCTATTTTTTTTGCCGTATTTCTAGTCACATAATTTACACAATGGTTATACGTAAACGCATACAACCATGTTGAAAATTTTGAGGTTCCTTTAAAGCTCGATAATTTTACGAATAACTTTAAAAAAACATCCTGCGTTAAATCCTTCGCTTCATCATCATCTTTTGAAAAACTAAAACATTTGTTATAAACTAGCTTAGCGTATCTATCGTAAAGTAATTCAAATAATAACGTATCATTATTTTTTACAATACTGCGAACAAGATCCTCATCGGATAATTCTGAACTCGTTTTTTTACTTTTCAAGGTACGCTTGCTGCTATTTTGTTACTCTGTTTTTAATTTTGACACACAACTTTTATATAAGTCACATGTATTTCGAAAAAAAAGTACAAAAAAAAGATACCCGTAATTTAAGTTATAATGTGCTTTTCATTATTATATGATATTTATCAAGACGATTTTTATATTTTAATCATAAGTAACTAATCAAGTATCGAACACTGCATATATTATTAGCGATTGCTCTAAAAACAAAACCCCCTTCTACTGTTGGTAAAAGGGGGTGAAATTTTTATTTTTTTTTAGTTAAATATGTAAAGCTCGATCTTCAGTTGCTGCTAATGCAGCTTCTTTAATAGCTTCAGTAAATGTTGGATGCGCATGAGACATACGTGACACATCTTCTGCTGAAGCTCTAAATTCCATAGCCACAACAGCTTCGGCAATCATATCGGCAGCACGGGCACCAACCATATGCACACCTAATATTTCATCGGTATTTTTATCCGCTAATACTTTTACAAAACCATCAAGGTCCATACTAGCTCTTGATCGTCCTAATGCACGCATAGGAAAAGATCCAGCCTTGTACGCTACACCTGCTTCTTTTAACTGTTCTTCGGTTTTACCTACAGCCGCCACTTCTGGCCAAGTGTAAACAACTCCTGGGATTAAATTATAGTCTATGTGTGGTTTTTGTCCTGCAATAGTCTCTGCTACAAACACACCTTCCTCTTCTGCTTTATGTGCCAACATAGCCCCTTTAACAACATCGCCAATAGCATAAATATTTGAAGCACTAGTTTGTAAATGATCATTAACTTCTACTTGACCTCTGTCTGTTAATTTCACTCCTGCTGCTTCGGCATTTAAGCCATCAGTGTAAGGACGACGACCAACAGAAACCAAACAGTAATCGCCTCTAAATTCAACTTCTTCTCCCTTTTTATTATCAGCTTTAACGATTACTTCATCACCCACTCGCTCTACCGATTTAACTTTATGGGACGTATTTATTTTAAATTTTTGTTTCTTTAAAACTTTATTTAGTTCTTTAGACAAACCGCCATCCATCGTTGGGATAATTCGATCCATAAACTCTACAACCGATACTTCTGCTCCTAATCGCTTGTAAACCTGTCCTAACTCTAAGCCAATAACACCTCCACCGATAACAATTAAATGCTTTGGAATTTCTTTGAGCTTTAAAGCTTCTGTTGATGTAATGATGCGTTCTTTGTCTATATTAATAAATGGTAAACTTGATGGTTTGCTTCCTGTAGCTATAATTGAATGTTTTGCTTCAATCTCAGTACTTTCTTCTCCTGAAATTGTAATGTGTGTTGCATCTTTAAAACTACCTATGCCTTGGTATACATCAATATTGTTCTTCTTCATTAAAAAATCAATACCACCTGTAGTTTGATCTACAACAGCTTGCTTTCGAGAAATCATTTTTTCTAAATTCACCTTAACCTCGCCCGGAACCTCAATGCCATGTTCTTCAAAATGCTTCACGGCGTCTTCGTAGTGGTGCGACGAATCTAGCAAGGCTTTACTTGGAATACAACCAACGTTTAAACAAGTTCCTCCTAATGTACTGTACTTTTCTATAAGGGCAGTTTTCATGCCTAACTGTGCGCAACGGATGGCTGCAACATATCCTCCAGGACCCGAGCCTATAACGGCTACATCGTATGAATTCATAAAATTATTTTGATATTCGTTTATTTAAAAGTCTAAAAACAAAAGTACAAATGTTTTATTGGAAGACAATAAAAAACAATTCATTATAAGTTGATTTTATAATATATATAACATATTAATTTCATTTATAAAAAATAATAGTTTTTATCAGTTTTTATTAAGTAATTTTAAATGAAATTAAGTATTAATACTTATCTAATTTAATTAAATCGTGCATTTTTCGTATCTTAAATGAATAAACATAACATATTTATTCCCATGGATGCACATATTTATAAAATTATAGAAATTGTAGGCACATCTAATCAATCGAGCGATGATGCGATACAAAATGCTTTAGAGAAAGCTTCAAAATCGATTCATAATTTGAGATGGTTTGAGGTTGTAGAAACTCGAGGTAATATTGAAGACGGCCAAGTAGCCATTTGGCAAGTCACGTTAAAAGTTGGTTTTACAATGAATGCCTAAGGCTTTTAGTAAACAATTTTCCAATCATGCTAGTGATTTACAATGTAAAATTACCAGATAGTCTTTTGTTTAAATCAAGTATTTTTTAAGTTTTTTAGTCTTCAAAATACATTTTTGTTTGAGTACTTTACTTTGCAAATTTGTGTAAAAAAATTAAAACGTCGCAACATAAATTTATGTAGTTTTGTGCGTCATGCAGAATAAAATTAACATACAGAACAAGAAAGCCCGATTCCTTTACGAAATTTTAGACAAATATACTGCTGGAATTGTGCTTACAGGGACCGAGATTAAATCTATAAGAAGTAGTAAAGCTTCCATTGCAGAAAGTTTTTGCGAATTTAACGATCGTGGGGAGCTTTTTGTGATTAATATGACTATTGAAGAGTATGCATTTGGTAATTACTACAATCATAGACCTAAGGCTGAAAGAAAGCTGCTTTTAAACAAACGGGAATTAAAAAAACTTCAAAAAGAAGTTCAAAGCACCGGACTTACCATTGTTCCTCTTCGTCTCTTTATTAATGATAGAGGTTTTGCTAAAATGGACATTGCGTTAGCCCGAGGAAAAAAGCTATTCGACAAAAGAGAAACTATCAAGGATAGGGATAATAAGCGCAACTTAGATAGAATAAAAAAAGCTTACAAGTAAAAATTATAAAATGCCTTATCCTTATTATTTATGAGGCGTTTAACATCCATTTTAATTCTAATCTACTATATTTAACTTTAAATTTCACAAGAATTATAAAATGAAAAAACTGCTTTTTATTGCCTTTTTAAACACTTTAACTTTTACAGTCTTTGCCCAAGATGGCGTTAATGAAGAAGAAAAACAAGAGCCTGACTACACGCAAAACGTACAAACCATAGACAACATTGTTCGAACCTTATACGATGTTGTTTCTGGTGATAAAGACGAAGAACGTGACTGGAAATTATTTAAGTTTCTTTTCTATCCTAATGCAAAATTAATTGCTTCTGGTAAAAATATAGAACGCCAAGCCCAAGTAAACTATATGAGTCCAGGCGATTACATAAAAAATGCAGGTAAGTGGATGGTTGAAAATGGATTCCATGAGCGTGAAATTCATCGCACATCAAATACTTTTGGAAATATGTCACAGGTTTTTAGTACCTATGCTTCCTACAAAAATAAAGACGATGAGGAGCCTTTTATGAGAGGCATAAACAGTATACAATTATACAATGATGGTAAACGTTGGTGGATAATTAATATTTACTGGGCAAACGAAACCCGTCGAACACCAATACCAAGAACATACTTACCTAAACAAAAATCTTAATTTATGTTTTTATTAAACGCTTTTAAAAGATGCTCTGTAATAATATTAATGAGCATTTTTTTTTCTACATTTTTAGCTACAAGTCAAAATGGAAAACCTGTTTTTAAATATGGACAAGCACAAATTGTCGAAGCTTTTAACGATCCTGAAAAATGGATTCGTCATGATTTATGGGTTGAAACCAATTTTGACACCGATGGTGACGGCAAATTAGACCGAATGCACGTGGATGTTACTCGTCCTTATCAAACAGAAACCGACGGACTGAAACTTCCTGTGATCTATGAATCTAGCCCTTATTATGCAGGAGTTGCTCCTAACATTAAAGGTGTTTTTTGGGATGTAAACCATGAATTAGGTGAGACCCCTAAAGATCATGTGCATCCTGAAGTAACTAGAATTGGCCAACGTCCAATAATATCAAACTCCCAAGTTAAAAAATGGGTTCCAAGAGGTTATATTGTAGTACATTCTTCGTCTCCTGGAACAGGCTTTTCGCAAGGGGCGCCAACTGTAGGAGGTGATAATGAATCTTTAGCTCCAAAAGCGGTTATCGACTGGCTTAATGGTCGAGCCAAAGGATATACTGAACCTTACGGATCGGAAACGGTTGAAGCATATTGGACCACCGGCAAAGTTGGCATGACAGGCACATCATATAACGGAACTATTCCTCTTGCCGCCGCCACCACAGGTGTTGAAGGTTTAGAGGTAATTATACCAGTAGCGCCAAATACATCGTACTATCATTATTACCGTTCCAATGGACTAGTAAGGTCTCCTGGTGGATATTTAGGAGAAGATATTGATGTTTTATATGAATTTATTCATAGTGGTGACGAATCAAAACGCTCATATAACAATCAATTTGTTAGAGATTCAATCCTAAGAAAAAATCAAGATAGAATTACTGGTGATTACAATGCATTCTGGGCAAGCAGAGATTATCTGAATGATATGGACTCTATGCATGCGGCGCTCCTTATGTCGCATGGCTTTAATGACTGGAACGTTATGCCGGAACACAGTTATAGAATTTATAAAAAAGCTAAAGACATGGGCTTAAACACACAAATTTATTATCATCAATTCGGACATGGAGGTCCTCCCCCACTTGATATGATGAATAAATGGTTTACACATTATTTGTTTGGAATTGATAACGGTGTTGAAAAAGAAACAAACAAAGCTTGGATTGTGCGTGAAAATGATAATCCAAGTAACCCGACACCTTATGCCGATTTTCCAAATCCAGATGCCAAACCCGTGACATTTTATTTGGGCAACGGTAATCCAGACAATGGAGAATTATCCGCTAAATCAATGAAAAAACAAGGTAAAGAAACCTTAATAGATAATGTGAATTTCGACGGAAAGTCGTTAGTTACTTCGGTAAATTCAAAGCATCGCCTTTTATATGTTACCCCTAAACTTAACGAAGATTTACATATATCTGGAGTTCCTAACATTACAGTTACCTTAGCAAGCAATAAGCCAGCTGCAAATTTATCTGTTTGGCTAGTATCACTTCCTTGGGATGAAGGCAAAGTAAACATTACCGATAATATTATTACTCGAGGCTGGGCCGACCCGCAAAACCATAAATCGATAAGTGAGAGTACTCCATTAGAACCAGGAAAATATTATACTGTGTCATTCGATTTAATGCCAGACGACCAAATAATAAAAGCTGGGCAACACATTGGCTTGATGATTTTTTGCAGCGATAAAGAATTTACCCTACATCCTAAACCTGGTACTGAACTTACTATTGACTTAGATAATACTCAACTTACGTTGCCCATAGTTGGAGGACATAAGAAATTAAAAAAGGTGATGAGTCATTAATAATTAACATTATGAAACCATTAATAGCCATACTTATTTTCACTTTAAGTTTTTCAGCTTGTAATCAAAAAGCAGCGTCTTCAGCAGAGCAAATTGAACTTTGGAAAAGCGAAATTACTCAGAGTGAAAAACAATTCTCTGAAATGGCTCAAAAGGATGGTATGAAGGTAGCCTTCTTACATTTTGTTGCTGATGATGGTGTGCTTTTACGCAGTAATAATCTCATAAAGGGCAAGGATGAAATTAGGGAATATATGAAAAACTCTAATTCTAAAGGTCTTAAATGGAAGCCCGATTTTGTAGATGTTGCTTCATCAGGAGACATGGGTTATACGTACGGAACATATACATTTACCTATAAAAATTCCTTTGGTAATGATACTATTACCAAAGGAATTTTTCATACCGTTTGGAAACGCCAAAAAGACGGGAACTGGAAATTTGTTTGGGATTAATTTTTATCTTCTAGCAAAGGAACGAATCGAAATTCTCCAAACTCATGCTGTTCAAATTCCTTAGGCCCTTTTCTAATAAATAAATTCATAATTTGAACTTGATCTCCAACAGGGATAACCAACCTACCTCCCACTTTTAACTGACTTAAAAGTGCTTTGGGCACATAAGGCGCTCCAGCGGTAACAATAATACTATCAAAAGGAGCTTCTTGCGGCAAACCTTTATAGCCATCACCAAAAATAAAACTTTTAGCTCGATACCCCAGTTGTGGTAAAAACTTACTGGTTTTTTTAAATAATTCCTGCTGACGCTCTATCGAGTAAACTCGCGCGCCTAACTCTAACAATACCGCAGTTTGATAACCACTCCCCGTTCCTATTTCCAAAACTTTATCCTCTGGATAAACATCGAGCAATTCTGTTTGAAAAGCAACGGTATAAGGTTGTGAAATGGTTTGATCGGCTGCAATAGGAAACGCCTTATCTTGATAGGCATGATCCAAAAAGCCCGAATCCATAAAAAGGTGTCTTGGAATTTTCCCAATAGCTTTTAATACTGGCTCACTTTTTATGCCTTTCTCTATTAACACGTTAACCAGTTGCTGGCGTAATCCCTTATGTTTAAAAGTATCTTTCAATATTAGTTGGTGTTAGTAAAGGCTAAAATTAGTTAAACATTTAAAACTGGAAACAATTTTTTAACATTTTATAGCACATCTATGCCCTCAAAAAAATTCGTAAGGAATAATGACAATCATACTTTAAATATCTTATTTTTGTTCAAAACCTATAATAATTATGCTAAAAGCTGGTGTACTTGGTGCAGGCCACCTCGGAAAAATACATTTAAAACTTCTAAATCAATCAGATAAATATGAACTCGTTGGATTTTATGATGCCAATGAGGAAAATGGTAAAAAAGTGGAAGCCGAATTTGGGTATAAATTTTTCAATTCGGTAGAGTCGCTAATCGATGCTGTAGATATGGTGGATATTGTAACCCCTACACTTTCGCATTACGATTGCGCTAAACAAGCCATTGCTAAAGGAAAACATATTTTTATTGAAAAACCGATAACTAATACTGTTGAAGAAGCGGAGCATATCAGACAACTTTTAGCCGAACATAAACTGCGCGGGCAGGTTGGTCATGTAGAGCGTTTTAACCCAGCTTTTTTAGCTGTAAAAGACGACATAAAAGCCCCTATGTTTATCGAATCGCATCGCCTAGCAGAATTTAATCCTAGAGGGACTGATGTACCTGTGGTATTAGATTTAATGATTCATGATATTGACATCATTTTAAGCGTTGTAAAATCTAAAGTAAAACATATAAGTGCAAGTGGCGTTGCTGTAATTAGTAATTCTCCGGATATCGCCAATGCAAGAATCGAGTTCGAAAATGGTTGTGTAGCTAATTTAACCGCTAGCCGTATTTCCTTAAAAAAAATGCGTAAAGCACGTTTTTTTCAAAAAGACGCTTACATTTCGGTCGATTTTCTCGAAAAGAAATGTGAAGTTGTTAAAATGAAAAATGCACCCGAGCAGCCAGGTGATTTCGACATGATTCTTCAAAATGCTGAAGGAGAAAAAAAGCAAATATATTTCGATAATCCACCAGTAGAAAGTAACAATTCTATATTAGACGAACTAAATGCTTTTGCATATGCCATAAATAATAATCAAGCTCCGGTTGTTACATTACATGACGGCACCGAAGCGCTGCGCGTAGCTACGCAAATTATCAATTGTTTTTAATATTCTAAAAACACCTTTAAAACCATAGAATACAAATAGTTTGATACTAAACCATCAAACTATTTGCTTTTTAAAAAATAAAACAAGTTTTAAAATGAAAAATATTGCAGTCATAGGTGCCGGTACAATGGGTAATGGCATCGCTCATACTTTTGCTCAAAAAGGGTTTCATGTAAACCTCATTGACATTAACGAGCATTCGTTGCAGAATGGTTTGGCTACCATTACAAAGAATCTTGACCGAATGATTACTAAAGAAGTGATTACTGAGTCGGATAAGTCTGCAACATTAGAAAATATAAACACTTATGTAGAATTATCTGAGGGTGTTAAAAATATCGATTTGGTTGTTGAAGCTGCTACTGAAAATATTGATTTAAAACTTAAAATTTTCAAGCAGTTAGACGAAACTTGTGCCGAACATACAATTTTAGCAACAAATACATCTTCAATTTCAATAACGGAAATTGCTGCAGAAACTCAAAGAGCTGATAAAGTTATAGGAATGCATTTTATGAACCCTGTACCCATTATGAAGCTTGTTGAAGTTATTCGTGGATACAACACCAGTGATGCAGTAAGCCAAACCATAATGAGTCTTTCTGAAACTATAGGCAAAACTCCTGTTGAAGTTAACGATTACCCTGGGTTTGTGGCCAATCGCATTTTAATGCCAATGCTTAATGAATCTATCGAAACATTATATAACGGTGTTGCTGGGGTTTATGAAATTGATACCGTTATGAAACTGGGTATGGCACACCCTATGGGACCATTACAATTAGCCGATTTTATTGGCTTAGATGTATGCTTATCCATTCTAAATGTGATGTACGACGGTTTTAAAAACCCAAAATATGCACCATGCCCTTTATTGGTTAATATGGTTCGTGCGGGAAAACTTGGTGTAAAATCCGGTGAAGGCTTTTACGATTATTCCGAAAGTCGAAAAGCTGAGAAAATTGCAGCACAATTTTCAATTTCATAAATAAAAAATAAACTTAACAGATTAAAAGTTTAATATATAACATGTCTATTCAAAATAATCTTTTAGAAATAAAATCACAGTTGCCCGAACATGTCACATTAGTTGCCGTCTCTAAAACGAAACCTACTACCGACATCATGGAAGCATACCAAGCTGGACATCGTGTTTTTGGTGAAAATAAGATACAGGAAATGGCTGAAAAATACGAGAGCATGCCAAAAGACATAGAGTGGCATATGATTGGACATGTACAACGAAATAAAGTAAAATATATGGCCGCTTTCGTAAGTCTAATACATGGCGTAGATAATTTTAAACTTTTAAAAGAAATTAATAAACATGCGTTGCGTTACCGACGTGTTATCAATTGTTTGCTTCAAATAAAAATTGCTGCTGAAGACAGTAAATTTGGAATGACTGCAAACGAAGCCACAGATATTTTAAAATCTGAAGCATTTTCTGAATTGAAAAACATCAAAATTGTAGGCCTTATGGGTATGGCCACTTTTACTGATAATGAAAATCAAATAAAACAGGAATTTAATCAATTAAAAGACACTTTTGAGAATTTAAAGACAATAGAAACTTTAAATTGTAAATTGGAAACTATTAGTATGGGCATGAGCGGCGATTATAAATTGGCAATTGATTGTGGAAGTACCATGATTCGCGTTGGAAGTAGTATATTTGGGGAGCGAAATTATGTTTAATATACACTTAAACCATTAGTAGCCTAAACAAATAAACTTTTAAACGCATTAACAAGACTGTTTGTACGCAATTTTAGACATAGAAACTACTGGAGGTAAATACAATGAAGAAGGTATTACCGAAATTGCTATTTACAAATATGATGGACACGAATTGGTTGATCAGTTTATTAGCCTTGTTAATCCCGAACGAGAAATTCAACCTTTTGTAGTTAACCTTACTGGTATTAACAGTAACATGTTGCGCCATGCACCCAAATTTTACGAAGTTGCCAAGCGTATCGTCGAAATAACCGAAGATTGTATTCTTGTGGCTCATAACGCTCAATTTGATTACCGAATACTTTGTACCGAATTTAGGCGACTTGGTTTCGATTATATTCGTCCCTCATTGTGCACCGTTGAACTATCTAAAAACCTTATTCCTGATCAGCCCTCATACAGTTTAGGGAAATTGGTGCGTTCTTTAGGAATTCCTGTAAGTGATCGGCATAGAGCCTCTGGAGACGCTTTGGCTACCTTAAAATTATTTAAACTCCTGTTAGATAAAGACAGCTCCAAACGTATTATTCAGGAATCTATTAAACTCAACCCAAAACACCAGCTAGAACCTCGCCACATAGATATATTAGCCGATTTACCATCCAAAACCGGTGTATACTATATCCATAAAGCGGATGGAGAAATTATTTACATAGGGAAGAGTAACAATATAAAAAAACGTATTAATCAGCATTTTACAAATACAAACAGAAAATCCAAACAAATACAAAATCTTGTCGATTCTGTTACTTACGAAACAACAGGAAGTGAGCTTGTAGCTTTATTAAAAGAAAGCGAAGCCATTAAAACCATCAAACCTAAATTTAACAGAGCGCTTCGTCGCACGCGTTTCACACACGCTCTGTACAGTTTTAAAGACAAGAATGGTTATCTAAATTTAAAAATTGATATAGCCGATGGTCGTAAAAAACCTATTACCACCTTTAGTAATCGCGATAGTGGTAAAAGTTTTATCTCGCGTGCTATTGAAGAATACAATCTTTGCCAAAAGTTAACGGGATTGTACCAAACCAAAACCAGCTGCTTTAATTACGATATAAAACTCTGTCATGGTGCTTGTATAGGGGAAGAATCACCCGAAGACTATAACCAAAGAGTTTCTGCCCTGATTACCAAAAACAGTTTTTCAAACCAAAATATGGTCATCATCGATCGCGGGCGAGATATCGATGAACGTAGTGCTATTTTAATTGAAAATGGCATTTTTAAAGGTATAGGTTTTTTCAATTTAAATTATCAAATTAATAATATCGAAATTCTACAATCTATTATTACACCAATGCAAAATAATAGAGATACACAACATATTATCCAAAGTTACCTTCGCAAAAACAAAAAGACAAAAACAATTTTGTTTTAATACAATTAATTTAAGCGGTTCGTGTATAATTAAAAGTACTCCTGAAAAAATAATTGCTTAATTACCCCTTCAGCAAATAAAAAACTCTCACTTTGTTAGACAAGACTATTATAATACGGTAACCATTTTTTTTTAAATCAACTTTAACAAAAGTAGTTATTAGCCACAGGACTATTCATCAATTAAAGAATTTCATCATAAAGTAATAGACCTTGTGGAAAATTCGAACATTGTTAAAAAAAACAGTTATGATTTCTTACTTTTACTTCGAACGAACATTTCCTTTTATAAACTAATGACAAGATTTTTTACGGCCTTTATTTTTCTTTTAAACCTAACAGTTTACTCTCAAGAAAAATACCATTCTTACACCTTTGATGTAAAACCTGAAGAGATAACATCGAACACATTCTCCAAAGACTCAGTAGCCAATGCCTTTGTGATATATGAAAAAGGAAACAGTTACGTAGATCCTGAAGATTTTAAACTAAAAAGTGAAGTAATATGCAAACTTAAAATTTTAAATCGTGAAGCTTTTAACCAGGCAACCATTGAAATCCCTTTATACCATAATGATAAAAACAGTGAATCTGTTAATAAAATAGAAGCCAAAACATATAATCTCGAAAATGGTAAGATGGTCGTATCCAAATTAAGCAGAAAAGATATTCATGAAGAGGATTATAACGAACACTACAAGCTCGTGAAATTCGCTTTGCCTAACATTAAAGAAGGTTCTGTAATTACTTATTCATATGAGCTATCACTTCCTTTTATGTTTAACTATCAACCCTGGGATTTTCAGAGTGACATTCCTAAACTTTATAGTGAATACAATACAAGTATCCCTGCGAACTGGCATTATCATATTAAACTAATTGGTGGCAAGAAATTGAGTGTTAATGAATCTAAAAAAATTGACAATTGTCTTACAACATACAATGGAGGTGCAGCCGACTGCTTAATCGCTAAGTACGTTATGAAAGATATCCCGGCATTTACAGAGGAAGAATACATGACCACCAAAAGCAACTATTTGGCGCGTATAGAATATGAATTAAAAACCTTTCAGGATTTTAACGGAATGAAAAATAATTACGCTAAAACATGGGAAACCGTTGATACTGAATTGAAAAAGGAAAAAAGTATTGGGAGGCAATTAACAAAATCTTTAGACGTTCATGAATTTCTACCCGATTCTATAATAAATGAAACACAACAATTAAAAAAAGCAAAAGGCATTTATGCTTTCGTTCAAAATAATTACACTTGGAACGGCAAATACAGTATTTACAACGACGATTTATCGGTTAAAGACTTAATAGAGGAAAAAACGGGTAATGTTAGTTCTATAAATATATTACTGCACAATTTAATGAAAGCATCAAATATCGATGTTAAACCCGTAATTTTATCGACCAGAAACAATGGCTTTATCACTGAGATTTTTCCGGTTATATCTGAGTTTAATTATTTAATGATCCAAACCAATATAAATGGGAAGTCCTATTTTTTAGATGCTACAGGAAAATACCTTGCGTTTGGGCAAATTCCATATCGATGCTTAAATAACAAAGGCCGGCTTTTAGATTTTGAAAACGGAAGTTCATGGATAAACATAGAGCCTATGAGTAAGTCGTTTTCTATGATTGACACACATTTAATTATTAATGAGAATAACCAAATAACTGGAACTATAAAAAAAAGGGCCACAGGATATTTTGGTCTCCCTTTAAAAGAACACTATTTTTCGAATGAAAGTAATTATATTGAGACTTTAGAAAGTACACTTCCTCAAGTTGAATTAACTAATTATAAAGCATTAACAAAAGCTAAAAATTCCACATTTTTTCAGGAATCTTACGATGTTAATTACCATACTGATAAAATCAATGGGGTTATTTATCTAAATCCTTTTTTAGATAAATTCACGAAAGAAAACCCTTTTAAATTACAAGAACGAAGCTACCCTATTGATTTTGGTTTTAAACAAAACTACATATACCAGTTTAAAATAAATTTAGGAGAAAATTACAGTTTATTAGAAAAACCAGAGGATATAAATATTGCATTACCAAATGGAGAAGGACTGCTTAAATTTTCATCTGTATATGCTGATAATTCGATACAATTATTATTAAAATTCAGTTTAAATTCACCTATTTACCCATCGGAATATTATCCTTACTTAAAGGAAATTTTTAAGAAATTGGTCGATATTCAACAAAACTCAATTTTTGTATTAAAGCCCAATAGCTAATCTTTTCTTATTTTTGAGAATATGGAAAAACCACAAGACAAAAACTGGCGATCAAAACTTCATGAAATTATTTACGAGGCCGATACCCCGGCAGGAAAAATGTTCGATGTGGTTTTACTTATTGTTATACTTGCCAGTATTGTACTTGTCATGCTGGAAAGCATAAAATCATTCGACGAGAAGTACCATAATATTTTAAATATTTCAGAATGGATTATTACAATAATGTTCAGTATTGAATATATAGCACGAATAGTAACAGTAAAAAAACCTTTCAAATACATTTTTAGTTTTTATGGTATTATCGATTTTTTATCGACTATCCCAAAGTATATTTCTTTAATCGTTGGTGGGGTTCATGCACTAGCGGCGTTAAGAGCATTACGATTGTTACGCATGTTCCGAATTTTAAAACTTGCACGCTATTTAGGAGCCTCCAATAATCTTGTTAACGCATTAAAGGCCAGTAAAGCCAAAATATCGGTGTTTTTATTTGCTGTGCTTATTGTGGCGATTATTTTGGGAACCATTATGTATTTAGTAGAAGGTGAAGAAAACGGTTTTACAAACATACCTAAAAGTGTGTACTGGTGTATTGTAACTCTTACTACCGTTGGCTTTGGAGATATTGCTCCTCAGACACCTTTAGGTCAATTTATAGCGTCTTTAGTAATGGTTTTAGGTTATGGCATTATTGCCGTACCAACAGGAATAGTTTCGGCGGAATATACTAACCAGAACAAAAAAGATAAAAAAGAAGGAGAAACTATAAAACCTTCAGTTCACTTAAACACTCAGGTTTGTGTAAACTGTTCGACTGAAAAACATAGAGATGACGCCGATTTTTGTTATCATTGCGGGCATAAATTAAACAATGAATAAATTTCTAATTTCTATCATAGGGCCAACGGCCATTGGAAAAACCGCTTTGAGTATTAAATTGGCAAATCATTTTAATACAGAAATTATTTCTGCCGACTCTAGACAATTTTTTAAAGAAATGCAAATTGGCACGGCAGCTCCATCCAAAAAAGAATTAAGCGCAGCGAAGCATCATTTTATTCATCATAAATCAGTTGAAGATAATTATAGTGTAGGAACTTTTGAAAAAGATGCTTTAACCCGTTTGAATAAACTTTACAACTCACATAACATAGTGGTTATGGTAGGTGGCTCAGGACTCTATGTAGACGCTGTTACGAAAGGTTTAGATGACTTTCCTGATGTCGATCCAGAAATTAGAACAACTTTAAACAAAGACTTAGAAACCAAAGGTCTCGCTCATCTGCAGCAGGAACTTCAAAATTTAGACCCTGAGGCATTTAAAGCGATAGCAATAGACAATCCTCACCGTGTTATTCGTGCTCTTGAAATATGTAAAGGAACAGGTAAGCCCTACTCTTCATTTTTAAATAAAGCAAAAAACATACGACCATTTAAAACAATTACTATAGGCTTAACAGCCGATAGAGAAATCATTTATAATCGCATTAATAAAAGGGTTGATATTATGATGGATACAGGTTTGCTAGATGAGGTTAAACAATTGCTTCCCTTTAAAGACCTAAATGCACTTAATACGGTAGGATATAAAGAGATTTTTAAATATTTAAACGGCGAATGGGAACTGGAGTTTGCTGTTTCGGAAATTAAAAAAAATAGCAGAAGATTTGCAAAACGACAGCTTACTTGGTTTAAAAAGACTGAAAATGCTAATTGGTTCGACTACCAAACACCAGTGAAGGACATAATAAAAGTTTGTGAAGAAATTATGGCGTCTTAATTAGGTGGCTACTTCATATCTATAGTGCTATATTTAGCATTTACTATAATATTTTTACCGCTACTTAAACTTCCAGTTGAAAATGTAGAAACATTATTTTTATCTTCTTTTTCAGGGTGACTAAAACGGGAATGATTACCTGTGTATTGTAGTTTATATGCCACTTTAGGCAAAACAATAGTGGCATCGCTGTTTTGTAAAACAACATTTAAATTTGAAAACTCATTTCCTATATTTAATATTTTCAAATCACCAATTGAGCCATTTATGATGGCATTTCCTTCTAAGTTTTCAATAATAACATTCGAGGAATTTGAATTTACAACTAGGTGATTTACTGTACCAATGGTAGCCTTTTTTACATAATTTAAATTTAAATCGCCTAATTCCCAATTAGAAACCGTAACTGGCGAATAAGAAGCATTAATGGAAATATGATTTCCATTAATGCTATTTGCCTTAAACTTGGTGTACTCTAAATTTGCATTTAAATCGTTTATGGTAGACGCAAATTCAATTTCACCATGTCTTACATTCACTTTTAGCTTGGCTTTTTTAGGCAACTTAATTATAATCGTCTTTTTAACATCAGAGACCTTTTTATCACTAATCATTTTTTCTATTACAACCCGTCTTTCCTCGGCTAAATGCTCTCGTTTCTCCATTTCTTTTTGGCGCTCTTGCATGTGTTTCTCACGTTCCTGCATATGCTTTTCCCGTTCTTTCATTTGCTTTTCAAGTCTACGATTTCGCTCTTCTATACGATGTTGTAAACGCTCTTCAATAATAGCTTGGCGTTCCTCACTAAGATCACTTTTACTTACCTCATGCTCGATTTTTAAGGCTAACTGATCGCCCCAGGCTTCCATTTGTTCAGCATATTTTTCTCCCCATTCTTTTTCAAACTTTTCCCCCCATTCTTCCATTTTCTTTTCGTAATCTTTACCAAAAGTCTTTTCGAATTGCTTAGTATATTCTTTTAAATAATTTTCACCGTCTTTTTTATAAGCTTCGTAATCAAAATGGACTTTGCCTATACCTTCGGGAAGTGGCGGTAATTCGGGTAACTTTGGAATCGCAGGAATTTCTGGTATATCTGGGATAACAACAAAATTTGGAATTTCTGCTAATTCAAATTTTAGCTCTTCTAGCACGGCGTGCAAGGCTTCATCGTCATTGGTGCTTAATTTATATGCCCACACATGTGGCGCATGACCTTTTGTTGAAATCGTTACCTCATTAGTAGTGGCGTCAACATCGACATTCCAATCTTTCAAGGCCTCTTTTAATTCGGCCTGACTTAATCTTTCACTTTCAATATAAGCTTCTATCTCAACAATATCTTTATTCCATGTATCGATAATAATATTAGTGTAACTGGTATTTAAATTTACTTTAACCGCTTTATCGACATTAATAGATTGGGATAGTTTACTTAATTTTTCTTGTGAAAACATGTGTCCCACAATGAAAAAACAGAGAAATATCTGTAATTTATTTATAATTGATTTGTTCATTTTTTGATTTTTAGATGGATTGATTTTGGTCTTCAAATGTTTTTGAAGGATTTAATTCTTGTAATTGTGCTCTTAAACGATATAGTAAATTTAAACGAAATTTTAGATTATCAATAAGTGCATTAACAGTTAATTCACTAATACCATTTGTAGTTAATTCTTCCGACAGTCGATTGTATTCATTATCGAGTTCCTCTAGTTGTTTCACATAACCATCAAATAATTCTTTGGTTTCAGGTGTAAATTTAATTTTTGCCAACTCCATGTTAATACTTGCCAAATAATATTCTTCTACCTTTTTTAAACCTGGAGAAACATCTCCTAAAGTTTTAACAGAATTAGGCGTAACATTGGAAACAATTGGTGGCGTACTTTCAACAGGCGTTCCTTTATCATTATAAAACTTATATGCGAAAAAACTAAACCCCAACAACACAATAACACTAGCTGCCATGCTAAACCAGTTATTTTTAGGTTTATTATTAGGCAGAGCTGCATTAAGTTTTTTTAAAAACCGAGCCTCATGATTTTTTGGCATCGTTTCATTAACAATCTCCTCGTTATTAAATAAATCTCTAAGATCTTGTGCCATTTTGTTTTAGTATTAACTGTTCTTGCAATTTCACTTTTCCTCTTGATAATTGTGTTCGGGAGGCTACTTCAGATATATTTAATATTTCTGAAATTTCCTGATGGTCGTAACCTTCTATCAAATAAAGCATAACCACATACTGATATTTATCGGGCAAATTACTTATGGCTTGTTTTACATCGCCAATGGTAATCGCATCGTCTACCAACCATTTGTCGTCTTGTGGTGTATCGACCACTTTTAGATGTACCTCCTCCAAATCAACAAGTTGTTGTTTTTTAGATTTTAACAGGTCAATACATTTGTTAACGACAATACGTTTTAACCAAGCACCAAAAGTCACTTCTGCTTTATACTGATGCAACTTAGAAAAGGCCTTTATAAAAGCCTCCTGAACAGCATCCTCAGCGTCTTCAGCATCCTTTAAAAACCGTTTGGCAACAATATACATACCATCGCAGTACTGGTTGTACAACTGCAGTTGTGCCTTTCGATTATTTTGTTTGCATTGTTCAATGATATCAGCTTGAAACATGCTTTTTTTGACTTTAGGTTTAAGTTAGTTCATTTATAAAGACGACATAAAAGTTAAAGTGTTGCAAAAATTGAAGAATATTTTTCGATGAATGAAACAAAAAGTAAGAAATGTACGTTTGCATTTTATTAATTATTACTTTTTAAATTATCTTTGGTATCGTAATAAAATATAATTCATGAATATCTTTTTAAAGCGCGTCTTAATTCTTTTATCAATAATTGCCCTAGGTTTACTACTTTATTGCATTTTCGTCGAAAATATATTTGCTAAACGACTGAGTCCTAAAGATACAGTAGAATTTAAACTTAATGATTTAGAATTAGAAGTGTTTTACAACCGTCCATATAAAAAAGGGCGTGATATTTTTGGTGCCCTGGTGCCTTACAATCAGGTTTGGCGAACAGGAGCGAATGAAGCCACAACTTTTGAAACTAATAAAGAGTTACGTGTTAAACATGATGAAGGCTCTTTTTCCTTGCCTGCAGGTAAATATACACTTTGGACTGTTCCTAAAGATTCTGTTTGGACGGTAATTTTTAACTCTAAACAATATTCTTGGGGTGTGAATTCTGAAATGAAACCCATGTGGGATCCTAATTATGATGTTATCAATATTGAAGTTCCTGTTAAAAATCTAGATTCGGTTGTTGAACAATTTACCATCGCCTTTGACAATTCTACGGACAACTTATTTTTAACAATGGCTTGGGACGATGTAAAAATTGAAGTTCCTTTAGAAGAATAAACCGCATAAAATTTATCAGCTTTTCGTAACTTATACCTTAATTTTTAAATTTTGGTTAAACGTAAAACAAAGGTCACACAAGAACGTTTAGGGGTTTCTTCTTCGGAAACAACCAGCGCTAATGCCGTGAATCTGTCTAAACAAAATAGAAAGCCAGTACCAGATGTTGAAACTTTAAAATCGGACATTTTAAATGGAGATATTACCGCTTTAAGTCGAAGTATAACCCTTTTAGAAAGTACCAACAAAAAACATGGCGAGCATGCCAATGCTTTACTAAACGCATGTTTGCCATTTGCCAATAAATCTATAAGAATTGGTATTACAGGTGTTCCCGGAGCTGGAAAAAGCACTTTTATTGAAGTCTTCGGGACTTATTTAACCTCAATAGGAAAACGAGTAGCTGTTCTAGCTATAGACCCTAGTAGCCATATTTCAAAAGGCAGTATTTTGGGGGATAAAACTAGAATGGAAAACTTAGCTAAAAATAAAAACGCTTTTATTCGCCCCTCAGCAACCAATGAAAATTTGGGTGGTGTTGCACGAAAAACCAGAGAAAGCATAATTTTATGTGAAGCTGCTGGTTTTGATGTAATTTTAATTGAAACTGTAGGCGTAGGACAAAGTGAAACAACGGTTCATAGCATGGTTGATTTCTTTTTGTTACTTCAAATAACTGGAAGCGGCGACGAACTTCAAGGTATTAAACGTGGCATCATTGAAATGGCTGATGCTATAATTATCAATAAGGCAGATGGTGACAATATTCCGAAAGCCAAGGCTGCGGAAAGTGACCTAAAAAAAATAATTCACCTGTACAAAGAAAAAGCATCTGGTTGGACACCTATAGTTAGTACCTGCAGTGCTATAGAAAATCAAGGTGTTACCATTGTTTGGAAGTATATTAAAGATTATATATCACTTACCTCCAAGAATAATTACTTTGAAAGACATAGGAAAGACCAAAATAAATACTGGCTTTTACAAACAATTAAAAATGAGATCACAGATTCATTTTTAAAAAATGAGCGTGTAAAACATGACTTAGAAATTCAATTAAACCTTATTGAAGAAAATAAAACTACGCCTTTTAATGCTGCTGAACATATTTTAAAAGCACACCTTAAATTCTAGTGTTTTGAAACATTATATTTATTTAGTGCAAATACGGCCAATTTATAAAACATAAATCCTGACAAAGCGCCAAACGCCATACCACAAATTATATCTAAAGGATAATGTACCCCCACATATATTCTACTGTATGCAACAATAGCGCTCCAAAATAACAGAATGAAAATTAAATTCTTATAATACGATTTTAGCATTAATCCAGCAAATACAGCTGCAGCCATAGAGTTTGATGAATGCCCAGAAAAGAATCCATATTTACCACATCGCACCGCTATAAATCGTACCTGTTCCATAATATCTGACGCACGACATGGTCTAGGACGCTCAAAAGTACGCTTAAATATATTGGTTACCTGATCGGTAAAAGTAATCATGAGTGCAATAACAACAACAAATAATAGCAAAGCCTTTACTCCAAATTTTCTGTAAAGTAAATACAACAAAATTGCATATAAAGGCACAAAAGTTAATTTGGCTGTTATGGCTAACCATAGCCCATCCCATGTTGGCGATCCTAAATTATTTAAGTATAAAAAAAGTGCAGTGTCTAATTCTAATAATTTGTCAATCATTCTTAATTATTTGTACGCAACCAAAGTAAGGTATTTATAAAACAGAATACTTCGGCTACATTTTTAATGTAAGATTATGGTTAATCTTCGTATTTAGCGATTTCATTATCGTAAAACTCAGTGGCTAACTTAATAGCATTTTCTGTTTCTGCTTCTAATTCCTTTTGATCCTCCGCATCAAATTCTTCAAACCACTCCACTTCATCATTCTCTAAATTTATGATAAATCTCGGAAATTCGGTATGAATTACAAAAATGGCATTCGGGTATTCGGTATTATCGCCAAGTATAAATTTTGGTAGTGACATCATGTGTTTTTAATTATGAGACAAAATTAACTTTTTCGTTAAATAATTGAATCGAATATACAATAATATTGCAGCAGTTGTTAAGCCTGCAAGTAAACCAAGCCAAATACCAAAACTACCATAAGCATCTTCTTTACCCAAAAACCAACTTACAGGAAAACCTATGAGCCAATAGGATATAAACGTAATTAGGGTTGGAATTTTAACGTCTTGCAAGCCTCTTAAAGCTCCTAAAACAATAACTTGAATACTATCACTAATTTGAAAAATGGCAGCGGCTAACAATAATTTTGATGCTATTGTAACCACTTCGGTGTTATCGCTTAGGTTTTTCATATCATCAAAATCGACATAAAGTTTAGGCAGTTGATTATGTAACACTAAAAACATTAATGCAAAGCCTAAAGCTAGTATACAGCCTAATAAAAATATAGAAAATGCAATTCGGCGCAGATTAATATAATGCTTTAAACCTTTCTGGTTTCCTACGCGTATCATTGCTGCAACGCTTAAACCGGTTGCCACCATAAAAGTCATAGATGATAAATTTAATGCCACTTGATTAGCTGCCTGAGGGTTTTTACCCAATAAACCACTTAGCCAGATAGCTGCAGTGAAAATTGCTACTTCAAAAAACATTTGCATCGCACTTGGTGCTCCTAAATGCAATAGCTTTTTTAGCATTAATTTTTCTAAAACGAAAATTTTAATTTGGGAAACATAGTCTACCGATTTCTTATTTCGTTTTAACAGCATATAAATATGCGCAACCATAACAAATCGCGAAATAAGTGTTCCATATGCAGCACCTACAATACCAAGCTCAGGACATCCTAATTTCCCGAAAATAAGTAGGTAATTAAGAATCACATTCAAAATATTTGCTAAAATAGTAGCATACATGGGATATCTTGTCATTGACAACCCATCACTAAACTGCTTAAACCCCTGAAATATAATTAAAGGGATTAACGAAAATGCAACTAAATCCAGATAAGGGATGGCAAGCTGAACGACTTCTATGGGCTGTTTCATAGAATACATTAATGGTTTTGCTAACAGCAAAAGTAAAAACAGTAAAATCCCCAAAACAGCACATAAAAATAAACCATGCTTAAAAGAAGATTTTCCATAATTGAAGTTTTTAGCTGCATCGGCTTCTGCTATTATTGGCGTAAGAGCCGTAGAAAAACCTATTCCTAGTGACATAGCAATAAACATAAAACTATTGCCTAGAGATACAGCTGCCAACTCCGCTGTACCTAGTTGTCCTACCATTATATTATCTATAAAACTTACAAAGGTATGCCCTAACATACCCATCATTACTGGCGCAGCAAGATTCCAATTGTATTTAAATTCTTTTGTATAATCTGTTATTTTCACTTAAATCAATTAACGATTAATCTTAATTTTCATCCTAAGCACTAAAATATTCATTTCTAAAAAGTTTCATACAGTAATTAGTTTACATATTATGGCGTAAACTTACCATTTAATAGTACCCTTTTGCTGTGCAAAAGTAATCCATAGAATTAGCATAGGCTAAAATTTAATATTTGTTTTTTGATATTATTAAAAGTATTGATTGTTAATAACTTACAATTAAAATTTTATTATAACCCGTTGATATTTTGTAATTTAGACAATCCCCGAAACGAAAAATCTCACAAAAAGATCATAGCATATTGAAACATATAGTTTTTATTTTTTAAGGGATTAAAAAGATTAAACACTCTACGTTTCAATGTTTAAAGGGAAACCTCTCAGTTTCCCTTTTTTTGGATTTACACAATGACAAATTTTAATATAAAAATGATCAATAAAACCTTAATTATATGTAAATAACATTTTGTTTAGCTACTTCAAATTCTGAAACCATATCTTTAACAATGGTCGCTACAGGTTTTATATCGTGAATTAAACCAGCAATCTGCCCGATCTCGAGCTCGCCTTCGTCCAAGTCTCCTTCAAACATGCCTTTTTTAGCTCTGCTACGACCTAATAAAGCTTTTAGCTCTTCGACAGTTGGTGATGATTGGTACAATTCCTGAATGTCGTTATAAAACTTATTTTTAATTAATCGTACAGGGGCTAATTCCTTTAAAGTTAGTTGGGTGTCTCCTTCTTTGGCATCAACTACAACTTGTTTAAACGCCTCGTGGGCGGAACTTTCTTCACTAGCAACGAATCTACTCCCAACCTGAACACCATCGGCTCCTAAAATCATAGCTGCTAGCATTGATTTTCCTGTGGCAACACCTCCAGCTGCAATTAAAGGAATCTTTATTTTTTCCTTAACCATAGGGATTAAAGTAAACGTTGTTGTCTCATCTCTTCCATTATGCCCACCTGCTTCAAAACCTTCAGCTACAATAGCGTTTACACCTGCTTCCTGGGCTTTCAAAGCAAATTTAACACTGCTGACAACGTGCACTACTAAAATACCTCGCTCCTGCAGCCAAGCTGTCCATGTTTTAGGGTTTCCTGCCGAGGTAAAGACAATTTTAACACCTTCGTCAACGATAATACCCATGATTTCCTGAATATTAGGGTATAGCATTGGTACGTTAACACCAAATGGTTGCTGGGTTGCTTGTTTACAATTTTGGATATGCTCACGTAACACATCGGGGTACATAGACCCAGCTCCTATTAATCCTAATATTCCAGCATTACTAGAAGCAGAAGCCAATCTCCAACCACTATTCCAGACCATTCCTGCTTGAATTATGGGATATTTAATTTGAAATAACTCGGTAATTTTATTAGACATTATTGTTTGATTAATTTGATTGACACCGTATTCTCGGGAGATTTTAACCTTAAAACATATAATCCTTTAGCTAAACTAGCCAATTCAATTTTATTTTGATGTGAAGAAATTTTTGTATTATTTACTTGTTTGCCCAGGACATCATAAATACTTGCTAAATAAGAGATTTGAGCATTTGGTAATTGTAAATACAATGTATTTCTGGTTGGATTTGGAAATACTTTTATCAAATCTAACCTGTTGCTCTGTACAGACAGACCTTGGTTTAATGACGCATATAAATCTGGGATTCCATACCCCAATTCATAATCGGGTGTGTTATATTGTGAGGCCGATTCCCTTACCAATTTCATAATTTCAGCATTCGTTTTATTGGGTAAAGCTTGCCATAAACAAGTTATTCCTCCTGCAAGAATAGGAGAACTAAAGGAGGTTCCATTTATGGTTCCAATAGCATTACTAACATCAATAACATAGCTAGCCTGCCCCTGTGCCACAACATCTGGCTTCCGAGAAGGTTGAACAGGGCTACCCACAGAGCTGAAACTTGCATAAGTTCCTGAGGCATCTACCGCACCGATTGATAATACATATGGCGAATCGGCAGGTGCATTTACACCATTCTCCCCTTCGTTCCCTACAGAATTTATTAATAATAATCCTTTTTCAAAGGCTATGTTAGCTCCTTTTGTAATATAAGTGGTTTGACCGTCGTATTCTGCTGCCGAGTATCTGTAATTTAAATTAGTATAAAACGCACCATAACCTAATGATGTGTTTATGACATCCACTCCAAGACTATCCGCCCGTTCTGCAGCTTCCACCCAATAACTCTCTTCTACCGGGTTTTCACCTGAACCGTCTTCTGTAATAAATAAGTAATACGATGCGTCGGGAGCGGTGCCTACAAATTGATTTTCAATATAACCCGCCATGGTACTAAGTACCCAAGTCCCGTGTTTGTCAGTTGTATTGTTATAAACGTCTATTTCTCGATCCACAAAATCGTAAGTATCAATGATGCCGCTGGCATCTCTTAAACGTTGAAAACCACCAATAGTATTAACACCAGGAAACCCCGCATCCATAACTGCTACAGTCATTCCTGTTCCTGTAAAATTGGCAAGGTGCAGTTCATTCGCATGAATCATAGTTGCCTGGTTTGCAGCCGAACCGTAATTAAACGTTGTTGCTAAATATGCTTCCTTTTTCTTTGTTTTTTGAACTGTTACCTTTGAAGAATTGAGGTTTTTATCGGCAAAATCGACATAATCTACAAAAGGATAATTTACAGCATCAACTAAATTTGTGATATCAGTTTGACTTCCTCTCACATGTACCGCATTGAACCATTTCGATTTTGCCATGACGGTTATCCCTACAGCGCCTTTTAAAGTTGATATGTAACTTTCATTTACTGGAATATCGCGTTCATCAATAGCAACACCATGTTGCGCTTTTCTATCGATGGCCTTTTGGGATAAAAAATTTGTGGGCGTATTAATGTTATATGTATTACCCTTATCCTTAAAATATACCCAAGCATCTTGTTGAGCAAATAGCGATAATCTAATACCTATTAGAATGCAACACAGTAGGACATTTTTCATTGAAGCAGTATTATGTTACTGCAATTTACGAAATTACCCCAGAACCTACCAATTCCTCATTTAAATACCACGCCACAAACTGACCTTCTGTAATGGCCGACTGAAGTTCTTTGAACGCTACATACATGCCGCTGCTTACTTTATGTAAGGTTGCTTTTTGAAGAGGCTGCCTGTACCGAATTCTAGCCATAACCTCCATGGTTTCATCTGTTTTCAAAGCCAAATCTGGTCGTATCCAGTGTATTTCCTCCTCATTTACAAAAAGCGCCTTTTTTAATAATCCAGGGTGTTCCTTTCCTTGCCCTGTGTAAATCACATTTTCCGCAACATCAGTATCTATAACGAATAAAGGTTCTACAGTTCCTCCAACGCCAAGTCCTTTTCTTTGACCTTTAGTAAAGTAATGTGCTCCCTGATGCTTACCTACGATTTTTCCAAAATCTACTCTGTACTCAATTTTACGAGACAGATATTCTAATTTTTCTTCTTCAGATTGAAATTCAGGAACTTCATTTTTGAAAATATCTTGTTCTTTTGATACTTCAACTATAACCCCCTCCTTTGGTTTTAATTGTTGCTGAAGAAACTCCGGTAACTTTACTTTTCCTATAAAACACAAACCTTGTGAATCTTTCTTTTCGGCAGTTACTAAGTCTAATTTCGTGGCAATCTCACGCACTTGTGGTTTCGTTAACTCTCCTATAGGAAATAATGATTTCGCTAATTGCTCCTGAGATAACTGACATAAAAAATAAGATTGATCTTTATTATTGTCTACCCCTGCTAAAAGTTGATAAACATTTTCACCGTTTTTCTCTATGCTTCCTTTACGGCAATAATGTCCTGTGGCAACATAGTCTGCACCTAAACTCATAGCAATGTCCATGAAAACATCGAATTTTATTTCTCTATTACAAAGTACATCGGGATTAGGCGTACGCCCCTTTTCATATTCCTTAAACATATAATCAACGATACGTTCCTTGTACTGCTCACTTAAATCTACTGTTTGAAATGGAATACCTAATTTTTCGGCAACTAACATGGCATCGTTACTATCGTCTAACCATGGACATTCATTTGAAATAGTTACAGAATCGTCGTGCCAGTTTTTCATAAATAGCCCGATAACCTCATAGCCTTGTTCCTTTAACAAATATGCAGCAACGCTAGAATCAACACCTCCCGAAAGTCCTATTATAACTCGTTTCATATGTATAAATAACCTTTGTAATAAAACCTACACTTCCTAACATTTCAATTTAACTATTTGTTTTTGGAAATGAGGCCACAAAGATACACATAATAATCCTTTAAATAAGTAAACTAGATTAAGGCAATTCTATGCTAAATTTAATTTTGTTTAATATTTTTTATAAAATGTTAAACTAGATTAATATTTTTTGTTTAACTATTCATTACTTTTGTTAAACAACATAAAAATCCTAACGAAAATGAAAAATTTAAAATTATTGAAAAGTTTCTTGTTACTATTCACAGTGTTAGCACTTGTTTCTTGTAACGACGATGATGACGACAAAGTACAACAACCATTAAACATTGTTGAAATAGCTCAAGCTACGCCTGAATTAAGTATTTTAGTAGAAGCAGTGGTAAAAGCCGATTTAGTAGGTGCCTTATCTGCCTCGGGTAATAAAACCGTTTTAGCGCCAACTAACGGAGCTTTCGCAAAATTACTCACCAATTATGGATTTAATTCATTAGATGACGTGCCTACAGGTGTACTTACACAAATTCTTTTAAATCATGTAATTCCTGATGCAAACATTATGTCTGCCGATCTTATAGGAAACATGGGCTACACCAACACCTTAGCCGATGGGCCAAACGGCACAAAACTTAGCTTGTATTACAACGGAACCTCTGGTGTTATGTTTAATGGTGTGGCTTCAGTAACTATTCCAGATGTAGTAGCGTCAAACGGAATTGTTCATGTAATTGACGCTGTCATTGATTTACCAACTATTGCTACTTTTGCAACTTCAAACGCAGCATTATCTACTTTGGTTGATGTTTTAGCTTATGCCGATACTGGTATGCCAACGGTTCCTTACATTGAAACTGTATCAGATTCAGAAGCGGGACCATTTACGGTTTTCGCTCCGACGAATGATGCTTTTGTATCTGTTTTATCTTATTTAGGAGTAAATGCCTTAACTGACATTTCAACCGATACTGTGGATTCGGTTTTATTACACCACATTGTAAACGCCAATGTACAATCGTCACAATTAACAAGCGGTACAGTTTCAACTTTAGGTGGAGATATTACAGCCGATGCTTCTGCATTTACTTTAACAGATGCCAATGGTAGAGTTAGTAATATCGTTACGTCTCTAGTTGATATACAAGCAACAAACGGTGTAGTACATGTTATAGATGGAGTGATTTTACCTCCTTTAAATTAATATATACGGGTTGATTAATTAGCATTTTTAATGCTTAGCATTAACAAAAAACTCCTTAATTTAAATAATTAAGGAGTTTTATTTTTATAATATATATATTTAAAACTGTGTTTGCTCTGTTAAGTTTCCGTTTTCATAATATTTCCACAGTCCTGTTTTCTGACCATTTTTAAATTGTCCTTCTATTTCTAAAGCTCCATTACCATCATAAGCTACATAAGGTCCGTCCATTTTATCATTGACATAATTTGCTCTATAAATTAACGTATTAGCTTCGGAGTATGACAAGGTTTCCCCATGTAGCTTCCCGCCTTTATAATGATTCTTTTCAGCAATAACACCATTTTCATAATATACGATACGCTCGCCATCCAACTCACCCAGATTATTATAATGCTCAAGGATTAATAAATTATTATTTGTTTTTTGATAGTATTTCCACTCTCCTATATAACGTTTACCATCCATTTTACCTTCACTGATTATTTTTCCTGTGGAAGCGTAAAATGTAACTTCTGCAATATTATTTTGTGGGTTAAACTGTTTTGTTGCCGTTAGCACCGCTCTTTGTCTAATGTTTTTGTAAAATTTAAATAATCCTATTTCTTTACCATGGTTAAATTCACCTTCGTAGCGTAAAACGTCGGTATCATCGAATGTCTTTTTCCAAATACCGTGACGTTTTCCGTTAGAATCAAACTGATTAATGTTTTGTGCTGAAACGAAAGCAGTAAAAAGTAAGAGTAAACTAAAATGTAAAAATCTCATAATTGTAATTTTAATTGAAGTAGATTAGGGTTAGTGAAATAACTAAAAAAATATAAAAGTATTGCTTTATCTATAAAATTTAAAACAAAAAAAAGCTGCCATAATATATGACAGCTTTTAAATTTTTGAATTACTTTTTATTTGCGTTTTTTCTGCATTTGTTGTTGCTTTTCAGCTTCTTCCATCATTTTCTTCATTTTTTGCTGAAAACGACTCTCTTTCTTCGGTTTTTTCTTCTTTTCCTGTATTTGCGCATGAATCTTATCTTCGTCAAGAATGTAATTCTTAATCACTAAAATAATCCCAATACTAATTAAGTTAGATATGAAATAATACAAACTTAAACCAGAAGCGTAGTTATTAAAGAAGAATAACATCATTATAGGTGAGAAATACATCATGTACTTCATCATTTTCCCCATATCTGGCATACCTTCTTGTTGTGGTTGCGTTGCCACTTGCTGTCCTGTAGTTAAACGCATATAGAAGAAAATTGCTATAGACGCTAACAAAGGAAATAAACTTACGTGATCGCCATAAAAAGGAATTTTAAATGGTAATTCTGCAATAGTATCATAAGACGATAAATCTTCAGCCCAAAGGAAACTTTTTTGTCTTAAATCGAAAGCCGACGGGAAAAACTGGAATAAGGCATAAAATACAGGTAATTGTATTAATGCAGGCAAACAACCAGCCATTGGACTTGCTCCCGCCTTAGTTTGTAAAGCTAAGGTTTCCTGTTGTGCTTTCATTTTATTGTCTTTGTACTTTTCGCGTATCGCATCTAATTCAGGTTTTAAAATTTTCATTTTTGCCTGCGATAAGAATTGCTTGTACTGTACAAACGACATTAACAATTTAATAGAAATTGTCATTACGATAATCGCAATACCGTATGGTAAAATACTACTTAAAAATGCAAAGAAAGGGATAAACAAATAGCGGTTAATCCAGCCAAAAATACCCCATCCTAGCGGTACGATTTCATCTAAATTTCTATCGTATTTATTAAGTATTTTATAATCTGTAGGTCCATAGTACCAATCCATAGACTGGCTTAATTCTCCGCCCTTTAACTGTAAAGGAAACTTAACATTAAATGCTTTTGTAAAAACAGTATCCACATCTTCGTTTTGAACCAGATTACGCGATTCTAAAGTTGCTGTTTTAATAGGTGAATCGGACAATAACACCGAAGTAAAGAAATGCTGCTTAAAGGCTACATAGGTGACATCTTCGGCAGTATCTTCACTTAACTCACGCTGCCCTAAATAGTCATCTTTTCCATCTTCATACTCATATACAACTTCTGTATATCGGTTTTCATACGAAATACTTTTAGCGTGGCGATACGTTTTTAAACTCCAATTTAAATTTAAGTCTTGAGACGCATTGATTACATCGTTTAATCCTTGCGAGCGAATCGTGAAATTCATCATGTAATCACCATCCTTAAGCTCGTAACGGTATTCTAAAAACTTCGATTCAGAAACTTTAAGTTTCATAGAAATTACAGTCGCATTACCGCTTTTAGTTACCGTTGGTGTAAATATTAAATCTTTGGTGTTTAAAATTCTACTATCACTGGTACCAAAATTTATATTGAAAGATGCATTGTTATCCTTTATGATATAAATAGGGTTTCCGTTATAATCAACAAATTCTTTTAAACGAACTTCGGAAAGATACCCTCCCTTATTACTAAATTTTAATGCTAATAAATCACTTTCTACTATGGTTTCATCATTTGATGCATTAACTGCCGAATATGCAAACGCTCCTAATTTATTTTTTAAAGCGATTAATTTTAAAGAATCTGAAGCCGAATTGGCTGAAAACTCTTCTATCTCGTTAACAAAGGATGCTTCATCATTCTTATTTGCCTTTTGCTCCTTAGCTACCTGTTCTTGCTTTGCTTTTTCTTGAGCTTCAAGTTCTTCATCTGTTGGCTTATTTTGCCAAAGCATGAACATTAAAATTCCGAAAATAAGTATAAAACCTATAACCGAATTAAGATCTAATTTTTTTTCTTCCATGAATTCTATTTATATCTAGATAATATTTAAGATTGTTAGCACATCATTCTGCTACAAACCTATAGCAATAAGCTATCCAATATTACTTTTGTGCCATTCTGGCACTTGATGTCTTTTTTTTATGGTTCAAGGCTGCTTTTACAAAGGCCACAAATAATGGATGTGGGTTTGCAACCGTGCTCTTATACTCTGGGTGATATTGAACCCCAACAAACCATGGATGTTCTGGAATTTCAACAATTTCTACTAATCCAGTATCAGGATTTAAACCTGTCGCTTTCATTCCGGCTGTTTCAATAGCTTCTTTATACTTACTATTGAATTCATAACGATGACGGTGACGCTCCGAAATATGTTCTGATTTATAAATATCTCTTACGGTACTTCCTAATTTTAAATCGCAGTCCCATGCCCCTAAACGCATAGTACCACCTTTATCGGTAATGGTTTTCTGGTCTTCCATTAAATCTATAACTGGATTAGAAGTATTGGCATTCATCTCTGTAGAATCGGCATCTTTTAAACCAAGTACGTTTCTTGCAAATTCAATAACAGCCATTTGCATACCCAAACAAATACCAAAATATGGTACATTATTTTCACGAACATACTGTACGGCATCAATTTTACCTTCAATACCACGTTCACCAAATCCTGGGGCAACCAGAATGCCATCTAAATGCCCAAGTTTTAAGTCTACATTATCCTTATTGATATATTCTGAATGAACAGATTCTACATTTACTTTTACTTCGTTTGCTGCACCAGCATGAATAAATGCTTCTAAAATGGATTTATATGAATCTTGTAATTCTACATATTTACCAATTAAACCAATAGTAATTTCGGTTTTTGGATTTTTTAATCGCGTTAAGAATTCGTTCCAACGATTAATGTCTGGCGTATCAGATTGAAGTCCTAATTTTTTAAGAACAACTTTATCCAAACCTTCTTTTAACATTAAATTTGGAACATCGTAAATGGTTGAAGCATCGATAGATTGTATTACTGCTTCTTCTCTAACATTACAAAATAAGGCTAGTTTACGACGAATATCTGAAGGTAAATCGTGTTCTGTTCTACACACCAAAACATCAGCTTGAACTCCACTTTCCATTAAAGTTTTTACACTGTGCTGGGTTGGTTTTGTTTTTAATTCGCCTGCTGCCGCTAAATACGGCACTAATGTTAAATGAATAACAATACCATTATTTTCACCTAAATCCCAACGTAATTGACGAACTGCTTCCACGTAGGGTAAGGACTCAATATCTCCAACAGTACCTCCAATTTCGGTAATAATAATATCATAATCTCCAGAATTACCTAAAATTTGAATACGTTCTTTAATTTCGTCTGTAATATGTGGAACAACCTGAACAGTTTTTCCTAAAAATTCCCCACGACGTTCTTTTTGAATGACACTTTGGTAAATTCTTCCGGTAGTTACGTTGTTAGCCTGACTTGTAGGGACGTTTAAAAAACGTTCGTAATGCCCTAAATCTAAATCGGTTTCAGCCCCATCTTCCGTTACATAACACTCCCCGTGTTCGTAAGGATTTAATGTGCCTGGATCGACGTTAATGTATGGATCTAATTTTTGAATTGTTACCCTATAGCCTTGGGCCTGTAATAGCTTTGCTAAAGATGCCGCTATTATTCCTTTTCCTAATGATGATGTAACTCCTCCGGTTACGAAAATGTATTTTGCTGTACTTGTCATGATGCGCTTATAAACGCAGGCAAATTTACAAAATTTAAATAGTTATTACCGAATAGTTTTTGTGATATTTAACACCTTATTATTAACAACGATAAGTGCTTTAAAATTAAGTGTTCATAAGAACAATTAAAAAAAATTAAAACACAGTAATGATTTTTAAAAAAATAGCGCTAGCCTTACAAAAATCTAAAAATTACAATTACTTAACATTGTTATTAACTCAATTGACTCAAAAACAAGTATATTCACGTTCCTTATTTAAGTTTTATAATTGCAAATAAAACTTTATATAAATTACGAAGAAAATGAACCTGGAAAATACAGAAGCGTTTTTAAAAAAATTCGGGTATAACTTTACGCGATACAACAACGAATTAGTCGTTAATATGCCCGACGCGCAATGCATCTCTCTGGATTTCTCTAAACCTGACGATGTTAATATTACCAATAAACTTAGTTCCTGGAATTATTTAACGGGCTTATTAAGAATGGAGCTGAAATATGCTTTTATTTTAAATCTTATAGTTACCGTTTTAATAAGTATTGGGCTATTATTTTATGATTCTAACATTGGATTAATATTTTTTATTGCAGTCACTCTTTGGTCGGTAATATGGGGATTAACTTATAAGTCCAAGATTGAACGTTTTAAGCAATTCTTATTTAATTGGGAACGCCATAACAACCTTATGGTTTAGGATATTGCTTTCTTATATTCCTAATTAAATCTTCCAATCCATTTAATTTTAATTCATAAACCTGAGTTAGCATATCCCCTAATTTTCCCTTTGGAAATCCTTTTTGGTGATACCAAACAACATAATACTCGGGCAAATCTATTAAATAACGGTCTTTATATTTTCCGAAAGGCATTTTAGTATGCGCCAGGTCTATTAAAAACTTATTATCCATATCGCTAACAAAAATAGGCTAATAACTATTCTACAACCACTATATTTAAATCATCGTATTTTACTACATACACGGCATTATTGTAATACCCTCCCACTAGCTCTTTATTATACGCAAATTTGTTTTCAACATATTCAGTTAATGGTGACTGGTTTACTGAAGCGTATAAATTTTCAGAGCTTACCAGCCTTAGTACAACGTCCATAGTTAAATCAAACCCTTTTACAGCACGCTTATTAGGTGTTATTCCGTATTTTGTTTCATAAGATCTAACAAAAGTATTTTTATCTATTTCATTATAACTTTTTGCAGCAGTAGCATAATGAAAATGTAAGTTAGATAATTGTTCATTTGAAACTTCATCTCCTTCAAATGCTGAATTAAAGTTAGTGGTAACTAAAACAATTTCAATTGGTTTTATACCATTTTTTGGAGCTTCTGTCTGGTGCATAGAATTTAATAACACGGTTACATTCGATGCTAAACCTTCGTTTTGAGTTTCTAAAAACACATAATTTTTTCCAGGTTTCAAAACCGACTGGATATCACTTGTGGTTACATAACCGGCATCGTTTCCATCTTTATCCTTTCTTGAATATACTAATCTGGCATAAGTAAACTCACGTTTTAGCTCATTGGCAATAGCTGTATGTTTTGCATCGGAAACCACAACGATATTTTTAGCTGTAGAATCAGCTTTTACATAATTAATTATCTTCGATTTCAATAAATTATCAGAAGGCCTTGATTGAAACACATTATCGTACAATCTTAAATTCGTACCAATCGGAGAAATAATTGGAGTATTGGTTCGTCGTAATTCGGTTGCAGCCTTTTCGAACGTATTGGACGTTAAAGGACCAATTACTGCATCGACATTATCAAAATCATTATTATTTATAATTCGAGATACTTCACTTATTTCATGTTTAGTATCATATACATCCACTTTAAGTGATATTCCCAATTTTTTCAGAGAATCAATCGCCATTAAAACACCTGAATGAAAATCTAGGGAAGCATTTAAATACGGATCCTTTTTAATACTGCGCTTCGTATCGGCAACCGAATCGTAATCTACTCGATTTAAACGAAATGGCAACATGACCGCGATGTGTTTAGTACTAAAATCTGTAATCTTTCGGGTTAAATCTGTACTGGATAATCCATTTTCAGGCTCTCCACTTAATGCAGCCGAATAAGGCACTTTTAACACCATACCTACTTTTAGTCCGGACTCCTTTAATCCTGGATTTAAAGTTTCCAAAGCTTCCTGATCTAACCCTAATTTAATTTTTAGGCGATAAAACCCTTCGGCTGGTAATACGGTATAATAACTATATTGATCATCGATTGTTTTTCGTTCCACCTTTTCAATGTTAGGCACATAAACCTGTTGCCCTACTTGCAGAGAGTCTCCTATATTCGGATTTAATTCTTCAAACTCTTGTAAAGTGATTCCAAATTTATAAGCTACACGCCATTTTCCTTCCTTTGGTTGTACAATATAGGTCGTTACAGCATCGTTTTCCTTTTCCTTTTTAGTAATTTTATAAACAGGTATTTGCAACTTATCACCTTTACGAAGCGGATTTGCGTACAAAAATTTATTGTGCTTTTTTATCTCTTCTTCAGTGACTTCATACTCTTTTGTTAAACTGTAAAGTGTTTCTCTTTTTTTAACCCGGTGCGGTTTAAATCCTACTAACTCCTTAGTCTCAACGATTTCTGGTTTAGTTGATTTTGAAATAGGTATAATTAGAACTGTATTAGGTTTTAATTCCTTTTTAGCATCAGGGTTTAAGGCATAAATTTGAGATGGGGTCACATAATATTGTTTGGCAAGCGCCTCAACAGTTTCTCCTTTTTTAACATGATGAGTACTGTAATTTTGCGCATTTATTGTATTTAAACCAAATAATACTGCAAAACCTAAAACGGAAAGATGTTTTAACATTTAATCTATTTTTTTTATTGTTAAGGATAAGAATACCTATATATAGACACACTTATAGTTTCAAACGTTACATATAATATGCCAAACTAGAAACTTATTGAAAAACAAAATGATATAAATCTATAACGTATATACGTAAACTTTATACATTTAAGATACTGCTAAACTAAAAATATTGTTCGTAATAAATACAAACTCAATTAAAAAAAAATGGTTTGCATCGATTTAAATTTTTAACCAGATACAAACCATTTTCTAATTTACCAAATGAGATTTATTCCCATTCAATTGTTGCTGGCGGTTTCGAGCTAATATCATATACTACTCTATTAACGCCTTTTACTTTATTTATTATCTCGTTAGATGTTTTTTGCAAAAATTCGTAAGGTAAATTAACCCAGTCGGCAGTCATACCATCGGTACTTTCTACGGCTCTAAGAGCTACACATTTTTCATATGTACGCTCATCACCCATTACGCCAACGCTGTTTACAGGAAGCAACATGGCTCCAGCCTGCCATACTTTATCGTAAAGTCCCCAAGATTTTAATCCGTTAATAAAGATAGCGTCCACTTCCTGAAGAATCCTTACCTTTTCGGCAGTTATATCTCCCAGAATACGAATACCTAACCCAGGACCTGGGAAAGGATGACGCCCTAATAACTCAGGGTCAATCCCTAAAGTTGCACCTACACGTCGCACTTCGTCTTTAAAGATTGCACGTAAAGGCTCTACTATTTTTAGTTTCATGAAATCTGGCAACCCTCCTACATTGTGATGACTCTTTATGGTTGCTGAAGGTCCTCCTGTTGCTGAAACACTTTCAATAACGTCTGGATAAATAGTACCTTGTGCTAACCATTTAACATCGGTTAATTTATGAGCTTCATCATCAAAAACTTCAATAAACGTTTTTCCAATTGCTTTACGCTTAAGTTCAGGATCTTCAAGCCCTTTTAATGCTTCAAGAAAACGTTGAGAGGCATCTACACCTTTAACATTAAGCCCCATACCTTCGTACTGATTTAATACGCTTTCAAATTCGTTTTTACGTAATAAACCATTATTTACAAATATACAGTATAGGTTACCTCCAATAGCTTTATTTAGCAGTACTGCGGCCACGGTAGAATCTACTCCCCCAGATAACCCGAGTACAACTTTATCATTTCCAACTTTCTCTTGAATAGCTTCCACCGTTTCCTCAACAAATGAATCAGGCGTCCAGTCTTGATTAACATTGGCAATATTCACTAAAAAGTTTTCTAGTAATTGCTTTCCATCTGTAGAGTGGTAAACCTCCGGATGAAATTGAATAGCATATGTAATTTCTCCTTCTATTTTGTAAGCGGCATTGGCGACATCATTTGTACTTGCTATTAAAACACCATTAGTAGGTAATTCTTTAATAGTATCACTATGACTCATCCAAACCTGACTTCCTTCATTTATATTTGCAAAAAATTCCTCATCACTTTTAATGAAAGATAAATTCGCACGGCCATATTCTCTGGTGTTCGAAGGTGCTACATTTCCTCCTGAAAAATGGGCTAAATACTGCGCTCCATAGCAAACGGCTAACATAGGCTTTACCCCTCTTATGCCTTCCAGGTTCGGGTGTAATGCGTTTTCGCCTCTTACAGAGTTTGGGCTACCTGAAAGAATAACCGCTTTGTAAGATTCTAAATCTGATGGAACTTTGTTAAATGGATGTATTTCGGAATAAATGTTGAGTTCTCGTACTCGACGTGCAATAAGCTGTGTGTATTGCGATCCGAAGTCTAAAATTAATACCTTATCGTGTTGCATGCGCAAAAATAATAATAGATTTTATATTGACAATTAGGTGTCTGTTTTTTTTTAAATTTTCTAGGCCATGGTTTCTAATATCATCTCGATATCACGTTCGGTAGTATCGGGATTGATAAAACAAAAACGAGATACGGTTTCAAAGCTCTCGCCATTTTTCCATTTTGTTGGCGTTACCAAAGCGAATCCCTTTTTATGATTTTCGTAGGTCCAGTTCGTATAATCCTGAGGTGCCCATCCTTTTCGTCGATACAACACACAAGATAAACTAGGCTCTCTTACTAATTCTAAATACGGACTTTCTTCAATCATTTTACCAGCAATTTGTGCCAGTTCTACGCCACGCTCAACCGCTTCTTTATACTTATCTGTACCGTGCATAGCTAATGAAAACCATAATGGTAACCCTCTTACACGTCGCGTTAATTGAATCTGATAATCGGTTGGATTAAATCCGTGAGCACCTTCATCTTTAAAAATATCCAAATATGACCCCTGTTGCGAATGTGCCTGTTTTGCTAATTCGGGTTCTTTATATATAACAGCACCACAATCGTAAGGTGAAAACAACCATTTATGTGGATCAATGGTAACACTATCTGCTTTTTCAATGCCTTTAAACAAATGTTTTACAGAATCTGCTAACAAAGCACCACCACCGTAGGCCGCATCAACATGAAACCATAAATTTTCTTCAGCACAGATATCAGCAATACCATCTAAATCGTCAACAATTCCGGCATTTGTGGTTCCACCAGTACCTACCACCGCAAATAAACGATGGCGCTCAGCTGATGATAAACTATCAATAGCTTCTCTTAAAGCATCAGCTTCTAAACGATCTTCGGTATCAACTAAATGCACGTCAATATCGGCTACTTTTGCCATAGCCTTAACAGATGAGTGCGCTCCAATTGACGTTATAATCAACCCCTTTTCACCTTTATGAGATGCATCTAAACTACGCCAGTTTTCCCTAGCTGTAACAATAGCCGAAAGATTTGCCGATGTTCCGCCGCTGGTAAATACTCCAAATGCTCCTTCAGGCATTCCGGTTAATGACACAATCCATTTCATGGCTTCATTTTCACAGAAAATACCACCTGCACCTTCCATCCAGTACGCACCGTGAATACTTGATGCCGCCGTAATTAAATCGAACATAATGGCTGCTCTGGTTGGTGAAGCTGGAACGAAAGCTAAATTTCTTGGGTGATCTACAGGCACATTGGCTTTAGATAAGTGCTCTCTCCAAAGGTTAAACGCATACTCGCCTCCAACTCCCTTTTCTGTGATGGTTTCTCCTACCAACGCTTTTAACTCTTCGTATTTTTTTGGTTTTCCAATTGGGTGTTCTACTTCTGATACTCTTCCAATGACATATTTCATGATATCTAATGTCATTTCAATGAGTCCCATGTCAATTTTATGCATGTCTATTTTTTATAATTTTAATAGGGAAAATTCCTTTGTTAAAGGATTAAGATGTTTAATTAATTCAGGAATAAGTTGCTTACCGTGTTCTAAATAAAATTGAGAAAAATTGGTGTTTCGTTCCTGTAAACTTTGATTTGGAAATAATTCGTTTTGCAATTCAGTCATTCTGTTAACCTGATCCGCCAAGGTTTTCTTTTGCGCTTTAAGTAAACGTTTTTCAAGTTTTTCTAAACCCTTTAACTGTTTCACCTCCTGTGCTTTTACAGCACCTAAAAAAGATTTATCGGTTTGTTTAGCTAAAGCATATAAATCTTCAAATTGTTTTTGAAGTGCTTCTTTTTGTGATGAAAAATCAATATCAATGTTTGATATTTCTCTAACTTTTTTATTAATGAATGCCGATTGATTTAAAAATATATCATGATTTGAAATATTTAATTTTTCTAACTTTTTGTGTTGGCTTTCCGTTTCAATTAATACCGAGTTACGTAATATTAAAATTGGAAACGGAACATCGACCTGATTAAAATACGATTTTAACTGAAACCAATAAGCCAGCTCACCTCCTCCGCCTATATAAGCTAAATTCGGTAAAATAACCTCCTGATAAAGCGGACGCGTTATTACATTCGGACTAAAACGCTCTGGGCATTCATTTAGCTCCTTTTCAATTTCGGATTCCGTCCATGACATAGATGTATTCAATACCTTAAACACACCGTCCTCAAATACTATGCGTTCGCGAAGACCTTCTTTAATATAAAATATGTTAATTTCTCGAGGTGTTACCTGAATAGGATAATCGGTATTTACTTCACTTAATTTGTCACTGGTCTCTAAAACTTGCTGAAAAGAAGTATTTTTAAATAACTCTTCCTTTACATAAGGAATAAATTGTTGCTTTAAAGCTCTATTATTCGCATCAATTATAACCAATCCGTAGTCCTTAAATAATTCGTTAGCCAGATATCTCGTTGCTTCAGCCAAATTATCATGATCTAAATACGCCGATTTAAACAGCGACTTTAAATACTCAGCATGTACACCCGGCCCTAATTCTAAAGCAAATAAATTAAAAACCTCATCTAAACCACTGGTAGATAATTCACCAACAGCTCCACCAGATTTCGTATTCCATTGTATTTTTTTTCCTTTAAAATTAAAAAAGTTAATTTCTTCGAAATCATGATCCTCGGTTGCCATCCAATACACTGGCACAAAATTATAATCGGGATACTGTTTTTTTAATTCTTTCGAAAGATTTATAGCAGAAACAATTTTGTATAGAAAATATAATGGTCCTGTAAATAAATTTAACTGGTGTCCTGTGGTTATTGTAAAAGTACTTGCAGAAGATAACAATTCGATATGATTCAGCGTTAACTCAGAAGCATCTACGTTTTTGTACTGCTCAAAAAGCGTTTGGACTAATATTTTTCTGGAATTTTCATTAAAATGAGTTGTCTTTTCTTTTAATTGTTCACCAAAATTAACAACATTAGGATGTCTGTTATAAAAGGATTGCAGAAGCGGGTTTTCATCCAGGTAGTCGTTTATGAGACTTGAAAAATATCCTGTTTTTTTAAATGAAATACCGTCTAACAACATAGTTTAATTTATAATTGAAACGCGGGTGTAAAGATACAGTTAATCTATTCGCAAAATCTAAAAATTTCGTTAAGAGTTTTCTTTTTCTGTTTTTAATATTGCTTAAAAATCCTTCAATTTATAAAACCTTATTTTCATTACAAACACAATTGTAAATTTTACAGAAATTAATCTGTATTGATTAAATTTAGCTCTTAAAATTTATAGTTATGTTAGATTTTCTCTTTACCAGCGATGCTATTATGGCGCTACTGACCTTAACATTTTTAGAAATCATTTTAGGTATAGATAATATTGTTTTTATTTCAATAGCCGCCAATAAATTACCAGAAAATCAACAATCTAAGGCGACAACTATAGGTTTACTGTTAGCGATGGTACAGCGTATTATTTTGCTCTTTTTTGTAACGTTTTTAATTGGATTAAAAGACCCTTTTTACACCATTGATTTATCTTGGATACACATAGCTGTAAGCTGGCAGGCTATTATTTTATTTTCTGGAGGCTTGTTTTTAATCTTTAAAAGCACCTCTGAAATTCATGAAAAAGTAGAAATGCCAAAACATGACGAAGACAATTTAAACAAGAAGAAACTAAAAAGCTTATCGCAAGCTTTAGTCCAAATTCTTATAATAGATTTTATCTTTTCTATTGACTCTATTTTAACAGCAGTGGGCATGACTAATGGCTTACATGAAAACCATAACTATAACCTAATGTTGATGATAATAGCTGTAGTTATCTCGATTGCTATTATGATTGGTTTTGCGAACCCTATTCGAAAATTCATAAACACACATCCCAGTATGCAGTTGCTTGGATTAGCCTTTTTAATCCTTATAGGTTTTATGCTAATAACCGAAGCAGCTCACCTATCGCATACCAGATTATTTGGCAATACTGTTGGAGCTATACCTAAAGGCTATTTGTATTTTGCTATAGCCTTTTCGCTGTTTGTTGAATTTTTAAACTTTAGGATTCAGAAAAAACAAGATAAAGCAAATTAGAATAATGTTGGTTGGCCGTCATCATCTGATGTTTTTGAATCTCCATCATTACCAGCTACAGTCTCCTCATCAATAACCTCTAGATCATCTGCATGTACTTCTTCAGGCGCTTCGAAAGGTAAGGGGGCTAACAAATTAATTTGTTTCACCTTATCTTTAGTTAACTGATTTCCAATTGCCGCAATCCCCTTAATCGCTATAAATTCTTCTAAATTAACTTCTAAATTATCTTTTCGGTCTTTACCACGTTCTTTCACAAACTCAACTTCTGCCATAGGTAACCAATCAGTAGATACTATTTCCAAACGTGAATTTTCGTGTTCCGGAATAAACAGTTCCTCTCTGCCTTCATTTTCAATTAAAAAACGCTTTACGTAATACAACTCACGTTCTCCATTGTAATAAATTGCAGAAATTGGCTTTTTAGGTATCCATTTTTCCAGCACTATCATATCGTTGTCAAAATGTAATGTCACCTCTGGTGTTACAGTTTTTACAATTCCTTTTTGGTTAATGATTAACAATTTATCTTCACCACGAAATTCCCCCAGTAATTCACCTCGACCATCAACATTTAAACGCTGAACGGTTTCATCGAACCATATTTTTCTTGGCTTTAAAGTAGAAACACCCTTTTCCTTAAGCTCTACTTTTTTAACACTGTATTTGGTAACCAGATTTCCTTTTGAATTTCTTCCTTTAATTAAAATATCAGCAAAATCAATATCCCATTTTAACTTCTTGATGCTTCCTGCCTGTCTTAAAAAGACAGTTACAACTTCGGCCTCACCGTTTGGGTTCGCTGAAAAATACAATAAGGTAGACCCTTTGTTTCCATTGGTTAAATCGTATTCGCGATCTCTGGTTATACTGGTTACATTAAATCGCTTTATGTAAGATGGACCACCTTTACCGTCGCGATAAATAAGGTTATAAATAGTACGTTTATCTTTTTTCTTAAATACAGCAACATGAATAATATCTTTACCCACAAAAGTTTTGGTGTCGACTTTGGTAACCATCATGCTTCCATTTTTTGTAAAGACAATAACATCGTCTATATCGCTACAATCACATACATATTCGTCTCGTTTTAAAGAGGTGCCTACAAAACCTTCTTCACGATTCACATAAAGTTTTGTATTACGAATAACCACTTTTGTTGCGTCCACATCGTCGAACGTCCTGATTTCTGTTTTGCGCTCTCGCCCTTCACCATAATCCTTTTTAAGTCTGGTAAAATATGCTATAGCGTAATCAATTAAATGTTCTAAATGATGTTTTATTTGCGCAATTTGTTCTTCTAATGCATCAATTTTTTGCTGCGCTTTATCGATATCGAATTTAGAAATACGCTTAATCCTGATTTCTGTTAAACGTACAATATCTTCTTCGGTAACCGCTCTTTTTAAATGTTTTATATGCGGTTGAAGTCCTTTATCAATAGCCTGTATGACACCTTCCCAGGTCTCTTCTTCTTCGATGTCGCGGTACACGCGATTTTCAATAAAAATACGTTCTAAAGATGCAAAGTGCCATTGTTCTTCAAACTCACCGAGTTTAATTTCTAAATCCTGCTTTAAAAGCTGAACCGTATTATCGGTACTACGGCGAAGCATTTCGCTAACACCAATAAATAGAGGCTTATTATCTTCTATAACACATCCCAGTGGCGAAATCGAACTTTCACAACTTGTAAACGCGTATAAAGCATCAATGGTTTTATCGGGAGACAACCCAGATGGTAAGTGTACTAAAATTTCAACCTGAGCAGCCGTATTATCTTCAATTTTTTTAATCTTTATTTTCCCTTTATCATTGGCTTTAAGAATGGAATCTATAAGCGAAGAGGTATTCGTTCCGAATGGCAACTCCGTAATGACCAACGTATTTTTGTCAAGTTGAGATATTTTTGCTCGAACTCTAACTTTACCACCACGCATACCATCATTATAATTAGAAAAATCAGCTATACCTGCTGTCGGAAAATCGGGCACTATGGTGAAGCGTTTTCCTTGTAAATGCTTTATTGAGGCATCAATAAGTTCTATAAAGTTATGTGGTAATATTTTTGTGGAAAGACCTACTGCTATACCTTCTGCTCCTTGCGCTAGCAATAGCGGAAACATTACTGGTAAATTAATTGGCTCTTTTCGTCGACCATCATATGAGGCCTGCCATTCTGTAATTTTTGGATTGTAAACGACATCGAGCGCAAATTTAGATAAACGCGCTTCGATGTAACGAGAAGCAGCAGCACCATCGCCTGTTAATATATTACCCCAGTTTCCCTGAGTATCAATTAACAAATCTTTTTGACCTATTTGCACCATAGCATCGGCAATACTGGCATCGCCATGAGGATGGTACTGCATGGTATGACCTACAATATTAGCTACCTTATTGTAGCGACCGTCATCCAAATCCTTCATGGAATGCATGATACGGCGTTGCACAGGTTTAAACCCATCTTCTATTGCAGGTACGGCCCGTTCTAATATAACGTACGAGGCATAATCTAAAAACCAATCTTTATACATTCCCGTAACACGGGTAATTGTTTCTTGCGGTTCGTCTTGTTCGTTATTTATTAAATCGTCGCCTTCTTCAATCATTTAGTTTTGCTAATTTACTTTGGGCTTTCCGCTTAGGGATACTCGCCCTTTAATTTTAATTTTACGTTTTCTATTTACTGTGCTTGTGCTTTCAACGTGTAAATAAGAATAATCTCTTTTTGTTTCTTCTAAAGTTTCTTTTGTGTATAACATTTTATTTCGTTTTTAACCCTGATTAACCAGGTAATTATTATTGTTTTTCTTCTACAAAAATAATTCTAAACGCAATAAGTACATATCTACTTTAACGAAACTTTATAACATATTCGTAATTTAACGTTGAAATAATAATTTTTTAATAATTCAAATAGTTGTTTATTCAATAATATCTAATTCAACCTTTAAATTATCAATTATAAACTCTTGTCTTGAAGGTGTATTTTTACCCATATAAAATGATAATAATTCTTCAATAGACATATTGCTATCCAGCATTACAGGATCCAGACGAATATCGTCGCCAATAAAATGTTTAAACTCATCTGGTGAAATCTCACCTAAACCTTTAAATCGAGTAATTTCTGGTTTTGGTTTTAATTTTTCGATAGCGTTAATACGCTCCTCCTCGGTATAACAATAAATGGTTTCCTTTTTATTTCTAACCCTAAACAAAGGGGTTTGTAAAATGTATAAATGGCCTTCTTTGATGACTTCCGGAAAAAACTGAAGAAAGAAGGTTATTAATAATAAACGAATGTGCATCCCATCTACATCGGCATCTGTAGCAATTACAACATTATTATAGCGTAAATCCTCTAATGACTCCTCTATATTTAAAGCAGCTTGCAACAGATTAAATTCTTCGTTTTCGTATACAATTTTTTTGGTTAAACCATAGCAGTTTAATGGTTTTCCTTTTAAGCTGAAAACCGCTTGAGTATTTACATCTCTAGATTTAGTGATACTTCCAGATGCCGAATCTCCCTCCGTAATAAACAAGGTGGTTTCCAGATTACGCTCATTTTTGAGATCGCCAAAATGCACACGACAATCTCGTAATTTTTTATTATGAAGACTGGCCTTTTTAGCGCGGTCTTTGGCTAATTTTCTAATTCCAGAAAGCTCCTTACGCTCGCGCTCGGCTTGTAATATTTTGCGTTGAAGCTTATCGGCAACCTCAGGATTTTTATGTAAAAAGTTATCTAAATTGGTTTTTACAAAATCATTTACATAGGTTCTTACCGTTGGCAAATCGCCCCCCATATCGGTAGACCCTAATTTTGTTTTGGTCTGACTCTCAAAAACCGGTTCCATCACTTTAATGGCTATCGCACTTACCACCGATTTACGAACATCGGAAGCATCATAATTTTTACCATAAAACTCACGAATAGTTTTTACCAACGCTTCACGAAACGCATTAAGGTGCGTTCCTCCCTGTGTTGTATTTTGTCCGTTTACAAACGAATGATACTCTTCACTATACTGTGTTTTACTGTGCGTTAAAGCAACTTCTATATCGTCACCTCTTAAATGAATTATAGGATATAATCTATCATCGACATTAATGTTTTCAGATAATAAATCCTTTAAACCATGCTCGCTATAATATTTCTCGCCGTTAAAAACAATGGTTAACCCCGGATTTAGGTACACATAGTTTTTAAGCATCTTAACGATGTACTCATTTCTAAATTTATAATTTTTAAAAATGGTTTCATCAGGAACAAAAGACACTTTAGTTCCCTTTCGGCGTGAAGTTTCTTCAAGAAATTCTTTATTTATTAAATCGCCTTTTTCGAATTCAGCTGATGCCGATTTGTTATCTCTGGTAGATTCAACTCTAAAGTACGAAGACAGCGCATTCACCGCTTTGGTACCAACACCATTAAGACCGACAGATTTCTTGAAGGCTTTGGAATCGTACTTCCCTCCTGTATTCATCTTGGAAACAACATCGACCACCTTTCCTAGCGGAATACCACGACCAAAATCTCTTACAATTACTTTATTACCTTGTATGGAAATTTCGATGGTCTTCCCGGCCCCCATCACAAACTCATCAATAGAGTTATCTAAAACTTCTTTTAAAAGAATATAAATACCATCATCTGGTGAAGATCCGTCACCAAGTTTACCGATATACATCCCTGGACGCATTCGAATATGCTCTTTCCAGTCTAACGAACGTATATTATCTTCGGTGTAATTGGTTTCTTCTGCCATAAATATTCAGTAAGTTTTATTTGAGATTTGACGCTAATATAATACAACCCATTAAAAAAAGAAACCCCCTTTTCACAAAATAATTAACAATATATACCTGTATTTTTGTTAAGAACCTAGAAATTAATTTTTTGTTTCCTTTTTTAAGGACACAAATAAAATTCCAATAATCACAATAGCAGCACCTAAGCATTGTAACAATGTTAATTTTTCATTTAAAAAAATGGCTGCTAAAACTATAGTTGAAATAGGTCCAACACCTGCTACAATTGCAAAGTTTGACGAACTAATCATTTTTATAGAAGCCGATACCAAAAATGACGGTATCACCGTTGCAAATATAGCTATTAAAAAGCCATAACCATAAACCTGCCACGGAAAACTAAGCAAGCTAATCTTATTAATAATCCCATAATGAACAAAAACACATACACATGATACTAACATAGCATATGAAGTAAATTTTACAACGCCAAACTTTGGAATTAACCAGCCTGAACCTACCAAATATGAAGCATAAGTAACAGCACTCAAAAATATAAAAATACCACCCAAAAAGGTAGCGTCTCCAGAAATAGCAACCTCATCCCAAAACGCAATAACCACCCCTATATAGGTTAAAATAATAGCGCCAACCTGGATCTTAGTTATAGGCTTACTTAAAAACCATTTATTAAAAACGAGTACTATTGTTGGATAAATAAAAAGAATAATACGCTCTAAACTAGCTTTAATATAGGTGAGTCCGACAAAATCGAAATAGCTAGCCAAATAATACCCAACGAAACCGAAAAACACAAGCCAAACGAAATCTTTTCGTTGCACAGCATTATCGTTTCCTTTATTGCGATATAAAAAAGCGATAAACACATAAAACGGAAAAGAAAACAACATACGCAGCAATAAAACACTTATAGCATCAACCTCATATTGATATGCTAATTTAACCATAACTGCTTTGGACGAAAACATGGTAACGGCTAAAACGCCAATTAAAACGCCGTAAATAAATGTTTTTGTAGATTTTATTTGTTTCAATAAATTATTTTTTTCTAATAAATAGACCGCTAGAACCTAGATGCCTGTTTTTTTTTGACTCTGATGTCTATACTAATTTGAATCGAAAATAAACACCTATTTTAAAAAGACAATATGAAATAAAATAATATTACGATGTTCAGATTTAAAAATGTGTTATTAGTCGAAATTATAAAGTACCATCCCGCCTTTTTTCATAATTTGAATTTTTAAAATTTTTATCCTAAACCATGAAAAAAATAGCATTATTACTTATTTCCGTAACCGTTTTATTGAGTTGCCAATCTAAATATCCAGACGTTCCTGAGCAATATCACACCCTATTAGATAGTGCTTTTGTAAAAGCCAACGACAATGCCCCTGAAATTTTAAAAGCATTAACTGAAGCTCCCAAAGATCAAAAGGAGGGTATGGCATTTTTAATTAGCTATATGCCAGAACGCGACTTAACAACACTTAAAGCCGATTTTTTATTGGAAAATGCTAAATACGCTTACAAAGCCCGAGCAGAATTCCCTTGGTGCAAAACGCTACCAGATTCAATTTTTTTCAACGAAGTTTTACCATACACCAACGTAGCTGAAACCAGAGACCCTTGGCGGAAAGACTTTTATGAGCGTTTTAAAAAGTACGTAAGTGATGAAACCAATTTAAGGGATGCTATTTTTGCCATTGCTAACCCTATAAATAAAGAAGTTAAAGTTGAATATAATATAAAACGCTCTATAGTAGATTCGAGCCCTAAAGAAGCTATGGCAGAAAACATGGCAACTTGTACAGGATTGTCTATTATATTAACCGATGCATTTCGAGCTGTAGGTATCCCATCAAGATTAGCAGGTACAGCCATGTGGACCAATATGAAAGGAAATCATACCTGGTGCGAAGTTTGGATTGACAACGAATGGAAATTTATAGAATATTATCCCGAAGATTTAAATAAATCATGGTTTTTAGCTGACGCCGGAAAAGCAGACCCTAATAACCCCTTGCACTGGATTTACGCCGTGTCTTATAAACCAACAGGGCAGTTTTATTATGCAGGACGCGCTGCAAAATTCTTGTTAAAAGAATTAGATACGACTATGTTAAACGAAAGCACATTATCTAAATTACGCGAATGGAAACGCCGCGCAGATAAAAGTAACGAGAAGCCATATATCCATGGTGTGAACGTTACACAGCGCTATATCGATTTATACAAAAAATCCTTAGAAAATTCACCTCTCAAAGAAGACGAACTCATGGCAAACATTGTAGTCTTTAAAAATGATAATACTGAAAGTAGCGATGCTCGATTAGATTGCAGAGTCGATATTTATGAGGATGATAAAGCTGTGGATTTCGGTTATTCTCCAAGACCAACAGATGATATGAATAAGTTTTTTAAAGTAAAATTAAAAAAGAACACCACCTATAATGCCTTGGTTACCAACCCTAAAAACGATATAGAACAGAATTTCACCATAGAAACCACCTCTGAACCAACCCAGGATATTAAGTTAATATTACAATAAATAATAATTAATCCCCTAACAAATATTTTCACCGATGAAATATGTAATATTTACAAGTTTACTTCTTTTTATAGCATGTAAAAAACCTGAATTAAAAAAGAGTATTCATGTTAAGACGCATAACAAAACGACTATTGTTACTAATCCAAAGGAAGGCATAAACACCTATACCGAATGGGCTAAATTTCCTTCCAAATCGGAAGATATCAGAAAAATTACCATGTATCTGACTTTAGCTTACCCTGAAACCATGAAAATAGCTCATTGGGATTATATGGACCGTGTAAAAATTATATGTAAAGACGAAAATAATGCGGAACGTGAATTCGAAATAGGCCGCATGCTTACACCTTACGGAAGTAGCTTTAAGGAAGGGTGGAATTACACTTGGAAAACCGATGTTACCGACTTTGCTCCTTTTTTACGCGATAGCGTTCAGGTGGCGTATGTACATTCAGGATACGAATCGCCGGAAACAGGTTGGGATTTAACCATTGGTTTTAAAGTTGATTTTGGTCCACCGGTTGCTAACTTTGTTTCTGTTCAAAATATGTGGGAAGGCAATTTTCAATACGGAAATCCTGAAGACGACATAGAAAACCAGCTGTCTCCTATAACTATTTCTAAGGCAAAAAATGCTAGTTTCGGCAGGTTTAGAATTCAACATACAGGTCACGGTATGGATCGTCCAAGCGGGTGTAGTGAATTTTGTAGCCGATGGCGTGAATTAACATTTGATGGTGAAACTATTGACAAACGTGATTTGTGGAAGGAATGTAGTGATAACCCATTATTCCCGCAGGGAGGTACATGGATTTTCGATCGCGCCGACTGGTGTCCTGGTGATTTACAATTACCTGACCTGATTGACATGCCTTTAAACGAAAACACACATGTTTTAGATTTAAATATGGAACCGTTTACCGCAAATAATATCGATCAACCTAAGGAGCAAATTACGTCATATTTCTTTCAATATGAAGCACCAAATCACACGAATGATGTTGCTATTGAAGAAATAATTGCACCTAATAATGATGTTGCGTATAACAGACAAAACCCGACAAGCCTTAATCCTCAAATTAAAATTAAAAATTTAGGAAAAGCGCCTTTAACATCACTAACTGTCACCTATAAAACAGAAGGTTTTGAAGCAAAACGTATGGAATGGGTTGGTAATTTAAACTTTTACGAATCCACAATTATCACAATTCCTGGCGAAATAGATACCAATTCTGGCATTAATACATTTTTTGTATCCTTATCAAAACCTAATTTGCAGGAAGATGAATGGAAAGCAGACAACACACTAACATCTCAATTTAACGACATTCCTACCCTACCAACCGATATTGTGGTTGATTTTTTAACTAATAATAATCCAGGTGAAAATCATTTAACTATTGAAAACGAAAACAAAGAATTAGTTTTTGAAAAAACACCTAACAGTCTGTCTCCAAAAACCCAACACTTAGATACCCTAAAACTTAAAGAAGGTGTATATAATTTAAAGTTAACAGATACTGTGGGTGATGGAATTGAATTTTGGTATAACAGAAAAGCAGGTTTTGGAAGGCTTCAGTTAAAGGATTTAAGCGGTAATATTATTCAAGCTTTTGAAAGTGATTTTGGCAATGAAACGTTATACGCTTTCAGAACAAAAGAAGATGCAAAAACAGACTTAAGCATTCCTAAGTATTCCGTTAATATTTACCCCAGATATACCAACGATAGCCTTAGCGTTTATACCACAGCCAATACCCCATTCAAGCTAAAAATAAAGATTACCAAAGATGGCGTATTTATGGAAGAACATGAATTTGATCATGTGCAAAACACTAAAACCGATTTAAATGTAGGTCATTTAGACGAAGGACGTTATGTTATGGAAATTCACATGGACGGAAAACATATCATGAACCGGAGATTCAATACGTTTAAGTAATAAGATAAGTTATAAACAAAAAAATCCTGTATTGCGCTTCAATACAGGATTTTTGTTTTATTGTACCTTAAGAAATTTATACATTGAAAAGGAAGTGCATGACATCTCCATCTTTAACTATGTAATTTTTCCCTTCAACTCGCATTTTACCGGCCTCTTTTACTTTACTTTCACTACCGTAAGCTACATAATCATCGTACGCAATAACTTCCGCACGAATGAAACCCTTTTCAAAATCGGTATGTATCACACCAGCAGCCTGAGGTGCCGTAGCTCCAACACTCACCGTCCAGGCACGTACTTCTTTTACACCTGCAGTAAAATAAGTTTGTTGATTTAGTAATTTGTAAGCTGCACGAATTAATTTTGACGATCCTGGTTCCTCTAAACCAATATCAGCCAAAAACATCTGACGTTCTTCGTAATCGTCCAATTCATTGATATCGGCTTCTGTACCCACAGCAAGCACTAAAACTTCAGCTTTTTCATCTTTTACGGCTTCACGTACTTTTTCTACATAAGCATTACCTGAGACCGCCGAACCTTCATCTACGTTACAAACATACATTACAGGTTTATCAGTAATAAACTGCGATGGTTTCACAAAATCGGCATAATCGTCTTCGCTAAACTCTAAGGCTCTAACCGAAGTCCCAGCTTCTAAAGCCGTTTTAATTTGCAATAATACAGCTTCCTCTTTTTGAGCTTCTTTATTACCTGTTTTAGCAGCACGCTTAACTTTATCTAATTTCTTTTCAACGGTTTCTAAATCCTTAAGTTGTAACTCCATATCGATAGTTTCCTTATCGCGGATAGGATTTACATTTCCATCAACATGAACAATATTATCGTTATCAAAACAACGTAACACATGAAGAATAGCATCGGTTTCTCTAATATTAGCTAAGAACTGATTTCCTAATCCTTCACCTTTACTTGCACCTTTTACCAAACCGGCAATATCGACTATTTCTACGGTAGCAGGCATAACACGCTCAGGGTTTACTAAAGATTCGAGCTTTTCTAATCGTGGGTCTGGAACATTTACCACACCAATGTTTGGCTCGATAGTACAAAACGGAAAGTTCGCACTTTGCGCTTTAGCATTAGACAAACAATTAAATAAAGTTGATTTCCCTACGTTTGGTAATCCTACAATACCTGCTTTCATGTAAAAATTATGTTTATTTCCTTTTAACGGAACACTTTAATAATACTATTTTTTTCTGAATAACTCCTTATACCTATAAAAAGCTAAATTTTGCGAGTGCAAATGTAATTAATTCCACTCTTATTTATAGGTTTAGAATCTAATATCTGTTAAAATAAAAAAATCCTAAGCATACACTTAGGATTTTTAGTTGTATCTAAAATGAATATTAATTTAATCTTCAGGATGCATGAAACGCTGTTTTGCCAATAATTCCTCTTCAGTTTCTACGTGATCATCATCAGGCACACAACAATCTACCGGACATACAGCAGCACATTGCGGCTCGTCGTGAAACCCTTTACATTCTGTACACTTGTCTGGTACGATATAATAAATTTCATCGCTAATAGGTTCCTGAGCATCATCTGCATCAACCTCGGTTCCGTTTGTTAAAACAACATTTCCTGTTAAACTTGTTCCATCTTTATAACGCCAATCGTCTGCACCTTCATAAATTGCAGTGTTAGGACATTCTGGTTCACATGCTCCACAGTTAATACATTCATCTGTTATTATAATAGCCATAGCTTCTTCTATTCAATTAGTTTTTCTTGTTTATAAAATGCAAAAAGCACCATGTAAAGGGCTTTTAATATCACATTTTTAATACTTAAATAAATGCAGATTAAAAAAACGGATTCGTTTCATTTTTCTAACTTTGCAAAGCAAAAATAAAGCCAAAACTATTCATAACCAAATTCAGAATGAATTTACAGCAAAGAATTAATGCTTTTGTAAAATTAGGAGATTTTATACGTCAATTTTCTAATGATACTGTGGTAAAACAAAATACTGTTGAATTTAACGATATGTTTTTCGACGGATTTCAACATCAATTAAAATTAGCCGAAGAACATAATGGTTGGTTTACCCAAGAAAATATAAAATTCGCTCTAAAAGGTTGGAGTGAATCCTTGACAGCCGATAAATTTAAAACATGGTTAAGTCCTTATGATATTCAAGAAACCGAACAAAAGGAAGTTGCTATAATTATGGCCGGAAATATTCCATTAGTAGGTTTTCACGATTTTTTAACTGTATTAATTACAGGACATAAGGTACTGGTAAAGCAATCGTCGAATGACAAGCATATGCTTCCCTACCTTGCTAAATATTTAGAATTCGTTGAACCTGGATTTAAAGGTCGTATTAAATTTACCGAAGATAAAGTTGAAAATTTTGATGCCGTTATAGCCACCGGAAGTAATAATACCGCACGTTATTTTGAATATTACTTCAAAAACAAACCATCTATAATAAGAAATAACAGAAATTCGGTTGCTGTACTAACAGGAAACGAAACCCAAAATGAACTTGAAAAGTTAAGCGAAGATATTTTCAGGTATTACGGTTTAGGTTGCCGAAATGTTTCTAAATTATTTATCCCAAAAGACTATAATTTTGATGCCTTTTTTAATGCCATGTACAAATGGCACCCCATTATTGAAAAAGCAAAATACGCGAATAATTACGATTACAATAAAGCGGTATATTTGATGAGTGAATTTGATATGCTCGAAAATGGCTTTTTAATGATTAAGGAAGATCAGAGTTACGCCTCTCCTATTGCAACAGTATTTTATGAGTATTATGAAAATTTAGATGAAGTAAAGAAAAAAATAGTCGCCGACGAAAAACAAATTCAGTGCGTTGTAGCCAAAGGTTTTACTGAAAATGAAATTCCTTTTGGAGCCACCCAAAAACCCGAACTTTGGGATTATGCGGATAGCGTCGATTCTGTTGAATTTTTATTATCAATTTGACGAAAAAATTATTGAATTTTCAGTACGAAATCATCAATTAATTAGCAACTTTGTATCTTTAAAATTTACAACTCTACAACAAAAATGAAAAAACATAATTTTAGTGCTGGCCCAAGTATTTTACCACAAGAAGTACTTCAACAGGCTTCTCAAGCCGTAATTGATTATAACAATGAAGGTTTATCATTAATTGAGATATCACATAGAAGTAAAGCTTTTGTCGATATCATGGAGCAAGCCAGAGCCTTAGTCATTGAATTACTAGGTTTAGAAGGTAAAGGGTATAAAGCACTATTCTTACAAGGAGGTGCCAGTACTCAGTTTTTAATGACCGCAATGAATCTTTTAGAAACAAAAGCAGGTTATGTAAATACTGGTGCTTGGAGTGGAAAAGCTATAAAAGAAGCTCAAAAAGTTGGTAATATTGTTGAAATAGCCTCATCAAGTGATGCTAACTTTAATTATATACCAAAAGGTTTCGAAGTTCCTTCAGATCTTGATTACTTACATATTACTTCAAACAATACTATTTTTGGTACGCAGTTTAAATCATTCCCAACGACATCAGTGCCTTTAGTATGTGATATGAGTAGCGATATTTTTTCACGTGCTATTGATTATTCAAAATTTGATTTAATATATGCTGGTGCTCAAAAAAATATGGGGCCTGCCGGGACAACATTAGTTGTAGTTAAAGAAGATATATTAGGAAAAGTAACACGTAACATTCCTTCGATTTTAGATTATCAAAAACATATAGGTGCCGGAAGTATGTTTAATACGCCACCTGTTTTTGCGGTATACACTTCTATGTTGACTTTAGAATGGTTAAAGAAAGAAGGCGGTCTGGAAGCAATTGAAAAAGAGAACGAGAAAAAAGCCACTTTAATGTATTCTGAAATAGATCTTAACCCTCTATTTAAAGGTTTTGCAGCAACAGAAGACCGTTCTCCAATGAATGCAACATTCAATTTAGTAAACGAAAACTTAAAGGAAACTTTCGACACCATGTTAAAAGAAGCTGGTATTAGCGGTGTTAATGGTCATCGTAGTGTTGGAGGTTACAGAGCTTCAATGTACAACGCCTTACCATTAGCAAGTGTACAAGCTTTAGTTGAAGTAATGAGTGAATTAGAAAACAAAGCTTAAACCAAATAAAGAACTTAATTTTCAGTTGAACTTCTAACGTTCAACCTTTTAACTTATAACCTAGATAAATGAAAGTATTAGCAAACGACGGTATCTCAAAAAGTGGTATCGTAGCCCTAGAAAAGGCAGGTTTCGAAGTTATTACTACAACAGTAGCTCAAGAACAGTTAATAAATTATATTAACGATAATCAAATTAGTGTTTTATTGGTGCGAAGTGCAACAACAGTACGCAAAGACCTTATAGATGCTTGTTCAAGTATTAAAATCATTGGTCGCGGAGGTGTTGGCATGGATAATATCGATGTAGAGTATGCCAGAGAAAAAGGTATTTCGGTAATTAACACCCCAGCAGCTTCATCGCACTCGGTAGCAGAATTAGTTTTTGCTCATTTTTACGGATTAGCGCGATTTTTACATAACTCTAACAGAGAAATGCCTCTTGAAGGAGACACGAAATTTAAAGCCCTTAAAAAAGCGTATGGAAAAGGTGTCGAATTAAAGGGTAAAACTTTAGGTGTTTTAGGCTTTGGCCGTATTGGTCAGGCAACAGCCAAAGTAGCTTTAGGTGCAGGAATGAAAGTGATTGCTTTCGATCCGTTTATGGAAAAAGCAAATTTAGAATTAGAATTTTTCGATGGCCAAAAAGTAAACTTCGAAATCAATACGATTTCTAAAGAGGAGGTTTTAAAACAAGCCGATTTTATAACTTTACACGTTCCAGCTCAAAAAGAGTATGTAATAGGAGCTCCAGAATTCGAATTAATGAAAGACGGTGTGTTTTTAGCAAATGCAGCCCGTGGTGGTGTGGTTGATGAAGTAGCTTTAGTTAAAGCTATTGAAAGCGGAAAAGTAGCAGGAGCTGCATTAGATGTTTTTGAAAAAGAACCAACTCCTGAAATTCAATTATTAATGAATGCTTCGTTATCTTTAACACCTCATACAGGTGCGGCAACAAACGAAGCTCAAGATAGAATTGGAACAGAACTTGCAGAACAAATTAGCAGTATTCTAGGCTAATTTTAATGTGACTTTGATAACAAAATGGAGTCCTATACGTATGTATGGGACTTTTTTTATCCCATAACTAAGCAAATTTATTAACCATAAAATTAAACAATATCATGTCTGGCATTTTAGACTTATTAAACAGTGATTTAGGACAATCCATAGTCAATGGTGTATCAAATCAAACGAATCAATCAAAAGGAAAAACACAAGACGTTTTAACTATGGCTTTGCCTGTTTTAATGCAGGCCATGAAACGCAATGCATCATCTCCAGAAGGAGCAGAAGGATTACTGAGTGCTCTAAATAGTGGCAAGCATGACGGAGGCATTCTAAATAACTTAGGCGATTTGTTTCATGGAGGTGTTGATGAAAATGTTATTACAGATGGAAGTAAAATATTAAACCATGTTTTAGGAAGTAAACAGCAACATGTTGAAAATGTACTGGGCGCAAAGGCTGGTATGGATTCTGGATCGGTGGCACAAATATTAAAAGTGGCAGCTCCAATTTTAATGGGAGTTTTAGGAAATAAAGCGAAACAAGAAAATGTAAATAGTTCCAACGGGTTAGAAAGTTTACTTGGCGGCTTAATTGGCGGTAACTCTCCGCAAAGTGAACAAAGTTTTCTTGAATCCATTCTAGATGCTGATGGCGACGGTAGCGTAATAGACGATGTTGCTGGGATGGTTTTAGGAGGAAATAAAAAGAAAAGTGGGCTTGGCGGACTTTTAGGAGGCTTGTTTAAAAATTAATTCCTTTAGTTAATATAAATCATAAAACGTCAAACCCTATGGTTTGACGTTTTTATTTTGTTAAACCCCTTCCATTCCGCTTTAATTTTTCGTATATTTAGTAAAATAGTTAACTCTAAAACAACACTTTGTAAGCTATGAAAACATCTCTTTACATCATAATCGTTATGGCTCTTGTAATTGGATGTAACACTGCAAAACCTGTTGCAAATAAAAGTAATAAAGAAGAATTAAGTGCTACTAAATTAAGTGATACCGTTAGTATAGCTAATGATGATTTGGAATATGAAATTATTATCATAGAGCCTGGTTTTAATTACTGGTTAAATAGTATTGCAAAACCTGAAGGTTATTATTCTCAGCAATATTTAGAAACCAGAAATCTCTTTTTTGTAAACGAATGGAATAACCGTGTGCTTCAACCTTCGAGGTATAACCCTAATTTATATCAGCTTCAAATAGACTATCAGCCCAACATAGATTATGGTTACGAAGTAAATTACAAACTTTACAATTATTTCATTTATTTTCAGCTCACTTACAATCAACAATTAACAGGTTTTCTACCTAGAATTTAATTGCTTTCATTACTTTTGCCCCAACAACTATATAAAAGGTGAACACATTTAAACAACGTTGGCAAATACAGCAAAACTGGCAGCTCGTCTTTCCTTTTTTAGGGGTTATTATTCTAGCCTACTCTGCATTTAAATTGTCTTTTATTTTCATAAAGGAAGAGCATATCATTTTTAATGTATTGTTAAGCCTTGTTATTTACTACCTTTTATTAAAATTTGTCCTGTTCACGTTTAAAAAACTGCAAAACAAATGGGTTGTTAAGTACCGTTGGGAATTTATTCGTATTTACATTGTCTTTGCCTTAACAGGCTCTTCATCGCTATACATTAGCCGACCATTAATAAAATTAATTGGAATTACACAAGAAAATCTAAACCCTGTTCTTTACTGGATTCTATTTATTTTTATTGGCCTAATCTTTTATCAAATATTATTAGTTTCTTTTGGTTGGTTGTTTGGTCAGTTCGAGTTTTTTTGGAACTTTGCAAAAAAAATACTAATACGTTTTGGTTTAAAGCGTTTTTTAGACTAAATGCAACAATTAAAGATACATAAGGCGTTAAAAATAGTAGCATTGCTTTTAGCTATTGCACTACTTACTCCTACTATCAATAAGTTTGCTCACCTTTTTGCGCACCACCATCATGATATTTGTAAAGGAGAAAAAACCACGCACTTACACGAACTTAACCTTGATTGTGATTTCTACAAATACAAGGTTTTTCATAACTACACTTTTCACTTTTTTAAATATAATATTTTCTTAATAAAAGAGGAATCAATTCAAATAGTCTCACAATATCAATTTTTAAGCGAGTATCAACGCTTACAAACCGCATTACGCGGCCCCCCTTCCCTTATCTAACCATCAATAAATACACTGGTAAGTTTACCAGTAAACACAATTAATTTATAAAATCATCTGAAAGTCATAATTGTTAAATTTCATTTTTGAGGAAATTAACAGCGTTTTGACACCAGATAAAATATACGTAATATGCGATTACTTTTAAATATATTGCTGTTTTTAGCAGTGACTCATTTATATTCACAAAATACTTTAAAAGGCTTGGTTCTAGATAATGATACCAGCACCCCCCTAACCTATGCTAATATCTATTTTACAGACCTTGAAAAAGGAACTACAACCGACGATCTTGGTAATTTCACAATAAATAATCTGCCATCGGGAAATTACAAAGTAGTTATTTCTATTCTGGGTTACGAAACTAAGGCTATAAATGTAAATGTTCCTAATTTGCAATACATTGAAATACGTTTGGATGCATCAGCTATAGAAATGGAGGATATTATTATTTCCACACCATTTCATAAATTGCAAAGTGAAAATGTAATGAAGGTAGAGCGTGCTTCTGTAAAAGATTTAAATGCCAATGGTGCAATTAATTTAATTGATGGTATTAGCAATATTGCCGGTGTTGAAAGTGTAACCACAGGTTTAAGTATAGGCAAACCTGTTATACGTGGTTTAAGTGCTAATCGCGTTTTGGTTTACACCCAAGGCGTGAGACTAGAAAATCAGCAATTCGGAGGTGAACATGGTCTTGGAGTAAGTAGCAGTGGTGTTGAAAGTGTAGAGGTAATTAAAGGTCCGGCTTCCTTACTTTATGGTAGTGATGCGCTTGGAGGCGTTTTGTATCTCAACCCTGAAAAATTTGCAGCAGAAGGCACATCAAAAGGAGATCTTGGTGGTAATTATTTTAGTAACACCCAAGGATTCAATACAGGGGCAGGCTACAAAGCTTCAGAAAACAATTTTAAATTCTTGTTTAGAGGAAACCTTAGCGAACATTCTGATTATAACACATCTGACTACCGCGTGACAAATACCCGATTTAGAGAACAAGATTTTAAAGCTGGTATAGGATATCAGGAAAATTCCTTTAAAACGGATTTTAGATATAATGTGAACCATTCAAAACTAGGGATACCAGAGGAAATTGGTGAACAAAGCACCCTAAAAACACCGTTACTCCCTTTTCAGGATATTACTAATCATGTATTCAGTTCGAAAACTACAATTTTCTTGAATGCATCAAAATTAGATATTAATTTAGGCTACATATACAACGATCGTAAAGAGTTTGAAGATGAACATCATCATGACGAAGAGGAACATGAAGATGAACATCTTGAAGAACACGAAGAGGAACATCATGAGGAACACGAAGAGGAACATCATGAGGAACATGAGTTTCTAGAGGCTGCTTTACAAATGAAATTAAAAACGGCCAATTATGATATTAAATACACCTTACCGGAACTAGGTAAATTTGAAACTATAATCGGTGTTCAAGGCATGCATCAAGTGAATACAAACTACGGTGAAGAACAATTAATCCCCGATGCTACCACCAACGATTTTGGAGTAATGGGAACTTCACACATTCATTTCAATAATCTTGATATTCAACTAGGGGCACGCTACGACAACCGAAAGATTAATGTTGTTTCAGGATTGAATAGAGATTTTAACAGTTTTAATGGGGCGTTAGGTATCAAAACAAACCTAAGCCAAAATTTAACAGCGCGTTTTAACTTTGCTTCAGGATTTAGAGCCCCTAATTTAGCCGAATTAACTTCCGATGGCATCCACCATGCATCTAATCGTTACGAAGTAGGTAATTCTGACTTAAATAATGAACAAAATTTTCAATGGGATTTAGCCTTAGAATACAAAAACGAACATGTTGAGTTTTTCGCTAATGGGTTTTATAACAAAGTAAACGATTATATTTACCTATCTCCTAATGGCGCTATAACAAACAATACGCCTGTTTATGATTATATTCAAAATGATGCCAAATTATATGGTGGAGAAGTAGGACTGCATATCCACCCGCACCCTATCCATTGGTTACATATTGAATCAAGTTTTGAAACGGTTACTGGAAAACAGGACAATGACAACTATTTGCCACTTATCCCTGCAAATTCTTTAAGCAATGTTTTACGAGTTGAATTTGAAAGACCTTGGCTCAATAATGCCTATGCATTTGTTAAACTTGCAAGCACCTTTAACCAAAATAATGTGGGGATTTTTGAAACTACAACCGATGGTTACAACTTACTTAGTGCTGGTTTTGGTGGTAGCTTCAGCTTGTTTAAAAATGAAGCTACAATTAATATTTCGGGAACAAACTTAACTAATAAAACTTACATCAACCATCTGTCGCGTTTAAAGCCTGATGGCATCTTCAATATGGGCAGAAATATTAGTATTGGATTAAATTATCAACTTTAATAAAAAAAAATCCCTTTCCTTACAGAAAGGGATTTTTTTTATTTTGTCTCTTGGGGTTCTTTTTTAAAAACATAAGTATATAACCACATTAAAGTAAAGGTAGGAATAACATCCAGCCCAGGTACCGCTTCTTCGACAAATGAAACCACACCGGCAATTTTTCCTGGTTTTCCTTTGTATAGTTTGGTCATTAACCAACCTGAGACCGGCGCCCAGACAATATCCGAAAACTCCCCTATTCCAGGAATAAAAAAAGACACATAACCAAGGGCATCAAAAAGAAGTCCAAGGAGTAAAATTTTGTATTTATTCAATTTATTTTATTGTTTTAACAATTTCTTCTGCTATTTTATTTTGACCTTTTTCAGTTAATAACAAATCTTTATCTATTGCGTTCATCATGTTCCCTAAATCAATTAAAACTCCTGGACAATTAATATTTTTCAAGATTTTGAAATTAGCATTTTTAATTTCATTAACCTTAAAATTACCTTCCAGAGTTGAACTCATCTTCTTTGCTAAATTATTCGATTGTTCTTTAAAAACCCCATCTCTGGCAACAAAAATATTCAACCCATGAGTGTTTAAATCATTAACCATGTGAGTGTGTAAGGATATAACAAACTCTGGACTTAAATTATTAATAAATTTTACTCTATTTCCCAAACTTTTAAAATCATCTGAAGTTCTTGTCATTAATATTTCAAAACCTGATTCTTTATAAATGCTCTTTACTTTTTCTGCTATTTTTAAGACAATATCCTTTTCTTTAGATTCGGATGAAATATTCCCAGGATCCACTCCTCCATGCCCTACATCAATAACGATTACTTTTTTTAACTTTCCAACAAAAAAAGGGACTTCAGCAGTTTCTGAGTAATCCCGATAAAAACCAATTCTTTTATCCTTGTTAATAGAATTTAATTGGTTAATAGAATACCTTCCTTTAAAACCATCATTACAATCTACATCATAATCTATAGATTGAAGCAAGCCATTCTCATCAAACTTAACTTCTCTAAAATTAAGTTTAATTCCCTTGTCTTCTAAATTATTTTTAATTGAAACTAGGTTTTCAAGCGTTTGTTCACCTGTAAAAGCAACTTGAATTCTTCCTTTTTTTACTCCGGAATGATTCGTGTCATTTTCAATTTCGGAATAAGAAAATACTTTGTTCTTTTTCGAGCCTTGGGCTTTAATTTCCGATTTAAAAGAAATTAAGCTGACCCCAACAATTAAACATAAAGTCGTTAAAATAGATACTTTTTTCATTGTATTTGTTTTTAAATTAAATAAATCCTTTATAAACCATAAAATGGATGGCTTATTCAATTTTAAACTTTTACTTTCTTCTAAAGCTTCAGCTAAACTTACTGTTTCTTTAAAAAAATCAAATCCTAAAGCTTCTGAAATGACTTTTATTGTATATGCCCTAGGTTGTACTTTACCAGACTCGATTCGCTGAATAGTGCGTGCAGAAATATTACACAAATCGGCAACCTCTTCTTGAGTTAGCCCTTTTGCATTTCTAATTTCAAATAATTGAGTTCCAAAGTCTACAGTTTTCATTCAAATTGAATTTCTAACAAGAATAAATTCATTTTAAAAACATTCAAAAAAATAATCGGGTCTTTCACACGACATTAAAACGACATTACATCACAACTTATTATTAATAAGCAAATTAAGAATCTATTAAATGCAATATATTGTGCTAAAAACTACTTCCCAATAAGCTTTAAAAACTCATTACGAGTTTCTATTTTTTCAAACTGACCGCGAAACCCTGAAGTAGTCGTTAAAGAGTTTTGTTTTTGAACACCTCGCATCATCATACACATATGAGATGCCTCAATTACAACGGCAACCCCTTGCGGATTTAAAGTATCGTTTATGCAGTCTAAAATTTGTTCGGTTAAGCGCTCCTGAACTTGTAAGCGTCTGGCAAAAACATCAACCACTCGTGGTAATTTACTCAACCCCACAATATGGCCATTAGGAATGTAAGCAATATGTGCCTTGCCAAAAAATGGTAATATATGGTGTTCGCACAGGGAATACAATTCAATATCTTTTACAATTACCATTTCGTTGTAACTTTCTTCAAACATGGCTGCTTTTAAAATTTCAACAGGATCCTGATGATAGCCTTGTGTTAAAAACTGCATGGCCTTTGCTGCACGTTCTGGTGTTTTTAAAAGTCCGTCGCGACTGGTATCTTCACCCAATTCCTGGATAATTTTATCATAATTTTGTTTAATACCATCGGTAGTTTCGTCATGGTATTCCTCAAACGATTTATAATGCATTTTTGATTTGTTTTAGAATATTAAATATAGAGTATAAATTGCATTTTGCAATAAAATACAATTCTTAATTGTACAACACGGCTTAATGTAGTAAATTCACGGCTCCTATTACATATCCATGATTAAAGCAAAAAACATACATAAATTTTACAATGATTTAGAAGTTTTAAAAGGTGTAAATTTACATATAAAAAAAGGAGAAGTTGTTTCTATTGTTGGTGCATCTGGGGCCGGTAAAACGACGCTTTTGCAAATTTTAAGTACACTTGATAAAGCCGCATCTAATAACGACTATCAACTTACTATTAATGGCGTAGAAATAGCTAATTTAAAAGACAAGGCTTTAGCTAAATTTAGAAATGAACACATTGGCTTTATTTTTCAGTTTCATCAATTATTACCCGAATTTTCTGCTTTAGAAAATGTTTGTCTTCCCGCTTTCATTAAAGGCACAAAAAAGGCAGATGCCGAAAAACGAGCCAAAGAACTTCTTAATTTTCTTGGTTTATCGCATCGATACAATCATAAACCAAATGAGCTTTCAGGAGGAGAACAACAGCGTGTAGCTGTTGCCAGAGCATTAATTAATAATCCAGATTTAATTTTTGCTGATGAACCTTCAGGAAATTTAGACAGCGAAACGGCCGAAAATCTGCATAGTCTTTTTTTTAAACTTCGTGATGAATTTGGACAAACCTTTGTGATTGTAACACATAACGAAGAACTAGCCAATCTCGCTGACAGAAAACTGGTTATGGTTGATGGAAATATCACTGATGAACAATAAAAAAAGGCTTATTGAAATTCAATAAGCCTTTTTTTATCTTTTTTGAAAAACTAATTCTGCATAGGGAACGTCTTTCCTAGGATGGTAACCGTTCCGTTAGTATAATTTAATTTTATATCCTGAATATCGGCAACATCGACATCTATTATACCTGATTCGATGTTGCGTGGTAATAATACAAAATGTAAAGGAACTTCGGTTGTTAAAGTATAATCTATTCCTTTAGAGCTTGTACCACTTTGCATACCATCAAGTACATACTGATCGTCCCAAATATTAAATGGAGTGTCGCTACCTACTACCCAAGTTCTTGTGGATTCTTCAGAATAATTAATAGTTCCCCCGGAAGGTGTTGTGATCATTCCATTTTCAACTAAAACACTATATTCCAAATGTCCTTCATTGTTCTCACCCAAATTTTTCACATAATGGGTTCCCTCAACTTTATAATCGTTATGATAATAATTATTAAATGTAGCTGTATGTTCACTTTCTGGAATGCCATACCAATTTGTAGAAATAACAGTTACTACACCTTTACGAGTAACACCATCTTTACATAATACACCATCTTGATAATCGATAGTTATGGTTTTAGGAAACGTTGTTAAATCTAATGGAGTAACAGTAATTAACACCTCCTCTACACTTGCTTGCAATGATTTTGAACTAATCGCAATAGACTTTTCTGAGGCTAATATGGCATCACCACTATTATTCCCTACATCCTGAAATACTTTGTTAACAGTAGCATACTCATTTAAAGCTTCAAGAGCTACTGCTGTATCGATCGTACTTTTCACACTGTCTTCATTACAACTAACTAGTATGATAGTTATAATTGGAAGGATAAACTTTTTCATATGTTAATGGTTTTTTGAGGTTTTAAATCAAAAAGATATCTTATCAAACAATTGTTAATTAACAACTTAACTCTTTATCGAAGTATATCTTTTTTACAATTTTTTGCGAGACTAATTAACGGCATAATTTTCATATCAAACATACATTAAGCCTAATTTTTTACATTTTAAAGTGTTTTTATGTATTTCATCGATAAACAGAAATCGATAAGCGCAATATTTCATGAAGCTTTTAACATATCTATAATAATGTGTTTTACTTATTATTGGTATTTTTGGGCACATTAATCCCAAATAAAAGGATATTAAATCTTGAGGACTTCCGAACTTAAAGACTTTCTTGATGCAAAAGTTGAACAATATAACAATCCACGGTTTATAGAAACCGACCCCATTCAAATCCCACATCTTTTTACTAAAAAAGAGGATATCGAAATTGCTGGGTTTTTAACGGCAACCATAGCCTGGGGCAATAGAAAAAGCATTATTAATAATGCTAAAAAATTAATGACTATGCTTGATAATAGTCCTTATGAATTTGTTTTACATCATTCTAACAAAGATTTAGAGCGACTACTTCCTTTTGTACATCGTACATTTAATGGTGATGACGCTATTCAGTTTATAAAAAGTTTAAACCATATTTATACAAAATATAAAGGACTGGAAGATGTGTTTTCTAAACATTGTACTCCGGATTCTGTTCAAACATCTATTTCTCATTTCAAAAGCATCTTTTTTGAAATAGATCATTTACCACGCACCCAAAAACATATTAGTGATCCATTAAAAAACTCGGCAGCTAAGCGAATAAACATGTTTTTACGTTGGATGGTAAGACCCAATAACACAGGCGTTGATTTAGGTATTTGGGATAAAATTTCGACCGCGCAATTGTCTTGTCCTTTAGACGTGCATTCAGGTAATGTAGCCAGAAAACTAGGCATTTTAAAAAGAAAACAAAACGATGCAAAAGCGCTTTTAGAGCTAGATTCTGGATTACGAGCCTTTGATTCTAATGACCCTGTAAAATACGATTTTGCGCTTTTTGGTTTAGGCGTATTTGAAGATTTTTAAAATATAAAAACAATAAAATTAACAATGAAAACACTATTCTCTTTTATTCTGACTTTTACTTTACTTTCGGTATTTGCTCAAAGCAGAACAATTCCTGCCGATACTACCGTAATTACAACCGACACTGCTATCATTAATGGTAAAAGTTTTGAGTATACGGCAACAACAGGCACACAACCTGTTTGGAATGCACAAAACGAACCTATTGCAAGCCTATTTTATACCTATTACGAGCGTAACGATATAAAAGATAAAGCGAATCGTCCTCTAGTTATTTCTTTTAATGGCGGACCAGGTTCAGCTTCCGTTTGGATGCATATTGCTTATACTGGGCCTAAAATATTAAACCTTGATGATGAAGGTTTTCCTGTGCAACCTTATGGCATAAAAAACAATCCTCATTCTATCTTAGACGTAGCAGATATAGTCTATGTAAACCCTGTAAATACTGGCTATTCGAGAATGATCAAAAACAAAGAAGGCAAACTACCTAAGCGTGAAACATTTTTTGGTATTAATGCTGATATAAGTTATTTAGCAGAATGGATTAACACTTTCGTTACCAGAAAAAATCGTTGGGAGTCACCTAAATATCTAATAGGTGAAAGTTATGGTGGAACTCGGGTAATGGGATTGGCAAATGCTTTACAAAATAACCAATGGATGTACCTCAATGGTGTTATTTTAGTTTCACCTGCCGATTATAAATCTTATAATACAGGACAACCAGAGTATTCAGCTTTAAATCTACCTTATTTCGCAGCTACAGCCTGGTACCACAAAAGGTTACCTTTAGACTTACAACAAAAAGACTTACTGGAAGTTTTACCAGAAGTTGAAAACTTTGCCATTAACCAACTAATGCCTGCCATTGCTAAAGGTGGATTTATTTCAGATAATGAGAAAAATACAATTGCTGAGACCTACGCAAAATATTCAGGGCTAAGTAAAACCGATATTCTTCAACATAATTTAAATATCCCTAATAGCTTTTTCTGGAAAGATTTATTACGTCATGAAACAGGTCACATTATTGGACGATTAGATTCGAGATATTTGGGACTTGATAAAACCGAAGCTGGAGTTTCTCCAGATTACAGTCCGGAATTAACAACTTGGAATCACGCCTTTACGCCTGCCATTAATTATTATATAAGAGAACATTTAAACTTTAAAACGGATGTAAAATATAACATGTTTGGAAATGTTCATCCATGGGATAATAGCAACGATAATACCAGAGATGGTTTAAGACAGGCGATGGCTCAAAACCCGTATTTAAAAGTATTGGTACAATCTGGGTATTACGATGGTGCTACAACTTATTTTGGTGCCAAATACACGATGTGGCAAGTTGACCCTAGTGGTAAAATGAAAGACCGCTTCACTTACAAAGGATACCGAAGTGGACATATGATGTATATTAGAAATGAAGACTTGAAAAAAGCGAATAACGATTTGCGTACCTTTATAAATAACTCATTATCGAAAGGAGAATCAGCGAAATATACTGTCGAGTAAACACCTTTTTTCTCTTAAATAAAAAGCGATATACCATGTTTAAATGGTCTATCGCTTTTTTTATTCCTATCTGGTAAGAAAACATAATTATAAATTCCTTAGAATCAATATAAATATTCAACATTACTTTACATTCATAACATTGCAATAACTATATCTTCATTCAATGCCAATAATTGCTTAACACGATTGCTGATTAATCAGTATAATTTTACCACAAATTAATTCACTAAATTTTTAAAAATGAAAAAAGTAATCGCATTAACAGTTTCATCCCTCGCGGTTTTAACATCGTGTAATAATGATGCTACAGAAGATATTTCTGTAAATAGTACTTTAAAACTTAAAAACCAAGACGATATTGAATTCGTTAATCGCTCGGTAACCCCTAGTTTTTTAGATGTAAAACCAGGATTTAATCATATTTCAGTAACCACATTATTGTCTTCTGAAGACGTTTTACAACAATCTGAAGAATTTGTTTATGGAAGTATGGCTGATGGTGCTGGCCTTATCAAAGAAAACAACGGGAAATACACGTTAATTAATAATATAGAAGCCGATTATTCGATAGCAAGAATTACTTTCGATAAAACGTTTAAACCAGTTCGTGGCGAGTATATCTTAAACGCGGAAGCTACAGCCAACACAGCACAATGTTCAGGGTCACTTATTACTCCTGAAGAGCATGGATTTGGACCTTTATACCTTTCTGGTGGTGAATGGGGTGGATCTTCTAAAGGCGTATTTTTAACCAATCCTTATAAAAAAGAAAAAGATGCCAGTGCATTTCAAATGCTTTCAGCTTTCGGACAATGGTCTACAGAAAATGCAGTTGTAATTGGACAGAATGCATATCCAGGGAAAACCGTTGCTTTTATTGGTGACGACCATTCTGATAACAGTGTGCCATCAGGACAATTAGGTATGTACGTTGGTGATCACGGTGACTTATATGGGGGGCAACTTTACGGTTTAAAAGTAACAGGAATGTCAAACGATTCTGAAGTGGCCATGATTGAAGGTCAAGAATACCCTGTTGAATTTGTAGAACTTAACGAAACAAATATCGATTTATTAGATGCCGAATGTAAAGCAAAAGGCGTTATGGGATTCTCTAGACTTGAAGATATTGATTGGAGACGTGGTTCTGAAGCTAATAACCGTGAATTATATTTTTGCGTTACCGGAAGAAAAAGACCTTCGTTAGAAGGACTTGGAACCCAATATGGTCGTGTTTACAAAGTAGTATTAAACGAAAACGACCCTACACAACCAGGAACAATAACATGTATTTTAGATGGTGATAAAAACGATGGCATTGCTAAAATGTTCCACAGTCCGGATAATATATTAGCTACTGAAAATTACCTATATATACAAGAAGATCCTAATGGGTATTTCGACGGTCCAAATAGACAACATTTTGCCCAATTATATCAGTATAACCTTAATACAGGTGAATTAAAAACCGTTTTAGAATGTGATCAAACTGCCGCTGAAGCTGCAGGATACGGCACAACAAACAGCACTTGGGAACTTACAGGTATGATAGATGTTTCGGATGTTGTAAACAAAGAAGGAACCTTCCTATTAATTACTCAAAATCATGGTTGGGAACCTGCCGATGGTTCCTCATTTACCGATCCTAACGCAAACCCTGATTTAGAAAACAGAAAAGAAGGTAGTGTACTTTATTTAATAAATGGATTAGAAAGATAAACAATGCAAAAAATAGCATTAATACTACAAAAGGCACGCGTTTTTTACGTGTGTCTTTTTATAATTTTTACCGTTTCCTGCAAAAAGCAACAATCGACTAAAGTTGTTTCGGAAACGCCATTAGAAACAGTAACCAAATATTATAAATCGAATTTAAATTTAAGCTTAAGGCACCTGGACAGTTTATCGGTAACTAATAATTTTAAAGAAGCCGAAAAGCAATATAAACTGGCACGAAAATATTTTAAAATTTGTGAACCCATTTTAGCCTTCGTTGATGCCGAAAATTACAAAGCATTGAACCAGCCTAATATTTTAAAAATTGAGGAAGAAGACGCTACCGACATTAAAATTTTGAACCCTTTTGGTTTTCAAGTTCTCGAAGAAACTCTTTACGACGAAAACTATAATCAGGAAACCTTAATAAACGTTTGTAAGAAGACTAAAAATCGATTAAATTTAGTATTCAACAATACATTTTTAAACTTTAAGGATTACCATGTTTTATGGCTAATTCGCGATGAAATTGCACGTATTGCATTAACTGGTATTACTGGTTTTGATTCACCAGTCTTGGAACAATCTTTAAAGGAAGCGATATTTTCTTATAACGCAATCGCCGAAATTTTAACAATTTATGGTAATCGGTTCTCTTCAAAAACTCTAATAGATAACTGGCGTTTGGAAATTGAAAAAACTATAAAAGATTTAGATTCCGATTTTGAATCTTTCGATCGTTACAGTTTCATAAAATATCACACGCATAAACAATTGGAATTATTAAATGACACCAAAAAAGACTGGCAACTGGAATTTCCTTTAAAATTGGCTTTTAACCATAATATAACTTCGCTGTTTTCAAATAACACCTTCAATATTAGTTATTTTTCAAGTGAACAATTTGATAGTCTTCCTAAGGAAAGAATTAAATTAGGAAACCAACTTTTTAGAGAAAAAGCATTATCAAAAAACAACACAGTAAGTTGTGCCACGTGTCATAAAAAAGACAAGTATTTCACTGATGGTTTACCTATTTCAAAGGGCGTTACAAGAAATAGCCCTACCCTGCTTTATTCGGCATTACAAAAAAGCTTTTTTTATGATAACCGTGCCGGAAGTTTAGAGGGGCAAATTGTAGCTGTGGTGGAGAATAAAAATGAATTTCATTCAGATTTAAAACATATGGAACAGGTTGTTAGCAAAAACCCGGAATATGTGAATCAGTTTAAAAAAGTATATAAAGATTCGGTGACAGAAAACCACATTCGTAATGCAATAGCAACGTACATACGTAGTTTAACGCCTTTTAACTCGAAATTTGATAACAATATAAATGGTAAAATAAACTCTTTAACCGATGCCGAAAAACGTGGTTTTAATTTGTTTACTGGTAAAGCTAAATGTGCTACCTGTCATTTTCCTCCAACTTTTAATGGTACGGTTCCCGTTTTATATAAAGAAAGTGAAATGGAATTAATTGGAGTACCTAAAAATAAAGATACCATACATGCTGAATTAGATAGCGATACGGGACGCTTTATGGTTTTCAATACCGAAGAAAAGAAACACTTTTTTAAAACACCTACCGTTAGAAATATTGCTAAAACAGCTCCCTACATGCACAACGGTGTTTATACGACTTTAAAAGAAGTCATAGATTTTTATAACCGTGGTGGCGGCATCGGACTTGGAATCGAGCTTGAGCACCAAACCCTTCCTGCCGATAAACTCAATTTAAACGCGAAAGAAATGGATGATTTAATTGCTTTTATGGAAAGCTTAACCGATACTATTTAGCATCATTAGACAAATCTCAAAAACAAAATCCCGTTAGATTTCTCTAACGGGATTTTATGATATTATAAATATCTATTTTTAGCCTTTTAACCACGCCTCACGAAGCTTTTTTTGTGCTTCAGTGGCATTAGGCATTTCATTAAGACCTTCACCAGTGGTATAAGATTGTGTTGTAGTTGTTTTAATATTAACAGATTCTCCTTGTCTGTCTAGTTCCACTTCAATATCTTCTCCTGGCGACCAACTAAACATTTCCTGTAAAAGTTGGTTTGCATTTTGCATTGTTAATTCCTTACCATTAATAGTTTTTAATACATCCCCAGGCTCTACACCTTGGTCGTTCCAGAAACTGTTGTCCTTTACCATGTCACTAAAAAATATTTTTCCTGCTTGTGGATTAGCTTCAAAAATTAAATTTGCACCATTAAACACATAATTTGTTTCTATTTTACCCTCGCTTAACTCTAAACCAATTTTATTTAAAAAATCATTATAATCTATGGGCGTATCACCAATAACATGGGTATCGAAAAATGAACGTAACGAAGGATAAGTCATGGCTACAATTTCATCGATTAATTTATCGTCTTCAAAAGGTTTGTTTTTACCATATTTATTCGACAATTCTTTCATTAACGATAAAATACCACGTTGACCATTACTTTCTTCACGAAGCATAATATCAATGCACATGCCTATTAAAGCGCCTTTTTGATACACGTTTACGTATTGATCTTTATAAGGGTCTTTTAATACATTTTCACTCATAATGGTAAAACTCATCGCATCATTCATGTTTTTTGAAGCTTGAATTTTCTGCATGATTTTATTGTAAAATTCCGATTCGTCCACTAAATCTTGATTAACCTGAAATAAGGTTGCAAAATATTCGGTTACCCCTTCATACATCCATAAATGCTTTGAAAAAGTTGGGTTGTTATAGTCGAAATAATGAACATCTTCAGAGTGAACACTTAAAGGTGTTACGATGTGGAAGAATTCATGCGAGACAACATCAATCATACTTTCTGCCAAAGCCTCATCCGGGTACGCTTCAGGAAGGACAACTACTGTAGACGTGTGATGCTCTAATGCGCCAAAACCTTTTGGTGATTCTGGTAAACCTTCCGATAAATAAAGGAATATATCATAACGTGGTGTCGAATTAATATCTCCTAAAAATGCCTTCTGCGCTTTCATCATTTTATACATGGTTTCTTTCAATGATGCTGCCGAATGAACTTTATTTGGTGAATATACACTCAAGACGATTTTAATATCTCCAACTTGGAATTCTTCAACCGTTAAGTTTCCATAAAACATTGGGTTGTCGGTAATATCAAAATAACGAGGTGCGTAATAGTTTGTAGTTACTGTTTTTCCGTCGTCACTGGTTTTTGTCGATACCTGTTGCAAAGCCGAACTTCTAACAAAACTCGCAGGAGATGTTATGGTTAAATTATACTGATTATTCTTTAAAGAATCGAAATAGCCGATAAACCCATGTAAATTAAGAACGTCATTTGTTGGCTCTATATTAGTGCCTGCTGGTGAAAAAGGTTGTTCTTCACCAATACCACCTACTTCTTCGATATCGAAAGTATCATTAACCAAATAAGTTATTTTATCCAGTTTTTTAGCATTGGTAATAGTCCATGAATTTTCGTCTATTTTTTCAACTGGTATTTCATTACCATCGTAATCAAATGCTTTAAAGTTATCGACGTACTTGCCAAAATCACTTACCGAATAGGTTCCTTGTACCACTCGAGGTAATCTGTAAGTTACAGTTTCATTGGTAAAGCGTCCTGGATTAATAGTTACCGGAGCTTTATCGTCTACAATTTGGGTTAAATTTATTGACGTTTGAATTGGTGTGTTAATTGCCAAATCGTTTTTTGTGTTTTTTGAAGTACCACAACTTGCCATTAAAATAGCCGCCATTAACGCGGTTATAGGTTTTGTATTCATGAATTAGTTTTTTTTATACAATTACATAAGTGACGTCCAAAATACTATTTATGTTACACATCATGTTCATAAGGTTTTGTTAAAATGATGATTTACGTATATTCGCCCTATGGATGAGCCACTTATTAGTATACTTACACCTTTCAAAAATACCGAACAATTTCTTACGAATTGCATAGAATCTATAATAAATCAAACCTATACCAACTGGGAATTAATTATTATTGACGACGGTTCTAGTGATGGGAGCTACGATTTAGTGAAGACATTTGCCGGTAAAGATCCTAGAATAAAACTTTTTAAAAACGAAGGCAAAGGTATTATCCAAGCCTTACGTATGGCTTTTAAATTGAGTACAGGGGTATATATTACACGTATGGACAGCGACGATATAATGCCTGAAACTAAATTAGAAATTTTACTTTCTAATCTAAAAAAATACGGAAAGCAACATGTAGCAACTGGTTTGGTTAATTACTTTTCAAAAGAAGGTATTAGCGATGGTTATAATAAATATGAAAATTGGTTAAACAAACTCACTAAAACAGGAGAGAATTATAGTGAAATATACAAGGAATGTGTTATAGCTTCGCCATGTTGGATGATTCATCGCGAAGATTTAATAAAATGCGACGCTTTTAATCCAAATCGGTATCCCGAAGATTATGATTTGGTTTTCAGGTTTTACAAACACCAGTTCCATATTATTCCGTGTAAACAGGTGTTGCATTACTGGCGTGATTACCAAACCCGTACCTCTCGAACACACGATAACTATGCAGAGAATACTTTCCTGGATATTAAAATGCATTATTTTCTGGAACTAGATTTTGATAAAAGCAGACCTCTTGTTATTTGGGGGGCTGGATGGAAAGGAAAAACCATAGCTAAAACCCTTATTAATAAAAACATTCCATTTGAATGGATTTGCGACAATCCAAAAAAAATAGGTAAACATATTTACAATCAGGAAATGAAGCCTTTTACCTACTTAAAGACCATTGTTAAACCCCAAAGTATTGTAACCGTTGCAAACCCAAAAGCACAAATTGAAATAACAAATTATTTTAAAACACATAATATGCATCCCATGACGGATTATTTTTTCTTTTGTTAAGTTAATGTTGTTGTAAACAACTCGGTAATAAAGTACAAAATACAATTATTAAAAACGGACTTAAATTATAGTTACTTATAACTAACTTATAAATTTATTCATAACTAATTTTCGAAGTTAAAAATTTTAATATCTTTGAAATTGATGCTAAAATGCCATGTATGCAGTTTAAACACCCCGAACTTCTTTACGCTTTATTTTTACTGCTCATACCTGTTATTATTCATTTGTTTCAGCTCCGTAAATTTCAAAAAATTGATTTTACGAATGTGGCATTCTTAAAGCGTGTTACTATAGAAACACGTAAAAGTTCTCAAATTAAGAAATGGTTAGTCTTAATGACTCGATTACTACTTCTTGCCTGCATAATTTTTGCTTTTGCGCAACCATTTACATCAAAAAAAAGTAATTTTAACACTAAACAAGAAACGGTTATCTATTTAGATAATTCGTTTAGTATGCAAATTAAAGGGAATAATGGCGAACTATTAAAAAGAGCTATTCAAGACATTATAGCCAATACCTCAGAGGATGAAACGTTTTCTATTTTAACCAATGATAAAACTTTTAGAAACACGACGATTAAAGCAATTAAAAACGATTTGCTTCAATTAAACTATACGGCCAATTCCTTAACACCTGAGGCTGCGTTATTAAAAAGTAAAACGCTATTTAGTAAACAAAAGGATGTCTTAAAAAACCTTATTTTTATTTCTGATTTTCAACAGAGCGAATCTAACTTCACGCTAAAAACCGATAGTATAACACAATATCACTTTGTTAAATTAAACCCGGTAAATAATAACAATACAGCTATTGATAGCGCATATATTTCGGAACGAAACACAACTGCAATAACCTTAAATGTTATTTTAAAGAATAGCGGCAAGACAATTGATAATCTACCTATTTCACTATATAACAACGATAAACTTATCGCCAAAACCTCAGTTTCGATTGCTAATACTGCCGAAACCACATTTTCACTTCCAGTTAACGAAGTTATTAATGGTAAAATCACTATTGAAGATGCCGGTTTGCAATTTGATAATACATTATATTTTAACATTAATGAACCTTCAAAAATTAATGTGTTGGTTATCAATGATACTGACGATGATTTTTTACAACGTATTTATACTAACGACGAGTTTAACTATACTTCAGTGTTAGAAAATCAATTAAATTATAACGATATTGACAAACAACAACTTATTATATTAAATGAACTAAACAACATTCCAAACGCTCTAATAGCTGCTTTAAAATCCTTTTCCAGTCAGGGTGGTTCACTTTTAATAATTCCTTCAAATGAAGCAAATTTAAATTCATACAATGCGCTTTTAAGTCATTTTGGATCAAATTTAAACGCCTTAGTAAACGCTGAAAAACGCATTACAAAAATTAAGTATGCACATCCGCTTTACAATAATGGTGTCTTTGAAAAACAAGTGACTAATTTTCAATACCCTGTTAGTAATAATTTCTATACCATGTCTTCAAATAACGCTGCGGTAGCTTTAGAATATGAAGATGGAAAACCCTTTTTATTCAGTAATAATGCCACATATATTTTTACGTCTTCATTACAAAAAGACCACTCGAATTTTAAACGTTCTCCTTTAATCGTACCAACACTCTACAATATTGGGAAATTCAGTCTTAAATTTCCCAAATTATATTATACCATAGGAGCTAATAACACTTTCGATATTGTTACAACTTTACAACAAGATGATATTTTAGCCTTGGTGAAAGATGATATAAGCATTATTCCTAGGCAACAATATTTTAATAATAAAGTGGTAATTACCACCTCCGAGACACCAAACAAAGCCCATATTTATGGCGTTTTAAATAATAAAGAAACCTTAAAAAAGGTAAGTTATAATTACGACCGGAAAGAAAGTAACCTGAACTACATGACCTTAGCACCGGCAAATAATTTAACGCTAAGTGATTCCATAGCCGAAATATTCGATAACATAAAAAGTGATACAAAAGTTAATGCCTTATGGAAATGGTTTGTTATTTTTGCACTAGCATTTTTGATTATCGAAATGGGCATCTTAAAATACTTTAAATGAACATACTTATAAAATCTGCCACCATTATAGATCCGCAAAGTGAGTATCACAACAAAACTCAGGATGTATTAATTGAAAATGGTGTCATTACCAAGATTGAAAGTAACCTTAAAAATCCAGGGAATTACCAAGAAATATCACTAGACAATCTGCATATCTCGCAAGGGTGGTTTGACAGTAGCGTGTGTTTCGGCGAACCAGGATTTGAAGAACGCGACACCATAACTAATGGTTTAAAAACTGCAGCCGCGTCTGGATTTACTGCGGTTGCCATGAATGCAAATACCAACCCTGTTATAGATTGTAATTCGGATGTTACATTTGCTAAAACAAAAGCCAAAAATCATGCTACAAAACTACTTCCTGTAGGCGCTTTAACGGTAAAAAGTGAAGGTGTTGATTTAGCCGAATTATATGATATGAATACGGCTGGAGCAGTTGCTTTTTATGATTATAAAAAATCAATTTCAAATCCAAACCTAATGAAAATTGCATTGCAATACGCAGCAAATTTTAATGGTTTAGTATGTTCTTTTCCGCAGGAAAATAAAGTCGTGGGGCATGGTGTTATGAACGAACATATAACGAGCACTAAATTAGGATTAAAAGGTATTCCTGCCTTAGCAGAAGAATTACAAGTAGCGCGTGATTTGTTCCTTTTAGAATACACTGGAGGTAAATTACACATTCCAACCATTTCTACTAAAAAATCGGTCGCATTAATTAGAGAAGCTAAAGCCAAAAGCTTAGATGTAACCTGCAGTGTAGCTATTCATAACCTATACTTTACCGATAATGCTCTAACCGAATTTGACACCAATTTTAAAGTATTACCACCATTAAGAACTCCAGACGATGTTGAAGCTTTAATAGAGGGTTTAAAAGACGGAACTATAGACATGGTTACCAGCGACCACAACCCGTTAGATGTTGAACATAAGAAAATTGAATTTGATCATGCTGCTTATGGAACCATTGGTTTAGAATCTGCATTTGGAGCCTTACAAACCCTTTTCGATACCGAACACGTAATAAAATTTTTAACCCAAGGAAAAGAACGCTTTGGAATTATACCACATTCTATTGCTGTTGGTAATACCGTGAATATATCATTATTCAATCCGAATACTGAATACATATTTTCTAAAAACCATATCGTTTCAAAATCAGGAAACGCAATTTTTTATAACGAAACTTTAAAAGGACAGGTTTACGGTGTTATAGCAAACAATCAAGTAAGTTTAAATTAGAATAATGACAAATCAAGATATAGAAAAAGGTCGTAAAAACGCAATAATCAGTTATATTACCATATTCGGAGTAATAATTGCCTATTTTTTAAATAATGAAGATGATAAAAAAAGTTCGTTTGCAAGTTTTCATATCAGACAGTCTTTAGGTTTGTGGCTTACATTCTGGGCTTTAGGTTATCCTGTTGGTAGTTTTGATAGTTGGATGGTAAGTTCAGCCTTTTACATTTTTATTACCATACTTATCATTTACGGTTTATCTGGTGCTATTGCAAAAAAAGCAACTATGGTTCCGTTAGTTGGTACATTTTATCAAAAATTATTCGCAAACCTAGGCAAATAAAATGACGAATTCAGAACTTTCCTTATACCACATTACAAGACCTTCTTCTCTAAAAGAGAATGCGCCATTATTAATTATGATGCATGGTTATGGTAGCGATGAAGACGATTTATTTTCTTTTGCCTCAGAATTACCTGAAGAATTATTTATCATTTCTGTTAAAGCACCTTATCCACTTCAGCCATACGGAAACGCATGGTATGCTATTAATTTCGATGCCGAAAAAGGCAAATGGAATGATAATATTCAGGCTGCACAATCGCGTGATTTAATTGCTAAATTTATTGACGAAGCAGTGCAAACCTATCCTGTAAATAAAGAAAATGTAACACTTTTAGGTTTTAGTCAAGGGAGTATTTTAAGTTATGCTGTCGCACTTAATTACCCCGATAAAATTAAAAACGTAATTGCTTTAAGTGGTTATATAAATAAAGAGATTTTACCAGAATCGGTAAATGATACAAATTATAGTAATCTAAATTTTTATTGTTCACATGGTAGTGCCGACCAAGTGATTCCAGTAGATTGGGCGAGACAGACAGCACCTTTTTTAGAACAATTAAATATTAATCACAAATATTCGGAGTTTCCTGTTGGACATGGTGTTGCCCCACAAAACTTCTTCGAATTTAAAGATTGGTTAAAAGACAAAATTTAATCATCACATATAAAAGAAAATCCAGCATTATTAAGCTGGATTTTTATTTTATACAGGTCTTTATGAAGATATCGTCTTACTTCTTACTCATTTATTACCAAACGAAACCCTTCACCATGAATGTTTAAGATTTCCACTTTTTCATCTTGCTTTAAATACTTACGTAATTTAGCAATATACACATCCATACTACGAGACGTGAAATAGTTATCATCTCTCCAAATTTTTGTTAATGCCAATTCACGTGGCATTAAATCGTTTTCATGTAAGGCCAATAATCGTAATAACTCGTTTTCTTTTGGCGATAATTTTACAGGGTCTCCACCTTCAAAACGTAAAAATCTTAATTTTGAGTTTAAATCGAACTTGCCAATTTTAAACTCAAATTGTTTACTGTCTGAAATAGTTTCGGTTGCTTTACGCTGCATTATTGCTTTAATTTTCATTAAAAGCACTTCGCTATCAAAAGGCTTATTTAAATAGTCGTCTGCTCCTACTTTATAACCTTTTAACACATCCTCTTTCATAGTTTTAGCTGTTAAAAACACGATAGGTACATCGTCGTTTTTCTCGCGAATTTCCTTAGCCAAGGTAAAACCATCTTTATAAGGCATCATGACATCTAAAATACATAAATCGAAATCGTCTTTTTTGAACTTTTCGAAGCCTTCCATACCGTTTTTAGCATGTGTAACTTCGTAGTCGTTCATCATTAAATAATCCTTTAAAACGGTTCCGAAATTCGGGTCGTCTTCAACTAGTAGTATTTTTTTCTTTTGCTCTTCCATATTTATGATATTAGTGGAAGCTTAATTATGAATGTGCTTCCTTTGTCTTTTTCACTCTCTACAGAAACATGTCCCTGGTGGTCTTCCACAATGCGCTTTACATACGCTAAACCTAATCCATGCCCCTTCACATTATGAATGTTTCCTGTGTGTTCTCTATAAAATTTTTCAAACACGCGTTTTACGGCAGCTTTACTCATTCCGCTACCATGGTCCTTTATTTTTAATAAAATATTGTTTCCAACATTTTCAGTATACACCTCTATTTCTGGTGCATTGGGAGAATACTTTATAGCATTATCCAACATATTTACTATAACATTAGTAAAGTGTGTATCGTTAGCTAACACCGACGATTGTTCCGCATCTAAAAATGTTTTTATATAACCTTTACGATCTTCGACAATTAATTCTACATGGGTAATAGCGTCTTCAACCAAGTCATGTAAATTTAATCTTTCTTTATTAATATTTAGTTCATTTTTTTCTAGCTTAGATATTCTCAATACATTTTCAACCTGAGCATGCATGCGTTTATTTTCTTCCTTTATCATCCCTAAATAACGCAAAACCTTTTCCTGATCTGCTATTATTTTAGGGTTTTTAATGGCATCTAACGCTAAGTTTATTGTGGCTATTGGCGTTTTAAACTCATGCGTCATATTGTTTATAAAATCGGTTTTAATCTCAGATATTTTACGTTGTTTTATTAATTGATACAAAGCACCGGCATATGTAATCATAATAATAATTGTAAAAATTACCGAAAGTAATATCATCCAAATGATTGAAGATAAGATAAATTTTTTGTCGTTGGTAAAATTTACTACCAATTTATACGGCGTTTTTCTATCTTCATCATAAAAAATAGGTACCGAAAATACTGAAGCTCTATCGTATTCGAAACCATCACTTCTTACTTTAGTTGATAAATCCTTATCAAAAATAGCGAATTCAAAATCTAAATTAATATTGTATTCCTTTAATCCGCTGGACAACATAGATCGAATTTCTTCTTCAGATACACGTTGATGAATAGGTGTTAATTTCCTTAAAGCTTTAAAATTTTTCTCAAAGACCAAACGCTGGGCGTCAGATATCACTCCACTTCGCATGATACTTGTAATGGGACTTTGACTTAAATCCTTATCTTTTAAATCTTCGTTTTTAAAAACTTCGGTAGATGAACTTCCAATGATACTTTTAATATCAAGACTATCTAAACCAATGTCAAAGAGCGTTGAAGTTAATTTATAATTTTCTTCTAAAACACTGCTTTTTAAAATAAGCGTTTCTTTAGTATTATTATTTTGCTGGTAAATAAGAAGCTGCGAAACCGTTGCAGAATCCCCTTTTTTTTCTGAATCTAAATTCTGGTATTTTTCAAAAAACTTAGCTTCCTCCTCATCTTGAATCGCATCGGATGCATGCAGCAAAACCAATTTTACATTATTTGTAAAACGGTCTTTTTCATTTTTAACAGAACCATTTATATAGTACGCCTGAACGAATATTATCCCCACTAAAGACAGGGTCATTAACAGCACTAACAGGACAAATATTCTCTTGCTCATTATTCAAATTTAACATTTTAACATTTAGACTTATTCCGTTTTAACCTTACATTAACAAAAATGTTAAAATTATAAAGTATCCATAATTTGCTCGTGTATTCTTACAGCCTGTTTACGCATTTCATCTAAATTAATATTCTCTATAACAAAGTTAGATAATTCTATTTTTTTCGCATCACTCCATTGATTGTTCATGATGGCTTCAATTTTATCTACAGTTGTTTTATCGCGCTTTAATAGCCTTTCTATTCTCAGTTTTAAAGGTGCTACTACCGTAATTACAAAATCGCAGTTTAAGTATCCCCCATTTTCAAACAATATAGCTACTTCTTTTATCACATAAGGCCCTTTTTGTTTTAATTTCCATTGATTAAAATGTTTAGCTACTTCGGGGTGTACAATCGCATTCATTTTTTCTAAATACGATTTGTCTTTGAAAATTATATCCGCAATAAATGGTTTATTCAATTTATCATTGATGTAAGCTTCTGCTCCAAATAATTCTTTTAGCTTACTTTTAATTATTGCAGAATTCACCATAAGTTTTTTGGCTTCCAAATCTGCAATATACACAGGAATACCTAGTGTTTTAAATTCCTTAGCCACAGTGGTCTTTCCACTTCCTATTCCTCCTGTTAGCCCTACAACTTTCATACGATAATTTGGTGTATTAAAATTAATCTATAATTCATATTAATGGAATAAATACGAATTCTTGAAATTATTAGAATAGTATTTTTAAAAAGGTTTTATTGTGTGATTATAAACTCGATACGTTTTTGATTAATTTTTACACTTTTTACGTTTTCAGGATATTTTACTAATTCCGGAATTAAAAAAAACTGATTATTAACATTTTTACTAAAATCACAAACTACTTTAAAATCTTTCTCGGTAATAGCATTAAAGTCGCTCAAACTAACATAATAAGCTACGTTTACCTCTTTTGGAAAAAATTTTAGTTTCAAAGATTCTGGAACGTTAATAAGTTCCACTGGAATTTTTAAAATTCCTTCGGTAAATTTATCAACTTTAGCTCTTAAGCTGGTTTCTGTAGATAAAACCTTTAAATCGGAGTGTTTTAAGGTCTCTGGCAATTTTAACTTAACCGACTCAGAAATATCTGTACGAACCTCGTTTAGGGTTACTGGTTCGGTTTCAATATTATTTATTTTAGACACTTTTACTTTCGGTCCAATAACAACAACCGAATCGGGCTGTAAACTAAAATCTGAAGCTCGATCGTAACCTGGACTGTAATTTATATCAGACTGTAAAACTATAGGAACCTTTTTCACCATATTTTCATCAAAACTAAATATCAAAGTATCTGGTGATAAATTAAGCACCTCAATTTGATTACCAAACTGAGTGTTTTGTAAAAAAGCCTTCGATTTATGCCAGATAAAAACAGAATCCTTTTTGTAAACATCCTTTTTAAAATCGACTGTTATTGTAGGTTTCGAAAAATAATACTTAAGCCATTTAAAGCCATGCGTTTTTAGGGTTATATCTATGGTAATAGAATCATTTAATATTACATCTTCGTCGGGCACATTAACTTGTTTTACACCAAATACTAATGTATTAGTGTAAGGTTTTGAAAGCTTGGTAAACATCAATATGACAAAAGAAGACACCAAAAACAACACAAAAACATTAAGCCTTTTGCTCTTGATAGATGCTAATATTTTAGATTTTAGTTCTTTTAACATGTTGGTTTAAAAAATAAATTTGGAAAATGAGATTCCGGATTTTTCATCAGAACTTCTATGGCCCATGTTGATTTTAAAAATCCGTAACCATAACCAAAAAACTGAATACAAATCGCCACAACACTTAAAATAGAAACTATAATCTGTCTTGTTGAAATTAAAGCTGAAACAAATGCGATGAAAAAATAAAATACATAAAGCAGAAATAAGGTCTTTTCTTGAACCAACAACAGGAGTAAACTACACATAAAACCTAGCGTAAACACAGTAGGAAACCAGTATGTAATTTTTTTTGTACTTGGGTGCCAATTATTTAGAATTGGTCGAACCATACCAAATTTATTAACCTGCTTATAAAATTTACTCCAAGAAATTCGTCGTTTATGATACACAAAAGCTTCGGGTATCAGGGTTGTTTTATACCCCAAATTCCATAGCCTAATTGATAAATCAGGATCTTCGCCAGGATGAATATAACCAAATCCTCCGGAAGCTTCAAAAGCTGCTTTAGAAATGCCCATATTAAAACTTCGAGGTTGAAATTTATCGATACGTTTCTTATTTCCACGAATTCCTCCAGTTGTAATAAAAGAAGTCATCGAAAAGTTTATCGCCTTTTGCAAATTGGTAAATGAATTATGTGCGGCATCAGGTCCTCCAAAACAATCAACATAATTTTCATTTAACCCTTTTTCTACTTCATTTAAATACTGGGGTGGTAAAATGCAATCGGAATCTAAAATTATAAAATAATTCCCTTTGGCTTTCCGCATGCCAAAATTTCTAGAATCTCCAGGTCCGGAATTATCCTTAAAATAATATGATATTTCCAGTTTTTCTTTAAACTCAGCAACAACAGCCTCGGATGTAATCTCCGAGCCATCCTCTACGATTACTATTTCAAAAGGTGTATTAGTATTTAAGTCCTCAAAACTTTGCAAAAGTTCTTTGGTCTCATCCGGACGGTTATAAACGGGAATAATAAATGAAAAGCGTAACTGCATAACACAAATGTAATTAATCCTAATAAAAAAGCCACCTTAAATAAGGCGGCTTTATATAGGCTTATTAATTGAATTTTATTCTTCACCAACAAAAGTACTCATTACTGCATCGCTTACACCCATGTTGCTAAATCCACCATCGTTATATAAGTTTTGTAATGTTACACGTTTTGTTAAATCACTGAATAAGGTTACGCAGTAGTTTGCACAATCTAAAGCTGTGGCATTACCAAGTGGCGACATCTTATCGGCATAGGCAATAAAACCATCGAAACCTTTTACTCCACTACCTGCTGTAGTAGGTGTTGGCGATTGAGAAATAGTATTTACACGTACTTTTTTATCTCGACCAAAGAAATACCCAAAACTACGAGCAATACTCTCTAAATAGGCCTTATTGTCAGCCATATCGTTATAATCTGGAAACACGCGTTGCGCAGCCATATAACTTAAAGCCACGATACTACCCCACTCATTCATTGCATCGGCCTTATAAAGGGTTTGCATAACTTTATGAAAAGACATAGCAGAAACATCAGTCCCTTTTTGTGTCCAATCGTAATTTTGATCGGTATAGTGTTTGCCTTTACGCACATTAATAGACATACCAATAGAGTGAAGTACAAAATCTATCTTACCTCCTAAAATCTCCATAGATTGCTCTACTAACTTTTGTAAATCTTCAACCGATGTTGCGTCGGCAGGAATTACCTGAGAACCTGTTTTTTCAGCCAATTCGTTAATTTGTCCCATACGCATTGCTACTGGCGCATTAGTTAAAACAAACTCTCCTCCTTCTTCATGAACACGTTCTGCTGTTTTCCATGCAATCGAATTTGAGTCTAAAGCCCCAAAAATGATTCCTTTTTTTCCTTTTAATAAATTATATGACATTTTTAAAATTGTTTTTCCGTTAATTCGTATAGTTTGTATAAACTATTAGAGGTCAAAAATAATAAACTTTAAACTTTTAATTTAACACTTTTCACTTTTTTCAGTTTAATAATTCTTTGGCGTGTGCTATAGCAGAAGAAGACATTTCCACACCCCCTAACATTTGAGCAATTTCAACAATTCGCTCGTCGTGATTTAATTGCACTAAATTAGAGTGTGTTACCTCGTTAATATCTTCTTTATAAACCTTATAATGTGTATGTCCTTTGGCAGCTACTTGCGGCAAATGCGTAATTGAAAACACTTGCATTGTCTTACTCATTTCCCGCATAATATCCCCCATTTTATTAGATATTTCACCAGAAACTCCTGTATCAATTTCATCAAACATAATGGTGGGCAACTGAATATATTTTGCCAATACTGATTTTATGGCAAGCATAATTCTGGAAAGTTCACCTCCGGACGCCGCCTTCTTTAGTTCATTATAATTTCCGCCCTTATTAGCTGAAAACAGAAATGACAACTCATCTTTTCCGTTTGATAAATATTCATCCTTTAGCCTCACTTCTATACTAAACTGTGCATTCGGCATACCTAAGCCCGAAAGAATAGATTCTAACTGTGCTTTTAATTCAGGAAGTACTTTAAAGCGATTATCGTGAATGGTTTTAGCAAGCTTATCAAGTGCCTCTGACTTTGCATTAATCTCACGCTCTTTATGTTGAATATCCTCATCCAAATTTTCGGTAACGGCTACTTTTTGTTCAAGTTGTTCCTTTATATTTATGAGCTCAGAAACTGATTCCACCACGTGTTTTTGCATTAAATTATGCAGCAAACGTAATTTAGAATCGACTATTTCTAGTCGGTTAGGATCCGCTTCCAAATCATCCTTAAGCACATCCACTTCTCGGTAAACATCATCCAGTTCTATTAAGCTGCTATTTACCCTGTTGTATAAATCCTCATATTTACTTCCAAAGGAACTTAATTTTTGTAATGTACTTTTTAAAGCAGTTAAAGTGCTAATAGCTCCAATTTGTTCATCTGTTAATAACTGGTAAGCTTCTCCTAAATTATCTTTAATACTTTCTACATTATTCAAACTTTCATACTCTTCTTCAAGAGCTTCCAATTCACCATCAACTAATTGGGCTTCAAGTAATTCATTTAACAAAAAACTATTATAGTCGTGCTCTTTTATTGCTTCTGCCTGAAATTCTAAAAGTGATTTTAATTCCTTTTTTAATGTTTTATATGATTTTAATTCAGAAGTATATTTTTGTAAGTTACTGTCATTATTAGCCAAAGCATCAATCACCTGAAACTGGAATGTATCTGTAGTTAAAGCCAACGTCTGATGTTGAGAATGAATATCGATTAAACGCTCACCCAATAATTGTAAACTACTTAAGTTTACAGGCGAATCGTTTACAAACGCTCTGGATTTTCCCGAAGGTAATATTTCTCTACGAATAATAGTTTGTTCGTCATAATCCAAGTCTTCAGCTTCAAAAAAATCTTTTAAATGGTAATTTGAAATATTAAAAACGGCTTCAATAACACATTTTACCGAGCTGTCCTTTAAACTACTTAAATCGGCACGTTTACCCAGAATTAGAGACAACCCTCCTAATAAAATAGATTTCCCTGCTCCAGTTTCTCCTGTAATAATTGAAAACCCATCGTTAAAATTTACATTTAACTGATCGATTAATGCATAATTTTTAATTGAAAGTGATGTTAACATTCAAATTGAAAGTTTAGACGTTGAAAGTTTAAAAGTTACCTAACCTAAAACTTAATATTTTGCCATTTACTGCTATAAGTTGGCGCAACTTTTTGAAGCGTTTCCTTAACACTGGCGATATTTACACTAGGACCACCAGTAAAAATTTGTTCAATTTCATCGGCCTTTGCATCGAAAAATGTTCGAAGTAAAAATGAATTGGGGCGACGTGAATTCATAGATTGGAATTTTTTTAAAGAAGTTGCAACCTCCTCCTTGCCGGTTTTAGGATTATCGTTCATTATATCTAATCCCTGTCTATGATAATCGTACATCACCTGGCGGTATTCTTTAAACGTTGGCGATAAAATATTATCGATTAATGCAAAACGGCTTTGTAAACCGTCTTCTACCTTCCACCCTTTAAAATTATCTTGTTGTGAGTAATTTGTAATAATTTGGGCTTGCCTAAAATACGGATCACCACCATTTGGTGCAAACGAGTCGGCATCTAAACCTAAAACCATATACACGTGAAAGGCGATTACAGATACTAAATTAGACTGGTACTGTGTTGGATTAAAAATTAAGTTTTGATATTCTAAATATCTAAAATTAAAATCTTTATCGTTAAAATTATAAATAGGAGTACTAAATGAAGAACCATACACCGGTCTGGATGACTGCACCTGAAGCGAAGCTTGAAATGCTTCTCCACTATAATTGGTTACATTCACAATAAAACTACAATCAATACGCTCTTGAAGTGCAAAGGGTTTATCGGTCCATTTCGTATTATTTATAAACTCGATAAGTTGTTTTTCTAATGTTTTAAAAATGGGAAAATTTTCATTTCCTGTTTGCTGTGCATTAACAACAACATTACAATTTAGCTCTTGGGCAAAGCCAAGATGACTTAAACTGAAGAATAAAACTAGAAGAATGTTACGCATTAATTTGTTTTAATATTTTATTTATCAAATCTTTAGCAACTTCTGCTTTAGATTTTAATTGAAACTCATCAATATTATTCTTGTTATCGATAAAGGTTACTTTATTAGTATCGCCTTTAAAACCGGCTCCTTTATCATTTAACGAATTTAACACAATTAAATTTAAATTCTTTCTTTTTAGCTTGTCTTTTGCATTTTCTAGTTCGTTATTAGTTTCTAAGGCAAAACCTACCAAAAACTGATGTTTTTTACTTTTTCCTAGTGATGCTAATATATCCTGAGTTTTCTCTAACTCTAAAGTTAACGCTGCTTCTTTCTTTTTTATTTTCTGAGAAGCCACTTGTTTTGGTTTATAGTCGGCAACCGCTGCCGAACAGATTGCTACATCAACCGAAGCGTAATATTCATGTACAGCCTCATACATGTCTTGTGCACTTGTTACAGAAACAACCTGTATTAAACTATGATTTACTTTTTGGTTTGTTGGTCCTGATACCAATATCACTTCACCTCCTAAATTGGCAACCGCTTTTGCTATTTCAAAGCCCATTTTGCCACTAGAATGGTTTCCTATAAAACGAACCGGATCTATAACTTCATAAGTTGGACCAGCAGTAATTAAAACTTTTTTTCCGCGAAGTGGTAACTTATCAAGAATATCTTGTTCAATAAAAGTAACGATATCTTCTGGTTCTGCCATGCGCCCTTCGCCTACCAATCCGCTTGCCAATTCTCCAGTTCCGGCAGGAATCATAATGTTTCCATATGCTTCTAGCGACTTAAAAGAATTAAGGGTACTTTTGTGTTTGTACATATCTAAATCCATCGCAGGCGCAAAATACACAGTGCATTTTGCAGACAAATAGGTGGCAAGTAATAAATTATCGCAAACACCATTAGCCATTTTAGACAGGGTATTTGCTGTGGCTGGAGCGATAACAAATAAATCGGCCCATAGGCCTAAATCGACGTGATTGTTCCAAACGGCATTATCGTCTTCTTCGTTTGTAAATGAAGAGTAAACCGGATGTTTAGAAAGTGTAGATAAGGTTAAAGGGGTTATAAAATCTTTAGCTGAAGGCGTCATTACAACTTTTACATGAGCACCCGACTTTATAAATAACCTAACTAATGAAGCGGTTTTGTAAGCGGCAATACCACCACTAATTCCTAATAGTATGTTCTTGCCGCTTAATATTGACATTTTAAAAACGTATTACTGATTGTCTTCTTCAGTGTTTCTAAAATAAACTTTATCGGTTAACCATTCTTGAACAGCTAAAGCGTGAGGTTTTGGTAATTTTTCGTAAAACTTAGATACCTCAATTTGCTCTTTGTTCTCAAAGATTTCTTCTAAACTATCATTATAAGTAGCAAACTCTTCTAACTTATCGATAAGTTCTTTTTTAATCTCTGTGTTAATTTGCTCAGCACGTCTTGAGATGATAGAAATTGACTCGTAAATGTTTCCAGTTGGCTCGTCAATTTGATTTCTGTCGTACGTAATGGTATTAACAGGAGCATTGGTTTTCTTTAAATCCATCGTTTTTATAATTTAACTTTTTATGCTATAAATTTTTTATTTCTTCGTCTAAAATTAATCCTATCTCATTGACTTCTTCAATATGATTAGAACTTGCATACGATTCTTTAAATGCATCACAAAATTCTTTTGCTTGCTCTAAACGCTGCTTTTTTAATGGCACAATTCCGTTAAGAGTTCTTTTATATTCAACACTATTTACTGCAATTTTGTAAGCAGAATCTAGCCTGTAATAAAAAGCTTCCTCTCGTAATGAAGATCCTGGAAATTCGATAACAAAATTATCAAATGACTTTATAGAAGCCTCATAATCGGAAATCGTATTATATTGCTTAGCTATTTCAAAAGCTTTCTTTTCTAATTTAAAATCCAATTCTTTTACCAGCTCATTGGCTGCAGACTGATATTCGGAAGTTGGAAATTTATTAATAAACCCCTGAAGTTTTTCAATAGCTTCTTTTGTTTCTGTTTGATCCTTTGAATAGATAGGCGAACGCATGTAAAAACTTTTCGCTGCTAAAAAAGAGACTTCTTCTATTTTTTCACTTTTAGGGTAGCTGGTAGCGAAACGTTCTAACTGATATCCTGCTGTATAATAATCGCCAATTTCGAATAACGATTTAGAATACAAATACATTAACTTTTCGGCTTGGGGTTTTCCTCTATAACTTGCAATAAGTGGCTCAAAAAGCCTATTTGCTTTAGTATACTTACCTTCGTTATAAAGTTCTTCTCCCATTTTATACTTTGCAGCTACATCTTCCGACTTTAACGTTTTTTGATATTCGCTACAAGAGCTTAATAATGCGACTGTTAATATTAAATAAAGATATCTTTTCATTTGTTGTTATTACCTGTTTCAATTATCAAACGTCATATGCATCTTATAAACATACCTAATTTATTGTAAATATGCATATTTCATTGCTTTAAAACAAGACGCAAAATTACGTTAATAATATGGATTTTAAAAATATTATTTATTGCTAAAATAATTGTTGTTATAAAGTACTAGCAAGGATTAAGTAATATTTAACTTTTGTACGGTTCGATGGCTTCAAAAAGATCATAATCCAAGACTAAAGCCCCTTGTTTATTAAAGTTTTGAGCCTTAGCAAATTTGTAATCTATTTTAGCTTCATTTAAAAGATAAGAATGAATTTTATGAACTTCCTGATTAAAAGATTCGTCGTAATAACTCATCATGATAATAAGTTCTCCGTGTAATTTAACAATTTCCTGGTTTGAAATTTCATAAAGAGGACTCTCTTCATCTAATTCATGAACAACAGTCCAAGTGGTTGGTAAATAATCTATTTCGTTACGTTCTAATTTTAAGAGATAAAAATTATTTTGATATTCTCCTGCTTCATTTGGTTCAGAAAGCATTAATGTTACTGATATTTTTGGCTTTATCATTACCGATTTACGGTTATTCACAAGCCTAAACATAATTGCCCGACCATGATTAAAGTCTCGTAAAATTAAATGTTCACTAAATCTTACAGCCGATTTCGGTTTTGAGAACCTTCCGTAAATAAGACCAGTAACGAAGGCAAACAGCATTAATCCTAGAAAAGCTTCTACCGAAGCAACAAATCCACTTAAAATACCATGTGGAGACATTGCCCCATAACCGACAGTAGTAAAGGTTTGTGTTGAAAAAAAGAAAGCATTAAGGAAATCCTGAAATACACTTCCCGATGGTTTTACAATTTCTTCTATTCCTATAATCAAATATATTATAGCGAATAGCGCATTAACCAAAAAGCCTATCAAAAATGACAGGCTAAAAAAATAAAACCACGAAATATTTACCAAAAAGTGATAAGCTTCGGAAAATTTTCGTGGTTTATTCTTGTACTTTAAGTTAAAAGAACCATCCGTTTTAAGCATACGCTTGGCATACTGTGCTGAGGCATTACCTACTCCTGGATCTTTTATCTTATTTATCAAACTAAAAGTTTTCTACAAATGTTTTTATTTTAGCTTTTAAGCCAGCGGTTGCAGGCACTAACGGTAATCTTACCGTATCATTACAGTAACCTAAAGCTTCAAACACGCCTTTTATACCTGCCGGGTTATTTTCTTCAAAAATATAACCAATAACGTCTATTAGCCTAAAATAGATTTCATGAGCGTCTTTAGCTTTACCTTCTAAGCCCAAACGAATCATTTCAGAAAATTCCTTTGGGAACCCTTGTCCGATAACCGAAATTACACCAGCACCACCTGCTAAAACTACGCCAAGAGCTAAATCGTCGTCTCCTGATATTATAGAAAAATCTTCAGGGCAGTCCTTTAGTAAATCTAGATATTGCCCTGTATTATTACCTGCTTCTTTTACACCAACAATATTTTCAAAATCTTTAGCCAAACGCAGCGTTGTGGAAGCCTCCATATTTTTAGCAGTGCGACCTGGTACATTATATAGAATTATATCTACAGGAGAAGCCTCTGAAATAGCTTTAAAATGCTGATAAATACCTTCTTGTGTTGGTTTGCTGTAATAAGGACAAACCGACAAAATAGCATCCATCCGGCTTAAATCAGTTGATTTTATTTCTTCTACAACCAGAGCCGTGTTATTACCTCCAATACCTAAAACCATCGGTACACGACCATTATTCGCTTTAACAACTGTTTCAACAACTTCCTTTTTCTCTTGCTTTGTAAGGGTAACGACCTCACCGGTTGTGCCACAAATAACAAGATACTCAACACCATTTTCTATGTTGAAATTAACTATGTTGGTTAAAGCTTCATGGTCGACACTTTGGTCTTTTTTAAAAGGTGTAACCAATGCAACTCCAGTTCCTAGAAACTTTTTACTCATTTTTTATTTTATTTAATATAGTTAGGTATTTAAAAAGTTCCTCTTTAAATACATCAAATTCTTCCAATTTTGTTTTAATGATAAGATCGTTAAAACGCTCGTCTGATTGTAAAATACCAATTTTAAATTGGGCCTGAGATATTGCTGTTATTAACTGCAATTCCAGTAAGTCTTTATCATAAAAACTTATTAAAGCATCAAACTTTGTATTTAAAAACGTTTGAAGCTCTGCATTTTTTATTGCTCCTTTCCAACCAAAATCTTTAGGATTGTAACATACATCCCACGTATGCTGCATCTCTTTTTCTGACTGAGAGAACGCTATTATTTTTACGCGATTAGGACGCACCTTAATGTACTCGGCCAATTCTCTAAATCGTTCGAAATCATCAATTTCATCAATATTAAAGATGATGCCTAAACTTTCAATTTTACTGTCAGCAACCTGCACTTGTCGCTCTAACAACAATTTGTTTAAGTACTTTTTATTAGATTTTTCCTTAAAACCCTTTAAAATCATCTATCTTTATAATTTGCGCAAAGGTAACAAAACTAGATTCAAAAAATCCATTAAAAATATGAGGTTTACATATTTATTTTTTTTGTTATATATATCACTATTTATCAGTTGTAAGCGCACAAAATTTCACCTTTCAAGAATTGAAGCTTCACAAATTTTAATTTCAGATAGTCTTCCTGAAAATTCAAAAATCGAAAGTTTTATTAAACCTTAACGAACGCATTTAAATAATAATTTAGATTCTGTTTTAGCATACTCGGCAGGTAGATTTACAAAATATGATGCCCCTCTTAACAACTCTTTATGGAATTTAATAAGCGACGCCATTTACCAAGAGGCAAACCCTATTTTTAAGCAAAAAACCGGAAAAGAAATAGACATGGTTGTATTAGCTCATGGAAGTATCGATCGATCCCTTTAATCCTAACTATAGTCAATATGTAAATCAGGGCGGTATAGCAAGACGTGCTAAACTTATTGAAAATATTAGAAAGGAAAACCCAAATACCTTAGTTTTTGATGCTGGCGATATTTTTCAAGGCACCCCATATTTTAACTATTACGGTGGTTCGTTAGAGTTTAAACTTATGAGCATGCTTAAATATGATGCTGCTACGCTTGGTAACCACGATTTCGACAACGGCATTGAGGGTTTATATAAACAACTCCCACATGCTAGTTTCGATTTTATTTGCTCTAATTACGACTTTTCAAACACCATAATGCATTATCATACGAAACCATTTAAAATCTATATTCTTGAAGGCAAAAAAATTGACGTATTCGGATTAGGAATTGATCTTTTAGGTAAAGTAGTTCCTTATTTTTACAAAGAAACCAAATATTTGGACCCTGTAGAAATCTCTCAGGACATGACTCGTATTCTAAAATATGAAAACCAGTGTGATTTAATTATTTGCTTGTCCCATTTAGGCTACGAATATGATAACTCAGATAAAATAAGTGATTTAAAACTTGCAACATTAACAAAAGATATCGACTTAATTATAGGGGGACACACGCATACATTTATGCAAAACCCCACGGTTGTAAAAAATTTAGCTAACAAAACAACACTAGTAAACCAAGCAGGCTGTTGGGGTATTAAATTAGGCCGTTTGGATTTTTATTTTAACAACAACAAACCTTCGCATGTTAACGGAACTTCTATAAATATTTAAACGAAAATATTTTCCGAACCAAAGTCATAATCCAATCTAGATTCCTGACTATAGCTCCAACTTACCGCGGCATATTTGAAAATAAAATACAATGACAACGCATAAAATGACTGTTCTAAAATTACGAAAACGTCATGATTAATATAATACAGGTTTATATAATTTAAACCGACAGAAAAAGACAAACTTATTGCAGCAATAAAAAACATAGTTGATGTTCTGGACTGTGTTTTTAAATATACTCCAAATGAGATAATAGTTAAAACAGCCAAACTAATACTTATAAGCGCAAATAATTTTGGCTCAATAGAACTTTCTAAAACTAATTTTAAGGCTTGGTATACTTGCAATACAAAGAAGGTACTTATTAAAAAAACCACTAGTAAATACCCTAGAATAATACCCTTTATAACTTTAAGCTTAAATTTTTTAACACTTTGAAAAATTAAATAAAATATTCCAATTAAATAAAATACACTTGACGCCGTTACTTCCATATTGGCGTTAAAAAACAAATGAGAAGCATCTCCAATAAACGAGAATAAAATAAAAGCAATTACACTAATATTCATTCTTTTGTACTTTATAAAATAAACAAGTGAAAAGAGAGGAATGAATAGCAACACATTATGATTAACTAACCAAGCATTGGAAGTTAACGTTGCTATAATACTAAGTGCAATTAAAAACGACATGGTCATAAAAAACACACTGTCTGGCATTTTGGTAAATTCAGTCTTCATGGTAATTTCATAAGTAGGTGCAGCTAATTTAGAAAAGACATGTATTTGACCCAAAAAAAATAGCTTTTAATCGATAAAAGGACACCTTTAAGGATAAAGTCTTACAAAACCAAATAAAAAACTATACTATTTCAATGCTATCCAATTGTTCTTCTAACAATTTTGATTGCTTATAAAAGAAGTAAAAACCAATAAGATAAAGTGTGGTTGATAATACATTTAGTAAGTTACGTTCAGATATATAAGTGTAAGCTACCCATATTACTTCTGCAAAGACTACACAAAGTACTCCTAAAAATAGGTAAAGAGCTTTAACATTATCTTTGTAAAAATAACCTAACAAGGCAAAAGAAAGCATGGTTAACAATACAATATTGTATATTAATTCTATACAATATTCATTGGCTGCACTAACATAGGGAACAACGGTATTTTGTAATGCAAATACAATATAAACACTTAATACTGTTAACACTAATAAATGTATAATATAGTTTTTTATTACATATTTAAAATTTAAGGATTTACATATTTCTAAAATCAGGAAAATATAAGACAATATGTAAAGCCCGTTTCCTAAGAAATAGTCTATTTTATTATATCCTTGAATATCCTCTAAGAACACTAATAAATCGGAAATTGAGAAACATACCAAAAACAAGCTGAAAAACAACGATTTTCTATCTACTCTCAAAAAATACACAATGGTAATCACCGGTATTATTAACGAACTACTGTAATAAGCCAAGTGTTCATGTCCCGTAAACTGAAACAAGACAGACAATATGTAAATTATCATAACCAAACCCTCAATTATTTTTAATTTAAACATGATAGCAATCTAATAATCAAGGACAAATATAAACAAATAATGTAATTAAACGACAAAAAAATACATTTTATCGATTAATAATCATTAAACACCTATCATTTGTAGGAAATCAAACTCGCTTTTTATTTCTACATTAAGGCTTTCCGCCTTTTTTAGCTTACTTGGCCCCATTTTATCTCCAGCAACTAAAAAACTAGTCTTTGACGAAATTGAACTACTTACTTTTCCTCCATTTTTCTCGATAAGCGCTTTTAATTCGTTTCTCGATACTTTATTAAAGACACCAGAAACCACTATGCTTAACCCCTTTAATATATCGGTTTGTCCCTTTAATTCTTCCTGCGAAATTTCTACCTGTACTCCAAAAGCTTTTAAACGATTGATAATTTGTAAATTTTCTTCGGAAGCGAAAAAGGTCCGTACACTTTCAGCTATTTTTACACCAATCTCATCAACATTTACTAATTCATCAAGAGAAGCTTCAGCTATGGCATCAATACTTTTATAATGTTTAGCAAGTTTTTTAGCAACAGTTTCACCAACGTATCTAATCCCTAATGCGTATAAAACCCTTTCAAACGGAATATTCTTAGACGCTTCAATACCCTTTATTAAATTATCAGCACTTTTTTCTGCCATACGTTCCAAAGGAATAACTTGTTCCTTTGTAACTTCATATAAGTCAGAATAATTAGTTATTAGACCCTGTTTAACTAATAAAGTCACCGTTTCTCCTCCTAAACCTTCAATATCCATGGCCTTTCTAGAAATATAATGCTGAATACGTCCAATAATTTGAGGTTCGCATCCATTATAGTTTGGGCAATAATGTTGTGCTTCGCCAGCATGTCTAATAAGTTCTGTATTACATTCCGGACAATGTTTAATATATTGCGTAGGCACAGAATCTGTTGGGCGCAATGTTAAATCGACCCCTAGTATTTTAGGTATTATTTCACCTCCTTTTTCCACATATACTTCGTCTCCTACACGAACATCTAACTTTTCGATTTGATCTGCATTATGTAATGAGGCACGTTTTACAGTTGTACCCGCCAATTCGACAGGTTCTAAATTTGCCACAGGTGTAATAGCACCGGTTCGACCTACCTGATAAGTAATACTATTAAGTCTTGTAGAAACTTGTTCAGCCTTAAACTTGTAAGCCATAGCCCATCGTGGTGCCTTTGCTGTATAACCTAACTCCTCTTGCTGTTGTAAATTATTTACTTTTATCACAACGCCATCGGTTTCATAAGGCAAATTATGGCGTTCTTCATTCCAGTAGTCTATAAATTCTAAGACTTCATCAATAGAATGCGCTAGTTTCGCAACCGACGGCACTTTAAATCCCCATTGACGAGCCTTATCCAGACTTTCAAATTGCGTGTTTACTCCTAAATTTGTTCCTGTTAAATTATACAACAAACATTCTAAAGGTCGTTTGGCTACTTCGGCACTATCTTGAAGCTTTAAACTTCCTGAAGCTGTATTTCTTGGGTTTCGATACGGCTCCTCTCCTATTTCAATACGCTCTTCATTCATTTTATTAAACCCATCGAAAGGCAAAACTATTTCTCCTCGTATATCGAACTTTTCTGGAAAATCACCTTTCAATTGTAAGGGTACCGATTTTATGGTACGCACATTTGCAGTTACATTATCCCCCTGAAATCCATCGCCTCGTGTCACTGCTTTTACTAATTGACCTGCTTCATAGGTTAAACTAATAGAAGCTCCGTCGTATTTTAACTCACACGTATACTGAATATCACCATCAACCAGCTTTTTAATTCGGGTTTCCCAATCCTGTAAATCTTCCTTTGAATACGAGTTATCCAAGGAATACATGCGATGCTCGTGCGCTACAGTTTCAAAATTTTTAGTTACAGCACCACCTACACGCTGAGTTGGAGAATTCATATCTAAAAACTCTGGATGTTTAGCCTCCAACTCTTGAAGTTCTTTAAGTTTTAAATCGAAATCATAATCTGAAATCTCTGGTGTATCTAAAACATAATACTTATAATTATGCTGATTTAATTCTTCTCTAAGCTGTTTTATATATTGTTCTGTATTCATGGGATAATTACTAATGCTTTTCTCCTTTTATCATTCTGTCTTTCTTAAAGACATCTTGTTTTAATTGAATATTTTTAAAATTATTACTGGTTAATAAATGAATCATCTCTCGACCTAAAAATTCATTTATCTCAAAAAACAAAGCACCTTGCAGTTTTAAATTTGAACTTGCATATTTTGCTATTGCGTTATAAAATAACAGCGGATTGTCATCTTTTACAAACAATGCTAAATGCGGCTCATTATTTAACACATTGGGCTTCATTAATTGTTTTTCCTGTTCTCTTACATAAGGTGGGTTGGAAACAATAATATCAAACTTTAAGTTTTTAAATTTATCATTCCAGGTTTCAGGATGTAATATATTGGCTTCTACAAACTCGAGTTCAACATCATTAATTTCTGCATTTTCTTGAGCCATTAGCAGCGCTTCTGGGCTTACATCTAAGGCATATACTTTCGCCTTTGGTATATTTTTGGCTAATGAAATAGCTATGCACCCACTACCGGTTCCGATATCCAGAATATTTACAGTGTCATTTGTTAATTCAGGTTGATGTTTAATTATCCATTCCACCAACTGCTCAGTTTCAGGTCTTGGAATTAGTGTATATGGGTTCACTTTAAAAGTAAGTCCATAAAATTCGGTTTCCCCAAGAATATATTGAACAGGTTCCTCCTTTTTTAGACGCTCTAGAGCTTGAAATATTTTATCAGAATCATCTACTGAAAAGCTTGGATCCATGGCGAGTTTAATTCTCGACATGTTATAATAGGATTCAGAAAGACTGAAAAAGAAAGCGTCTACTTCTTCTTTTCCATAAATAGCATCTAATGCCTTGTGAAACTTTTCCTGTATGTTTTTTAATCGCATAATTCTTTAATCATCCAAACACCACATGAATAATGCCCTGTATTTCCTAGAGCTCCATCGAGGTGTTTAAACCCATATAATTCGTAAATATGTATCGCTGCTTTTAACTGGGGAGCAGATTCTATATAACAAGATGTAAAACCTAATTTTTTCGCCGTTGCCAAACACTTTTCGAAAACAAGTTTACCATAACCGGCTCCCCTTATTTCGGGCGCAAAATACATTTTTTGAATTTCACAACACCCCTTATTGTTTCCCGCTAAAGGTTTTAATCCACCTCCACCCATCACGACACCATTTTTTTCAACTACAAAATAAATAGAATTTGGTTCCTGATAGGCTTCAAACATACTTTTCGTTTCGGGGTCTTGATACGCTGTGCCTTCTAAAGGGATATTAAATTCGTGAAAACACGCGCGTATAACTCCTTCAATAGACAAATTATCTTTCGCCTGAATTTCTCGAATAACTATAGTATCTTTGTTCACTTTAATTACTTTTTTTTGCGCAAGTGAAGATACTTAAATCCTGAAAAAACCACATGAAACGACTTATAATCTTATCAACAATATTAATGACTTTTTTAAGCTGTTCGGTAAAAGAAAAGCCAGAATTCTTAAGAGTTGAAAATATTCATGTTACAGATTCAAATTCAAAACGTATTACAATTACTGCCGACGCGTTATTTCTAAATCCTAACATTATTGGCGGACAATTAGAGACCGAAGCTATTAAAATTTATGTTAATGACAACGAAATGGGACAGGTTTCGGCTGAACGTTTCGATGTTCCTGCCGAAAAAGAATTTACAATACCTATACATGCCGAAATCCCAACCGATAGTTTGTTTAGTGACAAAAGTCTTAGCGGTTTATTAGGTAGTTTATTTAGCAGAAAAATAAAAGTGCAATACAAAGGTGATATCACTTATAAAATTTTTGGATTTTCATATTCTTACAATTTAGATAAAACCGACGAAATAAAAATTAAATAACCAAAATTGAATATGCACGAACGCTATATACAACGTTGCTTGGAAATTGCCAAAAATGGACTGGGTACTACCCGACCAAACCCTATGGTAGGCAGTGTTATTGTGCATAAAAACCTAATTATAGGTGAAGGGTTTACAAGTGCATATGGCGGTAATCATGCCGAAGTTAATGCAATTAACTCTGTAAAAGATAAAGAAATACTAAAGCAAGCTACCATATATGTGACTTTAGAGCCTTGTTCACATTATGGTAAAACACCACCATGTAGCGATTTAATTATTAAACATAAAATACCTGAAGTCGTTATAGGCTGCTTAGATGACAATATTTTAGTTGCAGGAAAAGGAATAGAAAAATTGCGTAGTGCAGGATGTCATGTCACCGTTGGCGTATTAGAAAATGAATGCAAAGCACATCATAAACGTTTTTTTACGTTTCACAATAAAAAAAGACCTTACATAGTTCTAAAGTGGGCAGAAACCACCGATGGGTTTATAGCTCCTGAAACTAGAACAGAAAAAAAACCAGTTTGGATAACTAACAAATATTCACGTCAATTGGTTCATAAATGGCGTACCGAAGAGCAAGCAATATTAGTCGGTACAAATACGGTACTCCAAGACAATCCGAGTTTAACTTCAAGAGACTGGACTGGGCATAACCCTATTCGCGTTGTAATAGATCGAGAAGAAAAGCTACCAAAAACATTTAGTGTTTTTAACCATGAAGCACAAACCCTTACTCTTACAAAAAACATCATCGATTTCACAAAACCTTTAGCCCAGCAAGTTAGCGATGTGTTACACAATCACAACATCAATTCAGTAATTATAGAAGGTGGCACGAAAACACTTCAATCATTTATTGATGAAAATTTATGGGATGAAGCGCGAATTTTTACAGGAACAACAACCTTTGGTTCTGGTTGTAAATCACCGAAGCTCACCGGACGATTAATTTCAAAAGAACACATTATAAACGATACGCTGAAAATATATTTAAATGATTAATACTCTAATTTTTGATTTTGGAAATGTTTTTATAAACCTGGACATTGAAGGCAATTTAGCTTTAGCTTTAGAAAAATTCAAAATCGAAACATTTTCGGAAGAAATGTTAGCCTTTAACAGCTTTTATGAGCAAGGATTAATTTCAACTCAGGAGTTCATCGACTTTTACAGCGAAAACTTCCCTAACCTTTCTCGTGAAGAATTGGTTACCATTTGGAATTACATGCTAAAAGATTTTCCAAAACATCGTCTAGAATTCCTTCAACAAATAAAAAAAGAAGGCAATTACAATCTTATTTTACTTAGTAATACCAATGAACTACATATAGATTGGGTAAAAGAACACGTTACGTTTTTTGATGAATTCAAAGCTTGTTTCAATCAGTTTTATTTATCTCATGAAATTCAGCTTAGAAAACCAAATCAAGATATATTCGAATTTGTGTTAAAAGAGAATAATTTAAATGTAAACCAATGTGTTTTTATAGATGATAACGCTGATAATTGCAAAACAGCCGAAACTTTAGGTATAAAAACCTGGAACATTAACCCAAAAACAGAAGATATAACAAACCTTTTTAAAACAAATTTATTTTAATGGATTTGGATAACTCTGATATTTACAAAACCATAAAAGCACCTGTTAAGGGTGTACTGTATAAAGATAAAAACAGCAAATTTTTCGGTTACGCCTTCCCGGTGTTAAATGAAGATGACGTAAAAAACCAAATAGAATTACTAAAGAAAGAACATCATTCAGCCAGACACTGGTGCTATGCCTACCAATTTGGCACCGAAAACATAACCTATAGAGCAAACGACGATGGCGAACCCAGCAATTCGGCAGGGATGCCTATTTACGGACAAATACAATCGTTTGATCTTACAAATGTTTTAATTGTGGTAGTGAGGTATTTTGGAGGTGTTAAATTAGGCGTTGGTGGTTTAATTAGCGCCTACAAAACGACAGCGCAATTAACCCTTGAGGAAGCCTTCATAATAGAAAAAACCATCAATAAAAACTTCCTTATTACTTTCGATTATAAAAATATGAATGTAGTAATGCGCATAATCAAGGAAAAAAATCTAAATATTAGCCATCAAAAATTGGAATTAGATTGCCAAATTACCATCTCGGTTAGAAAAAAAGACGCCAAAAATATATTTGAAATATTCAATCAATTATTTGAAATAAAAATTAAAGAAATTTAGACTATTTCTTAATAGCATCCAGTATGTATTGAGGGGCGCGCATAGGACGGTTTGTTTTCATATCTATAAACACCAAAGTAGTAGTTGCTGTTGTTAAAATTTCACCTGCTTCATTAGTAATTTCATATTCAAATTCAATTTTTGCAGTAGGCATTTTAGCTACTTGAGTTTTTACATTAATCACGTCATCATAACACGCTGATTTTTTATAGTTTACCGACATAGAAACAACGGGTAACATAACACCATTTTCTTCCATTGACTTATAGGAAATTCCAAGCTTTCTAAGCCACTCAATACGTCCCATCTCTAGATATAATGCGTAATTTCCGTGATATACCACCCCCATTTGGTCGGTTTCACCATAACGCACTCTTATTTGTATTTCATCGATTTTCATAAGGATAATTAAATATTTTTTTGTAGTTTCGGCAAAGGCACTAACATGAGTAATTTTTTGCAAAAATTCAATAGCAATTGATTTTTTTTTTAAGATTTTTGTTCACATATTTGCCGAGCCAAAGAACAACAAGAGATATATTTTTCTCTTTCATTTAATACAACAAACAAATCCATAAAATTAAACAATGAGTAGAACTGCGCAAACGGTCTGGAATAACTGTCTTGAATTTATTAAGGATAACATCCAACCGCAAGCTTACAAAACTTGGTTTGAACCAATAATCGCAGTTAAACTCACTGACAACGCCCTAAGCATTCAAGTTCCTAGTAAATTCTTTTACGAATGGCTTGAAGAACATTACGTAAAGATACTAAAGGTATCATTAACTAAAGAATTAGGAGAAAAAGCCAAACTGGTGTACATTATTAAAATGGAAAACACCTACGGCAATAAGCAACCGTTTACTGAGAAGATTCCAAGTTCAAACAGAAGTGCTGTAAAGTCACAGGAAGTCGATATTCCTTTGAAAAACAAAAATCCAGAATTACGTAATCCATTCGTTATTCCTGGTATTAGAAATGTTAAAATTGAATCGCAGTTAAATCCGAATTACAGTTTTGAAAACTTTTTGGAAGGTGATTCAAACCGATTAGCACGAAGTGCAGGATTAGCAGTAGCAGCTAAACCTGGAGGCACATCATTTAACCCTTTACTTGTTTTCGGAGGTGTTGGTTTAGGAAAAACCCATCTTGTTCACGCTATTGGCGTTGATATTAAAGACAAGTATCCGGAAAAAACAGTTTTATACATTTCGGCTGAGAAATTTACACAGCAATACATCGATTCGGTTAAAAAGAACAATAGAAATGATTTTATTCACTTTTATCAAATTATCGATGTGTTAATTATTGACGATGTTCAATTCTTATCTGGCAAAACTGGAACTCAAGATGTATTCTTCCATATTTTTAACCATTTGCACCAAAACGGCAAACAGGTTATATTAACCAGTGATAAAGCTCCGGTTGATATGCAGGATATTGAACAACGCTTATTATCACGTTTTAAATGGGGACTTTCGGCTGAATTACAAACACCTGACTTTGAAACACGCGTATCAATTGTTAAAAACAAATTATATCGTGATGGCGTAGATATGCCTGAAGAAATTATTGACTACGTTGCTAAAAATATAAAATCGAATGTTCGTGAATTAGAAGGTGCCATTATTTCATTAATAGCACAATCCTCATTCAATAAAAAAGAAGTAACACTCGATTTAGCGCGTATCGTGGTTGAAAAGTTTGTAAAGAACACCAAGCGAGAAGTATCAATTGACTATATACAAAAGGTTGTGTCTGACTATTTCCAAATGGATGTAAGCACACTACAATCTAAAACAAGAAAACGTCATATTGTGCAAGCCAGACAATTAGCCATGTTCTTTGCTAAAAAGTTCACCAAAGCATCATTGGCAAGTATCGGCTCACAAATAGGTAAACGTGATCATGCCACCGTGCTTCACGCTTGTAAAACCGTAGATAACTTAACAACGACAGACAAGCAATTTAAAAAGTATGTCGAAGATATTACAAAAAAACTGTCTGTTTAAAAATCTGTTTTAAATGACAAATATATTAATGGTATGTTTAGGCAATATTTGTCGTTCACCATTAGCTGAAGGCATTTTAAAAGCCAAATTACCACGAAATTCATTTACAGTTGATTCTGCCGGAACGGCCAATTACCATTCCGGCAGTCAGCCAGACCGAAGATCTGTAGCTGTAGCAAAAAAATATGGATTAGACATCTCCAAATTGAAAGCGAGACAATTTGATGTTTCAGATTTCGATCGTTTCGATTTAATCTATGTTATGGATGAATCAAATTATAGAAATGTTATGGCTTTAGCTCGCGATGATAACGATAAAGCCAAAGTCGATTTCGTTTTAAATGAAATTTATCCCAAAGAAAACTACACGGTACCCGACCCTTACTATGGGGGCGATCAAGGTTTTGAAAATGTTTATAACATGTTGGATGAAGCTTGTTCTATAATTGCAAAAAAACTTATTTAAAGTGAATTCAAAAGGCGTTTTATATTTAATACCAACAACTTTGGGCGACACTAACCCAATGGATGTTTTACCTCAAACTGTAAAACGTGTCATAGAACAAACCAATACTTTTATTGTTGAAAACGATAAAACAGCAAGACGTTTCATAAAAAACATTACTCCGGAAAAATCACAACCAAGCCTTAAAATGTTTCATCTTAATAAATTTACAGATCCTGTAGATTTACCAACATTTTTAGAGCCTTGTTTTAACGGCACAAATGTAGGATTACTATCAGAAGCAGGTTGTCCTGGAGTTGCCGACCCTGGCGCGGATATTGTTAGTCTTGCGCACCAACACAATATTAAAGTGGTGCCGTTAGTTGGTCCGTCTTCTATTTTAATGGCTGTAATGAGTTCTGGAATGAATGGCCAAAGTTTTGCCTTTAATGGCTATTTACCCATTGATAAGAATGAACGAAAAAATGAAATAAAACGTCTGGAACGACTTTCTTTTGAGCATAATCAGTCGCAGTTATTTATAGAAACTCCCTACCGAAATAACAAAATGCTGGAAAGTTTGTGTAATATATTAGAAAAAAATACACAAATATGTGTCGCTTGCGATATTACATTAGATACTGAATTTATTAAAACGCAGTCGGCAGCTAACTGGAAAAAAAATATCGTAGACCTTCATAAAAGACCTACGATATTCATCATTCATAAAAGCTAAATTTAAAGCTTTAAATCGCTTTAGCTTTTCTATTAGGTTTTAACGAAGAGGTATCGTAACCCGAAAACTTTTTCATATAGTATTCGATTGTGGTACCATAACCATCTTCAAAATTGTCTAAACCATAACTTCTTAGATACTTCTTGACACTTCCTGGGCCTGCTAAATGTGCAGCAGCTATAATTCCCGATTCTGTAACCAAAACACCATTAATTCGTTTTCCAACGAAATTTTTGATGTCTCGACGAAGCACCCATTTGTTTCGCTCTGCATTTGCAATAAATGCGCGCTCTTGAAGCTCTGGGTTGTTTAAAAACTTCTTAGGATTTTTAATTCCTAATAATCTTAAAGTTCCTTTTCCAAACTGATATTTACCTAAATACCCTAAAGTATTAACAGTAAAATAATCACCGCCGGATTCCTTAAAGCCTACGGCTTCTTTAAATCCTACAAAAGATTTCCCTAAAAATGGAGAAAACGTTTTGTTCACATCATTCGACGCTAAAACATTATCTTTAATGTTCTCGTCTTGGCTTACAGTATAATTTAACTCTAAGCCAGCTGTTGAGTATTTACCTAAGTCTACCGTTTCATTTGCTGATAACGATACATATGCCAGAATACATATTGTAACACTTAGGGCAATAAAAGTTGCAATACTTTTTCTCATAAAACTAAATTTCTTCAGCCCGATATTTCTACCGTATTTGGCTTGAAAATTTCAGCGTGCAAAATTATAAATTTTTTTAATTATTTCAAAATTAATCGTTTATCTACTTTTTTTACATGTAGAATAGATGAAATACACTGCCTTTTTTATTAATTTCTAATGTAGGAAAAGGTATTTTTACGAAGTTAATAACCTCAAAAACAGTCTTTAGTACTCGTGAATTTGTTTTAATCTTTTCGAGATTTAAATCGAGGCTTAAATAGAATTGGCGATATCTATTATATTTCTCAAAATTGGTTAAACTGTTTTCAGGAGTACCTGACAACATCTCTTCGGCACCATAACCAAAGGCAATATTTAGCCAATCAGGAATATTTTCATGTTTAATGAATGACTTTAAATTAACGCTTAGCCAATATGTTTGTCCATTATAATCTTTTAAAACCCGTTCGAAAAAACCTGTTCCTAATTTATCTGAACGCAGTGAAGCATACTTTGTTTCGTGATAAGAAAACTTTAACAGAATGCGTTGCTCCTTCCAAAGTAATTGCTGACCAATATACAATCCCGTTCCCGAGGCATTGGCCATAATATCGCCCCATGAAAAGCCCCATTCTTCTGAAAACCCATCGAGAACCTCTACTGCAGTAAGAAATCCAAATCCTAAAGTAGCTCCATAGATTAATTGATTTTTTTCACTAACCCCACTCCAGTTTAACAACCCTGCACCTAATTTACCCATCTGATAAGCAGTAAAAGCATGACCCATTTTATCCATTTGCAACCATTCGTTATTATCATTAATGGTATGGAATTTAGATCGGTCATAATCAGAATACCAAAATTGATTTAGTCCTACTAAGGTTAGAGCAGACAAAGAGGTTTCACTAATAAAAACGGTATTTCTTCTGATTTTATTAAGCGAGTCGCTAGGTTTAAAAAAATGGTCTGCATTCGATTGTGAAAATGAATTTAGACTAACACTAAAAATAATTATACAATGTATTAGTCTAGAATTTGTCATTATCTATTAATGCCTTGCGAAGATAAATAATGTTGATACTCTCTGGCATTAACATTATGCTGAGCCAATGTTTTTGCAAACTTATGAAACCCTAAACGTTTCGCATCGGCAGCAAAATAAAGGTACTTATGCTTTTCATAGTTTAACACAGCATCGATTGCTGAAATATCAGGCATAGCGATTAATCCAGGAGGTAAACCAGCATTTTTATAGGTATTATATGGCGAATCTATTTCTTTATGTACGTTCAATACACGTTTAATAACTGTATTTTTATATTGTGGAAGCTGATACGCGGCAAACTTCAAGGTAGGGTCGGCTTGCAATGGCATACCAATACGTAGTCTATTCATGTAAACTCCAGCTATTCGCGGTTGCTCACTGGCTTGCTTTGATTCTTCATAAACAATAGAAGCCAGTGTCATAACTTCATCTTGCGACAATCCTATAGCTTTAGCCTTCACTTTACGCGATTCATTCCAAAAACGTTTATATTCTTTCAGCATGCGCTCTCTAAATGCATCTGCCGAAGAATTCCAGAAAAACTCATAACTATTTGGGATATACATTCCTAAAGCTGTTTTCAAACTGAAATCATTTTTTTCTAAAAATGATTTATCCATCATCGCCTGTATTAAAGACAAACTATCCGCTTCAATTTGCATACTTACTCTACCTGCCAGTTTTTCTAAACTCTCTTGATTATTAAAAGAAATTGTTATCGGTAAATTTTTACTTCGTATAGAATTAATTATTTCGTTATTGCTCATTCCTTTTTTAATAGCGAAACGACCAGGCTTTAAATTGGTATTGTACTTCTTTTGCTTTGCCAAAACATCAAACGATTCAATATCATTTAATAAAGGCTTCAATTGTTCTTTAACATCCTGATATGTTCCATTTGTCGGAACATATATATATGCTACGTCATTATTAAAAGCTGTGTTAGGCTTTAACATAGCATTATAGACAAAATAAGCAAAGTATGCGGCACCCACTAAACCTAATAAGGCTATGGCAACAAGTATTTTCTTTAAGTACATTTAATTATTTATAAGCTGAAATAAATATTCATTTTTATAGGACCCATTAAAATAAATCCAATCCTTTTTTAATCCTACTGCTGTAAAGTTATGTTTGGTAAACAAGTTAATACTTGCTTCATTCTCTTCTGAAACATTACAATATAACTGATGTAAATCAAGATGTGTAAAGCAATAATCAATCAACAATTTTAAGGCCTCACTTCCAAATCCTTTGGAGCGATCGGCTGGCTCCTTAACCAAAATACCTACACCAGAACGTTTATTTTTAAAATCAAAATCAAACAAATCGATCAACCCTAAAGTTTGATGATTATCATTACAAATCACAAGTCGCAATTGTTTTACCTCAAAAATATCTTTGTGAGCTTGTTCTAAATACTGTTTGATTATATATTTTGAATAAGGGGTTTGCGTGCTACTTATCTCCCATATCGATTCATCGTTCTCAATAGCATGAATAAACTCTAAATCCTCAGGTTCGAGCGCACGTAAATAAATATGTTCTCCTTTTAGAGTTATCATATGGTTCCTTTAAAAACATAGGTTGCCGGCCCTATAAGCCATACATTTTTATATAGCTTATTTTCGGCATCAAAACAAACCTGCAATTTACCGCCTTCAACATTAAGATTTATAAGTGTATTATTGGTTTGTTTTAAAGTATGCATAGCGATAGCCACTGCTGTAACGCCAGTACCACATGATAAAGTTTCGTCTTCTACCCCACGCTCGTATGTACGTACTCTAAAGGTATCTTCATTAATTTTCTTTACAAAATTAACATTGGTACCAGCCTGATTATACGGAGCACCATAACGTATTTGAGACCCCTTCGATTTAATATCAAAATCTTCTATTTGTTCTTCAAATTGAACATGATGAGGAGAACCAGTATTTAAAAATACGTGTTTATCATACTCCTCTACGTTTTCTACATCGAGCATCTGAAGTTTTACAATACCATCCTTTATCTCAGCATGATGTAAACCATCAATAGCTTCGAAAACCGCTTTATCCTTTATAACGCCAAGATCTTTTGCAAAAGCGACTAAACAGCGCCCTCCATTACCGCACATGGTGCTTTCATTTCCATCGGCATTATAATACACCATCTTAAAATCTAAATCTGGATGATTTTCTAATAAAATTAATCCATCCGCACCTATGCCAAAACGTCTGTCACATAAAAAAGCAACGCGTTTGGTATCTTTTTTGTTAAACGTTTGCTGACGATTATCAATCATCACAAAATCGTTTCCTGTTCCTTGATATTTGTAAAAAGTCTGTTGCATAATTGAGCGCAAAGATAGGAATAATTAACCGTTTTTACACCTGTTAAACCCGAGTTAAAACAGACGTTAAAAATCGTTAAAACGAAAGAAAACATTCAATAATTAGTTAATTTTAATCGTTATAAGAGCAAAATATTAACATCAATATTATTCAATAATTAATTTTAAGTATCAAATATTACATTTTGAATAAATTGACTGTCATTTTAATAATAAATAAAAATAGTTGATCATTATGAAGAAGATTTTCTCATTAGTACTAGTTTCTGCTTTAGGAGGCGCAATTACTCTTGGTGCCTACAAGCTTTTTTTAGAACCTGAAAATAAAGTTCAAATTACGACTGCAGACTCAAACCCAGCTTTTTTACCTGCCAGCAATGTCAATAACTTATTTAAAAATGCTGAAGATGCGCCAGATTTTACCATTGCCGCAGAAAATGCTGTAAACGCCGTAGTTCACGTTAAAAATGTATCAATTAGTTCTGGTCAGATGACATTTGAAGATTTTTTCTTCGGAAGAAGTCCACAACGCACCCAAATGGGAACGGGATCTGGTGTTATTATTAATGCCGATGGATACATTATTACCAACAACCATGTTATAAATAATTCTGACCAACTGTCAGTTACTCTAAATAATAATAAAACGTACGAAGCAGAAATAGTAGGCACAGACCCAAAAACAGATATTGCTTTACTTAAAATTGATGCCGAGGAGGAATTACCTTATGTCACTTTTGCCGATTCCGATCAAGCTAGAATTGGTGAGTGGGTTTTAGCTGTTGGTAATCCTTTTAACTTAACTTCTACAGTCACTGCGGGTATTATAAGTGCGAAGGCCAGAGACCTTTCAGGAAAATCAACACAATCATTTATTCAAACCGATGCCGCTGTAAACCCTGGGAATTCGGGTGGTGCATTGGTAAACACTAATGGTGAATTAATTGGTATTAACACCGCTATTTCATCGCAAACCGGATCGTACATTGGCTACTCGTTTGCCGTACCAAGTAATATTGCGCGACGCGTTATCGAAGATATTATGGAGTATGGTAATGTACAAAATGGTATCTTAGGTATTTCGGGCGGTGCGCTTAACAGTGAAGTTTCTGAGGAATTAGGTGTTAACGATACCGAGGGTATTTATGTTGCCAGCGTTGTAGAAGACTCTGGTGCTGAAAAAGCAGGAATTAAAGAAGGTGACATCATTAAGGAAATAGATCAAATTAAAGTTTCTAAATTTTCTGATTTAACTGGTCATATTGGTGCCCGACGTGTAAATGATGTTGTGGAATTAAAAATATCGCGAGATGGAGAAATTAAAAACGTTAAGGTAACTTTAACCAGAAATGAAACCTTAACCCTACCTTTAGTTGGTCGTGTAAAAAATGCTAAAAAAGAAGATTTAAAACCTTTAAAAGCTGATAACGGTATAAAAATTATTGAACTTAATAAAGAATACGAGGCCTACTGGAAGAAAAACGGTGTTGAAGAAGGCTCAATTATTACATCAATTAATGATGTTAAAATACATTCTGTAGAAGATGCCCAGCAAGCTATAAAAAATCGTTCGTCTTATGAACCTTTGCGAATTGAATTAATAAATACTAAAGGAGAAAAAGAACGCTATAATTTTAGATAATTAACAAAAACAATAAATGTCAAATAACCTCTTATAACATCTGTTTTTAAGAGGTTATTTTTTTGTTAAAACCCGTTACGAAAACGTTTGAAATATGATACTTTTGCTGAACCATTTTTTAAACTAAACGATATAAAGACATGTCTTTAAACAAAAACTACGAAAAGGAATTAGCTTTTCAAGCCGACCGCAGACGAGCCACTGTTGAATTTATTAAAATTGTTAGCGACCTGTGGTACGACAAATCCATCGAACTGGTTTTGTTTCGCAATCAATTAATTGACAGAAATGTGAGTCAAATTTTAAATTTGCACGAATACGCAGGTAAATTTGTTGAAAAACCCATTTCGATTTTCGACTCTGTTGAAATTGCACAGGCGATAAAATCGCTTGACATTGCGCCTTCTAAATTAGATATTGGTAAATTAACTTACGAGTATCATATAGAAGATACCAATTATAACAACGCCAGTAGTTTTATTGCTGAAAAATTAAAAGGTGCGAATAAAAAAAGTGCCTTACTACCAAAAGACGTAGTTCTTTATGGTTTTGGAAGAATTGGACGCTTAGTTGCTCGTGAAATATTAGCCCGTACTGGTAAAGGCAGCCAATTAAGACTGAGAGCTATTGTAACTCGTGGCGCTGTTGATACCCAAGTTTTAGAAAAAAGAGCAGCCTTATTACGAAACGACTCTGTACACGGCGAATTTTCAGGAACCGTATCTGTTGACGCGAAAAATATAGCACTTAATATCAATGGTACTACAGTAAAAATAATTTCGGCAAATACCCCTGAAGAAATTGATTATACCAAATTTGGTATCAATAATGCATTAATTATAGATAATACGGGAGTATTTAGAGACCAAGAAGCTTTAAGCAGACATTTAAAATCAAGAGGCGTTAGTAAAGTGTTATTAACAGCCCCAGGAAAAGGTATACCTAATATTGTTCATGGCGTTAATCATTTAGAATATAATCCGGATACCATTGATATATTCTCAGCTGCTTCATGTACTACAAACGCTATCACACCTGTATTAAAAGTTATTGAGGATACTTACGAAATTAAAAACGGCCATCTAGAAACGATTCACGCCTATACAAACGACCAGAATTTAGTTGATAATTTCCATAATAAATACCGTCGTGGTCGAGCCGCAGCTTTAAATATGGTAATTACCGAAACTGGAGCAGGAAGTGCCGTAGCTAAAGCATTACCAAAATTAGAAGGCAAGTTAACTTCGAATGCCATTCGAGTACCAGTACCAAATGGATCTTTAGCCATTTTAAATCTTGAATTAAATAACAAGACCTCATTAGAGGCATTAAATGCAACCATTAAAAAGCATGCACTTGAAGGTGATTTAGTGGAACAAATAAAATATGAATTGAGTGACGAGCTAGTATCTACCGACATTGTTGGGTGTTCGGCACCTTCCATTTTCGATAGTAAAGCAACTATTGTACGTAAAGATGGTAAAAATGCTATAATCTACGTGTGGTACGATAACGAATATGGTTACAGTCAGCAAGTTATTCGATTAGCAAAATACATTGCTAAAGTGAGACGATATACGTATTACTAAAGATATCAAAAAATAATCTTTGAACCACTTAAAACAAGCCGTTTATAAGAATAAATAGACGGTTAATTTTAAGTGGTTTTTTTATTTTAATTTATTATCTCTCCCTATTTATATCTCTACTAAAAAAATCCTACTATTATTATTGCCTCTAGCTTTAAGATCCTTCAATTAAATATATATTTGCTCACATAAAAAATTGCAAATGAAGAAAACTATAATACTCTTAAGTCTAATCTTTGTAACTATTATTTTAAATGGTTGCAAGGGAACTATCAATACAATAAAATATTCTAATCAAAACAAAGACAACTTTAAAAAAGCCTACATAATATCTTCAGAAGATTCTGAATACATAAAATTCAAATTTGGAAAATTTCAATACGGTGGTTACGTTCCTCCAATCGACGATGAGCCTGAAAAAACTAAAGTTATTGGAAATACCGACACAATAATAAAACAAGAATTAGAGAGATATGGTATTAAGGCTATAATTGGAAAGAAAGGAGATGAACCAATAGACTTTGACTTGATTGTTGAATATAAAGACAAATGGAGGTGGGATTTTAAAAAGATTCTTGACGAACTTGAAATATTATTTATTTCTCCGGATGGAAATGAAATTTTAGCTAAATCTAACTTTAATATATACAAAAACAAAGAACTGCACAATTTTCCAACTCCCGAAAAAGAAGTTCCAAAAATGATTAAAGAATTACTTGAAAAATAAAAAACATATTTTACAATAATCAAAACCCAACGCTTTACCAAAGTGAGACGATATACTTACTATTAGTGGTGCTTTATATTCTTGAAAGTTTACATAAAAAAAGCACTCATGTGAGTGCTTTTTTCTGTTTTTAAATCAGTTCCTTTTTTTTAAAATTCCATAGGAACTTCAATAAATAAAAGACTGGAATCATCTTTGGCCTCTATATCGAACGATTTTGTTTCTGATACTCCTACGGCATCTCGCGTTTCTAATTGTTTTCCATCAATTAATACTTCTCCAAAAATAGTCATAACGTAAACACCATGTTTTTCGCTTTTTAATGTATAATTGAAGGTTTTTCCTTTGTCTAAATCAATTCTTGATAATACTGCATCCTGATGAATTTTTAAACTGTCCTCATGATTTTCATCTATTGAAGTCACTAGCGTTTGCAATTTATTTTTTCGTTCTGATGCATCAAACGCTTTCTGATCGTAGCGCGGTGTAACTTGTTGTTTATTCGGAAATATCCAGATTTGAAACAAACCTAAATGCTCATCATTAGACCCGTTAATTTCAGAATGTTGTACACCACTACCAGCCGACATCACTTGTACCTCCCCTGGTAAAACTTGTTGCCATTCGTTATGCATAGAATCTCTATGTTTAAGCACGCCTTTTAAAGGAATGGTAATAATTTCCATGTTATCGTGTGGATGCGTTCCGAAACCCATTTTAGGCGCTATCATATCATCATTCAAAACCCTTAAAGCCCCAAAATGAACTTTTTCAGGATTGTAAAATCCAGCAAAACTAAAAGAGTGATTAGCTTGTAACCAACCATGATTTGCAAATCCTCTACTATCTGATTTATGAATTATTGTTTTCATTTTAATGTCCTTTCTTTGTTTGTGTTTACCTCATTTTATCCAACAAATCACTTAATTGCTTTGCTTCGGATTCATTGAGGTCTTTTATTAAATTCGTATTAAAATCATCTGGGATAGATTCTAACAACTGTAATCCTTTTTTTGTTATAGCTATTTTAACAACCCGTCTATCATGGGCACATGGTAAACGTTCAATTAATTGTTTTGCACATAATTTATCCATTAACCTAGTGGCGTTAGGAGCCCGGTCAATCATTCTATCTTTTATAATCTTCACGTTTAATGGCTCAGAAGCTCCGCGAAGAATACGTAAAATATTAAATTGCTGTGGCGAAATACCAAATGGCTTAAAAAATTCATTTTGGCAACTTGTTATCCAACTGGCGGTAAACAAAATATTTATAAGAGCCTTTTGTTTTTGACTCACAAATTTGGATTTTATTTCCTTAGCTAAATCTCCCATACCTGCTTATTTTTATAGCAAATCTTCATTATTATACGCTTTGTTCTTGCATTGCGTTTTCCAATTGTTTCACGGCATCTACCAATTTAGAATTCAATTCTTCATCTGTAATTTTATCATTTTCAAAATTATCCTTAAAAAAAGGCAGTGAGAAAACGTCTATAATGTTAGCATTATGACGAGGAAAACGATCTTGCGCTATTCCTAAAACAGACAAACCGCCTCGACCTCCAGGAGAAGTAGCCATTAACAACATCGGCTTATCGAAAAAGGTTTTGCCTTCAATTCGCGACATCCAGTCAAATAAATTTTTAAAAACTGTAGTATAAGCCCCATTGTGCTCAGCCAACGACAATAAAATACCATCAGAGTTTTTAATTAATTCTAAAAATTTATAGGCATTATCTGGTATTCCATGCTCATTTTCATAATCTATTCCGTATAAAGGCAGCAGGAAATCATTTAAATCCAGAATGTTTACATTGGCATTATCAACTAAGCTTGCTGCATAGGTAACCAATTGTTTGTTTATAGAATTTTTACTATTAGATCCTGCGAAAGCTACAATTTGTTTCATCTCTTACTTCTATGTTTTATTATTTATATTCAAAGATACAATAAAAATTTTTATTTTCCAAGGAAACTATTTCCATGTAATTTTATTCATTAACTTTCTTTTAATGTTATTGCTAGTTTTTATAAATTTAACGCAGACCAAAAAAATAATATCTTTAACTAATTATAGAATGAATATATATAGACATATTCTATTTTTCTTATCCTTTATATTTGTCATTAGCTGTCAAAATGAAAAGATAATAGAAAATACATTTGACAACCATATAGAACTTTCGAACGAGTTAAAAAATGCAATACGAAATATCAAAAAAATTGAATATAGTAATGTCAATTTATTAACGACCGCCGCTAAAAACCTCAATAAGATAGATGATAAGTACGCACGAATTTATTCTAAATTTTATCAAAATAAAGCAGAGTTTTTAAAGGAAAGTAACCCAGAATCCTTACATTCATTCGATTCCATTTACGACGAGCTTAAAGAAAAAAAGCTGTACAAGCTAATGGCAGAAATTGATATCCTTTCCGCTTACACTAACCATAGGTACGATAATTATACTAAGGTAGAGGAACACGTAAGAAAAAGTTTTGAATATTGCTTTTCAAATGATATGGAATTAGAACGGTACGCCTTAGTTTACGGAATTTCTGCGACCGCAATAGCTAATTCTCCAAAGGAAAAAAAAGAAGAAATTTTATCTATTCTGGAAGACTTAAATAAATATAAATGGACTTATTACCATTCTCGAGTATACGAAAATTTAGCTTATGCTTACACACACCTAAAAGATTTTGAAGAAGCCAATAGAATAATGTCGGTTTGCTTAGAAAATAATACCAATAATGGCTTTTTATACGAACTTGCCAATAATTACGAAGTATATGCTTTAATTCAAAAATTATTACACGATGACAGCAGCCTATACATTAAAAATTTTCTAAAAAGTATCGAGGCAAGAAAATCTTTTGGTATGCACAATTTAAGTTTAGCCTATAGGCTGATTGGGCATCAATATTTTGAAATTGGTAATTTTCAAAAAGCTGTTGAATATTATCTAAAAACCGTTGAGTCTGACAAAGAAAATCAAGACTCGTTAGCCGAAGATTACGCCTATGCTGGTTGGGCTTACTTCCAATTAGATCATGATAACAATTTCAAAAAAGCAGATGCGTATTTAGATAAATCACTCTCTCTTTCAGAAAAAGGTAGTATCGATTATGAAATGGCTTTAGAACGAAAAATATGGATTAGGCAAATATTAAATAAAACTCAAGAAGTTGAGCAGTTAAGATTATTAATGCTACAATCCAGAAATTTAACGACTAGAAATTTAAACAATCAGGCCCTGAAAGATTTAAAAACAAATACGCTATTAGAATTAAAATCTAAAAACTATCGTCTGGCGACACTTGAAATGAATGAAAAAATATCTAAAAATAAGTTATCATTTCAGCGAATTTTTAATTTTGGTCTGGTTATCTTACTTATCATTCTCTTACTGTTTCTTCTTCAAATTCGTAAAAACCTAAAAAATTATAAGGTTATAAAAACATTAAATCAAAAGCTGCAGAAGAGTGTAAAAGAAATTGAAAACCAAAACAACAGTTTAAACGAAAAAAATAATGAAATAACAAAACTCTTGGAACATAACGAAAGAACTCTTTTCGCTAGAGTTCTAAAAATATCTACTTATAAAGACGCTATTGATAATTTAATAAAAGACATTTCCAAAACTATAGATACTTCAACGGCTGTGCCAGTTAAAGAAGTAATAAATATTCAGAAACAATTAAAATCAATTATAACAGAAGATGAAATATGGGAAGATTTCAAATTTCAATTTGAAAAAACTAGACCTGGATTTCTAAAGAAATTAAACGATGTAGCTCCCAATTTATCTGTAAACGACATTAAACATTGTACTTATTTATTACTTAATTTAAAAACCAAGGAAGTTGCCCAACTAATAAATATTACCCCCAGAAGTGTAGAAACTGCACGTTATAGATTAAAGAGAAAACTAGGTTTACAAAACGACGACAATTTATTTCAATATTTGAATAGTTTATAAAACCCTACCTATAAATTTGGCAACCCTTTACACCTACCAAACCTAAGTAGCATAAAAATAACACATCATTATTTTTTGCTTAGAAATAATGCAAACATTCCCAAAAGCGCGCAACAGCATTTAATTTTATATTTTTAATTAACCATAAATAATTATATTCTATATCGTGTTATAAAAAAACACTACATAACCACTACATAACTATAAAATAGCCACTACCTTGATACTACTATAAAAATTTGGTGGAAGGGTTAAATACTTTTGACCCAACAAAATCCAGTAACCATGAAAACAACTAACATTTTTAAATCGACAAATAATAATTATTTAAAAAGCATCTTGCATGCATCATATATAAGCTACAAAAATATATACACATGGCATTTAACAATAACTATAAAACCTGTATTACATAAATTCGAGCTAAAAGAAACCATGTTGGAAGTAGAGAATAAGTTAAAAAACACTATTGAAAAGTATGGTAGTTTAAAAGAAGTTATGATATGCTCACAAAAACATAAAAAAACATTGCATTGGTTATTCGATAATCAAAAAATTAATTATTATGAATTAAAGGAAATTATTGAAAATTTAGAAACATATCACAATGTTGATATTTACCTAAATCAATTGTAGCCCCACTACATAAACTTAACCTAATCTATTCATTAATTTCCGTAACAGCTGCGAATCGAGACATTAATTTTATTAATACGATTAGTAGCTGTTTCTTTTTAATTTTATACTCATTCAATCTTTATATAAATTCAAACTAACATTTTGTATTTTAGCCAGAAATTAGACATCAATGGATTTAAACTTCAATAAAAACGAAGATCATAATAAACTTTTAGTTTCCGAACTAAATAAACGTTTGGCAAAAATAAAATTAGGTGGCGGAGCTAAAAACATTGAAAAGCTTCACGCCAAAGGTAAAATGACTGCCCGAGAACGCATTGATTATTTGTTGGACGATAAAGCTAAATCCATTGAAATTGCCGCTTTTGCAGGTGAAGAAATGTACAAAGAACACGGCGGTTGCCCGTCGGCCGGTGTTGTTGTTAAAATTGGCTATATAAAAGGAAAACAATGTATTGTTGTGGCTAATGACGCAACCGTAAAAGCAGGCGCTTGGTTTCCTATTACAGCAAAAAAAAATTTAAGAGCACAGGAAATCGCCATCGAAAATAAATTACCTATAATTTATTTGGTAGATAGTGCTGGGGTCTACCTACCCTTACAGGATGAGATTTTTCCTGATAAAGAACATTTCGGACGTATTTTTAGAAACAATGCCATAATGAGCAGCATGGGGATTACGCAAATTGCTGCGGTTATGGGAAGCTGTGTTGCGGGAGGCGCCTACCTTCCTATTATGAGTGATGAAGCCTTAATTGTTGATAAAACCGGAAGCATTTTTTTGGCGGGAAGTTATTTAGTAAAAGCTGCCATTGGTGAAACTATTGATAATGAAACTTTAGGTGGCGCAACAACGCATTGTGAAATTTCTGGAGTGACCGATTATAAAGCTAAAGATGATAAAGATGCTTTAGATACGATTAAAAATATTGTTGATAAAATTGGAGATTATCAGAAGGCTGGATTTAACAGAACTGAACCCAAAAAACCGAAAGAAAATCCAGAAGACATTTATGGTATTTTACCAAAATCTAGAGCCGACCAGTATGATTCGTACGAAATCATAAAACGTTTGGTAGATAATTCGGAGTTTGAGGAATATAAAGCAGGCTTCGGAAAATCTATTATTACATGCTATGCCAGAATTGATGGTTGGGCTGTTGGTATTGTTGCCAATCAGCGTAAACTGGTTAAAACAAAACAAGGAGAAATGCAATTTGGCGGCGTCATTTACAACGACAGTGCCGACAAAGCTACGCGGTTTATTGCAAATTGTAATCAAAAGAAGATTCCTTTAGTGTTTTTACAAGATGTTACTGGATTTATGGTGGGTAGCAAAAGTGAACATGGCGGTATTATAAAAGACGGTGCTAAAATGGTAAATGCTGTTAGTAATTCGGTAGTACCTAAGTTTACGGTAGTTATAGGCAACAGTTATGGCGCTGGTAATTATGCTATGTGTGGTAAAGCTTACGACCCAAGACTTATAGTTGCCTGGCCTAGTGCCGAATTGGCGGTGATGAGTGGTAACTCGGCAGCCAAAGTCTTGCTTCAAATTGAAACGGCGTCTTTAAAGAAAAGAGGTGAAACCATAACCCCTGAAAAAGAAGAAGCCCTATTTAATAATATAAAATCGAGATACGATGCCCAAGTTTCACCATATTATGCCGCAGCACGTATTTGGACAGATGCTATTATAAATCCGTTAGACACCAGAACATGGATTAGCATGGGCATTGAAGCCGCCAACCATGCTCCTATTGAAAAACCCTTTAATTTGGGCGTAATTCAAGTGTAAATCGTAATTTACTTTTTTTTTAAGGCATCGGTTGTAGGCCTTCCCATTTTACATCCCATTTCCCATTTTTTGGAAACCCGGGGTTTTTAGTGGAGCAACCATCATAACCTGCGCACATTAAAGCTATAGCAGATAGCAAACCACCATTGCCTGGCAAATACAAGGTTAGTCGTGGCGTTTGGTAATTATGTCCATTGGGGAGATATGTATTGGTTATTTCATCTCTTAACAAAGCTTTTATAGCATCTTCTGGTCGGTTAAGTCTGGTCGCTGTCATGGCCTCTAAAGGAAAATCCCATCCCCAAGTATGATCCCAGTGCCAAACTGCATCAACAGTATTAAAGGTATTATTCATGATTTCCATATTAACATAATTATTGCTTGGTAGTATACTTAAGGCTCCTAAAACCGCTGGATGATCGATGGTGTGCTTGCTCGATGGTGAATACGAATCTAGAACACTTTCGGCAGCTAAGTAAACTCCTTCCTTTTGAGCCATTGGCGATAATTTATCGATTACCTGCTGCCAGGCTTGATCTTTAGGCATTCCAAGACGTGAACGCCATTGTTGAGCCTTTTCTAAAGCCCATTTCCAATAAGCTAATTCAAATGGCGAATTATAAGTTTCTGTTTTATTAAAACATTCTTGCGCAGGAATAATTCCTTGACCTAAGATATAGCGGTCGTTTTCTGCATCGTAATGTGCAAAGGAAGCCATAAAATCGGCCGTAGAGAAAATGAGTGTTTTAAATTTTTCAAGCTGTTCTTGTGATGGGTTGTTTCTATAAATCAACTCAGCTAAATAAATAACATGTGGCTGCTGCCATATTAAAAACGACCCTACGTTAGACGGCGCTTCATCAGCATTATGATCGGTCATTTTTTGCCAACGTACACCTTTATATCCCTGTCGTTCAGCAATTAATTTAGCTTTATCAAAAGCATCAAAATACCATCCTATACTCTGCTCTAATAATGCTGTTCTGCCCCAAAGCGGATAATGCGCGCTATGCCACCAATACATTTCCATATGCGGTTTACCATACCAACTATTATAAGTTAAGCCTGTTTCTTGTATAGGGTAATGTCCGGCACATTGTAATCGTGTTAAGTATTGCGAAAGTACCACCCGTCGTTCAATTTCAAAAGCTCTAGGGTCTGTACATGCCGAAAAATCGACAGCAGCTCCCGATTGCCAAAAAGACTCCCAGGCAATAATGCTATGGTTTTCAACATCTTTAAAACTCATGGATGTTTTGGGAGTTTCTGGAGCAAACTCAACAGCGACTTCAAAACAATCTGACGCCTTTGGTAAAATCATGTAATAATGAGGTTGCACTTCTGTTATTTGACTATCCACATTTAACTTGGCCTTTACCACATAATTATCGTTGTCTAATTTTCTATGAAACACAACCGTTTGTTCTTCTATTATATTTGCTTTAGTTTGATGTAAATCTGAATGTTCGTAATTTGTACCACGGTCTGAAAAAGCATTTGTTGGGTAGGGAAACCTAAATTTCAACTTAATACGGCCTTCTTGTAATAACGGCGACTCTACTTTTGCAGCGATGCCATCTTTATTTGCATCGGCGTATGTGGTTACTTTTACAGGTATGCCTTCAACTGAAAACTGACTTTCAATTTTACCCGTCCATAAATCCAATTCCTGATGAATCTGTTTCAAATCGGTCGGTCCAGCAGAGCTTCCATTGGCTTTTAAAATCTCCAAACCAATATTTCCTAATTGCAAGCGATGCGGATTCGCCCTGAAATAATCGGCAGCATCGTTTCTTCGTATATTTTCTCGATCCTGAATGGCATACAAACGGTTTGGGTTTTCATTAAAATTATAGGCTTTCAATGTTTCTGTAAATTGATAATCAGCCTGATTTGGAAACGTATGCCAGCCCCACTCCGATTGTGTTCCAAGCGGTACGCCGTTTTGATAAAATTCCGGGAACGATTGCAAACCTGTTACATCTACAGTAAATGCAAATTTACCATTTCCAACACTTAAGGATCCTAGAGTGTCAATAGTTGAAATTTTCACATGATGTCTAGATACCACAGCCTTACGATCTATTGTATTCGTAATGGGTTGCGATTTTTCTTGGCAGCAATATAGGCTAGAAGACAAAATAATTAATAGGTAAAACCAGTTAAGCTGTTTCATTTTATCATTTTTATTTCATTAAAGTTAGGCTCATTAAACCAATAACCACCTCGTTGGCCACCGCTTTAATTTCTATTTTTTCTAAAGTCTTTAAAGGGTTTAAAGGCAAATCCAAAAGTGTCCCTGCCCCTCCTTCTATACCGTAGTTAGAAAAACCTTTTATAGGCTTAAAATCTTTAAAGTTTCTTGTAATCTCCCCAGATTTAAAATACACTCTTGGTGGCTTAGGTGCATTAGTAGTAAAAGCAAGACCGTCAATAAAATAATCTTGTTCTATCGGCCACCAGTTTTCTGGGTTCTTTAGGGCTAGGGTTTCAAAAGTTCCATCGGTGTAATACACCGTTATTTCGCCGTTAACAACGCGACTTTGCATAGGGTTTGTCGTTCCAGCCATCATAAAATAGGCATGTTTAGCTTGTCCTGAAAGTGGAATCTCTATTTGATTTGGAAAATTATCCCATTGCGATACAAACGCTATATTTTTTGTATTGGGGTTTGAAGGTGTTTTAAAAGGAATATGTTGCGGAGTAATAATGGTATTGTTATTTCCTGCTTTTTTACGCAATCCAGAATCATCGATTACAGGCTGTATATATGGGTAACACCAATTACCAATACCTTGGGTTGGCAATTGTAACGTTGGCGATGTGGGACGCGGACTTAAATACGTTTCTTGAAAAATATGATTGACGTTACTGTTAAAAAACGGATTTAAATTAACCATACTAAAGTTTGTGTTTTTAGGTAAAGTAGTCTCCCATTTTTGAAACTTTGATGATTTATCAGGTTGTAAAACATCTACGTGAATTGGCTGCCACCAATGTAAATCATTCTGTTTTAGTTGAACAAAAAAGGTTTTATGTCCTTTTTGGGCATTAATTTCAAAATCAAGTGCGTGGCTGGTTTTGTTTAATGATTTAATAGCTAATTGAGGATTATAAACCTGAATGATTTCGGCTTTATCTGTTACGAATGACTTTATGTCTTCCTGTAAACCAATAAACTCGAATTTGGGATGCTCCAGCAATGCCTTATGCCATTTGATTTTAATAGTATAACTTTTAGAATAAGGGCTTTCAATAATTAATTTTGGAAGCCCCACGGCTTTCATGTTTAACGACCAATCGACTTTTTTTCCATTTACTTTAACATATTCAATACCCGAATTAAAAACATTAATTTCTAAACGGAGTTTCATATGCTTTTTTAAATGAGATTGTATCTTATATTCTGAAAGCAAATTGTTTCTTTGAAACTCTAATCTAACATCTGGAATACTAAGCGAAGCTTGATCCCATTTTTTTGGGAATCCTGGTCTAATAAACAAGGTATCTTTTATAGCATTAGGCTGAATTCCAAATAAACCCTCTACCAACGAGCGCGCTGCCATACCAATCGGGTCTGCAAAATCGCGATATAATTCACCTCGCATGGCATCATAATATGATAATTGTTGAAAACCACCTGGCGAAGCCCCCAAAAACATACTTTCTACTAAGGCACTTTTCCAAAGTTTGTAGGCTGTTTCATTTCTTCCACCCTGCCAGTAGGCTAAAGCAGTATGCAGATTTTCAGATAAAGCCACGTTATTAACAGACCATGTATAAGGTTGCCAGTTAGTAGTAGCTATCAATTTTAAATCGTTGAAAGGCAATCCTTCTGCTGTTATGGGAATGTGTGGAATTTCAGTATCGACATACCGCAATGACTGATATGCTTGAAATTGGTTGGCTATGTTTTCATCTAAACTATGATAAATTGTCCAAACACCCGGATAATCGTGTACCAATTGATTCCCGAGCAAATCTTTATGTTCAGCAAACACACCCTTTTCGGGAACCCACAGCTCTTTATTGATAGCCAATTTGATGCGTTTGGCTTCATTACTGTATTTAGAGGCATCTTCACCCAAAAGTTTGGCAATCCTTGCTGCCCACACATTGGCCGAATAATTATACGCTGAAGCATAAGTTACCCCACCGCCCATATATTGTAATGCATCACTTGCCCAAATGGCGGCATACGCATCGTAAAGACCGTCGTTATTGGCATCAAAATTACGTTTCTCCCATTCTAAATGCCGTTTTACAACGGGCCACATACTTCGCATAAAGTCTAAATCACCTGTCCATTGATACCCTCTTAATACCTGATTAATAAATACCGAATTCATATCGTAATGGTGGGCTTTAGTTTTATTGTTGGGATAGCGACTAATATAACCACGACTAAACATAGCTGTGCCCAAAACTTCCTTTTGTCTAGCAAAGTGCCTTGAACTATCTAGTACAACTGGGCCTGATTCAGGCTCTAAAATCTGTGAATCGCCGTAACTCTTAAAATGCAACTCCGCCCGATCATGCCACCCTAAAGGATGCGCCACATATGCTCCTCGCCAAGCATTTAAATGCATACGCCATGCTACAGCACCGTGTAAATAAGCAGGAGATTCCCAAATGGCATCACCAGCCACCGCCAATGCACCTCCTAAACTATTGATATATGCATCGGGGGTTTTTAAAACGACACGTTTACGCAAAACCTCTACTTTTTTTAAAGCCTCATTAAATTCGGAACTTATCTGAGATTGTTTGGTGTGTAATAAATCATGAGCTTGTTCAAGCTTCCAAAATAGGTTTTGGTTATTTTTTAAAGGCAGTTTACCAATAATTACCGGTAAAAATTTTAATGTTGAATTTATTGCTTCTTCAGGAGAAGATAACGCATTGGCTTCAGAGAAAAGGACTTTCGACTTTGGAAAAGATCCCACAACACTTTTGTTATTACCCGTTTTTTGCTTGTTGCTTTCTGAGCCATAATGCAACAAAAACGTCTGGTTTTCTAGTTTATATTGATTGTTAACACAATTTTCTGGAAGTAAATAAAATACTGATTCTGGATCGGCTCCTATATCTCCATCGCGATGAAACTTTTCCCCAGAAGCACCTCCATAACACCAAATCAGGTTTACCTGTTTTGGTAGGTTTATTGGTACGACTTTAATTAAGAGTGCTTCGGTTTTAGCATGAGCTAAAACTTCTATTTTTATTTGACCATCTTGCAATAATGCGTCCGTAATTATGTAACGCATCATACCTGGAATATATTCTGTTTGAATACTATCGCATTTTGAAATCCACTTATCTTGGTTGCTTGTTGAAATTCCAAATCTAAAATTACCTCCCATACCGGGCATGTATAGCGCGAATTCAGGAAGGTCACCGGCTTCTACCCGAAAGCCTGTATTTGTGCCGTAAAGTGCCCTATTAAATTTTCTAGTGCCGTTTTTTAGTATGAACGTATCCCCCTTAGGGTAATAATGAAGTTTTCTAGTCTGTGTCTGTAAACCTGAATAATCTTGGGCAGGTGCTTGAAACGGAAACCCCATAATAAAACACAAACCGATAAAAATTACGCAAGATTGTAGCACCTTCATTATAAAAAATTATTGTATAAACTATTTACATCTATTGCTAGTGCATTTTATTCATGATATAGTGCTGCTGGCAAATCTACATTATTGGTATGCTCTAAAAACACAGATGTACCATCTTCGGCTAAGACTTTTACATTATCAACCTTCCAATTAGAACTAAAGGTAATCTTTCCTGCTTTTTCAGCTTTAATAAAAACGTTATTTAATGTTATACTATCGATTACAGATTGTTCTAAACCGTTCACATTAATAGCCGTTTGCGCTCCTTCAACATAAATATTTTTAAGGGTTATGTTTTTAAATGTTGGAATGCCCTTTTCGGGAGTAACTGTCATTAACATCTTTTTCCAGTGTTCAGGTATAGAATCCTTATTAAATTCTTCTGGCAATTTTGAATAACTGTAATTAGGATTCCAGTTCATACCAACCTGCATAAAGGTGCCAACACTATCCATTTTAATATTTTCTAAATGAATATCCTCTACTATTCCTCCCCGATTGGTTGCCGATTTAATATTCAATCCGTTTTTGGTTCCTAAACCTTTAATATTTGATACAAATACATGACGAATACTTCCTGAGGTTTCACTCCCTAAAGTAAACAATCCTGCACCTTGACGAGCAATACAATCCTTAATAACAACATATTCGGTTGGCTTGTTTACACGCTGACCATCCCAATCGCGACCTGCTTTCAAACAAAAATTATCATCGTTACAATCGATGTCGCAATTTTGTACTAAGATATATTTGGAAGAGTCGATATCCACACCATCGGTACTTGGCCCATGACCTCCAATATTGTTTCTAATGGTTAACCCATCAACAGTAATATATTCTGAATATAACACTTGTACCGTCCAAAATCCAGCGCGTTGCAGATTTAGATCTTTAACAAAGATATTTTTTGAGTTTTGTACAAGTACAGTTCGTGGGCGTTTTGCATCATAATCAACAATCCAACGTAAGCCTCTGGGTTCGTAATCATTTTTTCGCAAATCCCAATAATAATCCCAAAACACTTTACCTTGCCCATCGATTACCCCATTACCTCCAAGAATTACATTATTCTGGTCTTTAATATTAATTAATGCCGCTGGCCAAACCATCTCAATACCAGCAACTCTAGTTTCTATTTCTTTATAATCTTCAATGTTTTCACTTCCCTTTAAAATTACACTTTCTGGAACGATAAAATGAATGCCGCTTTTAATAAAAATAGAGCCTGATAAATATTCTCCTGGTTTAAAGGTTACAACACCTCCTCCATTTTCAAAGCAGGCATCGATAGTTTTTTGAATGGCTTCGGTGCATAAGGTTTCTCCATCATTACTTGCTCCAAAATCGTTTACATAATAGGTTTTATTTTTAAAATCTACAGACGCCGCTCCCACCTTATCGACCCATTTTGGAGTATTGTTTATCTGTTCATTATTACGATTTTGTTCTTCTTTACATGATTGATATAGTATGCTTGAAAATACGAATAAAATAAGTTTTAAGCTTTTCATTTTAATTTTTTTTGATTAAAGTAAATGTAGCTGAAACAGAAAAATTAAGCATCCTGCACTTACATGACCATTTAATGTAATCGATTAAAATTTAAGTGTTTTAATAACATTTTTCAATTAAATTTATATAAATTTGTTAACCACCCTAACTAAATAAGTATTAATTATGAGCTTGACAATAATGTCTCAACAAATAGAAATAAGAATAAACGAATCGTCTCGTGTACCGAAATACAAACAAATTGTAGATTCTATAATCAATGATATTTCTAAAGGCAAATTGAAGGTAGGACAAAAAATCCCTTCTATTAATGAACTTAGTGAAACATGCTATCTATCTAGAGATACCGTAGAAAAAGCCTACAGACAACTGAAACAGCAAAAAGTAATTGTTTCTGTAAAAGGAAAAGGCTACTACACGGCTAAAACGGATTTAATTTCGAAAATTCAAATCTTCTTTATGATTAATAAACTGAGCTCGTACAAAATGATGATTTATAATTCTTTTGTTAATAGTTTAGGAATTAATGCACATGTTACTTTATCGGTCTATCACTGTGAAGAAAGTATATTTACTAAAACCCTAGAACGTAATTTAGGTGCTTACGATTATTACGTGATTATGCCCCATTTTAAGACAGACGATTCTAACCATATTAGTGCTACTGCAATGGTACAGGAGGCTCTAAACAAGATTCCAAAAGATAAACTAATCATTTTGGACAACAATAAATTAGAACTGAAAGGAAATTACGGCTCTGTTTATCAGGATTTCCAAGAAGATATTTATGAAGCTTTAAAAAAAGGGGTTAATAAACTTAAAAATTATGACAAACTCGTGCTTGTTTACCCTTCGAAATCTGTTTACCCCTACCCGCAGCGCATTGTTCATGGTTTTAGAAAATTTTGCGCGAGATATGAATTTGATTTTGAAATATTAAATGAAATTTATGAAGATATGGATCTGGATAGTAAAGACTCATATATTATTATTGAAGAAAATGATTTAGTTAATTTGGTAAGGCAAATAAGAGCCAAGAACCTAACTTTAGGAAAAGATATAGGTATTATTTCTTATAACGACACCCCATTAAAAGACCTTTTAGGAATTAATGTTATCAGTACGCATTTTAAAGCTATGGGGGAGACGGCTGCATACCTTGTTTTAAACAATAAAAAAGAAAAAGTAAAAAATGTATTTGAATATATTGAACGAAATTCCGTTTAATTTTAAGTAGGATTTAAACAAATAAAAAGATTCATCATAGTACAGGATGGATCTTTTTTTTATTCCATATATTTTAGTAAAAATTTAATTCATGAATTCGAATAAAAACCTTTTTTTAACTTCACTGTTAGTCATTTCAACTTACATAAATTTCGCACAAACCAAATCATTTTACTTTGGTTCAAAAAAAGATGTAAAAAACAGTATAAATGTTAAATCCCCAATAGCTTACAATCCTGATTTAGGCTATGGATTTGATTTCAATACAACAAACAAAGTTAAAGTAACTAAACAGGCCTTAACTGCTGAAGGTTCGGTTTATTTTTCTGTTAAGTTACCTGAAGGAAATTATAAAGTTGATGTCGTTATTGGTGATAAAAAACCATCCGAAACAACTATAAAAGCAGAATCACGAAGGTTAATGTTAAAACAACTCAAAGTTGAAAAAAAAGATACGGTTCATTTCTCATTTACTGTTAATGTGCGCACGCCTCAAATTAATAACAATGATGCTATTCGTATTAAAGCGCGCGATAAAAATCAACTAAACTGGGATGATAAATTAACACTTGAATTTTTAGGCACCCCAGCCGTACAAAGCATAACAATTACACCTGTTTCAAATATCACTACCATTTTCCTAGCTGGAGATTCCACCGTTACCGATCAAGACGTTGAACCGTGGGCGTCATGGGGTCAATTTTTCACGAATTATATTTCTAATGCAGCTGTTGTTGCCAACTATGCGGAATCGGGTTCGTCCTTAAGTGCTTTTAAGGCAGCCAAAAGGTTGGACAAAATCCTATCTTTAATGAAACCTGGTGATTATTTATTTATAGAATTTGCCCATAACGATGAAAAACAAAAAGGCCCAGGAATTGGCCCTTGGGAATCATACACTAATTTATTAAATGAATATATTAACAAAGCTAGAGACAAAGGTGGTATCCCTATTTTATGTACACCTACACAGCGTCGTGCCTTTAACAGCGATGGTTCACTTAAAGAAACTCACGGCGATTTTCCAGCAGCCATGCGTAAAGTTGCTATTAATGCCAGTGTCCCTTTAATCGATATTACAGAAATGACTACAAAAATGTACGAAAGTTGGGGAGATGAAGTCTCCAGAAACGCCTTTGTTCAATATCCCGCAAATACTTTTCCTGGTCAGTTTACAAAATTAGAAGATAATACACATTTTAATAGTTTCGGGGCTAATGAAATTGCAAAGTGTGTGGTGCAGGCTATTAAAGATTTAAATTTGTACTTAGCGCACTATTTAAGGCGCAACATACCTAAATACAATCCTTTAGCACCAAATGAAATCAACAATTGGAATTTACCTCTAAGCAGTAGATTTGAGGTTAAAAAGCCTGATGGAAATTAACATGATACTACAGGATGGTTCTTAAACCCCTAAAAATTACATTTACCTTTAGTTTACATTAATATTACAACTACTAAACACGTATGAGATTTTATAAGCTAAAGGCATTATGCCTTTTATTTTTATTTGCTCTAACCAGTCAGGCGCAAGAAACAGAAAACATTTATCTTTCAGGAAAGGATTTTAAACATCCTGTGACGTGGGATTTTATGTGTACCGATGGTTATAATAGTAAATTGTGGAGCACTATCAATGTGCCTAGCAATTGGGAATTGGAAGGATTTGGAGAATACACCTATGGACGTTGGTATAAAGAATTGAATCAAGACGAACCTAGCAAAGAAGAAGGATTTTATAAATATAAATTTAGCGTTCCACAGAAATATAAAAACCAAAATGTTACTATCGTTTTTGGCGGATCAATGACCGATACAGAAGTTAAAATAAACGGTAAATTGGCTGGCCCTATACATCAAGGTGGCTTTTATGAGTTTAAATACGATATCACACCTCTTATAAACTATAATGGTGAAAATCTTCTTGAGGTACATGTCTCAAAACATTCGGCTAATAATACCGTAAATAACGCTGAACGTAAAACCGACTGGTGGTTGTTTGGAGGTATTTACAGACCTGTTTGGTTAGAAATTGCTCCTAACTCTTATATTAAACATGTTGCTGTTGATGCGAAAATGGATGGTTCACTAAAGGCCAATTTAAACCTTGTTAATCTTCCTGATAATTCAAAAATAGAAGCACTTATCAAACCTATTGGAAGCAACGAAATTTTTAAAACCGTTACCATTCCTTTAAAAAATAAAGACACTCATCAAATCATATCAGCGCAATGGAGTAATATAAAACCATGGAATCCAGAATCTCCTAATCTGTATACTTTAACTTTAAATTTAATTTCAGAAGGTAAAACTTTACATACTTCAAAAACCAAAATAGGTTTCAGAACTCTGGAATTTCTCAAAAAAGATGGTATTTACGTTAATGGTAAAAAAATTATCATGAAAGGCATTAATCGTCATACCATCTGGCCTGAATCTGGGCGTAGTACCGATAAAACTATTAGTATTCTGGATGTAAATCTTATAAAAGATATGAATATGAATGCGGTTCGCTTTCATTATCCACCAGACACGCATTTTTTAGAGGCTTGTGATTCTTTAGGATTGTTTGTTTTAAATGAAGTTGCAGGCTGGCAAAACGGATATGACACAAAAACAGGAACGCAACTTATTAAAGAAACCGTTCAACGCGATGTTAATCACCCCTCGGTTATTATTTGGGATCATGGCAATGAGGGAGGCTGGAATTATGATATAGATCATGTATTTCACGAGTACGATCCGCAAAAACGAATTGTTATTCATCCATGGAGTGATTTTGATGGTTGGGATACCCACCACTACCCTACTTATTTAACGGGAATGCACCGCTTTAATAATGGCGAAAATGTATTTTTTCCAACTGAATTCATGCATGGAACCTATGATAATGGTATAGGTGCTGGTTTGGAAGATTTCTGGACACGTTACAAACAAAGTCCTTTATTTGCCGGAGGCTTCATGTGGGCCATGTTGGATGAAGCTGTTTTACGTACAGACTGGACAGGTGAGCAAAAATATGACTCCAAAGGTAATCTAGCTTCCGATGGTGTTCTAGGCCCTCACAGAGAAAAAGAGGGTAGTTTTTTTACCGTTAAAGAAGTATGGTCTCCTATTCAGTTTAAAGAAAAGCAAATAACTTCTAAATTTGATGGTTCGTTCTTTGTTACAAATGATTATATTTTTACTAATTTAAATACGTGCAAACTAGAGTATCGTGTTTTAAAAGCTAGCGCCAACATTCTATATACTAACGATAAAGCTGAGGTTATAGTTTCAAAACCAATAAATATTGAAAATATTGAACCTGGAGAAACCAGAAAAATTCAATTTGATGTACCAAAGAACTTTTTTGAAGGGGATTGGCTAGAAATTACGGCAACCGATAAATATGGTAGAGAAATTTACACTTGGTCATGGCCAATTCATAAGGCTTCTTATTTCGCTAATAAACTTATTAACGTTGAAAACATTAAAAAAGAAGCTAAAATAGATAAAACAGATTCTGAAATACAGTTATCCTGCAAAGCACTTACACTAGTATTACATGCAAAAACTGGCCAAATTATTAAAATAAAAAACCAAAAAGGAAATGTACCATTTACCAATGGTCCTGACCCTGTAGGAATGAAGGCTGAAGTTGAAAATGTTTCTGTCAAAGAAACCAAAGATGCGGTTATTTGCGTTTTTAAATATGCTGGAGGTATTGACACCGCTACTTGGACCTTGTATAACGACGGTAGATTAAAATTAGAAATGATTTTTCTGAAAAATGCGGGACGAAACAGTGGTTTCGATGGTGCCTTTTTTGAAGGAGCAATTAATCAATTTGGTGTTACTTTCAACTTCCCTGAAGATGGTGTTAAAGGTTTAAAATGGCTAGGTAACGGTCCTTATCATGTGTGGAAAAACAGAATAAAAGGTACCACATTAGGTCTTTGGGAAAAAGATTATAATACAACTGTTACTGGTGAAAGTTTTGAAAATCTTGTATATCCTGAATTCAAAGGCTATCATGCAAACTTCATTGCAGGTAATCTTAAAACTAATAAGGGAGACTATAAATTCTTCAGTGAAAACGACAAATTGTTTTTACGCTTGTTTACACCCGACTTACCGAAACATGCGGTTTCAAAAGTATTTCCGCAACCTAGGTTTCCGGAAGGCAATATTTCGTTTATGTATGAAATTCCAGCCATGAGAGCTTTTAAGCCCTTAGACCATCAGGGACCGGAAAGCCAGCCTACAAATATTAGAATTAAAAGTGGGGATGAAGGTATTCCTATGACTTTATGGTTCGATTTTAGAGACAATTAGAAACAACTATTAATCATGAAAAAATTTCAAATTTTTATACTTGCGTGCCTATTCATTTCATATTACAATTGCGCTCAAGAACCTAATGGTAAACCAACTATTTATACCGTTGGTGATTCAACGGTTAAAAATGGTCGTGGTGATGGCTATGGCGGACTTTGGGGCTGGGGTGATTTTATTGGTCAACTTCTGGACAGCACTAAAGTAAATGTTGAAAATCATGCCTTAGGAGGTACCAGTAGTCGTACATATCAAAATTTAGGTTTATGGGATTCGGTACAAAAACAATTAAAACGTGGTGATTACGTATTAATTCAATTTGGACATAACGACAATGGTCCTGTAAACGACAAAATACGAGCACGAGGTACTATAAAAGGTATTGGAGACGAAACCGAAGAAATAGATAATCTAATTACGGGAGAACATGAAATTGTTCACTCCTACGGTTGGTATATCGAAAAAGTTGTTAAGGAAACACAAGAAAAAGGTGCTATTCCTATTGTTATGTCTCCCATACCACGAAATGACTGGGTTAATGGTAAAATCCCAAGAAACGATAAATCTTATGGACTTTGGGCAAAACAAATAGCCAATAAAACAGGTGCTACTTTTATCGACTTAAATGAAAAAATGGCTTCCAAACTGGAAAGCTTTGGTGAAGAAAAAGTTACAGGTACATATTTTTATAAAAGAGATCATACCCATCCGTCGGCAAGAGGAGCAGCCATGGCAGCTTCTTTAATTATCGATGGTATAAAGGAAACTGATAATTCTTTAAATAAATACATACTTCAAAACCCTGAAATAAAGCTTCCCCGTAAGAAAAACATATTTTTAATTGGCGATTCTACAATGGCAAATAGTAGTAATCCTAATACTATTGGCTGGGGTGTACCGTTTCCTCAATTTTGCGACACCACCCAAGTCAATGTTATCAATAAAGCTCGAGGCGGAAGAAGTACCCGAACATTTATTTATGAAGGACTTTGGGATGCCGCTAAAAACGAATTTCAACCCGGAGACTTTGTCATTATTCAATTTGGACACAACGATGCTGGAAATATTGATAAAAAGAAATTTAGAGGCTCACTAAAAGGCATAGGAGACGAAATTCAAGAAGTAAGGCGAGATAGTACTGGAATTGAAACCGTACATAGCTATGGCTGGTATTTAAAACAAATGATTAAGGAAACCAAAGAAAAAGGAGCAAATCCAATTATATTAAGTTTAACGCCTCGAAACGAATGGCCAGGGGGCAAAGCCGAAAGGCGAACCGATAGCTATGTAAAATGGGCGAAACAAGCTGCTGAAGCAGAGGGAGTACCTTTTATTGATTTAAACGATATAGTCGCAACAAAATATGAAATCTTAGGAAAAGATAAGGTGAAACCATTTTTTCCTCAGGATCACACCCATACAAACCTTGAAGGAGCAACATTTACAGCGAAAACCGTTGCCGAAATATTTAAAAAGTCCAAAGCATTAGGTCTAAGAAGTTATATTTACTTGAATTAACACCAAATTTCTTTATATGAAAAAAGCCAAAATATGACAACATATTTTGGCTTTTTTGTTAATATTCTTCTCTACTATTTTATAACTTTAGTACTAGTTTTACCATCTTTTGTTTCTATAAGCACCACTTCCCCGCTCACTATTTGATTATTTACCGAATAAAAATGTGTACCAGGTGGTCGATTATATACGACCATTATGGTATAATTCGTCTCTTCAATAGACAGGTTTATTGCTTCGGCCTGACTGTCGGAAAGTAATTTATTATTCCGATCATAAACTGGTATTTTCTCATACTTTAATTTTGTTTGGTCTGGAAAATATAAAAGAGTTATAAATGATGTAAAACCTAGGGAATGATTAAAAATTTCGGCTCGTTTACTCTCAGTCTTTAAATTATATTCTGATGAAAACCAGGAATCTTTAAGCGAAACTTCTACATCTTTTATAGGTTGAATTCTTAAATTATCTTTCTTATATGTGGTTTCTATTGTATTATAATTTAGTTCTACAGAGGAATCTGGGAAATTGAAATATTGCGAAAATTTATGCCTACCTTTAGTATGAAAACTATCAAATAATAGCCAAATATTTGGTTTTAAATATAATAATTGACGTTTCATTGTAACTGGATTTTCCAATCTTTCGTAGGCTATATTTTCAGCTTCAGCATAATCAAATGACTCAGAAATAACCGTTTCAATACCTTTAGAGGTTGCGTCATACTTGTTGCTCCATGAACTACCATATACACTATTAGATAAGTCATCGACACCTAACGTATTGTGGCTTTTACTCTCTTTAAAAAACGCTCTCCATTTCGTGTTTACATAAGTATATCGTCCATTATCTACCAAATAATCTCTTCCGTTTGCAAACAACGATACATGTAAAATATTATCATGCCCGTGACCACACCCTAACTTTTTTAGATGAAAACTTGTATAAGATGCATTTTCATCCCAAGAATTTCTCATGTAAAAATCGCCAGACGATTTTTGAAAAACCGATAAAAATTCTGGTTGCTTCGCTGTTAATTGTCTGTATGACAACATTTCATCCTTACCAAGTATACAATATGTATTAAAATCGAAAGTTTGATAGGCTCTAGATTTCAAAACTGAATCTTGATATAAATAGGCTGCCAATGTTAAAAGTCCTCGCAAATCTGTATCATCACTATCCCCAAGTAATGGCTGGTGAAAATTAGGTTTTTGCCATTGTATATTGGCATATGCCATGTCCCTTGTTTTCTGTACAATATCCTTGGGTAACTTAATATGTTTTCGCTGCGCCAGTAAATTGACATTCATAAAACAATGAAATACCTCGTTATGATACATTGGCGACTGTTCCCATTGCGTACCATCATCTAATATTTGAAGGTTTATACATGTTTCCAGGTTATTTAAAGCATGACGTTGCCAATTATCAGCATCCTTAAAGTCATTTAAAAACTGGGATACGTTAAATAATCCGTGAAATTCTAAAACACCCCAATTGCTGGTTTTGGAAAAATTGCTAAAATCCTTATTTAAATATTCGGCATGCTCTTTTAAAGACATTAAAAATTTAGCCAAAAACTGAGGTGTAAAATGCTTTGAGTGTTTTACATATTCAAAAGATTTTATCCAATTTTCACAACGGATTCCTGCTTCTATTCTTCTCCATGATAAGTTTAAAAGCTCATTTGAAATAGGATTGTTATCAATCCAGTGGGTGACTTGATTTATAAAACCTTTTGCATATTTCTCTTCTCCAGTTAAGTAGTATGCTCGTCCCAAATCCTCCCAATATCGATGCCTGTTAAGCATGTAGCACCATTCGGGGTCTTCAAACGGAATGATACTCCAATCTATTTCTTTCTTAAACTGATAAGGTACATTTGTTTTTTCCATAGCCCACTCATCTCGAAAAACAAAATATTGGTCTAAAACCTGATTGGCTGTTTCTAAAACTTTTGCTACATCCTTGGGATAATTCAATTTCAAATAATCTAAATCAGATTGATCCATCTTAAGGTACAGAGGCTGCTTTGCTATATAAATCTTTAAAAGCTCTTGTAAAGCTCGTTTATCATTCCCTTGATTATATGCTTCTTTTACCTTTTTTAATTCTGAAAAATTAAAATCAAGGCTCTCTAATACCCCTTTTGTTTGTGCAAAAACGGATATTGAAATAGTAAAAAGAAGTACAGTTATACGACGTTTCATAATGAATGTTAGAGCGGATTTTTATTTTTAATAGCTTCTAACTTACTTTTTAACTCTTTTACCTTTTTTTGATTTGAATCTGCGAGATTAATTGTTTCTCCGGCATCTTCTTTCAAATTATAAAGTTGCGGCTTTGCAAGATTTCCCAATTCAATATTGGTTAATTTATTCATTTCAGGACCATTATTAGGTTCAATATATTTCCAGTTTTTGTCTCTAATTGCCAATCTGGATCCCGTTCCTTGTTCCACGATGTAAGTCCTGCCTCTATTTGATTTTCCTAATAACACGTCACTTAAATCCATACTATCTTCATAATCAGATTGAAATGCTACACCTAACAGTTTTGCGAAAGACCCTGCCATATCTACTTGAGAAACTAAGGCATTTGACACTTTTGGTTTAATAGTCCCAGGCCAACTTACTATAGTAGGAACTCTTGTACCTGCTTCAAAGGTACTATACTTCCCTCCACGTAAAGCTCCCCAAGGCGTATGACCATTTAATTCAGTTACAGCACCATCCACATAGCCATCGTCAAGAACAGGCCCATTATCGCTTGAAAATACTATTATAGTATTTTCTGAAATGCCAAGATATTGAAGCTGTTTCATTATTTCTCCTACCGCCCAGTCTACTTGCAAAATAGCATCACCGCGAAAACCCAATCCGCTTTTCCCTTTAAACATTGTTGATGGCATACGAGGCACATGCGGCTCGGTTAACGCATAAAATAAAAAGAATGGTTCTTCTTTATTTTTTTCTATAAATTCATTGGCTTTGTACAGAAAAGTAAAAGGTACTTCCTCATCAGTCCATCTTGCTGTATGCCCGCCACTCATATAACCAATTCTACCTATTCCATTAACAATGGTATTATTATGTCCATGGTTTGGAGACGCCTTCATTTTAAGTAATTCGGGGTTTTCCAATCCGGTAGGGTCATTCCCTACTTTCTTTTTATAATCTACCTGAATCGGATCCTCTGGATTCAAGCCTACTACATGATGATCTTCTACAAATACGGTTGGTACGCGATCTGCCGTAGCAGGAAAAATATAGGAGTAATCGAATCCAACGTCATTTGGTGTGCCAACCAACTTACTATTCCAATCTTTATCGACTGCATCTCCAATTCCCAAATGCCATTTCCCTACAATGCCCGTATTATAACCTGCATCTTTAAATATTTTTGGTAAGTTTGGTTTGTCTTCTGGTATTATCAATGCAGCATTTCCAGGAAGAACCCCAGTCCCACTTTTTCTCCATGGATACTGTCCCGTTATAATGGCATAACGCGATGGTGTGCACGTGGCTGACGTAGTATGTGCATTAGTAAACTTTACACCTTGTTTTGCCAACTTATCTATATTAGGTGTATACAATTTCGTAGCTCCATAACAGCTTAAATCTCCATATCCTAAATCGTCTGCCAGTATAAAAATGACGTTTGGTTTTTGCTGAGCACTAAAAGCTTGTATAAATAGCCCGATGGTGATTATTAGTAATGTTTGCAGGGTTTTCTTCATAATATTAAATTTAGTTTTAGTTGTTTTTATTCTTAAATTTTAATCGATTGATTTTTCTTGATATTTCTACCTGACTTAACAAATATAAAATTATAATTAAACCTTTTGTGTTCGAACACATTAAAATACTTAACTAAGGCATATCAATTTGGACTATATTCAAATATTTAGACCATAAAAATACCCAAGATTTAAAAAGTCTTGGGCATTTTAACATCAACTCATTAAAAAAATTATTTAAAAACTAGATTTTAATACCCTGAATTTTGCTTTAAATTCGGGTTCTTATTTATTTCACTTTGTGGTATAGGCAATTTATTATGGCTATCTGGAAATGTTTGCGTTCTTCCTTGAACTTCAAAAACGGTGTAATCTAAATATTGAGGATCAAACAATTGTGGTTGTACTTCTTTTGATGGGGCATCGGCAGTACGCTCGATACGAATACCATGAGGTACAAAGCCATCTAACACATCTTTAGCAATCCCCCAACGTAATAAGTCCCAATATCTATGATTTTCAAAAACCAATTCAATTTTTCTTTCATGACGAATACGCTCACGCATTTGGTCTTTTGATAAACCCGTTGGAAGGTCTGAAATACCAGCTCTATCACGAATTCTATTTATAGCATTGTAAACCTTGTTTGTTGGGCCTTCGGCCTCGTTAGCAGCTTCGGCATAGATTAACAATACCTCTGCAAAACGAAGTTCTTGCCAGCTACTAATACTTTTGCCGTTTTGTGGAGAAAATCCATCGGCAGGGTTAGCGAATTTCTTAACCAGATACCCAGTAATAGAAGCGGCACCATGAAATTTTCCGGGATCTCCAGGACCTTCATTACCGTTATTCCACTCCATATCTATAAAAGGTTCACCTTTTGATGGTTGTATTTCCGAAAACTCACTACCGTGATAAAAAATTGATGCATCAAATCGTGGGTCTCTGTTAGCATATGGATTGGATGGATCGTAACCCGAAGCAGGATCTGTAATAGGTAAGCCATTTTTCATTTCGTAATCATCAACTAATTCTTGTGTAGGATCGGTTTGACCGCCCCAATCGCTTCGCCATCGTACTGGAAAATTATACAACCCGAAGGATTGCCCTGCTAGTGGAGGTAAGGTTTGTTTTTCAAAAATGGTTTCAATATTGCCTCCAGTAGACAAAAATAAACCACGGTAATCATCAAATAAATCCAAGCCATCATTATCTGTTCCCGTAATTAAACGATCTGCCAAAGTAGCCGCTTCAGTCCAATTTTCGGCATATAAAGCCGTTCTGGAAGCTAAAGCTATTGCAGCTTGTTTTGATACATTTGCTGATCCAGCTTGAGATAATTCGGGTAAAACTGTTGCAATTTCTTTTAATTCACTAACCACATAAGCATAAATATCTTGTCTTGCTGTTTGCGAAACAAACAAATCATCTTCTAAAGTTTGTGCTTGCGTAATTAAAGGTACATCTCCATAACGTCTGGCCAAATCGAAATAGGTAAACGCCCTAATATAGCGTGCCTGAGCAATAGCCGCCGCTTTAAATGCTTCGGTTAAAGACGAGGCTTCCATACCTTCAATAATTTCATTAGCTTGACGTATGGTTACATATGCGCTATTCCATAAGTCTAAACCACCTGATTGTGTTGGGGTTATTGCTCCTTTAATAATTATGGAATTATTTTGAACCCATCCACTTTTCGCACGGGCTTCATCGGTAATTGAGGCAATCATACATGGGTATTGTCCATACCCTGTAGACCCATGTATTCCGAAAGGTAATCTACCCATAGTATTATCAATATAAGCCTGAGCTAATGCTTCGTCTTGGTAAACATTTGAAGAACTAATTTGATCTAATGGGGTTCTATCTAAAAATTCATTGTCGCATGCCGTAAAAGCCAGCATGAAACCTATTGTATAAATTATGTTTTTCATATCTATTTTATTTTTAATTAAAATCCAACATTAACTCCAAAAGTCAATGTTTTTGTTTGTGGATAAAATGGTCGTAATCCTGATGGCCCTTCCGGATCTCTCCAACCTAAATTAGATAGTGTTAAAATGTTGGTGGCAGAACCATAAACCCTTAAGTTTTCTATACCTAATTGCTCTAAAACTGATGAAATATGGTTGAAATTATAACCAAATTCAAGATTTCTTAGTTTACAATAAGTTACTTCCTTAACCCAAAAATCAGAAGTTTGACTGTTATTTGCAGAAGCATCACCAGAACTTAATCTTGGGTACTTGGCATCCTCGTTTCCTGGTCGCCATGAGTCTACAAATTCTCTGAATGAGTTTCCATCACGTTCAAATGGAATGGAGTAAACATACCTTGAAAAATCGGTGGCTCCCTGAAAGTTTGCTGTTAAATCAAACCCTTTATACTCCATAAACAAGTTTAGGCCAAATAACATATTAGGTGCGCCACTGGAACCTATAATAGCTCTGTCATCTGCATTAATAACGCCATCCGGTTGACCTGTTAAATTTCCATCTCCATCACGACCATTAATATCTTTATATTTAATATCTCCAGGTGCTAAGCCATCGTGAATTGACTGCGAAAACTGGATGGCCGCATTATCAATTTCATCTTGAGTTTGAAACAAACCATCGGATAAATATCCGGTTCTTAAACTTAACTCTCTGCCGGTTTGGGCTATAGAAGGCAATACACCTTCTGCTTCGGCTAACTGAATAGCTTTATTTTTAAACCAACTCGCATTGGCATCAACTGAGAAATTAAAATCACCTATTCGTTGCTTATATCTTATTAAGGCTTCTCCTCCCCAACTGTCTACAATTCCGTAGTTTACATCTGGCAAACTAGCGCCAAACGAGCCTGGTACTACATCAGTGTTTGGTCTTAAAATATCTTCTGTTCGTTTTTTAAAGTAGTCAAACTCAAATCCTAAGCGGTGGTCAAGCATATCAAATTCAAGACCTAAATCTAAAGTTGTCGCAGTTTCCCATGTAATATTAGGGTTAGCAATTCCTGAACTACTAATACCTTGTTGAAATGCGCCATCGGCAACATACCCGCCATTAAATCCGAAAAGCGAAAGAAACTGATATGCAGGAACGCGGTCGTTACCAACTTGCCCCCAAGACCCTCGGATTTTAATATTATCCATAAAATCTACATTATCCATAAAGGCTTCTTCAGATAATCGCCACCCTAATGAAAATGCCGGAAAAACCCCAGTACGACCACTGTTTGGAAAATTAAAAGACTGATCGATACGCATATTGGCTTGAAATAAATAACGACTATCGTAATCGTATTCTATACGACCAATATAACCTCTTCTGGCTGTTTCGATTGTAACCCCATCGTTAGACCATAAGTCTGTACCTCCCGCAAACAATTCTGGAATAGCCGTAGAAATAAAATTATCTCTAAAAGCATCCAAAGAATTTTGAGAAGATTCAATTTGCTCAAAAAGTGCTAGAGCTCCAATTTTATGTTTTCCAAATAAACGGTCGTAACGCAAACTAAGCTGTAGGGTTTGTTGATCATTTAAATCTCTAGATTCCGCCAAGCTTATTGTTGAAGGCCCTCCAATGATTTGATCATAACCGTCGGTCGCTCCATTATATTCATATTGAATGAATGGTTTTTTGAAGATTTTATTTTTATTAAAAGTTAAATCATAAGAATACAATGCTGAGGCTACTAAGCCATCTACTCCAGGTATTTTATAATTTAAGCTGATATTACTTTGAATAATATTTGAAAGTCTTTCGTTCGTACCACTTCTTTCGGCATGACCTATCGGGCTTCCTCCTAATCCGTTTGTTGCAATGGCTCCTGGTCCAACTTCTTCATCTAATCTTGGGTTTAAATAAGGTTTACCAATAAGTGCGCCTTGATAAATCGAATTTAAATTTGTTGATGAATCCGAGCGATCTTCTATACGCCCTGAAATATCTAATCTTAAGTCCAAGTTATTAGACAATTCTACATCTATATTCGATCTTAAATTATGTTGTCGGTAATTAGCTGTGGAATAAAACCCCTCCTGATTTAACAATCCATAAGACAAGAAATAACGAATCCCTTCTCTACCTCCACTTGCCGATATACTATGTTTAGATAATGGTGCTGAGTTTCCTAAGGTAGCACCTAACCAATCGTAACTTGGTAATTCTCCACTTTCGTATTGCGCAACTTCTGCATCGGTAAAAATGGGATTTAATCCATAATTATTTTTAGCTTCATTAATATATCGCGCATATTCGCCAGCATTCATTAATTCGATTTGACGAATCTGAGATTGATATCCAAATGAACTTTCAAAATTGAATGACGGTTTATTTGAGTTACCGCGTTTAGTTGTTACTAATAACACGCCATTTGCAGCACGAGCACCATAAACTGCAGTAGAAGCAGCATCTTTTAATACGGTTACACTCTCAATGTCGTTGGGGTCTAACCTTGCAAAAGGTCTTACAATTCCATCTACAATAACTAGCGGTGCATTATTTCCAGTGGTGCTTGTTCCTCGAATGGCAAAATTAATATCCTCTGCTCCTGGCTGTCCTGTGGCGGTGTTAACGAACACACCTGTCATTTTACCAGAAAGGTTTGATGCTAAATTGGCTGTTGGAGCCTTTACCAATTTCTCACCCTTTACAGCCGATACCGATCCGGTTAAATCCTTTTTAGTTTGGGTTCCATACCCAACTACGACAACTTCATCTAGTTTAGCTGTATCTTCTTCTAAAGTAATATTTATCTGTGTCTTACCGTTTAATGAAATCTCCTGAGATTTATAACCTATGTAAGACACTACCAAAATGCCATTACTATTGTTTAAATTGATTGTGAAATTTCCATCAAAATCGGTTTGAACTCCATTAGTTGTTCCCTTTTCCAAAATATTTGCTCCGGGTAGAGGGACATTATTCTGGTCTAAAACAACCCCTGTTACTTCTGTTTGTTGTAACTTTTTCTCTGTGTTATTAGTTTTAAAATTTTCTGTTGTTGAATAAGTTTCAGCCTGAACGCCAAAAGCTATTACTAAAACAAAAAACGCTGATATTTTAGTTTTCAGTTTGAGTGTAAAAATATTAAGAGACCAACTCTTAATGCCTTCAAGTTTTTTCATACTTAAATTGTGTTTTTAGTTAGTGTTTAAATTTAAATCTCAACATATCAATCATGGCTGATTAATAATCAAGACCTTATTTCGCTTAGTGTTGGTGTGTGTTTTATTTACTTCATTTCATATTTAATTTGTGTTTGTCTTTAGATTTGTTGGTGTATATTTCGTAATATTTTATGGATTCATTCAATCATATACCGCAGTTCTGGAGCCTTAATCATTTATATTTAAATACTGCTTTTTATACCTAAGTAATGCTTCGATATAATAGTAATCGGCATAGTTAAGTGGCACATCAATTTCATTATTATGCGGTATGCTTCCTACAGAATGTTTTAAAACAAAATTTTGATTTTCACCAATTTTAGCGGTGTATGCAGAAGAAGATAAAGTCGTTATTAACTTATTAATGTGATTAAAATATGATTGTTTGGTGTAACTATCGAGTTCAATTAATGCCGATAAGGTAATCGTTGCTGCAGAAACATCTCTTGGGGTATTAGGAATGTTATCGGTATCGTAATCCCAATAAGGAACACCATCCTCAGGGATACTATTATTACTTAAAATATATTTAGCGATGTTTTCTGCGAGCTGCAAATAGCGTTTGTCCTTGGTGTATCTGTAGCAAACAGTATATCCATACAATCCCCAAGCCTGTCCTCTAGCCCATGAACTTTCGTCTGCAAAACCTTGAGCCGTTTGTTTGCTTCTTACCTCGCCTGTTTCTGGGTTATAGTCAATCACATGATAGGAACTATAGTCCTTTCGGAAATGATTTTTAATGGTCGTATTCGCATGAGAAATTGCGATTTCCTTATAAGCAGGTTTCCCAGTGAATTCAGAGGCTTTAAATAATAGCTCCAAATTCATCATATTATCAATAATAACGGGGAATTCCCAATTTCTTTTTGATTGCCAACCTCCTTTAACATCCCAACTTTTTAAGCAGCCCACATTCGTGTTATAACGTGTAGATAAAGAATCTGCCGCTGTTATCAAAACCTCTTTAAAAGCCTCATTATTCGTTAGTCTGTAACCGTTTCCATAAGAACAATTAAATATGAAACCTAAGTCATGATTGGTAGTTACGTACTTATGATTTTCAAATAAACTTTGAAAATGTTCTGCGGCATTTTTCCATTCGTTCTTATTTGAATATTCATACAAATACCAGCAGCTACCAGGAAAAAATCCTTCGGTCCAATCGAAGTTTGTATTGGTCCAGTGAACGACACCATTTGCATTTAATGTTCTTGGTATTTTGTTCTCTTGTTTTGCGTGTTTTTTTAAAAGATAAAATTGTTGCTCTGCTTTATTCAATATAGTAGTAACATCAATAATTGATTTTTCCGAAGAAGCATTACTGTTTTGCTTTTTTATGAATACAAAACCTATTACAGCAACTAATAATAAAATGGAAAAACCATATTTTAATCTGGTCATTTGCGTCTTTAATTAAATTCGTAATAATGAAAATATCGAGACGCAATATCGGCAGGGATTATCCTTTGATAGGTTGATTTACCTGTCTATTTTAGGGGGTATATTATGCAGAATAACCATTATGTAATTAATAATGAGTAACTTATATTTGCTTTAAATTTATTCCTTATTCGTGTTTTGATGTTGTTTCTTAAATTGTGAAGGTGTTAAATTGAAGGTTTCTTTAAAACATTTTCTAAAATACTTGATATCATTAAAACCAATTTGGTAAGCTATATCGGTAACTGTCATATCTGTTTTCACTAATAACTGTGCTGCTCTTTTTAATTTAATTGTTCTTAAAAATTCTGAGATACTTTGACCAGTAAGTCCTTTTATTTTTCGGTATAATACCGATTGGCTCATAAACATTTTTTCGGCAAAAGTGGTTACCAGAAAATCTGGATCGGTAATATGTTCTTCTACAATATCCATGGCTTTTTGTAAAAACACCTCATCAGTTGATACCAATTCCAATTCTTTTGGCTTCAGAATAATATCTTTTTTAAACTTTTCTATTAAATTTAATCTTGACTTCAGTAGATTTTCTACCTGCATTTTTAACAAATCCGGTTCAAAAGGCTTACTGATATAAATATCGGCACCTGTTTCATAACCTGATTTCTGCATATCCTTAGAAGTTCTTGCCGTTAGCAATATCACAGGTATATGACTTGTAACAATATCTGTTTTTATTGCCGAACAAAATTGCAAACCATCCATTACAGGCATCATCACATCGCTTATAATAATGTCTATGGGTTTAGATTGAGCTTTTGTAATTCCCTCATTACCATTAGTTGCCTGATAAACATTAAATGTTTTTAAAAAAAGGTCAAATATAAGCTTACGTACTTCACTATTGTCTTCAACAATTAACATTGACGGTAAATCCTTATTAAATTTGTCTACATCAAGATTCTCGCTATGAATAACATTATGACTGAAGACTTCTGGGGTGGAAACATCTAAAAAAGAATGGTTATTAATTTCTTCTACTTCAAAATTTATTTGTTCTTGATTTATGTGCTTATTACCCAATGGGAGCGCTATTATAAATACCGTGCCTTCTCCTATTTTGCTATGTACTTTAATTTCTCCGTGATGTAAATCTACAATGTCTTTAGCCACTGCTAAACCAACTCCGGTTCCGGTTCTTAATTCATGTTGTTGTCCTAGCTGGAAATACCTGTCGAAAATAAATGGAATCTGATTGTCAGGAATGCCTTTTCCGTTATCCCTAATTTTTAATTCTATCGTATCGTTTTTTTCGTTTTTACTAATATCTATTGAGATACATCCGCCAACAGGAGTAAATTTAAATGCGTTTGATAGTATATTTAACACTGTTTTTTGCAATTCCACTTTATCAAACCACAGTTCTAAATGCGACGACGGGTAATTAAGGGTGTACTTAATTTGTTTTTCATGAGCCAGCTGCTCAAAAGACAGTTTAATATTCTCTATAAACGGCACAAAATTACCCTTAGAAAAATGCATTCTTAATTTGCCACTTTCAGCTTTTCTAAAATCCAGTAACTGATTTATTAACTGTAACAAAATATTGGTATTTCTATACATCCCTTTAAGCTGAGTTTGTATAAAAGGATCGTTACTGGTGTGATCCATTAAGCGTTTTAAAGGCCCCACTATTAAAGTTAAAGGGGTTCGAAAATCGTGTGATATATTTGTAAACAACTGAAGTTTTAGTTTATTTAATTCTTCAGTCCTTTCTTTATCTCGTTGGACTTCTCGCAAGGCATTTTTCTCATTAATTCTAACTAACAAAGCTTTTCTAGCTGCAAAAAACAACACTATAAAAAGTACAATATATAAGGTATAGGCCCACCAGGTCTTCCACAGTGGTGGTGAAATAACTACTTTTAAAACCGCCGGTTTATCTGTCCATATACCATCACTATTAGCCGCTTTGACTTCAAACTGGTAGGCACCATGGTCCAAATTTGTGTAAGTGGCTTTTGAATTATTCCCCACATAACGCCATTTATCATCAAAACCATTTAACTTATAGGCATACTCATGCTTATTCGCTTTAGAAAAACCTAAGGCCACAAAGTCAAATTGAATATCGTTTTGATTATACTCAAGATTAAGGGATTTTACCGTTTCCGTAACTTTTAATTCAGGGCGATTTCTAACCGTTACTGAACTAATAAGAACAGGTGGAATAAAGGTATCAACAACGATATTATTTGGGTTAAACATGGTTAAGCCATTGGTTCCTCCAAAAATTAATTCACCATTGTCACGCTTGTATGAGGCTCCGTAGTTAAATTCCTTTATATGTAAACCATCTGATTCATTAAAATTCTTTATATCATTGGTTTTTATATTTAATCTACTTATTCCATTATTAGTACTCACCCAAAGTTCTTCATTATTTGGTTTTATACCATATATGACTCCATCAGACAAACCTTGTTCTACACCAAAGCGCTGACTTTCCTTACTAACTATATTATACTTATACAAACCGTCGCCTTCAGTACCAATCCATAAAATCTCATCTGATTCCTGATAAATGCTTATCACAGTTTTTACATTGAATGCTTTTTCCTTGTTACTCTTAAAATCTACATGAAGTATTGATTTTGAGTCGGCATCAATTTCAAATAACCCGATATCACTTCCAACCCATAACTTATTTTTATTTATAGCCTTAAACATGGTTTGAATAAAACCTCCCATTAAAGTATCAGAATCTTTAATTCTGGAAAAATTATTTAATGCTTTATTGTAGATATTTAATCCGCCTCCACTAGTTCCAACCCAAATATTGTTATTATCGTCTTCTGCCAAACAGGTGATTTTATCATCACTTAAACTTGCAGAATCATTTAGTTTAGAGACATATCTGGTATAGCTTATGTGTTGACCATCGTATGTAACTTTACTAATTCCTGAACCATGCGTACCGACCCATAAATTACCGCCTTTATCTTTAAGTAATGCTTTTACATTATTACCACTAAGGCTGTTTACCATATCGGGATTGTGTTGAAGGTAGCTAAATTTTCCTGTTGATAAATTAAGCACATTTAAACCGCCTCCCTCGGTTCCTATCCATAATTCGTTATCCCTATACTCAACTATGGAGCTAACGATATTATTGTTTAGTGATACTTGGTATATATCATCAGAGTAAGACTTAAAAGTATTGGCATGCTTATCTAAATAACTTATACCTCCTGCCCAAGTGCCAAACCATAAATCCCCTTTGGAGTCCTCATATATTTCATATATGGAATTCTGACTTAAGCTACTTTGTTTTTTTTTATCGTGTTTATAATGATAAATACTTTTATCCTTTAAGTTGATATAGAACAAACCATCGTATGTTCCAACTAACAAGTTGTTATATTCATCTTCATAAATTTTCCGAACAGCGCTAGTAATTACAGTTCCTGTGTCTGATTTAAATTTATATTCTTTAAATCTTTTTTCGATTTTATCAAAATAGGCTAACCCTTTGTCATACCCAATCCAAATAGTATTATTCGAATCTTCAAATAAGGTGGTGGTGTAATTTTTAGTGCGCGTGGGAGAAGCATCCTTCGGATATGAGTAATGTAAAAACGTATTATTCTGTGGCTGATATTGGTCTATAGTTTCAGAAGTACATATCCATAAATCAGATTTTTTGGTTAACAATAATGAGCTGGTTTGGTTCGAACTTAAACTCGATGGAATATTTCTGTTATTTTTAAATGTTAAAACCCTGTATGTTTCAGTATTAAAGCGATGTAAGCCCTGATTAGTAGCAATCCATAAAAAAGGACCTTGCCCCTCCGTTAAGGCAATAATTTCTATATCATACGGCTTTTCTATATTGTGATTAAGATAAATTCTTTCGAAACTATCGTGTTCGGGAATGTATTTATTCAATCCATTTTTTGTTCCAAACCAAATGTTATAACTTTTATCTTCTACAATAGATAAAACCCAGCTATTACTTAAACTATTAGGGACTTCCGAATTATAATAATATGATTTAAATTTTTTTCCATCAAATTTATTCAAACCATAGCGTGTACCAAACCACATATAGCCTTGATGGTCTTGAAAAATAGAAATAACAGAGCGCTGTGATAGGCCATCTTTTGTTGAATAGTTTTTAAAAACAGGATTCGAAAGAAAACCATTTTGTGCTTGCCCAAAGCCTTTGCTACAAATAAAAATCAGGAAAAAAGTACTAAGGATATACCTCATTATAAAAACAATCTGTTAAAAGTAAGCTGGTAACATTTCGGTGTTTTTGTTCCTATAATTAGTTATAAAAACATCTTTTAAAACTAGTATTTACTGAAATAACCTTGGGGTTTTAAATTCTGAGAAATTGAACATTTAAAAAATCCTCGTCAAAATTAAAGTTTAAAACCGCTAAGTTTCAACATCTCATGTTAGCCAAACAAATATAAAATTATAATTAAATACAGGCGACCTCAGCGGTACAATATCATAAATAATTAAAATATCAAACCTAAAATTATTTTAATATTTCTTTTTGACTATCATAAATAGTTGTCAATTTATTATTTTCGAGATTCTAATCATCGTTGAACCATTTAACAGACATTATAACTAAAACCATGAACTTAAAACAACCTTATTTAGCGTATCTATTCACACTTTCGTTATTAACCTCCTGCGGGAACAACGAAAAAACTACAACAGTAACTATTACTAACCCGCTTGAATTTGAAAGATTTCATGAAACTATTGAATTAAATAGAACCGATTTACAATTGGAATCATTAGATTCTGTGGGAATTCTTAATATCTCAACGCAAAAATTAGAAATAACCCAAACCGTAGATCAAGATGGTGATAGCCAATCCGATGTATTACTTTTTCAACCTGTAGTACCCGCAAATGGCTCAGCTAGTTACCAAATTGTAACCATTAGTAAAAAAGAAAGACCTACAGCGGACACCGTTTGCTATTCGAGGTTTGTACCAGAACGAACCGACGACTACGCCTGGGAAAACGATAAAGTAGCCTTTAGAGTATATGGTCCGACCGCTCAAAAAATGGTAGAAGAACAAATTCCAGGAGGAACATTATCAAGCGGTGTAGACGCCTGGCTAAAACGCGTAGATTATCCTGTAATTAACAAATGGTACAAAAAAACAACAGAGGGAACAGGTAGCTACCATGAAGATACCGGGGAAGGTTTAGATAATTTTCATGTGGGTGTAAGCCGTGGTGTTGGAGGGTTTTCAATTTTACAAGATACCACATATTACACGTCTAAGAATTTCACAAATTACCGCACCATAAGCACTGGACCTATTAGAACTAGTTTTTACTTGGACTATGCGAACTGGACAGCTGGAGGTAAAACGATAAAAGAATCCATGGTAATTAGTTTGGACCGGGGCCAAAATCTTTCTAGATTTAATATTGATATTGAAGGAACCAATGAAATTGTAGCTGGTTTAACATTACATGAAAAAGACGGTATCGTTAAAGGAAATAATAGTGAAGGTTGGGTAAGCTATTGGGAACCTCATGGCGATTCTGAACTAGGAACTGCAATTGTAACCAAAAAAGAATATTTTAACGGCTATTATAGGTACGATACCAATCGCCCAGATGAAAGTAATGCTTACCTTAAATTAAACGTTATTGATAACCAAGTTAGTTACTATGCTGGATTTGGATGGAAAAAAAGCGGACAGTTTGATACGCCAAAAGACTGGGAAGCTTACTTAAATCGTTTTTCAAAATGCATTAATGCACCGCTTAAAATTACCATAGAAAAACTATAAGTCATTATTTAATCAAAACCCTGGCTAAAAGGAAATCATTGAAATGAATTTTAGACAGGGTCTGATATTTAACTAATGATATTACAAAACCTCTTGTGGTAATGGATTCATGAAAGCATTAAGCTCCTCATCTGTAATATCTGGATTTGCTCCTTCACTTTGAGCCACCAAAGCGCCTATAGCACACGCAAAATTAATGGCTTTCTGCGGTGGTATTTTGTTCAATAATTGACTTATTAATGCGCCTAAAAATGAATCTCCTGATCCTACTGTGTCAATTACCTTAATGGAATAACCGCTATTGTAATACAATTTCTCGTTATACAATAAAACAGCTCCATGTTCTCCCTTAGTAACACAAATGTGTTTTGTGTTTGTTTTTTTTGAAACATAAATGAGATTTTGCTCTAATGAATAGTATTTTGAACCTAAATATTTGCTTACTTCATACAGTTCGTCGTCGTTAAATTTTATAAAATCAGCCCTTTCCATTAAATGAAATAAAACCTCTTTTTTGTAATATGGAGCTCTTAAATTAAGATCGAAAACTTTATAGTTTGCGCGCTCTATTAAATCGTATAATGTCTGTTTGGAGCTATCGTCTCGGGCAACTAAACTACCAAAAACAAAAGCATCGGACTTCTCTACTATTTCTACATTTTCTTTTGTTAATTGTATTTTATCCCAAGCCCTCGGGTAATTTATATCGTACGATGCTGCGCCTTTGTCGTTAAGCATCACTTTAACTTTGCCTGTTTTATATTCCTTTTGAATTTGAATACAATCGGTGTTCACACCTTGACCTTGTAAAAAATCTAATATGCGGTTTCCAGACGTGTCATTACCTACAGCACTAATCATGCTAACATCGTTATTAAAGGACCTTAACCTACAAGCTACATTTAAAGGTGCGCCACCAATTTTTTTATGGTTCGGAAAAACATCCCACAACACTTCTCCAAAACAAGTAATTTTTAACATTTGCTAATATTTAAAAAGGAGGCATCTAAAAAAACACCTCCTTTAGTTAACTCAAATTAAACCAACAAAACTATTAATAACCAGGGTTTTGAACATATAGTCCTCCTGTAAAATCAATTTCTCTTTGCGGAATCGGATAATATTCATCGCGACCAGCTGTGAAATTGGCATTAGCTAAAAAGTCTTTTCTTGTTTTTTCAACATCTAAATAAGCGTTTAAAACTTGCTCAGCTACACCCCATCTTACTAAATCGAAAAACCGAGGTCCCTCCATACCAAACTCTAAACGTCTTTCGAACATTAAAGCTTTTATAGCATCCTCTTTTGACATCCCCATAGGATACGTTCCCATATTATAAACGTTGGTAGCACCAGCATCAATTTGTCTTTGCGTACTTGCTGCTGCACGCTCTCTAATTCTATTGATAATGGTAATACCAGCATCAACCTCGTTTCTTTGAATTAAGGCTTCTGCTTTAAATAATAACACATCGGCATAGCGGATAAAATCGATATTTTTCGAAGTTCCAATAAAAGGCCCTTCCTTGACGTAACAAGAGCAATCGGGTGCTTGTTGTTCTTTCATGTTTCCAAAATATCCATATACACCAGGATCTCTGGCCCAAGAAAAATTGTATATCATATCTCCCGATTCGCTAACTGTATTTCTATATTTGAAAGGACGCCCAGGAATACCCACAGTATGATCTATTCTAGGGTCTAAAGTTATACCTGCTGCAAGAGGAGCTTCACCATTGCTATCTACAGTGTTAAAAATATTGCTATCATTAAAAGTATCTATTAATGGTAAGCCTGAAGCATCTGTTTTAAAGGCATTAACCATATTCTGACTTGCTAAATGGAAACCACAACAACCATATAATCCGGTACCGTGCGGCGAATTTAATCCCATAACGAAACTCACTCTACTCACGGTTGTCCCGTCGTTAATTGAAAACTGGGCTGCCCAGATAGACTCTGCACCGTTATCATAGCCATTTAAGAAATTATTACCATAATCGGCTTCTAAATCGCCAGTTACCTCATCGGCATAATCGATAACTTCTTGTAAACGATCTAAATTTATGTTAGTTACCTGATGTGTCTCATTTTGCTCGTAAGCCTGATATAAACGCAGTTTTGCTAAATAAGCTGCTGCTGCATTTCTGTCGGCTCTACCTACTTGTTCTTGCGACTGAGGTAAATTGTTGTATGCAAATAAAAAGTCGTCTGCAATCGTATTCCAAAGGGCATCATTATCGACATCATTAGATATTTCAAGTGTTTCTTCTTGCGTCAATCCTTCAGTTATGTAAGGAATTTTTTTAAATAATAGCTTTAGCATAAAGTGTGAATGCGCTCTTAGAAAACGTAATTCTGCTTGTCGTAATGTTTTATCGGCATAATTTTCATCCGGAATATCGTTAATAACCTCTAATGCAAAATTCGCTCTGGAAATAGCCTTGTAATAATTAGTCCAAGTTCGTGGTCCCATCCAATCTGATGGGTCATCGGCAATAGTTAAATTGTATTGCTCATAACGATCTATAATATCTACATCGCTACGGCCTCCCCCGCCTTTATAAGCATCGTCTGAACGCACACTTCCATATACCCACATACTGGTTAAAGGCCCTATCATTTCATCGTTAGCAATACCTGCATAGGCTGCAACAACCAAGGCTTCGGCGTTCTCTGCAGTAGCAGCATCTTCAACCGATAAATAGCCTTCCGGTTGATATTCTAAAAAGTCGTCGGAACACGCTGAAAATAGTCCAGCAGTTATAATTCCTATTAATATTATTTTTATATTTTTCATCGTGCTATTTTTTAAAAGTTAATGTTAAGACCAAGTGACATTATAGTTGGCACTGGAATGTTGTCTACATTTGTTCTTTCTGGATCGGCTCCTATATAATCTTTTGGAGTAAACCAGAATAAATTTTCGCCCTGAAAATACACACGTAAACCTGTCATACCAGCCCAATTGCTGATTAAGTCTTCTGAAAATGAATAACCAAATTGTAGGTTTCTTAACTTGAAATATGAATTCTTTCGGTATAAGTAATCTGAAATTCTTTGGTCGTTAAAAGCCAATGACAACGATGGAATATCTGAACCTGTATTATTAGGCGTCCATGCATCTAAAACACCTAAACCTGAGTTCTCACGACCTGACGCATAATTGTTCCAGAAAATATAAGGATCTTGACCAATTCTTCCTGCAACACCTGAACCAAATAACGATAAATCGAAATTTTTGTATTCTAAATTAATTCTAATACCATATTCTAAATCAGGTAGTGTAGTACCAAGGAAATCTCTGTCTTCAGCACCAATACTTCCATTGCCATCTAAATCCTGAAATTTTAAACCTCCGGGTCTGGCTCCAACCTGAGTAGGACTGTCTTGAACATCCTGATCGCTTTGAAATAATCCAGCTGTTTTATATCCGAAAATAGAAAACTGCGAATGTCCTATGATTGAATTATCAACCGTACCAGGATAAGACGATACTACTTCTTCCGGTAAGGCTGTGATTTCATCTTTAAAAGCACCGAAGTTAGTTGCTACGGCAAACTTTAACCCATTATCAAATGTTTTAGAGTAAGCCAACGATAATTCCCAACCTCTTGTTTGTGTAGTCGCTCCGTTTAGCACCCGCTGTTGACCTTCGCCTATTACCGAAGCAATTGGTGGCGTGGTAAGGATATCACTGGTTTCTCTGGTAAAATAATCGAAAGACCCGGTTACATTGTTATTAAACATGTTAAAGTCTACACCAAAATTGAATTCTTTAGTCGTCTCCCATTTTAATTCTGAATTTGCTGCTTGTATAGACACAAATCCAGAAGGTAAATTCCCCGTATTAACACCATTTAAATCGTAAGCGGTACCCACATTATAATAAATATTGAAAAAATCTGGAACAAACTGATTTTGGTTTGAACCGTATCTTGACTCGAACAATCCGAAACGCGCAATATCTCCAATAGTCTGGTTACCAACTTCTCCATAACCTGCTCTTAATTTTAATGTATTAAGCACATCATTTTCTGGCCAGAACTCCTCATTACTAATTCTCCATCCTAAAGTACCTGCTGGGAAAATACCGTATCTATTATCGGCACCAAATCGAGACGATCCATCACGACGTAAGGTAAATGAGGCTAAATAACGGTCTTCAAAAGCATAATTGATTTTTCCAAATTGTGATAATAACCTACTTCCTGTAGATCTACCTGTAGTTGTTCTTGCTCCAGTGGCTTCTTTTAGCACAAAGTAATCTTCAGTTTCAATAGAAAAACCATCGGCTTGCGCATACACACTACTAAAATCATCTTTAATAGACTCAATACCTAGTAAAACACCAATTTTATGCTTATCATTTAATTCTAACTGATAATTTAAGGTATTAGAAAACACTAAACTTGAAAACTTATTAGAATCGATAATTAATCGGTTATTAGCACGTGTAATAAAACCATTAAACACACGAGGCTCAATATCCTTTCTTTGATAATTACTATGGTCTAAACCTAAACTTGTTCTAAAGGTTAAATTATCAAGTATATCCAATTCAGCATAAATATTACCGAAAATGGTTGTTCTGTCGGTATTATCCCATCGGTTAATATATTGCATTAACAATGGGTTATTTCTATCGGAATATCCAGCGCCAATAGGTCCTGCAAAATTGCCATCACTATCGTAAACTGGAATTGTTGGCGCTAAAGTGATAGACAAACTAGGTATTCTTGCACTACCTACATCTTGTGAAGCCAGTGTTTCATCGGAAGTTGAAAACTGGGTATTCACCCCTATTCTAAGTTTATTATCAAATAAATGGAAATTAGAGTTTAGCTTACCGTTAATTCTTTCGTAGCCAGTATATTTTAATATACCTGTATTTTTTAAATGACCTATATTTAACAAATGGAATGAATTATCGGTTCCTCCTGAAACAGAAATTTCATTATTGTAAACATATCCTGTTTTGTACATTTCATCCTGCCAATTGGTATCCCCCACAGGAACATTGGTATCGCCACCAACATACGGTTGAATGGTAACACCGTTTAAAACAGGATTATTAAAATCGCCGTTCCAATCGAAATTATAAATCTCGCCATAACCAGCATTAGGGTCGGCTCCATCATTCACGGAAGCCTGCCATAAAACTTCACCACGTTGCTGCGCATTTAACATGTCGTAACGTTGCTGCTTTTCAGAAAGCATGGATATATTTGAATTTATGGTCACTCTAAATTTCTCTCCTCCTGCTGCTTTAGCACTGTTTTTAGTGGTAATAATAATAACACCATTACCGGCACGTGCACCATACAAAGATGATGCCGACGCATCTTTAAGCACCTGAACAGACTCAATAGTACTCGGATTTATTCCTGCAAACACCTCTTGTCTCACTGTAGGGACTCCATCAATAACAAAAAGCGGATTATTATTACCTAATGTTGTAGCACCACGAATTAAGATGTTATTACTGGTTCCTGTTGGATCTCCATTTTTTTCGATGAATAATCCCGGTACCTGTCCTTGCAAACCTTGAACGGCACTACCCGAACTTAAACTTGCTCCCTCGGTAGGACCTAGTTCTACGACTGTAATGGCTCCGGTAACATCAACTTTACGTTCTCTTGAATATCCTGTAATAACTACCTCCTCAAGTTGTCCTGCATCTGCTGCAAGTACAACATCTAAAGTTGTTTGGCCTGTATATTTAATTTCTTGGGTTTTATATCCCACATAGCTGAATACTAAAGTTGCATCTCTAGATAAATTTTCTAAAGTATAGTTTCCATCAAAGTCTGTTGCTGTACCCTGACTTGTGCCAGAGACTACCACCGAAACTCCGGGCAGAGGCATACCATCCTCTTGGGCGGTTACAGTACCACTAACCTGCCCTTGTGCGATAACACACACCAACATGAATAATGGAATTAAAAAGTGTTGTTTAAATTTCATAATAATTAGTTTTAGTTAACATTTAGTTTATGGATTTCAATATGGTTTATTGTAAAATCTTCATCACCTGCAATCATACTAAGTGTGTCGTATGGTGCATTAGGGAAAAATATTTCGGTCATCACTGTTTCTCCTTGATCATAAAACAATTCAACGGAAGTTTTATCGAGTATAATAGTTCCTGTTAAAGTTGAATTTGAACTTGTGCGTGGTGCTTTAGTTTTTTTACTAGCGAAGTCCTCAGAGAAGTCAATTTTTCCTGATTTACTTCTATCTATAAAAAATGAGTTATTTGTTTTATCGTAACCAAACAACAACATATCGCCTTGTTGGTTTGATAATTTAAACGTAAAAGCACTAGTTTGAAAATCGGAGATCTCGAATTTTATTTCTGTACTACTCAGCGTTATGACTTTGGAATCTACTATCTTGGTCTCGCCCGAAATAAGCAAATCTTCTTTTTTATACTTGGTACTTCTGTAGCCTTCTAATTCTTTAACTGGATTAGATACTAATCGATACCCGTTGTCATCTTTTTTAAGCTGAACTTTTCTAGCTACGGTCATAGCACTACGCCATGTTTCGGTAGGCACTTTTTGTGCATATTGCCAGTTAGACATCCAACCGAGCATAAGTTTGCTTCCATCTTTTCTTCTGGCATTGCTCCAGGATACTCCCGCATAATTATCTTTTCCAAAATCAATCCAATAGTTATGGTCTTTAGCCAAATCTTCTGCAAACTCGGGATCCATAACAAATTGTGTCCCGTCGAAATCACCAATAAAATATTGAGTTGCTGAACCTCCATTTGGTCCTCCTGGGTTGATACTAACAAAAAGAACCCATTTGTAATCGTCTCCTCCATTAACTGGCAGTTTGAAAAAATCTGGACATTCCCAAACACCACCGTGGCCACCTATTCCTTGACCAAAATCGGACAAAAATTTCCAGTTTTTTAAATTTTCGGATTCATAAAACATAATTCTATCACCAGCAGCCAAAACCATTATCCATCGGTTTCGTTCTTCATCCCAGGCCACTTTAGGATCTCTAAAATCTTTTAAAGAATCGTTATCAATTACTGGGTTTCCTTCAAATTTTGTAAAGGTTTTACCTTCATCGTTACTGTAAGCAATACTTTGCGTTTGCTTCCAGTTGTCAGTACCTTCAAGTTGTTTAGAACTGGTGTACATAGCCACAACTGGTGCTGCTTTTTCAGTTCTTCCCAAACCTGAAGTATTTCCTATATCTACAACAGCACTTCCAGAAAATATGGTACCCAATTCATCGGGGTACAATGCTATAGGTAATTCGCGCCAAGAAATCATGTCGGTACTTATGGCATGTCCCCAATGCATAGGTCCCCAAACATTACTTTCAGGGTGATATTGAAAATACAAATGGTAATAACCGTTGTAATAAAACATCCCATTGGGGTCATTCATCCAGGCCTTCTGTGGCGTAAAATGAAAATTGGGGCGGTACAGTGCTTCTTCATTGTGCACTACACTTTCAATGGCTTGCTGTTCTATTTGCTCCTTTTTATTGTGTTTACAGGCCACAAACAACATGAGCATAAAGCTAACAGTTGCAATTAGTCTAAATGTTTTCATTATAAAGTTTATTTAGTTAGTTTTTTACTTAATTCTTCAAGGGATACTCCTTTGGTTTCAGGCATCATGAAAGCCACGAACGCAAGTTGGAAAACCATCATAATCATAAAAATTAAAAATACCATTCCAGCCCCTATGGTAGAGAATAAAACTGGGATTAAAGAAGGAACAACGGCTGCAAGCACCCAATGCACTGAGCTACCAAACGATTGCCCGCTTCCGCGTAAATGATTAGGAAAAATTTCTGAAATGAATACCCAAATTACTGTTCCCTGTCCTATGGCATGAGCGGCAATAAACATAAAAAGGAAAATAGGCATTACACTGCCTTCCCAGTTTAAAAAGAACGCTGCCGAAACCAGAGATAAAGAAATAATATATCCAAAAGAACAGATATACATAAGTTGCTTTCTTCCTAACTTATCGATTAAAAACACCCCCAGAAGCGTAAAGATTAAATTGGTAACACCCACACCTATACTACTTAATAGTGCCGAACTTTCGGCCAAACCAGCCTCTGTTAAAATTCGAGGAGCATAATACAGTAAGGCGTTAATACCTGACATTTGATTAAAAAAAGCGATTAAGAATGCAAGAATTAAAGGGAAACGGTATTTCTTAAGAAAGATATTTTCATTAGGAACCGTGTGGTTCATTTCATCCTGAATTTCGTCTACGAGATGATTTGCATCTAATTCAGGATTTATAATTTGAAGTACGTTTTTAGCCTCTGAAACTCTGGCCTTAGTTAACAACCAACGCGGACTTTTAGGTATTCCAATAGCAAAAACAGTATATAATACAGCGGGTAAAGCTTCAATACCTACCATCCAGCGCCAAGCATTATCTCCTGTATCGTTTAACAGGTAATTCGAAAAAAAGGCAATTAAAATACCAAAAACAATATTAAATTGGTAAAGTCCAACCAATTTCCCTCGGTCTTTTGCTGGGGCAATCTCAGAAATATATGCAGGAGCTGCAATGGTTGAAGCCCCTACTCCTAAACCACCAATAAACCTGAAAATTGCAAAGGTAATAGGATCATTTGCGATTGCCGATCCCAATGCAGATACTGTATATAATATACCAATCCAGATTAACGTATTTTTTCTTCCTATTTTATTGGTTGGAATGCCACCAAGCAAAGCGCCAACTACGGTGCCCCATAATGCCATTCCTATTACTACAACGCCGTGAAATACATCGGATGAATTCCATAATACCTGTAGTTTTTTTTCTGCGCCCGAAATAACTACGGTATCGAAGCCAAATAAAAAGCCAGCTAATGCCGCAGTAATGGACCAAATCAAGATTTTCTTATTCATGTGGTGGTGGTATTAGTTTAGTTATTTGCAATGTAGAGAGAAAGCCCTCGCTTAGACTTTAATATTGTTTCAAAAAGTTACAACTTTGTTAAACCAACAACAAAAAAGATCTTAAACCACTAAATAATAGCACATTATGGTATTAATTATGTTTTATGAAACATTCAAAAATTCAAAATTGTTACCTACTTTTTAAAAATTGTTACATCAAATTATCTTACAGAAGGATAAATTGAAAAGGTATTAAGCTAGAGTAAGCTTAATTTTTTATTTTTATGATAATAATCTTCTAAAGTCATTAATAATTTCTTAAAATAAACTTAATAAAAGCGAGCGGGAAGACACCTTTTGGCATATCAACTTTTATTTCTAAAAGCTTTAGGTGTTATTTTGTAAGTGTTTTTAAAATTGGTTGAGAAATAACTTGGGGAAGAAAATCCGGTGGCATAGGCAATCTCAGAAATACTTAAACCTGAAGTTTCTAATAGCGATTTAGCCTTTTCCATACGCATATTTTGAATATAATCGCTTATACTAACGCCCAAAATAGCTTTTACTTTACGATACAATTGTACACGTGATACATTTAAATTTTCGGCCAGTTGTTCAACAGAAAAATTAGAATTATCAAGATTATCGTTAATAATGTGATTCATCTGAGCTATAAAATCCTGTTCTTGCGAACCAAAGGTCTCATTGGAATTTATTTTATGAATATTATTAATGTAATAATAGCGAAGTTTCTCGCGATTATAGAGTAAAGTCTTGATGGATTGAAATAAAATTCTAAAACTAAATGGTTTCGTTAAATATAAATCGGCTCCAGACTGTAAGCCTTTTAAATAAGAATCCTTGGCATCTAATGCCGTTAAAATTATAGTTGGTATATGTGAAGTTCGTAGATCGTTTTTTAATATTTCACAAATCTCAAAACCATCCTTATCGGGTAAGTTCACATCACAGATAATAACATCTGGAACATGTTCTAAAGCTTTTTCTATAGCATCAGTACCGTTGGAAAGGTAAACTTGAAATTCGTTTTGTAATTTTCCTTTTATATATTGTATTAAATCGATATTATCTTCAATAACCAAAACAGAGTACACGTCGTCGGGATTCAACGGCAGGGATTCCTGCTCAAATCGCTCGGATTCAAAATCGGATTCATTTAATTTTAATCCCGAGTCATAAATCACATCGGGTTCCTGAATTATTTCTTCTGAAGCTAAATGAGCTTTTCCTTTAGGCAAGGTAATTTCGAATTCGGTACCATTTTTAGATTTAACACTAATGTTACCACTGTGCATATCGACAAATTCTTTCGACAAATGCAACCCAATTCCCGAACTGGGTTTATTGTTGTTAGACCCTTGATAAAATACTTTAAATACATTATCAAGCTCTTTACCAGGAATACCAATCCCCGAATCTTTAAAATAAATTTTAACACAATTCCCAATTTCATCATCTACAATTTCAATATGTATACGACCATTATTAGGGGTAAACTTAAAAGCGTTAGAAAGCAAATTAAAATACACTTTATCCATTAAATTTCGGTCTATAAAAACGCTTAGCGCTTCGTTATTACAAACTAGCGAAAAGTTGATATTTCGCTTTTGTGCTTCACGTTCAAAATCCCTAAAAATGGTTTTGGTAAATTCGAACAAATTGGTTTCAGAAGCTCGTAAGGTAAATTTTCTGTCTTCAATTTTTCTGAAATCTAGGAGTTGATTAATTAATCGCAATAAGCGTTTGGAATTGTTAAAAATCAAACCAATTTCGCGAAGTAGTTTGTTATCTTTTAGTGCTTTATTATCAGAAAGGGTTTCAACAGACGATAAAATGAGTGTGATAGGTGTTTTAAATTCGTGCGACAAGCCGGTAAAAAAATTAACTTTAGCATCGTTACTTTTCTTAACCTCATCGGCTATTTTTCGTATTTGATTTCTTTGAATCGTAATCTTTTTGTTTTGTAATTCTAACTCCCGCTTTTTCTTTTTTAAATTATAACTCGAATAAATACTATAAGCCCCCAGTAAAACGCTAATAATGAGCAAACCCAGTAAGAGTTTTAAAATGTTGGATTGCGTAGAATATATTTTTTCCTGACGTTTAAGTTTATTTTGCTGATTTTCAATATCCTTTTGATGCTGAGCTATTTTATCATACTGATTTTTCATTATATCAGCATTTCTGGAATCGATAACAATGGTTTTTAAAATATTGTTTTTAGGCACCGTTTGTCCATTTAATATGCTTGATGCCAATTTCATAGCTTCGTCGCCCCCGGTAGGATATAAAATTGTAGCCATAAATATCCCTTCCTGAACCAGTTGAATACCGCCATTTGGACCAGAAAGTCCATCAACCCCTATAATTTTAATATCATTCTGTAAGCCCTTTTCTTTCAAGACCTCCCATGCTCCCAATGCCAATCTATCGTTATGTGCAAATATGTAATTTATTGATTTTGTTTCATCTAAAACCTTACGTAACGTATCGGTTATCGAATAGCTTTCCCAGTTACTATCAATAGACTGAATTACCTCTAAATGATTGTTTTTTTTAATGACATTATTAAAACCTAGACTTCGCTCTAATGCAGGAGAAGATCCTGGCAGACCTTTTATTTCTAGAATATAACTTTTTTCTGATGTTATCGATGCCAGATAGTTGGCAGCATCGGTACCTACTTGTAAATTATCGGCTCCAAGGTAAGCTGTGTACTCTGATCCTTCAATTTTTCTGTCGACGATTAAAACGGGGATTCCTTTATTATATGCGCGTTTTACTATGGGTGTAATAGGCTTTGATTTTACTGGCGAAACAATTAAAACATCAACACCTTTCTTAATTAATTGTTCGATATCCTCAATTTGATTATCAACATCATCCTCACCATCCATAATAACCAAATCTATATTAGGATTAAAATCTGCTTGAATCCTCATCGACTGATTCATGGCCTTACGCCAGTCGTCATCGAATCCTGTTTGAGCAAAACCAATGGTAAACTTGTAAGCATCCTCTTTTTGTTTACAAGAAATTTGTAATGATAAAAAAATGAAAAACGTAAATTTTAACAAGCAGTTTAAGTAAGCTTTTGTCATTAAAATAAGTGAAGAAATTAGTTTAGTTAGTTAAGTTATTTACGAAATATAGTAAATTTTAACCTTTTAGAACTCTTCTTCGCTGAAGATTTTAATCGGATATTAAACGGCTTTTGGTGCTTTTGATCGTTTAAACTATTCCCTCTCTTAGATTTAGAGTTTATAGATAATAAGTTTATTTAATAAAAAAAGGGCTGTTTAAACAGCCCTCGTTCATTCATATTCTCTAGGATTTAACTAACTCAAATATGAATTTCAATCAAAAAAATAATTAGGGAAAAATTCGATTGCTAGTTTTATATGTTTAATTCTTTAAATAAATCGATTAGTTTTTCGTTGGAAGGCCTCGGAGCATTGGAGGTAACAATATTTCCTTCCGGATCCAAAAGGATAAAACGTGGAATACCTTTTATTAAATAATCTTGAACAAATTTCGAATCAAAGGCATTATCAGCCAATAACTGAACACCTCCTAGCTCCTTATCCTCGACCATGGCTTTCCATTTATCACGATTGTTTTGGGTATCAACTGAAATACTAACAAATTCAATATTCTTATTATGATATTGTTTTTCAATTTCCTTTAAATAAGGAATCTCCCTTTTACATGGTCCACACCAGGTTGCCCATACATCTATATACACGTATTTGCCTTTTAAATCATCTAACGATGTGGTTGAGCCATCAAAGTTTTCGTAATTATCAAAATGTGGTGATTGCTCACCTTTTGCCAACTTTCGAAGCGCCTTATAGCTTTCTTCTACTTTTCTATTATTTTCTTCATCCGTACTCCCTTTTAAATATTCAGCGTAATAGCCTTCTAAGTCAGATGTATATGTAATTCCTGCTTTTGCTCGTTTATAACATATAAAGTTTTTTATAGTTTGGTTAGTTAGTGTGTTTACCTGTTTTAAATATGCCACATCGGGTTCAATATTCAATGAATCTGAAAGCTTTTTGGCTTGTTTTGTTAGGTAAGAACTTATTAAACTACTGTAGTTACTGGAAAATATAAAGTCTTCAGCGTTATTGTAATCTAATTCATGTAATTCTTTTAAAAACCCTTTAGATACCTTAAAATCTGGGTTTTTACTGAAATAAGCATGATTAGCTTCATATTCATTTAATCGATTTAATGTAGTATATCTAATATTCCTTTTTTCCTTTTCTAGATACGCTTTTGGTAAGCCTTTAGTATTGCTTAATAAAGCCAGACAAGCTAATTCTATTTCTTTTTGTATTTGCTTATACTCTGTTTCATTTAACAAAAATGAGTTTTTAACGCCACTTAAAACCTCTTTGGTTTTTTTATTTTTTGATATTAGATAATTATTATGAGCAGCGCCTTTACCTTCAAAATGAACAGTATTATAATAGTCTTTCGTATCAAAGGTTAAATGAACGTCATCACCAGCTTCCAAATACATATAAGTTAGACTACCAGGATGGAATAACATCATATTATCGGCATCTACTCTTAAGGTATCAACAAAAGTACCATCTTCGTTGATTGCAATGTATTTGCTATCTGAATATACTAAACTTGTTAACTTTAAATCATCTGAAGTTTTGTTTAGAACCTTTCCTCTCAGAATGATGTAATCATTTTTATTTTCAACTTTACAGGAAAACAAACTAATCATAATGACTAGTGATATTAAAACTCTTTCTATCATATCAAAATAATTTTCATGAAATTAATCTTTGTATTTATTTATATTTTTATCTGTTCAAGCAAATCAAAAAATGCTCTTGTAGATGGTCTAGGCGCATCTGCATCTACGATTTTACCGTCTGGCCCTATTAAAATAAACCTTGGAATACTGTTAATGTGATATGCATTCATAAAATCATTCTCTTTCCACTCCCCATTGGCAAAAAGCTGAATTCCCTTTAAATTCAATTCGCTTACCGTCCTTTTTAACTTTTCGTAATCTTTTGCTTGGTCGACCGATATACTCACAAATTGAATATTCTTATCATGAAACAGCTCCTCAGCTTTCTTTAAAAAAGGTATTTGGTCTTTGCAAGGTGCACACCAAGTCGCCCAAACATCTATATATATGTAACTTCCCGCTAAATCCTCAAGTGAAGTTGTCCCGCCTCCTAAATTTTCAAAATTGACAAATTTGGTTGAAGGCATGCCCTTTTTCAATTGCGGGTCAATTGTCACATCTTCATTCTCCAAATATTTAAACCTTTTTGAATATGCATTTACCAAAGCATGGTATAAAGGAGTTAGTTCATCTGTAAATTCAGTATCAACAGGAACACCTACCCTATAAAACAACGGATACTTAATCTTATCATCTGAAATAGTATTTAATGCTAATAAAAGCGCTAAGTCTTTATCTAGTTCTGGTTTGCTTATCAAATAATCTAAACTTACTTCTTTATAATGTTCAAAGACTAAACCCTGATAAGCCCTTGAAAAAATAAAATCCTGAACATTATCGTACTTTAAACCCTCAAATTCTTTATAAAACGCTTCTGAAACCTTAAAATCCTTATTTTTTGTATAATATGCATGAGAAGCTTCGAATCTGGATAAATTTGCTAGATATTCATAATGTAAATTCCTTATTTCTTTAGACTTAAAGTCTTCTGAAACGCCTGTAAAATTTTGAATAAAATTTATCAAGTCGTTCTTTACCTTTAGTTGCAAATCAATAAAATCGTGTTCATTTAGCTCATACATTTTCTTATAAAACACCTTACTCTTCTTAAAATCCTTTTGAAGGCGATAGTTACTTTGTTCTGATCCTTCTCCGGTAATTTTTAAAGTACTTTTAAAATCCTGAATATTATAAGACACCGAAAGATTACTACCGTTAATTATATCAAGAGTTATAAAATTATTGCCATCTCCAACAAAATACACACCATTTTCCAGATTTAATGTATCAACTATTGGTTCATTATTATTTGCTTTATAAATTTTTCTAAATGGTTTCTCTATAGATAAATCAGCTGATGAAGAAGAAAAATATAAATCGTTATTGGTTTCTTCAAAACCAGTTATATTAAACTTTATAACAGTGTATTCATTAGTTTTATCAACGGGCTTTATACATGCCATGAACAATAATGATAAAATGGCAAAATGAAATTTATTCATAATTCTCTTTATATATCTAAATCGTTCAATAATTCAATTAATCTTGGAGAAGAAGGGCGTGGTGCACTTCGGTTAACAATATTACCATTTGGATCTATTAAAATAAATTGAGGTATACCCTTAACTTTATAAGAATCAATAAAATCTGATTTAAAACTATTATCAGCTATTAATTGATAACCACTCATTTCCTTGTCCTTTACCATAGCTTTCCATTTCTCATGATCCTTTTCTTTATCAACAGAAATACTTACAAAGGCTATCTTGTCATTATCGTGATATGTTTTTTCAACATCCTGTAAATATGGGATTTCAGCTTTGCAAGGCCCACACCATGTTGCCCATACATCTATATACACATATTTTCCTTTAAAATCATCAAGGGATGATAAACCACCGTTATAGTTTTCATAATTCACAAACTTAGGAGATAGATTACCTTTTTCTAATGATTTTACTTCGTTAAACTGCTTTAAAACTTTAGCTTTATGGTCTGGGTTTGTGGATAATTGCATGTAAGCATCAAAGCTTGATGTAAATTCATTATCGAAAGCCAGACTACCCATAATGGTTTGTAATAACAGATCATTTTTAATATAGTCGGACTGAAAACCAGCTGAAGCCTTAAGTCTGGCCAGAGTTTTATTAGATACTCCTGATTTTTCGATAGAATCGGCTCTTTTTATTTGTTCGCTCATAACCAACCTATAGTAATATTCACTAGCCTTATAATCTACTTCCCTATAAAAATCTAATGCTCTTGCTCCATCTAAAAAATCACTCGATATAGTAAACTCTGGATTCTTAGTATAATACCTGTGATACACTTGGTAATAGGTTAAACCATAAAATTTCCAATAATCTATATGGCGCTTCATGAAATCTACAAATAACGGATTTAACTCCTGTTTTCCATATAGCAAAGCTGTTAACTCCTTTTGTCTTTCTGATAGTAAATTTTTATAATCGCCTTCACCTAAACTGTATGCTTCAGATTTTTTCTGCTCCCAGTCGATTATTTTTTTATTTATGGTCTGCAACAATATATTTTCATTAGATCCCTGTCCTTCAAATTTCAAGGAATCCTTAAAATAATTCGCATCCATTATTATGGTTAAATCATCTCCTTTTGAAAAAACAATTTGCGTAGATTTTCTGGATTCGATAGACATAGAATACATCCCCGGTTCTATGGTAAGAGTATCTCGAAAACTACCATCTTCTAACAAATTGATTTCATACTTAAAATCGCGGTCATTATTAGTTAAGTATATTTTTTCAATGTCTTCGCCATTAGTAATATTACCTTTAATTATAGCATATTCTTCCTTAGGATTTGATTTACAAGACGTAAGAATAAGTAAAATAAGGATTATAGATATTTTATGCATTTTATTCATGTGAATTGTATTATCCTTTTTTGAAAATTGCATCTAACATAGCATACATATCTGTTTTTGTAGCATTGTTAGAACTGTATATTATCTTTCCAGCAGGATCAATTAAGATTTTGGTTGGAAAAGAAGTCACATTAAATGGCACTAACAAATTGTTTTCGCTAGTAGTCTGTATATGTTCCCAGTTATAACCGTTGTCTTCAACGGTTTTTTTCCATTTCGGAACTGCATCTCCAGAATTTACTCCTACAACAACAAAGTTTTTATCGGAATATTTTTGGTAGTACTCTTTTATTTTAGGAATCTCCGCCATACAAGGTCCACACCAAGTTCCCCAATAATCCAGTAACACATAATTCCCTTTAAAATTTGATAATTTAAATTCAGAACCATCTAAAGTGTTATTAGTTACAACCTCAGGAGCTTGCATACCTAATTTTGTATTCTCTACAGCTGCTATTCTTTGGTTTACTTCATCATAGAAAGGTGTACCATCTAAGGTTTCAGTATCAAAACCTTCAAGAACCGCTTTGGCTTCATCGTGCGTAAAATACTTTCTGTAATATCCATCCATAAATACGTAAGACGCTGCGATAGATTTAGGATTAGATTTAGCAAATTCTTTCTTTAAGTCTATAGCTTGTTTAAATAATGCATTTGCTGAATCTGACAACTTTTTGCTTTCTTCTTCAGTTAAATCTTCTGTGTAGGTTATAAATCTTAAGGCATGCGCTCTATCGATTAAAGGAAATGTTTTTTCTTGTATTCTGGTAAAATCTTGATTGACACCTCTGCCATCAGAAAGTGATGCATCTACCATATACTCTTCAACTTTCCCTGAACATTTTATTTCAGCGCCAGGGTATGCAATAAACCATAATCTATTCACATCGGCTTTTGTTGAAGATGTATATTTTCTGCCATTGTACTCTGTTTCCCAACTTCTTGTATTTAACACATTGAGGAAGTATAATTTATAATCATTAACCGAATCGGTAAATGTAAACTTGCCGTCTTTAACCCAAATTGTATCTCTTCTTACACCATCGGGATAGGCATTGTTTTTTTCAAAATAAACTAAAAATGCTTTGTCCAAGCCTTTCAAATCAGCTGTTAGGGTAAACGTTTTGTCGTTCACTGTTTTGCTAATTTCCTTAGCTGAATGACATTGAAACACGAAAAAAGACAACATCAACATTAAGCATAGCAAAGCCACCCTTTTTATATTTTTATTCATAATAAAAGTATTGAAATACAGGGTAATCAGAATGAATTACCCTGTTTTATTAAAATATTAATGGTTAATTATTATTGATAATTTCAGTAATATCTGGCCAAGTTAAACCATCACTTCTACGCAATTCAATAACGCCATTTTCGTTATACCACTGGTTGTAATAATTATCCCATCTAACAGTCAAAACCTCAGGAGTTACACTCACTAAAATCCATTTATTTTTATAATTGGTGAAATCATAAACATATAATGTATTAGTAGTGTTATCGAAAGTAATGTACCCTGGCTTAGGTCCACCGTAAGCACCCCCAAACGCCATATCGTCAACAGCGTATTGGCCTTCTTCGTCGCCTGGGGTAAATGTTACGGTTCTTTTTGCACCAACAACAACATCAGAATACGAATAGGTTACCGTTCCAGGTCCCACTTCTGTCCATGTCGCTTCAAATTCACCTAACCAGGTATCCACATATTTTATAGAAGTTTTGATTCCATATGTGCAGTTAAACCCATTACAATCTACTCTAGTATCTAATACAGATCCATCTTCAGCAGTTATAACCCATTTTAGTTCTACTAAATCCTCAGGTAACAACTCGCCTGAATGTTCAGCTGATAATTCGCCGCTGTACAACTGATAAACCTTATCAGAACTTACTGTTAAAGTAAAATTATTTTCCGGATTTGTAATTGTTTCTAAAAGTTTACCTATCTCTCCCCCTTTATAGGAAAAAGTTTCTCCATTATTTTCTTCTACAAACGCATAAAATTCAATTTTAGAAATTTCAATATCTGCACTAAAATTCATCTTTACATCATACTCTGCTTCTGTATCTCCCCAAAAAGATTGACCAGAATTGGAATTAATGTTATAGGTAAATCCAGGATCTCCAATTGGAGAAAACACTAAATTAGTATCGTCGAACCAATTTACTTGATAGGCTGGAGGCATTACTATATCTTCTTCTTTTTCACAAGAAGTTAAAACAGATAAGATGCCAAATAATATTAAATATATTTTTTTCATTATTTTCTATTTTTTTAGTTGGATAAAATCGTGAAATGACCTTTCCTACGCATTAAAAATTACTGTTTTAAATTTGGATTTAGCTCTTGCACTTGTAAAGGTATCTGAACGTAATAATCATCGCTTCCTGGTTCAAGTGTAGCAGTAGCTCCTGTTTCTGGGTTCGTTCTTGTAAAAGTTGGTACCGTCTCACCATACACATGATAACGGGCTAAATCGAACAAATTCAAACCAGAACCATGCAATTCCTTTCGTCTTTCATCTTTAATAATCTGAAGCGTTAAAGCGTTATCAGTGTGTGTTAAAGGCGTAAATGCATAAAGTCTTTTTGCCAGTAATTTATTTAGTGAAGCCATGGCGCCTGCACCATCTCCTGTTCTTACTTTTGCTTCTGCATTTGTTAATAATAATCGTGGCACTGTCATACCCACCTGCGTAATAGGGAAATAATACACATAATATGGGCTATAATCGTTACCGTTCCTGTCGGTTTGTGAGGCTCGTAAATACCAACGACTATCATTGTCTTTATCAAATAAAGCTTCTAGATCCGGATGATATAATTGCACAGGATTATAATAAACTTCTCTATGGAAACGATTCCATAAGGCCTCGGTGTTACCATCTCTATTTTCATAATCTTTATCTACATAACCTAAAGTAATATTATCTGGATCTTGGAATTCAAAAGTAGTCCAATCATTTAGGTAATCATATAAAGCAAGCGCCTTATCGGAATTAGTTTTAGCTTCTTGAAAATTCCCCATATACAAGTGCACTTCAGCAAGTAATGCATATATAGAAGCTTTACCTGGTCTGTAATTCCCAACTATGTTAATATTAGGATATGTTGGTGAAATTAACTCTAGCGATTTGTTTAGGTCATTAACAATTTGGTCGTATACCTCTCCTACCGATGATTTTGAATACAACGTGGTGATATCAACCTCCAAAGGCATTGGAACGCCAGGAACATCTCTGTTATTTGGATCATACATCGGAGCGTATTCAGTTACAGCCAAAAATAATTCCATAGCACGTTGCGCATGTGCCTCTGCCTGAATATTTTTACGTTCGTTTTCGTTAAAGGCACCTAATTCTGCGTCATTAATACCATCTAATACAAAATTACTGATGTATAACATTTGGTATGTTCTATTGTAATCAGCATCAGCTTGATCTATTAAAAACAAGTCATTCTCCCACATGTAAGCGTTTGCGTAACGCATGTTATTTGCTATAGTCGAATAACTAAGTTCGTTCATAAATACATCCGGGTCTTTAAATGATATGTTTTCCTGACGTCTGAAAAAATAATCCGGACTATTAAGTAAATTATTAAAATCCTCAACAGTTGATGGAATTACTCGTCCTGTTGGTATTACATCTAAAAAGTCGTCTGGGCTTTCGCAAGAGAATATTGCCATTACAAACCCCATCAATATATATATGTTTCTTTTCATCATAATTTTTATTAAAAGTTAGCTCTTAATCCAAGTGTAAATCTCGTAAGGTTACTAGTGGCTCGCGATTCACGATCATAGACAGTCGGGTCTACTCCAAAATCATTTTCAACCCACAAAAACGGATTGGTAACTTGAAACGTAAATCTTAAGCTATTGAAAAATGTACGATCAGTTAAGCTACTAGGACAGTTATATCCTAAGATAATATCCTGTACCCGAATATAATCTCCTTTTACAGTATTGAATGTAGACTGACTAAACTTACGATCTTGAGAACTTCCAGTAAATCTTGATTCTACTAATCCAGTATATGGGTTTACTCCATTCCAAAACAATCTTGGCACACCTGTAGTAGCCTCATCTCCGGGCTCTCTCCAACGATCTGCCCACATTTTATCTAATCTTAGGTTCCCAAAATTCCTTTGTGCTGTATTTAAAATACTGTTATATGTACCATAACCGCTTGAAGCATAATTAGGTCGGTAACGGAAATAAAAATCGGCACCATAATTTAAATTAGCTGTTAAATCGAATCCTTTATAACGGAAGGTTGTCGATAAACCACCATAATGCTGTGGTGTTTTTGAACCTAAATAAACTAAATCCTCTTTTACAAACTCTGTAGACCAATGCTGAGAATCGCCATTTTGATCGTAGATTAAAAGTTCTCCATTTTCATCAAGACCAGCGTAATTATAAGCATAGTAGTTATTAACGGCAGCTCCTGCAAGAATACCTACTCCTGCACTTAAATAATCTGCTGTTTGTGTTGACCCTTGAAATTCACGCACAACATTTTTGTTTTTATTGAAATTGGCACGAATGTCCCAAGAAAAATCTTCTTTATCAATAACTCTAGCATTCAATTGAAGTTCCAATCCTTCATTATCTATTTCTGCATAATTTACAGTTGCATCAGTAAAACCAACGGTAGGGTCTAAAGGCCTTCTGGAATACACATCAGAACTAGCTTTTTTATAATATTCAAAAGTACCTGAAAGTCTGTTATTAAATAAAGCAAAATCAATTGCTGCATTTGTGGTTACCGTTTCCTCCCATTTTAAGTTAGGGTTTGCAGGAATACTAAACCTTGAAAAGAAATAAGAATATTTGTAAGTATTAGTTCTTGAAAATGCAGAGGCATATGGCGAAGCTGCCCCAAGACTATTCCCTGATAACCCGTACGTTCCTCTTAAAGTTAATCTATTCAACCAATCAGTACTAGCTAAAAAATCTTCTTTTACCATATTCCAACCAAGTCCTACAGACCATAAAGGTTTATATCTAAAATCTGGATCACTACCAAAAATATTAGCCTGATCTACACGGTAACTTGCATTTAATATATACTTATCATTAAACGTATAGCCTAAATTACCAAACCAACTCACAAAACGATTATCTACATTATTAACATCCTGAAATATTCCTTGATATAAATTGTAGTCTGGCACCCCTTGAAAATCACGAAGCGAACGGTTAAATAAACCCAACTCATCATAAGCTATATATAACGTAGCTTGTTTATTATATCCAAAATGGCGATTTAAACTATTTTCTGAAAAACGTCTGTTATATTCTATACCTCCGAAAAGTGTAATATCATGTTTTCCAAAACTGTTATCGTAATTAAAGGTATTACGCATCGTCCATCCCTTGTAGTGTTCCTTTCTTTGCTCATAATCTGAACCTACAGGGATTTGATAGTTTCCATTTACGAAATAATCATTAATAAAATTACGGTGTGATGGTAAATTCATGTTTCGGAAATTATCGATATCTCCCGCCCCGCGCTCGTAACGAAAGGATGGCGATACTGTTAACCCATTAAATAACTCTACATCAACTCTAAAATCGGCACGTACATCTAAAAACTGCTGAGAGTTATCTTGGTTTCGTTGCTCTTCTACCAGGTTAAATGTGTGCGGAGATCCAACTATGGCCTCACGCTCTCTTGATAACCAAGGAGTCCAGTTCACATATTTTTGAACATATTGTCCATTTTCATCAATTAACTGATCATAGGCCTGTAATTGATCTGCTGCATCAACGGAAATACCGTTATTCTTTTCGTTTCTTTGAACTGCAGTAACCCCAGTTGTAAACTTAATTTTATCAGTAAAATCGAAGGTGTTTCTTAAATTAAAACTTAATCTATCATCTTTATCTCCTATTAAATGAGACTTATAATTTGTGTAACCTAACGATGCGTAGAAGGTATTTTTTTCTCCACCGCCCTGCAACGAGATATTGTGAGTCTCACGGAATGCATTACGTAACAAATACTTCTCAAACTGTTTGGTAACATCTTCACGGCTACTTAATTCATTAATATAATTATCGTAGGTATCTTGAGACCACGTATTGCCATCAGGTGCCAATCCATTTCTATAAATATTAGCTAAATAGAAATCGTTAATGCTCGATGTTCCATTGGCTAGACTATTTAAATCCACCCAATTCTTTTCAAGAAATTCCTCTTCAATGTCAATTTCTTCTGCAACACTCATTAAGCGCATATCTCCAAGGTCTACTTTTTCCTGAAACTCAACAAATGAAGAATAATCGACTGATAGCTTTTTATTTTTACTTCCCGTCTTTGTTGTAATAACTATTACCCCATTAGAAGCCTTTGCCCCCCAAACCGATGCTGCTGCTGCATCCTTTAGCACAGTCAAGGTTTCTATATCTTCAGGGTTTATACTATTATAATCATCCTGCTGGGTTAATGGAAAGCCATCAACAATAATTAGAACATCATCATATCCGTTAAAAACCGTAGATCGACCTCTAATTTCAATTTTACCCGACCATGGACTTACACTTACCCCTGGTACCTGACCTACAATACGCTCAACAAATGTTGCAGCCGGACGCTGCTGTAGTTGCTCTACACCTACGGTTTCAAAAGACCCTGTTGCACGTTCCTTTGACAAGGTTTGGTAACCTGTTACAACCACTTCTTGTAAAGCATTTACATTTTCCTTTAATGTAATATCTACTCCAGAGTAATATGTTAGTTCTTTTACGTCTCTAGTTTCTTTAACAAAACCAACAAAAGTATACTCTAAAATAGCATTATCGGATACCGAAATAGAATAAACACCATTAAAATCTGTTGCTACACCATTTACAGTACCTTTTTCCATAACAGTAACTCCAGGTAAAGGCATACCAGATTCATCTCTAATTGTACCTGAGACTTTTACTTTTTGTTGTCTTCTGTCATAATTATGATCTATCTTTTTAATTAAAATGGTATTGTTTTCGTCTATTTCAAACTCCAAATTACTATCCTGCAATGCTTTACCTAATAAACTTATTACCAACACTTCACCTTGCTCTAACTGGATGGTAGGTGAATTTTTAAATAATTTCTTTGGAAAAATAAAGTGGTAATTGGTTTGTTGTTGAATGATATTGAACATTTCGTCTACCGATACGGACTGACTTTGATTAATAATCACTTTCTCCTGAGAAAATGAACTATTCGGGTTTAAACCAAAAACTGTTGCACACAATAGAAATATAAATATTCTCATAATGCATAGGGGTAATCGCTTTCGAATTAAATAGCGATAATTAGTTAATTTAATTTTCATAAATTTGTTTTGTGTTAGTTAGACATTATTTTAATTAATACATACAAGAGGGAGTAAGTTGTTACACGGCCAAATGTTTGAACTTAGCTCCCTTTTTTTTATTCAATAATTATATTTTTATCATTGAACTCATATTTTTTAATGATTCCTAATTCTTTTAAATTCTGAAGTATATCTTCTATTTTCTCCTGTTTTCCTAGTGTTCCAACGAACAATTCGTTCTCAATTGCTTTATTTTTAAACTCAACATCAAAATCGTACCAACGTGACAGTACAACCATAACCTCTTTAAGAGTTATATTATTAAAACTAAAAAGACCTTCTTTCCAGGATATTACATTAAATACATTTACAGTATTGAATGTGATGGTGTTGGTACTTCGGTCTAAAACAGATTGCTGATTTGGAAGCAACATGTGGTCTTTCCCTTGATACTTGATTTTCACCTTACCTTCAACCAAAGTAGTTAAGATGTTAGGTTCGTTATTATAGGCTTTAACATTGAATTCGGTCCCTAAAACCTCGATTTCATGATTATGATTAGTAACTGTAAACCTAGAGCCTTTATGTGCTGTACTTGGAGACACATCGAAATACGCTTCACCGTAAAGTAATTCTACCATACGTTTTTCTCCGTCAACAAATACTTCTGGGTATTTCAATTTGGTTTCAGAATTTAACCAGACCTGAGTGCCGTCGGAAAGTTTAACAAAAAACTGACCACCTCTTGGTATGGTTAAATAATTATAAGCTATCTCTTTAGTATTGGTAGGTTTATCATTATAGATTAATGCCTCTCCGTTACTTTCTACATTATCAAAAGCTATTTGTTCGCCTTTTTCTAAAGTAACATTAGAACCATCTCCTCTGGTTAAAATAGCCTTATTCGTACCTACCTCAATACTTGTATTAACAATAGCTTCCTCTTGTACAACAGAATCTCTGTCTAAATTTATAAAAACAAAAGTCGCCACAAATGCCACTATTGAAGCTGCCACGGCATATTTCACATAAGCAGACCTGAATAATGTAATAACTTTAGGTTGTTTAGGTTCTTCATCATCTTTAATCGCTTCTAAGATGTTTACCAGCATACGTTCTTTAATAACGTCTTCAGGTCCTAAAGCTTCAACCCACTTGTTTTCCTTTTGAAAACTTTCGTAGTAGTTTACCAGAAGCTTGAGCTCATCAGCAGTCGTTTCTCCATCGAGATAGCGCTCTATGAGCCTTCGGAAAAACTTGTTATTCATATCGGAATTATCCATTAAAATATTTTTTAAATAGCTTGGTTTACCTCTTATGTGTCTTTTTAAGGATGCATCCCCTAGTAAAATTTAAAAAAATTTTAACTTTTTTTTTACACAAATAGATTAACCCTAGTATTTACAAAGGGTAACGCAGAAAATGATTCTAATAAAAATTACACTTTTATGATAAATGAAGATGAATTATTGTATCATGTACAGCATTTCTATACTCAACAAATACCCTAGAGAGGAACGAATTGTTTTTAATGCCAGTGTAATATGATTTTCAACTGTTTTTGTAGAAATACCAAGTTTTTCAGAAATTTCTTTGTGACTTAATTGCTGATTTCTACTTAGCAAATAAACCTCCTGACAACGTTCAGGTAAGGTTTTAACAATAGCATCTATTTGCATCACTAACTCCTCGTGCATAAGTTTGGTTTCGGGAGTGGCGTATTGAAATCGATCGTTTAAACCTTCCATTAGTTCAACACTTTGAATCTTATTTTTTCGAAATTCACTAAATACTTTATACCTCACGCAAGCATATAAATACGATTTTAGTGAAATTTTAATTTGAAGATTTTCCTTATAATTCCAAACATCAATAAAAACATCCTGAATGATTTCTTCGCAAAGTTCTTTGTTTTTAAGAAGATTATACGAACTTATATACAAGGTCTTCCAATACCTATTATATAGTTCGGTTAACGCTTGCTTATCGCCTTTTTTTAGGCGATTTAATATGTCTGAATCATCAGGGGTCATTAGTTAAAAATAATGAAAAGGTGGTTAATTTCAAATGTAAACATTTGAATTATAATCTGAAGTGTTTTTTTTAATTTCCTTTTAGAAAATCAAACTTAATTTCTAATTCCAAACAATCTGTTTTTATAAAAGAATAATATTTTAACAACATGTCGAGGATTGAACACATATTTTTTTATCAACATAAAACCTTTAGTAATATGTTTCTCGACTGTTTTTTCTGAAATATTTAAAGACTTAGCGATTTCCTTATGTCGATACCCTAAAACCTTACTCATTAAAAATACCTTTTTGCACTTTTCCGGCAATTCATCAATCGCTTGATTCAAAACAGACATACGTTGTGCCATAATATCGTCTTTTTCCTGACTCACTTCATTCACAATTTGATGTCTCAAATCTTCAAACGACGTCTCTTTTATTTTCTTTTTCCTAAGATCGGATGCAAACTTATTATAAACAGCTTTGTATAAGTAAGCTTTTAATGATATCCCCACTTTTAAATTTGCTCGCTTTTCCCATAGGTTAATTAAAACGGCCTGCACAATATCTTCGGCTATATCCTGCCTTTTACATAAATTATAACAATACACAACTAAATCCCTATAATATATGCTATATATAGAGTTAAAAGCACTTTCATGATTATGCTTTAGTGCGTTTAATAATTTATGATCTTGGTTATTCACTTGTACTTTAATGGGTTAAAAAAGATATCCAAAGATGCTCAAATTTATTATATTCTTCTTGAATTTTTAAAAAAAATAAAAAAAGTTAGAAATCGAGGTAGGGATATATTTCAAAATTGCGTCCTAGTTAATAGAGACAAACAAATAATGCAAAAAAATAGCGAATTAATAATACAAAAATATCTAAACGACGAGATTACTTACCGTGAACTATGTCGATTGACTAGTGATATTCCTATCGAACAGTTACATCATGAGATAAAAAAATCGATAGAAATAAATTATTTACTTTCCCAACAACACCTGAAAGTTGATAGCTCACAAGAAACATACCTGAATATTTTAGCACAAGCTAAATCTCAAAAAAAACAGAAGAAATCATCTAAAGTTATTAGGCTAAATTCAATTTTAAAGTACGCTGCAATATTTGTCGTTTTAATGGGGTTGACTTTTGCTCTGAAATTAAAATATTTCAACCAAAACTCCTCATTAACCATTGAAGATCAACCTATTATTTTAGAGTTAGCTAACGGTACTAAACAGAAAATAGATCAAAATAAAACTATTAAAATAACAAATGAAAAAGGCTTAATTATTGCTAATCAAGAAGAGGATAAGTTATCTTATAAAACTACAAAAAGCGAAGAAGTTCTTGTTTATAACACCTTAAAAATTCCTTATGGAAAAAAACTAAAACTAGAACTTTCAGATGGCTCTTTAATAACTTTAAATTCCGGAACAACGTTTAAATTCCCAGAACATTTTCTTTCTCATGGTCAACGTAAAGTATTTATTAATGGCGAAGCCTTTTTCGAAATTGAAAAAGATAAAAAACGCCCTTTTATTGTTCATGTAAATGATGTAAATGTTGAAGTTTTAGGAACTAAATTTAATGTTTCTTCCTACCCTGAAGATGATTTTATTAACACAGTATTAGTTTCTGGCTCAGTGAAATTATCAAATAACGCAAACTCTAGTATTTACGAAAAAATTCTAAAGCCAGGCGAAAGAGGTAGTTGGAATCACAGCTCTAAAGAATTCGTAGTTGAAACTGTAGACACCCATTTATATACCGCCTGGGTTGATGGTAAACTTCTTTTTAGAAATATGACGTTCAAAAATATTAGAAATAAACTGGAAAGACATTACAACGTTGAAATCGTAAACAACAATCAAGAACTAGACAACCTTAGCTTCTTGGCAAGTTTTGACATTGAAACCATAGAAGAAGTAATAGAAACTTTTAAACGCAATTACGGCATAAATTATCAAATAAAAGACAATAAAATAATCATTAACTAACACAACAAAAGCTTATGAAAACATAATCCTTTAAACAAAAAAATCGGAAAATGCTGGCACATCTTCCGATAGAATAATTCGATTAAAAATAAACTAACCAAATTTTACAAAACAAAAGTATGAAAAAAATCTTTTCAAAGTATTGGTACGCCCAATCGCCACCTCTCAATTTTGATTTAAAAATGAAAATAACGACCTTTTTATTATTCATTTGTATGTTTCAAATACATGCCGAAACCTACTCGCAAAAGAAAAAATTCAACTTCAATCTTAAAGAAGTTTCCGTTAAGGAAGTGCTAAACAAGATTGAATCTGTATCTGATTTCAAGTTTTTTGTTAACACTTCAGAAATTGATGTTTCGAGAAAGGTTACTACACTCGAAACTAAAAACGAAACAATAGACAAAGTTTTGTCAAAACTATTTAAAGGGACTTCGATAGGTTACGAAATCTTTAATAAACAAATTATATTAAAAACGGACAACTCCAACTTAATTAATTCTATAAAAAATAAGGGAATTGCTCAAAAAAAGATAGTCATCGGAAAAGTTTCAGATAAATCTGGAATGCCTTTAGCAGGCGTAACCGTTCTAGTTTCTGGAACAAAACTAGGAACTTACACCGATTTTGATGGTAAATTTAAATTAGAATTACCACCTAATTCAGAAAAACTTATGTTCTCTTTTGTCGGGTTTACTACCAAAGAAATTTCTTTGTCTGATTTTACAAACCTTAACAATTTAGAAATCACACTAAGTGAAGGAATGGATAGCCTTGAAGAGGTTGTAGTGGTTGGATATGGCACGCAAAAGCGAAGTGAAGTATCTTCGGCTATCTCTTCTATAGAGGGCGAACCTCTAAGAAACAATTTAGGAAATCAAACCAGTTTTGACCGTGGTTTAGGAGGTCTTGTAAAAGGTGTTTTTGTTACCCAGGGGTCTGGCGAGCCAGGAACTGGTGTAGATATAATTATTCGAGGAATTACATCACCTTTTTCAGGAGGTAATAACAACCCTTTATTTGTAATAGATGGCGTTCCTTTTTTAACCGACCCGGTTTATAATGCTGGAGGTTTTACTGGAGCTTTAAATGTGCAAAATGCTAACCCATTACAGAATATAAATCCTGAAGACATTGAAAGCATCGATGTATTAAAAGACGCTTCTGCAACTGCAATTTATGGCTCAAGAGGTACAAACGGGGTAATTATAGTAAATACTAAACGAGGTAAAAAAGGAGAGAAATCAAATGTTACCTTCTCTTCAAGAGTCATGTTCTCGACCCCTGTTAACACGCCAGATTACTTAAGCACTGAAGAATGGAAAGACAATATTGATTTAATGTTTAGAAACTCCGTTGATCAACTAAACAATGGTAGTGGGTATTCTCCTTTTTATGTACAATCTTATTTTAGAGATTGGGCTACGGTTACAAGAAATTCAGACGGTTCCTACACTTATGGAGGTTTGAATGAAGATAACTATGATGATGTAAATACCAACTGGGTAGATGAAGTTTACAGAAATACTGCCGTTTCATTACAAAATAACCTTAGTATTACTGGGGGTACTGAAAAAACTACGTTTACCTTAAGTTTAGGGTATTTAGACCAAGAAGGCTTATTAGGTAAAGATGAATACGATCAATATAACACTAGATTTAATTTAGAACACCAAATTAATAATTACTTAAAAGCAGGATTTACCGGAAGTTTTAGTTATTCCAAAAATCAATCTGGACATCAAAATATTAACGGTTGGTTAAACACTGGCATACTTAATTTTAGACCTGATGTTCCTGTTTACGATGAAAATGGATTATTAAACCGTATTGAAAACTGGTATTACGGTAGTACTCGTATAGTACCTAACCCAGTTGGATTAACTACATTACACGATAAGCAACAAAAGAATTTCACTAACTTGGGTAGTGCTTTTTTAGAAGCTGAAGTTTTAAAAGATTTAGTTGTTCGTGCTGATGTTAATGCCGCTAGATTTACTAATAGCACCAGCGAATTTACACCTGTCTCTAAAGTAGGTACAGCCTTAAGTAATGGTACTATTTTAGGTACATCTTACCTGTCAAAACTACAAACGGAGAATTCGAACGTAATTGTTAATTTATCTGCTAATTATAATACAACTATTAATGATGTACACAATATCGAAGCGTTACTAGGATCCGCATGGGACAGAAACTGGGTTTACCGTTCAACAGCTGGATATAGAGGCTTTCCTGATGATGATGTATTAATTAATGCATCTTACGCTCAAGAGGCTAGACCTGGATCTGAGGCACAGTTTGAACGAGGTATTAATTCAATTTTTTCTAGATTTAGCTATAACTTCGATCAAAAATACTTTTTAACATTAAACTTTAGAACCGACCGTTCATCCCGTTTTGGTCCAGGAAACCAAAGAGGCTATTTCCCATCCGCGGCGGCTAGTTGGAATATTACAAAAGAGTCATTTATGGAAAACATAAAACCTCTAAGTAATTTAAGATTAAGAGCTGGTTACGGTAGAACGGGATCTAATAACATTGGAGATTTTGCTTATTTACAGTTTTTCAATGTAGCCTCAAGAGATGCAGGTTTATACGCTGGTGAGCAAGCAGTTGGACTTTCAGGAACACTACCTAATAAAGAGGTTAAATGGGAAACAACAGACGAGTTAAATATTGGTTTAGACTTCTCTTTATTCAACTATAGAGTTACTGGTAGTGTTGACTGGTACGACCGAAAAACGAGAGGTGCTTTAATGAAGGGCTTTTATCCCCTAGAAAGTGGTGCCACAAATTACATTCAAAACTTTGCTGATGTTTCTAACAGCGGTTTAGAAATAGATTTAAACGTGGATATTTTTAGAGAAAAAGATTTCGGTTGGTCTGTAGGATTTAACTATGCTCACAACGATAATGTATTAGACAAATTGAATACTGATGGACTTACAACTTCTGAATCATTCTATTTTGAAGAAGGTAGACCTGTATTCCACTTTAAAGGGTATAAAACTGATGGGATTTTTCAAGAGCAATCAGAAATTGATGCTTTAAATAATGCGTCTCCAGATGGCACCTATTATTCGTCACTAACATCGCCTGGAGATCTTAAATACGTGGATATTAATGGAGACGGAGAAATTACAAGAGATGGTGACTATGTATACTTAGGAGCGTCTCAACCAGACTTTTTCGGAGGTTTTAACACTTCTATACGCTATAAGAATTTTCAAATAGGAGCTAATTTTGTTTATTCAGTAGGTGGTATGACTCAAATCACTGATGCGAGTGTAATAGGCTTCGGTCAACCTCATCAAAATATTTTAAGAGAATTTACAGATTCTTGGACTCCTGATAATAGAGACGCCAGATACCCAAGAACATTAGTTTACGGTAATTTCGACAATTCAACACCAAGTAGTGATTTTAAATTTGATGATACGTCATACCTAAGGTTTCAAGCTTTACAATTTCAATATTCGTTACCAAACTCAATATTAAATAAGCTTAGTCTAAATAAACTAGCATTTACCGTTACTGGCAACAACCTATTTACGATTACCGATTTTCGTGGTGTAGATCCATCATCTACTGGTCCTGCAGCATCTCGATTCGCTCGATTTACTTCTGGTCCATACCCTATTTCACAAACATGGTCTTTGGGTCTAAATCTTAACTTTTAATGAATTATACTATGAAAATATTTAATATAAAAACAATTATTTTATCTATTCTTTCTATTTGGCTTATAACAAGCTGTAGTATAGACAACATAAAACCAATTGCACAATTAACAGAGGACAATGTGGTTTTTGACGAAGGCTCAGCTAACCGATTATTGAACAGAGTCTACAATTCCTTCAGAGAAAGCGATATTCCATTGGTACAAGCTGGCTTATCCTATTGGGGAATAGAACAGAATATGGGAAGTGCTTTAAATGGCACCAACACCTGGCCAACTAATGAAGATACAGGTGAAGCTGTAATTGTTAGAGAGCTGTATACGGCAATGTATTTTGCAATTAATAACGCTAACTACCTCATTGAAGCTATTGAAGCTGGTAAAGCGTCCGATTTAACGGACCCGAGAAAATCTGAAATTTTAGGAGAAGCCAAATTCTTAAGAGCTATGGCTCATTTCAGATTGTTACGCACACATGGTCAATTTTTCGATAAAACTTCGCAATATGGTATTGTTGTATTAACAGAGCCCATGCGGGGGGCTGTAAGTTATGCCCGAAATACAGTTCAAGAAACTTACGATGCCATACTAACTGATTTAGAGTATGCAGCCAATAATGCAGGTAGCGGAAAGGCGCACTACTATGTATCGTCAACCACAGCTCGAGCTTTTCTTGCTAAGGTACAATTATATTATGGCGATTTTGAAAATGCGGCTACCAATGCTATGGCGGTTATAAATAATACCGACGGTTATGATCTAGCACCGGATTTTGTATCAATTTTTGAGAATCGCTGGGGAGAAGAAACACTATTTGCTCCATACGTAAATGGCCCTGAAGAATTAACATTATTTACATCTTCTGCCTTTAGAAATAGTTGTATACCTTCAGATTATTTTAGAAATATCGCAGATCTATCGGACGGCATTGCTGATGGAACCGTTGCAACAACTGGAGAGCCAACAAGTGGGTATGACTTTAGATTCCAATATAATTATGGTGCCGATACAAGAGGCCCAAATAGTATTGGAAAATATCCATTGGCCTCTCGTGCTTCAGGACAAGGAAACACCTTTTATTACGCAAGGATGGCTGAAGTATATCTCATTTATGCAGAAGCAGAAGCCAGACGAGCCGGTGGTAATTTAACCAACTCGCTTAACATGCTGAATGCCGTTAGAAATAGAGTGAATATGCCTCTTAAAACATTATCAGATAAAGCTACATTACTACAAGATATATTAGAAGAAAAAATGTTAGAGTTGTTTATAGAAGATGCAGAAAGCTGGTTTGACTTTGTAAGATATGACCAACTTGGTGATATTGATATTAGCACATACAAATCAACACTTTCAGATGAAACAAAATTCATCCTTCCTTTTCCTGATGCTGCTACTGCTGGTAATGGTAACCTTATATTAAACCCATAGTATTAATCTGAATACTGATAAATAATAAATAGGGCCATAGTTAAAAATACTATGGCCTTATAATATAAAATAACATTTAATATGAAAAATATAGCCCTCCTTTTCTTTTGCTTAGTAATATTTTCATGCACAGAAATAAAGAATGATAATAGTTTTATTTTTTCGGGAGTAATTGAAAATTTTAAAAACGCAAATATCATTATTTCCAGTACGATAGATTATTCAATTAAAGACACTCTTTTACTTGATAACTCAGGCAAATTTTCGGACACTCTAAATCTACCAAGTGGTTTTTATAATCTTTCAATTAATAATAACCGAATAAAATTATATTTTAATGAAGGAAAGAATTTAAATATTGCTTATAATGCTGACAGCAATTTAAACACTATTAAATTTACTGGATCAAATGCGCCTGAAAATATATTTTTACAACAAAAATCTGTTTTAGTAGATAGTTTCTTTAGTGACAGACAAAAACTCTACAACCTTAAACCCAGTGAGTTTAAAATCAAATTAAACAAACTTAATACGTCTATTACTTCAATTTTGGAATCCCAAAAAGGATTGCCTGATAATTTCATTAAACTAGAAAAAAATAATTTAACTTATTACGATATAATCCAATTAAACGGATACAGCAGAACTGTTAAAAACAAAGGAGATGAATATGCAATTCCACATGATTACTCTACAAGTCTTGACAGTATAGATTTTAATAATGAAAATGACTATTTCTATTCGTCTAGTTATAGAACTTTATTTAGCAACCATTACCAAAGAAAGGCATCCGAATTAAGCAAAAAAGATTCTGTTAATTTTTCAATAGCCTTATTAAAAATTATAGAATCTTACCCTAACGAAAAAATTAAAAACCATTATTTACTGCAAACCGTGTATTCTGGATATAGATATGTAAATGATTTTGAAACTTATTTTAACTTATTTAATAGGCTCTCCACAAACGATCAACATAAGAAGTTTATAAGTCAAAAGTACGAAGAGAGACGTAAAGTTGCTCCAGGTAAAGATTCTCCAGAATTTAATGATTATGAAAACTATGCTGGCGGGACTTCTTCACTAAAAGATTTTAGAGGTAAATATGTTTATATAGATGTTTGGGCCACGTGGTGCGGGCCATGCCGATATGAAATACCATACTTAAAAGAAATTGAAAAATCATATCACGATAAAAATATTGCTTTTGTAAGTATTTCGGTCGACACGCAACGTAGTCAAAAATTATGGCGAAGTACTATAAAAAAACAAGAACTTGGTGGGGTTCAACTATTAGCTCCAAACGATTGGAATTCAACTTTTGTTAAAGATTATCTAATAACTGGTATACCGCGATTTATATTAATCGATCCGTCTGGCAAAATAGTAAATTATAACGCACCAAGGCCTTCTGAACAATCATTAATAGATTTATTTGAATCCGAAGGTATTTAAACTTCCATTAATATAAACGATGAAAAATAACCTATTTTATTTTATAATTCTTTTATGCACAGTGTATTTGGTTTTTGGTTGTCAAAACAAACTTTGTAACTCTACTGTTACTAATAAAAATAATTTCACGGTACACGCTAAGCTAAAAAATTTAAAAAAAGGTTACGTTATTATAGAAAGTAAAGACGAATCATTACCTAACACGTTCAATAGAGATACTGTTTCAGTAGACAACGGAGGATTTACATATACCAATTGCATTGACAACTATAAAATATTCTCTGTTTATTTACCGCAGCTTTTAAATGGGAAAGAATACAAAAACACAAAACATTCAATCTCATGTAACACATCGAAAAAAATTTGGTTCATTGGCTACCCTGGCGCACGAATTTCTATTTATGGTAAAGTTTCTAATTTTGTTGATGGTTACCCTGTTGATGATAAAGGAGTAAACAATGATTTAAAATCGGTATTCTCACAAACTATACCCATCGAAAATATTATTGAGAATTTAATTTCTAAATCTAACGAAGGTGAGCTCGTGCAGTTGTCAAAAAAAGAGATTAACGACTCTTTAAGCTATTACGATAATTTAGTAAAAAATATAAAGATAGAATTTATAAAATCTCATCCAAATTCTGTTGCTGCTGCTTACTTGATTAACAGCTCATATGCCAATCAAGAATTCGATAATATTTTAACAGCTAAGCTTATTGAAAATATGAATCATGAAAAATTAAGGGAGGTTTCGTTTTATCGGGAAGTTTTACAACGACTATCTGCTAATTTCAAATTAAATCCTCGATTTTATAAGCACTAAAGTTAGTTCAATTATTTATTTTTATTAGTCACTTTTGTTTGAGCTGGTTTTATAAAATCAGCTCCTTTTTTTTGAAAAAACATTAATATTATGAACATAATATTAATGTTCTTGTTTAGGTTTTAATTATGGGTTAAATAAAAGAGCCTGATAAAATTGTCAAGCTTTCTTGTCGGGATGCAGACCCAACTTGCGACTCTCTTATCAACTATTAAAACTACAATTAGATCTAAACACTAAAAAAACTAGTGAATGAAAAAAAGACCTTATTCAATTTGACACTGAATTAGCAAACACATAAAACAAATAAACCAAATCATTCTATTACCCATCTACCTATTAAAAGGTTAATTTTTAACATCATAATTACCCAACTATGATATTATATTACCCTCATTACCTCATAACCTTTGTAAATTGAATTAATTTCTACAAATTTGATAAATACATTAATTTAAATTATTTAATGCCAATTCTGATATGAAAAAACATATTTTAGTGGCCATTGGCTTTATACTATTTTCATTTCAAATACAATCTCAAGAGAGTGATTTAAAATTTACCCATGCCGATACCTTAAGAGGAAGTATTACTCCCGAGCGCGCCTGGTGGAATGTCCTTCGTTATGATATTTTAGTGAAACCTGACTTTTACAATAAGTACACCTCTGGTTACAATATAATCACCTATAAAGTTATTCAAGACACACATGTTAATAGCATGCAAATCGATCTTCAAGAGCCCTTAAAAATAGATAGTATAATTCTCGATAATTCGGAAACTCTAAAATTTAATCGTGAAGGGTTTGTGTACCACGTTGAAACACCAAAACAAGGCTTAAATTCCGAACACGAAGTTAAAATCTATTTCAGCGGGAAACCTCATGAAGCTATTAGGGCACCTTGGGATGGCGGCTGGACGTTTACTAAAGATGATAAAGGACGTCCGTGGATGACGGTTACCTGTCAGGGTCTGGGAGCTTCCATATGGTTTCCTAATAAAGATCATCAAAGTGACGAACCTGATTTAGGAGCTTCTTTAACCATGCGTGTTCCCAAAGACCTTATGGCCATAGCAAACGGAAGATTGACGGAGGAAACAAAACATAACGACGGAACCATGTCCTATAAATGGAATGTCGATAACCCGATTAGTAATTATTGTATTATTCCATATATAGGTCATTATAAAAAGTTTTCTGAACAATATACAGGCATTAAAGGCTTTCTCGATTTAGATTATTGGGTTTTAGACTATAATGTTGAAAAGGCCAAAAACTACATGCCAACTGAAGTTCATAATATGCTGGATGCTTTCGAATACTGGTTTGGCCCCTATCCGTTTTATGAAGATGGTTATAAACTTGTAGAAACAGAACATACAGGCATGGAACACCAATCTAACGTATCATACGGAAACCATTATGCTGGAGGTTATCGTGGTCGAGATGGTTCTGGAACTGGTTTAGGACTTACCTGGGATTTTATTGTTATTCATGAAAGTGGTCATGAGTGGTTTGGTAACAATATTACCAGCAAAGATCTGGCCGATATGTATATTCATGAAAGTTTTACCAATTACAGTGAAACCCTGTTTTTAGATTATAATTATGGAACAGAGGCTGCCAACGATTACAATTTTGGGTTAAGAAATGGTATTCAGAATGATAAGCCTATTATTCCTCCGTATGGCGTAAACGCTCAAGGCAGTGGCGATATGTATGTAAAAGGAGGTAATATGCTGCACACCATTCGCCATAGTATCGATAACGATAAGCTTTTTAAAAACATCCTCACAGGCCTAAATATGACATTTCACAACAAAACGGTTGATGGCTCAGAAATTCAAAAATACATTTCAGACAAAGCTGGTTACGACTATTCTTACGTCTTTAAACAATACCTAACAACCACTCAAATTCCTAAATTGCAGTTATATGTCGATGGAAAAAACAATAAAATTCACTACCGATATACCAACTGTATAGAAGGATTTAACCTCCCATTAGTACTTAAAGAACAAAACCAATATATTAAAATTGTACCGACATTAGATTGGCAAAGTGTAGATATTAAACATACCAATCAGTTTTTATTCACTCCTTGGAGAATTGAATACATGTACTTTTTAAATGTTGAACTGGTAAAAACCATGGAACAATAACATATGAAAAATTTTATAAAAACATCTCTAGTTGTAAGTTTAATTTCAACCTTTACTTTTGCTCAAATTAACGGTATAATTAAACCTTGGGAAGACCCTCAGGTATCTGGTATAAACCGCATGCCATCAAGGGCGACTTCATTTTCATTTCCTGATGAAGGTTCTGCACTTCAAAATAAAAAAGAAAACTCAGGACGCTATAAACTACTCAACGGCGATTGGAAATTCCATTGGAGCCCTACCCCGGAAGGCGCACCCGAAGGTTTTGAAACTGTAAATTATAACGATACTAACTGGAATACTATTCCTGTGCCAGCCAACTGGGAACTTGAGGGTTATGGTACAGCACTTTACACAAGTGCTGGTTATACCTTTGCTCCTATCAACCCGCCTTTTACTCCAAAAAAAGATAACCCTACTGGTATCTACAGAACGGCGTTTGAGATTCCTAAAACATGGGATAATATGCAAATCACCCTAACATTTGCCGGCGTTAGTTCAGCTTATTATTTATACTTAAACGGAAAATTAGTAGGATATAGCGAAGACAGTATGTTACCAACACATTTCGATATTACGCCTTTTCTTAAAGAAGGTGAAAACCAAATGACTCTTAAAGTTTTTAGATGGAGTGACGGTGCTTATCTGGAAGATCAGGATCATTGGCGATTAAGTGGTATTCACCGTGATGTTTACCTTTCGGCAGCGCCAAAAGTGCAGCTATACGACTTTTTTGTTCAAACCGATTTGGATTCAATATACACCAATGCGGTTTTAAAAGTCAGACCAAAACTTAAGGTCTTTAATGACGAATCTATAAAAGGATATACATTGGAATACAAACTTTTTGATGAAAACAACATTAATATCATTAAAGACACAACTTCTATTAAGGCTGAAAAAATCGTATTTGAAAGTTATCCGCAGCGTGGAGAAAATGATTTTGCGCTTATGGAATCATACATTGAAAATCCTAAAAAGTGGACTGCCGAAACGCCTAATTTATACACGCTTGTTTTCTACTTAAAAGATGAAAATCAACAAATTATTGAAACCCGATCTGCTCAAATTGGTTTCCGAGAAATCGAATTTAATAAAGATGGCGAACTATTAATAAATGGAAAATCAACCTTACTTTACGGTGTTAACAGACATGACCACGACCCTATAAATGGAAAAGTAGTTAGTGACTCAACAATGCTTAAAGATATTCTAACCATGAAACGTTTTAATTTTAATGCCGTTAGAACATCGCATTACCCAAACAACGAAAAATGGTACGAACTATGCGACCAATATGGAATTTATCTAATTGATGAAGCTAATCTGGAAACTCATGGTATTGGTGGAAGGCTGAGTAATGATACCGATTGGGCAAATGCCTTTTTGCAACGCGCCGTTAGAATGGTAGAACGCGACAAAAATCATCCTTCCATTATTTTCTGGTCTTTGGGTAACGAGTCTGGCTCTGGCTTTAATCACGCTACCATGGCACAATGGATTAAAAATTACGACGAAACAAGATTCATTCATTACGAAGGTGCTCAAACTAACGGACAAACAATAAGCGGTGATATTTTAAAAGATCCCGATTATGTAGATATGGTAAGCCGAATGTATAATTCCATAGATTATATGGAAAAAGTGGCTAATTACACCGAAGAAACCAGACCTATTTTATGGTGTGAATATGCCCATTCTATGGGGAATTCAACAGGTAATTTGTTTGAATTTTGGGACGCTATACGAGCGCATAAAAACATGATTGGAGGTTTTATCTGGGACTGGGTAGATCAAGGGCTTTTGCAAAAAAACAAAGATGGTGTTGAATATTATGCTTATGGAGGCGATATGGGAGATGCCAACCTTCCAAACTCTTCAAACTTTTGTATTAACGGCATTGTGAACCCCAATATTAACCCAAAACCAGCACTTTGGGAATGTAAAAAGGTATTTCAACCTATCGTTATTTCAGATTACAATAAAAGGGATAAATCGGTTGAAATTCTTAATCGTCACAGTTTTATAAATCTGTCGGAATATAATATCGTATGGAAGCTTCAGGAAGATGGAAAAATCATTCAAAACGGCACTGTAAAATCAATTGCTTTAAAACCGGAAGCCAAGACACGCCTTCAAATTCCATATAAAAAGTTTAAACCAAAAGCAGGTGCTGAATATTTTCTGAGAATAGCCTTTGTTTTAAACGAAACCAAAAACTGGGCTGAAAATGGTCATGAAGTGGCATGGGAACAAATCAAACTGGATGATTATAAGCCATTTCAATCGGTAAAATCTAAATCTAAAAGCATTACTGTAGCAAATCATCTTATAAAAGGAGAGCATTTTGAAATCGGATTTGATGCAACAACAGGATTTGTAAATCGTTATAATTTAAAAGGTAAGGATCTTATTATATCGGGATTAAAACCAAATTTCTGGCGCCCCATCACCGACAACGATCGTCTTGGAGGGGATACACCAAAAACCTTAGCAGAATGGAAAGAGGCTTCAAATAACAGAACTCTAAAATCCTTCGCAATTAACAAAGAAAACAATACGGTATTAATTTCCAGTCAATTCGATTTCATCCAGTCTAAAGCAAAAATGAATATTGTCTACACCATTTTTGACAATGGAAAAATGCTTGTTAATGTTGATTTTGATGCTGATGAAAATCTTCCAATGTTACCTAAAATTGGGTTGCAACTACAAATGAATACGGAATTTGATAATTTAACCTGGCTAGGGAAAGGTCCTTACGAAAACTATTGGGATAGAAAATTAGCCGCAGATATAAATTTATACCGCGAATCTGTTTTAAATGATTATTACGCATATATACGACCGCAAGAAAGTGGTAATAAAAGTGAAGTGAGATGGTTTTCTTTAACCAATGATAATGTTAAAGGTTTAAAAGTTACTGCTATTTCCGATAATCTCAATATAAGTGCATGGCCATACACTACTGAAGACATAGACCAAGCCTTACATCCTTACGATTTAAAACCTCAAGATTTTATTACGGTAAATATAGATCATAAGCAAATGGGACTTGGTGGAGATGACAGTTGGTCGAGAAAAGCTTTACCTCATGAACAATTTAGGCTGCCCGCAGCACATTACACCTTTAGCTTTTTAATTGAACCTGTAGAAAAAAGCAAAGACCTTGAAAGAACAAATATTTTAAAATACGCGAAATAAATTATAAAAAATGCATCTGAAAAATGGCTGCATTTTTTTATTTTAGAAAGTATAACATAATTAAATTATATGAATTTGTTCATCTTTTAAAGATTTGAAATTCTTCTATTTATTTAATCGGTATGCATGATAAACCTTCCTTTTTTCAGGTTTTGCCAATAATTTTTTCCTTTTCAAAATCACCTCCCTTACTATAAACTTGCCTAATAGGTCAAACAACGATATTTGCTTTAATTAAATTAACCGATAACGCTCCTATCCTTATCATTAGCATTTGGTCTGGACAAAAAGTTACTAGCAAGCCGAAGCTGCTGCTGTGCGTTTGGCTATTAGGGATTTTACTTCTATAATAGCCTTTAAAGCGTCTTATGCCTTCTAAAAACAAATGCACGTCTTATATGGCGAGCATATTATATTATATTATCCATTATTAGGGCTTACCGTGGCTATTTTCACTCCAAGTTTCTTACCCTGATTAAAGGCCCGCATCAATAGTAAGATAGAATCGGTTTGTTCCTGCGGATTAGAAAAAACATGCTGCTGCATTGGCTCTTTGATTTCGTAATGGAAAAACCCTTTCTCAAGCGCTGTAATCAATTGTTTAAAATCGTAATTTTCCTCAATAAACAGATCTGATATAAGGTATTGTTGTATTCATGATAATAATTTAAAAAAATATCCCAAAGACACCATAAGGATTACTTGGCTATAAAGGACTATGCTTTTGAAACAAACCACTAGATCTTTACAATTTAACTTCTAATATCTTCTTTTTTAAAGGAATCTGATAGGCTCCTCTTACTTTGGTGTAAGGCAGTTTAATTTCATCATTATTAACTCTTAAAAAGGCATTTGGAGTGAATTCCGTTTTTGGATTTAAAACCAGGGTAACCCCCTCTGTTTTTGTATTATAAATAACTTTATTAAATGTTCCTGCATCAAGGGTTAACCACATTTTCTTTGGAGCAATATACACTTTAGATTTTGCAGCTGTTGTTAACGAAACACTAACAACATCTCCTTTTTTTTCTAAATTACCCCCAAAAGCTAACCAGCCCAGATTTTCATCTTTTGTTAAATACGTTGAGGTATTAACGGCATATCCATAAAGCCCTGAGCCATAATCTCCGGAAAGATAATCGATGCGGAGTGTTGATGGGTAGGAATGAAACGCCGCAGGCCCAAATCCATCTTGGGTGATATTAGAAATCCCCCCTAATAATCCACCATAACCAACTTTTAAAAGATACAAATCTTCTGGGCGTTTCCTATATTGTTCTAAAACTGGAATCGCATTTAAAGACGAACCGTAATGATGAATTTGACGTTCTACTCTCGATAATTTTCCTCCGTAAAGGAAATCCCAGTAACGACGTGCATTACCGTTATAAGCCCAGTGTGGCATGGTAGGCATATAGGCTAAAATAGCTCTTAAAGTTACCCAGGCTTTTCGGCGGTATCCAAAATAATCAGACCACATATACACTTCTTCCTGCCCTGTAGAATCCCAAGGCATTTCACTTCCAAAAGGGTATTCTAAAGCCTCCCAATGATCTGCTCTTTTTTTCATTCTTACCTCTAAATTGGTAGCCATTTCGGTATAATCCTCCCTTTGTAAATCTTTAAGAATATATAAAAAAACAGAGCCTTCCATTTGCCCAAACTGCACATAATAAGGTGCCTGTTCTACCATAGCAATTGCCGTATTATAGGCTTGTTTTAAATACCAGTCCCAGGTTTGATTGTCTACTAATCCTTCGTTATATCTCGCCAATCGGTACATCACCCAGTAGGCCGCTGCAACATGCGGATAATTGTAAGACCTACCTTGGTCGTTGGCATGTTCATGATTCCAGGCAGCCCATGTATTATAATTTATAGAGTCGCTGTAGGTTCCTTTTGGTAGTGAATCTGGTTCGTAATAAAACACACTTTTCTTTACTCCATATTTCTTTTTGCCTTCATTGTACTGAATGTTCCCCCAAAGCGTACTATCAATAAACATTTGCAGTTTATTAATTTCTTCTTTATTAGGCTGAATAAGTTGTTTCATAAAAGCAGCTAACCAACCACCAGCACCACCTTCATCACTTAATCCGGCAACCCAAGCTCTACTATCTTGTGTTAACTGTTTTTTAGTTTCGTAGTCATAACTGATTACCGAAGGGTTTCGTTTAAATATCGGATCGGGTTCATCAAACCACTGTTCGGTGGTTAAAAAATGTCCGAAATCCTTAATAACATCACTTTCCGATTTGATAACCTTGTAATTAATGGTTTGTTTTTTTCCATCGGCAAAAGTTATAGTTACCACCGAGCGTCCCCAGATTTTACCTTCAAGGGTATATTTTTTTACACCCTTTTCTGTAACACCATCGCCCTTTATTTTAATGGCGCCTTTAGGGGCTACAGCGATAGATGAAATATCACTGCTGTAATCAATAAACAACTGGGCCTTAATATCCAGAGGAATAACGTATCCAGGTACCCCTGTAGCAACAGGTTGTTGCTCCTCTTTAAGTGTTGTTTGAATATTTTCAATACTTTCTGAAAGTACCAATTTTAATGAAAAACTTTTGCTTTTTCCAGGCTCTAAAATTAAGGCTGTAGGCGTATTCCATTGCTCCACACCTTTCCATTCGTTTTCGGCATAAGCTTTACTATATACCATCCACTCATGAAAACCTTCAAAAACAATACTTCTAGGAGTTGGATCGTCGTTTAAAGGTCTATACGCTTCAAAAGGCAAATGCTCTTGTGGTAACACTAAAAGCACTGGCCCCTGACCACTTAAACGTTTTACTTCTAAATAACCTGCATCTAATCCAATATACGGATCGAAAAAAACATTTTGCGCATGAGTTTCGTTAAGTGATTTTCCTTCTAAAATATTATTAAATATCATAGGAATACCTAATGCCCCTATTTCTATAGAACTGTTGGTTTTATTGGTAATTTCAAAACGCATTACCAGATGCTCGTCAACCAATTCATAATACCGTTTTATGGTTACCGGTATATCCGATGGTAATGTATTGGCTAAATCGGCTGCTGCAAGAACATTTCCTGAAACCTCAAGAGGCGTAACCGTTCTGCGTTTAGCTGCCGTAGAATAGCTTATCCAATCGGCGTCTCCTTGCTTTATTCTTAAATTAATATCACCTAAGTGATATAATCCGTCTTTATCCCTAATCTCTAAACGGTCGCTTGGCGTAAAGTCAAAGTTTAAATTTTTTACAGGTCTTAACTCAGCAATAGTTTGTGAAGATTTTACTAATTTTAGTTCAAAATCGGGTGTTATAAATTTTTGATAAATATCAGCTACACCCAACGTAGGCTCTTTGTCTTTTAAACGATCCCAATACCCCTGAGCCTGGACATAAAACCCTGAAAACAATGCGGTGGCAAGAACCATTTTATACTTTAAAGTTCTCATGATGATATTCTTGATTGATTTAGTTAAAATCAGTTGAAAATTTCCAGGTCGATTTAAAATCTTTTTTCAATGGCTTTTCCTGTAAACAGCTCCGTAACAGTTCAACTGGCATAAAGTTTTCTTTTAAAACACGATCATGAAATTGTTTCTCAGTCCAACCTTTATCAAGCATCTCCTTTTTTAAAGCATAAAATTGTAATCCGCCTGTCATATAAGCCATTTGATATAAAGGCGGTGTATAACTCGTAGCAAAAGAACGGCGCACTTCGGCTTTGGCATTAGCGTATTCATGGCCTACTTGGTTGACCAGCATATCGATACATTGTTGTGGTGTCCACTCGCCTAATTGATATTTTAATGAAAATACAATTCTGGCACAACGGTGAATTCTCCAGAATAACATACCCATTTTTTGTTCTGGTGTTTGCGGAAATCCTTTATTCCATAGAGCAATTTCCCAGTATAATGCCCAGCCTTCCATCCAGAATGGCGTATCGAAAGCTCTGCGATAACTTTTATGACGTGCATTCATGTAAAACTGAAGGTTGTGTCCCGGATGTAGCTCATGTTGTACCGTAGGAAATGAAAAATTAGGATTATTTCCACGCATGCTCATCATTTTATCTTCGTAACCCATGTTCACCGTTGGATAAGAAATACTTATCTCCCATCCTCCCGTAAAAAACGGATTTACCTTTTGGCGTTCTGGAGTCATCATAATCATACCCCAGGTTTCTTTGGCTAGTTCCGGGATGGTAATTAAATCCCGTTCTTCAATAAAATTAACGCTATAATCATATAAATCTTTAATGGCCTGAGGTTGCTTACCTGGTTCAACATAAGTGTTTTTTACATGCTCTAATGCGGCTTTCCAATCGTTTCCAAAGCCCATTTCTTTTGAAGCTTTTATCATTTCGTCTTTACACCAGTTAAATTGCTTTTCTGCCATGCTAATAAGCTCTTCTGGTGCATATGGTATGAACTCAAACTCTAAATCTTTAATTAAAGCTTCACGACCAACGGGTTGACCAATAATTCCAGAACCATCATCTTTAATGCTTTCTTTCTTATAGTTTTCCATTAAAAACTCACGGTATGTTTTTAAAGCATCATTTAATTCGGCATATGCATCCTTCACCCACCAAGTGAATTCTGGATCGTAACTAAAATAGAATTCATAAGCATCTTGAAGACCATATTGTAAAGACGATATGATTCCTGCGGCTTTTTCAGCTTGCATCCAGTTTTCAAAAGGCGCTTTTTTTAAAGCCTCGGTTTTTAGTTTTAATATGTGTTTTACCGCATTGAAATCGCCCGCCAGTTTTTTAGAATCCGGCTCTTTACCACGCTTTCTTTCTTTTATAAAAGTGTAAAGCGGTTCAGCAAAATCAGATACATGTACCACCTTTTTAAATGCTTTATATTTATTTGATAGCTGATACGCTTCCTTCTTCAAAAGATTATTAAGCAAAATATAATCAACCTTACCATCTGTACTTAAATCGTTAAAATTGATCGCTTTTAACTGTGTATTCCAGCCTTTGTGAAATTGAAATAGGCGGTTGTAATAAGTTTCAGATTCTCTAACCAAATACGCCTTTTCAAGGGCTTTTTTATCGGCGGTGTAGGAATTAATTAAATCGATAAGTTCGCTTGCATTAATCATAGATATTGAAAAGAATATTAAAAAGAAGATACTTAATTTTATTTTCATGTTTTAGGGTTTTTCTTTGAATTAAAATCCATTACTCAAGGGTAACATCCAGATACACGGAATGTCTTCCGTAGGTGTCATAAAACGGTTTGTAGGTAACACTATCGATGGTAAACTCCAAAGTTTTAGGATTTCCCTGAATGGTTTTACTAATATCGTTTGCATCAAGGGTTACTTTACGCCACTCGGTTCTTGGTTTGTCTTCCTGAGCTGCTAATAACACAGGGCCGTAGAATAAACTCGCAATATTTTGTTGATCCATTACAGATTCCAGATGAAACTGGAATGGCATTTTCAAATCAATCGTATCGCCGTTCTTCCATTTGCGGCATAGTGTTACATACGTTCCTGGGACGGCATTAACATTTTCTATTTTCCCATTAATTTTAACCATAAATCCTTTTGTTGCCCATTGTGGCACACGAACTTTAACATCAAATTTTCCTTTGCCTTTAATGGTTAATCGTGAATAGTCTTGCTTAGGAAAAGCGGTGGTTTGTTCAATAACCACGTTGCGTTCCGTCCAGTTTAAGGTTGAAGGTATATATAGATTTACATACAATGTCTTGTTATCTAAACTTTTAAGATAAATGGTGTTTTGTAATTTGGTGCTACTTTCCATAGCCGTTCCGTTACAACAGGAAAACCCTTTCATATTAGGGTTTCCAAAATGCTTAAAGGATCCTGGTAATAACGGAACATGATAGGTGTTTGCTGGGCTATTTTCGGCAACAGAAGCTAGAATATGATTGTATAAACTGCGTTCGTAATAATCCATTAATTCAGCTCGTTGTTCAAACAAAAATAAATTACGACTTAATTTAAGCATGTTGTATGTAGCACAAGTTTCGTTTTGGCCGCCCGCCGATAATCCATTTTCATAAATTGTTGCCGGCTGACTGGTAAAACACTCTGAGTTGGCTGGATTGCGTGCCCCGGCAACACCTCCAATGCTATACATATAGTCGTTGGTAGTTTTAAACCAGAAGTTATCTGCGACATGGAAATATTCCGGTATTCCAGAATGGCGATACATTTCTATAGCTCCTATAATTTGCGGGATATGCTGATTAGCATGTAAACCGCGATAGGTATCTACATTTTTTGCTAGTCCGTGGCTATGTCCGGCATCACCAAAAAAGACCTTAATATTATCAAATAATTTAGCGGTTTCTAAAAATTCAGCATTACCGGTAATACGGTATAAGCGTGCCATAGATTCGTTCATACCGCCAAATTCACCTGCAATATATCTATTCCACATGCTGATTAACGTTTCGGTTGGTAATTGGCTCAGACGTGCATAAACCCAGCTTCCCATACCTTCTGCAACCGTTAAGGCTTTTTCATTACCGCTCACTTCATAAATATCAATTAACCCAGCCAGGATTTTATGTAAGGTATAATATGGCGCCCATATTTGTGTGATCTGCCCGCCGTAAGTTGCCCCACGCTCAAGCATAATAAATTGGTCTGGCGGATATGCGCTAATAAACCCTTCGCCCCAATTCCAGTAATCATTACGAATACCTTCTGTACTTAAGTCTGAATCAAAAACTGATTTTCCGGGTCCGAAAGGCACTGCCGTTGGGTCTGACACATGATCTCCACTAGCTCTAACCGGCTGACCTGATTTTTTAGACAAATCAAATAAAGTATTCACCATATACTCCATCTTTTCCTGAAAATTAGCTTGTAATTCTTGGCTGTAGGATGTACTTGCATAAGCTTGAGCAATAGCTGTTAAATAGTGCCCTGTTGCATGACCACGTAATTTCGTTTCCTGCCTATCCCATCCCCCTAAAGCTTCAGCACCTTCAGGTTGTTGTTCCCCAAAGGCGTTTCTAAACATATAAAGAAAATCGTCAGGATTGGTTTTGACCAGAGTTTTAATAAATTTATCACGGTTTTCAATAAACTTAGTTTCAGAACCAAAAGCGTCAGCATTCAATGATACCTGATCCAAAGCAAAACCATCCAGCTTAATTTCCGGAGTAGTTGCTGTTTTATCATCAATTACTTTTACCGTAGCCGTTGGTTGTAAATGTGATCCGGCGACACGACCTGTAATCTTATATTCTCCGGCTTGTAAAACTGAACTATTATCATTTGGCGCCGGCCAGATAACGCGTACTTTAGGCCCTTTTACTCCCTTTTTATAAGTTCCCTTCACAAACCGAGGTAATCTTGGTAAAACACCTAAATGAGTTTCAACAGGTACCTCAGCGAGACCTAACAAATATTTCATATACAACTGAGGTGTATCGGCAGCAAACTGCTGAAGATCGTTTTCTTTATCATGACTCTCATTTACCAGACTGCCAGTAGGTTTTCTTAAAGCCGCATTGTAAACACGTGTTATTTGAGATTTACTTAAAGCCACGCGATAAACTCTGAAATCGTATAGCTTCGCCTCTAAAAAAGTATTATCATCGCTTAAGGATTTTCCTAAGAACAGTTTATTTTTTAATTTCGAACCACCAAAAAGACGGTCTAATTCGACATTTAAATTCTTCACTTCATCTGAAAGTTCTGCATTAACATAAGACATTAATGTTTTTGAAGCGGCATCAAATACCACGGTAATATGTGACCACGAATTAGCTGCCAATTCGGATAAATCGGCCTCATAGACCGTTCCGTTTTGGGTTACAATTTCAGCCTTAAACACAGGTTTCCCCTTGATTGATATCGACTTAACCAAAATATGCCCGCCATTAACTTTACCAAAATCAAAAATAAACTGATTTAGACTTAGTGAAGGCATAAACACCCAACCACTAATACTCAATGATTCTAATCCGTTAAGTGCCGCCCCAGGAATTGAAACGTAAGCAGAATTCTTTCCTTGAATTGATAAAACCTTTTTAAACTGCTTATCATCAACGAATGCAGCTTCTCCGCCTTGCTTATTGGCATGTAAATTATTTCTTGACCAATCTTTTAGATTTCCATTAAAAACATAACGCAATACCATTGCTGTTTCTCCTATACCATCTAATATCTGGTCGCCTTCTTGTGCCTGAGTAAAATAACTTAAAATTAAAACAAAATAAACACATAATTTTTTCAATTTCATTTTTTAGTTCTTTTAATCTTAAACACTTCTTAATTATAAATTTCTTTCCAGGATGGAGGATTTACACCTAGTAAATACTTTACAAAAAAATCTTTACGTTTGCGTTCTCCAAAGGCTCCTCCCGATGAATGCGCCATTCCAGGAATAGTGACTAACTCAAAATTTTTATTTGCCTTAATTAAAGCATCCACAAACTGCATGGTTGTTGCGGGATCCACATTATCGTCTACTTCACCTAAAATCAACATTAAATTACCTTCTAACTGATGGGCATTTACAATATTTGAGCAAGCTTCATAATGCGGACCAATAGGATACCCCATAAACTGCTCATTCCACCATATTTTATCCATACGATTATCGTGGCACCCACATGATGCTACAGCAACATCATAAAAATCGGAATTAAAAACCAGTGCCGCTCCTGCGTTTTGTCCGCCAGCAGATGTTCCGTGAATACCGACTTTGTCGATATTCATATAAGGGTATTTTTTAGCTGCCGCTTTCATCCATAATTTTCTATCTGGAAACCCACCATCTTTTAAATTTTGCCAACAGATATCATGAAATGCTTTTGAACGATTTGAGGTTCCCATACCATCAATTTGCACCACAATAAACCCTAGTTCGGCCAATGCCGACATGGACCAGTAATACGCATGGAAATCCTTTGGCACGAAAGAATCGTGTGGCCCTGCATAAATATATTCTATAATTGGATAATTTCTTTCAGGATTAAAAGTAGTTGGCCTTATTATTATTCCCCAAATATCTGTTTTTCCATCTCTTCCTTTTGCAGAAAACACTTCGGGAGCTTTCCAGCCTTGTGCTAACAATTCGGTATAATCACCTTTTTGAAGTTCTTTTATTACTTTTTGTTTTTCGGTAGATTTTAATACCGTTATGGCTGGCATATCCACTCGCGAATACTGATCGACGTAATATTTGTAATCTTTAGAGAATGTTACTTTATGGTGGCCTTTTTCTGAAGTAAATCTGGTAATATGTTTGCCTTCGAAATCTACTTTACAATAATGAATAAAGTAAGGATCCTGATCTTTGTCAAGACCACTTGCGGTAAAATAAATTTCCTTATTTTCTTCATCCACACGAATCACCTTTCTAACCACCCAGTCGCCTTTTGTTAGTTGTTTTTTTAAGGTTCCGTCTCCATTATATAGGTAAATATGATTCCAACCGTCACGCTCTGATGTCCAAACAATAGACTTTCCGTCGGCCACATCGTATCTGTATTTTTTACTACTATAATCAATAAAAGTGTTACTAGTTTCATTAATTAAAACGTTTACACTACCTGTGTCGGCATTAACCTCAATAACCTTATACACCTGATGCCCTCTCTGGTTGTACTCAAAAGTAAATGCACGACTATCTTCTCGCCAATCTATATTTGAAAGACTGTATTGACTGTTAAAGGCTTCAGTTGGAATTTTAATATGTTTATTCGATTCTACATGAAATAACTGCGGACTTTTAAATGGTAATTCATCACCGGGCTTTAAATATTGCCTAGATTGTAATTTTGGCTGTAACTGATCTTCTGGACTGGATTCTATAAAATAAATTTTATGCTCCTCTCCAGGTTTCACTTTGTATGCCATTATTTTTTTTCCATCGGGGGACCATTTTATATAAGATGAATAATAATTTCCTGCAGTTCCATCATAACTTAATTGTGATTCCTTTCCACTTGCTTGCTCCTTAACATAGAGATTGGAATTTTTAATAAATGCCGATTTACTTTTATCCGGAGACACAACCGGATCACTATTTTTTTCATTAAATTGATTTCCCCAATACCCTCTGTTTCTTTTGTTTCTCTTGTTTACAGTATCTAAAATATGAATGGAATAATTATCCAGATTACAGGTTAACATTAATTTATCTAATCTGAATTTTAAGCTATTGTCATTTTTATTAAAATCTAAATCTATAAGATGTAAATTACTCGAATCAACCTTATTACTTGTAATTTTACTAATTGCTGAAGCCATTTTTTTATGATCGAAAAACAACTGCTGATCCTGCTTATCTGGATTCACAATGTAATATTGTTTGCCTGTTTTGGCATTATTTACATACCACATATTGTTGTTAGACATCCAATTGAATTCTGAAGGCGTATTGTATACTTTATCTTTGAAAAGTGAATCGACAGCTAATGCTTTTTTGTATTCTTCTAAAGTTCCTTGTCCGTATAGCGAATAACAACAAAGAACACCTATTATTTTTATGAATTTACTAAACATTTAGGAGTTTGTTTGAGTTTGTATAAAAGTATATATTATAAATGAAGCTTGACTCCCTAATGTTATCTGAATTGCATACTATATTAACCTTACCACATTATAACATAAGCTGAAATTGTAATTTTAGTATTGAAAACAGAAATTTTCACATCTACAATTCAACGGCATACAAACACAAATAAAGTCCATTTTTAGTTAGCTAAAACGGTCTTTCTGTAATTACTAAAATTATGCTACACACCAAAAGGATTTTCAATACTGTAGGCCGGTTTCGTAAACCATTTAGGGCCATCATTTGTAATATAAACATGGTCTTCTAATCGAATACCAAACGCATCAGGAACACAAATCATAGGTTCGATACTATAACAGTAGCCAGGTCGTAAAAGCGTTTCATTTCCCTTAAGTATATAGGGATACTCATGAATATCTAATCCAATACCATGCCCTGTCCTGTGTGGTACTCCCGGTAAATCATAATCGGGGCCTAAACCATAAGACTCTATTTTGGATCGCACCGAAACATCAATAAAACTACAAGTATTTCCCGCTTGCGACGTCTTGAAAGCCACTTGCTGAGCTGCTTTTTCAATATTCCATATTTTTCTCTGATATTCGGTGGCTTCACCAAAAACATAAGTTCTGGTGATGTCTGAAATGTAATCGTGAAGAGAACACCCTGTATCAACCAAAACTATATCATTTTCATCTAAAGGCTTCGGGTTTTTAACGCCATGTGGAAACGACGTGTCTCTACCAAAAAGCACGATACAAAAATAAGACCCCGATGGCACTCCATAACGTTTATGCGCTTCATGAATAAAATCGGTGACTTCTTTTGCCGTGATACCAACTTTTAAAATTCGGGCCGCAGCTTTTTGCACTTCTAGAGTAATATTCATTAAAGCCTGAATGATACTAATTTCAGATTCAGATTTTACCATACGACATGCTGAAATTACCGGTTTTGCATTTTTTAGGTGGTAGGATTCAGATACCTGATTTATGCCTTCAAAAATAAAAAACGGTGTCCCTTCATCAATTAACACAGTTCCTTTTTTTACCCCGTTTGATTGTAAAATGGATTTAAAAAGCGCAAACGGACTTTCGTGTTCTTCCCAACAATGAATTTCGCCTTCAATAACCATGAAATCATTTATGGTTCCGCGTTCAAAATTGGGAGCTATATAATGTAAATCTCCATTCTTTAATAAAATTGCGCCTACCATACGCTCACTAGGATGCCAATGGGTGCCCGTAAAATACACCAAACTAGATCCTGCATTTAAGTATAATGCCGACGCATTTTCCGCTTGCATTAAAAGGCACGCTTTTTTAATTCTTTCGTTGTACTCTTCTTCCAAAATTGGCTGAATTAAATGCGCCATGGGTTTTATGGCTTCTAATTCTTTTTCTGCTGAAGATCCTCCTATTCCATATTTACTTTTCATTTTTCTTCCTTTTTATAAATCATTTAACTGAAACGCTCTGGGCTTAATGGATTTGTATTAACCGAGGTATCTTTATTGTCTACCAGTTCTGCAACCAATTTCCCTGTAATCGGACCTAAACTCCACCCCATCATAGCATGACCTGCGGCAACGGTTAAATTTTTATATTTTTTGGTTTTTCCAATAAATGGAACACCATCTGGAGAAACTGGCCGTAAACCAGCAGTTGCCTGAGCGCGTTCCTCTTCGTTTATTTCAATATCCTGGTAATATGTTTTCACAGCATTAGCCAAAGCTTGGACACGTTTTGTCCTTACCAAATTATTATTTCCTGAAAACTCCATGGTTCCGGCAAATCTTGTAAAACCATCCATAGGTGTTATCGCCGAGCGGGCTTCAACCAAAATGGTTGGAATAGTAATGCCAGTTGGTCTATGAACATCCATGCTGTACCCTTTTCCGCCCTGAATGGGAATACTTAAATTTAATTTTTTAGCTAACTGTGTTGTCCAGGAACCACTTGCCAAAACAAACGCATCAGCTTCGTAAGTTTCATTTTGCGTAATAACAGAATAAATTTCATTTCCTTTAATACTAAAATCCTTAACCTCTTCATTAACTTTAAAAACAACGCCTTTTTTAGACAACCAGTATTTTAAATCATTCATAAAATGGTTAGGTGTCATGTGAGAATCACATTTAAAATGTACTCCACCTATTACGTTATCAGACAAAACAGGCTCTAATTGATGTACTTCTTCTGTGCTTAGACAAGTTACATCTAAACCCTCCTGAATAGCTCGGTGGGCAACCTTATGCTCTTCTTCTTCACTTTTGGCATTTGTGTAAGCCATAAGAACACCTTTCTTTTCGTAGTGGAATTCGAAGTCAAGATCGTATATCATCTTCTCGAATAACGACTGACTTTTTAAATTCAACTCCTTTAAAACAGGTATAGATTGTTCGACATTTTTTTTAGTCGCTGATTTTTTAAAATGTAATCCCCACTTAAAAAAGTCTACATCTATACGTGGTTTTATATAAAAAGGACTCGCACTGTTTAGCATCCATTTTAACCCCTGGGTAATGATTCCTGGCGCTGCTAATGGAATAAAATGACTTGGGGTTAAATATCCTGCGTTAATAAAAGAAGCTCCGGTGGTTATAAAACTTTTATCTAAAACGGTAACCTGATGTCCTTCCTTTAATAAATAATAAGCACTACACAACCCAGATATTCCTCCTCCTATTACAACAATTTTTTTCATATAAATTTCTTATTGTAAAAATAAAATGCGCCAGAAAAATTCATATAAAGTTTTACTGTGTGCATATTCAGTTAAGTTAATTAGTTCATTTTTATATTACCTGAAATCCATGAGCATACGGGTCGTCGTCGTCAATAATAATATTGTTATATCCGATAACCTGCGCCCAGCCTTGTATGCTAGGTATTATGGCTTTTTTACCCTTTAATGTTGTTTCCTTTTCTACACGTCCTATAAATTTACTACCTATAAAACTTTCGTGAATAAAATCTTCCCCAAATTTAAGCTGCCCTTTGGAGTAAAGCTGGGCAAGGCGTGCCGATGTTCCTGTCCCACAAGGAGAACGATCTATAGCTCTATCGCCGTAGAAAACCGCATTTCTTCCTGAAGACGTTGGATCTATAGGATTACCAGTCCATAGCATATGACTAACATCTCTAATGGTATCGTTTTCCGGATGAATAAACATATCAGGATACTTTTCATTGATACGCTTTCTAATTTCTTGAGAATATTGAATAATTTGACCTGCAGTAAAATTATGCACCCCACTAAAGTTTTTTTGAGGATCTACAATAGCGTAATAATTTCCGCCATAAGATACATCGAAAATTAATTCTCCTAATTCAGGGCAATCTATAGTTAAGCCTTCAGCTGCCAAATATGATTTAACATTAACAAGTTTTACCCAATCTACTTTTTTTCCGGATTGTTGGTATTCTATTTCAACCAGTCCGGCAGGCGCTTCCATTTTAATTTTCCCCGGTATTTTGGGCGTAATTAAACCTTCTTCTATGGCAATAGTAATAGTACCTATGGTACCGTGACCACACATAGGCAAACATCCTGATGTTTCAATAAAAAGAATTCCAAAATCGTTTTCAGGGTTTGCAGGGGGGTATAAAATACTACCGCTCATCATATCATGTCCTCTTGGCTCGAACATTAAGCCTTTACGAATCCAATCGTATTCCTTAAGAAAATGCTGACGCTTATCGCTCATGGTATTTCCTATAAGGTTTGGACCTCCACCAGCAACCACTCGAACAGGGTTTCCGCAGGTATGAGCATCTACACAGAAAAACGTTTTTCTCGCCATGTATTATTTGAGTATTCTAAAAAATGAATATTATTTATTTTTTTGTAAGCTTTTTGGAAGTAATTCCTTTGGAAAAGATTGATAACTAATAGGTCTTACCCACCGTTTAATCGCATCGGTTCCTACCGAGGTATATTTAGCATCGGATGATGCTGGATACGGTCCGCCGTGTTGCATTGAAGGACAAACCTCCACACCTGTAGGCACGCCATTAAAAATAATGCGGCCAACACGATTCACCATAGCATCAACTATATTTTCTAAATTTGAGATTTCATCTTCTTCAGCAATTATCGTTCCCGTTAACTGTCCTTCTAAAGCTTCAATAATTTCTATGAGTTCTGCTTCATCTTTACTTTTAACCACCAAAGAAAACGGGCCAAACACTTCCTGATGAATTTTTGGATTAGCTAAAAAATCGGCTCCTGAAACCGTTGCTACCTGCGATGCTGCATAATTTTCGGCGATAGCTGTTTCAAGCTTGCTTACGGTAGCAACTCCTGGCTGCGAAGTCACAATGGTTCCATTCTTATCGTAACCGGCTTTTATATTTGGATGAAGCATACACTGTGCATCTATAGCGGTAGTTTTTTCAGCTAAATCTTTAATAAAAGTATGTGTATTCTCGTCTTCAACGGTTAAAATAAGACCTGGATTTGTACAAAACTGTCCTGTTCCTAAGGTAATGGAATTAGCATACGTGCTTGCAATAGACTCTCCTCTTGTGGCGATGGCTTTAGGAGTAATAACCACAGGGTTAATACTTCCCATTTCGGCATAAACAGGAATGGGCTCTTCACGTCCTGAAGCCATATCAAATATAGCCCGACCAGCACCAATACTACCAGTAAAACCCACTCCTTTAATTTTAGCATGTTTTACTAAAGCGGCACCTACAACAGGCCCTCTCCCCGATAAATGTGAGAATACTCCATTAGGCATTCCTGTTTTTTCAGCAGCCTTAATAATTGCCGAAGCCACAAGTTCTGAAGTCCCTGAATGCATTTCATGAGCTTTAACTATTACGGGACACCCAGCTGCCAGAGCACTGGCTGTATCGCCTCCTGCTGCTGAGAAAGCAAAAGGGAAATTACTTGCTCCAAAAACCACAACAGGACCGATAGGAATTACTGTTTTTCTTAGGTCTTCTTTAGGAAGTGGTTGTCTGTCGGGAATGGCTAGATCAATCTTGTTACCTTTCCAATCTTCGTTAGACACTAATTCGGCAAACGACCTTAACTGCATAATAGTTCTGCCTCGCTCGCCAATGGCTCTTCCCTCAGGTAATCCAGATTCCGTAATGTAGGCATCGATTAAGTGCTGATCTAAAGCTAAAATTTCGTCTGCAATAGCATTTAAAAATCTGGCTTTATCTGTTCCTGGCACTTTTCTATACGACTTAAATGCCTGAGAAGCTAATTCCACTGCGTCTTCAATTTCCTCTGAAATCGCTTCTGTAAAAGCAATTTCATTTTGAAGGTTTAGCTTAGGATTAATCGTTTTATGACTAATTGTTCCTTTAGCACTAAGTTTATTTCCAATATAATTTTTGCCTGTAATCATGTATTTATGCGTAAATATTTTTATTATCTGGTAATGTAGATCTGGATTTCATTGTTGATTAAATGTCATTTAAAATGTGTACTATTACCACTCCTTGCAATGGTAAAATTGGCAACCTTAAATATCCTGTTCCAACACCAGTAGCACTCCTAAAACTATTATATTATGTGCCAATTGCGCACTAAATTCAAGTTCTTAAAAGTATATTTTGAATTGTTTACTTGTTAGCTACTACTAGTATTTTGCCCTACCATTTAATCATATTATATGATTAAACAAAAACAAAAATAGACTTTGTTCACATGACCACAGTAGTGATTATTAACTCATAATAATACTATATTACCCTATATATAGGTTTATGTTTTATTTTTTAGTAATATTAGCAAAATTAATGATGATATGAAAGTGCTTCCTTTTAAAATTCCGAAACCAGAAAACGAAGCTTTGGTATACCAAGAGGACAGATTAAGAGTACTCTACGACCAATTACATCAACATAGCGAGATACAAATTAGCTATGTAGAAAAGGGTGCTGGAACACTTATAGTAGGAGATACAATTAATGAGTTTTCTCCAAATGACATTCTGGTATTAGGCAGTGATGTTCCGCATGTATTTAGAACAGATTTGAATTTTTCAGAACAGACAGTAGTTTACACGTTATTTTTTGATAGAAACTGTTTTGGAAAACATTTCTTCGATTTGCCCGATATGGAAATTATCAATGATTTTTTTAAGGATGCTGAATACGGAATGAAAATATTAACCAGAAAGAATAAACTCATTAAGCTCTTTTTAAAATTAAAAAATCAAAATAAAGTTCAGCGTATTAGCAGTCTTTTAAGAATTATAGACCATATTACGAAGGCCGAAAAAACTCCTATATCATCATTTGTATATAAAAAGAAGTATACCGACGACGAAGGCAAGCGTATGAATGATGTTTTTAATTATGCCATGGAAAATTATATGGAACCTATCACATTGGAAAAAATATCGGAAGTGGCCAATATGAGTAAAAACGCATTTTGCAGGTATTTTAAAAAACGAACCAATAAAACATTCTTTCAGTTTTTAATTGAAATTAGAATTGAAAATGCCTGTAAACTTATTCACAACAATCCCGATTATTCTATTTCTTCAATATCGGAACTTTGTGGTTTTCAGAATACAGCTAATTTTAATAGAAAGTTTAAAGAAATTAAAGGTGTAACACCATCGCATTTTAGATTACAAAGGTTTTAATAGATTAGTCACCCAACTTTATGTCAAAATTAAAATTAGGCAAACAAAAACTAATAAGTTTTACATAAATATATTATGCATAAATTATTATAAGTAAAAAGTACTTGCCCTCTGAAGTGCTCTGTTTAATTAATTCCTATAACCTAAATTAACTCCCATTTGTTTTAACACACTTATAGACTTAAAACTACCTTGTTCTTTTAATAAAACACATAAAATAGGGTAATATAATATCTCTTTGTGGTAACAATAGTTCATTTGATGAGGTTTTACTTTATACTTTTGCCTAAGACATCAATTGAAAACTGCTAACTGTAGGTTAATTTAAGATAATAAGAAATATGAAAGAAATAAATAGTTCAGATTGGAGGCATAGTGTTATGCCAGCTGTATTTACATGGTTGAAAGAGTCGAAATCAGGCGCCCTTGAAATTGACCTAGATACAACACAAAAATACGCCGCAGATGTTTTAAAAATTCACGGAAAGGGAGGAAGCAGAATGGGTGGACTTGTCGGCTCCGGAACTTTGGGAGAGAATAGCTACCTAAGTACTGAGGAGCGCCTTAATTTACTTAAAGCCCTTTCTAACGTTGCTAAACAATACCATGTACCGTTGATTAGTGGAGCAGCAGCAGAAACTAAGGAAGAGCTGGCTAAAATCGTTGAAGGTCTTGCAACCGTTGGAGTGGATACAGTTATGGTTATGCCACCAAAAACTAAGGCGTTTCCATCGGATGATGAAATGTATGATTACTATGAACTTGCGGAATTAACTGCAAGAAATGCAGGTATAACAATTATGCCTTATAACAATCCTGATGCCGCTGGATATCATGCAATATCAACTAATCTTCTTCAAAGAATTTCTGTCCTACCTCATGTAACTGCTCTTAAAATATCGACCATAGATGTTTCAATTATTGAAACTTTGATGTTAGAGAACAAAGATTTAAAAGTTTTGGCAGGGGTTGACTCAGTAACTGTACACGCAGGACTTGCTGGAGCAAGTGGCGGAATTACAGGTGTGGGTGTTATCTTCCCAAAAGCGAGTATTACTATGCAAGAGCATGTTTTAAAAGGAGAATGGGCTGAGGCAAACAAAATTTCTCAGGCTTTAAATTCCTTATCGTATCTGGATGCTCAGCCGCTACTTATGGAATATCTTAAACTTGCTATGGGTATACATCATAATGATATAGCCGGAGGACTTCGTACCTATGGCATAAAATTAACTCAGCAGCAAATTGATAATGTGCAAGCAAGATATAATCTAGCAAAAGAAAGACTTGAAATTTTAGACTTATTGTAGCCTTATACTTTTAAATCTTCATTTTTCAAGTCTTTTTTTCCAATATTTTGCATCTTATAAAGGATGGAATTGCATTGTAATTTGCAACTTAACTGGATTTATTTAGTGTACGCTGAATACAACTCCGGATAAATGTCAATGTTTTCATTGGTAGCTCCGTTCTCGTCGAAGAGGCCTCCCCACCGCGTAGAGGTAGGCTCCCATATAAATGTTCCAAGCCCCATACCGTTAGGGATGCTGTGGACAATATCGTTAACTTCTTTTCTATTATGGTGATACTCCACAACGAAAATGGGTTTCTGGTATCGCGTTACCAGATCATTAAGGTTAAATTCGAGATCTTTCAATGTTCCGTGATATTCAGGATAGTAAGATTGTCCAATTACATCAAATTTCACATCTCGACTTATAATCTTATCGAAAAAAGCCACTGACTCAGCATTCTGTCCCCCACAAGCGATGTGTACCATAATGGTGATATCTGGATCTGCTGCCCTTACTGCCGCACTCGCGCAGCGCAAGAGCACGCTAAAGCTTTCCATTTCTTCATCTGAATCTACTTTCTTCCTGCCTTCAGGAAGTATACCTTGAGGCCAAATCATGCCATTGTTAATTTCATTCCCTACCTGAACCATATTTGGACGCACCCCTTCGTTGATAAAACGCTTGATGGTTTCATTGGTATAGCTATATACTCTACCCTCCATGGCAGAGCCATGCAAATCCTTCCAGACCGATGGCGTGAATTGCTTACCTGGATCAGCCCAAGTATCAGAATAGTGGAAATCAAGCAGAAAATTCATCCCTGCTGCTTTTACTCGTTTGGCCATTTCCAGGGTCTTTTCTAATCCGCAATAACCTTTCCCTCCTCTGGAATACCCATTTTCTGCATCCGGATCCACGAATAGCCTGAGTCTAATCCAGTTGAACTGATGATCTTTCAATATTTCCAGAATATCTTTTTCCTTTCCCTGATCCGAATATTTTGCTCCACGATCTTCTGATTGAGGTACAAAGGAAATATCAGCACCTATTACAGGTCTATTAATATTCACCTTTCTTTCAAAAGGAGGCGCCACCTTAGACTGTTGGCCTGGTTTTAGATTCTGCTCGTAGACCTCATCGTAGAGCGCAAATATAGCTTTCTTAGGTTTTCCTTCTCTGTCAAACATGGCACGGGTAGGCTCCCAAGCCATAGAACCGTACCCTAATCCATTAGGAACGGATCGCACAATATCATTGATAATTTTTATATTTTCTTCCCCTGCACCATACTCATTGACACATACGGGCTTATTATAACGGTTACTCAGGTCGTACAAATTGGCTTTCAAATCGTTATAGGTTTCGTGCCAACGCTCATAGTAGGACAAGCCGATGATATCGAACTCGGCACCATATTTATTCATTTTATCTAAAAACTCACGACACAAAGTATTTTGTCCTCCTAACGCCAAGTGAACCATCAGCTTGCTATCAGGCAACACTTGTCTCACCGCTTTTTGACCGGCTTTGTACAAGCCCATCAAAGCGACCCAATTCTCCTCTTTCGCATTGTCTAACACCCTACCATCCGGCCAAACCATTCCATGACTGATTTCATTGCCTACCTGTACAATTTCCGGAGCCACGCCTTCTTTCTTCATTGTGGTAAGTACTTCCTTGGTGTATTCGTACAACTTATTCTCTAAATCCTTTCCTTTCAACCCTTTCCATGCAGTTGGCTTGAATTGCTTGTCTGGATCTGCCCAGGTATCGCTGTAATGAAAGTCTAACGTAAATTTCATACCTGCAGATTTGATACGCTTAGCCATAGTCAAGGTATTGTCTAAATCACAAAAACCGTCCTTAGAATACCCGTTTTCGGCAGTAGGATCAACAAATATTCTTAAACGAATGTTGTCAAAATGGTGGTCTTTAAGAATGTCAAAAATATCCGCTTCTTCACCTTTAACATTATAAAAGGTAGTGCCACGTGATTCCATCTGCGGTATAAAAGAAATATCGGCCCCAATACTTTGTGAAGGCTCTTTAGGCTTACAACTTGTGGTTATAAGCGTGGCTACCCCTAATAATGAGCATAAAAATCCTTTTAAGCCATTTGTGAGGATTAAATTTTTAAATAGTTTCAAGAATACATTCATAATAATTATTATTTAACTTTTAATTCCAACTGACCTTTTATGAGTCCTTTTCCAGATACTGATAACTTGACTGCTCCTGATTCGGTGCCTGATTGAACCAGAATTACCAATTTTCCGTTAAAAGCCTTCATTGTTGGCTTATGGAATATCTCCAAAGAAGTCGGGTCTCCATTACAAACTGCTCTAAAACTACCCTTTCCACTCACTTTGAATTTCAATTGATTATTAGCTGTGGGACATGGATAACCATCCTTATCTACGATAGTGGCAGTTACAAAACTTAGGTCTTCGCCATTCGCACTTAGGATTGTTCTATCAGCACTTAATTCAATATGATGCGGTGCACTTGCGGTGTGTATTTCCTTATCACTAACAGCTTTGCCTTCATCATCATAAGCCACTACTCGAACAGTTCCAGGTTCATATTTTACATCCATCCAGCGTAGGCGATAGCGGTCAAGCTTAGTACTGTTATTCTTTATACGTAATCCCTGGCTTTTACCATTAATAAATAGCTCTGCACTGTTATAGCTAGTATAGACAAAGACAGGAGTAGTCTCACCTTCTCTGCCCTTCCAGTTCCAATGTGGAAGGATATGCAAAGTTTCATCTTTAGTATTCCATCTGCTCCGATATAGATAATATCGGTCTTTTGGCAAACCCGCCAAGTCATTAATTCCAAAATAAGAACTACGGGATGGCCAAAACCCATCATATGGTGTAGGTTCTCCAAGATAATCAAATCCTGTCCAGACAAACTCACCCAATACCCAAGGCTTATCATCCTGCATCGCAAAATCATCTTCAGGTAAGTTGGACCAGCTACAATATTCTAAATCATACGATGAGCTATGTCCATCGTCATATTTCTTGTTTACCCCTGGTTCTACTGGAAATTTATATATGCCCCTCGAACTTACTGTTGAAGCTGTTTCCGAACCTAAAATAAAACCCTGAGGGAACTTCTCAAAAGCTTCCTCATAAAGATGAACTCGATAATTTAAACCTGGTACATCTAGTAATACTCCAAAGCCAGATGCCATTACAGCCTTGACTTGATCCATTCCGACTGTAACAGGTCTAGTTGGGTCTTCTCTATGAAATATATCCTGAATCCATTTCGCTCGTTTCACTCCTTCCGAACCATGTTGATCAGGTACTTCATTACCGGCACTCCACATAACAATACTGGGATGATTTCTTGTAGCATGAACTAGATTAACGATATCTTTTTCAGCCCATTCATCAAAATACAGGTTATACCCATTTTTAACTTTAGGTTTTTTCCATTCGTCAAAGCTTTCTGCCAAAAACAAAAAGCCCATTTCATCGCATAGTTCGAGTTGTTCCAAAGATGGCATATTATGAGCTGACCGAATGGCATTACACCCCATATCCTTCAGAATAGTAAGTTGGCGCTTAAGTGCCGCTTTATTAACAGCCGTACCTATTGGTCCCAGATCATGATGCAAGCACACACCTTTAAACTTGGTCGGCTGGCCATTGAGAACGAAACCATGGTCTCGGTTATACTCAATTTTTCGGATGCCGAAACGAACATTCTCGACCTGCTTTAAAACACCCCCTTGAAATAGTTTTATCTCTGCTGTGTATAAATAGGGATTATCGATCCCCCAGAGATTAGGGTTAACTACTACCAGATTCTGAACAAATTCGTCGCCAAACTGGCTGGAAGTAGCATGAGTGGCTATCACCTTACCATCGACATTTTTAATCTCGGTTTCAACCCGTAGGTTCTTACCTTTTACTTTCGACTTGATATTGACCCTAGCCAAAGTATCGGTAACATAAGGGGTAGTGACGAAGTGCCCCCATTGCTCAAAACTTACCTCATCCTTGATTAACACTTGCACTTTGCGATAGAGACCTGCCCCGGGATACCAACGAGATGAGAAAGGCTGGTTTTCCAACCGAACCGCAATCACATTTTTTCCCTTCTTAAGTCTGTCGGTAATATCGAAGTAAAAATAGCTGTAGCCATAAGCATGTGTACCTACCAACTGGCCATTAACATAGACTCTGGCATTACTCATGGCTCCATCGAATGTTAATAAGACTTGCTTAGCATCATCAAGTTCTTTTAGGTTGATTGAATTCTGTACCACGCGACACCCAAGAAAGGTAATGCCCCGGTCCTTCCCGTTTTCTCAGAGGCGATCTTTTCATTATTTTGAACAATCCTGATGACTTGCTTATCTACTTCCTTGTCAAAAGGCCCGTATATCGCCCAATCGTGGGGTACAACTACCGATTGCCATTTGGCATCATTGAAACCGGGTTGATAGGCAGCTTCGACTTCTCCTTTATGGAATTTCCAGCCATCCTTCAAATTAATGATTTCGGTTTCCTGCGCCACAACTGGATTAAAAAAAAGCACTGATGTGAATAAGGCTGCTGCTAGGGTTATTTTTATTCTATTCATATTTTTTAATATTCAATTTCTATAATTTCATTCGATAATTGGAAGGACCAAGTAAGATGGTTTATCGGAATCACGATAAATACTCACTTCTGGAGCTGGTTCTACTTTCGGTGTTCCACGACCTGCAAAACTGATGACCAACTGAATCTTATGACGAACCTTAAATATCATGGAAATAGACAGTATAGGAAACTCTAACAAAGTAGGTTTTCCATGCACTAAATGCTCTACATCTGATTCTAACCCACTATGCCATGGCAAATCAAGATTGTTATAAGGTAGCTCTGATTGCTTTCGTATAGAGGCTCGAAGCTGCCCCTGAGTATAATAGGATGATACCCTACAATCAGGTGCCACATCTTGAATTGTAGCTACAAAATCTCCATCCGTCGCAGAAAAAGAAACCCAGAGCTTGATCTCCGGGTGACCAGTTAATTGAATATCCTTCTCCGAAGGAGCAGTTTCATAAATCAGCTCCCCTGCACCATCAGCACCTGTACTAAAATCGTAGGATACTTTCTTCACATTCAACCCTTCGTCAACTGGATGCGTTTTGCATAAAGCTCCCTTTCCAAGATAATATTTTACTCGCAGCATTTCAACTAATGGCCATGTCTTTGATAACTGCCATTCTTTCTTCCGAGGTGCGTTGTATGTATAGTAATATACTGGGTTTTCTTCCATGATGCCATTATCAATACCTTTGAGCCAATAGTCAAAAAAGCGTAGCTCTTCTGTAACGATATCAAATCCGGTTAACTCTTCTGCCACCAACCAATCACAATGCCCACCAAGGCCCATAATGATTTTAGATGGAGTAGTAATATTATTGAAAGCAAAATAAGCGCCGTGTTTGGTATATCCTTCGTCCCAGTTGACCGCCATATACATCCCTACGCCTGATTGATTGATTTCATCAAGATAAGTGGAAGGACTACTTTTAACCCACCATTGCTTGAACACATCATTTGTTAACTCATTAGAGTAGCCATCACAAAATGGAATGTAACCTGCACTTTCGGCCGTTCCTTTATGCTCCTTAATGGCTTCCTTTAAAAGGGTGCTATCCTCATCGCCATCTACGGTGGCTGCCCAATTATCCCTTCTTTGCTGATGGGTTAATCCATCGTCAGGATTCGGCCAGCGACTCAGGTTACCGATCCCTCTTGGTACTCGAAATGCATAAGTGTCGAAATCAAAACTCATTGGAAACATGGCTTTGAGATGTGGCGGAGCGGTAGTAGGCACTTGCATCTGACTATCTCCTGTAGCCGAGCATCCCCACATACCAATATTGCCATAGCTCCAAGGCTGTAAGGCCAACCACTCCGTAACATCATAAGCATCATAAGCAGCAGGCTCGCCCCATTCGCCACGGTTAAATGCTTCATTGTGCCCATAAGAAGCATCTAAACCCCGAAAATCCACCGTAGCTACTACATAACCATATTTAATCAATTCACTTACCGTTCCTGCATAACAATTGACCGTCAACTTCTCTGAGTTGTACCCATTGTAGAGGCGGTTGTAGGGTGTATGCATCCATAGAACCAGTAGTGGTTTTTCGGTGACCGCTCCCGTACTTTTGTCCTTGTGACGGTAAATATCTACTGCCAGCTTTACGCCATCTCGCATTTCGATATACTGCGAACTGATGTGGTAATCAGCGGCATAAACTACCTCACTATAACCCGCATATGCGCCAGGCTTAGAAATACGACTCTGTGATTCTTCACTCTTCTTTTCACTTCCACATGAGCTACCAAACAAACCCACTACCAAATTGAAATCGATTAAATATTTAGTTGAGATACTAAACTTCTTCATGATTATAATTGAACTTTTGGCCAATCTGTCCTGTCCCATTCAATGGTCTTGATTACCAGTTTAGAATGTCCTTTATCATCTTTGTCATAGCCGTGAGCTACGAAATAAGTTTGTCCATCAAAATCATAAACTGCACAATGTCCTATTCCGGCAAATTCTTCTGTTTCCCCAACTACAAAGGTTCCTCCTCCTGCATATAAGGGCTTACCTTCTTTGTCAAAATAAGGGCCTCTTATATCACGAGAACGTCCTACTAAAACTTTGTAAGTACTATCTAAACCACGACAGCAGTAATCTGTTGATACAAACAGATAATAATACTGGTGTCTTTTGTAAATAAATGGAGCTTCTATGGTACCATCTCCCGGGTCAGTATCAGGCATTCCAAAAGTGCGTTCTTGTTTAGCGATGGTGTACCATTCTTGTGGCTCAGCCAGTGCCTTCATGCTTGAGTCCAGCTTTACCAGTTTAAGGCCACCCCAAAAAGAGCCAAAGGACAACCAACCTGTCGCTTCACCACCCCATTTTCTATCGAAATAAACATTAGCATCTATGGCGTTCCAAAAATCACGACCAGGTATAGACTGGAGGATCATGCCATGATCTATCCATTCATAATCCGGACTTTTTTGATCCAATGTCTTGTTGGTCATGACGCCTATCGCCGAAGTGTTTTTAGCAAACGCTGAAGGTGAATAATAGAGATAATAGGTCCCATCTAAATATTGAATATCAGGTGCCCAATATCCATCTCTATAACCAGGGATAATATCCTCGGTAACCCATTCTAGTTTACTAGGAACAGGCTTTAATCTATCCCAAGTCTTAAGGTCGCTACTTTTAGCCATTCCTCCACCAGTAGTAAATAGGAAATAGATGCTATCTTGCTTTATCATCACAGGGTCATGAGCCACATAACCCTTTGAGTCATCAGGCTTCCAAGAACTTTGAGCCCCAATTGTACTTACCATACATAGTCCTAAAATTATATAAATCAATTTTTTAATTGTACAATTTTTCATTAGTTCCTCATTTTTTTTATTTCACATTAAATTTAAGAATCCATCGTTTTTATTAAACCACTACTAATCGATCTCTAATACCACAGTTTCCATAAGTGGCGCCGATAATTGAACGGTTGTAAGGGTGTCTTCAGCATCTTTTTTCACGTAGATTAATAGGCGTCCATCAATACAACGATGCTTATTATCAAGATAATTTTCAGCAACGTTTCCTGAAGCGTTTTCCATCCCTAATAACGATCCACCAGATACTTTGCAGCTTATTTCTGTATCTGCCATAACAGAATAATTTCCATTGGTATCTAGTACTTTAATATTAATTTGACGCAATAACTCACCATCTTTAGACTCGAGAACATCTGCTTCAAGACTTGCCGACATGGTATTCGTAATTACTGTATTGGTAACAACTTCTTTTCCTTTTTTATAGGCTATTACTTTTAATTGTCCTGGCTGATAATTAACATCCCAGTCAATAATTCCAGTCTTCGAATCATAAGGCTTACGCTCCCCAATTATTTTTCCATTAAGAGAAAGCTCCGCTTCTTCGCAATTGGTATAACAAACTACCTTCACAGTTGTATTATTTTCATAATTCCAAACAGGTGGTGCATCTGTTGACAATCTATTTCCCCAACGCGATCTATTATCTTCAACTTTTTCATACGTCCCTAAATAGGCCATGGGTTCATCACTCCATAAAGATTGGCGAAAATAACCGCGAGGTTTTATATTCCCCGCAAGATCCAATAATCCCGAATTAAATCCTCGCGAAGGCCAGACATGTGCTTCTCCCAAATAATCCACGCCTGTCCAGAGAAATTGTGCAAAAATAAAATCACTATTCTTCACTGCATACCAGGCATCAATATCATGTCTGTTTTCACTTCCATAGAGTATCCGTTCTGGATATATTTTATGATCAGTATCATATTTATTTTCGGTATAATTATACCCCACTATATCCAACACAAAAGGGTACTCTGTATAGTTAGACATTACAGCTCCTGCTAAAGCTGCAGTAACTGGTCTGGATGTATCTGCTTCTTTAACAGCTGCAACCAATTCTTTAGCGACATCGCCCAACCGCTCTGCTCGTGGATGATTTTCAAGGTATTTCCTAATATACTGTTGTCCAATACCTTCATCTGCAAGAATGGGATGGGTATAGGGGTCATTAGGATAATCCACTTCATTTCCAATACTCCACATGATAATAGAGGGATGTTTCCGGTCCCGCCTCACAATATCCATAACATCCTTTTGACTCCACTCCCTAAAATATTGTGAAGTTCCCTGATGTCCGGGAGTTCCCTTATTCCAACCTTCAATCCATTTGTTTTTAGGGTATTCCCATTCGTCGAACGCTTCGTCCATTACCACAAAGCCCATTTCATCACATAATTCATATAAATAAGTCGCCTGTGGGTTATGGCTCATTCTAATGCCATTTACCCCTAATCTCTTTAGTTTTTCCAATCGAGTGCGCCAAACTGATTTAGTTGCCGCAGCACCTAAAACCCCTGCATCATGATGTAAACAAACCCCTTTAATTTTAGTGTTAACTCCATTCAGTGAAAATCCTGAATTTGGATTAAAAGAAATACTTCTGATACCTGCTTTATAACTACTCTCATCAATAAGATTACCACTTTTAAAGACTTTAGTTTTCAGCGTATACAAATAGGGAGATTCAATACCCCAAAGGTTGGGTGATTTCAATTTGAGCTCTTGACTAAAATCTGTTGTACTATTAGTATGAGCAATATCTGATTTTGAAGAGGAGGCTACCATTTCTCCCTGAACATCTAATAGTTCATTAACAACTCTAATATTTGATGATTCTTCTGTGTTTTTAATGGTTGTAGTTACTGTTACAATAGCGGTATTATCTTGTACTTTTGATTGATAGGCGACTCCCCATAAATTAATGTGTATAGGGTTAGCATACACCATGTATACATCGCGGTATATCCCAGATCCTGTATACCAACGTGAATCGGCGTCATCACTATGGTCTACTCGAACAGCAATTGAGTTTTTTTCACCCCATTTAATATACGGCGTTAAATCGTACATAAAAGAAATATAACCGTTGGGACGTTTACCAACCCATTTTCCGTTTATAAAAACTTCACTATTGTTATACACTCCTTCAAAATAAATAAATACTTTATTACCCTTCTCAACGGCAGGAATGGTAAGATCTTTTCTATACCATGCTATACCTCCAGGTAAATAACCTGTACAACTTGCCAGCTCTGTGCTTGCATTTTGTTTTACAGTCCAGTCATGTGGAACATCTACAACGTCCCATTTACTACAATCCATCAACTCTCTTCCTCCATATTGTAAATCTCCCAAATTGAAATACCAGTCGTTGTTAATTTTTTCCTTTCGTCCGAAATCCTGCGAAAATGCAATCATGCCAACAGATAGAAACAAAACAGTAAGTGTATAAAAACCTTTCATTTATTTATTATTTTTAGAATTTTGTTGAGGGTGTAAGTATTTGTCAAAGAATTTTTCCAACGCAGGGTCAGTATCTTTCAGCTGTCCATTGTAAGCTATACCATGGTCTCCTTCCATTTCCAGATATTCTAAATTTGGATTGCCTGCCGCCTTCATTTTATCTACAAAATCCTGGGTACGTGTGGGAAGGACGATTTTATCTTCTGAACCCTGAATGAGAAACATCGGAACATGATCTGCTGCAATGTATCCTATGGACCACCACTTTTTTATAGCCATCGGCATGTCACGCCCCAGCTCTGTAGGTGGTGAACCCGCTCCTGCAACTTGCACCCTACTGGAATATTCATCCCAGCCGCCATCGCCTTCCAAATTGGCTGTATCTGGTACCATGGCTAGCATTATAGACAAATGCGCTCCTGCAGAATGGCTATAGCTTCCTATTCTATTCGGATCGACATTTAACTCTTCAGCATGAGTACGCAACCAACGCACGGCGCATTTCACGTCTTTTATACAAGCTGGAAACTCTGCTTCACTTGTTAATCTATAGTCCACATTGATTGTGACGTAACCTTTCTGCGCATAGGTAACCATCATCTTTTGATAAACATCATCTGACTTAGATCCGAAACGCCAGCCGCCACCATGTATAATCACTAAAGCTGGTCGTAATTCACTGTCAAAATTGGCTGGCATAGCTAAATCGAGCTTCCAAGCATCACTATCCCCCACTCTGTAGGGGATGTTCTTTGTAACCCTGATAGTTTTGTATGCCGAGGTAAAGCTTTCATCCTTAGTTGTCCCCTCCTCTTTGTCGACCTGCTTATTACAGGTTATTAGTGAAGCTACCAAGAGCAGAAGCAATCCTATTGAATTCATATTATCATACATTTAATTAATTCATCTTTTGTCCCTCTGATATCATACGCCATTTGAAATAACTGTTTAACACTTTTATCGCCTTTTCGTCTGGCACAGCACCCATATTAGGGTCTGAATCCAGATACATCACTTTTGGATTTGAATTGGTGTATGGCAACCACTGAGGCAAACCTTCTCCATTGGGATTGCCATACTTGCTAAAATTGGTCCAATAGCGGATCATCTTTTCTGATAGTGAACTATCCAGGTGGGTAAAATCATTTAGTTCTTTTATCTTATTCAATGTGCCGAAAACATAGGCAACTTCCTGACCATGTGGTGATCCATAACCATATTTTGGAGAATCTTCAGGGTAATCAGGATGCTGGTCGAAATAATAATAGTAGACAGGCGACTTGCCAGTTTGAGACTGCAGCTCTGCCCAAACCCAGGTTTGCCAACCAAAGGCTGCATCGCGATTCAAATCCCGGGCAGTCCTTGTAATTTTATTCACTCCAATGGGGTATACCCCTAATAAGGTATCGGCAAATTGTCCATAACGTCGATGAACCCTATTGACAAAATCTTCTGGAGTTGGACTCCAAGTAAAACTGGCGCCTTCATCCGAATTGTATCCGATGATCACAGGCACATCGTTGTATTGACCTTTTTCATATAGTGTATGCTGAATGTCTGGAATGACATAGCCATCCACAATAGGCCAGCCTCTACCAACAGGTAAACTATCAACAGGCATTTGACGCAGCGCAGCTATAGTATGCCGCCCAGATCGCTCTGCATAGGTGATTCCGTCTGAATGAGCCATTGCAAGCGTTTTCATGTTTTCTCCTGGATAGGTCGTAGCTCGAGTCGGGCCAAAAGAGCCTCCACTCTGCGAAATAGCTCCATGAAACAATCCCTTTGCCAAAGGAGATGCACAAAGCATGCTTACAGAAATACCGCCTGCAGATTCACCAAAAATGGTAACCTTATTAGGATCACCACCAAACGCCTCAATATTTTTTTGCACCCATTGGAGCCCTGCTATTTGATCTAGTAGCCCATAGTTTCCGGACACGCTATTTTCTGATTCAGCACTCAGTTCAGGATGTGCCAAAAAGCCGAGAATGCCTACTCGATATGCAATGGCTACCACTACAACGCCCTCTTTAGTTAGTTCAACACCACTGCAAACAGGATCAGCTGTAGTCCCTGCACCAAAACCTCCTCCATAAATCCAAACCATTACGGGCAATTTATCCTGATCAGACTTGGCACGAGTCCATACATTTAAATATAAACAGTCCTCGCTTTTACCAGCAGGAGGATTTCCTCTTTGAAATGGTGACGGAGCAAATTGAGTCGCATCACGCACGCCTTTCCATTTTTCAGGGGCTTGAGGAACCTTCCAACGCAAATTCCCTAAGGGCGGTTGAGCGAAAGGAATTCCTTTAAAAACTCTCAAATCACCTTCTACTTCTCCTTTTAATACGCCTTGATCCACTTCTACAAGTGAAGGATCTTCAGAGCTACAGGAGAAGAAGCTCAGTATAAAAAATAATAATAGTACTTCGGCCTTCATAATTCTTGGTTGAGTTATTAAAAATTCTTAGTTCTCATAAACCAATTTGGAAAATCGGATAGGTCTGGTTCTAAAAACACGGCGGACTTGTCCTTTTGCCCTTTTAGTTGCCAGTCGAGCCAGTTGAGGGCCATTCTGGCAAAGGCTCCTCCATATTTTTCGTTGAAGGTACCACCATGGTTACCATCTAGCATATTGGCAAAAGCCACAGGTACATGATTGATTCGCTGATAGTCCAACTTGGCATTGTTAGTAGCAATATCCTCTTCTCCTCCTACGATATACACCACACTACCATGTGTATCAGCCAGGGATTTGGTACTGGCTCCAGCCATTATCATATCGCCCATACCTGAGTTGAACATCATGTAGGTTTGAATTCGAGGGTCTTTGGCCACCGCCATTACCTGTGCCCCACCACAGGACTGGCCTCCTGCTGCTATTTTGCTCAAGTCTAAACTCTGGCAATAATCACTCCCTGGATTCGCATTTTGAGCAACCAACCAATCCATGGCCCCTATAAGCATATGGGCTTCTGTGCTTTCCCAGTTCTCATCATTGGCTAGTTTCAAGGCACCAATGGCTACCACGATATATCCATGTGAAGCTATTTCAGACAATACCCTTTCATGCGTGATGGATGTATTCGCACAGGCACCATTGGCAAACACCATCAATGGCAATAGCCCCTCTTTCTTGACTGCTTTTTTTAGTTTTTCGGGTCTATAGACTACAAAATCTGGCAAGGTCTCTTCTCTCACGGCTATGGCTTTATAAGGACCACTTCCCCCAAGGTCTATTACTTTTCTTTTAATTTCTTGACCAAAAATTGAATTAGAAATGACAAATAGAAACACTATCGATGTTATACTTTTTTTCATGTAGCAGGTTTTTAATTGGTATAAGATGACAAAAATTCATTTATAATCTCTACGGTTCGATCCAAAGCATCATGATGCAAATTATGACCTGCTCCATCAATATGAAAAAGTGAAACACGGTTCAATCCCTGAACAGCTTTCTTATTGGCTTTACGTCCTTCAGAAGATGTGTCAGCTTTTAGTACAAGTGCAGGAACTTGTATTTTTGAAAGCGCATCACCAATTTGCATCGTTCCACTCATAACGCTCCATGCATCTGTTGAATATGCCCCATGATATTGTTTTTTAGATAAAGCCCAATACTTCACATCCATGATGTGCCATTTTGGGTTTTCTCTTTTCCCCTTTTCTACCAAATCCTCAAAGGTATAATTGTTTTGCCTTACAAGGATTTCGGGTTCACCAAACATACTAAAAGACAAGAGTTTAACTGATTTATCTTCGGTCTGCTTTAAGGGCTTCGAGCGAGATTCACTTTTTCTTCTTGTACCTGGATGAGCAAGAAATGGGTCTAACATAATTATTTGTTTAGCAAGATTAGGGTATTCGGCCCCTAAACGCATCACAGTTGCCGCTCCCATAGAATGCCCTATAAGGATAGGATTATCTATTTCCATGGCCTTTACAAAACCAACCACATCTTTTATTAGTGTATTGGCATCATCGTTACAGGTAAATGGATCTGATAATCCATGACCACGTGTATCTAACATATATATATTGTAATCCGCTTGCATCTTTAATGCAAGTGTCGCCCAACAAAGTCCATTATCAGTAACTCCATGAACCATAACCATTACTGGTTTATCTTTAGCAGGCACAGCCTGGTAATAATGTAAACGAACGCCATTGGCATATACATATCCATCTGACCAACCAATCGGAATTTCTAAAAGCTCTGCTGCAAATCCATTTAAAGGACTTACTAGCATTATAGCTAGAAAGATTAATAATTGACCTACTATACTCTCTTTTTTCATTTTATATTTTATCATAAGATTACATTTTATGGTGTTATATATTTATCGTGGCTGATACAGCCCTTTAATTACAATCTTGTCACCAGAGTCATCCACTTCGAATAAATGCGGAATTCGAATGTAGCGTCCATTTACACTTTTATGGCTATGGGCAGACATTAACAAATTCCCATCAAAAGAGCGAAATAGCATACCATGACCAAAATTTGGTGGTGTTATGGGATTCTTTTCCTGTATCCAAGGCCCATCCAAAGTGCCACTTTCTGAATAAGCTACCCCTTGAACATAATCGCTAAATACCCAACTTGTCCAAATCATCCCTAATTTACCAGTTTGTGTATTAAACAGATAAGGACCATCTGTTACTTTGTTGGGGACAATACGACCGAATTGATCCTGCTCCTTACTCCATGGTGAATCGTGTGCAAAAAACATAACTTTTCTTTTACCTTCAGTACCACTCAAATCTGGTTTTAATTCTATTTTTTCCATGGTACCGTTCCAATTCATTAACCATTCTTCACAATAAACCATGTAAGGCTTACCGTCGGTATCTATCCAAAACGTTCCATCTAAAGTAGCTAAGTCTGGAGGTAAATACATTTCATCTTCCATAGGAACGTAAGGCCCATCTGGGCTTTCACTAACTAAAACATGGCTTGCTCGACGGTTAATCACATTTCCTTTAATGGTGTCAATAACTACTTCTCTATTAGTAAATGTTGCAAAGTAGTAATACCTATCCTTATATTGGTGAAGTTCGGCAGCCCATATCATAGGTCGCGATCCCATCCAAGATTCAGTATCTGTCTTAGCAACAACAAACGGGCCTGTCCATTTTGCCAGGTCTTTACTCTTCCAGAGCAATCCTCCTGTTCCGGTCATGTAATACGTTGATGTTTTTTTGTCGGCAAGTATTGCTGGATCGCTTAAGCGTATAGAATCTAAGGGAATGTTCTCTTTAAATTCTGGTTTCCAACCCTGTGACCAAATAGAAGAACAAAACATGACAAAAGAAAGTATACTAACACATTGTTTCATTTTATTAAACATATAATAAACGTTTCATTATCCTTTACATTGTAATAACCAAATTGCTTACTTTGACTTAACAAAAGAAACATCATCAACTAAGCAATATGCACCGGCCTTTCCATCAGCAAGAAACCCCAATTCCACTTCATTGTTTTTTACCTCTATATTTGCTATGCTTATAGTTGTCCACGTTTCATTTTTGTCTGTTACAACTACTTCAAAATGTGTAGCTCCTGATTTTGCATACATTTTAAGAGTATTAAAGTTATCGCTGTTTTTAATTTTCGCTCTTAATATATAGGTGTCATTCTCAAAGGTCACATAAGGGGAAGAGGTTATTTTTTGATGTACTTTTCTGATAAAATTGACGCTATCACTCATATTAAGGCTCCTTTCTCCAATAACCACCTTACGCTCTTCTTCTGTATTTGCATGGTTCAATATTGGTGAAAGTGAGTCTAAAGAAATTTCTGTTCCGTTAATTACAGTAGTTTCCCAGCCCAAAAGTTTAGTTTGTACAGGCTTATTGTGGCTAGGTATTTGCTTTCTGTCTGCTTCAAATGAAGGATTCTTTATCCAGTTATTATCAGGAGCCACATCCCATTGGCCTGTTTTTTCATTAAGGTTCCAAGAGTTAAGTGAATTAAAGTATGGTACAAAACCATCGAAGGATAATGGGCACCACTGGTTATATCCCAAACCATTACCAGCAAAATCGGCCCAGCGATCGCCACAGAAGATAACAGTTTCTTGTTTACTTCCACGGACAGTAACAAAAAATCCAGTTTGGGAAATATGTGCATAATCATCTTCTGCTCCTGGAAATAACTGCATGTGGTTTTCAGGCAGATAAGGCCCAAAAATATCATCTGAAACAAGATAATATGCATTAGAGCCATCCCAACCGTACAATTGCGATGCTGCTAAATAGTATTTACCTTTATATTTGAACATACAGTTGCCTTCACGTCCTGCTCCTTTAAATACTTGTTTATAATTCAATAAAGTAATGGTATCATTTTTTAAACCTATTTCGGAAATATAAATTTTATGACGGCCTTTTCCATAACTGTAAACCAAATAAGATTTACCTGTGTCTTCGTCTGTAAATACGGTTTGGTCACCTGTATTTGTTGTTCCAATCCAGTCTTCCATACTTTTAACATGGCTTTTGCTGAACGGCCCTAATGGCGAATCGGCCGTGGCGAAAAGTACCTTAGCACCATATTGAATAATCAAAACGTATTGCGCTGCTTCTTTCACATAAGCAACCCCCATACGACCAAGCCATCCCCATCTACGACCGCCTGAATCTTTAAAAACCTCGTCTGGTGTTAAAATGTTGCCTTCAAACTCCCAATTGACTAAATCGTTTGATGAGTAACAACTTACCCCCTCAAAGTTATTTCTAGCTTGGGTTATTGAAGGGTCTTCCCTATATAATTCTGCTTGCTTATAATGCACTCCATACCAAAAGTATTTTTTTATACCTGTTTTGGGATCCGGAAATTTGAATATACCCCCTCCCTGACTATATATGGGTTTTCCATTTTTGGTATCCCAAAACCTATCATTCTTAATGTTGTTGTTTTGGGCTTGGAGCAAGGTTACAGCACAAATTACAAAAAGTATCAACTTACCTTTAACAGTTGTTCTTTTCCTTGATTGTAATGTTTTAAGATTCATCTTATTTCTATATTTAAAAACCTGTGATTTATTTTAATCTCTACTCTTAACCATGTGCCAAAGTCTCCAAAACTGGATATTAATCCAAGCGGGAAACTTTTGTGTATAACCTTATTTTTATAAGTTACCGAATAATAAGGTACACCATCATCAAGCAAAAAAAAAGCTTAAGTCTCTCATCTGGACTCGTTACCGTTTGTGAATTTAATCCAGAAGTATATACTGCTCAAACTAATGTGAATATGTAACTTTTTCTGCCTAAAGTCATTTGTAATAATAGTTAAACTTTTCTTAGAGTGTCAATTATGTAAAATTTATCGTAACCTAATGTTGCACAACAATTTCTATAACTGAACTAATCTTAATTAATTTCTAATCGCATGATCAATTTTAATATCCTGTCCTGACCATATTTTCTTTTGTGTCCAAGGTTCATAAGGGTCACTCCAAAACGGGTCTTCCTTAGACAATCCTAAAACCAAAAAGGCTTCAGTGCACAAATACAAACTCCCCGTTGAGATATATCCTTCTCCTATATCTGGTTGATGACCATACAAACCTATTTGTAACCATCCGTTTTCATCGAAGGTCCCTTCTACATTAATCTGATTATAAATCATAGCATATAAAGCAGACCTTACTTGCGCTGGTTTTACATCCTCGGGTAGTTCTTTCCAAAGGGCTATTTGAGATAATGCCTGGAAAGCTCCAAACCGATATGCTAACGACCGTCCTATTGGCGGGTAAGTACCGTCTGGTGAAATTAATCGTTCCTGAATAGCGGCATAACGTTTTGCTCTTTTTAAAGCTATAGAATAGTCCCTCTTTATCCTCTCATCTTTTTCGACAAGTACCTTTAATATATCTAATATCATGGGTTGAATGACAAAGCTATTGTAGTAATCCCAATGAAAATCTGGCCCATCGCCATACATTCCGTCTCCCAAATACCATTCTTTATGTTTATTTAAGGGATAATCTAAGCGCATGTAATCTGGCCCTGCATCGAACTTTACTAATGCAGCTTCAACCATACCAGAAAACAGTAACCAATTGCTATAATACGGTTTTATAACTCTACTAGACTTTAAGGCATTAATAACATTGGCTTTTGTCGTTTCATCCAAAGGTTCCCATAATTGTTTAGGTGCTCTAATTAATCCTTGTGCTAAAAAAGCAGCATCAACTAGGGGCTGACCATCTTTGGTAAAGTTCATAAAATCTGGTGACTGGGGATTGGTTGCATTATGAATACACTTTCGAGCTAATTCTATGTATCTTGCCCTTAATTTACCTTCTGCAGTGTCGTCTGGACCTAATTCCAACCAAGGTGCCATTCCTGACAACAACCTACCAAAGGCTTCCAAATAAGTTACATGGGTTCGGTCGTCCCAAGCTCCTGGAGACCTTTCCACAGGCATCGTTTTTTTTAATTCATTTTTGCTTAATGCACTTAGAACGGGATCCCCTATTTTTATTAAAGAACTAACAAAGAAATCTCTTATCTCTTGCGGTATAGCTTCTTGTAATTTATTGTTTTGAGCATAAAAATTTAAACTATTCAAAAATAGAACCGTAATAATTAATAGCTTTCGTAATTCTTTATGTTTCATATGTATTTAAAAAATGATATTTTTTTTTTAAGATCTTTAGGTTTGACTGTAATTCTAATTAATTCTCGAAACCTTTGGCACCAAAGGCTTTATACTACCATCTGTATTAAGTTTTAATTTATCGATACAAAATTCTCTGTTATAAACTGCCGTAGGCTCCAATTCACTTCTATTTGAAGGTATAAAACGATGATACACCATATTACTTGTATCTGAGTCAGTTGTTTGAATTACACTATTATGCCCTGTTCCATAATTGCCGTGTTCTGGTATTTTCTCTAAAATTAAATTCTTTTCAGAAATATTTAGAGGCCTAAAAGGCGACATAGTATTTGTGTAACGAACACGATAATCTGGATTACCCATATCGTTTTCTAACAATAAAAAATAACACAGTTCATTGTGGTAAAACACTTCGGCTCCTTGTCTAAAAGAGGTTTGGTTTTTCATTATTTTCTTGATTATATCTATAAGAATGATATCGCCATCGATGCCGGCACTATCTTTGGAGCTAAAAAATAATGGTTTTGGTGCGTTGGCTAATCCTCTAAAATCGGCATTTGCATGCTCGTAGAATATTTTATCTAGACCTTCCTGTTCTTTCATAAACTAATAAATCATGCATTATTTAGTATTAGCCCCATATATTGTGAGTCATCATCCTCTTTATAAAAAGAGAAGAAGACATGTCATCTTCTTCTCTAAAAACAATTTAAACTAAAACAAACTATTTAAACTAATCTATATTGTCTTCGTCTGCTACAGCATCTTGCCAGTTGTCCCACATTTTTATGCTTGGATCGTAACCGTCATACCCATAATTCTGACTCAATTGTCCTTTGGTATTTGCGGTAATGGCACTATTTGGAACTGGCCAATATACATTACGCTTATCCATAGTATAATATTTGGTTCCATTAGGAATTACAATACCTTCTGGATGCTTGTTATAAAGCGTATAATGTACGATACGCTGATACCAATAACTACCACCAACATTGTCGGTTCCCGACTGTTTATCCCAAGTATTAACATCATAAGTATTCCCCCATTCATCAGGCATACCACTTATTGCTAAACAATGAGAAATACGCGTTAGTTCGACGTTTCTCCATTCTTCTAAATAAAGTTCTCTCCCTCTTTCTGCACAAATATCTCCAATAGTTACTGCACTATACATTTGCGAAGCACCTGCGCGTACTCTAATTGTGTTAACATCTTGGGTCGCACCAGGTATATTCCCTTGGTAAAAACGTGCTTCTGCTCGCAATAAATAAGTTTCTGCCAAACGATAGAGATACCAGTGTGCCTTACTACCAGTTGTTGCCCCTCTAAAATCACTAGAAGCTTGGTTGTTTTCACTTTCCACATCATGCAGATACAATTTATACAAAGGAAAATCAAACCAATCACGTATAGAGTCTTTAACGATTAGTCCGCCATTGTCATCATACATTCTAAAGTTTTTACCATAGTCTACAGAACTTGGGTCGCTATATTTAAGGTCTTCCATATTAACCCAGTTACCAACTTCGTTATTATGCCTTAAATCTTGAGTATCTTCTATTCCATTTACAACCCACATTGGTTTTTGCGAATAATACGATGCACTTACGGTAGCAATACCACGACCAAATGCTCTTGCGTAATCGAAGTTTGGGTCGTAATTAGAACTATTTAAGCCAAATCGATTAGCACCTCGTTTTCCATCAGTAGGTGTTATAATATTTCCAGAATTCCAAAATGGTCCAAAAATACGCATAGACATGAAGTATAAAAACGATTGCGCACCATCGTTAGGCATAATCATTAATGCTTCAGTGTTTTCCGAAAGCACCTTATTTTCTGGTCTATGTAAATCCCAAATTACATTTCTTGTAATTTCCCATGTCTGTGGGTTTCCACCTTCATCAAACTGTCCAAATGGGTTTCGCATTAAGGAATACCCCGATTGATCTATTAATATATTCGCTTGGTCCTCTGCTTCTCTAAACCGTCCTGAAGCTAAATAACATTTTATTAATAGTTGTCTACAAGCAGCTTTATTTACTAATCCTTTAAATTCTAACTGTCCTTGTTCAGGAACCCATTCTACAGCTTTTTCCATATCTGCAGTTATCATTTCAATAATTGCCGATTTCTTAGTAGAATAATAATTTTGCTTTGGTACTTCTAGAATTTTCGTAATTAAAGGTACATCTCCAAATTGATATACCAAGTTAAGATATCTGTAAGCTCTATGAAATAATGCTTGCCCCTTATACTTGTTTTTAACATCTTCTGATAGCCCTTTTACATCATCTATATACGACAATACTGTATTAGCATATTTAATACCATTATAACCTTCTTCCCAATAATATCCAAGATAGATATTATCGCTCGGGTTTACCTGAAAAGTTCCCGTTGGAATAATGGTGTTGGCATAATCTGCAATGGTGTTACTTGCATCTGATTTACCATATTTTGCCATATCTGAAAATACATATTCTGTACTAATAGGCACATTGTTGTATGCACCACTGTAGTGAATCCAAAATCCTCGTAAAGCTCGATCTGCAATAGCTATAGTTGCTTTTAATCCTGATTCGGTAGAAAACGTAGTTTCTGGTTCGTAAAAAGAAAGAGGGTCTGGTTCCAGAAAATCTTCCGAACAAGAAATAAACAAAGCAGGCCCAATAAAAAAAGGTGCTAGTTTCGTTATTTTATTTTTTAAATATCTTTTCATCGTTTTGTTTTTTAAAGAGTTAAATTAAATCCAAAGTTAAATGTACGGGTCGCAAGGCCTCCTGTTTCTGGATCACCAAAATATTCCCAATCTGCAGCCCATGTTGCCACATTACGAACAGACATAATAAACTTGAAATTCTTAACATTCATACGTTCTAAAATATTCTGCGGAAGAGAATATGATAAAGCTATATTGTCTAAACGAATAAAATTACGGTTATACAACTTTGCTGCTCTAGCACCAGCTGGTGCTATAGCATCGAGGCGTGCCCAATCGTTAGTTGGGTTATCAATAGTCCAATATGGGTTTTTAAAAGGATTGTAATTATAGGTATATAAACTTCCATCGTTGTAATTATTCAAGTAGTTCCCATTAAGAGATTTATGCCCCATATACGAGTACATATTTATGGAGAAATCCCAATTTTTAAAAAAAGTAAACTCATTACGGAGAGACCAATTTAAAGGTGGTGCGGTTTCCCTAAAAACACTTTATCATTATCGTTATAAACTGGCGTACCATCAGCTGCATCGTCTGCTGTGTAATGGTTTGCAACTTTAGGATCTCCTGGTCGTTGTCCATAACGCTCTGCTTCTTGCCATTCATCTTTTTGCCAAATTCCTATAACTTCATAATCCCAAATTTCAGAAATTGCCTTACCTATAAACCAACCATTACTTATATCGTCTGCCTCCCGCTGTCCAATAACATTACCTTCACTATCTAGGATATTTTCCTGGTTTCCGTATAAAGCATTTATAGTATTCTTGTTGTATGATAACGCGAAATTAGTACGCCATTCAAAATTTGGATTTTGAATATTAACGGTATTTATACCAATTTCAAAACCTTTATTTTGTACTTCTCCTAAGTTAGTTGTTATCGAACCGAAACCAGAAAAACTTGGTAAACGCTGTGCCATAATCATATCGTTAGTAACCATATTATAAGCATCGATAGAACCTGATATGCGATTATTTAAGAATCCAAAATCGAAACCAATATTTGTAGATGTTGTCTTCTCCCATTGTAAGTTAGGATTCGCCATACGATCTATTGCCAAATACTTAACATCTACAATTTCTCCTGAAGAATCAACATATCCCATAGTTGCACCTGTACCAGAACCTAAATTTGCTAAAGAGACATAAGGATCTGCTAAGGAGCGATTACCATTTTTCCCCCAAGACAATCGTAATTTAGCAGTATTCATAGCATCCCAATTAAACCAGTTTTCATTGGACAAATTCCAACCTAAGGCTATAGAAGGGAATGTTGCATATGGATTTGACGCTCCAAATGCGGAATACCCATCGCGACGTATAGTTCCTGTTAACATATACCTATGGTCGTAAGAATAAAATAGTCTTGCCATTAATCCATCTGCTGTTTGGTGTGTATCCGTGGTTGAAAAACCACTATTATCAAGCGTAGCATTAGACGTATTATGAAAACCTAAGGCATCTGATGGTAAAATATTACGAGCATCAATATCATCAGACCAATAACGACGCTCTTCAGCTTCTTGTACTAAGGTTACAATAAAATGGTGTTTGTCATTAAATGTATGGTCCCATGTTAAATTATTATTTAAGTTCCAATCAAAACTTTTAGCATGCCCTCTATCTACACCAACATTAGCGGGATCCCAGCCCTCGTGTGCTGAAGATTGAAAAAATCGGTCGTAAAAAAATTGATATCGTGGCGAAACGTTAAACGAATAGGTGATACCAAAAGGTAGTTTAACTTTTGCATTGAAAATAGTATTCAGTACGGTAAAACCTTTCTCTAAATCCATGAATTGACGGTCATAGTAATAATTATAACCACCAATATTTAGTCCCATTGGTAAACGCTCATAATTACCGTCTTGGTCTCTAAAATTGGAATACGGACTGTTTCTTAACATATTTGCATCCCAATAGTTAGTTCCTGTACCCACCCGAATATCTCCATCGGTTCGGTCTTGAAAATTAACGTTTGCTCCAACCTCAAGCCAATCGGTAACCTTACCATTGACTTTCATATTTGCACGAATAGCCGAATAATCATTTCCTTGCACAGCTCCTTCGGTACTCAAATAACCTAACGACATATAATAATTTACTTGTTCCCCGGCACCAGAAACACTAAGGTTATAATCTTTATTGATACCTGTTCTAAACGTACTGCCATTCCAGTCGTGCGATTTTCCTGCTATAAAATTATCTAATATAACATCTTCTAAACCTAAACGTCGACCCCAAACTTCTATTAAACTTCTGCCATCGGTTTCGGAGGTTGATTGATAAGCCAACCAATCATCCTGAGAAATACCGTATTGGTCCAACTCGAAAGGGCTAGAAAAATACCCTACTTGCCCAACTCGATCTGCTACCCAAGCCTCGTATTGACCCGTATTTTCATTAAAGCCATATGTTTTTGCTGTTTCCCAATCTTCACGATACTTAATATAACCTTCTTTATCATAAATATCACGATATGCACTTTTAACATTAATACCTGCGTTAAAATTAAAATTAATTGTAGGTTTACCTTGACGTCCTTTTTTGGTCGTAATAATAAGTACACCTGCTGCAGCTTTAGATCCATACACTGCTGTAGACGAAGCATCTTTTAAAACATCTATTTGTTCAATATCATCTGGGTTGATTTCTGAAAGTTCGCCATAAAATTGCATGCCATCTAAAATGATGAGTGGTGAATTATGTCCACCACCTGTATATACAGACGTTTGACCACGAATTTGTAAAGATCCGCCACCTTTAGCATCCGCTGAATAGCCCACTTTTAAACCTGGAACACCACGCAAAACATCTTGAACTGTTTGCGGATTTTCGTTTGCTATTTTATCGGGTTTAACTTGTACAACTGCTCCTGTTAAATCCTTCTTCTTGATTGAGCCATAGCCAATAACAATTACTTCATCAAGTACTGCAGTATCTTCCTCTAAGGTTATCGTAATTGAGGTTTCTCCGTTTAAAGCAATTTCTTGTGTTTTGAACCCTGTGTAGGAAACAACAATAGTCGCATTATCGCTAGACACATTTAGAGAAAAAGCACCGTCAAAATCAGTTTGTGTACCGTTTGTAGTTCCTTTTTCAATAATATTTGCCCCCAGTAAAGGTAATCCTTCTCCATCTGTTACTTTTCCAGATATTTCAACTTTTTGTTTTAAGTTGACTAATTCAGTGTCTTTGTTGTTTAAATTAGTGCTTTTTCCTTGAACTTGATAAGACGTAATACAAAATATCAACAACACAATTGTACTACACTTAAAATCAAAGTTACAACCTGTAAAAAGGTGTTTTTTCATTTTAATTGGTTTTGTCATAATTAATTTAGTTTTGTTTGGTTATTTAACATGCCTTTCCGTGGTTTGATATGGCCTGCTTAAATTTGTTTGTTTTTAATTTAATTCATGTCATAGATTTTTAATTTTTGTTTTCACATATTACTTGTTATTATTAATTAAATAGTATTTTAAATTCTATTGTATTTGTATCTAAGCATGGCCTCAATTAAATAGTAATCGCCATATGTTAAAGGCACATCTACTTCACTATTTGCAGGAATGTGTCCAACCCCATGTTTAAGTAAAAAACCACCATTTGTTCCTGATTTGGCTAAATACTCATCCGATGTTAAAGTGCTAATCATCGCGTTGGCCGCGGAGGCATAAGTATTAGACAAGTCTCCATCTACATACTGCCTTAGCTCTAATAAAGCCGATGCCATGATAGCTCCTGCAGAAGAATCACGTAATGCATGTGGAATATCTGGTGCATTAAAATCCCAATACGGAACCATATCATTTGGCATATTAGGGTGGTTTAAGATAAATTCCGCAATCGCTTTAGCTTGGTTTAAATATATCTCATCTTGAGTTTCTCGATACATTACAGTAAAACCATATAAGCCCCACGCCTGGCCTCTAGCCCAAGCCGACTCATCTGAAAACCCTTGTGCTGTGTGCTTTTTTATAATCGATCCATCGTTCTTATTGTAATTCACAACATGATACGAGCTGTAGTCGTCCCTAAAGTGGTTTTTAATGGTTGTATTGGCGTGTGTTACGGCTATATCATAATAAGTAGAATCGTTGCTGTGCTTAGAGGCCCAAAACAACAATTCCAGATTCATCATATTATCAATTATAACGAGGAAATCATCATTACGACTATCCCAAGACTTTATACAACCAACCGTTTCGTCAAATCGAGATGCTAGGGATTTAGCACTATTCATTAAAATAGTTTCGTATTCTAAAGAGGGATTTAAACGTTCAGCATTTCCAAAACTACAATACATCATGAAACCAAGATCGTGGGTTGTTGTATTAAATTGTTCTCGCTTTAAATCGTTTAAAACACGTATAATCTCCTTTTGAAATGCTGGATTTTTAGAATCTTCGTTTAGATAAATAAGAGATCCAGGATAAAACCCACTACACCACCAACCAGAACCACTAGTTTCTAATTTATCTTGATCCGAAAAATAGGTTCTAGGATATTGGCCCTTTGTCAAACTATTCATTAAATGCTGGTACTGTGTTGCTGCGATTTTTAGTGTATCATCTATTTTAGATTCTAGCGTGCTTGATTTTTCAGTGCATGAAAAAAATAAAAATACAGCTGCTACATAAAGGCTTAAAAATGTTTTCATTCTAATGGTTTACTGCTTTATTTCCTAATTAGAGTAAATATTTTTTAACTAAACCATACTTCAAGGATATACCAATAGGAAGTTATACAAATGACTATTATAATTGAAATGACACTTTAAAACTTAATCTTTGTTTTATCCATTTTAAATTTTAACCTTTAATTGATAGAAAACACCTGAATAACGGAAGTTACATTTTAAAGTTTAAGTACATCATTTTTTTGATAGTCTGGTTTAGTTAAAAAATATTTACACTACTTAGTTCTATAAAATTCAAAGTTTAATTTATGGTTTGTTTTTATAAATGTTAAAAAAACACTTATTAGTTTATCGAAAGTAATTTAAATGTAATTCAAAATAGAGGTAATATTGATTAAAAAAGGAGGGAAAATAGTTTCAACATATCCCAAACCAGGTATCGAAGACACCTAACAAAAAACCTCAACCACTTTAAATACAGCAACATATAGTGATTTATATATTACCTTAAGTATTCTCCATTCTGGTATGGTAAAAATTATTTTTTTGATAATTAAAAACAATTAATTGTTATTATTTTATTAATTTTCACACATCAAACCCTACGAATTTTATGACCATAAAAAAGAGTACATTTATAATATTGTTTATACTCTTCTCCTTATTTTGCTATGCCCAAGATTCTTATTTGATTGATAGTAAACAAGATTTAAAATTCGAGTATTTTAATGTTCAATCGGGCCTGTCTAATAATGCAATTACAGATTTAGCAAAAGATTCTCTTGGTTACATTTGGGTGTCTACTTTTGACGGACTTAATCGCTATAATGGAAATGAGTTTTTTAGTTTTAAAAAAGAATCAGACACTTTAAATACAATAAACTACAACTTTATTCATGAAATTAAAGTTAACTCAAAAAACGAACTCCTAATAGCAACTGGTGAAGGGCTTAATATTTACAATTCGAAAACAGAACAATTTTCAATTTTCGATGAAACTAATGGACCGTTTACAGAAAGCTTAAGCAGTCTAGAAGTAGGAAAACAAAATGAAATTATCATTAGTATCTACGGGAAAGGTTTAGAGTTTTTTAACCCCATTGAACCTGAAAAAAGCTTCCTTTTAGAACATAACCCAAACTCAGAAAAAAGTTTATCCTCCAACCAAATCTCTAGCATACTTTTAGATGACAACACTATTTGGGTAGGTACCTTCTTTGACGGACTCAACAAAATCGACTACCAAACAAAAACAGTAGAACGTGTTTTTATAGGTGATGAAACTGACAAAAGTTTAAATAAAATTAATTGCTTAGTAAAAGACGAAAAAGATAATTTATGGATAGGAACTAGAAACGGAATCGTTATTCTTACCAAAGATAGTAAACTTATATACCTTACCGCTGGAAAGAGAAAACAAGGCTTAAGCGACAAAGAGGTTCTTGCCATAGAGCCAGATGGGACAGGCAATATGTGGGTAGGTACGCAAAATGGCGGATTAAACATTATCAATCTAGACGCTTATTTAAAGCATCAAAATTTTATAAAATGGTACTTACCTAACGAAAATGGTAACGGTTTTCAAGGCCGGTGGATTTCTTCTATTTTAAGAGATAACGACAACAGCATGTGGGTAGGCACACATCACGGACTGTATTATATAAACCCAAAAGAATCTGCCATAACTCATATTGAAAAAAAAGCAACCAACGCTCCAATTTCAATAAATCACAACTACGTTAGAAGTATCTCTGAAAGTAAAAATGGCAATCTTTTAATTGGTACCGATGGTGGTGGATTAAATATTTACGACTCGAAAACTGGAAAATACAGCTATATTGAACATCATAACAATAAACCATCAAGCCTTTCTAATAATTATGTTTACGATGTATTGGAAGACAGTAAAAACCGCATTTGGGTTGCAACATACAGAGGTGGATTAAATAGAATGACTTCGGCTTCAGGTGATTTTAAAAAATATCTTCAAGGTTCTATAGACAACGGATATAAAGTAAATGTGATTTTTGAAGATAACCAAAACCAAATATGGGTGGGTACAAATCGTGGTGGTCTTTATAAATATAACGAAACCACAGACAATTTTATTTACATTAAATCTCTTGGGGCAATGGATATTCGCGATATATGCGAAGACGACCTTGGTAATTTATGGATGGCAACTTATGGTAATGGTGTTGTTAAATATATGCCGGACTCTGAAACCTATTTGCAGTTTAGCATGGCAAGAACAACAGGAATTGAAAGTAATATTATGTACGCTATTCAACCATTACCTAATAATTTATATTTAATAGGAACAGGTTATGGTGGACTTCTAAAACTTGACCCGATCCAAAACAAAGCTAAAGCTTTTACTACAAAACACGGATTAAGTAACAACACCGTAAATTGTATAGTGTACAATAATGAAAATGATATCTGGTTAGGTACTCTAAGAGGTTTAAGTCATTTTAACAACACAACCGAAACAATTACAAACCTTAATTATCTAGATGACATTCCCCTAACAAGTTTTAATGTTGGTGCTGCCTACTCTTCAACAGATGGGATACTCTATTTTGGAAGTGACAACGGGCTTTATAAAATTAATCCGACAAAAGTATTTGTTGCAAATCAAAATTACCAGTTAATTTTCGAAACCTTAAAAGTTTTTAATAATAAAGTAAAAGTATCTCCAAATAACCCCAAAAGCATACTTAACAAAGCCTTAACTTATGTAAACCACGTAAATCTAAATTATAACCAGACCTTAATTACTATTAATTTTAGTGTTTTAAAATACCCCAACGCCCAAAACATCGATTACTCTTATATTATAGAAGGCTACCAAGACCAATGGGTAAATATTAATCAAAGTAATGCCATAAATATAAGTAACCTACCTCCGGGAGATTATAATTTAATTGTAAAAGGAACTATAAATCCTCGAACTACCATTAGTAATAGCCTAAGAATAACAATTAGCCCACCATTTTGGAAAACACTACCGGCTTATTTATTATACACTTTGATACTTGCAACGTTCATCTGGCTTGGTTTAAGGTATTATAGTGAACGTATTAAATTAAAGAATTCCTTAATTTTCGAGAAAAAACAAAGACAACTAGAAAACGACCTTAATTTTGAACGGGCGAGATTTTTTACCAGTTTTTCACATGAATTAAAGACTCCTTTAAGTTTAATAATCGCGCCTATTGAAAATCTTATTGAAAAAATTGATAAGAAAAAACAAAAAGAACAATTACAATTAGTACTAAAAAATTCTAAATATCTCTTAAAAAACATACAGAAATTATTAGAATTTAGAAAAACAGAAATTGGATTAAATAAGCTTGCTATAGAAAAAGTAAACCTCTCTGAACACATTGACCAAATGATGCTTAGTTATAAAGCGCTTGCTAAATCTCGAGGCGTCCATTTAAAAATTCAAAATACAGAAAACGACATTTTCATATGGTGCGATATCGAAAAAATTGAAATTATATTACATAACCTCCTCTCTAATGCTTTTAAGTACACTGAAAAAGAAGATACGATATCAATAACTATCAAAAAGACTAATAATCAATTATACATTGCCGTTACAGACACAGGAAAAGGCATCTCAAAACAAGATCTACCACATATATTTGATTGGTATTTTCAGTCAAAATCATCAAAAGGAAAAACAGGTTCTGGTATTGGTTTAGCCTTATCAAAAATATTTGCGGAACTTCACTTAGGTACACTTTCCGTAGAAAGTGACAAAAATAAAGGCTCTAAATTTACGTTACAATTACCTACAGATGCTTTTAATAAGGCTACAAACCAAAACAATTCGAATTCACAAATAACATCTGAAAACACAATAGACCAAGAGCTATCTCCCAAAATTTGGGCATACCAAGCGAATACTGTAGAAACTAGTGAGCTAAAAACCAAAATTAATGAAGATAAAGGGCGTAAACTCATTCTTATAGTAGATGATAATGGCGACATATTATCGTTTTTATCCTCGTTATTAGAAGAAGACTACGATTTAATATTCGCAGAGAATGGAAGTGATGGAATTGCTAAGGCCATGAAATATGTTCCCGATTTAATACTAAGCGATGTTATGATGCCTCTCAAAGATGGTATCGATTTATGTAAAACAGTCAAAAAGGAACAAACCACTTCGCATATACCTATCATACTTCTTACTGCTGCTGCCAATCCCGAAAAAATAAACGAAGGTTACACAGAAGGCGCAGACGATTATGTTACGAAACCATTTCATCCTAAACTTTTAAAAACAAGAATTAAAAACCTAATTCAAACACGATTAGATCTTAAAGCTTATTTTAACAATAAAGAAAAAGAATCAACTCAATTTATTGAAACACATAAAACGTTGTTAGATAATGAAAAAGCATTTCTAAAACAATTTTACACGATTATAGAACAGCAAATTGCAGAACAAAATACTAACGTAGATATAATTTGCGAAAAACTAGGCATGAGTAAAACATCGCTGTACAGAAAAATAAAAGCCATAACCGGAAAAAATATTAACGAATTAACCCGTAAGGCAAGACTTGATAAAGCAGTTAAATTAATTAAATACGACAACCTAACGATTTCGGAAGCCTCATTCGAAGTCGGATTTAACAGCGTAAAATATTTCAGAAAATTATTTAAAGAGGAATATGGTAAGCTCCCTTCAGAATTAAAAAATGATCTTTAAGTGCAAAACTAGCTGAGATTCCCAACATATAAATCCGATAGAATAATAATTTTTTGCTTGACAAGCCGCTACTAAAAAATAATATATTCCAGTTAGAAACAAGGTGTTATATTTAAACAAATCCTTTGATTTTCGTTCGTTTTTTAAGAACTAATACAAATATTTCTATGTACTGTAGTAATTCTTCATCGTACCTAGCTTAAGTACAATCTCTATTTTATCATGATGATAACCAACCAGATCTCTCAAAGTCTTGCTGGTTTCGTCTTCTCCTAAATACCGAGCCTTAATCGAATCTGAAGAAATAATAGCATCTTCATAGAGTAATTCTTTTTGACAATTTAATAATTTGCCAAATACTTCATCTAAATAAGTATTCAGAGACCTTATTTTTATAGAATTTCCCTTAGCCCTACTCTTATTGCTATCCCAGTCTTTAACAAGAACAGATCGCTTCAAACTGATTTCCGATCGCTTTCCACTCACTGTGATATGTACATAAATAGAAAGCTGCTGTGGATTACTTCTTGATTTTCTTGTGAAGAAATAACCGTAGAGGTGTCTTTTAATTTCATTGTAAAATGACTTTAATTAAAAAATATCTGTTAATTTAAAAGTCAAATCAATCTCGAAAGTTTCTTAAAGATAATACATATCGTTTAAACTTCCGAACAACTGACATTTAGCTACAAATCAATTCCAACAAATGTTTAAAAACAAAAAAACACTGAAAATCAATAGATTAACAGTGTTTTAGTTTAACTTATTACTAAGTTAGTCGGGGTGGCAGGATTCTGAAGCAAAACCCAATACACTGTATTTCAATTATTTAAAAACAATATTTTCAAATAGGACACTCTATAGGACATAGCCAAATGAGTTTTTGACATTCACTCATCAAATTTAGTCAAAATACTACAATTTAGACTGTTCGAACTCAAAATTGCGTAAATTATTCATAATATAAATTATACCTAAAAACATATAAATCATTTTTAAAATATAAAATTATACTTAAATACATATAATTTACTATATTTGTTTGAATTTATATCCAAAAACATATAATGAAGTCATTAGCTGAATTTGTAAAGTCCCGACGAAAAGGAGTTAACCTTACTCAAGAAGAATTCGCAGAACGCTCTGGTGTAGCATTAACAGTACTACGTAAAATAGAACAAGGTAAAACCAATCTGAATATGGACAAGGTTAATCTTGTATTAGCTATGTTTGGTCACGAATTAGCACCTGTTAACAGTAAAGAAATGAATAATGAGGCAAGGTAACGTATATTACAAGGATTATTTAGCGGGAACTATTACTGAAACCGATGAAGGTGATTATTTGTTTCAATATAATGCTACCTATGTAAATGCCTTCCCCTCTAACTTCATTACATTTACAATGCCCGTTAGACAGGAACCGTATGTCGATAGTAGACTGTTTCCTTTTTTTGAAGGTTTAATACCTGAAGGTTGGTTACTAGATATCGCTACTAAAAATTGGAAAATCAATAGCAATGACCGCATGGGACTATTACTAGCCTGTTGTCAAAACTGCATTGGTGCAGTAAGTATTATACCAATACCAGAAGAAAATGGAAAATAGATGTTTATATTGTTATCAATCTCTTGAAAACGAAATTGATTTTCATCAAAAGTGTTCTATAATTTTTTTTGGAACTCCAACACCTCCGGTAATCCCTTATACTATTGATCAAATGACTGAGCTTGCTAAAAGTGTTGTAGAGCGCAGTGTGGCTGTGCCTGGAGTACAACCTAAATTATCTATGTCATTGAAAAAAGAAACCCAAGAACATTCAGATGCAAGGTTAACCGTTGTAGGAGCTTTAGGAGGACAGTATATTTTTAAACCTCCATCCCTACACTTTCGTGAAATGCCCGAGAATGAACATGTTACTATGCGGATTGCAGAAGCTTTTGGAATACGTGTGGTTCCATCAAGTTTGATAAGGTTGGCTTCCGGAGAGCTCTCTTATGTTACCAAGCGTATTGATCGAACGGAAAATGGCGAAAAAGTTCATATGCTTGATATGTTTCAAATAACTGAAGCTTTTGACAAGTATAAAAGCTCAATGGAAAAAGTTGGAAAGGCATTGGACAGTTACTCTAATAATACCTTGTTAGATAAAATCTTCTATTTTGAATTGGCTGTTTTTAGTTTCCTAACAGGAAACAACGATATGCATTTGAAAAATTTCTCAATGATAGAAAGTCCTTCTGGATGGATATTAGCTCCAGCCTACGATTTATTGAACGTTACTATTGTACTTCCCGAAGACACTGAAGAATTAGCACTCACTCTTGAAGGAAAAAAGCGAAAACTTAAAAAGTTACATTTTGAACAATTAGGAAAAGGACTTGGATTGACCGATAAGCAAATACAAGGTGTCTTTAAACGTATGCTTAAAAACAAAACAAAAGCTTTTAATTGGATTGATAATTCCTTTTTATCGAAGGATATGAAAGCTGCTTACAAAAGCATTCTGAAGTCAAGATACGAACGGCTCATTTAACAATTAGAGCTTCCCATTAACAAATCTAAGGTATTCACTTATCGGTCATCGGATTTTAATTCTGAATTTTACCTATAAAAAAGAGTTATCGAAATTCAATCCAGCTTAAAACGACAATCTTGGGACACCTGTATAAAGCATTATTACAGATTAGGTTTAGAGGCGCATATTCCTGAAAATTTAAGGAGCAACATCCCCAGCTCTAATATATCCAGATGGAAACAAGAGTCTGAAAGCAAATATAAAGGTTGCGAAATTTCAGAATTTATTAATCAGGAAATCGATTTAATTAAACGATTTAATCAATCGGCAAAAATTAAAACCGTAATCGAATGTTATTTTAAACTCTCGGATACCTTAAACCATATTATGTCTAATATTAAAGGTTTTAAATCGCTTATTAAAAACAACATGGAATTGGTGGTTAATACCGTAGAATCTGTAAAACACAGCGTTCCTATAAATAAAGCTCTAAAACTTTTCGATATCTCCAGAAGCTCTTTTGAAAACTACAAAACCATCCTTATTCATAAATGTGAAGCCTCCTATTACAAATGGTGCACCAGAAAAATGCCGAACCAACTCTTAGCAAACGAAGTACGCACCATTAAAAACTATATGAATCATGATGCATATCGATTCTGGTCAAAATCTTCCATTTACCTAAAGGCTATTAGAGATAATAGCCTTTCCTGCGGACTCTCCACCTTTTACAAATACTATAATATTTTAGGTTTTACTGGTACTAACATTATAACAAAGCCTAATAATTATAATCCGCTTAAAACTACAAAACCCAATGAGGTGTGGTGTGCGGATGTCACTATTTTCAAAACGAATGACGGCGTGAAGCACTACATCCATATTTTAATGGATCACTTTTCTAAAATGGTTCTGGGTTATCAAATTGAAAAGCATAGTTCAGGAAAAACCATACGCCATCTATTACAAAGTGCTTACCTGAAATACAATCCAAAACAGACGTTATTTTTAACCGATGGTGGATCTGAAAATGTTAACGCCAACGTTACTTCAATTATAGAAGCTTCCGATGGAGCGATTCAACATAAAATAGCACAGCATGATGTTATCTTTTCTAATTCTATGATTGAAGCGTTTAATAAAGTGCTGAAATACCAATTTCTGTACCCCAAACATATTAATTCCCGGACTAAACTTGAAACAGAACTTAGTCATGCCATCGATACATATAACCTACAACGACCACAACTTAACTTGAACGGAAACACGCCTTTTGAAGTATTTAATGACTCTTCTATCGATTTAAGCACCTACTCTAATAAATTTAAAGATCAAATACAGTACAGAATAGCTCAAAATAGAAATACTTCTTGTAAAGTATGTATATAAATCAGAAATGATATGATGTTAGAGGAATTTAATCTCTTTTACCTTTTGAGAAGAACATTTTAATTAACTTTTATTATTACACAAAACAATAACCTACTCATATTTAACACCTTCCCTTATATGGGACAACTTATTTTAAAATGAACTCGGGAATAGCACGGGAACAGCAGCACTACTTTCACTAGCCTAGTCAATAAAAAAATCAATACTCATAACTTTTCCAATTCGAAACTTGCCGAGATGTTTTAATGCTTTGAAATAACTTAATCTAAAAACTAATTCGGAGCTATTTTTCAAAATCATAGAGAATTCACCATAAATATTAGTACATTTAATACATTCAATATCTTCTAATTTAAAGGTTATTTTTTTTCCAAAAGTTGAAACGGCCATAAAATTGCCTGAATCATATCTTATTTCATAGTATTTAACCAATCTACTACCCTTATATATACTAAAGCCAAGAATGAATATTAAAGGTATTAATAATAAATAATTGTTCAGAATAAATAAAGAGTATATAATAAAAGCCTTTAAAATAATAACGGGTAAAATAGAAATAATAGTACTAGTTAATGAATGCTTCGCACTTATCCTTTTCATAAATATTTTAATAATTTAAGTTTAGATTTAATTCCGAATTAAATTCAATCACTAAAAATAGTCCAAATTTATATCCTCCTGAGTTTGATTGATAAAAATTTGTTTCACTTGTATTTAAATCTGTTTCTGTTTTCACCCCAGTACCTATAATTCCTCCCCATAGAAATTGAGTTGAAACCGTCCCATTCTTTCCTTCTTCACCATTAAGTTTCTTTGTTACATCTTCCCATGTGTTTTTATAATTAATATTACCTGTAAATGTACCAAATTCCGTAGGTAAAGAACCTTCTATTCCTGCAGTAAAGACATCTTCATCTTTCCCAATAAAATCAAATGTTTTTTCATAATTCCTTTCTTTAAATGAGATCATATCTATACTACCTCCATTAATATCTATCCCAATCCCATTTTTCAATTCAAAAGCCGCTCTAGGTCCTAAAGTTACTTTAAATTCAGATACTTGTTCTGAACTTTGGAACCATCCTGAAAACAAATTTTCAACTTCTCGAACAATACTACTTCCGTCATAAGGGAAATAAGTAAGTTCTAATCCTTCTAACTCAACACCCATCCCCATCTTGTTTTCTTGGAAAGCATAAGTTGAGTTATATGGGTAGTCGTCTGCAAGTGGGTCAATCTGCCAAAAACGTCCGATTGCAGGATCGCTGATTCGGTACTTCCATTCATGGATATTCAATAATAAATTCTCAGTTAATTCCTGTCCTTGATAATCCTTAAAAGGATGATGTGAAACTATATTACTATTATATCCTTTATGTTTTAAGCCAAATGGGTAATAATTGTTTTCTTCTAACAACTCATTTGTATTTGGGTCTGTTGTCACTTCAATTTCCCCATTACCATTAATATCTTTATATGTTAATCTTATATTATCCCATATATCCTTATATTGATAGACATACCTAAATCCATTATCCGCATCTACATAGCCTTCTGGGTGATTAAAGAATTTCAATGAACCATCACCTGTATCGCCTGTTCTTGTATAAATATAATTACCTGCATAAAATGTATAAACATTAGTTCTACCGCTTCCTCCTACTTTCTTTTCTAATTTATTCCCTAAAGCATCATAAACATATGATATTTGTCCAGGAAGAAGTATTTCTCCTGTAAGCTCATTTTCTTCGTAATCTGCTATCAAACCAACAAACACTGGTAAGTTTAGATGATTATAAGATACTCCAAACTCAGGGTAGGCAAAATTAAAACCTTCAAATCCATTATATTCTCTAATATCCCAGGTCATATTTCCATTTTGATCATAGTAATAATTTCTATTAGAGTACCCCGAATCATCTTCAATCACAATATCAGTCAATTTATTCCCATTATAGTCATAATAAATATCATTATTAGTAAAACTATTAAGACCATCAGACCATATGTTTCTCTGTAAATATTCTAAATTTCCATTTTTATCATAATCATAATTTGAATAATAATTATGTACATAAGCATAATTAATCTGATTACTAAACTTCGATTGTGTTATCCTATTAAGAGCATCATATTTATAACCATAAGTTCTCAAAACATTATCATTGGCAGTTTTCCATTGCGTCTCACTTATGTTTCCATTATACAATGGTGATGACTGTAAGGTTGATGTGGCCACTGGATTATTGTAATTAATTTTAAATCCAAATAGATCGTTTCCTAAACTTGATGGATTATTGATTTGCTTTAACCACCCTCTGATATTATAGCTATAATCTACAGTTTGTAGTCCTACTGAATTATTAATATCTGTCGCTACAACACCTCCTACCTTCTTACTTTTCAATTGTCCTAAAGCATCGTACCCATTAAATACTATTAACTCCTCTGCCTGAGAACCTATTTTTTGTTTTTGACTAACAAGTCTTCCCATTTGATCATATGTAAAAACATCTTCAGTTATTAATATTGATCCACCACCTTTTTGATGACTTGACACCATTTTCTTAACTCTACCTGAAAAGTCTAAAGTACTTTTTATTATATCGGTAGTTTTCAAGTAATCATTAAAACTAGCATTATATATTGGACGCCCTCTTCGATCATAATAGGCAACTTTAGTAATCCATTTATCAGTTCCTAAAATCCTTATTTTACTTCCTGTAGTAAGACCTTTTGTGTATTTTTTCCCAGCTCCATTGTTATAATTGATTACAGTTTGATTATCTATCTCCAATGGAGGGTCTACTAAGGGCGCTCTATCAAATGTATAATTATCGTAATAATTAATTGTATAGATTTCAGAAATACTGACTGGTATAGCGTCATTGGAATAATACAAGTTTGCTCCCCCTAAACTTATTGAAGAATCATTTTTAGTTACATATTGGCTATACGTATTAATATCGTTCGCATAACTTTGCATTAATTGTCTCGAAATTTCATTAGACTGAACATGCAAACCTGTATAAGCAACTCTACCAAATGCATCATATTTAGTAAAAAGCCATTCTTTATTAGGACGTTGGACGGCATCCTGAGTCAATACGACTTGATTTTGATTATTATAAATAAAGTACTCTTCTCCCTTGCCTGGTATTTTTTTAACAACTAAACGCTTTTTTCCATCATACTTATATAGGAACCCTAATTCATTAAGCTGATTTTTTATAGTTGATATACTTATACTACTACCATAAACACTCATCTTTGGTGGTAATACATAACTTAAATTACCATAATCATCATAAACATAATACGTGTCATGAGCTCCATTGTTATACGTACGTTTTAAAACTACCCTACCCTGTTTATCCTTAAACTCTTCTGTTGTATGATTGGTACCACTAACCCAATTTTCATCTTTAGTCACTGTTTTATACAGTTCTCCTGCTGCATAATAACCATTATTTAAACTTGATAAATTTAGTGTCGGCTCATAAGTTACCACACCACTTACTGTACTTGCAACCACACTTGCTTCAAATAGACGAACTTCATCGGTTGCATTGCTTTGGTAATCGAACTTAATAGTATGATCGGTATCTGAACTCTTATTTAAAGCCCATGTGGTTCCTGGGGCTGCTTGTTCTAAAACTCTATTTAAAGGCGATGCCTCAAAATGTTTTTCTGAATATGGATTTGGCGTCGTTTGACTAATCTCTGAAGCAAAATGCGTTTGATAATACGAATGCGCTCCTGATTCTGCATTATTTACAAGGCTTCCTAAATTTCCTGATATTGCATAAGGAAGCCATTCTTTATCACGTCTTCCAAAAGAATCATAACCTATGTGGGTTATAATATCCTCTCCTGAGCCTCCTGCTCTTATCCCGATGCTCTGCTTAGTTCTCCCTAAGCCATCTAAATAGTTAATTGTTTCTTTAACTTCTGATTGGCTCAAACCTGACATATCACTTGTTGCAACTTGTGGCTCTATGGTATAAACATAATTTTCATTACTAAAAACAGGGGGTATATATCCCGATTCTGTTCCATATTGAATAGCTAAAGCATCACTCCATTGTCCATTATATGTTCGTAAATAAAAAACGCTACCAGATGTTAATGTTACTGATATTGATTGATTTCTAGGATCCATTACCTCTCCATCAGGAGTAGACTGCCAAAAACTTATACCATCGGTAGGTAACTGCAACTGGTCAATTGTTACACTATCTTCTCCATAAATTAAATCAATATTTATCATTGAAGGCGTTGCTGGTTTAAATCCTTGATCAATTGTTGTTAAAAATGTATCTGACCAATAAACATTAAACAAATCATCAGTAACAACTCCTATTATGATATGTATTGGGTTTTCATTTTGAAAAAAAATGGCACTTCCCTCTGTCGTTGAAACCAAATCGGCTGTACCATTATTGACAAACCACTCAACTGACACCACACCTAATCCTTTTACATCTTCTATTTCATATATAAATGGCCCTGGAAAATCATACTCTGGATTCCATTGTTCTATTAATCTGGGGCCATTAACATAATATTCAACCTCAGGAAATGTTTGTCCAAAAGTCATCGAGGAAATCAAAATAAGACAGGTGAAAATTATTTTACTAAATTTCATATCATTAATTGTTTTGTCGATTAAATACTAACACTGAAAACAAACTCTTTAAAGAACCTTTCCCATTTACCAATAGTATTAAATTGAATTTGATTCCAACTCTATCTTATAGCTCATCAAAATGGCACTATCCTTTTTAATTTCTAATACCCCTTGATTATTTATAAACCAATTTCCTTCAAACATTTTACCATCACTCAATACCTGTCTATAATCACCTGAAGAATTAAAAGAAAAAGTTCTTCCCTCATATAATTTTCTTATTTTTTCTTGCTGAAGTGATGGTAACTTTAAAAAGTTAGTTCTCGATTCTTCAGACATTCTAGAATAAGTTGAATTATAATCTAACTTCCACTCTCCTATTATAACGGGGCCTATTTCTTGTGAAATTCCTTCTGAAATGTAAAATATTGACATAACTATGGCTAGCCATATATGATATATTGCTCTCATTACTATTTATTTTTTAAATGATTATTTGCTATTGACCTTTATAGTGGTACTCGTGTTTACTTAATATTTTACTTTCCAAATCTTTCATATATTTCAATCTTCCAAAATCATCATACTCATATCGCATTATATCTCCTCTAGGATCAGTTTCACTTGTTATACCTATTAAAGGGTCATATGTGTAACTAGTAACCATAGCTTTAGGCAAACCTTCTCTTAACGCCTGCAATGAGTTTCTTAATGAAATCTCTGAACCTACCAAATAATCCGTATTTGACTTTGATACTGCATCATCAATCAATACCAATTGCTCCGAAGTAATTGAATTTAAATGCCCTTGTTCAAAAGTTGCATTTTCTATTTTTGCAATTGGATATTGATTTTTATAGCCCCAAATAATACATGTATGAAAGCCACTCTTGGTATTGGAATATTCTATGAGTTTCCCATCATTATCATACTTCTCATAAACAATTTCATCACTAAGACCTGAATCAAATAATATATTTTGATAATTGTTAGGATCCAATTTTTGAGGCACAAAGGCATTTAAACTGTTTAAATCCATAGTTTTCTCAGAATGCAATAAGGCAATATCACTACCATTTAGTTGAACAGTCTCAAATTGGGCTGATTTAACATCTAATAAAACATCATTATGAAATAAAGTTCTTTCTATAACTGGCACTCTGTTTGTAGACAATAAATTATTAAAAACAGAATTTTTTATTTGGAAGCTAAAATTTATTTCTTGAAGATTTTCCAATTCTATTGGACTATTAAATACCGTTTGATAAAAATCCTGTTCATTATTATAGGTTTCCTTTTTTAATAAACGATAATTGTTCAATCCCAAATCTGGATACCTTGTCCTTTTAAAATAATTAATTTCTTTAGTTTCTATATTTTGGTTTTCAAAAACCGACTTAACATGTTTCTCTTCTTCCGTTATATAATATTCAACTGGAGTTCCGCAAAGAGACCAGGCTCGTTTTATTGCCCCATTAGTATTTTGCCATGGTCCTGCTTCTATTTTCGTTAAATAAAAGGATGGGAAAACAAATTTTGTTTCACCAAATTTTCTATTAAAAGTAATCTCTTCTATTGGCTCCACTTCACCATTTGATTTTGTTACAAATGAAGTTACCTTGCTTTCCAAACCTCTAATTTCACCTAAACTCTTAATTGGGTAACCTACTAAATCCAAATAATCAGGATTTGTATTATCTGTTAATCTCAAGCTTACAAATGGCGTACCTGCCTCCGAATTAAGAAACTCCTTACTAATTTGAAGTTCATTATTGAAATATTTATCAACTTTCCCATAACCTACTCCACTGTAAAAAACACTACTAGTGTATAAGGGATTGGTTGAGTAAAACTCCGCGCTTGATGTACAAGTAGTTATATCCGGTCTATAAGTTTTAAAATTTTTAAATCGTCCAAGTGCATAATAAGGATTACTGTAAACATATTTTTCTATAGTAGATTTATTCTCATTAGTCGTAATAATGCTATCTACAACTGATTCCAAACGGGCATTAACGTAACCACTTTGTCCTGTAAATGGGGTGAAATTCAAATATTCTCTAGTACCAGAGTGATAAAAATCAGTAGAATAAAATTCCTTTGTAGCTCCCGTTGGGTAATGTATTTTCTTCAATCTTGAACCGACATATTCAAAGTCATATTTTTTTTCAAAATCTTCATCAACTGTCCCAATGTGTTTTCTATTTAATGTAACTTCTTCAAGAAATGTTCTATCTTTCTCTGGAACTCGATAAGTAACACCTTGTTCTGTATAATATGTAAACTCAGAAAAATTATTAAATTCTACAATTTTAATATCAGAGCTATTACTTGTTGACAACGATATTTTGGATATCAATCCTATATTAGGAGTTTCAATTGTTTCTGTAGGAGCATTGGCATATAACGATGTTCCAGATACGTAACCTTTTGGGTTTCCAGAATCTCTTGAAATTAACACCTCTGAAAAATTATCATCATCTGTTATACTATATAATTTCGGTTTTTTCACAAAATGAGTGGTAGTAGTGTGAGATTCATTTATAGGGAACTGCAACCAAGTCAACTCTTCTGGAAAACATCCATATAAGGATAAACCCGATAAATTATAAGTAACCTGATTATTCCCAATATATTGATAAGTAAAGTCCCTATTGGATAACTTAACATCAATTTTAATTTTATTTGCGGCATGAGTCCTATATGCTTCCCATTTGTTGATATAATTAAAACTAATTTTTTTATTGTTCAATAATTTAATTTCCTTTAAATACCAACCAGAATTTATTTTGTCTCTTCTTAATTCAGCATCATCCTTTTTATCTCCATTTGGTAAGACTTGCAAATTATTATTATCCCATGAATAATAATCAACAATACCGTAAATACCATTTCCTAAATGACTAAACCAATTTTGGTTTAAAGCACTGAAATTATTTTCATTGATAGATAATTGATATAATGCCTCTTGAACAGTGGGAGGTATAACTACTGAGGGTAAATTAGTATCTGCAAATAAATTTGCATTCGAAGGTAAATCGGCTATAGATATCACATTATTATTAACCACTTCGAATAAATGAGTAACAGTAAACCCGCCATCTACCGGATCTCTATATCTACCTAAATTCAACAAATCAGTTTTACTTTGAGAAACTTCTATTGCATTCGAATCAATTCCAAATAAATATTTCACTCCTGTATTATCGGTAATTTCAAATCCAACAAAAGCATTATTTTCTAACTGATATTCAATATGAACTTTAGGACCTGATACAATCTCATATCCACCATTTAAAAGGTCTAAATGAAAAGAACCAGAAAACGACGGTGTAGAATAATAAAAAATATCAATTTGAGGATCCCAATCACCTTTTAAGCCTGAATGCACATCTGAATCACTTATGCTGATGGGAGTACTAAATTTGCTCTGACTAATTGCAGAAAAATAACCTTTAGTTGGATGTTCATCTTCTATCCCGTTAACCTGTCTTGATACCTTAAATTGATCTAAAGACAAACTCCAATCTCCTCCAATATCTGAATTAGTATAAAAAACAGGTTCTCCAAAAGTACTTTTTAAGTTTTGTGGATACCTATTATTGATAGAAATAGGTATTTTATAATCAAAATATGTATATTCAAAAAAAGGTATAGTTATGTTCACTTTTCCGTTAAACAAGTCATCATTCAACCCTATGGCATTTAACATATACTGCCCAGGAGATGGCTTAAGAGAATATTTATCTGTCATATCAGAAGGACCATTCTCATCCAAATAATAATTATCCGTTCCACTATAACTAATGGTTTGATAATTTAAACTTTGTTTTGATATCTCTTGATGACTCGGGTTAAGAATGGCAACCAATCCTTCATGCTCTAAATCTCCTAAATCAAACCTATTAGTTACCTCTCCAAATTCACCTATTTTATAATTAGTCCCTAATATCGTATTCGAATAACTTGTATTATTTGATTTGAATTCTTGAGCTTTTACCTCCATCCACAGAAAAAACAAAAGTAAAATGACGCTATATTTATACATTAAAACTATATATTAAATTAATTTTGCGTCAAAACTATATAAAGAAAAAATTAAAGAGATAGGGCAAAACCTTAGAAATGCAACGGTATTACCGGAGAAAATCTCAAATCACCATGAGTTCCCCATAACAACCTGATTATTAAATTTATTTTTTTTACAAATAGTGAATTTAAAATTGAAATATAAATCACAAATTTTACCAAATTAACTAGCACTCGCCACTTTCAACAACTACAAGCTAATAATCAACAACTTACACTCCATTCTTTGAACTGTATTTGTATTGGTATTACATCATATTATCAAGGATACAATCCACAACAATAAGGTTTTACCTCACATAAAATAAGCTTAAAAATATTCTTGAGGAAATATCTAACAAAAACTAATATTTGATCTAAAAAATTATAATCCAATAAAAATGTAATCAATAAAATTGGCCTAACTTTAAAACCTACTTATTTTCATTAATTTAATAGGCCCCTAAAAGACAATCTAGATTCTTAAGAGTTGAATTAATGATAATCTATCAATAATTGAATTTTAATTAAAAAGAACACTAATTAAATCTATCCCAAAACATTACTTAATTTAAACATCGGTAAATACATGGCTATTAAAATCACACCAACAAAAACACCCACTATTAAAATGATAAAAGGTTCCATTACTGTGGTCATAACCTTTGATTGTTGTTGTACTTGATTATTATACTGCATGTTTAATCTGTTAAATATAAACTCTGTTTGATTCGTTTCTTCTGCTACCTTTACAAGAGCGACCATTTTATCGTCAAAAAGTTTATGTTGTTTCAAACTATAACTTAAGGATTCTCCTTTTAGAATATTACGCTCTACTGTTTCTAAGGCTTCTTGCAACGGATAAAACATAATCATTTGTTTTACGAGTTGGATACTGTTTACAAGTGGTACTTTTGAAGCTACTAGCAAAGAAACAGCTTGAGTGAATTGTGACAAATAAATAAGTTTTACAAAATGTCCTATAAATGGGATTTTCAAAACAAATGTTCCTTTGAACTCATTAAACCAACTTTTTTTATTAAATAAAGATTTTAAAGCAAAAAGTAACACAATTAACACTAAGAAACACCATCCATAGTCTCCCATAAAATCAGATATTCCAATAATAAATTTTGTGATAATTGGAAGTTCTACCTTCTGTTGTCTAAAAATATCTTGAAACATTGGCACCACATAACGTAACATGAAAATAACAACCAAAATAGCTGTGGTTAAAATTATCATAGGATATGAAAGCGCACTAATAAGGTTTCTTTTTTGCTCATTTTTCTTTGCAAAAAAACTACCTAGTTGTTCTGACACTAACGCCAACGTTCCTGTTTCTTCTCCAATTTTTATAGAATAATATTCATATTTTGAAAATTGATTTTTTACGCTAAGCGTTTCAGATAAAGATTGCCCTGAAATAACATCATTTAAAATATCTGACAATAAGGTCTTATTATATGCTTTCTTTTGTGAGCTTAAAATAAGCTCAAGAGCTTCTTTTAATGTTATTCCTGCATTTAAAAGAACACTTAACTCCGTATAAAAATCTTCCTTTACTTTATTTGAGAACACCTTATTAAATACATGAATCTCCCTTTTTAAAAAAGAACCATTTTGCTTATCGGTTTCTTGTCTTGATTCTATGTTGGTTACACTATCTAATTTAAATGCCATTATTCATAAATATTGCAGCATCATTATGCTTATAAACAAAAAGTTGTTGGCTTTGAAATCCTTCAGTCATTTCTAATTTCAAAGCATCAACATTTTGGACTTGCAACAAAAAACTGGACAAATAGTTGAATGACTACGCTGCTAGTTTAAGGTTATACATGTCTAATTCAAATTCTCTTATAGTTCTATTTCCTAAAAAGGAATGTCTTCTTCTATTATTGTACCAGGTTTCTATCCATCCAAAGATTGATAACTCCGCTTCAGATCTCAACTTATAATTGTGCCTATAAACCCATTCTACCTTTAATGATTTAAAGAACGATTCTGCAACGGCATTATCCCAACAATTACCTTTTCTGCTCATAGATTGGTTTACTAAGCCATTGTAACTTTTAATTAATGAGGTAAACTTATGGCTGGCATATTGTATACCTCGGTCGGAATGAAAAATTAAAGGCTGGGTTAAAGTTGTTTTCTTTACAGCCATATGCCAAGCCTTAATAATAGTGTCTTCTGTACTTAGGTTATCGCTTAGAGCCCATCCAACAACTTTGCGGTTAAACAAATCAATAATTACAGTAAGGTATAACCAACCTTGTTTGGTTTTGATATAGGTAATATCGCTTACCCAAACTTGATTCTGTCTGCTTACTTCAAAGTTTTGGTTTAACAAATTAGGTGCTATTGGGTAATTATGTTTACTATCTGTGGTTGCTTTAAACTTACGTTTTCGTTTTGCAAACAAATAATTAGCACTCATAATACGCGCCACTCTGGGCTTTGATATTTTGTAGCCTAATGTCTCCAACTCTGTTTTTATTCTGGGTGAACCATAGCTATCAAAACTATCTTTAAATATAGATTTAATAAGCGTAGTTATTTTTTGATTTTCTAACCATAATTTACTTGGTCCTGATTGTAGCCAATGGTAATAACCGCTTTTGCTTACCTTTAATATTTGACACATCGTCTCGACAGGAAATCTCATAAGGTGTTGCTTTATAAACCTGTATTTTTCTTGTCGCTCGCGGAGAAGATGCTGATGGCCTTTTTTAAGATGTCTCGTTCTAACTCGGCTTCTTTTAATGCCTTTTTCAATCGAGATATCTCTTTTTCTTCATCGGTCATTTTAGGATTACCACGGCCAGGGAAACTGTTGTTACCGTAATCTTTTAACTCCCTACGCCAACGGTAAAGTACTGATGGAAATATATCCAAGTCTTCACATACTTGTTTTACATTGCCTTTGGCATAACTTAACTCGACTGCTTTTTGTTTAAATTCTAAGGTGTAATGTTTAGATTTTCTTCTCATAATTGCTAAGATAAAAACTAACTAACATTTTCTCTCATCTTTATGTCCAGTCTAATATAGGAAGTCCAATTACTTAAAAATGTTGAAAAAGAAGATAAATTCTTTTTGGCTCATTGTTGTGCTCTTAAACATAATAAGTTTCTAATTGAGTTTGAAGCTGTTTGCAAAACTGATTCGGAAACTGCTTTAGGTTCTGATATATTAAAAAAAATTCAGCAATCTTTATATCAATCCTTCAAGTATTTTAGCAATATTGGGCATATTTATAATCAAATTTATGCACTGACCATCCTTTTGGAAACCTTTGAATTAACGAATAATAAAATAAAAAAAGGTGAAGTCATTAGAGCTCTTAATTCTTATGTTGAGCGATATAACAATCCTGAATTAAAAAGGAAGATAGATTTTACTATTTCAGGAGGAACATTTGCCAATTATATGCTTGAAAAAATTGAAAAAATCAAGCAAATTGAAAAAGAAGTTCAGCAAATGAGAGCAGAACTAATTTTATTAGATAAAAAAGAAAAGAACAAAAAATACCCCATCAAAAATTGTAATGTGATTCATGTTTTTCCAGCAGGATATTTTCAAATTCCTAAGAATAAAAGAAGAAAGTGTTTTGAAATATTGAAAATTAATAGGGAAGTGGAAAACAGGCTTAATTGGTTTTTCAATGAAGGTATAATTCCAGTTATCAATTCGTATTCTATTGAGATTATATCTGAAGGCTATGGAGAGGGAAATTTGGAATATAAGGGGATTGAAAGTTATAGAAATATGTCCAGAATTAGAAAAGCATTTTTTGAAAATAAGTTCTATAAAACAAATATTGAATTTTAACGGATGGAGACTAATAAGTTATTTATTTTTTCAAAAGATACAGATGCGTATTTAGCTCAAAGAGGGTATAATTATCAAACTCTTAAAACCCTTGAAACCTGGACAGAAAATTATCTAAATAAAATAAAGGAAGATATTTATTGCGAATATGAAGAAGATATTTTTCAGAAGAACCCTTTACTAAAAGAAGCAAAATTCAGACAGATAAAACTCTATTCAAGTAACTTTTCATTTAATAGTGATGAGGTTCAAAAGTGTATTTTTCACTTCTTCATGCTTCATATTAAATCAGACTACACAGACTTCAATAAGGAGTTTGTTTTTGAAACGAATACAGATATTTCAAGAAACTATACTGGGAACGATGCTGACTTACTACGAGAATGGAATGAAAATCAAGATAATATTTCTCCAGAAAAACTTACTAATTATGCCGAAAAAGTAAAAGATATTGTAACTGCAAAAATCAGCCAATTATCTGAGAAATTGAAACAAACTATTACAGAAGAAGAAATTGAAGAAGCTAAAGAAATATTCTCAAACTTGGATGATTCTTTTTGGTTAGAGTTTACAAAATTAATTAAGTGGAAGTTCATCTGCATTAGTCCAGATATTGAATATAGTAATGTTAAAGAAAGAATTGAATCTCTAATACTTCAACTTCCGTTTTCAGAAGTTATTGGAGAAAGATTACATGAATTTTATGGAGTTTTACTCGAAAAGGTATTTACAACATCAGTTAATGAAGAGGTTGAAGGTAGAAAATTAACGACATCCTTATTTGAAAAAACTATTTTAGATATTGGCGACACGGATGACAAATGGTACTCTAAAAAATTCAGGTATTATGAACGTTTAAATGAAATAGAATCATTTAGGATTGGAGAGTTTTATGAAATTTTAGACCTAATTAATTACTGCCGAAGAAAAAAATATTTACATATCCATAAAGATAAATGGAATTCTCTTTTAGAGTATTATACAAAAAACGCATCTATAAATCCTATTCTCCGTAGAAAAGCAATCTATGAACTCATTTTTCTTAACCTAAATTTTCACGAAGTAGACTTTGAGAAATTGAAAGATAGAGAACGTCCCGATGGAAGTTTAAAAGGGTTTGAAAATGAGATAATATATTACTTTCAAGATTTTAAAGAGTTTCAAAGCACAAAAGAACTTGAAAATGCACAAAATATTCTGAATTTAGTTTTTCCTGCTGTTATGCAAGAGCAAGATGAAATAAGCGAAGAAGAGTTAAAAAAATGGGTAGTACAGCTCTACAAGGAAGTTAATTCAAGATTAAATACCGTTACGGACAAAAACGAAAAATGTAGTCTTCTTGAACAAAAGGGAAACTTTTTGCAACTAATAAATAAACTACGTCCAAATAAAAATAACCATGAATTTATACAATATTTTTATGAGATTTTAGACCTTTTAGATGACGCTCCTTTATTTCCTGTTTCACAATTTGGGGAAAGACTGGATAAGTATATTAAAATTTATATCAATGTAGACCCAGAGGATAATGATGGAACAATAAAGGTCTTAGAAGAGTTTTCTGAAAAACTGTTTCCTTATGTCGAAAAGCGGGAAGGGAAATTACAATTAGCAAAAAAACAAGTTCAAAGAGGAATACAGTATCTAAACCAAAAAGGACAACCTTTCCTAATGTTGAAAGCATTAGATTACTTTCATAAAGCTAAAATGAACTATCAGCATGAAGATAGTATGGAGGGTTATGTGTTAGCCCTACTCAATATAGGTCAACTATATAATGCCTTAGGAATGCACTACGCAGCGAAATATTATGTTTTAGGTGCATTTAGAGTTAGCATAAATAAAGAATTGACAAAGCGAATAGAGACTAGCTTAGCAATGTTATTTTATTGCGATTTCAAACAAGGAGCATGGTTTAATGCAATTGACCGTTATGATAAATACATTATTTTTCGAGATTCTTTAAATTTAGAAAGAGATGATTATGATGAAGAAGGAAAGATAACTCAAAGAGTTTCCCTTATTCTTTATACCATGCAAAGAAAGTTCAATCAATACAAATATTTTATTGATGATTTTTTGAGGTATTTAGATTACATAGGCTCAGATATAATTTTACCAATATTCAGTTTTCTTGAAAAAGAATTTAAAAATGAGAAAGATTTTGAAAGACTTCTCGAAGGAGAGTTTGATGACGTACCAATTAATGATATAGGAAAAACTAGAGAAGTTTCTTTTTATGCTTTAGGTTCTTTATGGAAGTTCAATTTTTCAAATGATTATAAAACCACTTCAATAGCAGAAGAGTTTATTGCAAACGCTCAGATATTATTTGCCGAGATTGCTCTTTTTGAATATGATTTTCATTTACTTAAAACGGAAATTGAGATTGAATTGGAATTATCAAACGAATATAAAGAGCCTATTCAGTTAGCTTCAAATGAAATTGTAAAAAGGAAGGTTTTTATCTCATTTTTTGATTCTAAAGACCTTGTTGAAGCCAATAAACACACGGTAGTCAATACTGTTTCCATAAAGTATGTTTTAGACTCGATTAGCCTATTAAAACATGAGGTTTTCCTGGAACAATTTTTCAAGTTTATAAAGAACAGAGAATTAGACAATAAGCAAATATCGGTAAACATATATCAAAGAATACATAGAGACATTTATTTAGAAGAAGATTTTGACATTTTCAAAAAAGAAGATTATCAAAAAGAAGACTTAGGCTTATCTTTCATTAAAGAGAATCATTTTATGAAATGGAATAATTCTATTAGTCATTTATATAATCAGGAAGATTCTTTGGAAGCAATTATGAACAGATATATCAATTCCAAAAAGCCAACACATAGAACCCTAGATACGATAAAAAATAGGTCTGAATTTCATGCAATGATAAATAAGTTCAGAAGTGAAGATTGGAGAGATTGGCAAATAGTATCAAATATAATGAACTTCATAACCAATTATAAACTCCAACGCTTTGAAAGAGATAAACTAGAAAGTATTAATGATGATACCAAACTTATGGAAGCATATCAAAGTCTTAAGAAAAAATATATTGAAATGGATGAAAATGATTGTTATGTCTATTTTCCAATTGAAGCATTTGAAACTGATGATTTCGAAGGTCAATTTAAGGTTATCATAATAGGTGTATTAGATAGATATGGGTTAGAATGCAAATTTCAAACACCTCCATTTGATGCTATTAGAGAATTTTTGAATATCAAGTTCAATTTTAATGTTGATGAAGTGGAAGAATTAAATCCATTCAAGGATGTTCCTTTTGAAACGGCATAGGTTGAAAAAACAGAAGCAAACCAATGATAAAATCACTCGAAGAAGGTAGAAAAGAAGACGGGAATCGTTCCATAGCAGACAAAATCATAAAACGATTACATGATTTAGATAAAACCGTAGAATATAATCAAGGTAGGTGGGCATGGGAATTATTACAGAACGCTAAAGATAGTACTGCAAAAGATGAAGACCACAAAATCTCTGTGCAAATAATATTGGACGAAAACCAAGTAGAATTTAAACACAATGGTATTCATTTCACAGAACATGATATTAGAGGGCTGATAAACCAAATCTCATCAAAAGAAGCTGAGGAGGGGGAACAAACTAGGAAAACAGGTCGATTTGGCACAGGATTCTTGACCACTCATTTACTATCTCGTACAGTTCAAATTAAAGGGATTCTTGAAGCTGAAAGCGGTCAGTTTTATAATTTTCAATTTACTTTAGATAGAGAGGGAGAAAAAATAAAAGACCTTTCTCCAAAAATTGAAATGGCTTGGAATGGATTTCAGGAGTCCGTAACAGAGATAGAAGACTTTAGTTTGTATAACAAAAATGATTTTAACACGTCTTTTGTTTACTCACTAAAGAATGAAGAACAAAAGCAAATTGCACAAATTGGGATAAATGAGTTCGTTAAATTATTACCTTATGTATTAGCATTCATTCCCAAAATCGAGTGCGTAAGGATTATTGATAATAGAGAAATAACAGAAGTCATTTTCCAAAATAGTACATCAAAAATTGATGACTTTATTACACCTATTACTCGAAAAGAAGACGGAACAGAATCTATTATTCATATTTTAGAATATTCAGGAGAGAGAACGTCAATTGCCTGTCAAGTAGAAAAAGAAGAAGATATTTATTCCTTTACAAGTGTTGAAACTTTACCCAAACTCTTTTGTGATTTCCCTCTAATCGGAACTGAAAATTTTAATTTCCCAATTGTTGTTAATAGTTTTGATTTTAATCCCTTAACTGAGAGAAACGGTATTTGGCTCAAAAAAGAAAATGATGATGAGGTTGCTGAAAACCAAAACTTATTGCTTGAAGCCTATCAACTTTATAAGGATTTAATGGAGAAACTATCAGAGAGTACCTATTCCCAATTTTACAATGTGATAGAAACTAAAATCCCAAATGTGGACTATCTTAATAAGGAATGGTTTCAGAAAGAAATACAAACTCCTATGAGAGAGTTTTTGATGGATTTAAGTATTGTAGAATTAGAGAATGATAATAAAAAAGCAATCAAAGATATTTGGTTTCCTTTGAAGGAGTATTCCAAAGATGTAAAAAGAAAACTATGGAAATATAATTATGATTTGTTTCCTGAGTGTGTACCTAAAGAGAAACATCTTATTGGTTGGAGTAATAAATCATGGAGTAATTGGAAAAGTTTAAGTTATGAAGAACTGGCGAAGGATTTACAAAGGCAAAAAAATATTGATGAATTAAAGACATCACTTGAAGAAGACGAAAGAAAGACTTTTGAGTGGTTAAATGAAGTTCGAGAATTTCTGTTACAAGAAGAATCGAACAAACTCCTTTTTGATAAATACGCTATAACCCCAAGTCGAAACGGAGAGTTTAAAACAACTTCTGAATTATTCATAGACAAAATTAAGGATAAAGAGTTAATTAAAATACTGAGACTGTTAGGCGAAGACTGGAATGATATTTTAATAAATAAAAGTATAGCAAACGGGCGTTATCATATTAAAGAAAAGAAGGATATAGCTAGTCAGATTACACTAAAAGTTAATAATCCATCACGAAAGGATGAAAATTATAATAAAGCAATTATTCTTCTTTCAGAATGGTTTGAGAACAATAACCCTGATGAAATTAAACATTTATTTTCTGACTTATATCGAAAAAAAGCTGAATTGTTTATGAATACAATTCTTGATAAGGAAAGCCTCTATCGTATAATGAAAAGTGATACAGACTTGTCCAAAGTAGCAAAAGCAATTGATGATAATCCGCATTTGTTGGATAATATAGAAAGTTCTGAACAATTAAAATCCTTACTTACAGAATATGATTTAAAAGATATATCCGAATTAAGGAATATTATTGAAGCATCTAATAATAGAGTTTTTATTCAAAAATCGGAACTTACCCAAGAAGATTTGGCAGGATTAGGGATAACATCATTAGAAGACTTAGAAGAGGCGTTAAAGGATAAAGACCTTTCTAGTATGTTCCATGAGTCCAATAATAATGTAAATGCTTTTTTATATGCTGAAAAATTAATTTCAAGAGCAAAGCAAAGAATCATTGAACATTTGGAGACGTTGGATGAATATGATTGTAGTGAAATAGATACTGATATTTCAAAGACTTCAATTGGTGGAATAAAGAAAAATGGACAAGAAATATTTATTGTAACTCGTCCATCAGACAATAACTTTATCATTGTGTATTATGGATCTGAGAAAGATATTCTTGATTATGAAAATGCTGAATTATGGGTAGATAATGGAATTGATACCCCTAAAAGAATAACTCTTGGCAGAGTCTTAAAAAATACAGGAATAAACAAAATCCCAGTTTGAAAATGAATATTGAAAAAGATATAAGAGAAATTCTTGATAACAGAACTCCCGAAAACAATAAAGTTGAATATAAAGCAGTCTTACCTCCTGCAAAGAATATCGCAAGGTTAATAAGTTCTTTTGCTAATTCCGAAGGAGGGTATATTATTCTTGGTGTTTCGGACAGCTTAGGATTAATTGGGTTAAGTCAAGATTTTCACGCAAATAGTATAACTCATAAAGCCTTAGATTTACTTTCTCCTAGTCCAAAAGTGGAGTATCAATATGTCAATTATAATGACATAAGTTTGTATGTTATTGGAATTGAAAAATCAGATACTGTAATTAAATTAGAAGGAAAGATTTATAAGCGTATTGGGGATTCTTCTGTTTTAAAAAATCCACAGCAATTAGACTTTAAGGCTAATGGCTTTGAACGAATAAAAACGATTAGCCAACAATTAGATGATTACAAAACTAATGCAACCAATTCCAAGATAAAACTTATTGAACATTATCAGAGTATTTTAAAAGTAATGGATGACTTACAAATTATACTATACCCAAAGACTCCAGATGAACCAACTACAAATCAAGAAGGAAAAATTCTATCTCGTATTTTGTACTCTTCATTTGCTGATAATTTTGAAACCTATTTATCTGACTTATTATATGAGATTTTCTTAGCAGACCCAATAACTTTAAAATCTAAACAAACAGTTACTATTGAAGACGTTTTGAACTGTTCAGACCTCCAAGAATTTATTAAATATTGGGCTGTTCAAAAGATTGCAAAACTTCAAAAAGGTAGTGTAAAAGGATTCGTGAAAGACAACAAACAAATTAGTAGCCTAAATGTATTTGATAACACGAAAATTGAAGAGGTTGAATTATTACTACAAATAAGACACCTTTACACCCATAGAAACGGAATAATAGATGAAAAGTTTCTGAAACATTATAACGGAGATTTTAAACTTAATGAGGAACACAGAATGTCGATAAGTGAGATATGTAATAAATTAGATTATTTCTCTTGGTTAGTGAATGAATTAGATAATTCTGCTATTGAAAAATACAATCTGGCCATTTATGAATAATCCATTGAATTAATTCTGTACATTGAATAGTAATCCTAGGGGCAAAGTCGAATTGCTAATTGCAATACTTCATTTATCTCAAAATGAAAACCATTAATATACATTGGCGGTTCAACATCGTCCTGCAAACAGGTAGCACAGGTAACCATCAAGGATTTTGCCAGACACAGCATTTCAAAATGATTTTCAAATTCAAGCTTGCGAAATAGAAACTCCCGCTCTACACTACGGATTGGCTCTTTTACTATTTAATTGTGATAACTGTTAAGATTTTCTTCTTTTATATTTTGTAGAAAAGTCGAAAGCTCATAATTAAACCATGACTTAACCTCCTAGGTAAATTGCCCTAATTTTTGTGATAGTTGCTCGATATCCTGTTTGCCTATATCATAGCTATTGGTATACCTAGCAGATGAATAGGCATCGTCCAATAAATCAAGCCATTTACTCTCAAACTCAGATTCTATATGAAAGGCTCCTTCGCGTTTGTTTATTTAATACATAGGTTTGATGACTCTTGATACTGTGGGATATCTTGGTCTTGCCACATATGAATCGTTCTATAATTCTATACCCCTGTTCAAAGGTTTGGTGTGCCATAAATGCACTTTGAGGTAGTTGTTTTTGCCCTGAAAATAATGAAACCCTTTTTTAAATGCCTTCATTCTGGATATATACCCCTTAAAATCCTTCTTGATATTTTCAAACAGTTTGGCTAATTCCACTTCTGGCAAAGCCATTATTTGATTATCCTCATTCGCTTTGAAAACAAGGTCTTTTTCATGGCAATAATTTAGAAAGATAGATTGCCTTGTTGGACTTGGCTGTACGCATAACTCTATAAAAAAAGACTAATTCTTTTTTATATAATATTCCTGATCAAGTCCCTTTTTCATTAAATGGATTACTCTAATTAATTCCAAAAGTTTTACTTCTTTAATCTCATTAATTTTAAAATTTATCCTTTGCTTATTATACCGCACCCTATTTCCTTTATTCTCAATATCATCAATAATATTTTCCGGAACAAAAAAAGATGCTTTTTTTGAGAGATGCCTTTTATACTCATTCATATAAATCCCGATTCCCGCCATATCAAAGTCTCCAAAATGCAGATAATCATTCGGAATTGACTTCATCCATTTAATAAAATCCTTATTTTGATTCTGAGGATAACGAGATACAAACAATGGGGTCATAGTTTCAAAAAGATAGGACTGTTTATTTATATCACTAAAATTTTTAGCATTCTCTACACCTACAACGGTAATTTCTTTAGGTATTTTAAATGTTTCATAATCATATATAAAAGTAAAGCTTCCAGGTAAAGGATTTATAACAAATCGTTCGTTATTTAATTCTGCAACAATCGGAGTATAGCTATTCACCAAAAAACCTTTAAAAGCCCTTTCCTTTGATTTCTTGGAATCGGTGGTAATTTTAACCAAATCGGCCCGAGTGGAGCTCTTTTCTTCCAAGGCAGAAATATAGTCGCCTAAGTCATCAATTTGCAGTTGATTAGCCAAATAATTCTTTAATGCTTCCTTATTAATAAGCCCTATAACCTTACGGTGTTTTCCTTTTCTGAAAAGTATATTTTCGAAAACCAAATCATCAATAAGCTTAGCTTTTACAGAGCTGGAAGGAATAGATTCCCCGTCCATCATAAGAACTAATAATCTGGCTATTTTTAAAGATAACTGCATTAATTCAATACTTTAGAATTTACTTTTACTAAGCGGTTTACTTTGGTAATATACTTTTTCTTATCCGCAATGGATTGTTCTTTAGCTAACTTATAGGTGTATTTATAATCAGTAGCATTTTGGCTGGTTGGAGATCCATTGATCAAAAGGATGTTTCTCTCATTTGCAAACCTTAAAATCCCACGAACATTGTTTGGGTGTAACTTTCCTATTTCGTCCATCATACAATGCAATTTAAATTCTTTGAATTTTCTTGAAGCATTGTCCTTAAACACATTCAACAGTAAGATATTGATCATCGCTTTTACCAATATATCCGTTCCTTCACTCCCAACATTCGAGAGTTTTTCCACCCATCCAGAATCATTATCATTTTCGACTATCCGAAATTCCAGATCGAAGGATTCCGACAAGGTTAAAATTGGTGTTTTTGTTCTTTCTAACTCCTCTACCAATTGCTTTAATAATTCAACCGCTTTCTGGTTCTTTGAATTACTATCAGCGGATGTAAACAGATTAGTTTCCCCTAAAACGAGGCTATTTTCATCATTGAATTCCTTTATTCTTATCAACAATTTTACGATAGGATTGGAACTCTTCTGAGTACGCATTTCCATTTCTTTAATAGCCTGAACAAAGTTTCTGGTTAGAAAATCCTTATTAATTTTATCGATGATTTTTTCTATTTCAGCTTCTTTAGAGTTAAGCTCCGCTGTTTCTCTCCCTATCAACTGAATAATATTAGCAAAACGTTCATTAACCCGTTTTTCATACTCATGTATTTTATCCTCTTCAATAAATTCCTTTAACTCAGAAGCAAAATTCAGATACTCATCATCCCCACTGAGCTTTACCTTAAAACTAAAAATATTATACTCATTGAAATTTCCTGTAAAAGCATTAGTGGCAAATTGCAATTCTTTAAAACACTCTATCCCTTTGTAATATTTTCCTTTGAGTTCAGAAATAATTCCAATTGCGGTTTTAGGATTTTCTTTCTCTTTATTTGCTTGTAAAAAAATGCTTTGAATGGAACTAAACACTTCCGAACCCTTAAATTGTTCAAATTCTTTTAAATCCCTTTCAAAATCTTCTAATTTAGATTTTATAAATCCGACACTTTCTTCCTGATTGATACATTTAGCTGCTTCCTTTTCTAATTCAGTTTTATGCTCCTCTTTGATGATGACCTGACTTTTCTCCAAACTGACTTTTTCAGCTTTTAGCAGAGGAACCTTGTCAAAAATCTCTCTTTTGTCTTTTTTATATTCAATCTCTATAGTTTGGTTTTTTTCGATAAAATCCAAATGATCTTTAACCTCATTTAAACCTATATCAATTTCATCAAGCCTTTTGGTATCAGCTCCTTTAGTATCAAGCTCACCATTTTGCTGCTTTTTAAGCTCTTCAATACGCTTTTCTGATATTGTTTTACTCTCAGTAACCGAAGTGTTAATGCTTTTTATTTTTTCATCTTTTGCCTTCTCAACCGCTGTAATCTCATTATCTCTTTCGTTTTCTTTTATCGTTATTTTTCGCTTTATCCCTTTCTCTATACGCACCAGATTTTCCTTTGCTCTTTGTTTATCTGATGCCAGTACTTCCAATTCATTTTCTAACTCTGATAAAGCCCTGTCTTTCTCCTGTTTAGACTTAGCAAGCCATTCATTTAAAGCTACTTTATTTTTCTTTAGCTTTTCTTCACTTTGTCCTAAGTTATATTCATTTTCGGAAATCGCTTCCTTTAACTGTTTGATTTGCTTATTAAACTTATTCTTCAACTTCTGTAAATCATCCTTCTTAGTCGAATTAAGCTGTTGTATATTTTCATCTGCTATCTTAATTTGACCATTATAAAACTTAATGTCCTCAAAATAATCTTTTACCGTTTTGATGCTGGTATTTAACGCGTTCAGGTTTAATTCAACACCAAATAAAGTTGTTGTTTCACCATGAACTAACCTTGGGGTTAGTTCTGAATTAAAAAGTACATGTTCCTGATCGATTACCTTACCTATGGTTTTCTCCCAATCCGGATAATTACTATTTAACCAGCCATAAAGTGACGATTCGCTCTGTTTGATTTTAGTTTCAATCTTTTGAATTTCTTCGACACTGCTTTTGCGCTTTACAGTTTCTTTTTCAATGGCTGTTTCGAAACTCCTTTCCACCCCTTTTTGTTCCAAATCCCATTCTTTCCTGGTAGTTGATATTATGTTTTTAAAATTTGAAATACTGCTTTTCGCTTCAGAAATACTATTATTCAGCGTAGTTGTCTGAGTATTGCATTCTTCTATCTCTTCCTTAAAAAACACCTGATACTTCAACTCGGCCTTCTTGTTCTTAACTCTATTTTCCTTTTCAGAGATTGTACGCAACTCATTATCGGCAATGTCCTTTTCAGCTTTATGATCCGAATTAATTTGGTTAATTAACTCCTGATAGACATTAGTAATGGTCACTTTGTTTTCAGTAAAAGTAGCATTAAGGCTATTAATTTCAGCCTTCTGGTTATTTACAAATTCCTGCTGCTTAATTTGAACATTGGAAATAAGCACTTCATATTTCTTACTTATTTCAGAAAATTGTGCTGTCAATAGGTTCTTCTCATCATTCAGAGATTTCTGTTCATTTAACAGTGTTTCCTTTTGGGCTACTTTTTCAATTATTTCATTTATTTTCAGGTTATCATACCTACCCTGTTTATTTTTTGCTTCTGTAAGTTTTTCTGAAATCGAATGAAGTTTGAATTCTAAGTCCTTCTCTTTTTTTTGGTGTCGGGCAGTTAGCTTTTCCTTTTGCTCTAATAATTTTTCTAAAACCTCTTTTTCTCTTGTATAACTGGATGATAAAACAGGATTTTGGTCTTCAATAAGTTTGATTCTGAAAGCCAGTTCATGGGCAAGATCTTCCTTTTCCCGTTTGAGAAAATTAAATATCCGGTAATTATTGATTACCTTTTCTGCCTGAGCTCTGATAAGTATTTGTCCGTTTTTATTTTCCTTAAACCATATTTTGATATCGTTAATTTGGCTTTCAAAATCCCGTAAATGATTTTTGGCGTAATTTTCAATATCTATTACAAATTCATCCTCATTCAGGGAATTTATTATAGTATCCTTTATGAACTTTGCTTCTAAATTTGAGTTCAGGAATACATTTTGAATGGTCCTTGGTATATTTTGAAATTGCTTACTCTCAGTAATTGCATATTTTTTATATTCTGATCTAAAAGCCTTATTGTCACCATAAATGATTTTACGAAAATCTTCATAACTGGTCACAAGCGGTGTATAATAAATGCTTTTTCCAAAGGCATTCCTAATATTCTCCCAACTTTCATAAGCCCTGTTGTTCTGATCAATAAACAACTCCCTTTTATAGCCCGAATCAAAGAACCTGAAGGCAACTTTACCATTTACCCTATAAGCCAACACACAGAAAGGGATTCCGTCTCTGAGAACTTCATAAATAACATATGAATTCTGATAGCCAAAATAATAATCATCAAATCCCTTCTTCTCCCTTGGGATACCCAATTTCGTTTTATTGGCATTATAAAAAAACAAAATTGCACGGAGCAGGGTGCTTTTCCCAACCCCCTGTGTACCGATTAAATGGACATTACCGTCTAACTCTATTTCGGCATATCTTACTGAAGCACTGTTTATAAATACTATTTTATTCAGGTATCTCATTTTCTATTTCTTCCGGGATATTAATGGTTAGAATCAGATCTTTTAAATAGTTAAAAGAAGTAAGGACTTTATAGGTTTCTGATATCTCATTCTCAAGAGTTATAAAATTATCCTTTTCGAGTTTCTCAATTATTTTCTTAACTCTATCGGTGTAATTCTTTTTATCGGTTCCTACCTTTTTAAAACCTTCCAGTTTGGACTTTAGGTCCGCATTGTTCTTTAACTGGTTAACAACATCAGCTGGAGAAAAGCGAAAACCAACATCAAAAGCACTATCAAAAGTTTTAAAAAAATCAAGGATATCAATCCACTCAAATGCCCTCTCCAATTTTCTATCCAATTCGGCATTTTTCTCAGTCCTGCTAAAGCAAAAGAATTCATTACCCTGTTCCAATACGTAGTTAATCTGATAAAAATACTCGTATAAATCCTCAAAAGTATCTTCGTCATCCAAAACTTTAAATAATTTTTGAATATGGGCATCAGGACTGTTTGAACAGATAAACTGTCCCCTTTTTAATACCTCGAATATATCTGATGTGTGTGTTGTTCTCATAATTCTATTTTGTTACTACTGTTGCATATTCTACTCCATTGATGGTTTTAAAATCGTTTTTTATTTCCAGTTCCTGCTCGTAAAGTGAAATAACCTGACAAAAAATAGTAACCCTTTCGTTAAAGTCTACTTCCTTTAAAAAATCGTAATTCAAAATAAAGTTAAACAAGTCATCACTGGTAGCTACAAAACGGTTTCTAATCTCCTCATAATTTATCATCACTTCCTCTTCAATAGTATTTTCAAGGTATTCGTTTGAGATACTATCCGCCAATTCCGGTTTGATTAATTTCCGTCCCCTATAGTTCTTTGCAATTCGTTTTATTGCCTCAAAAGCTCTTTCATTATTCCTTAAATAATCTATTGAAAGTTTGATAGGTTCCACACTCCTTGTTTCAAAAACAACCTGACTCTTTTTACCTAAAACCTTCTTAATATCCGTTTCTGCTTCTATAACAAAATGGTCTTTAAGGTATTTTAATTTTCGCAACTTCTCCAAAAACTTACCATGAATTTTGATTTGGTTTAGATAATCAATAATCTGTTTCTCTATCTCAATAAGGTTATGAGAACATTCTACCAACTGATACTTTAATTCGGTAATAATCCTATCCAATTCCTCATCCATCGCTCTGTTATAAAAGGTAACTTCCTTTTCATCTATAAGTACAGAGGTTTGGTTTATAAGATTTTTTATAACGGTTCTCTTATCATCAAGATGCTCCAGCTTTAACCGCTTGTTTTTGTAATTGGATTCGTTTTTAAAAGTGTTTTCAATGTTTCGTCTTAAATCAATTGTACATTTTATGGTGATAACACCTATTTTACGAAATGTCTTTTTTATAAAGCGTAAATACCCATATCTCCTGTTATCATTATTCTCATTTAAAAAGTATGCGATATTTTCTTCTATCCCCCTAATATTTTCATTAATATAGGATAAATTGATTTCCTCATTGACATCCAGTACCTGTTCAAAAAATTCTAAAAAAAGATCATCCAGCTCCAAAATTCCACCATGTTCCCTTACTACTGATCTTTCTATTAAAAAATCAATTCTACTTTCATTATAATCAACCAACTCCAAGGCGTCACTTAACCTATAATCAATAGACTTCCGTTTACTGAACATTTCAGCAATTAATTTGGACTCCCTATCCAGGGTTACCACCAATTCTTTTATATCGTTAAAAGTATTCATGATCTCAATTTAGGGCTAAGAATATTTCGCATGCTTTCATATCTTGTCTTCTATTCGGTTTGAAATTCGTTTTACAAATTCATTTTCACTCTCAAAGAGTTCTTCCATTGTCTGGCCGGGATGAATATAAACCCCGTCTATTATAAAGCAAACGGTATTACTTTTATTTCCATATAAGCTTTCATCATAAGAATTATCCTTGTATACTTTCTTTGACAAAGGATAAATCAATCCGCTTGCCAGCAGGGCATTCTGATAATAACCGGAATACGAATGTATCTGGTGCAGGTCTTCCCTGTCCACATCTCCATTTCTCATTTCCATACTTTTGAACTTTGCATCGAAAACAATAACTTTCCCATTCATCTTATGTTTCATCACCAAATCAGGAAACATGGACCTACGATAAAACTGTGTCTGGTAAATCGGTATTTCTTCCTGCCCCTGTACATACCAGTCCTGAAAATTTCTGCTTAAGAGCTTTTCCAGATAGAGTTCATACAATTCTGCTATATCAAAAAGATAACCCGTTGTCGCTAAATGTGAATTTTCACTATCCGGCATCAAATCCTTATTCAGTAAGATTATCTCTGCATATTCCAAAACTTTTTTAAAATGACTGTACATGGGGTTACTGACTGCCTGATGTGTTTTGGCTTTTTGTATTGTTTGGTAATTTACAAAACGTCCGGAATATTGTTGTTTTAATAATTGCTCCACTCCCAGTAATCTACTGTGGATTTCTTTACCGAAAAGACTTTCTAATTTTTTCAAAGCAAGGTAAAGCACATCAACAATCTCCTGAATATACATTCGTGCTCTAAAAACTGTTGTTAGTTTCCCCTGAAACGGAATATCTCTTTTAAGGTATTCATTAAGATCTATACTTCCTCTTACTTTACTACTTCTTTCACGATGTCTCTGATATTGTTGTGGCAGACCTAAAACAGCCGCCTTTTCCAATGACTGGATAAATAAATGGGCAATAATAAACAAAAACTGGTTTTCTGTTTTATCCTGTTTGGCATTGACATGTTCATTATCAACATAAATATCATTTACAAAATTAAGCATACGTCTTAAAAACGTATTACCATACCTTGTTGTAATATTGATTTTACAACCCTTATGAAAAAATACTCCCGCATACAATCCCGTCTGTATTATGTATTCCTTTTCCAGCCCTGTCTTTTCTTTGGAATACAATTTCAGTATTAAACGCTCCTGATCCGTTTCAAAGAGTCGATTTCGTTTAAAATGAAATATTTTAACCTGTTCGAGTTGCCCGGCACCCAGTTTTAATTCATAAACGGAAGAAAAGACCTGTTTCAAATGCCTGACACCTGACTTATTAACATTAAAAGCCCTGGCCAATTCCGACTCTCTAATTGGTCTTTCTTCGTAAAAATTATGGTTTACAGGGATACTTATTCTCATATTATCTCATTGCATCTTTAAATCTGCTTAATGCTTCATTCAACCTGTTGTCCAATTCACTTTCGGCAAAAACAGCACGTAAATACTCATTAAGTGTAGGGCGCAAATGCAAATCGAATAAAACACCTGCATTGTTTGACGTAATTTCTTTGCGTTTTGCTATGTGGCTTATTTTCATGAAAAATGAATGCCCAAATTCATAGGATTTTCCCAATCCTAAATCTTCAGATATATAATTATTTAACTTTTCACAAGCTTTTATATATTGATCCATGTTGATAAAATCGTCTTTATCTTTAAACCGTGTATTTTCTTCAATTACATCATAATCACAGTCCTTTCTTATCCATTTAAACCTTCTGCGAAGTGCCAGATCAAAAGCATCGATACTTTTATCGACATCGTTCATCATGCCAATGAAGAATACATTTTTAGGGACACCAAATTTCACTTCTCCATTATCAATTGTATAAGCCAGATGCTGATATGCTTTCTCATCCTCTTTAATCAGGTCCTCAATAAGGGTAGCATATTGGGTTCTGATAAGGTTTTTACTATCATCCCCATTATGCCTATAGTCATTTTCCAAAAGCAATAAGGTCTCTCCGAATACTGTTGAAAGGTTAGCCCTGTTTATTTCATCCACGATGAAATAAAAATCCTTTTCCGGACTTTTTTTTGCTTTAATACAAAAATTCTTAAAAACACCATTTACCAATTCAAAACGAATATTACCATCCTTTGAGACACCTTTAGGCTTTATTCCCTCTATAAAATCCTCATAAGTAAAAGAAGGATGAAACTGTAACACCTCGTATCGTGAACTATCCCCCTGACAGACAAAATCCAGGCTATTCACTACAGTATAGGTTTTACCGGTCCCCGGAGGACCATACATTATAACATTTGGATTATCTCTATCCGCAATAGCTTTTGAATTCACATAGGTCCACAAGAATCTTGATAATAAAATAAGTTCACCCCTATCATTATCGTTAACTTCCAACAGCTCTTTTGCAACGATACAGACCTGATGATTCTTTTCAAAATCATTCTCCGCATCACCATCAATAAATTCATTATATAGTTCATCTATCGGTTGTGAAGAATACATATAAAGGAAATCCTTAAGGCTATCCAAAACAGCTAATTTCATTAAAATCTGTTTGGCACTATAATTTGCCCCTCCCACTAACCGGATCTTTTCCAACGGATCAGACGCCATAACAATACTGCTTACTACTTCTTTCACAGTATCATTAAAGTAGGCCTCCGCCTCCTCTCTGTTGGCATTGGGTTTTCCTAAACTTTTGATAAAATAGTTCTGATTATCATTATTAAGCTTGACTTCAAAATTCTCTGCATTACCGGGTTTGGAAGAACCTAAAACAACCCGTGTAGTCCGCTCCAAAAAGTTACATAAATATCCTCCGGGCATTGTGGCTGTATGGCTTCCTAAAATATTGGTATATTCATCTAGACTTAGTGTATCATTAATAATCTTATCCTTATACAGGCTCCACTCATTGATTACACTTTCAATCTGTTGATTGTTGATATCCTTATTCTTCTCTTTTATCCCGTCCTTGAATTTACTCCAAAGCACCTTGATTTGAAATTGTCGGTCTTCTGATAATTTTATATTCTCCATTAATTGTTTGATAATTTGTTGATTCAATTCCGCAGATAGCAACCTGACAATTTCATGGTCCGCCTCCACCTCATTGGGTTTTAAATGATAAAGGGTAGCCGGCTGCCTTGACTCTCCCCATGTACTATTGTTAAAGTCAAGCCCCAACTGATTAAGACGTTCTTTTGGAATTGTAAATTTTAATTTTCGGTTTTGTGCCACATCAGGGGTTCCTTTCACGCGTTCATATTTTGCATGTGAATCCACAAAACCACATAAAAAGAATTTTTTATTGGAGTTTTGTCCCTGCGCAATAAGTATCACATCTCCAATACGTACTTCATTTTTAAATTTTTTTCCAAATTGATGCGTATCATCATAGCCTATAAAAGCTCGTTTTAAATTTTGTATGGAGTCCTTCCAATCAGTTTGATCGGCGCCGTTCATAACGTTAGGCGATAATATCCAATATTTTCTTTTCATTACTGTTAAATTCCTCCTGATTATGATTTCTTTAAAACATCCAATTTAATAAATACTGAGGCAATGAAATCGGAATCATTTGAAATTGGATATATAGCAGTAGTTATTTCCATATTTTTGGTATCAAATCAGCGATATGCTTCGGTTGGTTGGTTGTTTCTCCTGATTTATTTTCCTGCAGTTCAGATTTGGCCGTTATTCCTAAATTTATAGAGCCATCATCATTTTCCCAAACACTACAAAAATATTCAGTTCCTTCCTTTAAAACTATATCCTGATTAAAAACCACCCTCTTAAAAAAGTTTGGTTGTGATTCCTTTGTACGATTGAAGTGTTGGGGTATCTGAAAATTTAAGTCCGATTCAATTCTGATGGTTTCTAATGGATTTATTTTTAAGGCTTCTCTTAGTCCCGGAAGAAAGAAAAGTTCCCTAATTACCCCTTTTCCATAGCCTTCTCTACGAATATCTATGAGCGCCAAATTATCAAGTTTCTCAATTATAGGCCATGCGAATTCAAAATTCTGAGTTAAAAACTTTTTCCTAAACTCATAATAATTACCAAATTCTATAATCTTACGCAAGACATCAAATTCATCTTTTTCAAGTCGATTCCAAAATTTGTATTTAACTGCATAATTCATTCTGTGACTTTTTCGCTCAAAAGGGTTTTGGGCTTTTCGCAACTGTTCTTTTTGCTTAGAATTACATTCTTCACAGATGAATTTTTTATTTACGAGTTGTGACCGGGCAGTGGTCAGGCTTGTTACCGTAATTTCGATATCCACGGAACAGACCAAACATTTTTCCACGTGCAAAATGCTTTCGGAATTGGACTTTACGATCTTTGACAATGTTGAACTGCTTATACCAAACCTGTCAGACAGTATTTTAGGTGCTGTCACAAATTTACCATCTTCTATTTTCCAATATTCATTGATGATACTCCTATTTTCTTCCTGGCAGTATTCACTAAACCTTACTGATACGAAGGGATATTTTTTCTCACTCATTGTTATTATCTTTTTCCGAAAAGTGTATACTTTAATTTCACGAATTCATTCCCATATTAATCAGTTCTATCATTTAATTCGGGATATAAAAGACTAAAAAGCGGATCACAGTCAAAATTGGCTATCGGTCTTTCTTCATAAAATGCCCGTAGCTTTTTGTTAAAGGTACCCTTTTTATCCAATTGGATTAATTTCTCCCAAATACCATAGTGCTTAAATGCTATTTCTATGTAATCCCAATACTGCTTATAGGAATGAACAGCATTATTTGCAAAGGCAATCCATTGATTTTGTTGAAAGCCAAACCCAATAATTTCGTTTCTCTTTGCACTCTCAATTGTACAAATTAGATTTTGATGATCAAACAGCATATCTATCAGAGACTCATTATTAAGCTCATTGGATAAATGATAAAGTAATATATCAGCCTGTCTTTCCTTCTCCGATGAGCTCCAGCTTTCAATAAGAGTCTCGTCAGCCTCAGTAAAAACATATCCTCTTTTAAGAATTACTTTTGACAGGTATTTTCTGTGTTCTAATTCCTTATTATCCGCTAATGTCTGAAATAGGCTTTTCCCCTCTTTGGATTTTTTATTCACATCAATATCGAAAAAGTGACATTCGAGCATAAATTCCAAAAAAGAATAATGATTCCTTTTCGCCTTTGAAAACCATTTGTGAATTTTAGGCTGCCCATCTTCATCTTCAAAAGCTTTGGACTGCTTAAGCATCTTTAATTCGAAATCATTCAGTTTAAAAACCTTTTTCTTTACCGGGTTGAAGTAATTTGATTGATTTTGCCATAACAGCCTTAATTCATTTATTATGGCTTCAGTCTTTTCTTTAGCCTGAGTAATTTTTCTTGTTTTTATTCTCTCGGTTTCTGCCCTTTCTTCTTTTTCAATAATTTCAAGCCTTTCCTTTTCCTTTGCCTCCAAACTCTCCTGAAGATTAAAAAAATAAGTTTGGTATAATACCGTATCAAATTGCAATTGGGAGAGGTCGATTGATTTTTCAATCCACTTGGTCTTCAACCGGTTATTTTTTGTTAGAAAAGGAAGTTTATAAGTACAAAGCAATTTAAAACTATCTGTGCTTTCATCTAATTTAAAGAAGTTCTGATATTCTGTTAAATACTTTATATCCCGTTCTGTCTGGCTTTGCCCCTGAACATCAAAATTATCAAGTATCCATATCAGATACATCCCATTACGCCGGTAAAATTCGTATCGGTTAATGATGTATCTTAAAGACAGATCCGATAGTTGAATTTCAAAAACCAATTGTTTGTCCCTGTATTGGCAGGATACATCCGGTTTTCTCTTCTCACTACCCTCTATGATAAATTTTTCATCAATATTTATTGTTGAAACTCCATCTGTTTTCGATAACCTTTGACCTATTATATTTTTTAGTTCCTTATGCCTGTCACTCTCTTTTGATTTAAAAATTTTTACCAGAGCATCCATTTCCTTTGGAGAAAACTTTGAATCCTTTAATAAACAATCATCTGCATAAGGCTGATGCTTAAAATAAAGCCGGTCGTTCTTACTTGTAGATACATTAAGTTTTTGGGTACATTCACAACAGTATAATTCCACTTCATCCTTATGGAATTGTTTGCGGACCTCAAATCCGCTTTTTGCAGTTTCAAAAACCTCATTTGCTTCAAGAATTTCACCTGATATCTTATCAAAAGCTACCTTAATCGTTCTTTCAAATGACATGTTTTGAATATTATTTTTACTGGAATTAGCAGGAGTCTGATTAAGTCCTGATCTTTATGAAGTCTAAAAGTAAACTAAAAAGTAAAAATTTGCAATGAATAATCGTACAAATAAATTCCATATAGAAAAATCAGACTAACTATATCACACCTTTTCATTCGTAAATGCACAATAAATAATATTCCTCAAGGTATCATCAACCTGTTTTTTACCTGCTTCCTCATTAATATCAATCCCACAGCATTTGCTTCCGTTGGATTTGGCATGAAGTGACGAATAGTAGATTCCTCCCAGCATAAGGACTAAATTTGCCCTGAGGTTGACATTCGAATCTTTACGGTCATCTTCCCGAACTTCAAAAATCTTTTCTTTCACTTCTTCACGTTCATCGGATATTTTACAGATTAAAGGTTTACAAAGATTTTACACTCTTAGCCCAAACTAATGTTCTTTTTGAATTGATCATAACTATGATCATTCTGAATTATACCCATTTTTTTTAAGGTTACTTTATCGAATATCAGTATCTGTGTAAAGCCACTTCCTCTAACAAATTAAACAATGATAATACCTTCACTTATATTGCGTATTTGTTCGACGTTTTAAGCTTCCTAATATTGTAACTCTCAAACGTTAAATCACACTGAAATGTTTACGTTCAATTAGCCCTCAATATTAGTCTTATTTAAACAATACGCAATTGAACAGGGTCTTTTATTAGATCCGAAGTATACTTAACCTTTTCCCTATCTAACACAGCTTTCAATTTACCCATATCCTTACTAATTTTCTTCTCTATTACCCTAGCATATTTCTGTGTAGTAGACAATTTAGTGTGTCCCAAAAGTTTAGATACTGTTTCAAAGGGCACATCATTGAGCAGAGTAATTGTAGTTGCGAAGGTATGCCTGGCTACATGAAACGTTAAATGTTTATTAATACCAGCTAACTTAGCAATCGTCTTCAAATATTTATTAACCTTCTGATTGGAAATTACCGGTAAAAGCCTGTTTTGGTTAACTTGGTTTGGATATTGACTATAACGCTCTAAGATTTCGTTGGCTTGGGGCAATAAAGGCACTTTAACCGTAGTTTTAGTTTTCTTTCTTTTAATATCAATCCATAAATCACCATCAACACCTTCTACTATATCTCCTTTTTTGAGCAGTTCAACCTCGGTATAGGTTAATCCAGTATAGCAAGAAAACAAAAACAAATCTCTAACAAGAAGCAATCCTGATTCCTTCAGTTTAACAACCTTTAGTTTATTAAGTTCTTTTATTTCTAAAAAGGCACTATCATAATCATCATACTTTAAACCGTATAAATTAAAAGGGTTGGCAGTAAAACATCCAAACTTAACCGCAATGTTTACAAGCTTCTGAAACCTTTCCATATGCTTCATAACACCATTATTGTTTAAAGGCTGTGAAGATCGAAGAGGTTTACATGTTCTTAGGTAGTTTTCAAAATCTACAATAAAGAGATAATCTATAAATTGTAATTGAATATCCGAAGTCTTATATTGATGCTCAATAAACCGTTTAAGATACTTTTCTGTTGCTCCATAGTTTTTTAAGGTGCCTTGAGATAGTTTTGGAGCTTCAACCTCTTTGTGATACCTTATAATATCCGATAACTTTTCAAAGGTTTTGTCTTTTCCTAAATAACGAAGTTTAATTTTCTGAGAAGTAATCGGGCGACCTTCGCTATACAATTGTCTATGGCAATCCATTAAATCAGCATAAACATCATCTAAATACATGTTTATACTCTGCGAACCTTTAACTCTTGGATTAAGTCTTGAGGATTCTGAACACCAATGAGATTCAAAGGTCGTACGTTTAATACTGATGTCTGCTCCAACTCCATCCACACGAATACGTGCATAAATAGGAATTTGTCCGTCACTTTTGATTGCTGTCTTTTTAAGCCAAAAGCCAATACTGAATGATTTTGTGGTTTTCATTACATTTCACTTTAGTTAAACAATGATTAAAGTGAAAGTCAAATCTCTGGAAAGTCC
>NZ_JACVXB010000003.1 GCF_014596945.1 Aestuariibaculum sediminum | reverse complement strand
AGGTCGTTGCCTTTTTTGGTACTGAATCAAGTTCAGTATTTATAATCCTCAGTCTTCTAACAGACTGAGGATTTTTTTTTGTCCTAACTTATCTGAGCATCCTTTTTTAAGATACAAGTTTTTTATACCTTACAGCCTCGTTTTGTAACTATGGCTAAACTAAAAGGAAATCTGTTTTTTTACTTCTTTTTTATAACTACAATTATTGTTGCGCAAACATCCGTAGATAGCTTAAAAGTATTTGAAAAATTGAAGTTTTCTTATTATGCTACTGCTGAGATAAATGGGGAAGCATTACAGAGTGTTAGTTGGAAAGAGTATCCAGGAAAGAAAACGACTGATACATTCTTCTCTAATTCAAAAACTTTGACTCCGCAAAAAAGAGGGTTTTGGTTTACTCCCGATATTTTCGATTTTAATAGTTTCAAAGCCGATAGTATAAAGGTTTTTAGCGCTGTTAAATATGAGATAAAAGATAAACTCAATATTTTTTTACCTCTCAATAAAAAAACGAATGCCTTTACTAATTCAAACGCGGAATATATATATAAACATATCGCTTTTGTTAATGATTCTAAATTAGGTAAGGTGGCTTCCTTCAATGGAACTTCAAGTTATATAGACTTAAGGTCTGGTAAAGATGATATTTTTGAAGAGTTAACTATTTCTGCGTGGATTAAACCAAAGTCTGTTGCTGGTATTCAGAGTATTGTAGGAAAGGGGAAGGTGTTTTCGGCTAAAATATTTGACGGAAACTTAATTTTTACGACGCCTAGTATAAAGGATCATTCAAGTAAAAGTGAGTCTATTACTAAAAATGTTTGGTCCCATATCGCTTATGTTTATTTACCAAATAATGAAATTGATTTTTATGTAAATGGAAATAAAGTCAGTACGATTAAAGCTTCTGGTATTAACCAAACAAATCATTCCATATTAATAGGGTCAAATATTTGGGGAGAAAACTATAAGGGTTTAATGAGTAATTTTGCTTTATGGCAAAGAGCCTTGAGCGATGATGAAATTAAGCAGGTCTATACCTCTGGTATTCCAATTGTAAATAATGATTCGAATGTTCTGTTAATTTTTATTTTAATTGGTGTTGGTGTATTACTTCTTGTATTAACGCTTTACCTTTCGATTAAGAAAAAGCGACACGTTAAGACGTTAAATAGCACGAATTATGAGGCGCTAAAACGCACGAGTTTTGAATCTAAGGCTACAACGTTAAAACCGGTAAACTATAGTATAGTTTGTTTGGGTGGATTTCGTGTTACAAACAGTGTTGGAGAAAATATTACACACAAGTTTTCACCAAAGCGTACGGAATTACTGTTGTGTTTAATCTTGTTTACGCTTAAAGAGGATGGTATCACCTCTAAAAAAATGGGAGAAGTCTTATGGCCTGGTTTTTCGGCAGCACAAGCTAAAAATAATAGAAGTACTCAAATAAAGGAAATTAGGAATATTTTTAAGGAGCTTAAGGGGATATCAGTAGTTTATGAAGATAAAAAATGGAAAATTTTTGCTGATGAGCCTTATCGAATTGATTTATTTCACCTAAAGAAATTATTACCAAATTTATTTTCTTATAATAAAAAGGAACATGAAATGGGTGATATTTGGGAGTGTTTGTCAATATTAAAACATGGTCAATTACTTCCTAATTTTAATATGGATTGGATTGATATTTTCAAATCTAAATTCGATAATTTCATTTTAGAATATTTAACACCATTTTTGGTTAATGAAAAAATTAATGACGATAAAAAAATGGAACTTTGTGAAGTTATTCTAATTATAGATGCTTTACATGAAGAAGCGGTAAACATAAAAGTAAATTTACTGATTAAACAAGGCAAACACATGTCGGCGCAAAAAGTTTCCGAACATTTCTATAAGTTGTACGAACAATATTACGGAGAACCTTATTCTCGAAAAGTTACAAATTAACATCACAATTTTAGGTAGTTACCCTTTTTATTACCCCTAATACTACATCTTCACGACTAGATTTACAGTTATAAATATGGCAAGACTTTAAAACTTGCATAGTTATTTAGTTAATCAATTAAACTTTACTGAATGAAGAAACAAGTTACAAATAGAAGAGACTTTGTTAAGAAAGCAATTGTCGCTACAGCTGGGATTAGTATTATACCTAGACATGTTATGGGTGGAAATAATTTTATTGCACCTAGCGACCAATTAACAAAAGCAGTAATAGGAGTAGGAGGTATGGGGCAGGCCCATTTGAATTACGAGGGTACACGCTTAATGGCTGTATGTGATGCCGATGGAAAACATTTATCTGATACGTTAAGTAAACTAGGGAACGATGTTAAAGGTTATAGGGATTTTAGAGAAGTACTCGCACGTCCCGATATAGATATTGTTCATATTGCAACCCCTCCACATTGGCACGCAATAATGTCTATTATGGCAGCTGAAGCAGGTAAGGATGTATGGTGCGAAAAACCAATGACCAGAACGATAGGAGAAGGTAAACGTGTAGTAGAAGCAATGAAGCAACATGGACGCATGTTTCGATTAAATACCTGGTTTCGATTTAAGGATAATTTTTACGGGATGGGTACTCCTGTAAATAAATTAAAGAAAGTTGTAGACAGCGGAGTTTTGGGCTGGCCTTTAAAAGTAACCATTAGTGGAGTAACTGGTTTTAACTGGAAGTTTTACTGGGTCGGGAAGGAGAATTTAAAACCGCAAAATATACCCGATAATTTGGATTATAATATGTGGCTGGGGCCAGCACCAGAAAAACCATATAATGCTCACAGGGTACATACTACTTTTAGAGGCTATTGGGATTATGACGGTGGCGGACTTGGAGATATGGGGCAGCACTATATAGATCCAGTACAGTATTTTTTAGGAAAAGATAATACAAGTCCGGTAAAAGTTGAAGTAGATGCACCACAGCAACATTACGATGCTATAGGTACATGGAGAAAAATTATCTTTACGTATGAAGATGGTTGTCAAATTATTTTGGATGGCGCCAACGAAGATAAAAATGCAGCCTATTTAGAGGGGCCAGACGGAAAAATATTCAACGGATTTAAATCTGATATTCCAAATATTGAGGGCATTATTAATAGTATGCCTGATCCAGAAGAACAAATAACGGTGTTTTCAGATTCGGTAAAAAGTCGCAAAAAGTTCGCATTAAATGAGGAAAATGGTCATCGATCGGCTACAATAGTTAATATGGGAATTACAGCGTTGCGTCTAGGTAGAACACTTCATTTTGATCCGGTAAAACAAGAATTTATTAACGATGAAGAAGCTAACAGATTAATTCATCAACCAGAACGAAGTGCTTGGGCATATTAATTAAAAATTTAAGAATTTAATGAAAAGAATAATATTATATATATGTACTGCAGTTTTGTTTTTCAGTGCTGTAAATACAATATCAGGTCAAATAAACCGAACCATAGAAACAAAAGTTGCCGATATTCTGGCACAATTACCAACCAAAGATTTAAATCATAAAGATAAACTCATGCAGGAAATGATTTTCCTCGATGTTGAAGGTGTTTATGAGTTTACCAAAATGCTTGAACCTTTAGGGACTGGAGACGATACTCGAGTACGTTATGCCATTCAAAGTGCAGCCGTTTTTAGTGGAGGACACCCAGATTTAGATTCAGAACATATTGTAGAACAGGCTTTATTAAAAGCCTTGCAGTCTGAATCTGATGTGGAATTAAGTACTTTTTTAATACAGCGATTAAATTTTTGCGGAACTAACTTAAGTGTTCCTGTTTTTAAAGTTTATTTGTCTGATAATGAATTATTTAAACCTGCGCTCTCTGCGTTACAATCAATTGGTACAGAGGAGGCAGCGCAAATTGTTTTAAAGGGTTTAGCTAAAGCAAATAATGATGATAAACCAGCATTTATAGATGTTTTAGGGCAATTAAAATATGAGCCAGCTGTAAATACCTTATACGACTTGGGAAAATCAGCTTCAATTCCTGTGAAGCAAAGTGCTTTGTTAGCTTTAGCTAATATTGGGTTGATAGATTCGTCAGGTTATTTAATAGGCGCGGTAAAAAATGCCGATTATAATTTAGACGAATCTAAAGCTATTTTAGCCTTCATTCATTATGCTAATGTTTTAAAAGATTCAGGAAATACCGATTTAAGTGTTGAACTAGGTAAGTTATTATTAGAAAATTGTAATAACGACAACCAATTGCATTACCGCTCAGCAGGCGTGCGATTGATATCAAACGGAAATGATGCAACCAAAATATTATTAAAGGAGGTTAATAAAGGCGATTTGGCATATAAAGCAGTTGTTCTGGATGAAGCTTCAAAACATCTTCATTCAAATAATATATCGAAATGGATTAAAGTGTTCAAAAAATCTTCAGATGATGTTAAATTGTTAGTTATTAATATGCTGCAAACAAGTGAGAGTGAAGCGGTGTTTAATGACTGTTTACTGAAAGCTGTAAACTCTAAAAGTGAGAACGTTCGTATTGGGGGAGTTAAATCTATGGATTATCAGGCTAAGGAAAAGGCTTTGCCTGTTTTATTAAATCAGTTAGAAATTGCGCAATCTGATGCTGAATTTAAAGCCATTGAGGAAACCTTATTAAAGGTCGTTTCTTTAAAAGACTGCAGCCTATTAGCGAGTAAGTTAGAAGCCGTCTCTTCGAATGGTAAAAAGGTTTTGGTTCGCGTTTTTGCAGCCAGACATGCTAACGAACAGTTCGATAAAGTAGTGTCACTTTTAGAAATTGATGATTCTTACTTAAATAAAACAGTTTACGAAGCCTTACCGTATTTAGTGGTGAACGAAAATTTAGAGGAAATGATTGAGTTGTTATCAAACGAAACAGATAACGATAATATTCAAAATCTACAAAAAGGAATCCTTACAATTTTAGAAACCGAAGATGATTCCCAAAATGTTTTGGTTTATCAGGCTTTTAAAAACGATAAAAACAAATCAAAATGGATTCCACTATTATCAGAGCTTGCGAGTGAAGAAGCATTACTTTTAGTGTCTAATGTTTTGGAATCAGGAGATGAAGCTTCTAGAATATTAGCCATTCAAACTCTATCAGAATGGAAAAATAATGAAGCACTTCCAGTATTGTTCAATGTGGTTGAACAAAATTCAAATATAAAATCTCAGGCATTTAAAGCATATTTGAAAAAGGTTAGTAATTCAGGAGTGCCTGATGACCAAAAATTACTTTTAGTAAGAAAGTTGAACGACTATGCTAAAACAACAGATGAACAAAAACAAATTATCACTCAGGTGTCAAATATTAAAACGTTTTTATCTTTAGTTTTTGTTTCCGAGTTTTTAGATGATTCTAGCTTACGGGCTCACGCAGCCAATGCTGTAATTAAAATAGCATTACCAACACCAGGAAAAAACGATGCATTAAGTGGTATAGTTGTTAAAGATATCGTGTCGAGAAGTGTCAATCATTTAACAGGCCCAGATAGTCAATATATAAAACTAGACGTGAAGGAGTTTTTAGAAAATATGCCAAAGGATGAAGGTTATGTTTCTATTTTTAATGGAAAGGATTTAAGCGGCTGGGAAGGCTTAGTTAAAAATCCAATCGCGCGTCAAAAAATGTCTAAAGCAGAACTCGCCAAGTCTCAATCTGTTGCTAATACACAAATGTTGAAAGATTGGTTTGTTAAAGATGGAGTAATAGGTTTTAAAGGTGAAGGGTATAATAACATATGCACCATTAAGGATTATGGTGATTTTGAAATGTTAGTAGACTGGAAAATTACACATGGTGGTGACAGCGGTATTTATTTAAGAGGAACTCCACAAGTGCAAATTTGGGATATTGCCAGAACAAATGTTGGCGCACAAGTAGGTAGTGGGGGGTTGTATAATAACCAAAAAAACGAAAGCAAGCCATTGGTGGTTGCCGATAACCCCATCAATGACTGGAATACGTTTAGAATTAAAATGATAGGAAATCGAGTAACAGTTTATCTTAATGGAGTTTTAGTTACCGATAATGTTCCGTTAGAAAATTATTGGGACAGAAGTATGGATATTTTTCCCAAAGAAGCCATAGAGTTACAGGCGCATGGCGAGGATTTAGGATTCAGAAATATATATGTTAGAGAAATTGTTTCGGGTGATGATTTATTAAGTCAGGAAGAACGAGATTCTGGTTTCAAATCTTTATTTAATGGTCGAGATTTAGATCATTGGATTGGTAATAAGGTTGATTATGTGGTAGAAAATAATGAGATTGCGGTGCGACCAAAGCAGGGTGGACACGGTAATTTGTTTACTGCTCAAGAATATTCAGATTTTATTTTCCGATTTGAGTTTAAACTAACAGCAGGGGCAAATAATGGCTTGGGTATACATGCCCCATTAGAAGGAGACGTCGCTTATGTTGGTAAAGAGTTGCAAATTTTAGATAATACCGCATCAATTTATGCTAATTTGGAGCCGTATCAATATCACGGTTCAGTGTATGGTATTGTGGCCGCGAAAAGAGGATTTTTAAATCCCGTTGGAGAATGGAATTATGAAGAGGTAGAGGTAAAGGGCGACCATATTAAAATTACCTTAAACGGAACAGTTATTGTTGATAGTAATATTAAAGAAGCCTCCAAAAATGGAACCGCCGACCATAAAGACCATCCAGGGTTAAAAAGAAATTCAGGTCATATTGGATTTTTAGGCCATGGTTCCGAACTTTGGTTTCGAAACATAAGAGTAAAAGATTTAACTAAATAATTTATTACGAAAGAAAATATTGGATACTTAATGAGTGAGTTTAATAATGAAGAAGTTTATGATGCCATCGTTATTGGGACAGGTATCTCAGGCGGATGGGCAGCTAAAGAATTATGCGAGCAAGGTTTAAAAACCTTGGTTTTAGAGCGTGGCAGAAATGTTGAACATATTAAAGATTATCCAACAATGAATAAGGAGCCTTGGGACTTTAAATACCGAGGCTTGCTTAGTCGTGAGGAACGAAAAAGACAGGAAAAACAGGATCGTACAGGATATGTTATTCGAGAAGATTCGAAACATTGGTTCGTTGATGATATAAAACATCCATATAATGAAGATAAACGTTTTGATTGGATTCGTGGCTATCATGTTGGAGGGCGTTCAATTACCTGGGGCCGACAAACTTTGAGATTAAGTGATTTGGATTTTGAGGCTAACAAAAAAGAAGGTATTGCGGTAGACTGGCCTATTCGTTATAATGATATTTCTCCCTGGTACGATAAGGTAGAAAGTTTTATTGGTGTTTGCGGTGAAAAGTTAGGATTACCGCATTTGCCCGATGGCATTTTTACCCCGCCGATGGAGTTGAATTGCGTTGAGCAGGAATTCAGAAACAAAATATCAGAGCAATACGATAATCGCCATTTAATTATGGGGCGATTTGCTCATTTAACAGGCGATATAGAACGCGAAGGTAGAGTAAATTGTCAGTATCGAAATAAATGTATACGAGGTTGTATGTTTGGAGGCTATTTTAGTAGTAATGCATCAACATTGCCCGCTGCAAAGAAAACAGGTAACATGACTTTACGTCCACATTCTATTGTAAACAAAATTATTTACGATGATACAAAACAGTTGGCAACGGGTGTTGAAGTTATCGATGCAGAAACTCACGAAACATTACACTTTAAAGCTAAAGTCATTTTTTGTTGTGCTTCAGCAATGGCTAGTACAGCTATTTTACTGCACTCTACTTCAGAACGATTTCCTAACGGTTTAGGTAATGATAGTGGCGAATTGGGGCATAACCTTATGGATCATCATTTTAGGGTTGGAGCAACGGCCACAGTAGACGGTTTTGATGATAAGTATTACAAAGGTCATCGCCCTACAAGTTTTCATATTCCGCGTTTTCGAAATCTCGGAGATGAGGCAACTAAGCAAAATTATTTAAGGGGTTTTGGTTTTCAAGGATCTGCCAGCAGGACAAATTGGCAAAACGGAATCAAGGAGTTATCTTACGGTAAAGCCTTAAAGGAACAAATGTTTAAACCAGGACCATGGCAAATAGGGATGACAGGCTTTGGAGAATGTTTGCCATATCACGAGAACAGGATGTATTTAAATTACGATAAAAGGGATGAGTGGGGAATTCCAACGATAACCTTCGATTGTGAGTTTAAAGAAAACGAAATGAAAATGCGAGAGGATATGGAAAGTGAAGCCTTTAACATGTTAAAGAAGGCTGGCTTTAAAAATGTGAAAGGGTATAATGCACCTAGTTTTCCAGGACATGCTATTCATGAAATGGGAACCGCGAGGATGGGGCGAGATCCGAAAACTTCGGTTTTAAATAAGCATAACCAGATACATGCCGTACCTAATGTTTACGTTACCGATGGTGCTTGTATGACGTCTTCGCCGTACCAAAATCCATCATTAACCTATATGGCGCTTTCCGCAAGGGCGGCTAATCATGCAGCAGAACAAATTAAAAGTAAAACATTTTAATTATGGATAGAAGACAATCGTTAAAAACTTTAGGATTAGGTTTAGGCTACGCCATAGCAACGCCAACTATTATGCAAATTTTGTCTTCATGTGAGGCAAAACATCGCATTAATTGGAAACCTTTATTTTTAAATGAAGAACAAGCCTATGCCATTGAAAGTTTAGCAAATGTTATTGTTCCACAAGGCTTGTTACCAGCAGCATCTACAGTTAATACGCCTCAGTTTTTAGATCTTTTATTAAAAGATGTTATAAACGATACAGAGCAACAAACGTTTTTGAAAGGAGCGGAAGTTTTTAGTAAGACCTTTAAGGCGTTAACGGGTAAATCTATATTAGAAGGTGATAAATTCGATTATACCCTTATTGTGTCAAATTATTTTGATGTTGAAAATGAAGAAGCCGAACAGGTTATGACGTTGGTAAATTCTTCTCCAGAGGATAGTGTGAGAAATGAAAGGTATTATCTATACAGTTATTTGTTATTTGTTAGACGCTATACGTTGTTTGCGTATACTTCGGCAGAAGCATTACATGATGAAGTACAAAAGTACGACCCGTATACGCCACAGTATAATTCTTGCATGTCTTCTGATGCGTTTTTTGAATCTTAAGACTACTAATACAATTTAAAATTAAAGAGGTGGGGTTTGTTAAAATTCCACCTTTTTGTTTGTGAAATGTCTTAAAAACAAAAAATCCCGAAACAAATGTTTCAGGATTTTTGTAGTGGTACCTCCAGGAATCGAACCAGGGACACAAGGATTTTCAGTCCTTTGCTCTACCAACTGAGCTAAGGTACCTCTGTTAAGCGGTTGCAAATATATGTGCTTTTTAGATTTCTGCCAAGAGAAAAATGAAAAAAAATTCAATTTTTTTGGATGTGTTTTTTATCTGTTTTGAAATCAATGAGATATGAAAAATAAATTTTTATTAAATCTTGTTTTGTACATTTACCCCTTTAATAAAATTCATGAATTTAGTAATAGATGTTGGTAATACTCTGGTAAAACTGGCTGTGTTTAATCAAAATGCGTTGGTAGTTAAAAGTACTGTAAGCCCAGACCGATTGGTAGAAGAGGTAACCGGTCTCCAAGTAAAGTACCCAGAACTAAAACGCGCCATTGTGTCTTCGGTAGGAAAACTAGAAGCAACTGCTTTAAAGGAAATTACAGGAAAATTACCTGTTTTAGTCATTAATGCAGAAACTCAACTTCCTTTTAAAAATTTATATCAAACCCCAAAAACATTAGGGATAGATCGAATAGGTTTAGTTTGTGCTGCGGTGAATAAATTTCCAAAATCAAATACACTTATTATAGATGCAGGGACTTGCATTACTTACGACTTTGTAAACGCTGAAAATGAATATTTAGGGGGCGGAATATCACCAGGAATTGAGATGCGTTATAAAGCTTTACATAATTTAACTGCTAATTTACCGTTATTAGAAAAGGAAGTTCCAAGAATGTTAATTGGAGATTCTACAATAAATTCAATACATTCCGGAGTTGTTTACGGTGTTTTAAATGAAATTGAAGGAATTATTCATAATTATCAGTTAAAATATGCAGATTTAACAGTTATTTTAACAGGAGGCGATTGTAATTTCTTGTCTAAACAATTAAAAAGTACCATATTTGTCAACCTAAATTTTCTTTTAGAAGGTTTAAACCAAATATTACAATTTAATTCGAACGAATGATAAAAAAACTTGTATTAATTTTTGTTGCATTATTAGCAATTAAAAGTTACGGGCAAGAGGGAACGGCCTCGCCATATTCTTTCTACGGTATTGGAAGCTTGAAATTTAAAGGTACTGTTGAAAACCGTAGTATGGGGGGACTAAGTATTTATTCAGATAGTATTCATGTTAATTTAAGAAACCCTGCCTCTTATGCTGGAAATAATTTAGAAGGTCTTACCGATGGTAGTAGTCTTGTAAAATATACGGTTGGAGGTACCTATTCAAACATCAGCTTAAAGAGTGATTCTAGTAGCGATAATGCATCATCTACCACTTTTGATTATTTAGCAATGAATATTCCGATGGGAAAATTAGGTGTTGGTTTCGGGTTAATGCCATATACCTCGGTAGGTTATAAGTTAGAGTCACTTAATGAAGAAGGAGACCTGTCTAACCAATTTAGAGGTGAAGGTGGTGTTAATAAGGTGTTTTTAGGGTTTGCTTACCAAATCTATAAGGGTTTAAGTGTAGGTGCCGATGTGCAATACAACTTTGGTAATATTCAAAATAGTACCGTAGTGTATAGCTATGATGATGATGGTGTGCTTACCCAATATCAATCTAGAGAGAACAATAGATCAGATTTAAGTGGTTTAAATGTGAATTTAGGGCTTAACTACAAAACCATGATTAACGAAAAGCTGGAGTTTGTTTCAGCTCTAACTTATACACCAGAAAGTAATTTAGTATCGCAAAATGAGCGATCATACTCAACCATTACCTTGTCTGGAACAGGACAAGAAATTGTGGTAGATACAATTGAGGATGATTTAGAGGCGCAAGGCCTGGAAGAGACCGATTTAGTAATACCCTCTAAATTAGCCTTTGGTGCGGGTATAGGACAACCATTAAAATGGTTTGTTGGTGTAGAAACAATATTTTTAAATGCAAGTAAGTTTTCAAATGAACTTTACAGAACAGGAGCAACGAGTTATGAGAATTCTAAAACGTTTTCGGTAGGAGGATTCTTCATTCCTCAATATAATTCTTTTAATAATTATTTTAAACGCGTAACTTACCGTGCAGGAATGCATTTTGAAAATACAGGTTTGCAGATTGAAAACGAGTCGATTAATGAGTTTGGCATATCTTTTGGAGTAGGGTTACCAGTTGGTACTTTCTTCTCTAATGCAAATCTAGGTCTAGAACTAGGAAAACGAGGAACTACTAACAACAATTTAATACAAGAGAATTTTATTAATTTCCAATTAAGCTTATCTTTGAACGATAGATGGTTTCAAAAAAGGAAATATGACTAACAGAAAAGAGAAAATTTAAGAACATGAAGACGAAAATTACATTTTTATTTGCTTTATTATTTGTTGGCTTTGCGGGGTTTGCACAACAAGATGAGGAATGTATGACTAAGCTTTCTATATTCCATGAGTATGTAAAAGCAAAAAATTATGATGCCGCTTACGAGCCTTGGATGGCAGTAAGAAACAAATGCCCTAAATTTAATATTGCTATCTATATTGATGGTGAAAAAATATTAGAAGATAAAATTGATAAAGCACAGGGTGCTGAAAAAGCGACTTTAATAAATGATTTATTAAAACTTTGGGAACAGCGTTTAGAGTATTACCCAAGTAAAACGCCTAAAGGTCAATTTTTAGCTGAATCTTGCCAGGTACAGTATGACAATAAGGAGCTTTTAAATAAAACAGATGAGGAGTTGTATAATTGTTTTGATGCCGCATATAAGGCAGATAAGGAAACATTTACCAACCCAAAAAGTTTGTATACATACTTTTCTTTAATGGTAGAATTATATGATGCCAAAAAGAAAACGCCGGCAGAATTGTTCGATAAATACGACGATGTAGCAGAGAAAATTGAAGAGGAAGTGAAGAATTACTCTGAAAAGTTAAACCCTATCATCGCCAAAGAAGAAGAAGGAACACCTTTATCTGGAAAAGAGCCAGCCTATAAAAAGTATTATGAAAGTTACCTTTTAAATTACGATATCGTATCAGGTGGAATGGATAAATTATTAGGAGATCGTGCTAACTGCGATAACTTAATTCCACTTTACGAAAAGGATTTTGAGGCAAACAAAATGAATATAACCTGGGTTCGAAGAGCGGTTGCTAAAATGTATGAGAAAGAATGTACCGATAGTCCGTTATTCGTGAAATTGGTAAATGCACAACACGAATTAAACCCATCGGCGAGCTCGGCGTATTACCTAGGTGTATTAAAAGATAAAGAAGGGAAATCTAGTGAGGCTGTTAAGTTTTATCAGCAAGCAATCGATTTAGAAACCGACAGTTACAAAAAATCTAAGATTGTATACCAAGTTGGTACTAAATTTAAAAAAGCTGGTAATTACGGAAAAGCTAGAAACTATTTCAGACAAGCATTACAGTTAAACCCATCTAATGGTCGTCCGTATTTAGCAATTGCAGCTATGTATGCAGCCAGTGCCAATAATTGTGGTGATACTGCGTTTAATAAAAGAGCGGTGTACTGGTTAGCTGCCGATGAAGCAGCAAAAGCAGGACGCGTAGATGCTACTCTAAAGAAAGCATCGGCTCAGTCTGTTGCAAGTTACAAAGCTAAAGCGCCATCAAGGCAAGATGTGTTTAGTTGTGGTTGTTCAGGAACAGTAATTAAAATTGGATGTTGGATTGGTGCTTCGGTAACGGTTCCAAATATTTAATGAATACAAAAAGAAAACATAATATATTATTCATAGTCACCGTTTTTACGGTGACTATGTTTTTTTCATGTAACAACAGTTATAATGAAGTGCAACAAATTGGTTTGTCTGAAAATGAGCCGATTGGGGTTGCCGAAAATATCAATTTAAAATATACCGATTCGGGTCGGGTCACAGCCAATTTACTAAGTAAAAGAATGCTGGATTACAGCAATCGCGAATTTCCGTTTAACGAATTCGATCAAGGTATTACGTTGTATCTTTACGACGATGATAACAAGAAAAGTACCGTTGTAGCAGATTATGCCATAGTTTACGATAAAACCGATTTAATAGACTTGCAAGGAAATGTAGTAATAACAACAACCGACGACAGAGAATTAAAAACTGAGCAGTTGTATTACGACCAAAAAAAGGAATGGCTATTTACCAACAACCCGGTAACCTTTACCTCTGAAACCGATATTATAAACGGTAATGGTTTCGATTCAGATTCCAAATTCAAGAACGCCGAAGTGCTCGAGGTAACGGGTATTATTACTGTTGAAGAATAATTTTAAAGTATTCTTGATAAAATACAATTCGGCATACTTCAAATTTAATTATCTTTACATTACAAATTTTAATCAATGCCTTTTGCCACTTTTAATCTTAAGTTGGTATTGGCTATAAATAAAATTCATGAAATACTCTAAAATTTTTCAATTCGCTTATCTGGTTTTTGCAGTGTTATTCCTTTACGATGGGATTACCAAATGGGGAGATGGTACACATGGTGCTTATGTGTCGTTTGCTTTAGCAGGATTAGCTGTTTTTATCTTTTTCTTCCGAAGAAAATTTGCTAATAAATATGGTAATAAAAACAAGTCGTAATACATGAGCATTTATGTAATAATCATAATTGTTTCACTGTTACTATCAGCTTTTTTTTCCGGTATGGAGATTGCCTATGTGTCATCTAATAAAATCCATATCGAAATTGAAAAAAAACAGGAAGGTTTACTATCTACGGTATTAACAAAGCTAACAGCAAAACCTTCAAAATTTATTGCTACCATGTTAATTGGTAACAATATTGCCTTGGTAATCTACGGTTTTTTTATGGGCGATTTATTGGTAGCATGGTTTCAATCCTTGATGCCAACAACCAGTAATTTTATAAACTTAATGTTAACCGATTTTAGCTTGCTTACGCAAACTATTATTTCAACTTTAGTTATTTTAATTACTGCCGAATTTTTACCAAAGGTATTTTTTCAAATTTATGCGAACACATTAATTAAAACCTTAGCTGTGCCAGCCTATGTGTTTTATGTGTTGTTTAGTCTTATATCCGATTTTGTAATTTGGATTTCTGATTTTGTATTAAAATATGTTTTTAAAACCGAAGGCGACCAAATTCAATTAGCATTCACAAAAGTTGAACTTGGTAATTATATAAGCGAACAAATGGAGTCGGTAGAAGAACATGACGAGGTAGATACCGAAATTCAAATGTTTCAAAATGCTTTAGAATTTTCCGATGTTAAAGCTCGGGAAGTTATGGTGCCTCGAACCGAAATAACGGCTATCGAAATTAACGATTCACTTAAAAATTTAAGCAGTCTTTTTACGGAGACCGGGTTTACAAAAATATTGGTTTATAAAGAAACTATAGACGATATTGTGGGTTATGTGCATTCATTCGAATTGTTTAAAAGACCCAAAAATATTAAAGCCATGATCTTGCCTGTTGAGTTTGTTCCCGAAACGGTTTTAATAAAGGATGTGCTTAGTTTGCTCATAAAAAAGCGAAAAAGTATAGCTGTCGTTTTAGATGAGTACGGAGGAACATCAGGTATTATGTCGGTCGAAGATATTGTTGAGGAATTATTTGGAGAAATTGAAGATGAGCATGATACCATCGATTTAATCGAAGAAAAAACAGACGAAGATACTTATACTTTTTCAGCCAGATTAGAAGTCGATTATATTAATGAAACCTATAAATTAAATTTGCCTAAAAGTGAAAATTATGAAACGTTAGGCGGTTTAATCGTTAATCATACCGAAGAAATTCCAAGTCAGCATGAGATTGTAAAAATTGATAAATTTCAATTTTCTATCGTTGAGGTATCTAATACAAAAATAGATCTTATAGAGCTTAAAATTATAGATGAAGATTAAAGCATAATTAAAACATCTAACTCCTTTTATTATTTAATAGAAAATAGTATTTTCGCCGCGATACATGCTTTCAACTAAAGGTATCAATTGTAACAAGCTAAATCCCAGTAAGGGTTTTTTTAAATTTTTTAATTACACATGGCAGTTTTAAATAAGATTAGACAACGTTCGCTATTTTTAATAATAGTTATTGCTTTAGCGTTATTTTCTTTTGTATTAGCAGATTTGTTTAAAAGCGGAAATGCATTTAGTGGCAGCGATAACATCGTGGCAACTATAAATGGAAAAGATATTACCAGAGAAGATTTTTTACAAAAGGTAGAAATAGCACAACGTCAATTAGGCCCAAATGCAACTAGTACACAGGTAATGAACCGTGTTTGGGATCAGGAAGTGAGAAAAGCGGTAATGGAAACTCAATACGAGGCTTTAGGTATTACTGTAGAGAAGGATCAAATGCGCGATTTATTAAAAACGGCTCTAGCTAACAGTCCGGAGTTTTTAAATGAAGCTGGAATTTTTGATGAAGCAAAATTAAACGAGTATATCGCTAATTTAAAGGAGACCTCTGCCGAAGGTTATGCGCAGTGGGTTAACTACGAACAATCTGTGGCTTCAAATGCGTTACAACAAAATTACTTTAATATGGTTAAAGCTGGTCTAACTGGTACTTTAGCTGAAGGAGAATTGGAGTATGAATTAGAAGGTAATAAAGTTGACGTAAAGTATGTTCAGTTGGCTTATAGCTCGATTGCCGATAGTTTAGTTGAGGTTTCAAAATCCGATATTTCTGATTATATCAAAAAGAATAAAAAGAAATACGAAGTAGAAGCTTCAAGAGATATTAAGTTTGTACAGTTTAATGAAGTGGCGTCTGTAGAAGATGAAGAAGCTATTAAATCTGAACTTACCGAACTGTTAAAAGATAAAGAAGAGTATAACAGCAATACTAAAGAAAACGAAACCGTAAAAGGGTTTTTAAACACTTCAGATAACGAAGCATTTGTTAATAGAAATTCAGATATTAAGTTTGATGACCGTTTCTTATTTAAATCAAGCTTACCTTCTACAATTGCAGATTCTCTATTTAATTTAAATGTAGGTGAAACTTATGGCCCGTATAAAGATAATGGTTATTATAAGATTTCTAAACTAATTGCAGTTAAGCAAATACCAGATTCAGCAAAAGTTAGACATATTTTAATTCCGTTTTTAGGTGCGCAAAGTGCACAACCAGATGTAACTCAAACCGATGCTCAAGCTAAAGCTACTGCCGATAGTTTATTAACTGTTATAAAAGCAGACCGTTCTAAATTTGAAAGTTTAGTCACAGAGTTTTCTTCAGATCAGGGTAGTGTTTCAAATGGTGGTCGTTACGATTGGCATCCTTACAATACCATGGTGCCAGAATTTAATGATTTCGAATTTGAAGGTAATGTAGGTGATTTAGGGGTTGTGAAAACTGTATTTGGTTATCACATTATCGAAATTGAAGGTCTTAAAGACAAACAAAAAGCCATTCAAGTTGGTACTTTAGCCAGAAAAATAGAGCCTTCTGAAGAAACTATAGACAAAGTATTTAGAGATGCGTCAACATTTGAATTAGCTGTTCTTGGAGATAAGGAATTTGATGCGGCAGCTAAAGACAATAATTTTGTGGTAAGACCAGTAAACGGAATAAAAGTATTAGATGAAAATATTCCAGGTGTTGGTAACCAAAGACAAATTGTGCGCTGGGCATTTGAAGAAGGAGCTAAAGAAGGTGCAATAAAGCGTTTTTCAGTACCAAACGGATATGTTATAGCTCAATTAGTAGCTAAGCATGAAAAAGGGCTAATGTCTGTTGAAGAAGCAACAGCAAGTGTTCTGCCAATTGTTCGTAAGGAGAAAAAGGCAGAAATGCTTAGAGATAAAGTGTCAGCATCGAATCTTGATGATTTAGCAGCTAGCCAAAACGTTTCTGTAAGAACGGTATCAGCTGTTAACATGAAGAATCCAACATTATCTGGAGCAGGTAGAGAGCCATTAGTAGTTGGAGCTGCATTCGGTTTAAATGAAGGTGAAACTTCTGGATTAATCGATGGAAACAATGGTGTCTATATGATTCAAGTTACGAAAATTACACCAGCAGTTGCTTTAGAAAACTATCAAGCAGCAGCTAATCGTGTAGAACAACAAAAAGTAAATGTGGTAACTACTAAGCTTTATAATGCTTTAAAAGACGCTGCCGAAATTGAAGACAATCGTGTTGAAAGTCAGATTCAATAAAAGCAAATGGAAATATTAAAAAGGGGAGCAATTTAATTGCTCCCCTTTTTTTATAGAGTAAATTATGCCTTCAAGAAGAGGTGTTATTAAAAAAAATTATAATATCATCTCGCTATAAGGAACAATCGTTTCGTATCCTTTCAATTTAAAATAAGACGTTGGATTGGTTTCACTCGTGACCAAAACAAAATCGCCACCCCAAGCCCCTAAACTTTTTATGCAGCCCTCAAAATCGCTAAATAAGCGTTCCTTAACTGTTACTTGTTTTGTGGTTTTAGAAATAATACTTTCATGCTGATTTAAAAGAGATTCGAACTCCGATAATTGTTCGGTAAGCACAAGTTTGTTCGTGATATCATTTATTTCTGAAATGATGGGTGTTATATTCGATTTATTTGCATTGTAATACGCAATACCTTCTCTACTATTTTGTTTCTTGTTTAGAAACACAAAAAATAAATGATTTTTAAAGTTAGGATTGAAATCAACTTCAGAAACTTCTGGGCTATTAAATTCCTTTTTGTAAAATATCGGATGATTATGTTGTGCGCAAGCAATATCATAACCACTGCCGCCAAACGTTTTTTCTAATAGTTGATAAGGATTTACCTTAGCCCAATTAGCAATATTATTAATAAGAGTAGACGATGTGCCTAAACCCCAATTTTTAGGGAAACTTAAATGTGTAGATATCTTATAACCTTTATTATTCGACAAAAAATCTTCATTTAAAGATGTCGCCGCATGAATAATATTAACAATCCGATTGGAAATTTCACTCGATTCGGTACTTTTAATTTGGTGGTTTAAAAACTTAAACTCCGCGCTATACCAAATGGACTGATCGCTATTGTAGCTTTCCCAAATAAGTTTTTCTTCTTCTATTGGTGAAACTTCCAACGATTGCCCAAATTTTGTAGGTAAAGCAAAAGCTTTTGCGCCATCGAGAACAAGATATTCTCCGGTTATTAAAAGTTTTCCGTTGCTGTAAAATTTATGCATGATTTATAGGCTGCTTTGCGAGCGTAGATTTTCTATGGCCGAAACAACCGCACTATGCGATACTGTTTGGTCTTTAAATTGGGTTGTTAGGATTTGTTTTTCAGCATCGGTGGCTTCAAACTGATTTAATATATTCATTAAATGCATTTTCATATGACCTTGTTGGATGCCTGTTGTCGTAAGGGAGCGTAACGCAGCAAAGTTTTGAGCTAATCCTGCAACTGCTATAATTTGCATAAGTTCCTTAGCGCTTGGGTGGTGTAGTAACTCTAAAGAAAGTTTTACAAGTGGATGTAAACCCGTAAGGCCACCTACGGTCCCTAAGGCTAATGGTATTTCTATCCAGAAGGTAAATATGCCATTTTCTACTTTAGCATGCGATAAACTACTATACTTTCCATGTCTTGAAGCATAAGCATGAGCACAGGCCTCAATAGCCCTAAAATCATTTCCTGTAGCTAATACAACGGCGTCAATACCGTTCATAATACCTTTATTGTGTGTTACGGCACGGTAAGGCTCAATTTCAGCTATGTTTACAGCCTGGACAAATTTTTGTGCAAATTCATTGCCGGAAATATTTTCGCTTTCAGTTAAATCTTCAACTTTACAACTTACTTCGGCACGTACCAGGCATTCTGGGACATAATTTGATAAAATGCTCATCACGATTTGAATATTTTTTTCTTCTTCTGAAAAGCCATCAAATAATAAAGCCTCCGATTTGAATGTTTTTGCAAATTGCTCTAAGCAAGAATTTATAAAATTAGCACCCATAGCATCCAGTGTTTCAAACGAAGCATGAAGTTGGTAGTACCCGGGGATGTCTTTAGTTTTATCGTTTAATTCTATATTTAAAATCCCACCACCACGTTTTTCCATGTTTTTTGTAATGGGGTGTGCATCTGAAATCAGTTTAGGTTTTACCTCATTAAAAAACGACGTTAAAGCTTCTGGATTACCATGGTACATAAAATGAACCTGTCCGATTTTTGTTGTGGAAATCACTTCTGTTTTAAATCCGCCACGGTCTAACCAAAATTTAGCAGCTTTACTAGCAGCAGCCACTACAGAACTTTCTTCAATGGCCATTGGGATGGTGTAGAGTGTGTTATTTATTAAAAAATTAGGAGCTACACCAAGAGGTAAATAATAGTTGGTGATGGTGTTTTCAATAAATTCGTCGTGTAATTTTTGTAATTTTTCGTTGGTATTCCAATATTGCTTCAGTACCGTTTTAGCTTGTTCAGCGTTAGAAAAGTAAGTTTCTACCATCCAGTCAATTTTTTTTGACTTCGATAATTTGGAAAAACCGGAAATAGATTTACTCATAAAGTATGTGTTAAGTCGAAAAATCGATATTAATGCATTAAAAAATGACTTTAATTAGTGTTAGGTTATTCACAAAAAGCCTCTTGAACTAAGTCCCAAGAAGTTTGTTGAGCAAAGATACTACTCTTAGCTACAATATTGAAACAAGTTTATTTTATTTAAAGACGTTATTAAAGTGTTAATAAAACCTATATTTTATATTATTTTTAGTAAAATTGGGCTCTCTTTACGAAATAAATATTTTTTTTGATGAAATACTTACAAATCTCGTTTTATGCTTGCGTATTATTCGTAACCTGCTTAACTGCTCAAAATAAGCAAATTACCCTTGAAGAAATCTGGAATGGTACGTTTAGAACAGAACGTATGGATGTGCTTCACTCTATGGCAAATGGACAGCAGTATTCGGTGTTTAATTTTAATAGAAGTACGCGTTCAACATCTGTAGATATATACGATTATAAAACACTTGAAAAGGTAGAAACATTAGTGGATTCAAGAGAAATCGACGAACTTGATTATTTTACGAATTACACCTTTAGTAAGGATGAAAGCAAACTAATTTTGGCTACAAACGAAACATCGGTCTACCGCCATTCGGTATTAGGTAATTATTTTGTTTATAATGTAGACGATAAAACTTTGATATCCATTGCTGATGAAAAAATTCAGGAGCCAACATTTTCCCCTGATGGCACTAAAGTAGCATATGTTTACAAAAACAATATTTATATTAAGGAATTAAGTACAGGAGTAACCACACAGGTAACAACCGATGGAGAAAAAAATAAAATTATAAATGGTATAACCGATTGGGTTTACGAAGAAGAGTTCGCCTTTGTTCGGGCTTTCGAATGGAATACAGATGGCGATAAAATTGCCTTTATTCGTTTTGATGAAACCAATGTGCCAGAATTCTCAATGGATCTTTATGGGGAAAGTTTATACCCAACACAACAAGTATTTAAATATCCAAAAGCAGGAGAGGCTAATTCATTGGTCTCTTTGCATTTCTATGACTTAACAACTAAAGGTACTAAAACTGTTAAGGTAAACAAGTCGTATAACGATTTTTATATTCCAAGAATTAAGTGGACCAATAACGCTAATATTTTAAGCGCACATTACCTAAATAGAAAGCAAAACGAATTAGATTTGTGGTTTATTGATGCTGAAGAAAACAGCGCATCTTTAGTGTTAGCCGAAACAGATAAAGCTTATGTAGATGTTACTGATAATTTAACTTTTTTAGAAGATAATAGTTTTATTTGGACTAGCGAAAAAGATGGTTACAATCATATTTACCACTATTCGAATAATGGAGATTTAATTAATCAAGTAACTACAGGAAACTGGGAAGTAACTGCATATTACGGTTATGATGAAAAGAGTGATAGAATATTTTACCAATCGGTTGAAAATGGTTCTATAAATCGCGACGTATATTCGGTTAAATTAAATGGACGTAGTAAAAAGCGCTTGTCGCAATTGGAAGGAACAAACCATGCTGAATTTAGTGCCGACTTTTCCTTTTTTATAAATACGTTTTCGAATACAAAAACACCACCAGTTTATACTTTAAATAAAGCGACAACAGGAGAAATTATCAAACCTATAAAAGATAATAAGGCGCTATTACAACAATTATCAAATTATAACTTGTCAGAAAAGGAATTTAGTACCATTTCTGTAAATGGAAATGATTTGAATATGTGGATGCTAAAACCTTCAAATTTTGATGCGAATAAATCTTATCCAGTGTTGATGTTTCAATATTCAGGTCCAGGGTCACAGCAGGTAGCAAACCAATGGTTAAATGCGAACGATTTTTGGTATCAGCATTTGGCGCAACAAGGATACATAATTGTATGTATAGATGGTCGCGGAACAGGATTTAAAGGCGCTGACTTTAAAAAAGTAACTTATGGGCAATTGGGGAAATATGAAGTGGAGGATCAAATAGCAGCTGCCAAGCAATTAGCCGAATTATCTTTTGTAGATAAAACCAGAATCGGAATCTGGGGATGGAGTTACGGAGGTTTTATGAGTAGTAACTGTTTGTTTAAAGGAAACGATGTATTTAAAATGGCAATCGCGGTGGCACCAGTAACCAGTTGGCGTTTTTACGATACCGTTTACACCGAACGCTATAATGGTTTGCCACAAGAAAATCCAGAGGGTTATGATGATAACTCTCCTATAAACCACGTGGAAAAATTAAGAGGAGATTTTCTTTTAGTACATGGTACTGCCGATGACAATGTGCATGTTCAAAATACCATGCGCTTAGTTGAAAGTTTAATTCAGGCCGATAAGCAATTTGACTGGGCGATTTATCCTGATAAAAACCATGGTATCTACGGCGGAAATACGAGACTTCATCTTTACAAAAAAATGACTAACTTCCTGAACGAAAATTTAGGCGATAAAATAAAATAAATCAACTAAGCTGTAAATATTACAGCTTAGCTTTTTTAATAATTAACCAAGCATTATGACAGAAACAGCATTAAAGCCACATCAAAAGGAATTATTCGGACAACCCATAGGACTATATGTTCTATTCTTAACAGAAATGTGGGAACGTTTTTCGTATTACGGTATGAGAGCGTTATTGGTGTTATACATGACTACCTCGACATTAGGTGATGATGCCAGGGGAGCCGGATTGGGCTGGACGAGTCAGGAAGCTTTAGCTTTATATGGTTGGTATACCATGCTGGTTTATGTAATGTCTATTCCAGGAGGTATGATAGCAGATAAATTAATAGGGCAGAAAAAGGCTGTATTATGGGGTGCTATTATTTTATGTCTGGGGCATGGGGTACTCGTACTTACAGATATATGGGCATTTTATACCGGACTAGGATTAGTTATCTTGGGAGTTGGATTACTGAAACCTAACATTTCAACTATGGTTGGAGGCCTTTATAAAGAAGGTGATATTCGTAGAGATAAAGGGTTTAGTATCTTTTATATAGGTATCAATTTAGGGTCATTTTTGGCTACCATGTTAGTAGGCGTTGTAGTCGCTCAGTGGGGGTGGCATGCCGGATTTGGTTTAGCTGGAGTTGTTATGCTTATTGGATTAGTAAATTATGTATTAGGTCAGAAATATTTAGTTAAAGTAGGTAACCTGGAGCCAGCCTCAGATAACACTAACGATGTATCGTATGGACAGTTGTATTCTAAATTGTTTAATTCCCCAAAACAATTAATTGTTGCCCTAATATTACTTTTTGTTTCTTTTTATGGATGGTATGTTATGGGATGGGCTTATGGCTTGTTATTCTTGTTTTTAACTTTAATAACCTCTCTTTTAATGATGATTTACAAGGATTTAAATAGTCAGGTTTATAAAGATCGTTTCTTAGTATTGCTTTTATCCTTTATCATGGTAATTATTTTTTGGGGAGCTTTTGAACAGGCTGGTGGATTAATGAATCTTTACACCGACACTAAAACTGACAGAAACTTTTTTGGCTTGTTTGAAATACCTACTGTAATGTTTCAAAGTTTAAATGCAGGCTTTATTATTTTGTTTGCTACCGGAGTGGCTAATTTATGGGCAAAAAGAAAACTTAAAGGCCGAGAGGCGTCGTCTATTTTTAAAATGGCAACGGGTATTATCATTATGGGCTTCGGGTTTTTATTTATGGTGTTTGCGGCAATGCAGTTCGAACAATCTGGTTCGTCTAGTATGATATGGCTAGTATTAGCTTATTTTTTTCATACCATTGGAGAGTTATGTCTTTCGCCTGTAGCACTATCATTTATTACCAAGTTAGCTCCTGTTAAATATGCATCATTAATGATGGGTGTTTATTTTGCTGCAAGTGGATTAGGAAATAAAGTTGCTGGAATAATTGGGGAATCTGCTTCTGAATTTGGAGAATATGCGGTGTTTACTGGAATTCTTGTGTTTACCGTAATAGTAGGAGGTCTATTTATTTTGATTTTAAAACCATTGAAACGATTAACACATGGTGCAGAAGATAACGAACGCGAAATGCACGAGGCTTAAAAACTAATATTAAAAAGATTAAATAGTAATATAATTTATATGAGTACTGAGAACTATAGATTTGAGGGGTCGGATATGAACCGAAAATTACTGATGGGACATCCTTCAGGATTATTTGTATTGTTTTTTACTGAAATGTGGGAACGTTTTTCATATTATGGAATGCGTGCTATTTTGGTGCTTTTTTTAACATCAGCCATTATGGATGGTGGTTGGGCTTGGAGTAGAGAAGATGCTTTAGGTCTCTATGGTACTTATACAATGTTAGTTTATTTTTCTCCAATTTTAGGAGGGTTTTTAGCCGATAAATTATTCGGATATAGAAAAGCAGTGGCTATAGGCGCTTTAATTATGACCTTAGGTCATGCTGCAATGGCGCTCGATACGCCATGGAGTCTGTATTTAGGAATTGGTCTTTTAGTAGCAGGAAACGGATTATTTAAACCGAATATTACCTCAATTATAAATGGTGTTTACAAAAATGCTCAAGATAAAAAAGATGGTGCTTTTACCATTTTTTATATGGGTGTAAATGCTGGAGCCTTTTTAGGAATTTTACTTTGTGGTTATATAGGAGAATCTATAGGATGGCATTATGGCTTCGGTTTAGCTGGTATATTCATGTTTTTGGGTATGGTGCAGTTTTGGCTGGCTCAAGGTATTTTTGGAAGAATTGGTCTTTCTCCAAAGGCAACTATAGATTTTGATAAGGACATTGAAAATATAGGTGAAACCGAAACAACCGAAGAAGAGGTTGTGGTTCCGGCACAAGTACAAAGAGACCGATATATCGTTGTTGGGATCTTAGCATTCTTTACGATTTTTTTCTGGGCGGCTTTCGAACAGGCAGGTGGATCGATGACCATTTTTGCATCCGATTATACGAATCGTGTTTTAGAAGGTGGTGCTGCAACCTCTTTTAGAATAGCAAATACTTTATTAACAGTGGTGCCATTGTTAATTATAACTTATGTTTTATTTCAATTGTTTAAAATTACGTTTAATAAATATAAAATATCAAACTTAGCTCTCGGATTAAGTTTTGCCATAATATGGGCTATTGTTATCTATATGTTAAAAGCGCAATTTGCACAGGAAAATACAGAGATTCCCGCGTCATGGTTCGGAATATTAAATTCTTTTTATATTATTGCTTTTGCTCCTTTAGTGTCCAAGATCTGGGAAAGTAAATTTAATCCACCTGCAACAGTAAAGTTCGGAATAGGGCTTGTGCTACTTGGGTTAGGTTTCGGAGTATTAGCATATGGTTCAGCAAGTATTCCTCAAGGGGCGCAAACTGCCTCGGTTAGTATTGTATGGTTAATACTGGCATATTTATTACATACTTTAGGGGAACTATCTCTATCGCCAGTAGGTTTATCGTATGTTAGTAAGTTAGTGCCAGCAGCGAAAATAGGAATGATGTTTGGATTATGGTACATAGCTATCGGGTTAGGTAATAAGGCAGCAGGAACCATGGGAGGACTTATTGATAAAATTACAGCTGCTTATGATATGAGTACTTTCTTCTTGATTTTTACTGTGGTACCTATTGTAGCAGGCCTTATAGTTATGGGGTTAACACCAATTATGAAAAAACTTATGCACGGTGTGCGTTAATCGAATATAAAAGTAAAATACATTGAAAAAGCTCCGGTTATGGAGCTTTTTTTGTAAGTTAGGCATACATTTTGTTACAAGTTAGTTATGAAAAGAATTGCAATTATGTTAATGCTGTTATTGTTTGTTTCAATGCACAGTGTTGCGCAGGAAATAAATTGGGTGACTTTAGAGCAAGCTTTAGAGTTGCAAAAGAAAACCCCTAAAAAAATAATGATGGACGTCTACACCAGCTGGTGCGGCCCGTGTAAAATGTTAGATAAGAACACGTTTCATAATGCCGATGTTGTAGATTATGTAAATAAACATTATTATGCAGTAAAATTTGATGCCGAAGGTAATGAAGAGGTTAATTATAAAGGGAAGACCTTTGCGAATCCCGGATATAAACCAGAGTTAGCTAATCGACGAAATTCACCGCACGAATTAACAAGGTATTTTCAGGTGAGTGCGTATCCAACAATAGTTTTTATGGATGAAGAGGGCGAGTTGATTGCTCCAATAAGAGGCTATCAACAACCAACACAGCTCGAGTTGTATTTAAAACTCTTCAAAAATGACGATTATAAAGATATGGATACGCAGGAAAAATTTAATGACTACTATAAGGCGTTTAAACCAGAATTTAAAGGTTAATATATCATTTATACGATAAAATAAAGGCCCCTTTTTCACCCGTATAGTGAAAAAGGATGTTCCTTTTTAGGCAAATCTGTTGCCAATTCTTTACATAAGTTATAAAGTTACTGCCGTCGGCTATTACAGTTTTTGGGCGAACTGAATCTATTAATCGGTTTAAATTTATTTTTGGCGACTGCTTGAGTAAAATATAGTTTGGTTTACAAGATGTTAATTGGTAAATACCTAAGCTATCAACTATGAGTAAAACATCGTTATTCAAAGGGTAAAAGTTATTAATGGGGCCTTTTTCTAGTTTGTGAATATGCTTGGATACCACATAATCTTTGAGTATTTTTTGATATTTTGATACACTGTCAATTTCAGATGCAAAGTATAATGTGTGATTTATTTTATGTGCGATTAAGGTGTTTCTTCTGCTGTTAAAAATTATAAACTCTTTGTTTTGATTCGATATATAGGGCTTGATATATGTAATTTGTAAGCCTAGAACAGCAATGAGAAAAAACGATAATGTTCGGTAATCTTTTCTAGTATACAATCCCATTCCAGCAATAATTAAAATATAACAAGCTAAAGCTTGCCACATACTAAACGGGATATCGGTAATTACAAATTGTCTATAACTTCCAATCCACTGTATAAAAGAGTTGAAACCTGAGATTATAACTTCTAAACCGTTGGCTAAAAATTGAGGTAATGAATTTATAACCGCAAGAACAATAATGGTGATAACTAAAGCCAGTACAATTCCTAATACAGGTATAATCACTAAATTGGTGATGAAAAAAAGGCCGGCAAATTGATGAAAATAGAATAAGCTCAACGGTAATATGCCTATTTGAGCAGAAATGGTAATGGTAAAAGTATGCCAGTAAAAATTTAGAACCTTGTTTTTAGGAGACCATAATTTATATAAAATGGGGTCGACAGATATTATTGAAAGTACGGCTAAATAACTTAATTGAAATCCCACTTCAAATAGAAATGAAGGCTTTACTAATAGAATTACAAACATGCTAAGAAATAGTGTATTATAGGTGTTTGTTGGGCGTTTTAAATTCATTGCAATAGCTAATACGCTAAACATAGTCACAGCGCGTACCACCGATGCCGATAGCCCTGCAATTAGCGCAAAGCTCCAAAGCAAACATATAATGATAACAGTTTTTAAACGCTTTCCGTACTTTAAAGAATCTAGCGGCTTTAAAATAAAATTTAGAATTAAAAGTATAATGCCGACATGTAAACCAGATACGGCTAAAATATGGATAGCTCCCGCAGATACATAACTGCTATACATGTTATTACTAAGATCTTGCTGTTGACCCAGAACTAAAGCATTTATTATAGCTAGTACGTCCCGACTGAAATTGTATGGTTTTAAGCGTAAATTTATGTGTCTTCTTAAGTTGTCAGAGACACCAAAGAGGCTAAACTTATGGTTGCCTACTTTGAGAAGTTCTTTGTATTCGGAGGAAATCTGGTGGAATATGTATTTGTTGCTCAAGTAACTTTTGTAGTTAAATTGGCCAGGATTTAGCGGAGATCTTATTTCTTGGAATATCGTTTTAGTGATAAAAATGTCATCAACTTTTATATTAATCGGATGGTTTGTTGTTTTTAAATTGAATAATACCTTGCCAGAAACGTGTTTTTGATTTAATTCAAGCATATCAACGACATAAGTTGAATAATACTGGTTAGGTTTTAAAACTTCGCGAATCCTAAATGTTATTAACGTAGCAGCCTCAGATTGTGTGTAGTTTGAATAATGAGTTTTATAGTTTAATGGATTGTGAATGTTTGAAGTTATTACCCCTATGCAAATCATGGTTAGATAAGAAAAGAGTCCGAACCAAATAGTTTTTCCTAGTTTACTTTTTGCAATAAAGAAGCTGATTGATAATGCAATGATAAAGACTGATGCAATAAAGAAGCTAACAGCAATTGAAACAGGAAAAATGCGGTTAAGAATAATGCCTGTTACCAAGCAAAAGGTTAACTTAATAATTGGGGTATTGAGTTCGTTCACAGTATTGGAATAATTGACCTTATGAGTCAATGTAAATACTCAATAAATATAAGATAAATATTACAAAATGCGCCGAGCCTCTACGAAAGCGTCATTCCAGTATGTTTCAGACAACTTAGATATGATAACTCCGCCACGTGTGGTAGCATGTATAAATTGTATGTCTTTTTGTGTGTTTATAACTAATCCAACATGATTAATTGTATTTCTTCTATTTCCGGTTTTAAAGAACAGTAAATCGCCTTCTTGAGCTTTCCGTATGGTTATTTTGTCTCCTTTTTTAGCCATATCTCTCGAAATTCTTGGTAATAAAATATCATGGGCTCTAAACGATTCAAAAACTAAACCGGAACAATCCATTCCTGCTTTAGTTGTGCCTCCCCATTTATAACGAACACCTTCAAATTGTAAGGCATAATGGGTTATAGCAATTGCTTTGGTGTCTGCTTCTTCGGCTAATTTTGGTTCATTTGGCTCTTCAATAACTTCAATATTGGTCAGATTGTTATCGTAATTATCTAAAGCGCGTTTAGCATTAATAACAACCTGTGAGTCCTTAGAGGGTTTTTGTTTAGAGCGTTTGGAAGATTTACAACTAAAAAGACTTAGTGTTAATAACAGTAAAATTCCAATACGCTTCATATAATAATTTAATTTTTTATTGAATTATAAATTAATTGCGCCGTTTTTTTGCTGGCGCCTTTCCCTCCAAGTGTTTTTTCTAATTCGTAGTAATCGAGGAAAATTTTACGACGAATGTCTTCATCTAAAATACGAGAAAGTTCTTTTTTAAGTCGTTTTTTGTTGAAATCGTTCTGAATTAACTCTGTGACGACTTCTTTATCCATGATTAAATTAACTAACGAAATAAACTTTAAAGTTATTATGCGTTTAGCAATTTGATAAGAAATGGCATTTGCCTTATAGCAAACAACCTGAGGGACTTTAAATAATGCAGTTTCCAAAGTAGCCGTTCCCGATGTGACTAGGGCAGCCGAGGAAATACTTAATAAATCGTATGTTTTATTGGCTATAAATTTCACATTATTAGCGGCTATAAATGGCTCGTAAAAACTGTAATCCTGGCTAGGTGCACCAGCAATAACAAATTGGTATGCGTCAAAATCATTTACCATTTCTAACATCACCGAAAGCATATTTTTAATTTCTTGTTTGCGACTTCCAGGTAATAAGGCAATTATTGGTTTGTCTCCTAGTTTATGGGTTTTTCTAAATTGGCTTTCATAAACCTGATTCCTGCTTGAAATCGCATCAATAAGTGGGTGTCCAACAAAATTTACTTTATAATCGTATTTTTTATAAAAAGCTTCAACAAAAGGAAGAATAACATACATCGCGTCGATATCTCTTTTTATGTCGAAAACACGCTTAGCTCTAGACGCCCAAACTTGGGGCGAAATATAATAGTTGGTAGTTATGCCTTCTTGTTTTGCCCATTTTGCAATGCGCAAATTAAAACCTGAATTGTCAATAAAAATAAGGACATCTGGATTATAGGTTTTAATATCTTCTTTACAAAAGGCAATGAGTTTGAATATTTTATTCAAATTCATGATTACTTCGGCAAAGCCCATAAAAGCGCGTTCTTTGTAATGTTTAACTAAAGTGCCTCCAACGGCTTGCATAAGGTCGCCTCCCCAAAATCTAATGTCTGCATTTGGGTCAACCTCAAATAATGCTTTCATTAAATTAGAGCCATGTAAATCGCCCGATGCTTCTCCAGCTAAAATGTAATACTTCATTTAAAACAATTTAAAAACAAATGTAAAAACTGCTACAAAAACCGTAATGACTAATACGCCTCTTGCTCTGTAATCTTGTCTTTTCTTAATAAAAAGAAAAAAGGCAATTAGGTTTAGAATAGCTCCTAAACTTATAAGTTTACCTAAAAACCCTTCGTTGTGGGCAGCTTTTATTACTGTAGTAAAATCTTCGCCTTGCCCTAAAATTGTGGCGGTTAAAATTAAGCCCATGCCGTTGGCAATTAATCCTACCAACATACCTATTAATAATTCTCTTTTCATTTATGCTGAATTTGTTTCAGTATCGTTTAAATTCCAGGAGTTTAAATTTTGAATGTAATGATGCGCGGTTAAATCAAATTGAACAGGAACAACGGATACATAGCCGTTTTCAAGAGCCCATTCGTCGGTATCTTCGCCACCATCTAAATTAACAAAGCGGCCCGAAAGCCAATAATAATCTTTACCAGAAGGTGTTTTACGTTTATCAAACTCTTCAACCCAATTAGCTCGGGCTTGTCGGCAAACCTTTATCCCTTTTATGTCTTCTTTTGGTAAATTAGGAAGGTTGACGTTTAAAACAACACCATTAGGTAAACCATGTTTCAAAACGTTTTCTGTAATGGTTTTTACGTAGCTTTTTGAGGCTTCAAAATTAGCACTCCACTTGTAATCTAGTAATGAAAAACCAATGGCTGGAATGCCTTCAATTCCAGCTTCTATTGCAGCACTCATAGTACCGGAGTATATGACGTTTATCGACGAGTTCGAACCGTGGTTTATGCCAGAAACACATAAGTCGGGTTTGCGATCTAATTTTTCTCGAATGGCGAGCTTAACGCAATCGGCAGGCGTACCTGAACAGCTGTATTCAACCTGCGATCCATCATCAACTTTTACTTGCTCAACATACAATGTAGAGTCTATAGTAATCGCATGGCCCATGCCGCTTTGTGGGCTATCTGGAGCTACAACTACCACATCGCCAATGGTTTTCATAACTGAAATCAAGGCACGTATACCCGGAGCAGTTATGCCATCGTCGTTGGTAACAAGTATTAGCGGTCTTTTTTTCATTTGGTGTGTAGAATTTTCATTGGCTAAAATACATAAATTCTGTAGGATACACTTTAATTATTCGGTTTAACAAAAAATTAGTAGCAAATGCCTGTGTTGGCTTATATTTTTCTTTATTTTAGTAAAAAAATGTCGGACATTCTAAGTGTCGCTGAATATTAAACGAATGAAAAATATTATGAGAAGGAAATATAATGTGCTTTTATTAGCCTTACTGTTGGGCTTTGCATCATGCAGTTTTACTACCAAAAAGTTTGATAACCCTGATAAAGATAAACTTTTGATTCAGGTAATAACCTTTGTGTTAGAAAATGGACATTATGATCCTTTAGTGTTTGATGATTCTTTTTCTGAAGAATTATTTAAAGATTATTTGGATGTTTTAGATCCGGTTAAACGTTATTTTTATCAGTCGGACTTTGAAGATTTTGAAAAGTATAAATTAACACTTGATGATCAAATTAAGGCTAGTGATATTACGTTTTTTAATGTGGTTCATGAGCGTTTAATAAAACGAATAGCAGAAGCCAAAGAGATTTATAAAGAAGTGTTATCTAAACCGTTTGATTATTCAATTGACGAGGATTTCAATACCGATTATGAATTAACAGGTTTTGTTAAGAATAAGGCTGAAATGAAAGAGCGTTGGAGACGTCAACTTAAATTTTCTACACTTTCTAATTACGACGATATCTACGAGGATGAAGTAAGGTTAAAAGAAAAAGATCCGTCTCATGTTATGAAAACCGAGGCAGAAATGGAAAAGGAAGCGCGTGAATCTACATTGCGTTCTATCGAAATTTATTTTAACGATAATTTGGAAGATTTTCAACGCGAAGATTGGTTTGGTATATATGTGAACACAATTGTTGAAGAGTTCGATCCGCATACCTATTATTTGGCACCAAACAATAAGGAGGATTTCGATCAGCGTATGTCAGGTAAATTGGAAGGTATCGGGGCACAACTTCAAAAGCGAAACGATTACATCAAGGTAGTTAAACTTATTTCGGGTGGACCAGCATGGAGAAGCCAGGAATTAGAAGTTGAAGATTTAATTATCAAAGTTAAGCAGGAAGACGAAGACCAACCAGTAAATATTGTTGGTATGCGAATTAATGATGCAATTAAATATATTAAAGGCCCTAAAGGGACCAAAGTAACATTAACAGTTAAAAAAGTAGATGGTACGATTAAGGATATAACTCTGGTTCGAGATGTTATCGAATTAGTAGATACCTATGCAAAGTCTTCTGTCGTTAAAAAAGATGGATTAACGTTTGGTATTATTGATTTGCCAGCGTTTTATGTCGATTTTAAAGATTATAAAAACATTAATGCGGCTAAGGACGTAAAAACTGAAATCGCTCGATTAAAATCAGAAGGAATCGAAGGATTGGTTTTGGACTTACGTAATAATGGCGGTGGTTCGTTACCAACGGTTGTAGATATGGCCGGCTTATTTATTAAAGATGGGCCAGTGGTACAAGTGCGTTCTACCGGAAAAGCAAAAGAAGTATTAGAGGATAATGATAGTTCAATTTCTTGGGATGGACCGTTGGTGATTTTGGTAAATGAAATATCAGCTTCAGCATCCGAAATTATGGCGGCAGCTATGCAGGACTACAAAAGGGCAATCATAATTGGAGGCAAGCAAACCTACGGTAAAGGGACCGTTCAAAATGTAATTAATTTAAATACCATGTTAAGAAATAATACTAGTGGCGATTTAGGGGCATTGGCCTTAACAACTCAAAAGTATTACAGAATAAATGGTGGCTCGGTACAACTGGAAGGTGTAAAAAGCGATGTTAAAGTACCTGGACGATTCAGTTTTATTGAAGTAGGGGAAAAAGATAAAGAAAACCCATTGCCATGGGATGAAATAGATTCAGCAGATTATACGCCTTGGGATTATTTTGATTATGACGCGATTGTGAAAAGCAGCGAAGAGCGTATGAAAAACAATTCGCAATTAAAACTTATTGAAGACAATGCAAAATGGGTTAAAAGTAAAATTGATGAAACTGTAGTGTCATTAAACTTTAATAAGTACAAAGCAGAATTAGATTTAAATGAAGAGGAAGCGAAACGATTCGATGCTATTTCAGATTATAAAACAAACTTAACCTTTAATTCTACCTCATATGAACGTTCGCTTTTTGAACAAGATACGACAGATTTACAGGAAAAACGTAAACGCTGGCATGAAAGTTTAAGTCAAGATGTTTATATTGAAGAGGCCTTGAATGTTCTTGAAGATATAAAGGCTTCTCAACGTTTAAAAAAGATAGCTGCCGCGTCTACTCAGGTAAAAAAATAACGCGTTCGTATGAGTTATAAATCCAACTCGTTGAAACATTTGGCGCTCCAAAGGTTTAAAAAAAACTTTTGGGGCGTTTTAAGTTTTGTCTTTGTAATTCTTGTGGGCATAGTTGCTGTATTTGCTTATGCTTTTGCACCCGATAGCTCTCAGCATGCCAATCAGATGCATTTGGCTATACACTCTAAAAAGCCAGGATTTAAAATAAATATCTTAACGATCCCTTCTGGTTTAAAGAACGATCAAAATGCTATTGAAAAACTATTTTTCGGAACCCAATCTACCGATACCGAAATACCCATATCAGACTTTAGGTTGCTCAAAGATAAATTAGTTTATACCGAGTATGCATCCGACGGACTGAAAGGTGTGGAAAAAGAGATTAGTTTAGATGTATTTCCTAATCATTCAGTTAAACCTTTTATAACTGAAAAAACTTTTTTATTTGGTACCGATAAATATGGGCGAGATTTGTTAAGTCGGGTTTTAGTAGGGGCAAGAATCTCATTTTTTATTGGATTTGTTGCTGTATTTATTTCTCTCGTTTTAGGTGTTTTTATGGGAAGTGTTGCAGGCTATTTTGGAGGTAAAGTTGATGCAATAATTATGTGGATAATAAATGTAACCTGGTCCATTCCAACTTTACTCTTGGTTATAGCTATTACACTGGCTTTAGGTAAAGGCTTTTGGCAGGTGTTTATTGCGGTGGGGTTAACGATGTGGGTTGAGGTGGCTCGAGTTGTACGTGGACAGGTAATTAGTGTAAAAGAACAACAATACGTTACAGCAGCTAGGGCTTTAGGATTTAACGATTTAAGAATTATTACAAAACATATTTTACCAAATATTATGGCGCCTGTAATTGTAATATCTGCGGCCAATTTTGCTTCGGCTATTTTAATTGAAAGTGGGTTGAGTTTTCTTGGGATAGGAGCCCAGCCTCCGATGGCAAGCTGGGGTGCCATGATAAAAGATCACTATAATTATATTATTCTTGGAAAACCTTATTTAGCTCTTATTCCTGGGCTTTGTATTATGAGTTTAGTTATGGCATTTATGCTTATAGGTAATGCCCTTCGAGATGCCTTGGATGTGAAAAATTAAATATGGGAAATAGTTACTTTAGCGACATTTTTGTTATTTTTCCTAATCTAGTATGTTTAAAAGTAGCTTTAAAGGGGACTTTTATTGGTTTTCGGTTTTTGGTAGCAGGAATGAATTTAGGTAGATTTTTTAAAGCGATAAAATAACTGTCGTTAATGGCTTCAAAATCTCCAGTTATATTTGTTACTATAACTTCTCCTAATTCGTTTATTATAAAGTCAATTTCTGTAGAGAATTTAGATAGTCCAATATTGGCTATTTTATCTGGTGTAATCGAATTAGATATATTTTTGTAAATAAATTTTTCAGTACACTTTTTTTGTTTCTTAATAGATCTGTTGGCTTTGCAATCAGGAGCTAAGGGAGCAGTATCGGCGTTATCAAGAAACGCATTTACTAGCCCTATGGTTTGCAATAATTTATTTGGTGTTGTATATACTTCTGTAATGCCTTCAATTTGAGCAAAGGCTGTAAACTGGGTTAACAATAAAGTTGTAAGTAGGGCGAAAAATTTCATATGGTAGGTTATGTTATTAAGGATTTTGAGAGAATTAAAATTATCAATTTTAAAAAACAAAGGAAATTTTAAACAAAATCAGTCTACAGGTTTCCATTGAGTTCGTCGATGTAATTCAAAACATCGTCTTTACCAATTTCTTTACTTGATGAGGTTACAAAATAGTTTGGCATGTCCTCCCAGGTTTCTAAAAGTACATGTTTATATTTTTCAACGTGATTGTCTATCGCTTTAGGTTTTAATTTATCGGCTTTGGTAAAAATTATTGAAAACGGAATGCCATTTTCGCCTAACCACTGCATAAATTCTAAATCTATGGGTTGTGGTTCGTGTCGAATATCAACTAAAACAAAAGCGGTTACAAGTTGTTTTCTTTGACTAAAATAAGCGGTAATGAATTTTTGGAATACCTTTTTTGTGCTTTTTGAAACACGTGCATAGCCATAACCGGGTAAGTCTACCAAATGCCAGTTTTTGTTTATTAAAAAATGATTTATGAGTTGTGTTTTTCCTGGTCTTCCCGATGTTTTTGCTAAACTTTTACGATGGGTTAGCATGTTTATAAGCGACGACTTTCCTACATTGCTTCGCCCTATAAATGCATATTCCGGAAGCATGCTTTTTGGGCATTTAGCAACGTCGGAGTTGCTCATAACAAATTCTGCAGATTTTATTTGCATGCGCGTTTTATGTTGATTACACAGAAATGTGTGTGTTGGGTTTAAACCTAAATTAAAAGGCTATAAATTTTTTGTGTTTAGCCAGTTTTCAAGAATTTTGTTGAATTCTTGAGGGTGCTCCATCATAGCAGCGTGCCCACATTTATCTATCCAATACAAATCGGAATTTGGCAAAAGTTCGTTGAACTCTTCGGCTACCTCTGGAGGTGTAACGGTGTCGTTTTTACCCCATATAATACAAGTTGGTGTTTGCATATTGGGTAAATCTTTAGACATGTTGTGGCGTATTGCGCTTTTTGCAATAGCTAAAGTTTTTATTAGTTTATTACGGTCGTTAACGGTAGCGTAAACTTCGTCTACAATTTCTTTTGTAGCAATGTCAGGATCGTAAAAAACATCTTGTGCTTTTTTCTTGATAACTTCATAATCACTGCGCTTGGTGTATCCGCTACCCATTGCGCTTTCATATAAACCAGAGCTTCCTGTAATGATTAATGCTTTTACTTTATCAGGGTATAATTTAGTATGGTAAAGCCCAATATGGCCGCCTAAAGAGTTTCCTAACAAAATAACATTTTCATAACCCTTAAACTCAATAAAATCGTGCAGATAATTAGCGAAATTTTTAACATTAGTCTTCAGTAGAGACATGGAGTATATGGGTAGTTCGGGGATGATTACTTTATAGCCTTTTTGACTAAAATGTTCAATAACCGAATCAAAATTACTTAATCCGCCCATTAAGCCGTGTAATACAATAATTGGCGTACCTTCGCCAGCTTCAATATAGCTGTAGTTCTTTTCTTTTTTTAAACGATGCGTCATTAATCAGTTGTCGTTACTTTAAAAACAAATATAGTTATTTCATCTATACTAACTACGTTTTTAAGCTTTTCTCAAAAAATATAGTTTTTAGTAAAGATGTTAACAAATTCAATAATTTTCGTTGTTCAGGTGTAATGTGTTGATTATTAGTGTTCATTGGGTTTGGGGGTGCATAAAAACAAATTTTGGTGTCTCTTAATCGAAAAATTATTAACAAAGTGGTAAAATGTGGTAAAATGTGGTAAAATTTTCAATATATTTGAAACACAAACCGTTAACGCTTTTTAGAAACTATAGTGGACTTATTAACAGGAACATACGATTGTAAAGTAGACGCCAAGGGTAGGCTTATGATGCCTGCGCCGTTGAAAAAACAGTTGTCTTCTATATTGGAAGAGGGTTTTGTGTTGCGTCGGTCGGTATTTCAAAAGTGTTTAGAATTGTATCCTATGGCAGAATGGCAACGCCTTATGCTAAAAATGAATAAACTAAACCGCTTTAAAAAGAAAAATAACGATTTTATTCGTCGTTTTACTGCAGGTGTTAAAATTGTAGAAGTAGATGCGAACGGTCGTCTATTAATTCCAAAAGATTTAACGGTGTTTGCTAGTATTTCAAAAGAAATTGTTGTGGCTTCGGCCATAAATATCGTTGAAATATGGGATAAAGAATTGTATGAACAAGCCATTGATGATGCAGCTGATGATTTTGCTGATTTAGCTGAAGAAGTGATGGGGCAAGATGAAGAAGACTATGGAATATCATAACCCTGTATTGTTAAAAGAAACAGTTGATGGATTAAATGTTAATCCTGACGGGGTGTATGTTGATGTCACTTTTGGCGGAGGTGGACATAGTAAAGAAATTTTAAGTAGACTGAGTGATAAGGGTAAATTATTCGCTTTTGATCAGGATTTAGATGCAATTGAAAATAAAATTGATGATTCAAGATTTACCTTAATAAATGAAAATTTCAGGCACATAAAACGCTTTTTAAGATTTCATGGTGTAAGAAAAGTAGATGGGATTTTAGGTGATTTTGGAGTGTCATCGCATCAGTTTGATGTTGCTGAACGTGGTTTTTCTACACGTTTTGAGGCAGATTTAGATATGCGAATGAATCAAAATAACGAATTGTCGGCTTACCATGTTGTTAATGATTATGAGGAAGAGAAGTTGCGAGCGGTTTTGTCGCAGTATGGTGAGTTGAGGTCGGCAGCGGCTATGGCCAGGTTGATTGTTGAAAAACGCGAAGAGGCGCCAATTGTAACCAGCGATCAATTAAAGAGTGCTTTAAAGAAATTTTTGTCTCCTAAACATGAGAATAAAATTTTGGCACAAATTTATCAAGCCATACGAATCGAGGTGAATCAGGAAATAGAAGTCATTAAGGAATTGTTGTTGCAAGCGCCTGAATTATTAAATGAAAAGGGAAGATTGAGCTTAATTTCATATCACTCACTAGAAGATCGTTTGGTGAAGCGTTTTATAAGAAATGGTCTGTTTGAGGGGGAGCCAGAGCGCGATATGTTTGGGAACTTTGAAGTGCCGTTTAAAAAAGTTGGAGGCTTAATTGTGCCTTCAAAAGAAGAAATAAAGCTAAATAGTAGGGCTAGAAGTGCGAAATTAAGAATAGCAGAAAAAGTATAAATGAAAAGCAATATATACGCCATATTAAAAGGAACATTTTTAGTTAGCGATGATGCTTTTAAAAACTGGAGAATTATCATTTTTATTTCGGTATTAGCGATAGTTATGATAGCAAGTTCGCATAGTGCTGATAAAAAGGTGTATGAAATAGCACGGTTGAAAAATGAAGTTAACGAAATGCGGTCGGCATTTATTGATGGTCGTTCTAAGTTAATGAAACTTAAAATGGAGTCGGCGGTAATAAGCGCAATGAGAGATAAAGGGATTGCGCCATCTGTGATTCCGCCAAAAAAAATAAAAATTAAATCGCAAAATTAATAACACTTGGCAGTAAAGGAGAAAAACATATTAAACCGCTTGTATTTTATATCAGGATGTATGTTCGTCTTTGGTGTTGCTGTGCTGTTTAAATTGTTTAGTATTCAGTTTTTGCAAGGTGAAAAGTACCGCGCTCTAGCGAATACGCGTGTAATTAAAAACGTTAAAATTCCGGCCAATCGAGGTAATGTATATTCGGTAAATGGTAACTTGTTGGCAACTTCGGTTCCTAAATATGATGTGCGCATAGATTTGTTAACGCCAACAAATCAAACTTTTGAAGCATATCTTATTCCACTTTGCGATTCGTTATCAAAATATTCTGGGCGATCATCATCCTATTATCAAAAAACATTACGAAAAGAACGCGCCAACCGAAATCGCTTTTTTCTATTAGCGCGTAATGTCGGTTATGGCGATTATATACGCTTAAGGAATTTTCCAATGTTAAGACTTGGTGCATTTAAAGGAGGCTTAATTGTGGAGCAAACTACCAAGCGAGAGCATCCGATGGGGGCTATTGCACAACGCTCAATTGGGTATGAGCGTTTTGATGATGATGGAAATGTAACACGCGCCGGTATTGATGGCGCTTTTGGTGTTAAATACCTGAGAGGAACCGATGGGCAACGCAAAAAGCAAAAAATAGGAAAAGGGCAATGGAAGCCTTTAAGTGATGCTAATGAAATAGAGCCTAAAGATGGTTACGATGTGTATACTACTATAGATGTTAATATTCAAGATATCGCACATCACGCTTTATTGAAACAGTTGGAAGAATATGAAGCCGATCATGGTTGTGTGGTAGTTATGGAAGCTAAAACCGGTGAAATTCGTGCGATTTCTAATTTAGGTAGAAATAAAAATGGGAAGTATTCCGAACGCTTAAATTATGCCGTTGGTGAAGCGCATGAGCCAGGATCTACTTTTAAAGTGATGGCTTTAATGGCGGCTTTAGAAGATAAAGTGGTTGATACTTCTACCGTAATTGATACCAAAATGGGGTATAAACAGTTTTATCGCCGTGGTATTTATGATACTCATGGCCACGGGAAAATTTCCGTAGCCAGAACATTAGAGGTGTCTTCTAATATTGGATTGGCAACGATTATCGATGATGGGTATGCTAAGAAACCGCAAAAATTTGTTGAGCATCTTCAGGATTGGGGATTAGACAAGCCTTTAGGATTGCCCATAATTGGTGAGGGAGAACCTGTAATTCCAAAGCCGGGTGATAAACTATGGAGTCGGAATGCGTTACCTTCAATGGCTTATGGGTATAATTTGAAATTAACACCATTACAAACCTTAACCTTTTATAATGCTATTGCTAACAATGGTGTTTTGGTTAAGCCTCGATTTATAAGAGAAGTGAAAGAGTTAGATCAGGTTGTAGAGTCTTTCGATAGAGATGGTGAAGGTGATAAAATTTGTTCAGAAAAAACGCTAAAAGAAATTCAAAATATTTTGAAGCATGTTGTTGAGCGGGGAACAGGACGTTCCTTATATTCGCCGTATTTTTCAATGGCGGGTAAAACGGGAACGGCACAAACCGAATACTGGATGGATGACTGGAAGCAAAACCGACGCTATATTTCGTCGTTCGCAGGTTATTTTCCAGCTGATAACCCTAAGTATTCCTGCATTGTAGTTATCCATAAGCCAAGTGTTAAAAAAGGGTATTACGGTGCCGATGTTACGGGGCCCGTGTTTAAAAGGATTGCGCAAAAAATTCACACCGATACACCGATAATTGATGAAGTGGAATCGCTTGAGGTAAAACGTGCTTCGGTGGAAAAAGAGTTTAAAGGGTTTTATGAAACAGCACAAACCTATAAAACAATAATGCCTAATGTAATAGGGTTGCCAGCTATGGATGCTATTGCATTATTAGAAAATATGCAGGTGAATATAAAAGTAAAATTACAAGGGCATGGTATAGTAAAGAGCCAGTCTATTGATAAGAATATAAAGTTAAAGAATAATCAAACCATCATTTTAACAGCTTCATGATAGCTTTAAAAGACATATTATATAAAGTTACTATAAACGCCGTTGTAGGTAATACAGCTGTAAATGTTTCTGCTATTGATTTCAATTCACGAAACATTAAAAGCAAAGACGTTTTTGTTGCTATTAAAGGCAGTGCTGTTGATGGGCATAAGTTTATTGATGGGGCGGTAAAACAAGGAGCTGTAGCCGTAGTTTGCGAAAGCATGCCAGAACAATTGCTAGATGGTGTTACTTATGTTGAGGTGGATAATACTCATAAAGCCTTGGCTGTTATGGCATCGAATTATTACGGTACACCATCAGAAAACCTGAAATTAGTAGGGGTAACCGGAACTAATGGTAAGACAACGGTTACCAGTTTGTTGTATCAGTTGTTTAAAAAGGCAGGTTATAAAGTAGGTTTGTTGTCTACTGTTAAAATTATGGTAGATGATAAAGAGTTTAAAGCAACTCACACAACGCCAGATTCGTTAACCATCAATAAGTATTTGAAATTGATGAATGATGAAGGTGTTGAATTTTGCTTTATGGAAGTGAGCTCGCATGGTATTCATCAACATCGAACTACCGGATTACATTTTGAAGGTGGTGTGTTTACAAATTTATCGCATGATCATTTAGATTATCATAATACGTTTGCCGAATATCGTGATGTTAAAAAATCATTCTTCGATAATTTGCCTAAGCATGCTTTTGCATTGGTTAATATAGACGATAAAAACGGCTTGGTGATGTTGCAAAACACAAAGTCTAAAAAGGTTACGTATGCATTAAAAAGTTATGCTGATTATAAAGCTCAGATTTTAGAAAACCAGTTTGGTGGTTTATTGCTAAAAATTAATGAATCTGAAGTTTGGACTCGTCTAATAGGTAGTTTCAATGCTTATAATGTTTTAGCTATATATGCGACTTCTGTCTTGTTAGGCTTGGAAAAAGTTGAGGTACTTCGATTAATTAGTGAGTTGGAAAGTGTTAGCGGACGTTTTCAGTATGTGGTTTCTAAAGAAAAAATTACCGCTATTGTGGACTACGCACATACCCCCGATGCTCTTAAAAACGTATTGGAAACAATTAATAGTATTAGAACCAAAAACGAAGAGCTTATAACGGTTGTGGGTTGTGGTGGAGACAGAGATAAAACTAAGCGCCCAAAAATGGGACATATCGCCTCAGCTTTGAGCACAAAAGTAATTTTTACAAATGATAATCCAAGGAGTGAACAACCTGAATCCATTTTAGATGACATTGAAAAAGGGGTGGAGCCTCAAAATTTTAAAAAGATTTTAACTATAGCCGATCGTGCTCAGGCTATAAAAGCGGCTTGCCAAATGGCCCACGCAAATGATATAATTTTAATCGCAGGAAAAGGGCATGAAACCTATCAGGAAATAAAGGGGGAACGCTTTGATTTTGACGATTTTAAAATGGTGAATGATTTTTTAAAACAATTAAAAAAATAAATTAATTAGTAGATGCTGTATTACTTATTTGAATATTTAGAACAACAGTTTCAATTTCCTGGAGCTTCTCTTTTTGGGTTTGTCACCTTTAGAGCAGCCTTAGCCATGATTTTGTCTTTGCTGATATCTACTATTTATGGAAAACGCATTATTCGTTTTTTACAAAAACAGCAAATGGGTGAAACCATTAGAGATTTAGGTTTAGAAGGTCAAAGTGAAAAAGCGGGTACACCTACAATGGGGGGAATTATTATAATTCTAGCTACGTTAATACCTGTTTTGCTAATAGCTAAACTTGAAAATATTTATATCATTTTGTTAATAGTAACCACTGTTTGGATGGGTGTTATTGGTTTTATTGATGATTATTTAAAGAAATTTAAACAAGATAAGGAAGGCTTAAAAGGCCGTTTTAAAGTATTAGGACAAGTTGGGTTAGGTATAATTGTTGGCGCGACCTTGTTCTTTCATAACGACGTTACAATTAAAGAAAAAATATCAGCAGAACAACAGCAGGAAATTATTGCAGAAGATTCTAATGTTTCGCCAGCAAAATTATTTAACGGAGAAGAGAAATCAACGAAAACAACGATTCCTTTCGTAAAAGGAAATGAATTTGATTATGCCGATTTAATTACCTGGATTAGCCCTAGTCTTAAAAAATATGCTTGGATTGTATTTATTTTAGCGACCATTTTTATAATAACTGCAGTTTCAAATGGAGCTAACCTTACAGACGGTATTGACGGGTTGGCGGCTGGAACTTCGGCTATTATTGTTTTAACACTTGGGATTTTTGCCTTTGTGTCGGGGCATATCGTGTTTTCAGAATATTTAAATATCATGTACATCCCTCGTATAGAAGAAATAACCATTTATATTGCTGCGTTTGTTGGTGCATTAATCGGTTTTTTATGGTATAACACTTTTCCGGCCCAAGTGTTTATGGGTGATACAGGAAGTTTAACAATAGGAGGAATCATTGCTGTAATTGCTATTGCGGTACGTAAAGAATGGTTAATACCGGTGTTGTGCGGTATTTTTCTAGCCGAAAATTTATCTGTGGTTATGCAGGTAAGTTGGTTTAAATATACGAGAAAAAAATATGGAGAGGGACGTCGTATTTTTAAAATGTCACCGTTGCATCACCATTATCAAAAATCAGGATATCACGAGAGTAAAATAGTAACTCGTTTTTGGATTGTAGGTATTCTGTTAGCAATTTTATCGATTGTTACTTTAAAAATTAGATAAAAGTCATTCCTGTGCAGACAGGAATATTTTGAATTGAAAGCGGAATGACAAAACAGAGGATAGTGATTTTAGGAGGAGGAGAAAGCGGTGTTGGAACAGCGCTTTTAGCAAAAGCAAAGGGATATGAGGTTTTTGTTTCTGATAAAGGAAAAATAAAAGAAAATTATAAAAAGGTTCTTATACATAATGAGATTGAATGGGAAGATGAAGCGCATACTGTAGCTAAAGTTTTAAATGCCAATATCGTAATGAAAAGTCCTGGGATTCCTGATACGGCACCATTGATAAAACAAATTCGTGATAACGGGATACCGATAGTTTCAGAAATTGAGTTTGCTTCAAATTTTACGAAAGCAACTATTGTTGGAATTACTGGGAGTAACGGTAAAACAACAACGGCAACGTTAACGCATTACATTTTAAAGCAGGAATTAAATGTTGGTTTGGCTGGAAACATAGGCGATAGTTTTGCTAAGCAGATTTTAGATAAGGATTTTGAAAATTACGTTTTAGAAATCAGTAGTTTTCAATTAGACGATATAAAAACCTTTAAACCTAAAATTGCCGTTTTACTTAATGTAACGCCAGATCATCTGGATCGATATGATTATAAATTTGAAAATTATATTGCTTCAAAATTTAGAATAGCAGAGAATCATACCAAGGAAGATTACCTGATATATGATGCGGACGATGAAGTTATTACAGAATGGTTAAAAAAACACCCGGTTCAATCGACATTATTACCATTTTCAATAACCAAGAAAATGGAAAAGGGAACATATTTAGATGAGGAAAACATGATTATAGCAATAGATAATAACCATATACATATGCCAACAACAAATCTTGCATTAGAAGGTAAGCATAATATTAAAAATGCTATGGCGGCCTCAACCGTAGCGCATTTGCTTAAAATTAGGAAGCAGACTATCCGCGAAAGCTTAGAAAGCTTTCAAGGTGTTGAACATAGGTTAGAACAGGTGCTTAAAATTAATAAGGTGCAGTACATAAACGATTCTAAAGCGACCAACGTAAATGCAACATATTTTGCTCTGGAAAGTATGGATGCACCAACCGTTTGGATCGTTGGAGGCGTTGATAAAGGGAATAATTATGAGGAGTTATTTCCATTTGTAAACGAAAAAGTAAAAGCTATTATCTGTTTAGGTGTAGATAATGAAAAGTTATTGAACACCTTTGGAGCTATGGTAGATACTATTGTTGAAACAGAGCGTATGAGCGATGCTGTAAAAATGGCTTATAAATTGGCAGAATCGGGAGATAATGTATTGCTTTCCCCAGCATGTGCGAGTTTCGATTTATTTGAAAATTATGAGGATCGTGGACGTCAATTTAAAGATGCAGTAAGAAATTTATAAAAATTAAATACAATTAAATAAAAGTGCAAGCACTATTTAAAAACTTAAAAGGCGATAAATTAATTTGGGCGATAGTAGCATTATTGGCTATTCTGTCGTTTTTGCCTGTTTATAGTGCAGCGAGTAATTTGGCTTATAAAGGCGATAGTACGAATACATTTGCCTTTTTTATTAAACATTTTGTGCACTTGTTTTTAGGTTTTGTAATTATGTATGGTGTGCATAAAATTCCTTACCGTTATTTTAGAGGGTTGTCGCTTATAATGATCCCTGTAGTTTTAGTGTTGCTTACTATAACTATGCTTCAGGGAACAACCATCGATGGGGCAAATGCGAGTAGATGGATTCAAATACCTATTGTTGGAATGTCTTTTCAAACATCAACATTCGCAGCAGTTGTTTTATTAGTGTATGTGGCTCGATATATGTCTAAAATAAAAGATGAAATAGTCACTTTTAAAGAAACAGTATTGCCGTTATGGGTTCCTGTATTTTTAATATTAGCACTAATTTTGCCTGCTAATTTATCAACGGCAGCCATAATATTTTTAATGGTATTAATGTTGGTGTTCTTAGGAGGCTATCCTATACGTTATTTAGCTGTAATTATTGGGTCAGGTGTTTTAGCTTTAACCATGTTTGTGTTAGTAGCAAAGGCGTTTCCGGGAGCAATGCCCAATCGCGTGGATACCTGGATAAGTCGAATTGAGAATTTTGCCAATGACGAAGATACGGAAGCCGATTATCAAATTGAAAAAGCTAAAATAGCCATAGCCTCAGGCGGTATTCAAGGGGTTGGTCCTGGGAAGAGTATTCAAAAGAATTTTTTACCACAATCATCATCCGATTTTATTTTCGCCATAATCGTAGAAGAATATGGCTCTATGGGTGGTGTGTTTATTATGATTATGTACATGTGGCTGCTATTTAGAATTGTAATTGTAGCCCAAAAGGCCGATACTATTTTTGGTAAGTTACTCGTACTTGGTGTAGGTTTGCCAATAGTTTTTCAGGCATTAATTAATATGGCGGTTGCAGTAGAATTGTTTCCTGTAACAGGACAAACATTACCCTTAATTAGTAGTGGAGGAACATCTATTTGGATGACTTGTTTAGCTATTGGAATTGTATTAAGTGTAAGCGCTCAGCGCGAAGAAATAAAAGAGCAAGAAGAAGAATTAACCGAAGAAGAAAATCCGTTAGAGATTTTATCGGAAGCGATATAGATTATAGAAATTAGAAGTGAGTCAAAAATCAAGAACATATAAAATTGTTTTGTCCGGAGGAGGTACAGGTGGTCATATATACCCTGCGGTAGCTATAGCAAATGAATTGAAGCGTCGTTATGATGATGCTGAATTTTTATTTGTGGGCGCAAAGGATAGAATGGAGATGGAAAAAATTCCGCAGGCAGGATATAAAATTGAGGGACTCTGGATTTCAGGAATTCAACGTCAATTAACGATGAAGAATTTAATGTTTCCATTTAAATTGATAAGTAGTTTGTATCGCGCGAGGCGCATAGTGAAGACATTTAAACCAGATGTAGCTATCGGTACTGGCGGGTTTGCTAGTGGGCCTTTATTATATATGGCTTCAAGTAATGGAGTGCCAAGTTTAATTCAGGAACAAAACTCATTTCCAGGTATTACTAATAAACTGTTGGCAAAACATGTTCAGAAAATTTGTGTGGCTTATGATGGTTTAGAGCGGTTTTTTCCAAAGGATAAAATTATAAAAACAGGAAATCCGGTACGTCAAGGCTTGCTGGAAGTTAATTCTAAAACCGAAGAGGCTAAAAAGCTTTTCAATTTAAAGGAAGGGAAATTAACGCTTTTGGTTATAGGAGGAAGCTTAGGGGCTAGGCGCATTAATGAGTTGATTGAAAAAGAACTTGATTTTTTCGATACGCAAAATGTTCAATTGATTTGGCAGTGTGGTAAGCTGTACTATCAGCAATATAAAATTTACAATAATACAGTAAATGTTCAGGTGCATGAGTTTTTAAATAATATGGATTTTGCCTATGCTGCTGCCGATTTTGTTATTTCAAGAGCAGGAGCAAGTTCTGTTTCCGAACTATGCATTGTAGGAAAGCCGGTTATTTTTATTCCTTCGCCAAACGTTGCTGAAGATCATCAAACAAAAAATGCCATGGCTGTAGTAGAGCGTAACGCCGCCATGATTATAAAGGAAGAAGAGCTGGAAGTCGATTTTAAGAATAAATTTTCACAATTAGTAGCCTCTCCAAAAAAGCAAAAGGAATTTAGTGACAATATAAAAAAGATAGCATTAGTTAATGCAACAAAAGATATAGCTGACGAAGTTGAAAAGCTTTTAAAGCCTAAAAATTAAATGGATTTAAACAGTATACATAGGGTTTATTTTGTAGGTATTGGCGGTATCGGCATGAGCGCCTTAGCACGTTATTTTGTTGCTAACGGGAAGGGGGTTTCTGGTTACGATAAAACACCAACCGATATTACTGTAGATTTAGAATCTTTAGGTGTTTCAGTTCATTTTGAAGATGGAATAGCTCAAATTCCAGCAGAATTTCACGATGTAGATACGACTTTAGTAGTTTATACTCCAGCTGTGCCAAAAGATCATAAGGAATTGAATTATTTCAAATCTGAAGGTTTTAAGGTGTTGAAACGTTCTCAGGTTTTAGGTTTAATTACGGAGCAAACCTTTTGTCTGGCTGTAGCAGGTACGCATGGAAAAACTACAACCACGAGTATCTTAGGTCATTTAATGAAGGCTTGTAATGTGCCTGTTACCGCATTTTTAGGAGGTATTAGCGAAAATTATAATTCCAATTTAATCTTAAACGGAACAAAGGTTTCTGTGGTGGAAGCTGATGAATTTGATAGATCATTTTTAACACTGTCACCTAATCTGGCTTGTATAACCTCTATGGATGCCGACCATTTGGATATCTATGGCGATGCTTCAGAATTAAAACGTTCTTTTGAAGATTTTGCAAGGCGTGTAAAGCCTGATGGTAAGCTATTTGTTAAAAATGGTTTGCCCATAAAAGGACTTACATATGGTATTGAAGACGATGCAGATTACTGCGCAAAAAATATAAGAATAGTAAATGGTGCTTACGTCTTTGATGTAAAAACGCCCAGTACAACACTTAAAAATTTAGAGTTTAACCTGCCTGGTAGACATAATTTGTCGAATGCATTAATAGCCTTGGCGATGGCTGTGGAATATGGTTGCCCTAACCAGCAGCTCGCCAAAGCTTTAGCATCTTATAAAGGTGTGAAGCGTAGATTTTCATATCATATAAAATCAGAAAACTTGATTTATATAGATGATTATGCACATCATCCAGAAGAGATTAACGCCGTGCACCAAGCGGTGCGCGAAATGTATCCAGGTAAAAAAGTGTTGGCAGTATTTCAACCGCATTTATACAGTAGAACAAAAGATTTTGCCGATGAATTCGCCGTAAGTTTAGCGCAATTCGACGAAGTAATGTTGTTAGATATTTATCCAGCCAGAGAGTTACCGATAGAAGGGGTAACATCGCAATGGCTATTAGATAAAATTGAGAACGACCATAAGCAATTGGTGACAAAGGAGAATTTATTGCGTCAAATTCAAAGTAGCGGAGCAGAAATAATCCTCACTATTGGAGCAGGCGATATAGGGGAAGAAGTAAAACGAATAAAAAAGGAGTTTAGCGTTGAAAGTTAATTGGAATTACATAAAAATGTTTGCTTTAACAGCACTTGTTGTGTTCCTGTTTGCATTTGCATCGGCAAGAAATGCAACGCGACCTGTTTCGGAACCTCATATAAAATTTACTAGTGAAAACAATTTATACATTACAAATGAGGATGTTAGTAAATTGTTAATACAAAATTTCGGCGAGGTTAAAAACATACCCAAAGAAATTTTAGATTTGAATGTATTAGAGCATGCCCTAAAATCTAATCCAATGATCAAGAATGCAGAAGTATATCTCGCTGTAAACGGTATACTTAATGCAACAATTGAACAAAAAACACCTATTGCACGAGTTAGTACCAATGCGTCATATTATATAGATGTTGACGGTAATTATATGCCGTTGTCTAATAATTATACGGCAAGAGTGCCACTAGTTACTGGTTTTGTAGAGAAAAATAATTTAGTTAACGTTTATACTGTAGCAAAAAAAATTACAACCGACGAATTTCTGAAAAAACATGTTATTGAAATTCATCAGGCGAAAGATGAGACTTTATCTATAAGACTTAGGCAATGTAATTTTTTAGTGCAGTTGGGCGATACTAAACTTTTAAATAAGAAAATCAATAATCTTAAAGCGTTTTATCAAAAAAGCCTGAAAGAGGATACGCTTAAGAATTATAGTAAAGTCAATTTGCAGTTTGACAACCAAGTAGTATGTACCAAAATTTAAGCAATGGAGCATAATTTAGCAGTAGGATTAGACATAGGAACCACAAAAATTGTGGCCATGATTGGACGTAGAAACGACTATGGTAAAGTCGAAATATTAGGCATTGGAAGATCTAAGAGTCTTGGTGTGCACCGTGGTGTGGTAAATAATATTACCCAAACCATTCAATCCATTCAGCAGGCTGTTCAGGAAGCCGAGGATGCTGCTGGAATGAAAATAGAAAATGTAACCGTTGGTATCGCCGGACAGCATATTAGAAGCCTTCAACACAGCGATTATATTACTAGAGCCAATTCCGAAACAGTTATAGATGAAGACGATATAGATCGCTTAATCAATCAGGTGCATAAACTGGTTATGCTACCGGGGGAAGAAATTATTCATGTTTTACCCCAGGAGTATAAAGTCGATGGACAGGCCGAAATTAAAGAACCTATAGGTATGTATGGAGGTCGTTTGGAGGCGAATTTTCATGTTGTAGTAGGTCAGGTGTCTTCTATTCGGAATATTGGACGCTGTGTAAAGAGCTCAGGCTTAAATTTAGAAGGTATAACATTAGAACCTCTGGCTTCAGCAAACGCTGTTTTGAGTCAAGAAGAAAAAGAAGCGGGTGTCGCTCTTATTGATATAGGAGGAGGAACTACCGATTTGGCCATTTTTAGAGATGGTATAATTCGCCATACAGCGGTAATTCCGTTTGGAGGAAACGTAATTACAGAAGATATAAAAGAGGGGTGTTCCATAATTGAAAAGCAAGCCGAATTATTAAAAATTAAGTTTGGCTCTGCGTGGCCCGGCGAAAACAAAGACAACGAAATTGTTTCTATTCCAGGATTACGAGGAAGAGAGCCTAAGGAAATAACATTAAAAAACCTCTCTAGAATTATTCATGCTCGTGTAGTTGAAATTATTGAACAGGTTTATGTTGAAATAAAAAACTACGGACACGAAGAACAAAAGAAAAAGCTTATAGCAGGAATTGTATTAACAGGTGGAGGAGCTCAATTAAAACACCTAAAACAATTAGTTGAGTATATCACAGGAATGGATACCAGAATTGGTTACCCTAATGAACATTTAGCCGGCGATAGTGACGATGATATTACAAGTCCGTTATTCGCAACGGCCGTTGGTTTGGTGTTAGATGGATTAAAGAGACAAGAAAGAAAACGTGTCGAGCAGCAGGAGGTTGAAGAAATTAATGCAGCAGAAGTTCCTGAAAGTAATGAAACAGACGATACGAAAGAAGAAAATCAGGAAACACCAATTGAACCTCAAGCTCCAAAAGAGCGTCGTTCATTTTTAGATAAATTAACCGAACGTGTTAAAGATTTTTTAGATAACGCAGAGTAAGTAACTGTTTTTATAAGAGCAGATCGTAAGATAAAGGACAAAAATAGATTTCGAAACGTAAAATATTTAAATCATTTCGAAAGTCGAGGAAAAAAAAGTATTAAGAAAAATTAAAATTAGACCAGTAAAACAGAATTTATGAGCAGCAAAAAAGAATTCGAAAGCATCGCATTTGATTTACCAAAAAATCAATCAAATGTCATCAAAGTTATTGGTGTTGGAGGAGGTGGTAGCAATGCTATCAACCACATGTTCCAACAAGGTATTAAGGGTGTGGATTTTTATATCTGTAATACCGATGCACAAGCCCTTCAAAATAGTGGTGTGCCTAATAAAATTCAGTTGGGTGTTAACTTAACCGAAGGATTAGGTGCAGGCGCAAACCCAGAAGTTGGAAAAAACTCGGCGGTTGAAAGTATAGAAGACATTTCAACCATGTTAGATACCAACACAAAAATGGTATTTATTACAGCCGGAATGGGTGGAGGAACCGGAACAGGTGCGGCTCCTATTATTGCTAAAATGGCTAAAGATTTAGACATTTTAACCGTAGGAATCGTAACTATGCCTTTTCAGTTTGAAGGAAAAATGCGTATCGAACAAGCACAAAAAGGAGTCGAAGAATTAAGAGGTGTAGTTGATTCTTTAATTGTCATTAATAATAATAAATTACGCGAGGTTTATGGGAATTTAGGCTTTAAAGCTGGATTTTCAAAAGCCGACGAAGTATTATCCACAGCTGCTCGTGGAATAGCGGAGGTAATTACACATCACTATACACAAAATATCGATTTACGTGATGCTAAAACGGTATTAAGTAATAGCGGAACGGCTATAATGGGTTCGGCGGTTGCTGCTGGTCAAAATCGCGCTCAAGATGCTATTCGTAAGGCTTTGGATTCGCCATTGTTAAACGATAATAAAATTACGGGAGCTAAAAATGTATTGTTGTTAATTGTTTCAGGTTCGCATGAAATCACTATTGATGAAATAGGAGAAATTAACGACCACATACAAAATGAAGCCGGACATGGGGCAAATATTATTATGGGTGTTGGTGAAGATGATGCATTAGAAGAATCTATCGCAGTAACTATTATTGCCACTGGTTTTAATGTAGAACAACAAGACGAGATTTCTAATACCGAAACTAAAAAGGTTATTCATGCATTAGGAAACGACGATACCGAAATTAAAAAGCCAGTTGCTAAAACTAAGGATCCGGTAATTATCGAACCGATAGTAGAGTTAGAACAAAAAAAGGAACCACCAGTTGTGCGTCATACTTTAGATTTTGATGTTGAAGAAGAAGAACCTGTTTTTGAAAAGAAACCCGAAGCCGAATCAAATTCTATAAATAAAGATATTATTCCAACATCAGAATATATTAAGAATATTCATGTGGAATACGAAGAGGTGAAGTCTAATGTAGAGGAAGAAGATGACTTTGTAATTAAGCCGGTAACCAGAATGGCTGCGCCAGAAATAGTAGAGGATATCGAAGAAGAAAAGCAAATAACATTAACATTTGATTTACCGATCTCTAATAAAGCAACTGCTGAGAATAAAGAGGAGACCAAACGATTTGACCTGGATGAAGATTTAAAACAAATTAAGGTTAACGATTATGTAGAACTTATTCCGGTAAACGAAACCAACGAAAAAGGAGATATTCGTTATGCATTAGATGATTATGCTGAGCCAGAAGGTTCAAAAGGAAGAAAGGCATCTAAAACCTTAGAGGAATACGACCAGGAAGTTGTATTTGAAAAAAAGGTTGTAAAGCCAGAACCGTCGGACGTTAATACGGTGGAAGAAATAGACCCGATGAACAGTCCGATTTCTGATATGCTTAAAGAGCGCGCAGAAGAACGCAGACGTAAAATGAAAGACTTCAATTATAAATTCAATAATGCCAAAATCGACGATATTGAAAAAGTTCCTGCTTACAAGCGACAAGGTGTTAATTTAAATGAAGCCAAGCACTCATCGGAAACTAATATGTCAAGAACCAGTGTGGGGCTTGATGATAATGACGATATTCAATTAAGAAGTAATAATTCATTTTTACACGATAATGTAGACTAATTTAGTACACTACCCATTCTATGTTATGGATCCCGCAAAGTCCCTCTCTCAGCTTTGCGGTTTTTTTATATGTTTAATTTAGTAAACGAATCTAAATTTCTTATTATATTCGCAGTCAAATAAAATATATCAATGGGTTTACAACAAGATATCATGACGGCGTTAAAGGAAGCCATGAAAGCGAAAGATCAAACAGCTTTAACGGCTTTAAGAGCAGTGAAATCAGCTATTTTATTGGCGCAAACCGAAACAGGAGGTCAGGATGGTTTAACCGAGGAGCAAGAGCTTAAAATGCTTCAGAAATTAGTTAAACAGCGTAAAGACAGTGCTGCGATATATGTTGAACAAGGACGTGAAGATTTAGCAGCGCCAGAATTGGCAGAAGCTGAAGTTATTAGCCAGTTCTTACCAGAAGCTTTATCAGAAGAAGAAATTGAAAAAGTAGTACTTAAAGTGATTGAAGAAACTGGAGCAGAAGGTATGAAAGATATGGGTAAGGTTATGGGAATTGTTTCTCAGCAATTAACAGGACAGGCCGATGGTAAAACCATTTCAACAATAGTAAGACAAAAACTAGCATAAAAAATACATGGTGTTTTTTATGAAGTAGGCCACGTAGCTCAGCTGAATAGAGCACTGGATTTCGGCTCCAGCGGTCGGGGGTTTGAATCCCTCCGTGGTCACCATTTTAAAAGCAGGGAAAACATGTGTTTTTTCCTGCTTTTTTTATTGGTTTATGTCTGTTTTTCTCCTTTTACAACTAAGTCAAACTTCCCGCTTATAAATAACTAATGATATAATTATTAGTAACTAGTTACTTTAGAGGTGTATTTTTTTGTCGAATAGGGTGTAGATAATATTAATTGCTAGGATTGCTTGAGATTTTGTTATAGTATTAATTTCCGAAATGATTTTATCATTTGTTTAATTAATGTTTAACTAATTCTTATTTCTTTGAGGGTTTTAAAGATTGCACATAATCATAAATGCCATGCAAATGTATGGTTAGAAATGAAAAAAGGAGATCGCTATGCCTTTAATTTAATTTTTGATGAGCACGCTCCTTATTTAATTAATTATGGAAGAACTTTTACTACCAATTGGGAATTGGTAGATGATTGCATTCAGGAGTTATTTGTTAGAATATGGTTATTAAGAGAAACATTAAAAGAAACTGATAATATCCGTTTTTATTTAATAAGTGCATTTCGTAGGGAACTTTACAGGCAACTCAAAGAACATAGCAAAAGAAGTAAGCTTTTTTCTAGATGTGATTTCGAAGTTTCTGAAGATTTGTTGAATTTAACTAATTCCGGAGTTCTGAAACCTTCCAATTCTAAAATTAAGGCATTAAATAGCTCTTACCAAAAATTAACTCCAAGGCAGCGGGAAATTATATATTTAAAATTTTACAATGAACTTTCCATTAACGAAATAGCAGAGGTTTTAAAAATGAATAAAAAAGCTGTTTATAACGCATTATCAAAATCGATGATAAAGTTTAGAAAAGTGTTCATGAATTAAGTAGATTAAAAAAAACAATACAAAACCTTAATACATTCGTATGACAGCATTAGAAGGTCCAAATAATTTCACATTTTTAGGTGAATTAGATGTTTATGGTCAATAATATTAAAATATAGTTTGAGTATTAGTAATTGTTGATTATTTTAAAGCAGCCCATTTTTTGGGCTGTTTTTGCTTACATTAGCATAAATATCCCTAATTATAACGATACTTATGTTTTTTGTCTTTATTAATAAAGAAGCTGACCTAGGAAGTACAATACTTATTGGAATTCTTCTTGTATTTCTAATAGGTATTATTTTAAACTACGTGTTTAAAATGGTTGAAATGGTTTATGTAATGCGTTTTAGAAAACCCCTATACAATCATTTCTATCTACACTTAAAGCGTTTAGATAAAAGTCAAAAACGAATTCTGGATTCTAAATTTTCTTTCTATCAAAAACTTAACGATAAGTCAAAACGTCATTTCGAACATAGAGTGCGTTGTTTCATAAATGATAAAGAGTTTATAGGAAGGGCAGGAATAATAATTAACGATGAAATTAGAGTGTTAATTTCCGCAACTGCAGTTATGTTAACTTTTGGATTTAGAGATTTTTACATTGGTTTAATCTCAAAAATAGTGGTTTATCCCACTAAGTTTTATTCTAAAACTAACGATGCGTACCATAAAGGTGAGTTTAATCCAAAACTCGAGGCCTTGGTCGTGTCATGGGAGGATTTTCAAGAAGGATTTAAGTCTGATACCGACAATTTAAACTTAGGAATTCATGAGCTCACGCATGCTATTCATATAAATAGTATTAAGGAACGCGATGTAAGTTCAACTATTTTTAGTGATACCTTTAAAGAATTGGCTGAAATGTTGGTTCATGATGAAGATTTAAGAAATCGACTTATGACGTCAGATTATTTTAGAAAATATGCGTTTACCAATCAGTTTGAGTTTTTAGCGGTTATTATTGAAAACTTTATTGAAACGCCAAAGGAGTTTAGTCAGCATTTTCCTGAAGTTTATTCAAAAGTAAAACAAATGCTTAATTTTAGAATCGCTAATTATTAATCTTTAATTGTTGCTAACTTTAAAAAATAAAAACTGTCTGAAAAGATTGGTTTATATTACTCCGAAAATTGTTTCAGATACGTTTTAGAACTGGTTAAAACCAAATGCGCTTCTGTTTAGATTCAGAAGGATGTTTAGAAAACCTCTCAGACAGCTTTTTATATTTCAGGCTTACTGTTATAATTGCCCTCTTATTTCTCCAGAACCTACAGCTTGTGTATGCACGTTTACATATATTTCGCCATTTCTAATCGCTTCTATTAATGCATCCATATCACCTGCTAAAGCACCAATAACGCCTTCTGAGGTTATGTAGCCTTCGGCTATTACGCCATTGGACGGACCTGAAGGTTGTCCATCTAAATTATTATAAAGCCAGGCTACAACACCACCGTTAGTACCGGCCATACCTTTATGAAAATGTGCCATTCTTACATTTTCAATATTGGCCACAATAAGTTTGTAATGTATCATGGTTTCTTCCTTGTTAATCGTTACGATGGCTACACCTGCGGCTTGAGAATCGTTAGGTGGTACTTCATTGGAAGATTTTAGCGATGTCGTAAAATGAAATTTAGTGCTATTGTCAGCATTTTTTTTAAGACTCATTTTACTGTTAACAGCATTATCAATGTCTTCTTGAGGCATCATCGACTCGTTAGAACAAGAGTAAATCATCATGCTCAGAACAAAAAGTAATATTTTACTTTTTGTAAAAAATGTTTTGCTTTTCATAATTATTAGTTTAAAGATTAGCTTTTTGATATAAGCACGCTTTGGGGGAGAATGTGTTTTATAAATCGCTAAAAAGTTGGTAATTAAAAAGTTAATAAAAATTAGGTGATTTATAAAACTTAATCGACTATAAGTCAATTTCATCTTTATAGATACGATGTAAAAATTTAATATGCAATGATATATATCATAAATGTTGTTTTTAAGCTTTACTACTTTTATTAAGTAAAAATTGTAACACTATGATACGCAATACACCTGTTTCAATGATAATGACTACCCCAGTGATTACATTAAAGGAAAACGATAGTTTAGAAACTGCTGAGCATATGTTTAAGGAACATCATATTCGGCATATTCCGGTAGTGTCCGGTTTTCATATAAAAGGTATATTGAGTTATAATGATATACTTCGATTAAGTTTCGCTGATTTAACAGATCAAGAGAGAGACGATGCCGATGTATTGGTTTACAACATGTTTAAAGTAAGGCAAGTTATGACTAAAAATGTGGTATCCATAACCAGTAATACATCAATAAAGGACGTTGCAGAAATTTTTGCCTCCAAGGAATTTCATGCATTACCTGTGGTTGATAGTAATAGGTTAATAGGTATTGTTACTACTACAGATATTATTAAATTTTTATTGAATCACTATTGAATTTGAATTACTAACTAATAAATAATCAAACCATGAGAGCCTTAATACCCGTTTCAGATATTATGACAAAAGATGTTATAGCACTAAATAGAAACGACGATTTAGAACGTGCTGAAATGCTATTTAAGAGATACCGTATAAAACATATTCCTGTGGTTTGCACCGATGTGGTTATAGGAATGCTCAGTTTTACCGATCTTCAAAAAATAAGTTTAGCAGAGGCTTCTGCCGACGAGCATGATGTGAATACTGTAGTATATAATAGTTATACTATTGAGCAGGTTATGACCAAACAAGTGGTAACCATACCACCATCAACTTCAATAAAAGAGGCTGCAACCATTTTGTCGAATAGTCCTTTTCATGCCTTGCCTGTTGTAGAGGAGGGTATGCTAATAGGTATAATTACAACAAGAGATTTGTTGAAATTTTATTCTAAGAATTTTTAAGAATTAGCTAAAGCTCTTAAGTCTTTAATAGTTTCAATTGGTGTTTCACTTTTAAAAACATAGCTTCCAGCAACTAAAACATCGGCTCCAGCTTCAACTAATGCTTTAGCATTTTTGTTGGTAACGCCGCCGTCTATTTCAATAATTGTAGAAGCACCTTTGCGTTCTATTAAAGCCTTAAGTTGTTTTACTTTTTCATAAGTATTTTCAATAAAACTTTGTCCCCCAAAACCGGGATTTACGCTCATAATAAGAACTAAATCAATATCATTTATGGTATCTTCTAAAAGTGATATGTTTGTGTGTGGGTTTAGCGATACGCCTGCTTTCATGCCTTCAGCTTTTATAGCTTGTAGTGTTCTGTGTAAGTGTGGACAAGCTTCGTAGTGTACGGTTAAAACGTTACTTCCCAAATCGGCAAAAGTTTTAATATAGCGGTCTGGATCTACAATCATTAAATGTACGTCCAGAGTTTTTTTTGCATGTCTGCCAATGGCTTCCAATACAGGCATACCAAAAGAAATATTTGGCACAAAAACACCATCCATGATGTCAATATGAAACCAATCAGCTTCACTTTGATTTACCATTTCAATATCGCGTTGAAGATTTGCAAAATCGGCAGCTAGAAGTGAAGGAGCAATTAATTTAGAACTCATGTTAAGTGTTTTTTGTGATTTTTTTGCAAATATAGCAAAGCCATATCACTAAATGGTTAAAGAATGTATAAAAATAAACCCCCGGTAATCAGCCGGGGGTTCTTTCATCAATCAAAAAACGAACAGTTATGTGTAACTGTTGTTACTTTTATTTAGTCGTAAAATAGTTACTAACCTAAATATGTTTTTAATATTTTGCTTCTAGACGTATGTTTAAGTCTGCGAATTGCTTTCTCTTTAATTTGTCTAACACGCTCGCGAGTTAAATCAAATGTTTCTCCAATTTCTTCAAGTGTCATTGGGTGTTGATTTCCTAAACCAAAATACAAACGTATTACATCTGCTTCACGAGGAGTTAAGGTTTCCAGAGCACGCTCTATTTCTGTACGAAGTGATTCGTGTAAAAGTTCTTTATCTGGATTTGGCGACTCTCCACTATTTAATACATCGTATAAATTAGAGTCTTCACCTTCTACTAATGGTGCATCCATACTTACATGGCGACCTGAGTTTTTCATAGACTCTTTAACGTCGTTAATAGTCATGTCTAACTCTTTAGCAATCTCTTCTGCACTTGGTGGACGCTCGTGGCTTTGCTCTAAAAAAGCAAAAGTTTTATTAATCTTGTTAATCGAACCAATTTTGTTTAATGGCAAACGTACAATACGAGATTGCTCCGCAAGAGCCTGTAAAATAGATTGTCTAATCCACCAAACAGCATAAGAGATGAATTTAAAACCACGTGTTTCATCAAAACGTTGTGCAGCTTTTATCAGACCTAAATTACCTTCGTTAATTAAATCGGGTAAGGTTAAACCTTGGTTTTGATATTGTTTAGCCACCGACACAACGAAACGTAAATTAGCTTTAGTTAGCTTTTCTAAAGCTATTTGGTCACCAGCCTTGATGCGCTGAGCTAACTCTACTTCCTCGTCAGCTGTAATCAAGTCAACTTTACCAATTTCTTGTAAATACTTATCTAGCGAAGCCGTTTCTCTATTGGTAACCTGCTTCGTAATTTTAAGTTGTCTCATTTAAAAAATGCTCCTGTAAATAATTATATGAATAATACTTTGTATTTGGTTATACGTGAAAAGACAAAAAAATGTTACAAAAAAATGAAATGATTTTTGTTTTTCTTTTAATATGACACTTCAAATTTGTTGAAGTCACAGACTATAAGTGCCTTGCGAGAAATTAGATTTTAATCAAAGTTTTATTGTTTAGGTTAATAGAATCTAGCATTTCTTGAGTAAATGCATAATGTCCTCGGGCCGTAATAAGTCTAAACCTTGAAGATTTAAGTGCGCTTAGGGTGTTTAGAAAAATCCACTTCGATTTTAATAATTTGGGTTTTTCTGATTTCAAACTAATGTCAAAATAATACTTGCGTCCCTCCTTTGTTGCTACTACATCGGGTGTAATAGATATATCACTTCCAGCTTTGGAGTAAGATTTTGGAGTTTCGTAACCGTCAATGTCGGCTTTGATATTTTCAAAACCATGATTCTCTAAATAATGAATTGAATTTTTTAGAATGTCTGAATATTTTGCTTTGTCTTCGTAAATCATATTCGTAATATAATGAAAATGAGTGTTAAATGAAAATTTAGTAAAAGGTTTAACGGAATTTTTTCAAATTACTGTCTAAATTGAAGAATATACGTAGCGTCGATTTTAACCTAAGACTCTAATGTATTTTTTGTTAAATTTGATAGGGTAACTTTTTGAATTTTAGGCTTTTTGTGGCGTTTTAATGGCTGGGAAAAATGAATATTTGTTTTTAAGAATGAACTTAATCTTAGTTAGGTCCTGGCTATTTATGTTGTTTCTTTCCTCGGGGTTATTTGCTCAAAATCATGATTATAGGATTAAGCGCTATAGTTTGGATGATGGGATGTCTCAAGTTTCAGTTAATGATATTGTTGTAGATGATTTGGGTTTTGTTTGGCTTGGTACGGCTGATGGTTTAAATCGCTTCGATGGAAATAATTTTAAAATTTATAAAAATAAGGTCTCAGATAGTACCAGTGTTTCAGGGAATTTTATTAACAAACTTACCAAAGATTTAAATGGACGTATTTGGATTGGTACAAAAGGTAATGGTTTGTCTTATTACGATGCTAAAACTGATAATTTTATAAAAATAAAGCTGAGTCAGGGTGTATACAATGAAACAATCACAGGCATTGAACCAGATTCTAATGGTGGCCTTTGGGTAGCTACCAGAAATAAAGGGGTTTATTATTTAACGTTTCATGAGGGTGATAATACATTTCATGCAAAATATCGTTACAAAATTAAAGACGTTACGTGTTTGTTTATCGATGAAGAAAATACATTATGGCTTGGTGATTTAAAAGGGCAATTATTTGGCTTTGAAAATTTTCACCACAGGCCATCGGTAACATTGTCGGTAGCAGGTAATGTTCAGGCTATTTATCGTAAAAACAATCTCTTACTTATTGGAAGTTATGAAGGCTTTTATATTTACAATACAACAACAAAAAGTATTAAAGAATATGAACTTGAGGTATCAGGTGACTTTAAAACTAAACACGTTGTAGATTTTTTAACAAATGAGCACGGTTATATTTGGATTGCTACAGACAGAGGATTGTACTTATTTAATGCCGATACTTATAATGTACTCAGAAAGTATGATTATATCGTTGATTCTAAAAAAGGTTTGTCTAATAATACGGTGCGATCAATGCTTCATTTAGATGCCAATAAATTGTTAGTGGGTACCGCTAGCGGACTTAATGTTTTAAATTTTAAAGCGCCGTATATTAAAAATATATCTAAAAGTAAAAAGGGTAAACATCTTCTAAATGATGATATTATATTTTCTATTTATAAAAATGAAGACCATCTATGGGTTGGAACTTCTGATGGAGGGTTAAACTTAATAACATCTAAAAAAGTTTATTATTTTAAAGACAATCAGAATAAAAGTAACGCGATTGCAGGATCGGTGGTGAGGGCTATAGTTCATGATAAGGCGCATGAACGTATGTGGTTTGGTACGACACGAGGATTGAGTATGATTGATTTGAAATCCTTTAATCCGGAAAAACCTAAGTTTAAGAATTTTTATTTCGAACACAATAATTCAAATAGTATTAACATGAATTTCATTATGGATCTTGCTTTAGATCATAATAGTAATTTATGGGGAGTTACTTACGAGCAAGGTATTTTTAGGATGGAGTACACATCGAATGATGTTTATAAAATCTATCGATATTATAATAACCCTCAAAATGAAAATTCCTTGGTTAATAATGCAGGCCAATGTATTCGAGTAGATAAAATGAATAATATCTGGATTGGAACTCAAGAAGGGGTAAGCCGGTTGTCATTTAATAAAAAACCATATGCACTTCCGCAATTTACTAATGTCATAAAATTAGATTCTGTTTCTAATACATTACCCCATAACTCCGTTAACGATATACTCATAGACAAAAACGAACACGTTTGGTTAGGAACTAGAGAAGGTTTGGGTTTACTTAAAAAAGATTTTACAGTAAAATCCTGGAAGAAACAAAGTCAGTTTCCAAATGATTTAATTTATATCGTGCAAGATGATGATTACGGTAATTTATGGTTGGGAACTAATAATGGTATGTCCAAATTTAATACAACGACCTATACGTTTTCGCATTATGCGGTTTCGGATAATATACAAGGCAGAGAGTTCGATTTACACGCAAAGTTTAAGGATGAAGATGGTAATTTGTATCTAGGAGGTATTGATGGTATCACATATTTTAATCCACAGGATATTGATAAAATAGATCAACCAAAGCCATTGTATTTTTCTGGATTAAGAGTTAAGTCACAAAATATGTCAAAGGCCTTGGCTGAAGATCCAAATACGGTAGTATTTAATTATAATCAGTTTCCTTTTTCTTTGTCCTATTCAACTATAGACTTTCAGTTCGATAAGAATATTCAGTATGCTTATAAACTGTTACCTCAAAACAAGGAATGGAATTTTTTAGCCAGTAAAGAAATACCTTTTATAAACTTAGCACCGGGTAAGTATAAATTGCAGTTAAATGGTTTTTCTAGAGGGCAGGAATGGCTAAAACCGCCTTTAGAATTGAACATTATAATTAAACCGCCTTGGTGGTCTACAAGTATAGCCTATATTATATATGTGCTTATTATTTTGTTTTCTGCATACTGGTTTTATCATTTTACCATTTCAAGAAAACTAGCTTTAGCAGAAAGTAAGCGGCTTCAGGAAATTGATGGTTTAAAGAATTCACTTTATACCAATATCACACACGAATTTAGAACCCCGTTAACCGTTATCTTAGGGTTAATAGATCATCTAAAATCCGACGCCAGTAAAAAGGGAGTGCATTCTATGTTGAACGCGTTAAACGTAATGCAGCGCAATGGAAAAAACTTATTAAAGTTGGTGAATGATATGTTGGATTTAACCAAATTAGAGAGCTCTCGAATGGAATTAAATTATGTGCAGGCAGATATCGTTCTATATTTAAAATATTTATTCGAAAGCTTTTCTTCATTGGCAAATGAAAAACAAATTAAGTACATCTTTTATTCTAAAAGAGAGGTGTTTTTTATGGATTTTGATAGGGAAAAGGTTGATGCTATTGTCACCAATCTTTTAATGAATGCTATAAAATTCACGGCGGTAAAAGGAGAAGTAACTATGCAACTTAGTATTGTAAACAGTTCTTCAGGAAAATATTTTCACATCAAGATAATAGATACAGGAATCGGACTTTCAAGTGATGAAATCCCTTTGGTTTTTGAAAAATTTTATCAGGTCGACGACTCGATATCAAGAGGATATCAGGGAACTGGTATTGGCCTAGCTTTAGTAAAAGAACTTGTACTGCTCATGGAAGGTGAGGTTTATGTGACCAGTGAAATTAACAAAGGCAGTGAGTTTTCAGTATTGTTACCTGTTAAGAATGTCGCCGAATTTGCTCCGGAACACCGTTTGACGCTGGAAGTTGATATACATAATTCAGACCAGGAAGCGCACGGTGCAATGGAACTCACTTCAGATATTGAGCAGGACATTGCTTTAATAATAGAAGATAATTTGGATGTTGTTTATTATTTAAAAACCTGTTTAAACAATGATTACACCATTTATCACGCACCAAATGGTGAAGAAGGCATTGCAATGGCGCTTAAATATGTTCCCGATATTATTGTTTGTGATGTGATGATGCCAAAAAAAGACGGATTTGAGGTTTGTAAGGCATTAAAATCAAATCCAATAACCGATCATATTCCCATTATTCTATTAACAGCTAAAGCCTTGGATAAAGATCGTATTCAAGGGTTAAAATGTGGTGCAGATGCTTATTTGATAAAACCTTTTAATAAAAAAGAATTAACGGTTAGGTTGAGACAGCTAGTTGCCACTCGTAACCGAATGATTGATAAATTTAGTAGAAAGGATTTTGTTAAAACCTATAGAAATACTGAGGCCAAAACCGAAACTATTTTTATAGATAAGGTAATTAATTTGATTCATGAAAATATAGATGATTGTACTTTTAACAGCGCAGCTTTGGCATCTAGTATGAGTTTAAGCGAGTCTCAGCTCTATAGAAAATTGAAAGCCATAACAGATAAATCAACCGCATTATTTATTCGTTCCATTCGATTGCAAAAAGCTAAGGAATTAATTCAAACAACAGATAGGACCATTTCTGAGGTGGCCTACAGCGTTGGTTTTACCGACCCTTCCTGGTTTAGTCGCGCTTTTAAAGAAGAGTTCGGTGATCCGCCAAGTACCTATTAAATTCTGGTTTTGCAATAATACTCCTAGGTCTTGCAAAAATATTGAAAGCTATTATGCTTATTAATTTATAAACTTGTTGTAACCAAGTGTTATTTGTAACAACCAACCAAATTTGACCCTTTACTAATTATCCTTTTATATGAATTCTTAGTTGACTTATTTAAACATTATAACTCTAAAACTTTAACTTATGAAAACAGAATCGAAAACAAATTTTAAAATTTGCAGCCGATTAATTAATAGTGCCTTAGATGCTTTTCTGTATTATGTTATTATAAAAAAGCAATGCAGAAAAAACTATAATTTAGATACTACTGGTGCACATAAATTTCCGGTTAGTAATGGTGTTCGTGCAGTATGAGAGTAGAATAGCATTAAAATTATCCTCCCTTTAACTATTTTACTTAACAATTAAAATGATTTTTAGATTGTTTATAATTAAACAAATAGGGTCATTATAATTTCTTCCGAATTAAAAAAAATAGGACATTTTTTGTTATCTTAGAGTTATTCAATCAATTGGAAAGCATAATATCTAGGTTAAAGTTAATTAGCCATATGTCCCTGTATCATTTTTTTTAAAACGTTTTTAGTAAATTTTGTATGGGTATAAAATCTATAATAGACTTTTTCCTAATTGCTGGAGTTATTCAAGGTTTCGGATTTAATCTTGTAACCTTATGCGTTAAGAAAAAGATTAATAAAGCCATAATCTTTTTAAATTTTACGGTGCTTTTTATTTCGTTAAATAATCTGCAACGCTGGCTCATTAACAAAGATATAATATGTGAACTATTTCTAATTCAACAATTAGAGGTGCCTTGGTACGTACTTATTTTTCCCATGTTTTATGCTTTTACAACGCATTTTTTAAGAATACAAGATCGTGTAAATGACTTTATCAAGGTCACTATTGCTATATTTATTATTGAACTCGTTATTCGCCTTGTTTTAATTTCTTACGTGTATTATAATGTGCCAGGTAAAGACAATGCTCTAATAGAATTCTACACAAGAATAGAAGAGATTGTTAACTTACTTTACTGTATATTTCTATTTATTACCACCTGTGTTATAGTTTTTAAGAAACACCAGTTAATTTCTTATATCAGTTCGTTTGATGATCTAAATTGGTTAAAGTGGTTCATAAAATTAGGAGTTATTGTTATTGCTTCTTGGATTCTTGCAGTTATTATAAAGTCTATTACCGGGAATGAGGATGCCTATATGTTTTTACGTTTGAGTTCGTCTCTCCTTATTTATTGGATATGCTACCAAGGTTTTTTTAAGTATAATGTGGTTCGCGATCGTATTTCTTTAAGAAGTACCATTGCATCTGATAAAGTTATGATTGACGATGAAACCAAATCTGGTAACACAGAATCTGACGATGATTTTTTTAATGCAAAACATCAGTCTGATTTTAACAAAATAAAAGCGCATATCATTAAAGGGAAACTTTATCTCGATCCATTGTTAAGTATGGAAGGTTTAGCAACCGAACTAGGTATGAGTAAAAGTTATTTTTCCAAACTCATTAATTCATATAGCGAATATAACTTTTCAGACTTTATAAACTCTTTACGGGTTAAACAGGCAAAAAAGTTTTTGTCAGATAGTGATTTTAGTCAATATACTATTGTTGCAATTGGATTGGAGTGTGGATTTAATTCGAAATCTACCTTTTATTCGGCCTTTAAAAAATTTACATCGGTCACACCTACTGTTTACAGAGAAAAGTTTTAGAATTATTTTAAGTCCGATATTATCGTTGGACATCCTAATATTTACAGAATAGAATTTATTGGATATTAAAACTTTTATTTGGACATAATTTTATGGTTAGAAATACTAACCTAAAACCTTTAAGTTATGATACCAGCATTAATTCTATATCTAATACGAAGAATGAAGTATGGATCGGATGCTTCAAATGACTTCGAGAAAATTCGGGAAATAATATTAAAGATTAAGTCTGTGCTTTTCTTTTTTATAGTCAGTTCAGCATGTGCAATTAACACTATTTCTAAAACTGAAATTTTAACCTACAAAGTTGTAAAAAATAATACAACCATAGGATATATACATATTGAAAAACATGTAAACCAAGATGTCATTACATACGATTTAAAGAGTAATGTGGAAGTTAAGTTGTTGGTAAAAGTTAGTGTTTCTTCTTCAGAAAAATCAGTTTATAAAGATGGAGTGCTTTTATATTCATCGGTATATAGAAAAATTAATGGAAAGGTAAAAGCAAACCACAAAGTAATACGTGAAACTGAGCAATATGCAGTTATTGATAATAATGAAAAGAAGTTTATTGAACTTTCAAAATTGTCTAAGGGCTTGGTAGCTCTCTATTTTGAAGAACCTAAAGAGGTTCGAAAAGTATATTGCGATAACCTAAAACAAGCGGTAAGCGTAACCCCTGTTAGGGTAGGTTGTTATCGAGTCGATTTCGAAAGAGGGAAATATAATGTCTTTCATTATAAAAATGGTGAATGCATTAAAATTGAAGCAATAAGTAACATGTTTAAAGTGACCTTAATTCCTGTTTTATCATGACAACCGATATTGTAATCTTGGTTCTATTACTACCTTTTTTTGCTTACTTTTTAATAAGTTATGTCTTTAAAAAGTTGCATGTTAATAATCTTGAAACATCCTTACAGGTAACTAATGGACTAAAACTATTAAACTTAAAGCATATTTTAGGTATTATATTTTTTGGTGTATTTCCTTTTGTTGTATTGACAGATTACCAATATTTAATACTCACTTTAGGTGTTATGAAGCTTAAGGTGTTAATTCTTTTCTTGTTGTTCTTTTTTTTGTCGGCATATGCTGCGATGTTAGGTGTAAATAATAATAAATTAAAGGAACAAGGAAATGGAGGTTATCGGTTTTCTGATGCTAAATATTACTTTTTTATTCGTATTGTGTTTCTGTTGTGCTATGAATTCTTTTTTCGAGGCGTATTGTTGTTTTATTTTTTAGACAGCACAAGTCTTACGTTGTCTATAACTTATGTAACCGTATTATATGTTTTAATACATGCATTCGATTCAAAACGGGAAATAATTGGAGCTATCCCCTTCGGTATTATACTTTGCTTGTTTAGTGTTTATACTCAAAGTATATGGTATCCGTTTTTAATTCATTTAGCCTTATCGGCCATTTATGAAATTTCTATTTTTTATCAATTAACTCTTAACAAAAATTCAATGTCATGAAAGTATTAGTAACAGGAGCAACAGGCTATATTGGGCATCAGTTGGCTCAAAGTTTAGCAAAAAAAGGCATTACTGTGCATGCACTTTGCCGAAATATTAATTCTGCTAAGGTACCAGATCACGAAAATATTGTGCTTTTTGAAGGAGATATTTGCGATAGTTCTGCTATAAACAAAGCCATAGAAGCTTGTGAGTACGTCTTTCATACGGCCGCATATACTAATTTGAAATGTAGAAATATTCATAAGTTTTACCAAACCAATGTAGTAGGTACAGAAAATCTGTTGGAAGCTTCTTTGAAATATAATATTAAAAAATTTATTTATACCAGTTCACTTTCTGTTTTCGGTCCGTCATATAAAGATGTTTCAATAACAGAAAAGCAACCTCGTTTGGCAGCTTATGGAAATGATTATGAACTCACCAAAAGTATGTCTGAAGAAAAGATATTAGCCTATTCAAAACAAGGGTTGCCCTATATTATTTTAAATGTTACAAAGGTGTACGGTCCTGGGTTTAAAACATTCTCAAGTGGGGTGAACAAACTCATAGAACTTATAGCGAAAAAGGACATGTTAGTTGTTCCAGATCGAATGGAAGTAACGGCTAATTATGTGTATGTTGAAGATGTTGTGAATGCTCATATTCAGGCAATGGAAAGTAATATTATTTCGGGAAAATACATAATTGGAGGAGATAACCTAAGTTATAAGCAACTGTTTCAAAATATAAAAAAGCATACTAAAAGTAGCATAAAAATTATAACAATAAATTACCAGTTACTTAGGTCAGGTTTGTTTTTTTGGGATGCTTTGAGAACAGTTTTTGGGCTGCCCTCCAGTTTAACACCAGCTGTTTTAGATGCCTTATTTGTCAACAGAAAATCAGTTTCTTGTTTAGCGAAACGAGAATTGAATTATAGTCCTGTTTCTTTTGAACACGGACTGCAACAAACCATAAAAAAATTAAATTTAATATCATGAAAATTTATTCAGTAATAACAGGCGCAAGTCAGGGATTTGGTAAAGCCATGGCTTTGGAGTTTGCAAAAAGAAAAATGAATTTAGTATTAATCGCTCTGCCTAATTCAGGTTTAAAAGATGTTTCTGAATTTATACAGCAACATTTTGCGGTCGAAGTCCGTTATCTGGAACTGGATTTAAGCTTGGTTGAAAGTTGTTATTCCATTTCAAAATACATTAAAAAACACCAGCTTCAAATTAAGTATTTGGTCAATAATGCCGGAGTGCTAAGTCGTGGTCTTTTTTCAAGTCTGGATGAGCAGTTTATTTTAAGACAAATAGATGTTAACGTTACTACACCAACCTTATTAGTAAGGTTGCTTTTAGGTAATTTAAAAACAAATGCACCTTCCGGAATATTAAATATTAGCAGTATGGCTAGTTTTTTTGCTCTGCCTACCAAACAGGTTTATGGTGGCACGAAAGCCTATTTAACATCCTTTTCTAAAAGTTTAGCAAAGGAACTAAAACAAGATAATGTTTCGGTTACAGCAATTTGCCCTGGAGGTTTAAATACAACTACCAGATTGTGTTATCAAAACAGGTTGTTGGGCTGGGTTTCTCGTAAATCTGTATTAAACCCTGAGGATGCTGCTGTAATTGCAGTACAGTCCCTATTACGACGAAAAGAAGTGGTTATTCCTGGATTTATAAATAATTGCTTAATGGTTTTAGATAAAATATTACCAGAATTTATAAAAGATAAACTAGCAAATCGAGAAATTAAAAAACTCCCTGTTTCGATACCATAAAGTTATCATATCTACATATAACTATCAGCGCAAAACTAAATTAGAAACAAAGATTGATTATGAGCACATTTAAAGTTTAATCGAAAATTAATTAGTAATCACGTCTGTGTAAGTTAATTCTTGATGAATCCATACTGTAATTGCACGGAACTAAATCAAAAAATAGATGTTTTATGTGCTTGATAAAATTGCTGCGTAATTCGAATAAGAGCAATAGAATTTACTAAGTAGTAATCTTGGCTTTTTTGTATATTACGTTTAATCTAATGCTAATTAATTTAGATTTCTAGACGCTATTTTTTTATATTATTTGCGATTTTAAGAATTATTGAAATCTTTATTTTTATTAATATTATTCATGATAGAGCACCTCATTTTAATCCAAATATTTGTTCAACTTACAGTGCCAGACATTTTTAAAAAGGTTAAAATATATACTTGTAATAACCGTTCTGTTATCAGTCTGGTAACTTGTTAAATCCTATTGAAGAGATTTTTTTTTGAAAAAGAAATGTAACAATTTTGTCATCCATAAATCATATGAATACACAATTAAAAGTTTTAGTAACGGGGGCAAACGGCTTACTGGGAACGAATACAATTATCGAATTACTTAAACAAGGGTATCAGGTTATTGGTTTAGTCCGAAATTCTGATAACTATATAGGAGAATATCATAAGAATTTAACCCTGGAAGAAGGCGATATTTTAGATTTACATTCTCTAGAAAAAGCATTAATGGGTTGTACCTATGTGATTCATACCGCTTCAATTTCCAGCCCTAAAATTTCAAAGTATAAAACGTTTGAAGAAATAAATGTGCATGGTACAAAGAACCTAATTGACGCAGCTTTAAAACAAAAGGTAAAAAAAGTAATTTATATTGGTACGGCTAATATATTTGGATTCGGAACACTAGAAAACTTAGGGCATGAGCATAACCCTATTAAATCACCTTTTACTAAATCTTTTTATTCACAAAGTAAACTAAAAGCTCAGGAATTAGCATTGTCTAAATCTAGTGCTATGGAGGTAGTTTCCATAAATCCTGCCTTTATGATAGGGGGGTATGATTCAAAACCGAGTTCGGGAGTAATTGTACTTCGCGGTTTAAACAAGCGCATTATTTTTTACCCGCCCGGAGGTAAGAGTTTTGTTTGCGTGACTGATGTAGTTCAAGCCATAATAAATTCATTTGATTTAGGACAAAGTGGCGAAGCGTATATTGTTACTAATGAAAATTTAACTTTTAAGGCATTTTATCAAATGCTAAATCGGAAGCAAAAACGGAAAGCCACGTTAATTAAAATACCAAAATATATACTGCTTTTGGCTGGTCTTTTTGGTGATGGGTTAAATAGAATGGGTTTAGTAACATCTTTTACCTCGAATAATTTGAGGTTGCTGTGTATCAATAGCTATTATTCAAATGAGAAAACGAAGCTTCATTTAAGAGTTAACTTTACCCCTTTAGAAGAAGGGCTAGAAGATGCCATAAGTTGGTTTGAATCTCAACAAAGCTAACGAGTTCAAAAGCCTTCAACATGGGATAACATAATTTATCAGCTAAGCAGTTATCCAAAATTATCTTTGATAAATAATACTGGACGTTTTTTCAATCAATGGACATTACTTTTGAATAAATACCAGGAAGTTTTATTTATTTAAGTAGTTATGAAAAGGCTAAAGCAACTTTTTCTCATTTTAATGTTGTCAGTTCATTGTTATGGACAAGATGATATATTAGAATTTCCAAAGTTTATTTTGGAAGATCGTTTTAAGAATTCAATAAGTTTCAGTTCTGAAATCCCGATTTATAATGTTTTTAAAATGTACGTTGAACCTCAATTTGGAGGCCTGTTTGAAAACTCTTTAAAGTCTGTAGTCGGGATAACTAACTTTCATCAGTTTTATAATTTTTATGATGTAGGATTTAATATTGGCCTAACCCAACAGTTGAATAAAAGCCTAAAATTAATTGGGGTATGTAATTTGGGGGTAATGAGGTTCAGGACTTTCGATGTGGCGAAGCCTGAGAGCTATTTGGTAAAAGTATCGCTTAGTTATGCGTTTTAATTTTTAGTTAAATGCATCAAATTTGTCTGAAGTTAAGCGTATGGTTCTAAAAAAAAATCCCGTAAAATAAATTTACGGGATCTTTAATTTTTTGAGATTCGATTAAAAATTAATCTCTGTTATCTCGAGGTTTTCTATCATCACGACGTTTGTTATCGCGATTACGGTTGTCTCTGTTGCCACCACTACGATTATTATCTCTTGGAGGACGAGCTACATAACCTTCTGGTTTTGGTAAAATGGCTTTGCGAGATACCTTTTCTTTTCGTGTTTTAGGGTCTACACCAAAGTATTTTACTTCAAATACATCGCCCATATTTACTACGTCAGAAACATTTTCTGTACGCTCCCAAGCTAATTCACTTACATGTAAAAGTACTTCGTTACCTGGTGCCTGAGTATATTCAACAACAGCACCAAAGTCTAACATTTTTATTACTTTAACTTCGTAAACGTTTCCTACTACAGGCTTAAACATTAATGCATCTATGGTAGCTAACACTTTATCAATACCTTCTTGGTCTGTTCCTAATATTTCAACAATACCTTCTTCGGTAACCGGATCTTCGTTAATAACAATGGTTGTATTTGTTTCTTTTTGTAATTCTTGAATTACTTTACCACCAGGTCCTATTAATGCTCCAATAAATTCGTTTGGTATAGTTGTAGTAACCATTTTAGGCGCATGCGCTTTAACTGATTCGTTAGGTGTAGCAATGGTTTCGGTAATTTTTCCTAAAATATGTAAACGACCATCACGTGCTTGTTTTAAGGCCTGTACAAGAATTTCATACGATAATCCTTTTACTTTAATATCCATTTGACAAGCTGTTATACCATCTTCTGTACCGGTAACTTTAAAGTCCATATCACCTAAGTGATCTTCATCTCCTAAGATATCTGATAATACAGCGTATTTGCCAGTTTCGGTATCCGTAATTAATCCCATGGCAATACCAGAAACAGGTTTTATCATTTTTACACCAGCATCCATAAGAGCCATAGTACCTGCACATACGGTTGCCATCGACGATGAACCGTTAGATTCTAAAATTTCAGAAACTACACGAACAGTGTAAGGGCAGTCTGCTGGCACCATACCTTTTAATGCACGTTGCGCTAGGTTTCCGTGTCCTACTTCACGACGAGAAGTGCCACGAATTGGTCTTGCTTCACCAGTTGAAAAAGGAGGGAAGTTATAATGTAAGTAGAAACGCTCTTCACCCTCAAAAGAAGGCATGTCAATCATATTGGCTTCTCTAGATGTACCTAAAGTTACTGTTGCTAATGCTTGCGTTTCCCCACGTGTAAAAATAGACGAACCATGCGTTGATGGTAAATAGTCTACTTCACACCAAATTGGTCTTATATCAGTGGTTTTACGTCCGTCCAAACGTAAACCTTCATTTAATGTTAAGTCTCTAACAGCATTCTTTTCAGCTTTGCTGTAGTATTTTGAAATTAAATCGCCAAACTCTTCTTGTTCTTCTTCGGTGAAAGACGCGATAATTTCTTCTTTAATTTCTGCGAAAGCAGCACCTCTTTCATGTTTAGATGAGCCAGCTTTTGCAACGGCATATACTTTGTCGTATGCCATGTTGTGAATTTTCTTTTCTAAAGCTTCATCGGCTTTTTCAGGTTCATATTCACGTGTTTCTTTTTTACCAAAGGCTTCAGCTAACCTAGTTTGCGCTTCACATTGTAATTTAATAGCTTCGTGAGCAAACTTAATAGCCTCGGTCATTTCTTCTTCTGAAATCTCTTTCATTTCACCTTCAACCATCATCACTGAGTCTGCTGATGCACCGATAACCATATCGATATCACTTTCTTCTAGTTGAGATAAAGACGGGTTGATGATAAATTCGCCGTTAACGCGACCAACTCTCACCTCAGAAATAGGCGTTTCAAAAGGAATATCACTTAATTGAATAGCTGCAGAAGCGGCTAATCCAGCCATAGCATCTGGCATTATTTCTGGATCATGAGACATTAATTGAATCATGATTTGTGTTTCGCTATGGTAATCTTTTGGGAATAATGGGCGTAACACACGGTCTACTAAACGCATGGTTAAAACCTCTCCGTCACTTGGTCTGGCTTCTCTTTTAAAGAATCCTCCAGGATAGCGACCAGCAGCAGCAAATTTTTCACGGTAATCTACGGTTAATGGTAGGAAATCCACGTCAGATGCTTGGTAGTTAGATACTACAGTACAAAGTAACATACAATTTCCTGATTGAACTACAACGCTACCATGCGCTTGTTTTGCTAATTTTCCGGTTTCGATAGAGATTTCTCTTCCGTCACCAAGGTCTATAACCTCTTTAAATGTTTTAGGAATCATAAATTTTTTAATTCTAATTAAACAATGGTCGTTGTGTTGTTGCGTGTAGTTGTTGTGTGTTGACCAATGAAAAACTGTAATTAGCTTCTTATTTTGTGCATATTAAACTCTTGCACTTGAGTAGTATATAAACAAAAAAGAGGCTGTAAAAGCCTCTTTTTAATTATTTTCTTAAACCTAGTTCTTTAACTATAGCACGATATCTTAAAATATCTTTCTTAGTTAAGTAATCTAGTAAAGCACGACGCTTACCTACTAATTTTACTAACGAACGCTCAGTGTTAAAATCTTTACGATTGTTTTTTAAGTGCTCAGTTAAGTGATTAATTCTGTGCGTAAATAACGCGATTTGTCCTTCGGCAGAACCCGTATCATTTGCTCCTTTACCGTGTTTTGCGAAGATTTCTTGTTTACTTTCTTTTGTTAAATACATGCTAATATTATTGTAAATAATTGTTATGTAATCGAAAGGCTGTCTTTCGAGCGGCAAATATACTAATTAAAAATCATTTTTAAGCTAATAATTTTAAAAGAAAAGTTGTGTAGGGTTTTGTGTTTCACTCAAAGTTTTATTTTAATCTGTTAAATAACATCTATGGTTACTGTAACTTCAACATCAATGTTTACATCAAAATTAACAGGTGTGGTATTTAAGGTCCCAGAGAGGGTCGCCGTAACGCGTTGTTCATTTTTTAAGTAAGCAGCGATAAGTGCTAATTGTTCAGCAGTACCAATTGAAAATATTTGATTGGAATCATCGGCAGCTTTTAAATCTATGCTGCCAATACTTATTGTATTTCCGGCTATAGAAATTGTGGCATTGCTTAATTTGCCGTCGGCAGCACCTACATAATTATCTATTTCAAAACTTAAATTAGTTATGGTAACATCCTGAATATATTCAAGATTTTCCTGAACCTGATTGTTGGATGCAAGGTTTACAGTTATATTTTCCGACCAGGACATTGAACCGCCTTCCGGAACAGCTACGTTAAGTGTAGTTCCGTAGTTGTCACTTACATCAAATTCAGTGAGTTTATCCAACTCATCACAACTTAGAAATATGGTGAGAACTAAAAATAAATAAGATAATTTTAATTTCATAATTTTAGATTTGGGTTAATGTTTGTTTTTGTAAATATACTGATTATGAATTTATTGTGAAGTTTGTTGCATAAAAAAAAGCAACTAGTATTAGTTGCTTTCTTAAATTTATCGCTTTTAAATAAAATATGTATTAGGCTCTTAATGGCTGATTTAATATTAAATCTAAATATTGATTCACTTTATTTTTAAGCTCCTTTCTAAGCGTAATGAAATCTAAGAAGCCATGCTCTAATAGAAATTCTGCCGTTTGGAATCCTTCTGGTAATTCTTTTCCTGTAGTATCTCTTACAATGCGTGGACCAGCAAACCCGATTAAGGCACCAGGTTCACTTATGTTAATATCTCCTAACATGGCGAACGATGCGGTTGTTCCTCCTGTCGTTGGATCGGTACATAATGATATGTAAGGAATTTTAGCATCGGCTAACTGCGCAAGTTTTACAGATGTTTTTGCTAATTGCATCAATGATAATGCGGCTTCCATCATTCGGGCTCCTCCAGATTTAGAGATGACCATTAACGGAATGTTATGCTTTAAAGAATAGTCGGCTGCACGAGCAATTTTTTCTCCAACAACGCTTCCCATGGATCCTCCAATAAAAGCAAAATCCATACAGGCAACAACCAAATCTTTACCTTTAGATTTTCCAACTCCAACGCGTACGGCATCTTTTAGTTTTGTTTTAGATTGAGCCGCTTTTAATCGGTCTGGGTATTTTTTTGTGTCCTCGAATTTTAAAGGATCTTTAGATTCCAGGTTTTCGTCTAATTCTTTAAATTTATTATCGTCGAAAAGAATTTCAAAGTATTCTTTACTTCCGATTCTTACGTGATAGCCATCTTCAGGACTAACGTAAAAATTCTTTTCTAATTCTTCTGCATCTACAATTTTACCAGTTGGAGATTTATACCATAATCCTCTCGGAGTATCTTTTTTCTCTTCGGTTGTGGTGGTTATTCCTTTTGTTTTTCTTTTAAACCAAGACATAATGATTTACGATTTTAAATTTACGATTTTAGATTTATAAAGAAAATCTTGTTTATCGTTATAATTATAAGGTTTCTAATGTTTTTTGTAACATACAAATCTAAAAAACCAGTGCACAAAATTAAGTCTTTTTTTAATTTTGAGGTAATGCCTTGTCTCTTTTATTGGTTAAAATGTATTTTTTATGCTTATTTATCTGAAAAGATTCAAAATATTGTTTTTTAATTTAATGATTACTAGTAATTTATTATGGTTTTAGTTCTGATTACTTTAATACTGAAGAATAGACAAGGAATTATGATTATCGAATTAAACTAAAATGACCTTTAAAGGTTTTTAGTTGACCATTGGCGTTCTTTGCAGAAACAACAAACCAGTAGTCTGCGGGATGCATTAATTTGCCATTTGAAATACCATCCCAACCCGTTTCGTTTGGGGTTATTTCTTTGAGAAGCTTACCATATCTATCATAAATGTATACAATTGGCTTTTGTATGTTATTACCGTTAATTCCTTCAATATTCCAAGTGTCGTTAACGCCATCATTGTTTGGAGTGAAAAATTTAGGATACCCCATAATATACACGTCAATAGCGGTTGTGCCACAACCGTTTTTATCATTAATAAATAAGGTGTGTTGTCCAGACGGTAATTTATCAAAATAAGCTGTATCTTGATACGGACCTAGGCTATTGTTTAAAGCAAATTCGTAGTCTCCTGTGCCTAAATTGTTTTTATGTATGCCAATAGAATTATTTTCTGAAAGTTCAATCTTAGTGATATCATTCAATGAAACGGTAGCTGTTTCTGATGATTTTATCGTAAATGTTTTAGTTACGGAACAGTTACTTATAGACTTCTTAGTTAAGGTTATACTATAATTTCCAGGAATACTTGTAATTAGTTGAGGTGCGGTCGAAACGATACTACCATTAAACGCCCAAGTGTAATTATAGTCCTCCACAGGGAGATTCTTAAAGGGGGTAATAACAACTTCATGAGAAGGAGTAGAGGAACAGATTACGGGAAGCGTTTCCAATGTAAATGCGGGTAAAGCGTTAACATGTAAATTTATGTGGGCTCCTAAGCCTACGCAATTGCTATTAAATTTATTTTGAACCCTAATGTAGATTTGTTGTGACTTGGGATAGCCCGTATTTGTGTAGTTGGAAATGTTTTCAATAGGATTGTTTTGTGTGTAAGCATCATTAACATTTCGATAATAATTAATTATGAGGTCTTCTGGGTTTGGGAATAATAGCTTTATTTCGTTTGTAACACCGCTAAAATTAAATGTAGCATAATCCATATTGTCATCCTGACTACAGGCATAAAAATCCCAAACAAAATTTTCGGGGATTTGCGATGTGGTAACAATTAATTTTAGTTTTGTCAACTTATAACATTCGTTTTCGTTTGTTACTCTAGCCCAAACTTGTGTTAAACCATTAGTTTTGTTTTTATATGCAGATGAATCATCAATTGAATTGGTAAACTGTTCAGCATCCTTTTCCGATTCAAAAAAACGAATATGACCGTTAAATTTAGGATTTATTGTTTGCATGAGTTGGTCTAAATTAAAGATTGTTAGACCATCGTTATCATTGTCACATTGTTGAAGCTCAATTTCAGTGGGGAATGCGGGTAACTCATGTACTAAGGCAATAGCTGTTTGAGTTAATGTTTTCAGACCCTTTGTTACGGTCAAACTTACTGCGTAACGACCCGGAGCACTATAAGTATATTCGGGGGTTTGTTCGGAAGAAGAAGTGCCGTCGCCAAAATCCCAATGAATAGTATCAAAACTAGAATTACTTGAGAAATTAAAGGCATTAGGGTTTCCGTAGCAAGAATTGGTGATTTCTATTTCCAATTCTGAAAAATAATGTTGATAGAATTGCGGCAGACCGTCTAAACAAATACCAAAATCTAATAGAATAATATCTTTAATAAAGCGACATTCTGTACCTTTAATATTGGGCTCTTGTATCACACCTAACTTGTTGGAGTTATAGGTGGCTACATAAATTTTTTTATTTAATGCTAATTGCAATGCTGCAAAACGGTGGTTGCTACCGTCGTGTAATAATATGCCTGTATTTTTTATTGTGTTAACGTTATCAGAGCTGATATCGAATTGCACAATTCCTGTTAAATCACCAGAAATGTAAATAAGCGTGCCGTTAGGAGAAAATTCCAACCCATAGGGGCCTCGCCAAAAGTAAAACGGATCAGGAGAGGTTAAAATTAATTGAGATTCTATAGCCTGTTGATTACTAATTTTACCTGTTACATTATCAAAGTCAAAAAGTAAAAAGCCATTGAAAACAGCGTTAATCATGGCTAATTTATCACCATTAGGCGAGGCTTTAAGGTATCCTCGGGAAAAATCTATTGAATTTGTTGGGGAAACTATAGGAGTTGTATTAACACCTTGCGCATTAACCTCGTATGCGTGAAATGCATTTGATTTTTCTGCGAAGGCGATAATCCAAAATCCATCACCGTTTTTCTTTTTTACAGCAGTTAGTTTTTCGGATGCATACGGGAGTAATACGGTGTTTTTAGATGTAGGAATAACGTCCCCTAAACCAGAGTTTAAGGTCATGTCTACCACCGAAAACGCTAAGCCCGTTTTTGGAGGTCCTCCCCACTGTGATCCGAATTTATCATCAACCGTGAAAATGTAATAAAGTTGTGTGTTTGAAATACTTGGTACTATTATGGCAGACTGTGTGCTTGAAAGATGGCCTTTTAAACCTACTCCATTCGGCATGATTTCGTGATTTTTATTAAAAACCGTACGTCCATCGGTATAGAATAACAGGTTTCCATATTGGTCACTTATTGTAGCGCATCCTTCTTCGGTATTTAATTTTCCATTATTAAGAAAAACCGGCGAGCCATTTTTGAAGTCAAGTCCGGCACGATTGCCAAAATACCAAATAGCAGATTCATTTTGGGTATAACTAAGAGTTACACTCAAAATATTAAAAAATAGAAGAGCTGCTCTAAACAATTGATTGGTTAACACAATTTGTTTTTCTGTTAGGGAAAAATAGTTTGTTAGGGCTGTTAAAAGTTACAAAAAATTTAACCTATAAGGACTGTGTTGTTCAATTAAATTATTGAATAGCAATAAATTGATGGTCTTGTAATGAGAGCTAGTTAATGATATATTGTAGAAATAAAAAAGCCCCTACAATTGTAGAGGCTTTATAATATTTATTAGAACCTTGTTATAATGTGTTCACATTGTTTAGGTCTTCGAAAGCCTTTTTTAAGCGTTCAACGAAGGTTTTTTCTCCTTCACGTAACCAAACTCTAGGGTCATAATATTTTTTGTTAGGAACATCATCACCTTCAGGGTTTCCTATTTGGCCTTTTAAGTATTCGGCTTTTCCTCCCATGTAGTCTCTAATACCAGTCATAAATGCGTACTGTAAATCGGTATCGATGTTCATTTTAATTACACCGTATCCAATCGATTCGCGAATTTCTTCAACAGATGAACCCGAACCACCATGGAATACGAAATCAATATGATTGTGCTCTACACCGTATTTTTCTGAAATATATTCCTGAGAATTTTTTAAAATTTTTGGAGTAAGTTTTACATTTCCTGGTTTGTAAACACCGTGAACGTTACCAAAAGCTGCAGCAATAGTAAATTGGCTACTAACTTTGCTTAATTCTTCGTATGCATAAGCAACTTCTTCAGGTTGTGTATATAATTTTGAATCATCTACATCTGTGTTATCTACGCCATCTTCTTCACCACCTGTAATACCTAATTCAATCTCTAATGTCATTCCCATTTTGCTCATACGCTCTAAATAGGTTTTGCATATTTCGATGTTTTCTTCCAGAGGCTCTTCCGAAAGGTCAATCATGTGAGAACTGAAAAGTGATTTACCTGTTTCTGCAAAGTGCTTTTCACTAGCGTCTAATAAACCGTCTATCCAAGGTAATAATTTTTTAGCACAGTGATCTGTATGTAAAATAACAGGAACACCATAGGCTTCTGCTAAAGTATGCACGTGTTTTGCACCGGCAACAGCACCAGCAATTGCAGCTTTTTGTCCGTCGTTACTTAAGCCTTTACCAGCGTTAAATTGGGCACCACCATTAGAAAACTGAATGATTACCGGAGCATTAAGAGCAGCTGCAGTTTCTAAAACACCGTTAATAGTGTCTGAACCGATTACGTTAACTGCTGGTAGAGCAAATCCTTTTTCTTTGGCAAGTTTGAAAATTGCTTGAACTTCTTGTCCGGTAGCAACTCCTGGTTTAATGTTGTGTCCCATTTTATAAAATTTTGTTTTTTTTAGTTTGTAAGTCCCAAAAATAATCAATTTTTATGTTAGGAGAAGATGTTTTATCTATGTAAAATGCTAAAAATAAACTAAAACGTTGTAGTTTTTGTAAGCTAAAGTGTAGGTAGAGGCTAATACCAAAATACAGATGTGTAAACTATTTATATAGAATAAAATACCAAACGATGCAGGATGGAGATATGATGGAGAACTAGAATGGATAGTTAATTCCAATGTTGTAAACCGCATTTCCAAAATTATAATCGTTAAACCAACGGTTATTATCTTGATAAGAAGGGTCGTACGTTTTGAAACCTATATCGAAACGGAATACAAAAAAGCTAAAGTCGTAGCGTAATCCAAAACCGGTTCCAATAGCAATATCTTCTAGCGAATTGAAATTAGAAAATACCGCATTTTCATCTTCAACATCATCCAGGACATTCCATATGTTTCCGGCATCAACAAAAACGGCACCGTTAAGGTCTTCAAAAATATTAAATCGATGTTCGGCACTTAATGCTATTTTTAAGTTAGCTTCGTTAAAGTCATTACTATTTTTGGAACTACCAGGACCTAAGCTATAGGCGTTCCAGGCGCGGTTATCGTTAGCTCCTCCAGCAAAGAAACTTTTAGAAAATGGAATATTAGTGGAATTGCCATACGGAATCGCAATTCCAAAGAAACTTCTAAAAGCTAAAATGTTTTTTTTGCCTAAATCCCAATGCTTTACATAGTCTAATTCGGTTTTTATATATTGGGAATAAGCCACATTGAACAGCTCGTAACGTCCATTAGTGTTTTTTTGCAAACCTAAAATGTCCGACATACCCGATAAAATATTTCCAGCGGTTTCTAACTTAAATCGAAATATTGAAAAATCCTCATCAAATAAATTGGTTCGTTCATCATTGGTTAAGCTGAAACTTGAGGCCAGAATAAGGTTGTTCTCGGTTAAACGTTGTTTTCTTTCGTTAATATTATTAACTTCTTTATACTGATTGGGGTTGCTAGATTGGTAATTGTCATCGGATAACACCAGATCTATAAACTCATCAGATTTATCTATAATCAGCGATTCCTGACCATTGTTATCAATAGATATAAATTCTGAAGGGGTATTGTATGAGTTTAAAGCAATATTTTCCAGATTATCGAATGAGCTGGTATATACATTAAAGTAATTATCAATATTTAGGTTTCTTACATATTGAATGTTGAATGCATCTAATCGATCTGTTACTTTTTGCGATGGCGACCATTTGTAATTAAATACACCACTTAAGGTTTGTTTGTCTAACCCAATATTGGTTTGACTTGTAGTGGCAAGCGATATGCGTGTGCTGGGCGACATGTCTTTCGCTATTAAATTATTGGTGTTAAACGGGAAGAAAAACCGTGGAATAGTAAGTTTCAGGTCTGCTCCAATTTCGTTAATATCGAAAAAAGGATCGCCTTCATTTTGGTCTCTTGAAGAACCGATTGATCCAATGGCCGAAATTTCCAAGGTTTCTGCGCCTCTAAATATATTACGCATTAAAAGACTAGGATTTAATGAAAATCCTACGGTTTGAATATTGCTGGTTGAAACATCGGTACTAAAACCTAAACTGAACTTTTTTAAAGCCGTTAATCTAATGGTGTCCGATAGGGTGTGGTTGTCAATTTCTACCTGATCGATATTTGGATATTTAAACGTGCGTAATCCATTTATGTGCCTGTATGTTAATGTGCGGTCGTTATCTTTAAAAATTTCTCCGGGAGTTATAAAAACGGCATCAGTAATGGCTTTAGGGCGATAACGCATTTTGCCATAGCTCCAAAGTTTGTAACCTTTATAGTTAACGGGACCATTTAACTTTTTGTTTCTCTTTTCAAAGGTATAATCGGTAATAATATTTACGTCTTTAACCTTGTAAATATTGAATGGAACGCGGTAAATAGAATCTAAATCCCGAATGGTTCTATTTTGAATTTGTATATCGACGTTTACTTTTTTATTGGTTCCAATGGTGTCGATTTCAAAACCTATATAATCCTGATTAAAATGAAAAAGTCCAGAGTTTCTTAATTCGTTCGAAATACGGTCGCGTTCCTGCTCGAAATTAGACGTTCTGTATTGTTCTTTCGATTTTATGAGACTATTACGTAGTATTTTTTTGTGATAAATAGAATCTATAACAGGCGATTTTATTTTAGTGGTAATGGTATCTAATAAAAACGCAGGGCCTGTTTCAACGTTGTATTCAACGTCTGCGCGTTTATTGTCTTTTTTATTTATCTCATAACTGGCTTCAACATCGAACCAACCATTATTAATATGATAATCTTCCAGTCGCTTAACCGATTTTTCAGATTTATCTTCGCTTACAATTACCGGAGCTTCACCCGTAGATTTTAACCAAGCGTTGAAATTTAATCGGTTTTCAACATCCTTATTGACTTGTTTTCTTGAAAACTTTTTAGTTTTTCGTTTTAATTTTTTTGGGTTATTATAAATTTTTTCTTCAAGAATAGAATCTATGTTTGGTCGTGCCAAATTATAAATATGCAATCTTAAAGGCGTGTTTACAACTGGTATTTTACTGTTAGGTTTTTGGTACAGTAAATTCCCTATGGTTTCCGATTTGTTTTTCTTTCCATTAATTAAAACCGCATTATTGGTAAGTAAATAGTCCTTTTCATCAACTCGTTTTACGGCGTTGCATGAAAACAATATTCCTGCCATAACAATTAATACAGGTATATTTTTATAAAGTGGTTTCAAACGAAATTATAAATTAATGTAGGTTGTTAAATTCTTATGGATGTACCGCGTTGCTTTTACCTTTAATTGGCTCAAAAATACATTATTTCATGAGTTTATTTTTATTTTTTTCCAAGGTAATTTATAGACATTACTTTAAATAAAGCTATATTATTCTTTTTTTGCTTGTTCTAAAAAAGATTTAAATAAATTAAAACATTTATCAGAGTAAAATTTTATTTCTTTACGCCGTTAATAGTTTAAAGGATTTTTTTTCAATGCTTTCCAAAAGTCAAATAAAATTAATTGCTAGCTTGAAGCAAAAAAAATACCGTCAACAACATGGGTTATTTGTAGTTGAAGGTGTAAAAACCATAACAGAACTACTATCTTCTAATCTAGAACTTCATGCGTTATTCACAACGCAAAGCTTCAATATTAATGCCAAACTAGAAACGATAATTTCGGCAAGCGATTTAAAACGAATTAGTTTTTTGAAAAATCCGAATATGGCATTGGCTCTTTTTAAAATTCCACAACCAATAACTCTAAACTACGATGGTTTAATAGTTGCTTTAGATGATGTTCGTGACCCAGGAAATTTAGGTACTATTATTAGACTTTGCGATTGGTTTGGTATTACTGAATTATTATGTAGTCAGGAAACAGTAGATTGTTTTAACCCTAAGGTGGTACAAGCTACAATGGGATCAATAACTCGGGTGAATATTCATTATGCCGATTTAAAAGAAACTTTATCAGAAATGGATTTACCTGTATTGGGGGCCTTTATGGAAGGTGATAATGTTTACCAAAGTCAATTGCCGGAAAAAGGAGTATTAGTGATGGGAAATGAAGCTAACGGTATCTCGAAGCGTATAGAACAGTTGGTGACTAATAAGATTTCGATTCCTAGGTTTGGTGATTTACAGGCTACTGAAAGTTTAAATGTAGCAACTGCAACAGCCATTTTATTAAGTGAATTGAAGCGTCGATAATTAGGCTTTATTGAAAGGTAAAGTTAATAAAAATGCCTCTTGTTTGCATACTGTGGATGTTACTTGTCCATGGACTATTTGGGTCTTTATCCCTCACGAGCTCATCGTTCATGGCAAAAACACCTTTAATGGATGGGGTGAACTTAAAGTTATGTAAGTAAAAATCGATACCGAACCCTAACTCATAAAACAGCATATTTTTTTTAGTTCTGAACTGACCGTTGTTATTATCATTTGGGTTTCCTTCATTACTAGATAAATTTAAGGCTGTAGCAAATCCTCCTGTAATGAACGGTTTAAAATTATTAATACGCTTCGTGGAAACTTTTAGAAGTAAGGGCACATAAATATAGGTGGATTTGACTTCACGGAATAAGTCAGAATCCGATACATCGGGGTCGGAAAAATAAGTGGAACTATAATGTAATTCTCGACTAGAAATAAGCAGTCCAGGTTCTAAACGAACATCTAAAAAGCTATTTACACGTAAATTACCAATTAACCCAACATTAAATCCGGGACTTCGTTTTACATAAATATCACGTAAATCCTGATTGTAATCGAAATTAAAATCTAAGTAATTAATTCCTAAAAAATACCCCCAACGCAGTAAGTCGTTATCTGTAGATCCGCGACCTTGGTTCGCATCATAAATAACTTTATCTTTTTTAAACAGCTGGGCATTTGCTCCATGAACTAAGCATAAAAATGATAATAAAACAAGGATGCGTTTCATATAGGTTATTTACTTTACGGATTTATAAATAGTCGCAACTCCAAATGTTTGCGGAAAATCTTCAACATTAATAAACCCAATTTTGCGCAAAATATTGTTTAGCGCCTCTCCATATGGAAAAGCCGATGCAGATTCGCTTAAGTATTTGTAGGCGCTACGATCTTTGGAAAAAAGTTTGCCTATTACTGGTAAAATGTGTTTTGAATAAATGTTATAACCTTGTTTGTAAGGCGTTTTTGTTGGTATAGAAGTTTCTAAAATAACAAAAGTACCGCCAGGTTTAAGCACTCTGTAAATCTCTTTAAGGCCGTTTTCTAAAGTTTCAAAATTCCTTACACCAAACGATACGGTAATGGCATCGAAGGTGTTGGTTTCGAAAGGCATATTTTCACTGTCGCCCAAAATCATTTCAATTCGGTCTCCTAAGCCTTTGTTTTTTACTTTTTCTTTGCCAATTTCTAGCATGCCGCTGCTTATGTCTAACCCAACAATTTTATTGGCATTAGTTTCAGCTAAATTAATAGCTAAATCGCCTGTGCCAGTGGCGATGTCTAATATGGATTCAGGATTGGTTTCCTTAACCATTTTAACAACTTTTTTACGCCATTTTATATCTATTCCAAAGGAAATAACACGATTTAAGCCATCATAATCTCCAGAAATGGTGTCGAACATTTGAGTTACTTGTTCTTTTTTTCCTAAATCGCTATGCTTGTATGGTTTAATTTTTGACAATGCTTTAAATTTTTGACAAACCTACATAATTTATTCCGAGTAAAAAATATGAAATAATGCCTAATTCGCTAAAAAACGAATTGTACAATTATAGAAATTGAAATGTAGGAGACGTTTTTATTTACAAATGTAAATTATACTATCTTTGTATTACTTATTATAATATAATATGTGATGAAACATTTCTTGTTTAAGATTAATAGCAAATTCTACAGATATAGAAATGGGACATTCTCTCATTTAAATTTGAACAATAACAAATGAAAATTATAATTGCTGGTGCTGGAGAAGTTGGATTTCATTTAGCAAAATTATTATCCTACGAATCTCAGGAAATTACTTTAATAGATCCGGATAAAGAACGAATTTCCTATGCCGATGCACATTTAGATATTAAAGTGGTTCGTGGTGATGCTACCTCTATAAGTATTTTAAAGGAAGGGCGTGTAGGTATATGTGATTTGTTTATAGCCGTAACTTCAAGTGAAACCACCAATATTACCGTGAGTGCCTTAGCAAAACAGTTGGGCGCAAAACAAACTATAGCAAGAATATCAAATACCGAATTTATACACCATAAGGAGGAATTAGGTTTCGACAGATTTGGTGTAGATGAATTGATTTCTCCTGAGGCGTTAGCAGCTGCAGAAATCGAATTATCATTAAAGCAGTCGTCGTTTAACGAAACCTATGAGTTCGAAAGTGGCGCTTTAACCATGGTGGGATTAACTCTTTCAAGCTCTGCGTCGTTTGTTGGAAAAACAGTAAAAGAAGCAGCCGAGATTTTTCCTGAAATTCATTTTGTGCCAATTGCTATTCAACGTTATGGTACTCAATACACAATAATTCCACGTGGAAGCACAAGGTTTGAGCGCGGCGATAATGTGGTTTTTATTACTTCCGAAGGTGGAGCTGAAGAATTATGCAGGCTCACAGGTAAAGTAAATCGAGAGATAAAGAATGTCATGATTTTAGGAGCTAGCCAGATTGGATTCAAAGCTGCTAGAGATTTAAGTAAAAAGAACTTGTACATAAAGCTGGTAGAACAGGATAAAGAGCATGCCTTTAACATGGCCGATCAATTACCAGACGTATTGGTGGTTAGAGGCGATGGTAGAAATGTAGATTTACTAGACGAGGAGAATATTGAAAATATGGATGCGTTTATTGCTGTTACCGAAAATTCTGAAACTAATATTATGTCCTGTTTGGTTGCAAAATCTAAAGGCGTAAAAAAAACAGTAGCCTTAGTTGAGAATATGGATTACTTTGAACTTTCTCAATCGGTAGGTATTGATACTTTAATAAATAAAAAACTACTAGCAGCAAACAATATCTTTAGGTACATTCGTAAAGGAGAAGTTGTAGCAATGACCAAATTAAGTAACTTAAATGCAGAGTTACTGGAGTTTGAAGTAAAGTCTACCTCGGCCGTTTGCAATAAAGTTATTAAAACCATCGATTTTCCAAGAGAAGCCATTATTGGTGGCGTTATTAGGGATGGTGTTGGCATGATTGCTTTAGGGGATTTTAAAATTAAGGAAGGAGATAGGGTAGTTGTGTGCAGCTTATTACAATCAATCAAACGGGTCGAAAAATTATTTATCTAATCATCCTCAAATATCTGTCGGACATTGAAATTAAATTATAAAATCATTTTTCATTTTTTAGGCTTGCTTTTGCTGTTTAATGGCGGGTTTATGTTGTTAGCAACTTTAGTGAGTTTCATTTGTAACGATGGAGTTACATTTCAAATTTTTACGGCAGGTATATTAACACTCATTATAGGGGCTTTGGTTATGTTACTTACACGTAAGCACACTAAGGAAATGAATAAGCGTGAAGGTTACATTGTTGTTGCTTTTGGGTGGATTATCATGTCTTTATCGGGCACATTACCCTATATAATAACTCAAAGTATTCCAAGTTTTACGAATGCATTTTTTGAAACGATGTCCGGCTATACCACTACGGGAGCTACTATTCTTAATGATATAGAAGCTATCCCTGAGGGCGTTTTATTTTGGCGAAGTACAACACATTGGATCGGTGGTATGGGGATTATTGTTTTAGCGATAGCCATTTTGCCATTGTTGGGTATTGGTGGAATGCAGTTGTTTGCTGCTGAAGCACCAGGCCCTAGTGCCGATAAATTACATCCAAGAATAACCGATACAGCAAAACGTTTATGGTTAATTTATTTTGGATATACTGTAGCAGAAACTATTTTTTTAAAGCTTGCAGGAATGACGTTCTTCGATGCTATTAATCATTCCATGGCCACGGTTTCAACTGGGGGATTTTCAACTAAAAACGCAAGTTTAGCACACTGGAACGATAATCCAATAATTCAATACATCGTTATATTATTTATGTTTTTGGCAGGCTCTAACTTTGTTCTTAGTTATTTTGCCTTTAAGGGGCGTGTTCAAAAAGTTATAAAGGATGAAGAATTTAAGCTTTATTTTAAATTTATTACTGTATTTTCCATTATTGCTGCTGTCATTATTTATCTAAGGGCGGATGTTTCAATATCTACTATTCATCACCCTATGGTATGGGGAGAAGCCGAAAGTGCTTTTAGGCATGCGTTATTTCAAGTGTTAACTGTAATTACCACTACTGGATTTATTACGGCAGATTATACCCTTTGGACACCATTTTTACTCGTATTCTTTTTCGGATTAATGTTTCTCGGGGGGTCTGCAGGAAGTACTTCAGGAGGTGTTAAGGTAGTACGTCATTTAATATTGATAAAAAACGGTTTTCTTGAATTTAAACGTGCACTTCATCCTAATGCCATATTGCCTGTTAGGTATAATACCAAAGCTATTTCTGGTGATATTGTATTTAATGTTTTAGCTTTTTTTATTTTATATATGTTGTCATTTATCATTGGTGCATTGGTGTTTTCTATGTTCGACATCGATTATATGTCGGCAGTAGGTTTGTCTGCTTCTAGTTTAGGTAATATTGGTCCTGCCCTTGGTAGTTTTGGCCCTGTGAATAACTATGCAGAATTACCGCCTTTGGCGCAATGGTGGTCTTCGTTTTTAATGTTAATTGGACGTTTAGAACTTTTTACAGTTCTTATTTTATTTTCACCTTTTTTCTGGAGAACACGTTAATGCAGATATACTAATAGTTTTTTAAACTCTTATATTTTAAGTTTAAAAACTGACTTCTGTTCGTGACCTATATTGTTACAAACTTGGAATATTTAAAAGAATTTTACTTCTAATAAGAAAATTAGCTTTTTTTATGGATAATTATTAATCTTCAATGATCCATAAATGATTTTATGTTTCAATGTTAATATTTAGAAATTATGGGAGGAGAAGGAGCTATGATGGCTGCAAACAGTTCATTAAAAAACAATAGGGATTTAGTGTCTAAGCGTAAAGAATCTAAAGCGCTACAAGGTAGTTATGCAAATGTGAATATTAAGAAATACCCAAATGCTACATAAGCTGACTTGTAAAGAATTAGGCAAAATTTAATTTTATACAATAAGCAAATGCATTTTATATATGGTGTATTAACATGTTTAGGTATTTTAGTTATCGGTTTTCACTGTACTTACTGTTATAATAGAGTGCTTTGTTGTGCTATTTCTTGATTATGAATTTAATAGCGAGCAAAATGAATAGAAGACTAAACAAAAGACAAAGAATTTGTGCAACAAGAGATGAGGTACCGGCGTCGCTAATAAACCATAGTATGCCGGAAATAATTGTAATTAAAAGAGAAGTTATTCGCCAATGACGCATAAAAACTAAAGACTTAATTTATTAGTTAAATTCAGATGAATTGGCATATAATAGCTATTATATAAAGCCAACTAATTTGATGTTATATTAAAACGACGTAACGTTGTAATGAAATGAATTAAGGAAAACCCTAAGTAAATGGTTATAAAATTAAGTGAGGGATTATTATTTTTTTTGTAAGATTAAATTTACTAATAATATTATTGAAAACAAAAGCCCGGAAAATATTTTCCGGGCTTAATGTAATTTAATTAGTGTTAATTAGGTATTTAATTTACTGCGTCTTCAATATCATCGGCGGCATCTTCAATACCGTCTTCAACGTCATGGGCAGTATCATCGATTCCGTCTCCGATTTCTTCTAGTCCATCTTCAATTTTTTCGCCGGTGGTTTTTTGGTCTCTACAGCCAATTAATACAGTGCCTGCAGTTAGTATTAGAATCAAGAAGTAAGCTAATTTTTTCATATGAATAAGGATTTAGTTAGTATGTGTTGTTTTTATTTTTTTAAAACACCTTTTATGAGGGATAAAATGAACAAAACGATGAATACAAAAAATAAGATTTTTGCTATTCCAGCAGATGCGCCAGCAATTCCTCCAAAGCCGAAAATTCCAGCAATAATTGCAATAACGATAAATATTATTGTCCAGCGTAACATAGTTTATGGTTTTAGTTAAACAGTTTATATTTTTTAATATTCCTAGAGTATGTAAGTAATAGGTTTTCTATGGAACATACATTTAAAAATGAATATTAAGTACGTATTTATGTTAAAAACTGATTGGAGATTTTAAGAAAGGGAGGTGTTTTGGTAAGTATAAAGATACGTAATATTTACTTACAAATGATAAAATGAATAATTTTTTGGATGTATGATCAACAAAAAAGTCCGAAAGATTAACTTTCGGACTTTAAATGCTTTATAATTTGAATAAAATTTAACTTAAAGCTTCTTTTATACGCTTGATCGCTTCAATAATTTGCTCTTGTGAAGCAGCATAAGAAATACGTAAACAGTTTGGGTTTCCAAAAGCAGCTCCATCAACTGTAGCAACAAGAGCTTCTTCCAATAAGAATAAAGATAAATCGGAAGCATTGTTTATAGTTTTTCCTTTTATTGTTTTTCCAAAGAAAGCTGAAACATTAGGGAATACATAGAATGCACCTTGAGGTGTATTGGTTTCAAATCCTTCTATTTCGTTTAAAAGTCCTAATATTAAATCTCGACGTACTTTAAACTCATCAATCATGTATTTTACACGATTTGGAGATTCATTTAAAGCAGTGATAGTAGCTCGCTGCGCTATACAGTTTGCGCCACTAGTCATTTGTCCTTGAATTTTATTACAAGCACGCGCAATTTTTTCTGGAGCACCAATATATCCAATACGCCAACCAGTCATCGCAAACGCTTTTGAAACACCGTTTACTGTAATGGTACGATCGTACATATCTTCAAATTGTGCCATACTTGCATGACCTCCAACATAGTTTATGTGTTCGTAAATTTCATCTGAAACTACATAAATGTTTGGATATTTTACTAAAACATCAGCTAAGGCTCTTAATTCTTCAGCACTATAAATAGATCCACTCGGGTTACAAGGTGAGCTAAACCAAATCATTTTGGTTTTTGGCGTTATTGCAGCTTCCAATTGCTCAGGCGTCATTTTAAAGTCTGTAGCTATACTGGTTACAACTTCTACAGGTACACCGTCAAATAATTTTACAATATCCGCATAACTTACCCAATAAGGACATGGCATAATCACTTCATCACCAGCATTGGTTAAAACGGCTGCAACGTTAGCTAAAGATTGTTTAGCTCCTGTTGAAACCACAATTTGGGCGGGTGTGTAAGTTAAATTGTTATCGCGTTTAAATTTTGTTATAATAGCTTCTTTTAACTCGCCGTAGCCATCAACAGGTGTATACGAATTGTAATTGTCGTTAATCGCCTGAATAGCGGCTTCCTTAATAAATTCTGGCGTATCGAAGTCTGGTTCACCCAAACTTAAACCTATTATATCTTTGCCTTCATTTCTTAGTTCTCTTGCTTTTGCTGCCATAGCTAAAGTCGCAGACGTAGCCATGTTAAGAACTCTATCGGATAGTAATTGCATTTAGTAATTAATAATTTGGTTAGACTTGTAAAGCTGGTTTTGCTCCCATTTCTTTCAAATGCTTAAAATGAGCAAGAATGGCTTTACGTGTGGTTTTATATTCGTTATATGGTAAGTTGAATTCTTTTGCTGTTTCTTTTACGATTTTTCCAATTTTATCATAATGGATATGACTGATGTGTGGAAAGATATGGTGTTCTATCTGGTGATTTAAACCTCCAGTAAACCAGTTGATAATTCGACTTTTTGCACCAAAGTTAACGGTTGTTTTTAATTGATGAATAGCCCAGGTATTTTTCATGGTACCATCTTTTTCAGGTAAAGGCATTTCGGCTTCTTCCATAACATGTGCTAACTGAAATACTACGCTTAAAATAAGTCCTGCTGTATAGTGCATGATAAAAAAGCCAATTAAAATTTTCCACCATGCAATATCTAAAATTAACATAGGAAGTATGATCCAAATCGCAATGTAAATTAATTTAGAAATAACCAATTTGCTCCAGTTCCAAACTGGATTTGGGAATTTTCCATAAGATAACTTACGTTTCATGTAACGTCGCATTTGTTGCCAGTCGGTAGTAATAGCCCAATTTAGGGTTAATAAACCGTAAAGCAAAACCGAGTAATAATGCTGAAATTTGTGATGCCAGCGCCATTCTGAATGTTCTGTGAAACGTAAAATGCGTCCAGCTTCTAAATCTTCATCCATACCGTGAATATTGGTGTATGTATGGTGTAGTACATTATGTTGTACCTGCCAGTTATAAACATTTCCGGCCAGTATATAAATACTGCTACCCATTAAACGGTTTATCCATTCTTTATTCGAAAAGGATCCATGGTTGCCATCGTGCATTACATTCATGCCTACGCCGGCCATTCCTACTCCCATAACAATGGTTAATAGCAATTGCGCCCAACCTGGGATGTTTAATGTTAATAATAAAAAGTAAGGCGTTAAAAATATTGAAAACATGACAATAGTTTTAACCCATAGTTTCCAATTCCCAGTACGTTTTACATTGTTTTCTTTGAAGTATTCGTTTACACGTTTGTTAAGTGTTCTGAAAAACTTAGCAGAATCTGTTCTTGAAAAGGAAAGTGATTGTTTTGACATTCTTTAAATTTTAATATGATTACTAAATGAAAAATTTGCCTATCATACCTTCGGCAAAGATAGGTATAAACGACCTGAACTTATAACGTTTTTTTGTAAAAATATGTGTTTAAAAAGTATATTTTTGTTGAAAATTTAACACGAATGGAACTTATACTTAAATACTTCCCAAACTTAACCCAAGATCAAATTGATAAATTTAAATTACTTGAAAGTTTATATCAGGACTGGAATTTAAAGATCAATGTTGTGTCTAGAAAAGATATAGATGAATTGTACTTACGACATGTATTACACTCGTTAGGTATTGCTAAAGTGATCGGGTTTAAAGATGGAAGTAAAATTATGGATGTAGGTACAGGAGGGGGCTTTCCGGGAATTCCTTTGGCTATTCTTTATCCCGAGTGTTCGTTTCATTTGGTCGATAGTATAGCAAAAAAGCTTAAGGTTGTAAATGAGGTTGTGGAGGGTTTAGGACTTACCAATGTGAAAACAACCCATAGTCGTGTTGAAGAAATAGATGAAACATACGATTTTATCGTTAGCAGGGCAGTAGCTGCTATGCCAACTTTCGTGCATTGGATTAAAGGAAAAATCGCAAAAACACAAAACCACAATTTAAAAAATGGAATTTTATATTTAAAAGGTGGCGACTTAACCGATGAACTTCAGGATTACAAAACAGCTACAATCTATAATTTAAGCGATTATTACGCAGAAGACTTTTTTGAAACTAAAAAAGTGGTGCATTTACCAATAAAATATAAAGGCTAACATTAAAGTTTGTTTAGTTTTTCAAACATTTGTTTAAAATAATAATATTGATTCGTGTACCAATAGGTGTCCTCAAATGGAGTGATTTCAGTTGCGGTTTGGTTAGGTGCTAAAATTGTTTTCGCTTTTTCAAAGAATAATTCAGCTTGTTCATAATCATTCAGTTTATAGTATGTTATGGATAACCCAATCAACGCGTCAAAATCTTTTGAGTCGAACGTAATAGCAGTATTATAATCCTCTAAAGCAGTCATGTGTTCTCCTAATAATAAATTGGCAGTCCCCTTAAAAAAATAAGCTAAAGTGTTTGTTTTGTCTCGTCTTAAAGCTACTTTAAAATCACTTAATGCATCTTTATAATAATTAATACTCATCAAAAATACACCTCTATTGTAGTATGCTAATGAGGTTTGGTCGATTTTAACTGCTAATGAATAATCATTTAAAGCTGCGGGATAATTTTTAAGTGCTTTAAAGCTGTCTGCACGACGGTAATAGGCTTCTGTATCTAATGGAATCGCTCTAATAACTTTAGAAAACGTTTTTATAGCTTCTTCGTATTTTTCTAATTCGTATTGAGCACATCCTAAGCTGTATAATGCATCGATAAAATTGGAGTCCATTTCGAAGGCTTTCTCATAATCTTGTTCTGCTCCAAAGTAATCATTTAAAGCGTATCGAGAATTTCCGCGATTAAAATAAGTATCTGGGTCGGGTTTAGATAAAATGATTTTCGAATAGTCGATAATGGCGCCATGAAAATCACCAAGATCATTTTTTGCTAGACCTCGAAGGAAATAAGCGTCTAAATTATCAGGCTCTAAAGCAATAGCTTCGCTGTAAAGTTTAATTCGTTCTTCTAGATTAGTTGTTCTACTGGCTTCACGTATAAGTCTGCCAGCTTGACTAAAGCATGACAAGGTTAAGGAAATGCAAATTAGGGTTAAAAGTGTTTTTTTCATAAAAATGTATTATCAAAAAATATGCCTTTTTATGTTTAAAAAGTTTGTTGAAAGATAATTAATTTTTAATAGAAAAAATAAAGCTCATCATTTCGATGAGCTTTATTTTATAATCATAATGGAAAAATTTTATTCTCCTAAAAATGGATATCTGTAATCTGTTGGTGTTACAAATGTTTCTTTTATTAAACGTGGCGACACCCAGCGTAATAAGTTTTGTGGGCTACCAGCTTTATCGTTGGTTCCTGAGGCACGCGCACCACCAAAAGGTTGTTGACCTACCACGGCACCTGTACACTTATCATTTATATAGAAGTTACCAGCACAGTTTTGTAAAGCAGTTGTTGCTTCAGTAATAGCATATCTGTCTTTCGAAAGAATAGCTCCAGTTAAAGCATATTCACTTGTAGCGTCAACAAGTTTTAAAGTTTCAGAGTATTTTTCTGCATCGTAAACATAAATGGTGATAACAGGGCCGAATAATTCGGTTTCCATCGTTACATAATTCGGGTTTGTTGTAACAATAACAGTAGGTTCAACAAAGTAACCTTTACTTTTATCATAACCACCACCAATAATGATTTCAGCATCGGCATCGGCTTTTGCCTGATCGATATATTTCGCTAATTTATCAAAAGAACCTTCATGAATAACAGCAGTAATAAAGTTACTCATGTCTTCTGGTGATCCCATGCTAAATGATTTCACATCTTCGATAATTAAAGATTTAACTTCGTCCCATATATTAGAAGGGATGTAGGCTCTTGAAGCTGCGCTACATTTTTGCCCTTGGAATTCGAACGCGCCACGAATTATGGCTGTAGAAACTTGCTTCGGGTTTGCCGATTTGTGAGCCATGATAAAATCTTTACCACCTGTCTCTCCTACAATTCTTGGGTATGTTTTATAATTGTGAATGTTATTACCAATTTGCTTCCAAAGTTCTTTAAATACAAATGTAGAACCTGTAAAATGAAGCCCTGAGAAATCTGGGTGTGATAATACAGTGTCTGAAATCATTACCGGATCTCCAAAAACAACGTTAATAACTCCTGGTGGTACACCAGCTTCCTCAAAAATATCCATGATAACTTTAGCCGAATACACTTGGCTGTCACTAGGTTTCCATACTACCACATTACCCATTAAAGCCATACAAGCTGGTAAGTTTCCAGCGATAGCTGTAAAGTTAAATGGTGTTACAGCGTAAGTAAACCCTTCAAGAGGTCTGTATTCAACACGGTTCCAGGCATCGCTGGTGCTCTTTGGTTGTTCACTGTAAATTTCAGTCATGTATTGTACGTTAAAACGTAAAAAATCTACAAGTTCACAAGCAGAGTCAATTTCAGCTTGAAATATATTTTTAGACTGCGCCATCATGGTTGCAGCATTAATTTTATAACGGTATGGGCCAGCAACAAGTTCTGCTGCTTTTAAAAAGATGGCAGCACGCTGTTCCCATGGCATTAAAGCCCATTCTTTTCTTGCTTCTAAAGCAGTAGAAATAGCATCTTCCACATGAGATTTTTCCGCTAAGTGATACGTTCCAACAATGTGTTGGTGATCGTGAGGAGGCGACATAGTGCTGGTGTTTCCAGTTTCTACGTATTCTCCATTTATGTATAACGGGACGTCAACAGTGCTATTATACATGTTTTTATATGCAGCTAATACCGCATCGCGTTCCGGTGTTCCCGGCGCATATGATTTAACTGGTTCGTTAACAGCAACTGGTACGTTGAAAAATCCTTTTCCCATATTACGAGTGTTTTAGTTTTGTATGTTTTATGTTCCTTGCAAATTTAGGATTTTTAAAGGAGTTTATTGGTGAAGGAATTGTCAAAAACCTGTTAAAATTTCGTAGAATTTTGTAAGTTGCAAAATAGATAGCAGACTATAATTTACATGTGTACAGTAACGTTAGTTCCCATCGGGGAACATAATTTTGTTTTAACTTCAAACAGAGATGAGGCTCCTGAAAGAATCTCATTTCCTCCAAAAATTTATTCAAAAAATAACACGAAACTTCTATTTCCAAAGGACAAACAATCTGGTGGTACTTGGGTAGGAGTTAGCGAATTTAACAGAGTTGTATGTGTCTTAAATGGTGGTTTCGATTTGCATGAACGAAAAACCAGTTATCGCCTTAGTCGCGGTATTGTAGCTTTAGATGTATTATCTTTTGAGTTTTTTAAGGAAGAAATAAAGCAATATAATTTGAACGATATTGAACCGTTTACTATGATTATTGTTGATTGGACTGATGGTTTATCGTTTTATGAATTGGTCTGGGATGGGGTAGAATCGCATTTAAAATCTTTACCTTTAAAAGAACACATTTGGTCGTCGACAACTTTATATACCGATGTTATGAAAAAGGAGCGTTGTAAGTGGTTTGATGCATTTGTCTCAGAGAGTGAATTAACATCAAAAAGCATTTTAGAATTTCATAAAGTTGGCGGAGATGACTCATCAGATTATGGGGTTGTTATGAACCGTGGCTTTGTAAAAACAACAAGTATAACTCAAATTGAAAAGTTGAATCATGGGGTTGTAATGTATTACGAAAACTTGCAAAACAATGCCAGTTATCTTCAAACTTTTAAACTTCCTCAAACAGTTGATGAAGAATAGTACAGGTATCATTTTAACTTTGGCCTATCCAGAAACAATAGTTATGGTTTCTAAAGAATGGTTTTCGCCGCTATTGCGATTTATTGGTGTCGGAAGAAAAAATTACTTAAGAGCAGGTCATGCCGCTTTAGTTTTAATTAATAAGTCAACAGGCATTTTAGAATATCACGATTTTGGTAGGTACATAACACCCGAACCTACTGGTCGTGTTCGGGGACGTGATACAGATAACGATTGAATTTTCCATTAAAGGCGGTTATTGAGAATGATAAGATTCTTAATTTACATGATATATTGAAATTTTTAGGAACGCACCCCAAATTAACCCATGGCGATGGTAAATTGGTGGCGTCGGTTTGTACTGCTATAGATTACATAAGCGCAAGACATCATATTACCAAAATGCAAAAGAAAGAATTTATAAGATATGCTGCTTTTATAAAAGATGCTTGTAATTGTGCCCGGTTTGTAACTGATACTTTGATAAATTCGGTGACGAACTATAAAATAAAGCGACGATTAGTTCGATCGAAGTGGTTTACGCCGAGTACAGTCGGTAATGTGCTTTTAGCCGATACAGAAAATCAGGTGTTTGAAGTTACGGAGCAAGGTGTTGTTTACCGGTTTAAAGGCTCTCAATTTAGTGAAAATGTTCGCTGTTTTTTAGATCGATTGCCTAATTTTAATCCAAGTTTTACTGGAACTTTACATCCTAAACCAGTTCGTGGTGTTCATGAAAAAGCCCAGTGGTTGTCGGGTATAGCTGCGGGAGCCTGGTTTGAGTTACATGATTTGGAGCATCCTTTTCATTTTAAATTCAGACGTATTTCGCCTTATGGGAAAATTGATGTTGATGCTGTATTTAAAAGTGAAAATCCAGAATTTAATTATGATGAATATTTTGAATTTGTGCATTATTCAAATTGTAAATTCTTTCATGTTAAACAGAAAGGAGAACTTTTCAGATTCGAAAGAGTGCACTAATCATTTGTTAATTATTTTCTATTTCCAATATGAGGTTTTGAACTTGCTCTAAATCTTTTTCTAAAACTTGTAGTTCAACCTCGAAGGTGGGCATGTAGTTCATAGTTTGAGTCGTGTATTGATTTTTTAAAAAGCAAACAATGCCTTCTGATTCTAATCTACCTTTAAGAATAAGTAAATCGGTTTCAAAATGAGATTTTTTTATAGTGATAAACTTCATGTTTTTAGGGTTTTAGATTTAATTTATCGCAAATGGTGCTTCTAATTTAAAGGTAGGGATGGTCACTTTAAAAATGCGTGATGTTGTGAAATTTAGCATGTTGTAAAACCCTTTCATAGCGCCAAAAGGGGATGACAATAAACAACCGGAATTATAGGTGTGCGATTCTCCAGGTTGAATAATTGGGGTTTTGCCTATAACACCTTCGCCGTTTACGATTTCAATATTATTTAAGGCATCGTAAATTTCCCAATGTCTGGAATTTAGCTGAACAGCATCTTGACTTTGGTTTTCTATCGTTACAGTATAGCCAAAAGCATATTGAATTTTATAGTCTCGGTAAAAAGATCCTTCGTAGGTTGTTTCTACCGATATTTTTATGCCTCTTGTAACTAAGTGAACCATTGATAAAAAGATGATAAAGTATTGTTTTAATGCTAAAATAAGAAATAATAGTTGTTAAATACAATATTTTACACGTTGTATGAAAAAAAGTAGTTTAACTGTAAGGATTAGTTAGAAATATTAACTGAGCTTCCTTCGCCTACACCAATAATCTTATCATATCGAGCGCCCAAATCACGATAATAAACGATTACTTTGTAGTTGTTTTCAGTTTGATAAAAATTACCACTTACAGCCCCATGATCGATGGTGTTATTACTGTTTACAACAACATATTTATAATTATAAAACCCCTGTTTTAGTAATAAAGAAGTGGAAAATATGTCGCGGCTCTCGTCGTAAATTAATTGTGTGTTATCCTCAATAACGTAATTGTTAAAGTTGCCATATACATGTATGTTTTTGTTTCTGTAATTGTCGTCTGCGACGAGCGAAAAATGTATCCATACATAATCAGCTTCAATACTAGGGTTTTCTGCATCTATATTGGTAATTACGTAATTGCCGTTAATGTCAGGATTGTACGTGTAAGGCCTGTTGTATCTTGGAATGTTTGTAAACAAGTAATTGTGGTAAACATCTTTTAAATCTATTCGCTGCACTCCTGTATTTGCCCCCCTGACATCCTTGTTTTCAAAATACAAAAACTCATTGCCTCCCCAGAAACTGGTTTCGGTGTCGTATTTATATATGAGTTGTTTTCCAATGGTGTAAAGTGGCTTTAGTCCTAAAATAGCAGTATTTAAATTGTTGTTTTGAACAATCATAACCTTAACGGTTTGCATGGGGTTGTTAAATGCTGATCCGTTTGGGTTTATAACAATGTCTACACGCTGTTTTTCATCTAAATGCTCGATGGATCTTGAGCGTTTAATGCTTACGCCAACCCCAGATTGTTCTTCGTAAACCATAAATTTCCTTGAAAATATGAGCTCATTATAGCTGTTAAATATGGAAAGTATATAATTACCAGAAAGTTTTATTTCTTTAGTGAATTGATTGGGAATACTAAGCTTGTAGTGGGAATAAATTTGATAGGTATTATACGAGTTTTCATAATCTCGAATACGCTGATTGTCAAATCCAGTTAGGTATTCAGATTTTAATAAAACCGAAGGTGTCCAATCGTAATTATAATGGTCAATTTTGTAATAATAATCTTCCTCTAGGCCATTTAGGGCGTCAAATTCTAAAATGAGATGTTCGCCAAGCCGTAATATGGGTAATTGTGTTTCGGGAGTATTGCCTTTAAAATTGATGGTTTTGATGTAATCTGGCGGATTTGTTTCTTCAACTTGAGAGAATCCAAGAAAGGAAAAAAGGAAAATATGTAAAACGAGCCAGCTATTAATTTTCATTGAATTACGCTAATATTTCTGTAAATATATACAATTTTCATGCCTGAGCAATATTTCGTTATTTAGAATCTGTACAAATAACAAACTATGCCAAGACATTGTATTTTATTCCTAAAGAAATTCAGTAAATTTGCGTCGCTTTTTAGACAACAAAATTCAATTATATAGCGTATGTCAAACGACATTAAGATTAAAAAAGGTCTGAATATTAACTTAAAAGGTGAAGCTGAAAAAACTGTAGAGCAAGCAGTTATCAGTAAATTTTGCACCGTTAGACCCGAAGATTTCCACAGCGTAATTCCAAAACTTATAGCTAGAGAAGGAACCAAATTAAAAGCAGGTGAAACGATTTTTTACGATAAATCGAATGAGGCTGTAAAATTTGTGTCTCCTGTTTCTGGTACTGTAGTCGAGGTGGTTCGTGGACCGAAACGTAGAGTAGATGCTGTTAAAATAGAAGTAGACAGCGAACAAGTGTATCAAGACAACGGTAAGTTTGATATAGATGCGGCTCAACCCGATGCGGTTAAGGCGCATTTTTTAGCTTCAGGTTGTTGGCCGTTCATTAAGCAGCGTCCTTACGATGTGGTTGCAAATCCGTCTAAAACACCAAAGGCGATTTTTATTTCTGGTTACGCCAGTGCACCATTAGCAGCGGATTTGGATTTTACTTTAAAAGGAAAAGAAACTGAATTGCAGGCTGCTATTAATGCGCTAGGTAAATTAACTAGTGGTAAAATTCACGTGTCGGTAGGCGCTAATTCCAATTCGCCATTAGCTGGATTAACAGGAGTGACACTTCATAAAGTGTCTGGACCGCACCCAGTAGGAAATGTTGGAACGTTAATAAACAAAGTTGATCCTGTAAATAAAGGGGAAGTTGTTTGGACAGTAAACGCACAAGACCTCGTTATTATCGGTGAATTATTATTGACAGGTAAATTTAATGCTGAGCGCATAGTTGCTTTAGCAGGTTCTGAAATTGAAAAACCACGTTACTTTAAAACTAAAATAGGTAGCGAAGTAGCTACTATGATTTACGATAAAGGTGTTGCTCAGGGAGCACATCCTCGTATTATATCAGGAAACGTTTTAAGTGGAAAACATATAAAACCAGATGGGGCTCTTGATTATTACAGCAATGTAATAACCGTAATTCCAGAAGGCGATGATTATGAATTATTCGGATGGAATAAGCCCGTGTTTAATAAAATATCGACTTCAAGAGCATTAACATTCTCTTGGTTAAACCCTAAAAAAGTTTACGATTTAAATACCAATACAAACGGTGAGCATCGTGCATTTGTGGTAACAGGTGGTTACGAAGAGGTCTTTCCTTTAGATATTTATCCATTACAAGTTTTAAAAGCTTGTATGTATAAAGATTTAGATGAAATGGAAGCTTTAGGAATGTATGAAGTAGCTCCTGAAGATTTTGCATTAACAGAATTTGTTTGTGTTTCAAAACAACCGCATCAAAAAATTATTAGAGAAGGTTTAGACTTAATGCTAAAAGAGATTGGATAATTAATCGGTTTGTAAGTCAAAACGAAAAATAAAATCTTATTCATTTTTCTTAATAAAGAATGAAAACTATAAAAAATGAGTTTAAAAAATAAATTACATGTTTTAAAAAGAAAGTTTAGAAGCAGTAAGTATGCTCCGGCATTCAATGCGCTTCATACTTTTTTATACTTGCCTGATGAGACTACCCACGGAGGTACCCACATTAAGGTGGCCGACGATTTAAAGCGTACCATGAACACCGTAATTATGGCGATGGTACCATGTTTAATTTTCGGAATGTTTAACGCAGGGTACCAGCATCATTTAGCCACAGGTGCTATCGATGCGGTTTCTGGAGGTTTCTTTAGTTCGGAATTCTGGACTTTAGCTAACTTTTCAATAGGTTTCTGGAAAATTCTTCCGTTAGTTATTGTGTCTTATGGTGTAGGTTTAGGAATTGAATTCTTATTCGCAATCATTAAAAAGCACGAAGTAGAAGAGGGATATCTTGTTACCGGTATGTTAGTACCTTTAATTGTTCCTGTTGATATTCCACTTTGGATGTTAGCTGTAGCTGTTGCTTTTGGTGTTGTTATAGGTAAAGAAGTATTTGGAGGTACAGGGATGAATATTCTTAATCCAGCCTTAACAATTAGAGCTTTTTTATTCTTCGCGTATCCAACTTGGATGTCTGGAGATAAAGTATGGGTTGAAGGTGCTGTAGAGCGCGCTAACGAAATTGCAGCTGGAGCAAATTTAGATGCTATATCTGGCGAAACAATTCTAGGAAGTCTGGCACAAGGAAAAGATTTTGCGTATTCAACGGCTGATATGTTTTTAGGATTTATTCCTGGGTCGGTTGGCGAAACTTCAACGTTATTAATTCTCTTAGGCGGACTGTTTTTAATCTTTACAAAAATTGGTAGCTGGAGAATTATGTTGTCATCAGCTTTAGGAGCCATTGTCATGGGATTAATCTTTAACCAGGTTGCCGATGCAGGTATAATTGGAGAAGGTAGTAAATTTTACGGATTGATGAACACGCCGTTTTGGCACCACTTAATGATTGGTGGTTTTGCTTTTGGTACGGTATTTATGGCCACCGATCCGGTTACAGCTTCACAAACCAATAAAGGAAAATGGATTTACGGATTTTTAGTAGGTTTTATATCTATTTTAATTCGTGTATTTAACCCGGCTTACCCAGAAGGTGTGATGTTAGCCATTTTATTAATGAATGTGTTTGCTCCAACCATCGATCACTACGTGATTCAAGGTAATGTGAAGAAAAGAATGAAACGTTTAAAAGCTAAAGTTGCATAACGATGGAAAATAGAACAGACAAAAATTCATATACTATTCTATTTGCGATAGCGATGGTAGTAGTGGTAGGAGCCTTATTAGCATTTACAGCTTCTTCTTTAAAACCGAAAATTTCAGAAAACATGCGTATAGAAAAGCAACAAAATATTTTGTACGCGATGGGAGTAAACAATAATGATGAGGGAAGTGCAAACTTTGTTGCAACTTCAGAAGCATCAGAATTGTTTTCAAAATATATTACTAAACAAGAGGTGATTAAAGATGGCAATGTTTCAGAAGATGATCAAGCCTATTTAATCGATCTTAAAAAGGATAAGGCTGCAGCAGGTGGCGACCCTTCAAAACGTAACTTACCGTTATTTATTGGGGAAAAGGACGGACAAACATATTACGTAATTCCAATTTATGGTAAAGGTCTTTGGGATGCGATTTGGGGCTATGTTTCAGTTAATGAAGACATGGTAATTCAAGGAGCTTATTTTGACCATAAAGGTGAAACACCTGGTTTAGGAGCGAATATTAAAGAGCGTTTCTTTATGGACGATTTTATTGGAGAGCACCTTTTAGATGCTAACGGAAACTTTAAAGGTGTTGATGTAGCTAAAGGAAATGCCGATCCAACAAATGAGGATAAAACAGATAATGAGGTTGATGCTATTGCCGGAGCAACAATTACAGGTAATGGGGTTTCAGCAATGATTAAAAGCGATTTAAAGCTTTATAAACCTTATTTTGATAATTTAAAAACTAAATAATCGTATGGGACTTTTATCAAAAAAAGACGCAAAGTTAATTACAGACCCATTAGCAGATAATAACCCGATTACTATTCAGGTATTAGGTATTTGTTCAGCTTTAGCAATTACAGCGCAGTTAAAGGCATCAATTGTAATGGCTATTTCTGTTATGGCTGTATTAGGTATTGGAAATGTTGTTATTTCTTTAATGAGAAACATCATTCCTTCAAAAATTAGAATTATAGTTCAGTTGGTTGTTGTTGCAGCTTTAGTAATTATAGTAGATCAAGTATTAAAAGCATTCTCATATGAGTTAAGTAAAACCTTATCGGTATTCGTAGGTTTAATTATTACAAACTGTATTATTATGGGACGTTTTGAGGCGTTTGCTTTAGGAAATGGCCCATGGAAATCCTTTTTAGATGGTATTGGTAATGCTGCTGGTTATGGTTTAATTTTAGTAATCGTAGGATTCTTTAGAGAGTTGTTAGGTTCAGGAACTTTACTAGGCTTTAAGGTTTTAGGCGATCCAATTGAAAAAACAGGGTTATACGCTATAGGGTATGAAAATAACGGTTTTATGTTATTATCTCCAATGGCATTAATTGTTGTTGGAATCATTATTTGGGTGCAACGTTCTAGAAACAAAGCATTAATAGAAGATCATTAATAATTCAGAATTCAGAATTCAGAATTCATAATTGAAAAAAAATGGAACATTTAGAATTATTTTTAAAATCAATATTTATAGATAACATGGTATTTGCCACTTTCTTAGGAATGTGTTCTTACCTTGCAGTATCTAAAAAAGTATCAACAGCTGTTGGACTTGGTGCTGCGGTTATCTTTGTACTTGCTGTTACAGTGCCGGTTAACTGGTTACTGGATCAGTATATATTACAACCAGGAGCATTAAAATGGTTAGGTGAAGACTATGCCGCTTACGATTTAAGTTTCTTATCATTTATCCTGTTTATTGCTACCATCGCAACCATGGTACAATTAGTTGAAATCGTGGTTGAGAAGTTCTCACCATCCTTATACAACTCACTTGGTATTTTCTTACCTCTTATTGCGGTAAACTGTGCTATTTTAGGAGGTTCGTTATTTATGCAATCCCGTGAAATCCCAACTATAGGTTTAGCGACAGTTTACGGTATTGGTTCAGGTATCGGATGGTTCTTAGCCATTCTTGCTATTGCTGCGATACGCGAAAAAATCAGATATTCAAATGTGCCGCCAGCCTTACGTGGTTTAGGTATTACCTTCATCATTACGGGTTTAATGGCCATTGGATTCATGAGTTTTGGTGGTATGTTAACAGGTGGAGATGATGAGGCTAAGAAAGAAGAAAAAACAGCTTCAGTTAAAGAGGAAACACGATCAAATGACCAAGTTGCCTTGAACGCGGCAGAAACAGCGAAAGAAGAGTTAGCTAACAATACAAATAATTAAGATGATTTTATTAGCAGCAGGTACAACAGGAACAATAGTAGCAACGGTAGCAGCGTTCTTAGTCATTACGCTTTTATTGGTGACTTTACTATTAGTAGTGAAACAAAAGTTATCGCCTTCTGGGCCGGTAAAGATTACTATTAATGGCGAAAAGGAAATCGAAGTTGCTTCAGGAGGTAGTTTATTATCTACTTTAGGAAATCAAAAAATATTTTTACCATCAGCATGTGGTGGTGGTGGAACTTGTATTCAATGTGAATGTCACGTGAATGCTGGTGGAGGTGAAGCACTTCCAACCGAAACTCCTCACTTTACCCGTAAGGAGTTACAACATGGAGCACGTTTGGCATGTCAGGTTAAGGTAAAACAAGATATGGATATCACTATACCGGAAGAGGTATTTGGTATTAAAAAATGGGAAGCGGAAGTGGTGCGTAACTACAACGTGGCTTCATTTATTAAAGAGTTTGTAGTACGTATTCCTGAGGATATGAATTACAAAGCAGGTGGGTATATTCAAATCGAAATTCCACAGTGTGAGATTAAATATTCTGATATTGATATTACAGCGCATCCTGAGGAGCATGAAACTCCAGACAAATTTCAGGCAGAATGGGATAAATTTGGGTTATGGCCATTAGTTATGAAAAATGACGAAACTGTAGAGCGTGCTTACTCTATGGCGTCTTACCCTGCCGAAGGTCGCGATATCATGCTAAATGTGCGTATTGCTACGCCGCCATGGGATAGAAATAAAAATGGATGGATGGACGTAAACCCAGGAGTAGCGTCGTCTTATATTTTCTCGAGAAAACCAGGAGATAAAGTTGTGATTTCTGGTCCTTACGGTGAATTCTTTATCAACGAATCTGAAGCAGAAATGCTTTATGTTGGTGGTGGAGCTGGTATGGCACCAATGCGTTCACACTTATATCACTTGTTTAAAACGTTAAAAACTGGACGTAAAGTTACCTATTGGTACGGAGGTCGTTCTAAACGAGAATTATTCTACCTGGATCACTTCTATCAATTAGAAAAGGAATTCCCTAATTTCCGTTTCTTCTTAGCGCTTTCTGAGCCTTTACCAGAAGATAACTGGAAAGTAAAAGAAGATATCGATTCTCCAGGTGATGGTTTTGTAGGGTTCATTCATAATTGTGTAATTGATAACTACCTAAGTAAACACGATACGCCTGAGGATATTGAATTATACTTCTGTGGACCACCGTTAATGAATAAAGCGGTACAAAAAATGGGAGAAGATTTTGGTATCCCTGATGAAAACATCAGATTTGATGACTTCGGAGGATAATCAAAACCTTAATATAAAAAAAGCCAACTCAATTGAGTTGGCTTTTTTTATGGATTCAATTATACAGGTTATAGATTCAATCATTCCATTAATAAAATTAATATTCTTTTAAATGAGGTATTAGAAGACCTTTATTAGAAATATTATTTTTATGAAATCAAATTACCTTCAAATCTTTTTCTCTATTCTATTTATTGGTTTTTTTTCTGAAAGCTACTGTCAAACCATTACAATAAATAATAGTACTAGTGAGGCTATAATAAATAAGTCTACGGTGCAGGTTTCATCCATAGAAACAGGAGAACCTTTTAATTATAGTATTGACTTTCAAAATTTAAATCAGAGTAAAACCTTAATGATTACAGATGTTCTTCCAAATGGGCTTTGTTAATCTGCTACCGATATTGTTGCAGATCCTTCATTTTTGGATTTCTCTGGGAATGTAGTTTCTAACCCTAACAACATTTCGGGTTTAATAGATACTAGTAGTTTACCTACCGTTGTTTTTAATATACCTAGTAATGTAAAATCTGGGTCGTTTACTATTACAGTTCGGTTTTGTGCGGGTGTTACGCCAAATGGTTTTTCTGTAACTAATAACATTTGTGCAAGTTATGGTGGAGGTAATTCCAGCATTGAAAATTTTTGCTCAGATACGGGTTTAACTAGCGTGGCTTCAGCCATAAACCCTTGGGGTAAAATAACAAAGGAACCACTTTTCCCAGCCGTATTTGGTAGCGACGGTAACTATTATATTTCGACCAGTGGTGGCGTAGCAAATTATAAAATTAGAATTACTAAGGATGTTCTTTATGAAGGGGCAATTTTTGGAATGCTAAACTTGACCAATGTAAGTATTTCTGAAATAGCATTACCCTGTGCCTCAGTGACACTTTTAAGTGGTCCAGGTGTACTTAATTCAAGTACAAATACCATTGTTCTTAATAATGATTTAAATGGAAATATTCCTTATGAGTATGCAGAATTTGTTATCCAAGTTGATTATAGTGGATGTGCTCTTACCAATGGACAGGTAATACCGAATACGGTAGAATTAAATGGAACACCTTTGGGAGAAACTCCTCAAACAAATTTAAGTAATGATACCGCAAATGTTATTGCAATCGACAATTTGCCCGGAGCTAATTTAAGTTCCGTATTAGAAAAAAGTGTAGAGGTTTTTAACCCCGTTCCTGGGTGTTTAGGTAAATATGTGATTTCATTTAGTAATAATGATAATAGACCCATTTCACTTGTAGAAATAACCGATCAATTGCCAAGCGAAATAATTCCGAAATATGTAAGTGTTTTTGGGTCAATAAATAGCGCTTCGACCAGTACAGATTTCGATATTAGTTTTAACGGTGGCCTCGCAACAACGTTTCCCTTGGATATTGGTTTTGGAGGCACTCCAAGTGTTTGGTCAAGCGCTACTACCAATACGGTATTGTTAAAAGCCGATTCGAACACCTTATTATACCCCAATGATACAGTTCAAATCACTATTGATTTTATTATAGATTCAGCATTAACAACAGGAGCTATTGTTAGTAATTGTGCGCATTTAGATGGCGCAATTATAGATACACCTAATAATGTAAATGAAATATTAAGTCAAGACAGTTGCATAGATTTTACTATTGAAGATCCTCAAGTTAAATTATGCGCATTAAAACGTGTAAGAAAGGCAAATACGAACGATCCTTTTGTTACCGATTTAATTAACACCTACAGACGAATTAGAATTTGAATTATGTATTCAAAATAACGGTAGTTTAAATTTTAATGGTCAATTGGTAGATGTGCTAGATGCTAAATACGAATTTTTATCAGTGGTTTTCAGTAATATGCCAATAGGGACTAATTTTACTCAAAGCGGACAAACTTTAACATGGAACAATGTAAGCCTAAATCAAACTTGTAATACGTTTGGTGTCGATTACGGTTGTTTAAATCCTGTGGCTCCAAGTTATTGTGTAATTATTAAAGTTAAAGTAAAGGCCTTTACACCACCGGGAAATATAGATAATGCCGCTACTTTAAGTGATAACGGAACCAACACTTTAACAACCGAAAAAGCTAAGGTAAATATAAAAGAGTCGTCTGTTTTAAAGTTTACTAAAGAAGTTTCTACAGATTTATTAAGTTTTAGTAGCATAGTAACCTTTAGACCGCAATGCGACGATGGAGTTTTTTATAAAATATCTGTAACCAACCTAGGTAATAAGGATGTTCTTCAATATCAGGTTATAGATGAATTGCCAGATGTTAACGATGTGTATTTTCCAACAACATTAAATCGAGGAAGTGACTTTTCGTTTGTTAACGTGATTAACAGAAGTGCCCCAGATTTTAATGTGTCTTTTCTAAATAACACCCCATCTTCAACAACATCTCAGGCTAATTTTAATTGCAATACAGTTTCGACCGGAAATAGTTCCAGTTCTAATTGAACGAGAACCATTTTTTACGAGAATTTAAACCCATTGCTTATAGGTGAATCTACAGAGATAATTTTTGAAGGCGTTATGCCAATTAATCAAATAATGTCTCATAATAGTAAAATTGTAAATAGTGCCTATTTGGTTAATTGCGATGCAGGAGATAAAATAATAAGACCTACAAATATGACGGAGGTTAATATTTATAATCCCATTTGTTTGGGGCTGAATTTTAGTCCTTATAAGGAAGCTGCACCAGATTTATTTCCCTTATCGGTAGAAGATGAATTAAAGGTTAATAGAGGAGTAAGCGATAAAGAATATGGCGATATTGATAATGATGGCGATATCGATATACTTTACGCGGATCGCTTTGGAAAATTAAATGTTTTAATAAATTCGGCTGGTGCAGGAATGATTCCTAACTATCCGAGTACGGGAGTATCTCTTAATATTCTCAATTCAACGGAATCTTACAGATTATACGACTGGAACGGCGATGGCGTAAACGACCTTATTTTACATGAATATGATGCCGGTGCTGCGGTATACAGAATTAGTTATTATCAAAATAATGGTTCGGGCGTGTTTCCTGCGACAGCAACTACCGTTTTAATGACTTCGGGTGTAGATTATCCACCAGTCGATTGGTTTTTCGATATTGGTGATTTAAATAACGATAACCTTCCAGATATATTATTAAGTCAAGGATGGTTTCATGGCGTTGCTTATTTTGAAAATACAGGAGGGACCTCACCATATTTTTCATTGGCTTCACCACAAATTTATAATCCTGGAAACTCTTTTATTAGTAATATATTCCTGCTTGGAAATAGCGGTAGTTACCCAGTGCCAGAAATTTACGATGTTGACTGCGATGGCGATAACGATGTCTTAATTTCTGATCCACTATACAGTAGTACTATGGGTAATGGAGGGCGCGTCTACTTTCATGAAAATAATGGAGGTGTCACTTCAGGAATATTTCCAAATATCAATAGAGTAGGTTTAACAAATCAATTTGGCTTAAACGATGAAACGGTAGATAATGCGCCTTTGGCATGTGATTGGGTTGTAACAAGAATAGTCGATTATTTTGATAATAATTGCCCCATTGCCATAAGTTATACGCCCTGTGAAAATAAGTTCTATTATTTTTTGCAGGAGGATTGTTTATGTGTTGATTTTTATTTGTTGTCGGTAGAAGATGTGGCAGTGAAAACCAACGATTATAGTCTTCGATTATATCCAAATCCATCATCGTCTTCAATTAATGTTTCAGGAGTTTATGAAATGGATTTTAACTATGAAATATACGATATACATGGGAAAATAATAAGTAATGGTACTTATTCCAAAGGTAATTCTATTGACATTTCGCGATATCAAAAGGGCATGTACTTAATTAAGATTATTCAAGGAAACAGAACAAAAACCCTAAAGTTTATTAAAAATTAATAGCAAAAACATTTTTAATTTTTAACGCACATATTATGAAAACAAAATTACTTTTTTCAGGGTTTATTATGCTTTTGGTTATTAATACTTTTAAGGCTCAAACACCACCTAATGGATTTTTTGACAATATTAATCAAAGTTGGTCTGTAACGGGTAATGTTAGTTTGAATAGTGAGACTAGTATGGCTGGGTTGTTTTATTTGTTAAATACTTCAAATGTTGATGCAACATTTACGGTTAAATCTGATGTTTTCACATTATTATCCACGGAAGTTTATAATTATACAATGGAATATACCCATACTTACTTTGATGTTTTGATGGGTGAATGGGATGCACCTCCATTAATTTCAGCCAATTTAAAAGATGAAGATGGAAATATTGTTAAAAATTTAGATTTAGACTGTCTAGGAGGAAGGTGTAGAGAAACCGATATAATTTTAGTAAATACCTCCGGCTCATATTATATTGAATATTCTGGTGTTTTAGGAGTTTTGGCAGGACAACCAATTTCAGAAGAAAACTTTTGGTTTGAGAATTTATGGATAACAAAAAATTCAACTGTGAATACTTTATCTGGTAAAGTGTCTTATAATACTAATGCAGATAACTGTGCGTCATCAACAATTTACCTATCAAATATTTTTTTGAAGTCTACATTGAATCCTTCAGGGAAAACATATTATGCCAAAACCGATAATAACGGAAATTATTTTTTTGCATTTAATGAATTGGAGTCTGTCGATACAAAAATGCAATCAAATAGCTTATTTTCAACACCAGTAAATTATGCCAACATTTTTTCTGCTTATCAAAGTACGACTAATCAAAATTTTTGCGTTTCTTCTTCCATTTCAGGTTACGATTTAAATGTATATATTATTCCAATTTCCGACGCACGACCAGGTTTTAATACTTATTATAAAATCATTTATAGTAATCTAGGAAACACAACTATAAGTGGGAGCTTAGATGTGTCATTCGAAAATTCCAAGGTCAATTTTTTAAATGCCAACCCAACGCAAGATTCACAATCCACAAATAGTTTAACTTGGAATTATACTAATTTACAGCCCTTCGAGTCGCGACAAATTTATGTCGATTTTAATATCAACACACCGCCAACGGTAAACAATGGTGAAAATCTGGCATTTACGGCTGTAGTAAACCCAATTTCTGGCGATGCAAATCCAACAAATAATACCTTTACATTAAATCAAACGACCATTGGCTCTTACGATCCCAACGATGCCGCCATCTTACAAGGGCCTTATATAACTGCTAGTCAGGCGACAGAAGATTTATATTTTAGACTTCGTTTTCAAAATACAGGAAAAGCTTCAGCAATAAATATTAATGTGGAAACAGTTTTGGACAGTCATATCGACATCTCAACGTTTCAACCTCTATATGCATCGCACGATTTTTCAACGTCCATAAGTAATGGAAACCAGGTTAATTTTAATTTCGATAATATAAATTTAGCCGATAGCACTACAGATGAACCTAACAGCCATGGTTGGGTGCTTTATAAAGCGAAACCGTTATCAAGCTTTACAACGGGCGATATTATTGAGGCCAAAGCTAGTATATTTTTCGATTATAATTTGCCCATTGTTACCAATACGGCTTCAACGCAAATTGAAACAACGATGAATATTTTAGATGCTGACTATTCTGGCTTATATATCTATCCAAACCCTGTTAAAAACCAAATCCATTTAAAAGGCAAAAGCATAAATCAAACGAAATATTTTGTTTCAGACTTATTAGGTAAACCAATAAAATCGGGGTATGTTTTCAACAATGAAATTGATGTTCAAGATTTAAGTCATGGTTTTTATGTTTTAAAAATTTCAAATCGGAAACCTATTAAATTTTTAAAAATAAATTAAGTTTACATTATTGGAACAAAAAGCCAACTCAATTGAGTTGGCTTTTTTTATGGATTAGAATTAAATTAATTCATCTTCGGAGGAATATTGGCAGGTACTAAATTTTCAATAGGTTTTATCGTTTTCAAATATGCAAAAATAGCCTTTAAATCATCGTCAGGTAAATTTTTATAGGATTGCCAAGGCATGGGCGGTAAAAGTGGTCTGCTGCCTTCCATGCCTTTGTATAGCCCTTTTTTAATAGCTGTTAAAAACTGGGCTTCATTCCACGAACCAATTCCCGTTGCATGTGGTGTTAAATTAGCGCCAAATGATGTACCCCATGGTCCTGTTGCTGCCGTTAAGCCCATATTAAATAATAAATACGATTTGGCAGTGGTTTCGTCATATGGAGGAAGTACTTCATCAGCGGGGTGTCCAGACAAAAGTCGGTCTAAATCTAATTCCATGCCATTTTCAGTGAATTTTTTAGGTGTGTGGCAATCATGACATCCAATCGCGTTAACTAAATGCTCGCCTCGTTTTACTGGATCGATGGTGACATCTTTTACGATGGTGGGTTCGTAAATTTCTGTTGTTTCTTTTTTGTCTTTAGAAATGCAGGCAAGGAGAATAGAGCTGCATACGACAGATAAAATTAAGTTGTTTGTTTTCATAAAAAATTGGTTAGTAATTCGTTAGGGAACTTAAATATATGAAAACATTATAAGTAATGGTAATTATTGAATAACAAGTGTTTGGCGTTAAATTCTAAAGATCTATTACTCCTTGGTTATTTTTATTTCTAACACATAGTCGTTTAGTGATGTTTGGGTATTACTTTTTGGATATGGATATAAATTAATTAATTCAAATTTAAAACCTTTAATAATTGTGTCTTGCTGAAAGTTTGTGTGCGTATTTAAAGTGAAAGGAGTTTGTTCATTTTTATTTTTTAATATTAACGCAACTTCGCCATTTCCAGTCCAGACACAGGAAAGATCTTCAGGACACCTGGAATCTGAAACGGTATTTAGACATAATTGATATTGGGAATTTTTTATCGTTTGACAATTATCAACGGTTAAAGTAAAATTTTCGTTGACTGTTGTTTTGTATGAAGAACATCTTGTAAACACATTAAGATTGCCAAAGTAAATACGAATTTCATCGGGATAGTTTTACTTTTTAGATGCCGTTTTGTTAAAGTGTTACGTTGTATTCAGGAATAAAAAATTGAAACAAAAGTTATTTTACAGGTGATTTTTCTATAAAATCACATTTAATTTTGTCAAAAATTTTAGTGTAATCCATCACGTTTAGATTATTATCTAATTTACAAAGAAACTCAATAACAGCTTGTAAACCATTAAATAATACATCTTTATCGGTTGGCGTGTCGGGTTTTGTGTTTTTATAATGAATTGGAAGTTGATATCCGCAAGCTTTTAAAAAAGTAACTTCTATTTGTAATAATTCTGAAGGTGTATAACCATTAAAACGTTTTCCGAAGGCTTCATTAACTCGACCAACATAATTTAATTTTGTAGAGCCATGTTCATCTGAAAAGTGTTTCCAACTATCGGAATTGTCTAAAATATTTCCAACAGCACATTGTTTGCAACATTCTGGATGAAGCGTGTTGTTGTGAAATGCCGTGTATAATTTTTTTATGGCGTTATCTAAACGAGTATTTAATGTTTTCATACTTAAAGTTAATGAAAAATGTGTTACACTAAGGGGATTGTTCTAGTTTTTCATCTAAAGTCTTTAAAATATCAACCGCTGTTTTTTGGTAGTATTCTAGCATAGGGAGATAATTATATTTGCTATAAATTAAGAAGCTTACGCATTTTTTAAGATGGTCTTCGCTTTTAAATATATAATCAATCTATTTTTTAGTTTTGCCTTTTTGGATAAGGGATTTGCGAATGTTTCTAAAAAATTTAATCATTATTTAACTTTTTTAAATCTGTAATTAGAGATTGAGTACTGTACTGGATTTCTTTTAAAAATTCGAAATTTCCTAATGCGATTGTATTTCTTAAATAAATAGCATTCATGAAAACAAGTTTGTTTTCACCTTTTAATAATTGCTTTTTAGATAAATCCTGAAGTTCTGTTTGATAATTTTGTATTGTTATACCCTCATCTAATATATTATTTGTACTATCATATTCAATAATATTAGGTTCATACCAGTAACCAATTTTATTATAGTTGAATAAATAGTTCTGGTCTACCAATAAAGCGTTATTGTTATGTATAACCTTTTCTATTCGCTTTAACTCTTGATAATAATTAATGAGCCGTTTTTTAAATTCTACGTTTTTTAATACGTTAATATTTCCAGAAGATATTAAATCGGTATATGTGGGATCTGTAATTATAAAGGTTTTTCTTGAAGCTAAAATAGTAGCATGTTTAAAAAACATACTGTCAATTTTTAAAGTGTTGTCCTGTTGGTAGTTTTTTATGATGGTGTTACTAGCTTTAAAAAAAGATTTTTCATAATCGATTTGAGTTTCTATGGAGTTTTTTTGGTCTTTAAGATCATTCAACATATTTTTTAGGTACAATGCTTCGAGTTGTTTTTCTTTGCTTATTTCATTCCAGTTATTAATTTGAAGGGCAATAAGAATTCCAATAACTACAAGCACAATTTCGCCAATGGCATATTTAATGTATTTGGTGGTTTTGCCTTCATTGATAAACGTTTTTCTAATGTTTCTAAAGAATTTAATCATGGTTTATTAATTGAATTAATTCTTCTGCCAGGCTAATATTTTTGTTAATTGAAGGTATGTAGTAATTTAGATAAGAGATTTGCCAGTTAATCATAGATTTTAACTTTCCAACTTCCAGCTGTTCAATCACCTCCTTTGGGTCAACAAGAAATCCCTTTTTATGATTCAAGATTAATAGAAGTGGTCCTTCAATATTTTCGGAAATAAATTTAGAATGAAATGCAGTTAAATTGTTGTACTCGGCACAATTGGTTAAATAATATGTTTGTAGTTTTTCTTTTATTGTTTCACCATCGATTTCTTCGAACGTGTTGGATTCTAGCATTTTATTAAATGAGATTCCGCAATTTCCAGGCTCAAGATTTCTACATAAGTAATTAAGTAAAAGCGATAAGTCTATGTTATTATAGTTTCCTTCGCTAACCTTATTAAGGTATTCTGTGTAGGTTTTTATTGAGCGAATATCTTTCTTAAAATTAGTAACATCTAGTATAAGTTCGGCTTTTATTTGCTTTAAATAGTTGCTCTTTACTATTTTGGTTAATCGGTTTTCATTCCAGTTATTAATCTGCAAGGCAATAAGAATTCCAATAACTACAAGCACAATTTCGCCAATGGCATATTTAAAGTATTTGGTGGTTTTGCCTTCGTTGATAAGCGTTTTTCTAAAGTTTTTAAAGAATTTAATCATGAGAGTCTTGTTTTAATTCACTCTCAATAATTTTTATAAGCGTATTTATTCTTGATATAAAATTATCCAAAACTTCTTTTTCCGCGGTATAAGATTCTAGTTTTAAGGAGGCAATATTCCAAAACTCCAAGGATGCCCCAAGGGCTTTATAATCTGTGTTTGGTCCTCCTTTTACTAAGCCTTTTTTATATTTAGTAATTGCTATTTGGCTATAATTTATGTGTTTTATATAGTAAGGTTCTATACTGGTTGCATATTGGTTTTCGCTGTATTTTCCTACTGAATTAATAAACTTTCTTGCATAAATAAAACGCCAAAAACTCCTTCTTAGAGAGTCGTTTTTAATCTGACTTTGTAAGTCTTGATTTATAAACTCATCTGTTATAGGTAGCGATAAATTTACTGGTAGACCATTTGCAAGTGCAATCTCCCCTAATAAATGTTCTAAAAGGAGAAGAGAGTCCTGATTCTTACTGTTTATAATTTGCAAGATTTTTTTGTTTTTTTGAATTGTAGAATCTAAATAAATTTGAAAATCTTCTATAGCATTTGCAGTTACTTTTAATTCCGAGAGGATTCCATGATAGTATTTCTGGGTTTTATTTGTGGTTTTTCGATTCTCATTCCAATTATTAATTTGCAAAGCGATAAGAATGCCTATAACTACAAGCACAATTTCGCCAATAGCATATTTTATATACTTATTGGTTTTACCTTCGTTAAGAAGTGTTCTACGGATGTTTCGAAAGAATTTAATCATTTGTATGACTTTATTTGAGTTTCTTCAATTCAGATGTTATGGCTGTTATTAGTGATTTTATTTCGTTATTAAGTGTTTCTCTATATTTAATAACATCTTGGGTCATCGTTAATTTTATAGACAAAAGATTTCTTATTCTTCTATTGTTAAGTATTTGTGAGTAATCGTTTTTTGACTCGTTTTCTATATTAATTTCAGGGACGTTAGATTTTATTAAGGGAACAAAGTTTAAATCATTTTCGACAATAGCATCAATCCGAATTTGTTGTACATTCAATCTATCTTCTATCATATTATCCAATTCTTTTAAATCGGCTTCAAAATTTGCGAATTTCTCTTTAAGTCTTAGGTTTCTAATAAGACTAAGTTTGTTAGTGAATTTTAGGTTATTGTAAATATTTAGTATAGGAAGGTCGCTTTCTAAGTTCCATAAAGCATCATTAAAAATAGAGTCTGAAATTATTGTTATTTCAGCGTTTTGAGAGGTGTAATTTATGTTAAGAACAAGAAGTAAGGATGTTTTTAACTGTTTTTCATTTAATATTAATAATTCTGAGTGCTTTTTTGCCAGAACTAAATTCTCTTGCAGACTTTTTAGAATAACTTTTTCTTCGTTATGGTTTTTTCTAACCTCATTCCAGTTATTAATTTGTAATGCAATAAGAATACCTATAACTACCAAAACAATTTCTCCAAATGCATATTTTAAATATCTATTGGTATTGCCTTCGTTGATAAGAGATCTACGGATATTTCTAAAAAGTTTTAGCATTTATTTTTTTAAAAGGAGTAACTTATTGTAAGTTAGTGTATTATTCTTACGTTTTGTTACACTTTACTAAAAAATTAAAAAACTAAAGGCAATATCCATTTAAAAAGAATTATAAGCAATATTACAGAAATAAGGTTTAAAACAATACCCGCTTTAGCCATATCTTTTACCTTAACAAAACCACTAGCAAAAACTATTGCGTTTGGTGGTGTTGCCATGGGAAGCATAAAAGCGCAGCTGCTGGCGATGGTAACAGGAATAAGTAAATAAAGCATTGGAATATCCAAACCGATAGCAATACCGGCAACCACTGGAGCAAGGACTGCCGTTAACGCAACATTGCTCATCAGTTCTGTCATAAAAAGCATCAGAATGATAAGCAGGGAAGCCATTACCAGAATACTTATATTACTCGTAGCAATGGTATTTGCAACTATATCTACGATTCCGGTTGCTGACATACCTTTTGCTAATGCCAATCCGCCACCAAATAAAATGAGTATTCCCCAAGCCAGTTTTTCAGTGTCACTCCAATTTAGTATAAATTCACCTTGTTTTAAATTATATGGAATAGCAAATAGCGCAATGGCTCCAAACATGCTAATCATGGTGTCCGAAAGTTCTAAAGAAGGAATTAAAGAGTTTATCAAGCTTCTAAAAATCCATAGGGAAACCGTTATGGCAAATATGGTAAGTACTTGTTTTTCTCTGGGATTTGTTTTACCTAGTTTTTTCAGCTCCTTATCAATAAAATCTTTTTCTGTATTAAACTTTAAGTTATGACATGGAAAAAACACATTAACCATTATCAAATAGATAATACTTATGAGTATGATAGAAAAAGGTAAACCAATAATCATCCATTTTAAAAAGGAAATTTCGATGTTATATTCGTTTTCAAGTAAACCTATTAAAACAGAATTTGGCGGTGTTCCAATAACAGTGGCTATACCCCCTGCATTTGCAGAAAAGGCGATGCCTAGCATCACACTTAAAGCAAAATTTTTATCATTTTTTGTATATCCATCCCGATCATTTATTAAGAGGTGAATAACCGAAAGTGCGATGGGTAACATCACGACAGTACTGGCTGTATTACTAATCCACATGCTCATAAATCCGGTTGCAATCATAAACCCTAGTATGACACGGTTTGGGGTGGAACCTGTTTTATTTATAATCGTTAACGCAATACGTTTATGAAGGTTTACTTTTTCGAGAGCTAATGCTAATACAAATCCACCAAAAAATAAAAAGATAATCGGACTCCCATAATTAGCCCCAACATCGGCCAGTGGCATGATTTTGAATAAAGGGAAGATAAGCAAAGGAAGGAGTGCTGTAACCGAAATAGATACAGCTTCAGTAATCCACCAACAGATCATCCAAATTGCTGTTGCTATGACATAATTGGCATGTTCGGAAATCGAATGAATTGAAATAATATTAAAACATATAAACAGTAATGGACCAAGTATAAGTCCTATGCGTTTCGATATTGGGTGGTGTGGCATAATTGAGTTTTTTTACAAAAAAAAAGCGGTCAATAATAATAAGGATATAATTAGTAAGTGCTTTAAAGTTAAACATTTTTTAATTTTAGGGTGGGCGGAATTTTAATATTATTTTTGTGCTATGAGTAAACCATTAACAGAACAAGATTTGCATAATTTAGCTATGAATCACGTTGGAAAAGACCTTGAGCAGCGTGGTTTTGAATTTATAGCGGTAAATAGTAAACTTAAAAAGTATCCCCAATTTGTGTGTATTGATAAAAATAGCCAGTATTATTTTGTTATAGTTCGAGCGGTTATTTTACCAGATAACCCGAACAATTACGATGTGGTTTGGATGGAAACCTTTAAAGAGCATGCACGCGAAAAAAATGCGAAAGTCTTATATGCTGGTGTAGGTATAGGTAATGTTGAAGGTGAAAAAATGCCTATTTATCTAAATCAGGAATATTTAATGGAATATAATGGCATTCAGGTTATTGAAACAAATCTTAATTAAATGAAATTCTTTTTAGCGTCCATTATAGCAGCACTCTTTTTGTCTTGCACCACGCCCGTTAAAAACACAAAACTACGAGGGGCTGTTTTTGGTACGACTTATTCAGTTTTATACGATTCAGAAGTAAATTATCAGCCTCAATTTGATAGTTTGTTTTCAGTAATCAATAAGTCGATGTCAACCTATATATCTACTTCTGATATTTCTAAAATTAATCGAAATGAAGATAGTTTGGTCGATGCGCATTTTAAAACCGTTTTTAATGCTTCAAAAATAATCTATGAACAAACTCATGGCGCCTTCGATCCAACTATTGGAGCTTTAGTTAATGCCTGGGATTTTGGTCCTGAAGGGAAAATAGTAAATCTCGACAGTCTTAAAATAGATAGTTTAATGCTCTCGGTTGGTTTTCATAAAGCAAAACTAGAAGACACTACTTTATATAAGCCTAAGGGAACTTATATAGATTTTAATGCCATAGCCAAGGGGTATGGTGTAGATGTTATTGGCCAGTTTTTAGAAAGCAAACAAATAACGAATTATTTGGTAGAAATAGGAGGGGAAATTCGAACTCGAGGAACAAACATTGAAAAGCAGCTGCCTTGGAAAGTAGGAGTAGAGCAGCCTCATTTTGATGGCTCACAGTCGATCTTAAAGGCAATTACCTTAAAGGATGAAGCAATGGCAACTTCTGGAACTTACCGAAAGTTTAAAGTTGATGATAAGGGGAATAAATACGCACATATTATTAATACTAAAACGGGGTATCCGAGTAAAACAAATTTGCTAAGTGTTTCGGTGATTGCAGAAGATTGTATGACAGCCGATGCGTACGCGACAGCTTTTAAAGCGATGGGTATCGATAATATAAAATCATTTTTAGCGTCCCACCCAGAGCTAAAAGTGTTCTTAATTTTTGAAAATAACAATCATGAATTTGAAACTTTAAGTTTAAATGGTTTTCCAGAGAAGTAATTATTTTCTAACCACTGGAATAATTTCACCTTTAGCCAAAGCGTAAGTTTCAATGTTGTTTTCAGAGAAACTCGAAGTGTAATCTACTTCTTCCACAATAAACCCTATTTCTCGTAATTTATTAAAGTAGTCCCGGCCATAAACACGCACATGATCGTATTGACCGAAAATTTCAGCACGTTCCTTTTTGTCGGTTATGCTATTGTCTTCAAAAGTAAATTCACGACTTAAATCCTGCGGAATTTGAAAAACTCCCCAACCACCAGGTTTCATAACCCGATATAATTCCTGCATGGCTTTGGTGTCGTCAGGGATGTGTTCCAATACGTGATTACATAATATGACATCGAATTCATCATCCTTAAATGGTAAATCACAAATATCAGCTTTAACATCGGCAATAGGCGATAGTAAATCAGTAGTAGTATAGTCTAAATTTTTTAAATTTTTAAAGCGTTTTAAAAAGCATTGTTCCGGTGCAAAATGAAGCACTTTCAAAGGAGTTTTAAAGAACTTAGTTTCGTTTTTAAGATATAACCATAACAACCGATGGCGTTCTAAACTTAAGGTTGATGGCGATAATACATTATTACGTTGAGCGCCGTAGCCATAAGGTAAAAAGGTTTTAAAACCTTTACCATCAATAGGGTCTATATATTTATTTCCTTTTAGAAAAAAAGCAAAAACAGGGCGAATAATATAACTTAACCTAATTAATATTGGCCTAGGAATAATATTCAGAATTATTTTAAAAAGGGTTTTCAAATGTACTTAGGCTTCAACTAAACTATTATTAAGAATTAAATTAGAAATACTATCCCAAAGCGCAATGCGATGTTCTAAGGCTTGTTTTGCTGTAGCTAAAACGTCTTCCCATTTTTGAGCGTCTTCCTGACATAATTCTTCAATCATTTTTAAAGATAATGGACCATGTTCATCGCCATCTAATTCAATATGTCGCTTTAAATAGTAGGTTAATTTACTGTACGTATTGTCTGCTGTTTTCGATTGATTTATAATTTGAAAAAACATATCGGGAATCACATCTTCACGCCCAAAAGTGAAAGCCGATGCAATAACATGTGGTTTTTTGGTGTCGATAACATCAAATGAAAACTGTATAAAGTTTAAGGTTTCTGATTCAAGATTGGCCTTCAAGCCTGCTTCAGTGATAGAAAGTCCTTGTTTTATGAAATCAATAAATGTGTTGATTTGTTTTGTACTTGCTCCAACCTGTAACATGGCATCTAAGTACATTTCGTAATGGCTTTTAGGTACCCCTAATTCGTTTACATCACTTTCTTCTCCTAATACAATTTCATTAATAAATCTCGATGTAGAAGGATTTACAGCAGGTACCCAAGGAAGGCGGGTTGTGGTTAATTGATTTTGAAGCGATTTTAATAGCGACATGAAATCCCAAACGGCAAAAACATGTTGCTCCATAAAGGTCTTCACATCGTTTATGCTATTTAGTGTGCTATATAACTTATGATTGTTTAATTGAGCTGTTAAAGGTTCTAGCTCTTGTTCTATACGTTCAATTTGGGTCATGTTAAAGAACTAATGCGTTTTGTCTAAACTCGTCTTCTTCGTTTGATGAAATACCAAGAGCATCATAGATGTAAGCAAATGTTGATAGTAATTCTGGTTTGCCATCAACTAAGGCCACATCATGCTCAAAATGTGCGCTTGGTTTATTATCTAAAGTGGTAATGGTCCAACCGTCGTTATGTTGCCTAATACGCTGTGTTCCCATGTTAATCATAGGTTCTATAGCAACAACCATACCTTCAACAAATTTTTTACCACGACCTCTTTTTCCGTAATTAGGCATTTCAGGATCTTCGTGCATTTTTCTTCCTAATCCGTGTCCTACCAATTCACGAACCACACCATAACCATGATCTTCGCAATATTTTTGAATAGCAAAACCTACGTCGCCAACACGATTGTTTTTTTTGAATTCTCGAATACCGATATAAAGTGATTCTTTTGTAACCTGAAGTAATTTTTCGGTTTCTGCATCGATTTCTCCAACTGGAAACGTGTAAGCATGATCCCCGTAAAATCCATTTTTTAAAGCGCCGCAATCTATAGAAATAATATCGCCTTCTTTTAAAGGATCGTTATTAGGAATACCGTGAACTACCTGCGAATTTGGACTCATGCAAAGGGTGTTTGGGAAATCATATAAGCCTAAAAATCCCGGTACAGCACCTTGGTCTCTAATGCATTCTTCTGCAATCTTATCAAGTTGTAAAGTAGTTACGCCTGGTTTGATGGCTTTGGCTACTTCACCTAAAGTTTTCGATACAATTAAGGCACTCTCGCGCATTAATTCAATTTCTTCTCTGGTTTTAATCTGAATCATGTGTCAAAAAAAATATGGGCAAAGATACTTAAAATAGTGGGAACGCCTTTATATAGCTTTAATAATTAAAAGGAGTTTTTTTATTTAAAAAGCTTAAAGAAACCTTTCCTTTTTTCTAGATTTTGAAGTTTCTTGTTAGTAAGCAATTGAAAAATTTCACTCCAGCCTGGAAAACCACCAATTTTTCTATCATCTATAAATATATCGCCAAGAATTTTACGACTCGATTCCAGATTGAATATGTTTTCAGGATAGTTTTTGTTTACAGCATAAAACGTAATTCCTTATAATGTACAAATATCAACGGCTTCATCTAATTTTCACCATGCCTGTAAGTCCATAAAATAAGCCGATGTCCTTTGTTTTGAAGTAATTTTAAAGTTTCAAAAGCAAAAAGCATCGGCTTTCCTATATCTGGGTAAGCATCTTCAACTATAGTGCCATCAAAATTGATAGCGCTAATAAGTCGAAGATTAAAATTCATTGGAATTATACACCTATCATTAAAAACAAAATGTACAATTTACCTTTTGAAATTTATACCAATGGATGTTGTGTCATGGCAGCAGGCTGCTCAACACCAATTAATTTTAAAATCGTTGGAGCAACATCTCCTAAAATACCATCTTTAATTGATTTTAAATCGTTGTCAATTAAAACAACTGGAACAGGGTTTGTGGTGTGCGCTGTGTTCGGCGTGCCGTCTGGATTAATCATGGTTTCACAGTTTCCATGGTCGGCAATTAATAGGGTGGTATAACCGTTATCAAGTGCCGTGGTAACAACATCTTTAACGCATTCATCAACGGCTTCACAAGCTTTAATGGCAGCTTCCATAACTCCGGTATGTCCCACCATATCGCCGTTTGCAAAATTTAAACATACAAAGTCTACGTCTCCTTTTTCTAATTCAGGAACTAAGGCATCTCGCAACTCGTAAGCACTCATTTCTGGTTGTAAATCGTAGGTTGCTACTTTAGGAGAATTTCTTAAAATGCGTGTTTCACCGTCAAATTCTTTTTCTTGTCCCCCTGAGAAGAAAAAGGTCACGTGGGGATATTTTTCAGTTTCAGCAATACGTATTTGTTTCTTTCCGTTTTTTGCTAAAACTTCACCTAATGTATCGGTTAAATTATCTTTATTGAAAATTACATTGACGTTTTTATAGGTGTCGTCGTAATTTGTCAGTGTAACGTAATGCAAGTTTAATTTATGCATATTCTGTTCATGGAAGTCGGTTTGCGATAATGCTTCGGTTAACTCGCGACCACGATCGGTTCTAAAGTTAAAGAAGATAACAACATCTCCATCTTTTATTTTTGCAACAGGTTCGCCTTGGGACTCTGTCATTATAATCGGCTTGATGAATTCATCGGTAACATCATTGTTGTAATTTTTTTGAACGCTGTCGGTTACGTTAGTAGATTTCTCACCAATACCGTTAACCATAGCGTCGTAAGCCAACTTAACACGTTCCCAACGTTTATCTCTATCCATTGCATAGTATCTACCGGTTACCGTAGCAAGTTTCGCTTTTGATTTTTCAAGATGAGATTCTAATTCGGTTAAAAATCCGTAACCTGATTTAGGATCGACATCACGGCCATCGGTAAATGCGTGAATGTAGGTGTGTTCTAAACCATATTCGTCGGCCGCGTTGATTAATCCAAAAAGATGATTAATATGTGAATGTACGCCTCCGTCACTTAGTAATCCCAAAAAGTGAACATCTTTATTGTTCGTTTTTGCGTAATCAAAGGCATCAACCAAGACTTTTTCAGTATTTAAAGTTTTATTTTCAACTGCTAAATTAACTTTTACTAAATCCTGATATACAATTCGACCAGCACCAAGATTCATATGGCCTACTTCGCTGTTTCCCATTTGTCCTTCGGGTAAACCTACATGTAAACCATCGGTTCGTAAAGTGGCATATGGGTATTTTGTGTATAATGAATCTATAAAAGGTGTATTGGCATTGTCGATTGCAGAAACTTTAGGATCTGGAGAGTTTCCCCAGCCATCAAGTATCATTAAGATAACTTTTTTGTTCATGGTTTGTTTATTTTTTACAGCTTCCAAATATACTGAAGTTTGTTAAAAAATGAATGGCTAAAGCTTTTAAAACAACTTTAAATATTCCTTTTTAAAGGATATTTAAAAATTTCAGATTACGTTAAAGAAATGTGAATGATATGTTAAAATCAATTAATAAAACAATTTAAATGTAACATATGTTACAAAGTGTCGTCTATTAAGTAAATCAAAAAACAAATCATTAATCAAATCAAAATTCTTTCATCATGAAAAAAACAATCATTTTATCCGCTATCGCTTTATGCTTTTCAATTGTGTCAGTAAATGCTACTAGTACAGAGTCTAATGTTACTCCGAACAAAGTAGAAGCCTATTTAAAAGTTAATTCATTCTGTGTATCCATTGCTAAAGGCGATATTGTTACCGTTAAAAAGTTAATAGCTAGAGGTGAGGATGTCAATCAAAAATCGAATGGTATGACGCCAGCGATGTATGCGGCGAAATACAACCGTGTTGAAATTTTACAACTATTAATATCTGAAGGTGCTAATTTAAAATCTAAATGCCCTAAAGGTTATACAGCAAAAAAATATGCCGAATTACATGGAGCTAAAGACGCCGAAAAAGTAATTGACATGGCATTATCCAAAAAATAATTATAACACTTAATTATTTGGGTTAGTCGCAAAAAAAGCTCTGGGTAACCAGAGCTTTTTTTTATTTGAGTAAAGGTTTATACATTATGTGGTGCAGACCAATATCTTTAATCTCGAATGGAGCTCCAATAATTTTAAAATTATTCTTTTTATAAAAATTTAAAGCTATCTCGCGCGCATTGCACCAAACTACTGTGGTTTCTAAGTTTTTTAAGAAGGTATTTCCATGCTCTACTAATAATTTTCCCAGACCTTTACCTTGAAATGGTTCTAACACGGCCATGCCACGAAGTTGGTATTGCTCTTCATTAGAAAGTAATTTACAGTTGTTCTTAAAATAGGAAACTACACCAACCAAAGTGTTGTTGTTGTAAATTCCAAAATGAAAGGTTGTCGTTTGGTCGTCTCCATCAAAATGGCATGTTTCAACAGGTCTACCTGGTCTTAAAACAGGATGCCTTACGGCAATAGTTTCAGAAGCATTAATAGTTTTAATAGGATAGTTGAGTTTTTTAGACATAATAATCTTCGAATAGCATCTTCAAACTTAATTAAAATTGAATTTAAAAAAGTGCTGTTTAGAGCAATTTTTAAGAAATTAACGAAACTAAGCGGTGGGTTATGTGGTTAATAATAGTGTTGAATTATAAATAAATTCAAAAGACCTTTGTAAAGTTAAGCTGAGCCTAATGGTTTAGTGAACATCTGTATTGATATGAAAGAAATAGGCTTCAAAAGGGAAAAATTAATTACTTCTATGTTAAAATAAATAACTAATAAGCGCTTTCAGAATCAATGCTTTAAAATATGAGCTTGTTATTTTTAAAAAAAGTTGCATTTTTTTCTTGTAAAATAACAATGCGTTTTTATATATTTGCAACCGCAATGCGGGAGTAGCTCAGTTGGTAGAGCGTCAGCCTTCCAAGCTGAATGTCGCCGGTTCGAACCCGGTCTCCCGCTCAAAATAAAAGCCTCATCGGTGTCCTGACGAGGCTTTTTTTTATTCTCAAAATTAAAGGGAGAGTTTTAATTTTTTAAGTGTTAATCAAAAATATAATAATCTTCCCAAAGAAGCTTCACATTTGTGAAGCTTCTTTTATTTAAGGTCGTTTAAGTTAGATCCTGGGGCTATTTCATATGGCTTTTGATCTTTTTTGAAAATTCGAGCGGTTAAATTTCCTCTTAAAATAATGGCGTCTTCCTGTACATGTAACCAACTGCCTTCTCTTAAGCCAACCACTGGTTGTGGATTAAATCCGTGAAATTCTTTAATTCTAGTTTCACGAGTTTCTCCCATATGTTTGCTATTGGAGTCTGGGTCTAAGTAATGCGGGTTTAAATTAAAGGGAACCAAAGCCAGTGCATTAAAACTTGGCGGATATACAATAGGCATATCATTAGTAGTTCTAATCGTTAAACCACATATGTTACTTCCAGCACTTGTTCCTAAATATGGAGTGCCGTTTATTACAGCTGTTCGAATGGCTTCAATAAGGTTGTTTTTATAAAGCTGGCTTGTTAGTACAAATGTGTTGCCGCCTCCTACAAAAATAGCATCGGCGTGCTTAATAGCTTCAATTGGGTTTTCAAATTCATGAACGCCTCTAACGGTTTTATTGATTTGGCTAAAGGCCTTTTTTGCTGTAGCAGTGTATTCGTCGTGCGATATACTTCCAGGTCGGGCGTACGGAATAAATAAAATAGTTTGAGCAGTACTAAAGAAAGTGTCAAGTTCTTTCATTATATACTCCAGATAACCACTACCGTGAACTGTTGAGGTGCTGGCAATTATTATATTTTTCATTTCAGTCATTTTTATATTGAATCGGAATACCTTTGGAATTTAAGTAACTAACATAAAAACGGTCGGGTGAGTGTCCTTGTTATGTTAGGCAAAACTACATAAAATATTCTGTTGGATTTCGTAGTAAGTTTCATGCTAAAGTATTATTTTTAAGAGACCATAATGTTTTTACTGTTATGGGAGGAGATTAAACGTTATCCTTAAAATTAATGTTTTGTCTTAATGAACCGAAAAAATCTAAAGTCATGAAAAAACTCTTATTATTTGTCTTTGTAGCAATAAATTATGCGGTCCAAGCTCAGGATTTTAAACGGCTTGAAGTCCAAGGTAAGATTATTGTTGAAAGTTCAGATGTTTACGGAATAACCATATTTAATGCCTCCTCGAATAAAGGTGTGATTTCCGATGAAAAAGGAGAGTTTACTTTAGAAGTACGTTTAAATGATGTTATTGAAGTAAGTGCTTTGCAATTTCAGAATTTGCAATTTCAAGTGAATGAAGCTATTATGTCTTCGTTAAAAATGAAAATCTTTTTAATTGAAGAAATAAACAAACTAGATGAGATAATTATTTTGCCTAATAAATTATCCGGCAATCTTAAAACCGATATAGAGGCTACTAAAAACTTCTCTCCGAAATTGGATGCGTTATATTTTGGAATTAAACATCAGGATGAGTTTAGTTTTGAGCGTGATTACAAATCTTCAGCAGAAAACATTGCGACCCCTACCCAGCACATTACCATGGTAAATGGTTTAAATATTGTAAATGTGGTGGATCAGTTATTACTGCCTTTATTTCGTTCAAAAACTCCTGAGAAGGAAGAAAAAGGCATTCCGGAAGTACCTATTGAGTCTGTTAAATATTATTTCAGTTCGACTTTTTTAACCGATAACTTTAACATTCCTGAACATCGCGTGGAAGAATTTATTCATTATGTCCAAGCCAGCGATTTCGATTATTCTTTACTAAGCTACGGCAAAGAAATGGAGTTTTTAGAGCATTTGCATGATAAAAGTGTGGAGTTTTTAGCGACAAAATAGAGTTAAAGATCTTTTTAACAAAAGTTTACCTTCGTTTTTAAATTTATTTAAGAGTTGCTGAGCGTTATTTATAATTTAAAAATTATTGATGCCCACACTTTCAAATTTAGCTTGCTTTTATTTTTTGATTTTATCATACTTTGGATATGCGCAGGTAGTAGAATTGTCGGGTGTGGTAACGAGTTTTGAGGAAGTAGAAAATATTCATGTTATTAATAAAACCGAAAATATTTATGCTATAACCAATGCTAAGGGCGAGTTTAAAATTAAGGCCAAATTGAAAGATACGCTTGTGTTTTCATCTGTTCAACATTTAGAAAAACGAGTGGTTGTAGACCATCAATTGATACTGTTTAAAGCGCTAAGGGTGCTGTTGGACGAAAAGGTTAATCAATTGGATGAAGTTGTGGTAGGAAAGGTGTTGACAGGAAATTTATTTTCGGATATAGAAAATGTTGAAGGGAAACCACCTATTAATTTTTACGATGTTGGCATTCCCGGATATACAGGAAGAATAAAAACTCAAAGTGAACGAAGGCTAAGTCAAGCTGGCGATTTTAAACCTAGAATGCTACCGGGTATGCTTTTAGGAGGAGGTTCTTTAGATCCTTTATTAAACGCCATTACAGGAAGAACAAAAATGCTTAAAACTCGCGTGGACCACGAGGAACGCGATAAACTCATGCGAAAAATAAAATCCCGATTGGCATTAGATTTTTTTATATCTAACCCACTTGACGAGGCTTACCGAATGGAATTTTTATATTTCTGTGCTGATGACCCCGATTTTCTCAAGCTTTGTAAAAATCAAACCGATTTTGAAATACTTCTATTTTTAAGAGCAAAATACAGAGCGTACCTGGAAAATAGAAATGAAACAAAAAACTAATTTGGAATACTTTTTGAATTCATATAAAAACGTACTTTCGCAATTTATAATACATAGCAAATGAAAGGTTTAAAACTATCACTCTTAGCACTAGTATTAACGTGCGTCGCTTTTACCGGACTACACAAATATTATGTAAGTGTAACACAAATAGAATATGTAGAGGAAAAAGAGTCGGTGCAAATAATTTCAAGAATTTTTATAGATGATTTTGAGAAATTGTTAAGAGAGCGTTACGATAAAAATATTACTCTTGCGGGAGAGGATGAACCGAATTCGGTTGATGCCTATGTAGAAAAGTATTTGAAAGAAAAACTGGTTATTAAAATTAACGATGAACCTGCAACGCTTAATTTTATCGGTAAATCTTATGATGTAGATCTTGTTAAATGTTATCTTGAAATTGAGCATGTAAAATCAATACAAAATATAGATATTAAGAACGAGTTGTTGTTTGATGTGTTTAATGATCAACAAAATATCGTAAAAACAAAAATAAATTCGAAACAAAAAAGCGTCATATTATTTCCACAAAAGTCGAGTGTATTGTTAAAGTTTAACTAAATAATCGGTTGAAATTTTATAATTTACTACGTTTTGGCGTTTTTTGTGATAATAAGTCAATGATTTGTTATCAAAAGACCAATTCATTTAAAAATTAACAGTAATCAAATGGTAAAAATTAAGTATTATTTACTGTCCGTACTTTTTATTTCAGCAACAGTATTTGCTCAAGAAGTTGAAAAACAGGATATTAAAAAAGGTCATACAAATACTAATAAATTCAGACAGTTGTATGATGAGTTTTCAACCCCTAATATGTACAGATCGGCATCTGGAGCACCAGGGAAAGCATATTATCAACAACAAGCCGATTATAAAATGGATATCGTATTAGACGATAAAAACCAAAAAATTTCGGGGTATGAAACGATAACTTATACCAATAATTCACCAGATGATTTAAAATATCTATGGGTGCAGTTAGATCAGAACATGAGAGCGAAAGACTCAAAAACACCGCTTATCGAAGGTTCTGGGGTATCTGATGTTATGCGTCCTTCGCAGTTTGTATCAACGTTTATGAAAGAGCGTTTTGATGGTGGATTTAATATTGAAGAAGTATCTGATACAAGCGGAGATCCATTACCACATATGATTAACAGAACCATGATGCGTATTGAATTACCTGAAGTTTTAAAATCAGGTGATAAATTTTCGTTCAATGTAAAATGGTGGTACAATATAAACGACCATGTTGATGGACGCGGACGTTCAGGATACGAGTACTTCCCAAAGGATGGTAATAGAACATACATTATAGCGCAATTTTTTCCAAGAATGGCGGTTTATAATGACGTTGAAGGCTGGCAGAATACACAATTCTGGGGACGTGAGGAATTTGCTTTACCATTTGGAGATTACGAAGTTAACATTACAGTTCCAGCGGATCATATCTTAGATGGTACAGGGCGATTAATGAATCGTAAAGACGTGTTCTCTAAGAAAATGATGGAGCGTTATGAGCAAGCAAAGAAATCATACGATAAGCCTGTGGTTATTGTTACTCAAGAAGAAGCAACAGCCAAAGAAAGTCAGTTTTCAGAGGAAACAAAAACATGGAAATTAAAAGCAGAAAATGTTCGCGATTTCGCATTTGCTACATCTAGAAAATACATCTGGGACATGATGGCCGTGAAAATTGGAGATCGTGATGTTATGGCAGTATCATTATATGCTAAAGAAGGAAACCCATTATGGGGCGATTGGTCTACAAAAGTAGTTGGAAGCACTCTGGAATCTTATTCAAGAATGACATTCGACTATCCATATCATAAAGCTATTTCGGTACACGCTAAAGAGCAGGGTATGGAGTATCCTATGATTTGTTGGAACTACGGACGACCTGAAGAAGATGGTACGTACAGCGACCGTGTAAAATACGGCATGATGGGAGTAATTACCCATGAGGTAGGACACAATTTCTTCCCAATGATCGTAAACAGTGATGAGCGTCAATGGACTTGGATGGATGAAGGATTAAATACGTTTGTTCAATATGTGGCAGAACAGGATTTTGGTAAAAAATATCCAGAAGCCTTATCGCCAGGACATGACCATTTTCCATCGGATCGCGGTCCTGCAAAAATGATTGTACCTTATATGGGGGGAGACCAAAATTTCATTGCGCCTATTATGAGTAAAGGTATTAATGTGTATCAGTTTGGTAACAATGCTTACGGTAAGCCAGCTACGGCATTAAATATCTTGAGAGAAACCGTTATGGGGCCAGAATTGTTTGATTATGCCTTTAGAGAGTACGCTCAGCGTTGGATGTTTAAACACCCGACCCCAGAAGATTTCTTTAGAACCATGGAAGATGCTTCGGCATTCGATTTGGATTGGTACTGGAGAGGATGGTTTTACACCACCGATTGGGTTGATATAGGTATTAAAGACGTTAAAAAATACTTTGTATCATCTAAACCTAACAAATACATAAAAGATTATTTAGCAAAAACGGGACGTTCTGTAAATAATTTAGTGCCTTTAGTATTTATGGTGGAAGAAGGCAGTGAGGACTACTCTGAAGATTTAAGAGATGGTACTGTTGTTGAAAATTCTACATCTTTAAATGAGTACTTAATGGATAATTTTACCCCAGAAGAACGTAAAAATATTAAAGAGCCAAAGTACTTTTATAATATCACATTTGAAAAGCCAGGAGGTTTAGTTATGCCAATTATTGCAAAATATACCTATGCTGATGGCACATCGGAAACAGTAACTTATCCTGCTCAAATTTGGAGACTTAATGATAACGAAGTAAGTAAAGCTATTGCCTCTGATAAGGAAATTGTAAGTATCGAAATTGATCCTAAAGAAGAAACAGCCGATGTTGATACAACAAACAATATATGGCCTAAAAAAGAAGTAAAAACAGAATTTGATCAGTTTAAACAAAAGATTAAATCATAAATTTAGAAAAAACCAACGCAAACGCGTTGGTTTTTTTTTAACGAAACTCTTAACATATTTTACCTCAATAATATTTTTTAATCTGCCAAACAACTCACTATATTTGTAACGTGATACAACAAGCAACATTTTTATTTATAAGCGGGGCAGAAATAGCATTTATTTTATTTATTGCTATTATGGTTTTTGGAGCCGATAAGCTTCCTGAAATTGCACGTGGTTTAGGTAAAGGAATGCGTACCATAAAAAACGCAACCAACGATATTAAACACGAAATAACCAAAGGCGCCGAAAATAGTGGCATCGATACTTCTATGGTTTCCGACATTAAAAAGGAAATAGACAGTGTAAAAGATGATGTTGAAGATTTTGCTGGTTCGGTAAAGCGCCAAAAGTAACATCCAATAACGTTTTTTACTTTCACTAATTTCGAAAAATTCAATTAATTTTCTGGATTTTGTTAAAAAGGTATTTTCCATTTTTCAAATTTTGGATTTCCATTTTGCATGGATTCTAACTTTAATTTTAATTTGTGTTTATTTTGTTACTATAAAATATTACATTAGGGTAAGAAATACTTATGCAAACCCTTTTCTACATAATATCAATACTCCTTATTGTAGCTGCCTTACTACCTTTAAGTAAAAATCAGCATTGGCTCGTGAGAGGTGTTGATTTTATGAAATTTCATTTGTTTGTTTTAATTAGCGTAACGATTCTTTTTGGAATGTTTTTGCTTAAGGAATCCCATTATGTAAGCGTTTTAATTATTCTTTTAATTTTAGTAAATAGCTACCTTACCACACATTTTTTGCCTTACACCGTGCTGTATAAAAAGCATAAACCTTCATTTCAGAAAAAATCAAAACCTATTTCTTTAATTGCTTTTAATGTGTATCAGTTTAATAAAAATTATAACGGTTTAATTGATTTGGTAAATCAGGTTGCCCCAGATATTTTATTAACTATGGAGACTGATAAAGCCTGGGAGCATGGTATGAAACCCATTGAAAGGCTTTACGCAAATCATCATAATATTCCGCTTTCCAATACTTACGGCATGCATTTTTACACGAATTTAAAAGTAGTACAGATTAAAACGAATTACTTCGTGTCGGAAGATATCCCTAGTATTGAAGCATTTTTAGAAACTGAAGAAGGTTATCGATTTCATTTTTTTGGAGTACATCCGCCACCACCAAGTCCAACAGAAGAACCAACATCCAAAGAACGCGACGGCGAACTTATGAGCATAGCGAAACGCATCAGGCAGTTAGAAGGTTCGGTTGTGGTTTCGGGAGATTTTAATCAAGTAACATGGGGATATACAAATCGATTGTTTCAAAAGGCGTCTCAACTTATTGATGTTCGAAAAGGACGTGGTTTTGTAACAACATTTCACGCTAAATACAAATGGTTTAGAATTCCTTTAGATCAAATTTTTCATTCGCCCGACATTATGGTCGATACATTTAAAACGTTAAAACATATAGGCTCGGATCATTTGCCATTATATTGCCGGTTTTCAATAACCAGTAACAAGGAAATTTTAAAAAATAATGATATTGAACCGATAGATACTACCGAAAAAACTGAAATGAACAGGATGATTAAAAAGGGTAAAAAAGAAACAGGTGATAGAGGTATTAATACTCCATAAGGTACGTGTTCACTATTACTTTTTCCTACTAATCGTTAGCCCATCTCTAATGGGTAATAAAACGGTTTCAATTCTTGGATCCTCTTTTAAAAGCGTGTTGTATTCCAGTACAATTTTAGTTGAGTGATCTTTTGGGTCTAAAGGCTCAACCACTTTACCATGCCACAAGACGTTGTCTGAAATGATGATGCCTCCCGGGTTTAATTTATCGATAATCAAATGAAAGTAATTCACATAATTAGGCTTATCGGCATCAATAAAAACCAAATCAAAAGTTTTATTCAGTGACGGAATTATATCGATAGCACTGCCTAAATGCTGAAAAATTTGATGGCCGTACGCCGATTTATCAAAATATTTACGCTGAAAATCAACCAATTCCTCATTAACATCAATGGTATGTACTTCACCATCATTTTGAACGCCTTCTGCCAGACAAAGCGTGGCATACCCTGTAAATGTGCCTAATTCTAAAATATTTCTAGGACGAACTAGTTTTGAAATCATACTTAGTACACGACCTTGGTAAGGCCCGCTAAGCATAATGGGTTGCAATATTTTTTGGTAGGTTTCACGAGTGAGCTGTTGCAATAATTCCGGTTCGTTTTCAGAATGTGCAACGACGTAATCATCTAAATCTTCAGGTAAAAAATACATATGGGTGTGCTTTTAAAACAGATTGCAAAAATAGGATATTTTAAATGAAAATGCAGTTTAATAACCGTATTTGCAGTTCGCCCGAATATCCTTTTTATTTCTGTACCTGTAAGTTTTCTTTGATGCAGAAATATTTAAATTTACTACCATGAAGAAACTTATCCTATTACTTGCTATACTTATAGCTGTTCCTGTTTTTATTTTAAAAGATTCTAAATCAAGGAATGATCCATATAGGTTTAGAAAATCGAATACTACATTAGATACTAATTGGGAATTTATTAAAGAACGTTTGTATAGTGGAAAAGGAGAAGGAGAGTTTGTTTATAAGGTAGATTATCTAAATAAGCATTATCCCATTTTATTTGACATAGAATCTGCTACAGCAGAAGATAGTCTAATTGTGAGAGGTGTCATTGAAGAGTTACGTTCTGTAATTCCTAACAGAACAATAGACATATTTTCTAATTATATAGGAAAGTCTTTAGATGATTTCAGAGTCGAACGTTTTAAATCTAAAAACAGAAACAAAGAGTTTTTAGGAAAAAATATCCCTTTTAACAAATTAAATTTAATTACAGTTCGATTACGATTTGGAGGTAATAATGATGACAAGATAAATTATAGGGAAAGAATAACAACCGTATTTGATGATGGTAGTAGTATCGAGCGAACAAATCCATTAAGAATGGAGCATTATATTTATTTTCCTAATATGGTATGGTTTAATTTAAAAGACGAATTACCAAAAGAGAAAAGAGAGAAGTATATTAAATATGAGATGCTTAGAACATTGTGTTATGTTTACCCTCATGATGATGCAGAATATAAAGAAAACGACATAACAGGAGTTTTTTATAGACAGTCTTATATACCAGAAACAGCTGTATTTACTGAAGAAGATAAATTTTTATTAAATAAGCTATATGAGGATGATTTTATAAAACAGTTTAAAGACTATTTGAAATCGAGATATACATGGCGTTATGCTAATAATTTTATAAATAAGGATTTTACAGCTAAGAAAGTTTGGGCTGCAATCATAGTTTTTTCGGTTTTTATTTTTCTTATGTATGTTAGTTTTTATAAAAAAGACAAGTTTAAATACCAATATTTAGACTATCTAATTCCCATAACGGTTGTACTTTTATGTTATGTGGATGTTGTTGTTATTTTACATACTTTAACTCAAATTAGGAATGATTTACCTTCACTTGAAAAATTTGCATATGTATGGCTTTTTACAATTCTATTTGCCTTATTTAGTGCGTTAGTTTTTAGAATCATTGAAAAGTTCATGATTGATAAAATGGAATTTTTTACCATGAAATTGATTTTCAAGGTGATATTAACGTTAGTGGTTTTCAATATACCAATTGGAATAGTGTTGATAATTAAGGGTTTAGATGGTGATGTAAGTGATGGTTTTGTAGAGTTTTATTTACCAACATTTATATTAACCATTATTTTGGCCTTAGGCCGAGGACTATTAATCTACCTCAATCACTTCTCAGAAAACTTAGTCAAACAAAAAGATCTAGAGTTAACTAAGTTAAGGGAACTCAATGCAAACGCACAGGTAAAATTGTTACACTCGCAAATCAATCCGCATTTTTTATACAATGCATTAAACTCTATTGCCGGATTGGCAACCGTAGATGGTGAAAAAACCGAACATATGGCATTGGCGCTTTCCGATTTATTTAAATACACCATAAACCGAAAAGGTGAAAAGTTTAGCACCATTAAAGACGAACTGGAAATGGTTAATAATTATCTGGAAGTGGAGCAAATTCGGTTTGGTGACCGACTTCAATTCAAAATTGAATGCGACGAACGTTTAAAAGGTTTTCAAATACCAAGATTTTTGATTCAACCTTTAATTGAAAATGCCGTAAAACATGGCGCATCTAAAGTTCAGAAAAAGGCTTGCATTGGATTGTCCATAAAAAAAGAAAATCATCAAATCATTATAAAAGTAACTGATAACGGCCCTGAGTTTCCAGAAGGATTGGTTAGTGGTCACGGCTTGCAATCGGTTTACGATTTGCTGGAACTCAGTTATGGCAATAAAGCCCAGTTAAGTTGGAACAATACTCCGGAAAAGCACATTAGCATAACCATTAAACAAAAGGATTTAAATGATGAATAGCATGTTTAGAACCATAATTATAGACGACGAACCACCAGCAAGAATCCGATTAAAAAAGTTGTTGTCAAACTTTTCAAACGCTATCGAAATTATTGCCGAAGCTTCATCTGGAATTGAAGCGCAGGAGCTAATAGATACCTTAAAACCAGATTTAATCTTTTTAGATATTGAAATGCCAGGTTTAACCGGATTCCAACTGTTAGAAAATCTTGCGCATATGCCCATGGTGGTTTTTTGTACAGCTTACGACCAATATTCGCTTCAGGCGTTTGAAACCAATAGTGTCGATTATTTGGTAAAACCAGTGCGTCTGGAACGTTTAGATAAAACGATTGAAAAACTAAAACGGTTTAAAGGAACACCCAATGACACTCATAGACTTTTAGAACTGGTTAAAACTTTAACCGACAAGAAAGACGAAAAAGTCATGACGTCTATCACTGTGAAAAAAGATGATAAGTTGGTGTTTATAAAATTAGAAGATGTTACCTATTTCGAATCCGACGAGCGCTACGTACAGGTGTATACTTCAAAAGGAAAGTTTTTAACCGAACAATCTTTGTTAAAACTGGAAGAAAAATTGCCGGATTATTTTTTACGTGTTCATCGGGGTATTATCATCAATACCGAATATGTCCAAGAAATTCAAAAGTATTTTAACAGTCGGTATACTATTAAACTAGTAAATAAATCAACTACACAAATAACTTCTGGAAGAAGTTATTTACAAAATATTAAGAACTGGATAGAAAACTAGTTGTTTTTTACTACAAAAAATATATCTTGTACGTTTTTGTAATTAATAATAAGTATAAATCAATATAATAATAAATGCAACAAACTTTTAGCAGAACAAACGTATTATGTCTTTTACTAATATGTTTTACAAATTTTGGGTTTTCTCAAAATCAAGAAAGAACAAAATTACCTGATTATTTATATGGAGAGTGGAGTAATCTTTCAGGGGACCGAAGATCGTATAATGAACTACTTATAAACCCAGAATTTATAGAGTATGGCTTTCGAGCTTGTAAATATCAAACTGTTAGTAAAATTAGCAGTGCTGTTTATGAAGTAAAACCTGAAATAAATGGGCCAGATTTACAAGGAACTTATAATTTAGAAATTTTAAGTAAGGATTCTATAAGATTAAAATTTTTAAATCGTCCCGCGATAATTTACACAAAACAAGAAAACAGCCAAACAGGTAAATATATTTCAATTCATGAAATTTCTGAGGATTTAAAGAAAAAATGGTATGCTACCAATAACCATAACGCACTTACGTTCAATATAGAAAACAATTCTATATGGTATGCAGGTAAAAATTATAACATTGAAAGTGTATTTTATTATGGAGAAGGCAAGTTTTCTACCTATCGGTTTTTAGTAAAGCATGGTGAGGATTACGATATATTTCATCTTAGGGTTTGTAATAAAGATTATATTTTTTTGATACGTCATGTAGCTGGTGGTGGTAGTTACTTTAAATCGCACCCTGATTATCCAAATGAATTAACAGATAATCCAGAAGCTGTTGTTAATTCTATTGTTCCAACAGAATTAAGAGGAAACTGGCTTAAAGCCGATGGCTCTAATTTGTGGTCTCACAGTCTTTACTACAATCACGCTATAATCGATAAAGCCATTTGGAACTATAAAAAAGTTAAACATAAAGGCAAAAGGTATGTGTTGACTTTAGAAAAGAATGGAGCGGAGAAAACAATATATGCCGAAATGCAACCCGACGGTATCGTAAGTTTTGGAACCGATAAAAAGAATTTAATAACCTGCAGCTTAACAAAAATTAATAATCCGGAATTTAAATCGGGGGTTCAAGAAACCAATATTTCAGAAAATATATTAAAGCAGGGTATAGCCACTTATTCTGGAATCATTAGAAATTTCGATAAGAGTAAAGGACAAACCGGAACTGTATCTGTAAATAATGTGTTTACAGGAAAACAGGATTCTTATCTCATAAATATTAACGACGATGGTAGTTTTTCCGTTAGTTTCCCTAGTTATCATTTACAAATGGTTTATGTGAGTTTACCACAGTATTATAATGCTATTTTTATTGAACCCGGTAAAGAAACATGGCAACTCGTTCATAGTGGCAAAAAAGGCGAGGGCTTTTTTATGGGCGATTTAGCACAATTAAATACCGATTTTTCAAGTTTAAGCTTTTTAGTTTTCACTCGAGAAATGGCAAGTCTTCAAAAGCAGGCAGACCAGTTAAACCTTAACGAGTACAAAGAGGCATGCCATAACGTTATTGAAAATCAAAAAAAACAGTTGGATAGTGTTTATAAAACGCAATTTTTGAGCGAAACAGCTTATAATTTAATGAAACTTAAATTAGATTATAGGTTTTATGAAGTGGCTTTAAGTTATGATATGTTTAGAAATACACCTTACAACGAAGCTTCAGCGATGAATAAGGAATATATTGATTTTATTACGCCAGAAGTTTTAAATAATAAGCAAGCTATACTAACAAGTAGTTATACGACATTCATAAACCGATTACGATTTTTAAGATTTTTAAGAAAAGAAATGAGTGTAAAGCATCCTGACGTAGAGGAATTAGGAGTCATATTAAAAGCTCAAGGTGTCTTATTAACCCCAGCCGAAGAAGCGTTACTTTTAGAGCAAATTAATTTTAAAAAGGATTATGCATCTGCTATTAAGAAGCAAGAAGAATTTAATAATTCTAATAAGGATATACTTAGAAGTTACTCCATGAAGCTGGGCGCGATTTATAATAAGCTGTCACCAGAAAAAAGAAAGGAAGTATTTAAAACCCCTTTAGATTTCGATATTATTCAATCTTTTGGGAAATCTGAAGGCGTAAATGTAGAATTTACAGAAGAAGAGATAGCGGTGCAAATGGCCAGTAAAGATTTATTAACAGAAGATGAACGTCAAAAGGCTAAGACCTTTTATACAGAAGCAAGAAATAAACAAAATACAGATTTTTTAAAAAAATATAAGCCCTATTCAGATAACTATGTTCAAAAGGAAATCCGTAATCAAAATTTACAAAACATAAAGGAAAATTTTGGTTCTAATTTTAGTGCCGACGTTATGGTTGCTCAGGTAATACTTGGAAGTTTAAGTCGTAATTATATGCCGTTATCAGAAGAAGAAATAACAGAAGCCGAAAGTTTTGTGGAAGATTCTTTTATTAAAACCGTTTTTACAATCGAAAATGAAGCTTTAAAAGCTAAAATTGAAGCTAATAAAATGAAAACCGATTATGTAAATAACGAAGTTCCGAATACCGAAGCCGATAAAGTATTCGATGCCATTATTTCAAAATACAAAGGTAAAGTGGTGTTTGTTGATTTTTGGGCCACCTGGTGCGGACCTTGTCGTTCGGGCATGGAGCGAATCAAACCCTTAAAAGAAGAATTGAAAGATAAAGATGTGGTTTTTGTTTATATCACCGATCCCTCTTCTCCAAAGAATACTTATAACAACATGATTCCAAATATAAAAGGAGAACATTACCGCGTCTCTACAGACGAATGGAATTATTTAAAATCGAAATTCAATATCACTGGAATACCTCATTATTTATTAATTGATAAGGAAGGTAATATTGTTAAGCGTAATACCAGTGATTTAAGAATGCCAAACACGGTAAAACCACTGTTTGAGAAATATTTAAAATAAGGTTACATTGTAATTAAGAATGACAAAAGGCTGGTTAAAACCAGCCTTTTGTAGTTATGCTAAAATACGTTCAAGTAATTTTTGCTTTGCAACCTCGTCGTCACCATGTAACCATTGAATTACATTGTTTTGCCAAATCGCATCTCGGTCGTGCTCCGAAATAATTTTTCGTTCTATCGCTAAGTCTAATATTTTACCAGGGTACGAAGATTGCTTAATACTTTCCATTTCTCCAAGAGGGTATGGGTCATCCAGGCCCATAAGCACCTGATTAACGCCTTGGTTTTTAATCAGTAATTCCAACGAACCAGTATCGTGTACCAGAGTATCGAAAAAGATGTTTTTATGCCCCACAGCCTTTCTGGGGTGGTGCTTGCCTTCAAACAAATCTGGTCTGCCATCAAAGCCTTGAATACGTCGCCCTAAGTTAATTTGAGCTAACTGTCCACCATGAGCAAAACAGGTACGCATATTTGGGTATTTTTCCTGATACCCATTCAAGGTTAAAAAATGATAAGCATCGGCGCATTGCGCTAACATCCAGATGAGGTGAAAACGCCATGAGGTGTTTTCCAGTTTTATAAATTTTTCACCGTCGTACGGATGAATTTCAACAGCAAGATTATATTTGTTGGCGAGTTCGAAAATGGGTTCGTTTTCTTCATCAAAAATGCAACGCCAGGTTCCAATGGTGTCCATGTAATGGGTTGGTAAGCACAATAAATTCATGCCGTTTTCTTCTACACAACGTTCAATTTCCCAACACGCACTGCGCACAAAACCAGGATGTACAACAAAACCACAAGTAAATTTACTTGGGTGCTGATGCTGAATACGCGCATTAAAATCATTTTGAAAACGCAGGGCTTGTTTCATTTCTTCAACCCGTAAACCGTTACCATAAAGTTGTGATAGGTTTAAAACCACGGCATGATCGATATTAAAACGCTCCATCCACTCCAGTTTTTCATGTAGAAAGAAACTGGAATCTGTTACCGGGCGTTTCCAATCTTTTTGTAGCATAAATTTTCGGTCTTTATCCACCCAAAAAATGCCTTTTTTGCGCATAAAATCTGGTATTTCCTCAGGGTAAGGAAGTAAGTGGGAGTGTCCGTTTATTCGAAGTTTGCTTTTTTTGTTGTTCACAATTGAATATTTAAAGATTCAAAAATTTCAATGTATTAAGCTTTATTGGTCAATCTTTACCTTTTTTGGAGGGGCCATCGTTTTGCCACAATTTGGGCAAGTACGTTTTTCAAGATCTCCGTAATATTTGTCGAATATTTTAGGCATATCAGTTTCAATATTTTCTAATGCAAAATCTTCCTCATAAAGTTTGGTCGTGCAGTTTTCGCAAAACCAAAGCAGGGCATCTTTCATGCCTTCTGGCCGCTTGTATTCGATAACCAAACCTACAGTATTTGCACCGCGCTGAGGTGAATGTGGAACTTTAGGAGGTAATAAATAGATGTCGCCTTCCTTTATGTGGACATCTTTAGGCGTTCCGTTATCTATAATTTTCAACACAATATCACCTTCAATTTGATAGAAAAACTCTGGAGTTTCATTATAGTGGTAATCTTTTCTGCTGTTTGGTCCGCCAACAACCATGACAATAAAATCGCCATCTTTCCAAACCACTTTATTACCAACAGGCGGTTTTAGCAGGTGTCGGTTGTCTTCAATCCAGTCTTTAAAATTTAAAGGAGAAACTAATTTGCTCATTATTATTTATTTTTGGCGTTCCCTTTCGGGCAGGCTTTCGGTAGTCGCTCTTTGCAAGGAGCTCCAACAAAACCTCAATCCTTAACGCGATTATTTGTTATTAAAGTTACAAACTTTTTGTTCGTCCACCATCTACAGGCACATTGATACCATTAATATAACTTGCCGCTTCACTAGCTAAAAATACAATGGCGTTGGCCGTTTCTTCGGGTTTTGCAAAACGTTTGGCAGGGGTGTAATTTTTCATTATTTCAGCCATGTCCTCAAAACTGCGTTCTTCATTTTTTGCCTTTATTTGAATGATTTCATTAAGTCTTTCGGTTTCCGTAAAACCAGGTAATACATTGTTTACGGTAATACCAAAAGCAGCAACTTCTGCTGCCAACGTTTTACTCCAGTTTCCAACAGCGCCACGTATAGTGTTACTCACGCCAAGCCCAGGAATTGGTTCTTTGACCGACGTAGATATGATGTTTACAATACGACCAAAACCGGCTTCTTTCATAAACGGAATTGTAGATTGTGCTAAAACATGATTGCATTTTACATGCTGAATAAAAGCGTTTTCAAATTCATCTAAGCTTGCATTTATTATTTCACCACTTCGGGGGCCTCCAGTATTATTAATTAAAATATGAAACCCATGATGATTTTCAATGTATTTAATAACCTGTTCTTGTAAGTCTCTGGGGTTTGAGAAATCGGCAACTATAAAATCGTGTTTGTTATCCTGAGGTAATTCGCTAATTACTTGTTTTAGTTTTTCTCTATTTCTGGCAACTAAAGTTACAGTAGCACCTTCTTCGGCTAAAGCCAAAGCGGTGGCCTTTCCTATTCCTGCAGTACTACCGCATACTAAAGCATATTTGTTTTTTAAGTTTAAATTCATAGGCTTTCCTGTGCTAACAGGGATCTTTTTAAGTTAGTTATTTGGATGTAAAACTGGTTAAAAGTCTCTATTTATGTCAATATTTTATACATACATTTTTAGATTGAGTAAAAAATCGCAGGGCTTCGAATCCGCCCTCGCGACCAACACCTGATGCTTTTGTGCCTCCAAAAGGTGTGCGTAAATCGCGTAACATCCATGTGTTTACCCAAACGACTCCAGCCTCTATTTGGTGACTTAAACGCATGCTTCGTGTTAAATCGTTGGTCCAGATGGTGGCTGATAAGCCATATTTTACCTGGTTCGCCATTTGAAGTACCTCATCTTCTTTTTCAAATGGTATAATGGTAACTACAGGGCCAAAAATCTCTTCCTGATTTAAGTCGCAGTCATTACTGTTTACTTCTATAATTGTTGGTTCCATGTAGTAACCGTTTTCATAATTTTTAATAGATACGACATGACCACCAGATAAAATGTTATGATTTTTTTTGGCGAAATCAATATAGCTTAAAATTTTATTTAAATGAGATTTAGACACGATGGCACCAATATCAGTTTCATTATTGGAAGGATGTCCTATTTTTAATTTTTTGACTTTATTTACAAAATCCTCCTTAAATTTTTCGTAAATACTGGCTTCAACAAAAATTCGACTGCCGCATAAACATATTTGTCCTTGATTTGCAAATGAAGACTTGACTGTAGTTTCAAGCATGTTATTATAATCGCAATCGGCAAAGATGATATTAGGATTTTTACCACCGAGTTCTAACGACATTTTTTTAAACATGGGGCCGGCCACGCTTGCTATATGGGTTCCTGTCTTGGTGCCTCCCGTAAATGAGATGGCTTTAATGTCTGGATGCTTAATAATGGCTTGTCCGGTTGTTTTCCCTAAACCATGAACGATGTTTAAGACGCCTTTGGGTAGTCCAGCTTGGTTGCATAGTTTACCTAACAAAAAAGCAGTTGCTGGTGTGATTTCACTGGGTTTTGCAACTACGCAATTACCAGCAGCAATGGCAGGAGCAATTTTCCATGTAAATAAATAGAGCGGAAGATTCCACGGTGAAATACAGCCCACTACACCAAGTGGTTGTCGCAATGTGAAATTAATCGCGTTTTCGCCAGTTGTATGATGACTTTCACTTGAAAATTGCGTAATAGCATGTGCAAAAAAGCGAAAGTTACTTGCTGCACGAGGGATATCAATACTTTTTGCAACATGGATAGGCTTGCCGTTATCTTTACTTTCGGCTGCTGCAAATTCTTGTAAATTATTTTCTAATAATTCTGAAATCTTTAGTAAAATCTGACTTCGCTTTTCTAACGTAGTTTGAGACCAAACCGGGAAGGCGGATTGCGCCGCTATATAAGCGTTTTCAACATCCTCTCGAGATGAATTTGGTGTTATGCCATAAATTTTACCATCGGAAGGGCAGTAGTTATCTAGCCATTCATCTGACAGAGGGTCGTGAAAATTACCGTTTATATAGTTTTGTACTTTAAGCATTATAATTTTTTATACGCCATAACTTTAATCTCTATAACCAAATCGGGATGAGGTAGTTGATGCACAGCAACTGTGGTTCTTGTTGGCCCGGTTTCTGTGTTAAAAAACTCTGCGTAAGCGCGGTTGTAACCAGCAAAATCATTCATATTAACTAAAAAAGTTGTTACATCTACAACATCTTGAAGGGAGGCACCTTCCTTTGCTAAATTTCTTTCAATATTTTTTAGAACTTCTCGTGTTTGTGTTTCAATACTTAATTGTTTTGTGCCCATATTGTCGATAATATCAACACCGGCAATCGAATTGTCCGGACGGCGCGAACTGGTTCCGGAAACAAAAATAAAATCGCCTGCACGTTTTGTATGTGGATAGGCACCTCGAGGTGTAACATGTTCGTTTTCCATAGTGTTAATTTTAATGATGCATGTTTTTAGCTACTCGGTCTTCTTCTAATATATTATCCGTTTCAATTTGTACCTGTTTAAGTGTTTCTTCAAGCCATGTTCTGTCTGTAATATTGAGTGGCATCGTGATATCTCCATCGGCGAGCATATTGAGTATGGCCTTATCTTGAGCACGACCCCGTAACATAGCTTGTCTATAACCTATATTTTCGTTAAATGTTACCAAGGCATATTTTGAAGCATATAAGTCTGGAAATGTTTTTTCGAATGCCATTTCTAAGTTACGCTTTTCGCGGAATATAGCCTGATTAACGTGACCTTTCATTTCGTGGAAATTATCAATAGCTAAATCGGCAATGGCATCGGTGTCTTTTTTTCTTGAACTTTCAAAAGCTTTAAACAGGCTTTCCCAGTTGTTATATTCTTTATCTAACAATGCGTCAAATTCTGTTATATCTTCAAAGGAAGCATTCATGCCTTGTCCGTAAAACGGAACAATGGCGTGTGCAGCATCGCCTAAAAGCAGGGTATTGCCTTTATAATGCCATGGAGAGCATTTAACGGTTCCCAGTGGTGAAGTTGGGTTTTTAAAAAAGTCCTCCACCAGATTAGGCATGAGCTCTAAAGCATCTTTAAAGTAGGTTGAAAAGAATGCTCTGACCTGATTTTCTGAAGTTAAATTATTGAAATTGTATTCGCCGTCGTCGTAATTTAAAAACAGTGTTACCGTAAAACTGCCATCTAAATTAGGTAGGGCAATTAGCATAAAGGCATCACGGCCCCAAATATGCAAAGCATTTTTAAATGTTTTATAATCTCCATTTTCTTTCGGTAGAATCGTTAATTCTTTGTATCCATGAGTCAAATAATCTTGTGAAAAGCTAAATAAGAATTTCTTGCCCAAATAGTAACTTTTTCGAAGTACCGAACCAGCCCCATCGGTACCAATAATAACATCAGCTTTTCTTGAATATTCGGTTTTGTTTTCATATTTGTAAAAGGTAGATGAGGTATTTTCAAAATCTACAGCTGTGCATTTATGATTAAAATGAATGGTTACATTTGCTAGGGCTTCGGCTTCCTCAAGTAACAAAGCGTTTAAGTCGTTTCGGGAAATGGAATTGATATATTCATTTTCTCGTCCACTATAAGGTGAGAGTGTGGTGTTGCCTTCTAAATCGTGTAACATGCGGCCGTACATTGGGATGCAGAGTGGTTTTACTTTATGCTGTAAGCCGACTAGATTCATGGCTTTAATGCCTCGGTTTGAAAAGGCTAAATTAATGGAGCGTCCAGCACTAAGGTCTACTTTTCTTAAATCAGGGCGTTTTTCGAATACTTCAACATTAAAACCACGTTGTCCCAATCGTAAAGCTAAGAGCGAGCCACAGAGCCCCGCACCAATAATTTGTATGGTTTGGGAGTTATTCATTTAAAATGTTTTTAAGTTTTTCTACCATATTATAAACATCCTGGTAAGTATTGTAAAGCGGCGCAGGTGCGCAGCGAATAACATCGGGCTCACGCCAATCGCAAATAATACCAGCGTTAGTTAATTTTTCATGTAATGATCTATCGGCAGTTTTAACTTGTATTGATAATTGGCATCCCCGCTCCTCCTGGTTTTTTGGTGTTATAATTTTAATATGTTCGTTTTTTAATGCATTAATTAAAAATTCAAAATACCCTGTAAGCATTTTTGATTTTTCAATGAGTTTTTCGATACCAACTTGATTGAACATATCTAAAGAGGCACGTATGGCAGCCATAGATAAAATAGGAGGATTGCTTAACTGCCAGCCCTCGGCACCAGGGAGTTGGTCGAATGCATCGCGCATTTTAAAACGTGTTTGCTTGTTATGGCTCCACCAACCCGTAAAACGATTAAGAGTTTTACTATGAGCATGGCGTTCGTGAACAAAAGCCCCTGCCAAGCTGCCGGGGCCAGAATTTAAATATTTATAAGTACACCATACGGCAAAATCGGCGCCCGAATCATGTAAATTCAAGGCTACATTTCCAGCACCATGAGCACAATCGAAACCGACTTTGCACCCATATTTATGGCCTAGGTTTGTAATTTGTTTTAAATTGAAATATTGCCCTGTGTAATAATTAACTCCACCAATCATGATTAAGGCTATTTCATGTCCATGGTTTTCTAAAATTTGTTCCAAATCTTCGTAACGCAATAGCTCTTCGCCTTTTCTTGCTTTCCACAAAATTACAGCTTCTTTATCGTCGTAGCCATGATGGCGCAATTGCGATTCTACGGCGTATTTATCAGAAGGAAAAGCATCGGCTTCTATCAGTATTTTATAGCGTTGAGGTGTAGGTTGGTAAAACGACACCATCATAAAATGCAGATTAGCCGTTAAGGTATTCATAACCACTACTTCTATGGGTTTAGCCCCAACAACTTTTGCCATACTTTCTGTTAAAAACTCATGATATGGTAACCAAGGGTGTCTCGCTTCGGTATGACCTTCAACACCTAATGTTGCCCAATCTTCAAGCTCTTGGTTCACGTATTGTTTTGTTGTTTTTGGTTGTAAGCCTAATGAGTTTCCGCAAAGGTAAATCAAGTCATTTCCGGTATCATCCTTTGGTATGTGAAACTGATTTCGATAAAGAGCCAAGGGGTCATTTTTATCTAAAGTTTTAGCAAAATCAATCCCTAATTGATATTCAAACACAATATTTTCTTTTGAAATTAGAATAAAATTTATTCATCTAAAGTTAGGAATAACTTAATAAATTCAAATGGTTTCCATATCGATTTTTTGTATATTTAAAAAAAGAACTTAACAATGAGCAAGATAAAAGAATATACAAATGGAGAGGTTACTATTGTTTGGGAACCTGTAAAATGCATACATTCAGGAATTTGTGCTAAGGGGCTTCCTCAGGTGTTTCAACCACGTGTACGACCATGGATTAATATTAATGCAGCAGAAACAGATGTGTTGATAAATCAGGTAAAAGCTTGTCCATCAGGTGCATTAAGTTTTTATATGAATGATGAAAAAGATAAATCAGCAGAGGTTTTAGAAACTAAAGTTGAAGTTTTAGAAAATGGGCCTTTATTGGTTTATGGTACCCTAAAGATAACACACAAAGATGGGCATGAAGAAGTAAAAAACAGAACTACAGCATTTTGTCGGTGTGGTCAATCTGATAATAAACCTTACTGCGATGGTACGCATGTAAAAGAAGATTTTAAAGGATGATATTCAAGTCGAAACTTAAAAAATAAAATTATGTAGTATTCCGTTTAAAGTTTGACTGTATGCCTTATAAAGTTGACTTTTAAAAGTTAATAATGTATTTGCTTAGCGCTTTAGTGTTAAATGAAATAACATCATCACTCAGTTGTTTAATAGGTACAATTTTACCAGATTTGTCCTTTATTTTAACGCGATTAATGTTTTTATATTTAACACGGCATGTTCCTCCAATTTTAGATAAAACAGAGGTGTAAGTAACTTCGCCATTTGTCCATTTTAAATCAATTTCAAAATTACCTCTCGCCATTAGGCCTTTAAAAGATCCGTTTTTCCATGCTTTCGGTAGTGCGGGTAAAAGTTCTATTAATCCTTCATGACTTTGAATAAGCATTTCGGCTACCCCCGCCATGGTGCCTAAATTTCCGTCTATTTGAAAAGGTGGATGTTTCGTCCATAAGTTTGGATTGGTACGTTCTCTCAAAAATTTAGAATATACGTCGTGAGCCTTTTCAGCCTCCTTTGTTCTGGCGTATATATTCATCCTATGGGCCATGGCCCATCCTGTAGTTTCGTTTCCTCTGTAATTAAGAACTGTACTTGCTGCTTTCATCCAGTCAGGATGGTTGGAATTAATTAAAGTACCAGGAAATATGGTGCATAAATGCGAAATATGACGGTGTTTCGGGTCACCAATTTCTCCGTATGTTTTTTCTTCACGAAATTCTTTAATTTGTCCTGATTCTCCAATAAGAATAGGATCTAATTTTTTAATTTGTTTTTTAACGCGGTTTAGAAATGTGGTGTTTAAATCTAGTATTTTAGCACTTTTTAGCAAGTCGTTATAGGTTTCCCAAACAAAACCTTGATCGAAGGTACTCCCTTTGGTTTCATAATATTTGCCATTATGAATTTGTTCGGGCGAGAAAGAGCGGTCTACCAAAAGGATGCCTTCTTGTTTTGGTTCAAGAGTTTTAGATAAAAATGTGCTCATCCCTAATAGGGCAGGGTAGGCTATGTTTTTGAGATAAGTAGTGTCTTGCGTGTATTCAAATCGATCCCAAAATAGTTTAGTTGTAAAACCGCCAGTACCAGGACCGGAATGTCCACCAGGAACTCCTATGCTATAGGCATTTGCCCCTGTTCCTATACACCAGCCATTTTTATGTGGATTCTCGTTAAATTTTTCTGGATAATATGTTTTAATATAAGTGCTGCCATTTTCAAAGGCCTTCGGTAAGTAAGCCTCAAAATACTGCTCGTAAGGCAGAAATGTCTCGGCTAAATTTGCATTAAAGGCGCCCCAATAGTTCATCTGGATGTTAATGTTGTGCCAGTAGCCTCCAGACCATGGTGTGACATGGTATTGGCTCCATGTGCCTTGTAATCCACATGGTAGTGTTCCTTTTCTGGAACTGGCGATTAACAAATACCTGCCGAAATGAAACATAAGTTCTTCTAAATAAGGATTAGTAGCATTGTCTTTATAATTTTCAACAAGGCTACTAGTTGTTTCGGTTGATTGATTTTTAGTTAATTTTAGTTGAACTCTGGAAAATAAGTTTTGGTAATCCTTTAAATGAGTTTCTTTTAATTCTTGATAGGTTTTAGATGAAGCCTCTTTTATGATTTTAGATACCTTATCGTGCGGAAAAACTTTAGGATCTAATTTCAATTGTGTAGAATCCTGAAGAAAGATATTCTTATTTAATTTATAATTGGTACTTGTTGCGATTAAAATGGTAACTGTATTAGCGTCAACAATACTAATGTCTTTAGTTCCATTTTCCGAGTTAGATAAAAGTTGTCCGCCGTCGTTAATTATTTTTATTTGTCCCTCATAATTTAAACTGAATGAAGGTATAGATCCCGATAATGTAATTTGGTTTTCAGAGGTGTTAATTTTTCCAGACTTGGCTATTTTCGTTATCGTACCGCGAGAATTGTTTAATTCGTCTTTTCCTCTTAAATAGGGTATTTCGGCGCGAACAGTTAATGATATTTTGGAAGATTTATTGGCGCTTAACCTAATGGCTATGATGTTGTCTGGGTAGCTTGCGAAATATTCTCTGGTATATGTCACGTCTTTGTGGTCATAACTCACATAAGCAGTCCCGTCATTTAAATTAATGGAACGTTTATAGTTGGAAATATTGTAATGATTGAATTGTAAAAATATTTCGGCGAAATTTGTCATTCCACCTGTACCGTAAGGCGCACCATTTGTTAGAGTTTTTTCGGTAATTTGAATACGTTCAGTATCGGTACGTCCAAAAATATTAGCTCCCATATAGCCATTTCCAATAGGGTAGGAATAGGTTTCCCAATCGCGGTCAAACGGAAAACCACGTGCCACAGTAACTGAATAGTCTTTACCTCTGTTTGGAGCGGGTTGGCTATCCCAAACTTCATATATTCTATTGTTTTTAGCGTTTTGAGAAACTGCGTTTAATGAAAAAAATAATAAAAAAAATAGTAGAGGTAAGCTTTTTAACATGTTTTGGCTTGAGTGAATTATTTTGATATCCCTGTTCGTTAAATATAAAGACATCAATTTATTTGGGTTATGGTTATTCTGTCCTAAAATCTGTTATTAAAAGAATCAATTCTATTAAAAGTAGACAAGGCAATATACAAAAGGCTAGGAAAATAAAGTTATAGTTTTGTGTCGGATTTAAAAATGAAACACTAAGCTTTTATTTAGCGGTTTTTAATAATTCTGGAAATTTAGCTTTAAATCGATTTAGCCTTGGTATGGATACATTTTTAACATAAGGATTGTTGGGGTGGAGGCGTTCGTAGTTTTGGTGATAATCCTCGGCCTTCCAAAATTTTTGAAACGGATAAACTTCGGCAGCAATTTTAGCGTTTAATTGTTTTGCTAAAGCCGCTTTTTTCTCCATTATGATTTGTTTTTGTGTATCGTTCTGATAAAAAATAATAGATCTGTACTGCGAACCTATATCATTACCTTGGCCATTAATCTGGGTGACATTTTGAGAACCAAAATAAACATCCACAAGCGTTTCAAAGCTTACAATTTTTGGGTCGTAAATAACTTCAACAGATTCGGCATGTCCTGTTTTTCCTGTGTTACTGGCTTCGTAGGTTGGGTTGCTGGTGTGTCCGCCCGAATAGCCACTAATAACTTCATCAACGCCTTTTACGCTTTCATAAATGGCTTCAACACACCAAAAACAGCCACTGGCGAAATATGCTCGTGCTTTTCCGTTTTGTATTGGTACTTCAATAGGCGAACTGTTTTTTATCGCTTCTTGCTTTTCAGAATTTTGAGCCTTATTATGACAATTAAACATAAGTGTTAACGAAAATGCTAAAACAAGTTGTTTCATAAGTGTAAAAGTAGTTTTATTTTGGGTTTAGACGTAATAAGCATACAATCCTTAAAGGTAATTCAATAATTTATTTATAAAAAAAAAGCCTTTACACTAAAAATGTAAAGGCTTTTATATTATTAACGGTTGGTTGTTCTTAGCTTAATTTAGCAAACAACTTTTCCATTTTTTCTTTTTGTTCTTCAGCTAATTGTGCATCCACTAAAATACGTCCACTGTGTTCATCAGTAATGATTTTTTTGCGTGATGCAATTTCTACTTGAACCTGAGGAGGAATAGTAAAGAATGAACCTCCGGAAGCACCTCTTTCAATAGGTACAACAGCTAATCCATTTTTCACATTTTTTCGGATTCGTGTATAAGCAGAAACTAAACGTTCTTCAATTTGATTTTTGTAGTCATCCGACTTTTCAATTAACGCTTGCTCTTCTTTTTCAGTTTCGGCTAAAATGTCGTTTAATTCTCCTTTTTTGTGTTTAAGGTGCGTTTCACGCTCTTTTAGACGTTCTTTGGTTTCAGCAATAACTTCTTTTTTCTGCTCAATTTGTGCTTTAAACTCTTTGATGTGTTTTTCAGCCAACTGAATTTCTAATTCTTGGAATTCAACTTCTTTAGTTAACGAGTTGTATTCTCTGTTATTTCTAACATTTTTTTGCTGCTCAGTATACTTTTTAATTAAAGCTTTAGCTTCTTCAATAAGATTCTTTCTAGATGCGATATCGTTGTCGATGACTTCTAAACTTGAAACTAATTTGTCTAATCTGATGTTTAATCCAGCAACTTCGTCTTCTAAATCGCGAACTTCTAAAGGAAGTTCTCCTCGAACATTTCTAATTTCATCTATACGAGAATCGATGAGTTGTAAATCGTATAAAGCTCTTAAGCGCTCTTCAACAGTTACTTCTTTATTTTTAGCCATACTTTAAAAATACTTAACAGGATTGGTATTTGTCTTTGATAAAATGATTGCAAAATTAGTAAATTTTTTTGTAAGATGCGCTACTAATCCGTTTTTTGTGAATTGCTCACTTTCGTAGTGGCCTATATCGGTTAGTAGAATGTTATTTTCAGCAGTAAAAAAATCGTGATATTTTAAATCGGCAGTGATAAATGCATCTGCGCCAGCTGCTTTGGCCGCACCAATAGCAAAACTACCTGAGCCGCCAAGTACTGCTATTTTTTTTATTTTTTTGTTTAAAAGGGCTGAATGTCGAATACATTGGGTATTCATTTGGTCTTTTACGTACGAAAGGAAGTCTTTTTCAGTCATAGAATCCTTCAGTTCACCCACCATTCCTATGCCAATATGCTGGTTTTTGTTTTCAATGGTAATGACTTCGAAGGCGACTTCTTCGTAAGAATGCGTTTCAAACAATGTTTTTAAAATTTGAGATTCTAAATGTCTCGGAAAGGTAACCGTAATCTTAGTTTCAGATTCCGTATGAGTTGTTCCGCGCTCGCCAATACTTGGATTTGCGTTTTCGTTAGCATTAAACGTACCATAACCTTCCACGTTAAAGCTGCAATTATCGTAATTCCCAATAGTGCCAGCACCGGCTTCAAATAAAGCAATCCTTAATTGTTCTGCTTCGTTACTAGGTACATACGTGGTTAGTTTTTTTATGGTTTGTGTTTGAGGAATTAAAACTTTTTTATTACTGAGCTTTAATTGGTTGCAAATCATGTCGTTAACACCTTGAAATGCATTATCTAGTGCTGTATGTATGGTATAAATGGCAATATCATGTTTAATTGCTTTTAATACTACGCGTTCCACATAAGTTTTTCCAGTTATTTTTTTTAGGCCTTTAAAGATTATAGGATGAAAGGTAACAATTAAATTACAATCGTTTGTAATCGCTTCATCGACAACAGTTTCTAAGGTGTCTAAAGTAACCAGAACACCAGTTACTTTAGCGTTTTTATCGCCAACAAGAAGACCTACGTTATCAAAATCTTCAGCGTAAGCTAAAGGAGCAAGGCTTTCAAGGTGGTTAATAATATCTTGAATAATCATGAATTCGGTTTGTTTATACCAAAGATAAAATTTTATGTTTTCTCAAGTAAGGAAATGTCAAGTTTTAGAATGAGTATAGTTAATTAAATGAGATAAATATTGATTATCTTGCACTTTAAAAGAAATTACAAGTTTGAGGCTCGATGAAGATTATTAGAAAGATATGTTTTCCTTTTGTTCCTGTTTATTTTTTAATTACTCGCCTACGAAATGCTTTGTATGATTATGGTGTATTGAAATCGACGTCATATAACTTCCCGGTCATTTGTGTTGGAAATTTAAACGTTGGCGGAACAGGTAAAACACCTATGATAGAATATTTAATAAAGCTACTTAAAAATGATTATAAAGTAGCGACATTAAGCCGAGGTTACAAACGTAAAACTTCAGGTTTTCGAATTGGTGATGAACAGTCTATTGTAGAGACATTAGGCGATGAACCCTTTCAGTTTTACAATAAATTTGGACACGATATTACTGTAGCTGTTGATGCCAATAGGCGTCAAGGAATTGCTAATTTAATGAATCTAGAAATGCCACCCGAAGTAATTTTATTGGATGACGCTTTTCAACATAGAAAGGTAAAGGCGGGATTTAATATTTTATTATCAGCTTACAATAATTTATATACTAAAGATATTTTATTGCCTACTGGCAATTTACGAGAGCCTAGGTTAGGGGCTAAACGTGCAGATGTTATAATTGTTACTAAATGTCCTGAAGAGATACAGGACCATGAAAAATCGAAAATATTAGATGCTATTGCGCCCGAAGATTATCAGCAGGTGTTTTTTAGTTCGATACAATACGATTCAAACGTATACGCTCATGATGGAAAACTAAAATTAACATCTTTAAATGATTTTTGTTTGGTAACAGGAATAGCCAATCCCAACAGCATGGTGAATTACCTAAAGGGCAACCAATTAAATTTTGAACACCTGAATTACGACGATCATTATAATTTTACCGATCAGGACGTATTATTATTAAGTACGAAATCGTTAATATTAACAACCGAGAAAGATTATATGCGTTTAAAGCAATATGAAGTTTTAAAAGGGAAATTATTTTATTTACCCATAACAGTAGTTCTGAATGATCCCGAAAGATTTAATGCTCTAATAAAATCGTTTGTAAAGACTTAAGTTGTAGTCCAGTTACTTCGTTTATTTTTTAGCGCATTGTATAGTTTCTTTTCGAATTCTTCTTGCTTAAATGGTTTAGGAATAATATCGGTAAAACCAGCATCTTCAAATTCCTGCATTTTATCTTCAATAGTAACAGCTGTAAGCGCAAATATGGTTAATTCCTTGTCAAAAGTACGAACGCGCTTTGTAGCTTCTATACCACTAATACCTGGCATATGAATATCCATTAAAACAATATCGTATTTTTTATTTTTAATATTATTAACTGCATCTTCACCATTATCAACGATTTCGCAATTAAGGTTCATTTTGGTTAGTATTTTTTTGGTAATCATCTGGTTGATTTTATTGTCTTCAACCACCAATACTTTTACATTTTCTAAATCAATGTCGTCTGGATTGCCGCCAAAATAAATTGGTTTGTTTTCAATACTTTCCTGATTAGAAGTGTGTTCTAAAGGAATTTCAAAATAGAACGTCGTGCCTTTTCCTAGTTCACTTTTTACGTAAATTTTCCCGTTTAGAATACCAATTAGTCCTTTTACAATGGATAGGCCAAGACCTGTACCGCCATATTTTCGGTTAATTTGAATCGATCCTTGTGAGAAACTTTCAAACATGTGGTCTTGTTTCTCTTGACTGATACCTATTCCATTATCTTCAACTTCAAATCGAAGGGTATAAATATTTCCTTTTTCTTCTATTTTATAGATTCTTATCCAGATGTCTCCATTTTTGGTAAACTTTATAGAGTTACCAATAAGGTTAATTAATATCTGAGAAATTTTAATTTGATCGGCAATAAAGTTTTCGCCAATTGAAGCATCATATTCCAGATGAATTTTAACATTATTATCCTGAGCCTGATTATTCAGAGCCATAATAATGTTATTTATTTTTTTCTTTAAATTAAAAGGTTCAGGTTCAACATCGACTTTATTGGCTTCAATTTTATTAATTTGAAGAATGTCGTTAATGAACGTTAATAAATAATCACCTGAAAATTTTAAAGATTTTAAATGTTGAATTTGTTCTGGTTTAGGGTTTTCTTCCAATAACATATTACTTAAGCCTGTTACCGCGTAAAGCGGGGTGCGAAGTTCATGCGTTACTGTAGATAAGAAGTTTGCCTTAGTTTTTGAAGCTAATTCAGCTTTTTCTTTCGCAATAATAAGCTCTCCATTTTTTTTATGCAGCATATTATTGGTCTTTAATCTTATGTTGTTATTCTTGTAAAGCGATAGTGTTAATAGTGATAATATGGTTATTAAAGCCACACTTAAAATAGAAATTAACGTGCTTAAATTATTATCGTCTTCTTCTTTTTTTAACTTTTCGAAGGTTTCACTGTATTTTTGATTGGCTTCATCTAGCTGATATTGCACCTGCTGGGCTTTAGAGTAATTGGCACGTTTAACATCTGCTAAAGAATCGGAGATATCAATATGATATTTTAAATTTTCTCTAGAGGCTTTGTAATTTTCTAACTCGTTGTATATGTTACTGGTTATTAAATAGCCTTTGTCTAAAATGGTTAAATAATTATTTTTCTTTGCTATTTCTAAACCTTCTTTTGCGAGAATTAAGGCCTTATCGTTATTATTTAATTTGTTATAAATAATGGCATGTTCAATTAAAGCATCGCTCTGGATTTTTAATAGCTTTTCTTTTCTGGCTAGTGCTAATGCTTGTTCTATAACATCTCTGGCTTTGTTGTAGTTTTTTATAAGAAAATAGGTTTTGCCCTCGGCAAGTAGAACTTCAGATAAATCTGCTATTAACTCTTCTTCTTCAAATTTCGACTTTGCTGCTCGATATGAATCTAAGGCCTGATAATACATTTTCTTAGCCGCATAAACATCTCCAAAAATCTTATATGATTTTCCAAGGTTTATATTGTCGTTTATCGTGCGTTGTATTTCGACCGATTTGTTTAATGAATTTATAGCTTGCTGATATTCTTCAACATATAACTGTAGTTTACCTTTTATAGCATAAATTACTGCTATACGTTCTTTGTTATTCGTGCTTTCAGCAATTTTTAGGGCAGAATCCAGATTCTTTTGAGCTTCGTAATACCTAAAGTTCTCAAGATCGGTTTGAGCTCGTTCTATATGATAGTCTATTCCATTCTGTATCAATTCAGGGTCATCACTAACCGAATTTTGTGATATACCACATGTGCTAAAAAGCAAAAGCAGTAGGAATATGTAACTTTTAATTTGAAGCATTTTAACGTTCTTTAACGACAAATATAATTATTTTATCGACAAAATACACTTTTTTTCGATAAATTACACAAAAGATCAATAATTCTTTGTGAATATCCCGACTCATTATCGTACCATCCAATAATTTTAACCATGGTTCCAATAACAGAGGTCATTCCTGAATCAAATATACAAGAATGGGTGTTACCTACAATATCAATTGATACGATAGGGTCTTCGGTATATTGTAAAATACCTTTATATTCGTTAAGTGATGCGTTTTTAAAAGCTTGGTTAACATCATTAATGGTAACACTTTTTTTAACGTTAAAGGTAATATCTGTTAGCGATCCATTAATTACGGGTACTCGTATACCACATCCACCAATGACCTCCGATAAATCGGGAAATATTTTAGTTAAAGCCTTAGCTGCACCTGTTGTTGTGGGAACAATAGATTGTCCGGCAGCTCTCGATCGTCTCAAATCGCGATGCGGTTGATCGTGTAAACTTTGGTCGGTAGTGTAGGAGTGAACCGTTGTAATGTATGCTTGATTTATACCGCACAATTTATTAATAACATCAATCATGGGGGCGGCATTATTGGTCGTGCAGGAGGCATTTGAAATAATATGTTCGGTACCATCGATACTAACGTCATTAACACCCAAAACAATCGTTTTTATATTGTCTTCCAAAGGAGGAACACTTAAGATAACATGTTTTGCACCATTTTTAATGTGATTTTGTAAATCTGTTGCAGTTTTAAATTTGCCTGTAGATTCAATGACAAAATCAACATTATAAGGAGTCCAATTAATGTCTTTAGGGTGGTTTTTGTTTAAAAGTGTTACTTTTTTATCGTTAACAATAAGATGACTTCCTTCATAATTAACGGTACCATTAAATCTACCGTGTACGCTATCGTATTTAAGTAAATGACTTAGAGTTTCTATATTGGCAAGGTCATTAATGGCTACGACCTGAATATTATTATATTCTTGTAACAATCGAAAAACCCGTCTTCCTATTCGGCCAAAACCATTAATAGCAACATTAATCATAATTTAATTAATGTGTTTTTGCGCTCTGTAAGATGAACGAACTAAGGCACTACTTTCTACATGACGGAAACCTAATTCTAAACCAATTTCTTCGTATTCTTTAAATTGGTCAGGGGTAATAAACTGCTGAACAGGCAAGTGTTTTTTACTTGGTTGCAAATACTGCCCTATAGTTACCACATCGACGTCATTTTCTTTTAAGTCGTGCAGGGTTTCAATCACTTCTTCACGTGTTTCTCCCAACCCAAGCATGATGCCAGATTTTGTGCGACGTTGCCCTTGTTGTTTTAAATATTTTAAAACGCCCATGCTTCTATCGTATTGCGCCTGTATGCGAACCTCACGAGTTAAGCGTCTAACGGTTTCTATGTTGTGTGACACTACTTCCGGGGCAACTTCAATAATTCTATCGATATGTTGTTCCAAACCTTGAAAGTCTGGAATAAGGGTTTCAAGCGTGGTTTCAGGGTTCATTCGGCGCACGGCTTTCACAGTTTCGGCCCACATAATACTTCCCATATCTTTTAAATCATCACGATCAACACTGGTTAATACGGCATGTTTAATATTCATGATTTTAATGGAACGTGCTACTTTTTCAGGTTCATCCCAATCTACTGTTTCTGGGCGTCCTGTTTTAACACCACAAAAACCACAAGATCGGGTACAAACATTACCTAAAATCATAAAGGTTGCTGTACCTTCACCCCAGCATTCACCCATGTTAGGGCAGCTTCCGGATGTACATATTGTATTTAATTTGTATTTATCAACAAGGCCTCGTAATTCGGTATATTTTTTTCCTGTTGGAAGTTTTACACGTAGCCATTTTGGCTTTGGCTTTCTTTCAGGTAATATATTTGAAGTGCTTTCTGTATTCATATTGAAAAATAAAGCACAAAGATACAAAGTATTCTTTTAAAAAGCGGCTATAAAGTGGTTAGATACCAAATACTAAAGCCTATTAAAAAGCTAATGCCGATCCAGCTTAATAGATGAAGTTTTTTTGAAGGCTGCCAGGCTTTTGGAGTGTGATTACTGGAAATTAAAATATAGTTAATTACAGCAAAAAAAGGTGCAGTTATAAACGATAAAATGGTAGCTAGTTGAATAAGCAGGCCCATTTCAGAAGCTAAAAAGAAAAAAATAAAAACAGAACCCAAAGTGAGCAAGCTAATCCAAAAAGTGTAGTTTAATCTGGTTCCTTTTTTAAAAAGTAATTGTGTGGCCTTAGCCATGGCCCGGGGAGAGGCATCTAATGTTGTTAATGTGGTACTAAACATGGTTGTAAATGCGGCAATACCAATTATAATATAGGCCCAACTCCCTAAACTTTTGGTGTACATAGTTATGAGTTGTCCCGAAAATACAGCGGCTGATGTACTGAAACTTTCGCCACTTTTATACATTACTAAAGTGCCTAAAAGTAAAAAGCCACATCCTATTAATATGGTGCTCAAATATCCTATATTGAAATCGAATAACGAAGACTCGGGCGTATATCGTTTAGTATCTTTGTTTTTTTGAACGGCCCATAACGATTGCCATACCGAAACATCTAAAGGAGCTGGCATCCATCCCATAAACGCTATCAGGAAGGCGATATCTAAACCATTATCTGGTATTATTTGGGTAAAAGAGATTGGTTCGTTTGTATTTGACAAGGCAATAATTACCGCTGCAAAAGTGCTAATGGTGAGGGTGATTATTATTACTTTCATTAGTCTATCTAAAAGCTTGTATTTGCCTAAGGTGAGTAAACAAACACAAACTAAAAGGATGACTAATGTCCATATTTCTGTACTGTTTATTACCGTGTTGCCCATGCTGAAACTGCTAAAATTTCCAAATAAATGGGCCGCCAAACCTGCCGTAACTATGGTAACAGCGGTTTGAATAGTAAACATGGTAGCGAAATTTAAAATGTAATAAAAAGTTAAAACGCCTTTTCCTAATTTTTTATAACCTTCCAGTAAACTTTCACCTGTGGCTGTTGCATATCGAGGGCCAAATTGAAAAAAAGGATATTTACAAAGATTTACCAAAAGTAATGCCCAAAGTAAACCCATGCCAAAATCGGAACCGGCTCGTGTAGATTGAACCAGATGCGAGACCCCTATTGCTGCGCCAGCAAACAATAATCCAGGGCCTAAATGCTTTAATTTGGTGATCATTAATTTAGTTTGACTGAATAATTTCTGCTAGTAATTTTTTTGCCCGAAGAAGTTTTACTTTAACATTATTTATCGGCTCTTTCAGTTGAACAGAAATTTCTTTATAACTCAATTCCTGAAAATAACGCAGATTTATTATTTCCTGATAATGGGGTTTTAATTTTTTTATGTCTCTAAGTAGTTTGGCTAAATGCTGATCGGTAATTAGTTTATCTTCCGGAGTGGGAGATTCATCTAAAATTTGATATACCGATTTGTCATCGTTCGACATGATTTGAGAAATCGAATTCTTTTCTTTTCGCAATAAATCGATGTGAATATTTTTTGAAATGGTTATAAGCCAGGTTTTAAATTTGTACGAATCGTCGAAAGTTTCAATTCTATCAAATGCTTTGGAAAACGTTTGAATGGTTATGTCTTCGGCATCATTTTCGTTTTGAACACGTTTTATTTGATAGCCATAAACAGCATCCCAAAAATTATCTAACAGAAAATTAAATGCTTTCTGGTCGTTGTTTTTAGCACGTGTAATAGCCTCTTTTATTTCCAATATCTCGGTTTTGATGAAAGATTCTTTATAAAGATAACCAATTGTGCAACAATTAAAAATATTTCTAAAACTGGTAGAAGCATAATCAGGTCTTCTTCATTCAGTTTTTTTGCCGAGCGCCCAAAGATTATGAATTGTGAAATGAATCGTACTAATATTAAGCCCACTACAAATGGCCATTTGAAAGTTGAAGCTATAAGTGAAATACCAAAACCCCAAAACATAATTTGTAATAAATAGAGTAGGGATAATGCTATTTTATGATTGGGTTTATAGTGTTTCGCAGTCGAAATATGGCGTCTCTTTTGTTTTATCCAAGCCTTAAAATTTGTTTTTGGAATGGATTCGGTAAAACTATTTTGCGAAACACATATCGCTGTATTATGTTTTGTAGCAACTTGGTTAACAAATAAATCGTCGTCACCAGATGGGATTTTTATGTGTTCAATAAATCCGTTAGCTTTAAAAAAGAGCTCTTTGGTGTAGGCTAAATTTCTTCCTACGCCCATGTATGGGTTTCCTCCTTTTGCAAACGAAAAATAATTTATAGCCGTAACCAAGGTTTCAAAGCGGATAATTTTATTCAAAAAGGAGTTTTTAACCTTGTTGTAAGCACCATACCCTAAAACTAACTCCGTGTTATCATTGAAATTAGAGCACATATCTTTAATCCAAAATTTCGATAAAGGTTTGCAATCGGCATCGGTGAAAAGTAAATGATTGTAGCTTGAAGCTTTTATGCCGAGTGTTAGTGCGTATTTTTTATTTCCCCAAAATGCTTCTATATTTTTTACGTTTACGATTCGAATATTGCTATTACTGTTTTTGAAATCTTCCATAACGTTAAGCGTATTGTCGCTCGAAGCATCATTTATGAGGATGATTTCAAATTTTGGATAGTTTTGATTAATTACTGAAGGTAGAAACTTGGCCAAATTCTCGGCTTCGTTTTTGGCGCATACAATAACAGATACCGGAAATTTTATTGGAGATGCTTTTTTTGGTTTTAAAAAGGCAAATTTGCCGAATAAAACAAAATAAATAATAACTTGAATAACAACTACAGCAGCGAATGCGTAGAACACAAAATCAAGTACGCTCATATATGGCTATGAGTGTTGAGTTTCGTTGCAAGAATCGAATTGATCTGGAGTTTTTCCACAAAAACCACAAGCTTCCCCTTCTTTATTCAGCATAGGATTTTGGCTGGCGCAAGTACCAGCAAATTTGCCATCTTTTTTAGCCCAAATTTTTATGGCTATTCCTGCAATACCTAGTCCTAATAATACTAATGTTAATAAAAGAAGTTTCATTTGAAATTATTTTATGCAAAGATAATCAATACTAACAACTACTAAAAGTTTATTTGTTCTTCCTTTTTGTGAGAAATTAATTAATGTGTGTGTAACTAATTGTAAATAAGTATATTTATAGAGCTAACATTTTAATATTTTAAATATGAAAAAATTATTTGCAGAGTTTTTTGGAACGTTTTGGCTTGTTTTTGGAGGCTGTGGAAGTGCAATTTTTGCATCACAAATTGCTCCCGCAGAAGGCGGCCAAGTAGGTATTTTACTTGTTGGGGTTGCCTTAGCATTTGGTTTAACCGTATTAACGATGGCCTATGCGGTAGGACATATTTCTGGCGGTCATTTTAATCCAGCAGTAACATTAGGGTTAATGTCTGGTGGTCGACATTCGGCTAAAGAAGCTTTACCATACATTGTCTCTCAGTGTATAGGAGCTATAGCTGCCGCGGCTGCTTTGTACTTTATTAATGGAGGTACAGGTACAGGGCCTGGAGCATTTGCCACAAACTTTTACGATCATGCCGTTTATTTTGGTAAAAGTTACAGCATGGGTGCAGCATTTTTGGTTGAATTTTTACTCACTATGTTTTTTCTAATTATAATTATGGGAACAACCGATAAGATGGCTAATGGGAAATTTGCAGGAATCGCTATAGGCTTGGCATTAACCTTAATACATCTAATTTCCATACCTTTAACCAATACATCTGTAAATCCGGCGCGTTCGCTTTCTCAGGCTATTTTTGTAGGAGGCGAAGCTATAATGCAACTTTGGTTGTTTTGGGTAGCACCAATTTTAGGAGCTATTGTGGGTGGACTTATTTATAAAAACCTGCTTCAGTCTCCGGAAAAAGAAGCTTTAGATTCTTAAAGTGAATTTCATAAATACAAATAAAAAAAGCCTCATCTAGTTATTTGAGGCTTTTTGTTATTTGAAAAATAATTTTATTTCAATTCTATTTCTGCAACCGAATTATCTAAAGATGCTGTGGTATTGCCACCTTTTGGTTCGATGGTAATATTTAAACCAAGTGCATTTTCAGTGTATGGTAATTGTCTAAGTTGCCTATCGGTTTCACTTAAAATACCGAGACTTACCATTTTGTCTTGTAATTCGGCCCAGATTTGATAACATTGCTCCTCCGGCAGTTGAGGTAATGATACCACATCAATCATCGATGTTTTGTCCTTAGGGTTTATATATGCTACAGTTTTTAAGTTTTTAGCACGATTATTTCCCTGCATGATGTATTTATACGTCTCAGGATCGTTTAATTGTTTAAACTGCTGCATTAAATTGTCCAGTTTTTTGTTGTTCATTTCAATGTCACTCCTTAGGTCGAAAATCTCATCGACAACAATCTGGTTTTCCTGACTTAACTTTTTGTTCTGATTATAGAAAATATAAGATGTTCCTGCAAACAGTAAAGCAGCAACACTAGCAGCAATACTGTATTTATACCATGATTTGTAATTTTTACGACGCTTCATTGTAACAACAGGGGCATCATCAAGCTCATCTAAAACACTGTTTAAGATGCTCGCAGGGGCTTCAACGGCATTGGTTTTAGCTACAACTTCTAAATTGTATTGTAGGGTATTGTATGCGTTTTGAACTTCTGGGTATTTTGAAATATAGGTTTCAACCATTTCTGTTTCGGAAACAGTGGTTTCACCTAATAGATATTTTTCTAATAGGCCAGAATTTAAAAAAGTAGTTATTTTCGCATTCATGACTTTTTTTAGTTAAGGATTATAAATTTTTTTCAATTCTCGTAATCCAATTTTTAATCTCGATTTTATAGTACCCAACGGAATATCTAATTCGTCGCTGGCTTCTTGCTGGGTCATGCCCTCAAAAAAGAGTGCATTTAATACAATTTGATATTTTTCATCTAAACTGCCTAGGTGCTTTTTAATATCTAAAACATCCTGATTTATCTCTGATGCTGACAATTTATATACGTATGTTTCTTCTATTTGGACTTCATTTCCATCTTTATTTTTTAAAGATCGAACTTTGTCAATAGCTGAGTTATAGGCAATTCGATATAACCAAGTGAAAAGTTTTGCTTTGCTGGAATCGTATTTTTTAGAGTATCTCCATATTTTTACAAAGGTTTCCTGAAGTACATCCTGAGCGGTATCATCGTCGGCAATTATTTTTTTAATAACGCCATATAAAGAGTCTGCATAGTTTTCATAAAGCAGAGAAATAGCTTTCTTATCGCCACGCTCCAGCAAATACACGATTTCTTTTTCTATTGATGATATCAAGTTAAAAGGGTTTTAAGTGAAAACTTTGATTTTGGTTAATGGCCAAAGTTAGAAATTTCTTTTGTATTAAATAATGTTTACTTCAGCTTCAATTTTAATATTAAACAGACGCTCAATGGTGTCCTGTATGAGTTTAGATAGTTTTAATATGTCTTTTCCTTTGGCGTTACCATAGTTTACTAGAACTAACGCCTGATTTTTATGTACACCGTAATCGCTGTAGCGCTTGCCTTTAAACCCTGCTTTTTCAATAAGCCAACCCGCTGGTACTTTTACTTCGGTATCTGATAATGGATAGCATGGGATGTCGTGAAAGTTCTTTAAAAGCGCGTCATATAATGCTTTGGAAATAATAGGATTTTTAAAAAAACTGCCACTGTTTCCAATGTCTTTTGGGTTTGGCAACTTACTTTCACGGATGGCAATGACGGCCTTTGAAATATCCTGAATATTAGGACAGGAAACTTTCATTTCCTCTAATTGCAAGGCTATTGTTCCGTACTTAATTTGCAGTTTATGATTACGCTTGCTTAGCTTAAAAGTAACATTGGTAATTATATATTTACCTTTTGCATGTTCTTTAAAGATAGAGTTTCTATATCCGAAATTACAATCTTTTTTGTTGAAACGAACAATAGAACCATCTGAAATTGTTAGTGCTTCACATTCGTAAAATATATCTTTCAGCTCTACACCGTAGGCACCAATGTTTTGAATGGGCGCTGTGCCCACGTTCCCAGGTATTAGAGAAAGATTTTCGATGCCGCCATAATTGTTTGCTAGACACCAAAGTACAAATTCATGCCAATTTTCGCCAGCATTTGCTTTTACAAAAACATAATCTTCATCTTGATTAATCGTTTCAATGCCTTTTAAGTTAATATGAATAACCAATGCATCAATGTCTTTTGTTAGCAGCATATTACTACCGCCTCCTAAAATTAATTTATCGGGGTAATTTTTAAGTAATAACACCGATTGTAATTCGTTGACGGACTTTACAGATACAAAATGTTTTGCGTTTACATCAATCCCGAAGGTATTGTATGGTTTAAGCGATATGTTTTGTTGAATATGCACTAATCTTTATAAACTTTTAAAGCTTCTTTAATTATGTTAACAGCTTTTAATAAGCTTTCCTTATTAAGTACGTATGCAATACGAACTTGGTTTAATCCGAGTCCTGGAGTTGAGTAAAACCCACCTGCAGGTGCAATCATGACAGTTTCGTTATCAATATCGAAATGCTCTAAAAGCCACTGTGCAAAATTATCGGAATTTTTAATAGGAAGCTCCACGATACAATAAAAAGCACCTTTAGGAGTCGCTACTTTAACACCTTCAATATTTTGTAATGCTTTTATTAGGGTGTCTCTTCTGTCTACATATTCTGCAATAACATCGTCAAAATAACTTTGTGGCGTATCTAAAGCGGCTTCGCTGGCTATTTGTGCAAAGGTTGGCGGACTTAGTCTTGCCTGAGCATACTTTAAAACGGTTTGTAATACTGTTTTGTTACGTGACACTAAGCAGCCTACGCGTGCCCCACACATACTATACCGTTTAGAAACCGAATCTATTAAAATAGTGTGTTCATCTAAATCGTTTAATTGTAAAATAGAGAAGTGGCTTGCACCATCATACACAAATTCCCGGTAAACTTCATCGGCAACTAAAAATAAATCGTGTTTTTTAGCTAAGGCGCCTAATTGTTCAATTTCTTCTTTAGAGTACAGGTATCCTGTTGGGTTACCTGGATTACAAATTAATATAGATTTTGTTTTAGGTGTAATTAATTTTTCAAAAGTCTCAATAGGAGGTAATGCAAAATTATCGTCTATGTTACAAACGGCCGGTACAACATTTACCCCTGTAGCAGTTGAAAAAGCGATGTAGTTGGCATAAAAAGGTTCAGAAATAATCACTTCGTCTCCCGGATCCATGATACTACTAAATAAAAATAAAAGTGCTTCACTGGCTCCTGTTGTTACTACGATATCGTCTGGTTTTACAAGAATATCGTGTTTTTTATAGTAAGCAGCAAGTTTAGTTCGGTAGTTTTCCGATCCTTCAGATCGTGAATATTCAAGTATTTCTACGGTGTTATTTTTTACAGCTTCTAAAGCTACATCTGGTGTTTTTATATCGGGTTGCCCTATGTTTAAATGATAAATAAATTTACCGTTCTTTTTAGCCTGCTCCGCATATGGTACAAGTTTACGAATTGGCGATTCGGGCATAAGGCGCCCTTTTCTTGAAATAGTTGGCATTATTTTTTAATTATAAGGCGCAAAGTTGAGAAAATTATCTTAAAGTTTTTTTAAAAAGTCCATGAAAATAAGCATTGTGTTTCAAAGATTTGTAAATTGAATAGGCCAACTACTGAATATTTTCTAATGCAGCAAAAATGAGTTTTATAATTTGGTTTTTATGCTCATTAAAGGATTAGATTTTTAGCATGTTTCTGACTAAAAAAAGATGTTTTAAATATTCGGAACGCTAACTTTTCAACAGATGAAACGAATTACAGTTTTTATAGTATATTTTTTTTGCTTGCATTACTGTGGTTATTCTCAGGATAGATTTATTGTTCAAAATGCTAAACAATCCGATAAGGTAAAATTTCAACTTATCAATAACTTAATTATTATTCCAGTTGAAATTAACGGCGTGAACTTGTCTTTTTTGTTAGATTCTGGTGTTACTAAACCGATCTTATTCAATTTTTTAAATGTTTCCGATTCCTTAAAAATTGAAAGCACAGAAACCTTTTATTTAAGAGGTTTAGGAGAAGACGAGCATATTTTGGCACAACGATCTACCGGTAATGTTTTTAAAATTGGTGATGCTGTAAAACTAGATCAGGATATGTATGCTATTTACGATGCGAATCTAAATTTAGCACCAAAGCTTGGGGTTCCTGTACACGGCATAATAGGTTTCGATTTATTAAAGGACTTGGTTATAGAAGTAAATTACTCCAGATCTTTTTTAAAATTATATAATCCTGACAATTATAAATACAAAAGATGCAGAAAGTGTGAAATTTTCCATTTAGAATTTTATAATAATAAGCCTTACATTAATGGTGTAGTAGAGCTTAATGAAAGGTCAATTCCTGTGAAATTATTAATTGATACAGGGGGGAGCGATGCTTTGTGGTTATTTGAAGATGAAACGAAAGGTATTAATGCTGGCGCTAATTACTTTCACGATTTTTTAGGTCATGGATTAGGTGGAAGTGTTTATGGGAAACGGTCTAAAGTAGAGGCACTTCATTTAAAAAACTTCACATTAAAAAAACCAAATGTGGCATATCCGGATTCTTTATTTATAATGCACGCAAAAAACCATAAAGAGCGCTCAGGTAGTGTTTCGGGTAATATCCTAAAACGATTTAATATTATTTTAGACTATCGTAATGCGACGATTTCCCTTAAAAAGAATGGAAGCTTTAATCACGATTTTAATTATAACAATAGTGGTATTGAATTGGCGCATGATGGTTACAAATTTGTTAAGCAAACTAAAGATATATTATATAATCAAAGTGGAAATGATGAAGAAAGTATCAGTCAAGGTTTAAATATATTATATCGGACGGATGTTAAAATGGTTTTAAAACCTGTATACACTATTGTAGAGCTTAGAAAAAATTCGCCAGCTGAACGTATTGGATTAAAACTTAATGATGTGGTGGTCTCTATTAACGGAAAAGTAACGCATCATTACAAGTTGCAAAAGCTTATGGAAATGTTTTATGATGATCCGGGAAAGAATATTCGATTAAAGGTGGAACGAAATGGTATTCCCTTAACGTTTAGTTTTAATTTAGAAAATCCGCTAAAAAAATAAGGGCAACGTTTACGTTGCCCTTATTTTTTGTTAATTAATATATTTATTGCTGAACGATACTTTTTTTCTTTTCAAGCATTGCTTTTCCTGATTTTGTGTCAATCACTTCACCTTTAATTTTAAGGGCTACAGTAGGAGTCTCGGCATTAGAAATTACTGTAATGGTTTTTCTAATTGGCATTACTCGGTTAGTATCGTACTTAACTTCAATCTCTCCTGTTTTACCTGGTAAAATAGGATCTTTTGGTTTTTTAGGAACCGTACAACCGCAACTTGATGTTACGCTCGAAATAACCAAAGGAGCTTCACCTGTATTAGTGAATTCAAAAACTCTTACTCCATCGGCACCTTTCTCGATGGTACCGTAATCAATAGTTTCGGTCTTAAATTCTATTTTAGCCTTTTTACTTTGGGCTGAAATTGATAAACTAAATAATCCTACGAATAAAATTGTTATTAACTGTTTCATGGTTTATTATTTTAAGTTCTTGTTTTCTATTATTTTATTGTTGTTGTTATCATTTTTTTAGGGTTTTTTCCCGTTAAAACGAACTCAAACATACTTACTTTTTTAGCATTCTACAAAAATATTAGTTGTATTACACAATTTGGTTCTAACAAATTAGGCTTTTAAAGCTATAAAGAATGCATGTTTACATTAAAAAAAAGGTCCTTTTAATTCTTACTTTTAATATGACTTTTAAAGAACAAGAAATATAAGTACTTTTGCACTTCATTATTCAAAAACTATTCCAAAGTATGCAAATACCTTCAAAATATGAAGCTAGTCAGGTAGAAAGTAAGTGGTACAACTACTGGATGGAACACAATTATTTTCATTCAGAGCCAGATGAAAGAGAACCTTACACCATTGTAATACCTCCACCTAACGTAACCGGGGTCTTACACATGGGGCATATGTTAAATAATACCATTCAGGATGTATTAATACGTCGGGCACGTTTACAAGGTAAAAATGCTTGTTGGGTGCCTGGAACCGATCATGCATCGATTGCTACCGAAGCCAAAGTCGTTGCCAAATTAAAAGAACAAGGTATCGATAAAAATGATTTGTCTCGTGATGAGTTTCTAAAGCATGCCTGGGATTGGACGCATGAATACGGTGGGGTTATATTAGAACAGCTTAAAAAACTTGGGTGCTCCTGCGATTGGGAAAGAACCAAGTTTACCATGGATGACAATATGTCTGAAGCTGTTATAAAAGTATTTGTTGATTTATTTAATAAAGGGTTAATTTACCGAGGTTATCGTATGGTTAACTGGGATCCTGAAGCAAAAACAACACTTTCAGACGAAGAAGTTATTTACGAAGAAAAACAGGGCAACCTTTATTATTTAAATTACAAAATTGAAGGTAGTGACGATGTTTTAACAATTGCTACTACGCGTCCGGAAACTATTTTTGGAGATACCGCGATTTGTATCAATCCTACCGATGAGCGCTTTTTACATTTAAAAGGGAAAAAGGCGGTAGTGCCAATTTGTGGTCGTGTTATTCCTATAATTGAAGACGAGTATGTAGATCTTGAATTCGGTACAGGTTGTTTAAAGGTAACACCAGCTCACGATGAAAACGATAAGGTTTTAGGGGATAAACATGATTTGGAAGTTGTAGATATTTTCAATGATGATGCCACTTTAAATAGTTACGGATTACATTATGAAGGACAAGATCGTTTTGTGGTGCGTAAGGCGATTGCCAAAGAATTAGAAGAAGCAGGCGTTTTAGTAAAAACTGAAACCCATATAAATAAAGTAGGAACATCCGAGCGAACTAAAGCCGTTATCGAGCCGCGATTAAGCGATCAGTGGTTTTTAAAGATGGAAGAACTCGTAAAACCTGCTATTGAGGCTGTTTTAGGTGATAATAATGATATTCAGTTATTTCCTAAAAAGTTCGAAAACACCTATCGTCACTGGATGGAAAATATTCGCGACTGGAATATTTCTCGCCAGTTATTGTGGGGACAACAAATTCCGGCATACTACTATGGCGATGGTAAGGCAGATTTTGTAGTTGCTGAAACTGCTGAGGAAGCTTTAATTTTAGCTCAGGAAAAGACAGGAAATAGCGATTTAAAGGCTGAGGATTTAACTCAGGAAACCGATGCGCTAGATACTTGGTTTTCATCATGGTTATGGCCAATGAGTGTTTTTGATGGTATTCGTAATCCTGAAAATGAAGATATTAAATACTATTATCCAACCAACGACTTAGTTACTGGTCCTGACATTTTATTCTTCTGGGTAGCCAGAATGATAATTGCTGGATATGAGTATAAAGGAGAAAAACCATTCAATAATGTTTATTTAACCGGACTTGTTCGAGATAAACAGCGTCGTAAAATGAGTAAATCTTTAGGGAATTCACCAGACGCTTTAAAGCTAATTGAAGAATACAGTGCCGATGGCGTTCGCGTAGGATTACTATTAAGTAGTGCTGCTGGTAACGATTTATTGTTTGATGAGGCTTTATGTCAGCAAGGAAAAGGTTTCGGAAATAAAATCTGGAATGCTTACCGTTTAATAGACGGTTGGGAAATTGATGAAACCATACCCCAGCCCGAATCAAGTAAGATTGCCTTAGAATGGTATGAATCAAAATTTCAAAAAGCATTAGTAGACATTGAAGATCATTTTAGTAAATATCGTTTAAGCGATGCTTTAATGACTATTTACAAGTTGATTATGGATGATTTCTCGGGCTGGTTACTTGAAATCGTTAAGCCCGCCTACCAAAAACCTGTTGATGCAAAAACCTATAAAGCTTTAATTGCAGCGTTTGAAGATAATTTAAAAGTTCTTCATCCGTTTATGCCATTTTTAACAGAAGATATTTGGCATTATATAGCCGAGCGCACCCCAGAAGAAGCTTTAATTGTAGCGAAATGGCCAGCGGCAAAATCAATAAACGATGCATTAATTGCTGAATTTGATTTTGCTTCTGAAGTTGTTTCAGGCATTAGAAATATTAGAAAAGAAAAAAATATAGCATTTAAAGATGCGATTGGTTTTTCTGTAATTAATAAGGAAAATACTAAATCGACTTTCGATTCGATAATTCAAAAACTAGGGAACCTTGAGGCTATAGAATATGTAAATGAAGCTGTAGATGGTGCTTTAACATTCCGAGTAAAATCTAATGAATATTTTGTGCCTATGGCAGGAAGTATTGATGTTGAAGCGGAAATTAAGAAATTAACAGAGGAGCTAAATTATACTGAAGGTTTCTTGAAATCAGTTCAGAAAAAGTTATCTAACGAACGTTTTGTTAGCAATGCACCCGATCAGGTTGTGGCTTCAGAAAAGAAGAAAGAGGCCGATGCATTAGCAAAAATAGAAACATTAAAAGCGAGTTTAGCGAGTTTAAATTAAAATCTGACTCTAAAAGATAAAATGAAAAAAGAGGTGCATTGAAAAATGGATCTCTTTTTGTTTTCTATAACATTTAAAACCTGACCCTGAAACTTACATTTGGGGTAATACCTAACGAATGGTTTTCAACTTTGTTTACATTATTCGCGTCATCTAAGGTATAATAGCGATTTATAATGTTAGTACGATCTAAAAGGTTCCAAATGGAAGTTCCTATCGTGGCTTTTGCTTGCTGCGTAAGCTTAAAATCGTAAGTAGCAGAGCAATCGGCGCGCAAATAATCTTTTAAATTTGAACTATTAGGACTGGCATAGCTAATAACATTGTCCTCTTGACTGTCATTTACGTCGGGTTCCGTCGTTGGTTTTCCGGAATGCCAGTTAATTCCAAGAGCAAATTTGAAAGCGTTGTTGGTATACGCGCCACCAAAAGCAAGGGCATTTTTAATATCGGTATTATTCGGGAAGGGGTTACCATCATTAATGGAATTAAACGTATAAATGTTTGTACAAAATGAATATGAAATCCATGAACTCAAGGAATTTCCAAACTGTTTGTTAATGAGTAAGTCAAGCCCTTTAATGGTATAACTTCCGGTGTCGTTTGTAAATTGAAATTGATTTTGAAAACCCTGACTTCGCGTGGTTATGCCGTTAACTTTCTTCCAAAATGCTTCGAAACTCATCAAGAATTCATTTTTGTTGTAATGCAGCCCTGCTGAAATTTGTTTACTTCTTAAAATAGGAACAGGGTAAATAGTTTGTTCTTCTGTAACCACAACGTCTTTGTAGTTGTTAGAAAGTATCCAACGCCGTTTTTCTATGCCTAAAAAGTCATTTTGTAAATCGATAATTTGTGAGGTAGTTTGACTTTTTAATTCGCCAAGTAATTCTAAACGAAAATAGTTTAAAAATCGTTGACTAAAACTTAATCGAGGTTCAATTAAAAGCTCGTCGAATTTAGGAAAATAATTTAATCGGGTTCCAAAGTTTAATTTTGTTCTGGCATTGTTCGATAAAAACTGGTTTTCAAAATAAGTGGCATGACTTCGAACAACATCTTTTACATAGCTTCTAAAATAAGGGTTGTTTACGTCTTCGAGATTACTTATGCCTACTTCAGTAAATTGATACCCTGAATTAATATTAATATTTTTGTTAAAGTGATACTGGATGTTAAGTTTTCCAGTTCCATCATAAACCTGATTTTCCTGAATAAGCCGTTGATTATTTGTGATATCGAAATTGGTCGCGTCTAAATCGTAATTCGATACATATAGTTGCGCAGTAGTTTTAAGCTTAGCATTCCAATTTCTGGTATACGTAATTCCGGTTGCTAAATTTTCTTGTCTTAATTTACTGTTTAAAGCTTCATCCTGATCATTTATGGTAGATTGTTCGTCGTAATTCAAGTAATTGTTCACATTTAAAAAATGAACCCTAACCTTGTTACTATCATTAATGTTGTAAAGGAATTTTAGAGCGACATCGTAGAAATAAAAGTTTTCATTTTGAGAAACAGAAGACGAATTATTGGAATTTGTTAAATCTGAATCTTGAAAAATACGTTTGAAATATTGCTCATAGGTTGGCGTGGTTATTAAGTCTGATACCGAACGCCTAGATGATAGTTGTAATTCGGTTTTGTTTGAAATTGGAACTTTAACATAACCATCGGCATTAATTAAATTAAAGCCTAAACCAGCCTTAAAATTGTTATCGATATTATCGGGTAATTTCATATCGATAACGCTCGAAACGCCATCGCCGTATCTGGCACTGGAACCATTTTTATAGATGTTAATAGTTTTGGTCGTGTATGGATTAAAAGCTGAAATTAAGCCAAAAAAATGACCAGATTGATACATTTTTATACCATCCCAAAGAATGAGATTTTGGTCATGGGTTCCGCCGCGTATATTGATATTTGAAACCGTTTCATCGGTGCTTAATATACCAGGTAAAGCCTGAATGGTTTGTAAAACGTCTGACTCAATAAGTCCTGGTAGTATACCAAAAGCTTCCGAATTTATTGTAATTGCGCCATTATTTAATTTTTCAATCCCATTGGTTAAGTATTTTGAAACAATAACTTCTTCAAGGCGTTGTGTTTTAAAAACTTGATTCTTAATAACACTTTTTTCACGTATAACTATAAAGCGGTTGTTTAAAGTTTCAAAATCCAATTGTGTTTCTTCCTTTAGAAAATCTAGGGCCTCAAATAAGCTTAATTGAATTTTGGGGATACTGCTTTGTTTGTCTTTAATGGCTGCGTCGGCATAAGAGAAACTTACATTATAGCGTGCTTCTAATATTTTTAAAACCGATATTAAGGACTGTTTTTCTTGAAGTGTTTGTCCATTTAAGGGTGAAAACATCAAGAAAATAATAGAATAAATAAAAGAAAGGATAAAATTCCTATTCACCTGTTAAAGTAATGATATCGTTTGATTTGCTGTAGGTAATGTGTAACGGTAGGGTAATGGCTTTTAGTGCAATGTCTAAATTGTTATGCGTGAATTTACCAGTAAATAATTGATTGGTATCGATGTTATCTGTTACAACAGAAATGCCATATTGTCTTTCCAATTCTGAAACTACATATTTGAATGGAACACTTTTAAAGGCACTTTCATTATTTAACCACGAAGGTTCTAGTTCTTTTTCTTTTTCTTTAGCAATAATTTTCCCGTCTAGAATTAAAAAACTGTCGCCAGGTTTTAATTTAGTTTCATGTGAATTAAATGTCACGCCAACTAAACCTTCGTAGCAAATAACTTCAAAAAATTGTTTCCGGTGTTTAACGTTAAACTCAGTACCATATACGGTAACAACACCCGATTTGGTTTTTACCTCAAATGAAGATCCTTTAGAAACTTTAAAAAAAGCTTCTCCGTTAAGTTGAACTTCACGTATTTTATTCCAGTTTTTATTATTAAATACCAAAGACGAATTGGCATTTAAGTTAACACTGCTATGGTCGGGTAATTCGATTAAAGTTTTTTCTGCAAAATCTGTGGTATAAGTGGTGTCGAGCGTTGTAGTGTAGTAATACAAACTAAAGGAAATCGCTAATACAGCGGCAACGCGCATAAATACAGAGATTCGCGATTTTCCTGATTTTTTAAAGCTTTTAATCGTGGTTAAGACCTTGTTTAATTCCGAGTCTGTATTGAAATCTTCAGTTTTAAAAGCTTGTAGACTACGGTCTAATTGTATCAAATCGTTGTATTCTTCAAGCTGTTTAAAAGCTTCAAGTTCCTGTTTGTTTAGCTCGTTATTAAGCCATTTTAATATGAGTTCGTCTCGTTTCATAATTTCCTATACATCTATATAACAAGTATCTTTTATTTTTTCCTACCCTTCGTTAATAAAAAAGTTTTGATTTAGTGTGAAATAGTTTATTGCCACCTATAATTCTTTAATATCCTTTCTTAATTTTTCTAAAGCGCCATAAATTCGTTTTTCAACAGCCTTTGTCGAAATGTTTAAAATTTCAGCAATTTCTTTAAAGCGTTTACCTTCAATTCTATTCATTAAAAAGGCTTCGCGCTGGGCCTCGGTTAAATTGGTTAATGCATTTTGCAGTTTATTATAATATTCGTTTTCCTGCATTAAAAATTCAGGATTTTCATTCGTGTAGGTCTTGGGGTTTGTAGTTCTGTATTTTAAAATCACCTTTTGATGTGCGGCTTCGTTAAGCATTAAATTATTTGCTGTTGTAAAAACAAAACTCTTGGCTTTTTCTGGGGTAACTTTGGCGCAGTTTTCCCAAAGTTTTACAAAAGCTTCCTGAACTTTATCTTGGGGGTTTAGTTTTTCGCCGTATTTGTAATACAAAAAGTTGTGCAAATCTTTTGCGTATTTTTTAAAAATGGATGAAAAAATAGATTCTTCACAAATATTTTTATACAGTTGTTTGTTCATATATAGTAGGCGTTGCAATCACTAAAATAAAGCTTTAGTTGATTACAAAGCAGTTACCTCAAATTTTTTTTTAATTATTAGGGTAGGAATTTTTAATCTTCACTTGTTTAATTAACAAAAGCTATGATTAACCCAAATTCACAGATTATGAAAACTAAACTAAAATCATTATTCGTATTACCTTTTTTTGCCCTGTTATTGTTAATGTCTTGTCAGGATGAAGTGGTAGACATCACCACTGCTGAAGAATCTGAAGCTATTGCTGCAAATTCGGAGTTAGCGGTTTTAATTGAAGCGACATCAACAAAAGATGGATCTTTTGATAATATTATTGATCGAGCTAGCTGTTTAACAGTTAAACTTCCTGTAAAAGTTGTGTTAAATGGTTTAGAGATTACAGTAGACTCGGAAGAAGATTATAAGGTAATCGAAGGAATATTTAAGGAATTTGATTACGATTATTCCGATATGGAAATTATTTTTCCAATTACCATTGTAAGCGCCGATTTTACCGTGCATGAAATAAAAAATAAAGAAGCTTTAGCACTACTTGTAAAAGAATGCCATGAAGAAAATGAAGAAGATGACGATATTGAGTGTATCGATTTTAAGTACCCAGTTGAGTTTTCAATTTATAATACCAAGTTTCAGTTTGTCGATGTCGTGACTATCGAAAACGATGAAATGCTATATAAGTTTATACATCGTGTTAGAGAAAAGGAAGTTATTGCGAGTTTAAATTTTCCCGTAACATTAATTCATGCCGATGAGACTGAAGTTGAGGTGTACAATAACATTGGGCTACAATCTGTTATTCGCGAAGCAAAACATGCTTGCGATGAAGATGATGATAACGATTATGGCGATACCGATTTCACGAAAGAACGCTTAGATGAATATCTGAAAATTTGTCCTTGGGTAGTACATGAGTTTGAACGTAATGAAAACGATTTGCGTGAACTCTACAGAGAATATGCCATTGCATTTCAGGACAATAATGTGGTTAAAGTAAAAACACGTTCTGGTGATATGTTAACAGGTACTTGGTCTACCCGAGTAACCGATAATGGCGCCTTAATAAAGCTCGAGTTCGATACTTTAGTCGATTTTACATTAGAATGGTTTGTTTACGATATAGAGTACGGTAGAATTAAATTATACCAAGCAGGGGGAAACCGAATTATTTTAAGAAAAAATTGCGATGTGGTTTTGGAGTATACATTAGATAAAATTCAAAACTACTTAAAAGAATGTTTTTGGCGTGTAGAACGACTTCAGGTTGATGCTATGGATAACGAGGTTGAGTATATTGGAACGCCTTTAAAATTCTTTGCAGACAATGTGGTTAAATTGCGCGTAAACGGAGAATTAGTAGCCGGAACATATAAAATAACTTCAGTAAATGCTGGTTTTGTTCTTCAAATTACTTTGGAAGATCGTCCTAATTTAAACTTACAATGGCTAATCACCTTTTTAGAACCTAATTTAATAAAGCTATCGAATTCTGATAACAAAATGATTTTAAGACGTCATTGTCCGGACTTGGATGAAGATATTAAAGCTATAAACGGATTCATGGTCGATGGTAACTGGCAAGTAGCCTTATATCAAGATGGAGCGGTAAATAAAACCGATACATATAATACATACACTATTAATTTTAATGCAAATGGATTTGTGAAAGTTACCGACGAAAATCAAAATGTAATTAATGGTTCTTGGTTGACTTTTAGGGCCGATGGCTTGTTTATGGGGTTGCGATTTGAAGATACACAACCTTTTAAGGCATTAAATCATCGTTGGAAAATTAAAAATCCAACCGAAACGCGTATCGAATTACTAGATTTTGATGCAGCTGGTAACTTAGAACGAAAATTAGTATTGGAAAAGAAAAATTAATTCTGCTACTGTAGAATGCGAACCTTACCAAATTGAAATTAGTAGGTTAATTTTTAAGTAAGCTTTCGCCGATAAAGGGCTAACATGTAATAAACATGTTAGTCCTTTTTTTGTGTAATTTTTATAGAGGCTAAACTTCATTAATACACAGCAAATCATTAAATTTGCACTTCTTAAAATTTCAATAACAATTATGTTTAATAATTTAAGCGATAAATTAGATAAAGCCTTACACGTTCTTAAAGGACACGGAAGTATTACTGAAGTCAATGTAGCAGAAACATTAAAGGAAGTAAGACGTGCCTTGTTGGATGCCGATGTAAACTTTAAAATAGCCAAACAATTTACAAACACCGTTAAGGAAAAAGCGCTTGGACAAAATGTATTAACAACATTACAGCCAGGGCAATTAATGGTTAAAATCGTTAAAGACGAATTAACCCAATTAATGGGAGGGGATGCCGAAGGAATAAATCTTTCAGGGACACCTAGTGTTATTTTAATGTCAGGTTTACAGGGTTCTGGTAAAACGACATTCTCGGGTAAGCTTGCTAATTATCTAAAAAATAAAAAAACAAAGAAACCTTTATTAGTTGCTTGTGATGTTTATCGTCCTGCAGCAATCGATCAGTTGCACGTTGTAGGAGAGCAAATAGGTGTAGAGGTTTACAGCGATAAAGGTAATCAAGATCCGGTAGCTATTGCGCAAGCAGGTATTGCACATGCAAAAGCGAATGGATTTAATGTGGTTATTATCGATACCGCAGGTCGTTTAGCTGTAGATGAGGCTATGATGACCGAAATATCTAACATTCACGAAGCTATAAAACCACAGGAAACCTTATTTGTCGTAGATTCTATGACAGGTCAGGATGCGGTAAATACAGCTAAAGCCTTTAACGATGTTTTAAATTTCGATGGGGTTATCCTTACGAAATTAGATGGTGATACCCGAGGTGGTGCGGCGATTTCAATTAAATCGGTAGTTAATAAACCTATCAAGTTTATTGGTACTGGCGAGAAAATGGAAGCTATCGATGTGTTCTATCCGTCACGTATGGCCGACCGTATTTTAGGTATGGGTGACGTAGTCTCGTTAGTTGAGCGTGCCCAAGAGCAGTTTGATGAAGAAGAAGCGCGTAAGCTTCAAAAGAAAATTGCTAAAAATCAATTTGGTTTCGACGATTTCTTAAATCAGATCCAGCAGATTAAGAAAATGGGTAACATGAAAGACCTTATGGGAATGATACCTGGAGCCGGTAAAATGTTAAAAGATGTCGATATTGATGACGATGCCTTTAAAGGTATTGAGGCTATTATTTATTCGATGACCCCAGAGGAAAGAACCAATCCTTCAATTATTAATGCTAGTAGAAAAAAGCGTATTGGAAAAGGGTCGGGGACTTCTGTCCAGCAAGTAAATCAGCTATTAAAGCAATTCAACCAAATGAGCAAAATGATGAAGATGATGCAGGGTGGTGGTGCTAAAAAGATGATGGGCATGATGCGCGGGATGCGATAATTTTTTAGTTAAAAGTTAGTTTTTAAAAAGATCAAAAGTCCAATGTCGTCACGCCGATTAATTCTAGGGAACGAAGAATTGTATCGACAAGCGTTCACTCAAAAACTAAAATCTGAATACAAATAACAAGTAACCAAAAATGACAATTTTAGACGGTAAAAAAGTAAGTAACGATATAAAAGAAGAAATCGCAGTCGATGTTCAAAAAATGATTGCTAATGGAGAGAAAGTACCTCATTTGGCAGCTGTTTTAGTAGGAACAGATGGCGCAAGTATGACTTACGTTAATGCTAAAGTGAAAGCTTGTGAAAAAATTGGGTTTAACTCTACTCTAATAGACTTGCCAGAGGAAACGACCGAAGCGGTTTTATTGCAAAAGATTCATGAGTTAAATACAAATAATGATATTGATGGTTTTATTGTACAGTTACCATTACCAAAACACATTGATGAGCAAAAGGTATTAATGGCGATTGATCCGGATAAGGATGTAGATGGTTTCCACCCAACAAACGTGGGTAGAATGGCGTTAGATTTGCCAACATTTTTGCCTGCTACACCGTTTGGAATTATGGAATTACTGGAGCGATACAATGTGGAAACTTCAGGAAAGAATGTAGTGGTTATGGGGCGTAGTCATATTGTTGGTCGCCCTATGAGTATTTTAATGAGCCAGAAACGCAAGGCTGGTGATGCTACTGTTACTGTTGTTCATAGTCGCACCAAAAACTTAGCGGATATTACGCGCAGCGCCGATATTATTGTTGCTGCTATTGGCATTTCGGAATACTTAACCGGCGATATGGTTAAAGATGGTGTTGTGGTTATCGATGTAGGTATCACACGCGTACCAGACGAGACTAAAAAAGCAGGTTACCGCTTAGCTGGCGATGTCGATTTTGCAAGTGTAAGCCCTAAAGCTAGCTACATTACCCCTGTGCCTGGAGGTGTAGGACCTATGACGATTGCTATGCTTCTTAAAAATACCTTGTTGGCAAGAGAAAGACACGGATAGAAATAATAATTATTTATAAGCAAAACAAAAAAAGCAGCATTTTTAAGTGCTGCTTTTTTTGTTTGTAAATTTAATTTTAGTTTAGGCTTTATCAAAGTCTCTATAAATTTTATAGGAATAGGAGCCTTATTATCGTTTTCTGCGCTTAGGTTGTTTCCTGTTGCTTGTTTGTGATTTTTCTGGAGAAGTATTAGGGCGTCTTTCTGTTTTAGGTTTAAAAACCTTGGTTGACGTGCTAATAAGCTTTTTTAACTCTGTAAATTCCTCTTTTGTTAATTCCCTGTACTCACCAACTGGGGTATCCAATTTTATGTTCATGATACGAACACGCTTTAAGGTTTGTACTTCATAGTTTAAATAGGCGCACATCCTGCGTATTTGTCGGTTTAACCCTTGTGTTAAAATGATTTTGAATTCGAAAGTATTTAGTTTTTTAACCTTACATTTGTTGGTGGTTTTTTTTAAATCTTCCAGATAAATACCACCCGCCATTCGCTCAATAAAAGTTTGAGAAATTGGTTTATCGACAGTTACAATATATTCTTTTTCGTGGTTGTTACTGGCACGCAATATTTTGTTTACAATATCACCATCGTCTGTTAAAAGAATGAGGCCTTCGCTTGGTTTATCTAAGCGACCAATAGGGAATATACGTTTCGGGTAGTTAATAAAGTCGATAATATTATCTTTTTCTACACGCGTATCGGTAGTACAAACAATCCCTACAGGTTTATTAAAAGCCAGGTAAACAAACTTTTCTTTGGTGTTTTTTACTTCTTTACCATCCACACAAACCACATCATTTGGAGCAATTTTAGTTCCCATTTCCGGAACGCTTCCGTTAATAGTAACACGGCCGGCATCAATAAGTTTATCGGCTTCTCGGCGCGAACAATAGCCAACTTCACTTAAATATTTATTAATACGTTTTAACTCTTCCGACATGGTGTTTCTGTACAAATTTTAAGATTCAAAAATACAATAAATCTAAGTGTTTAAAAATTCTAAAATGTGATTGTATACAATTTCATTTTTTAAGCCATGACCAAATCCTTTGGTTTTAACTAGTTTGGCGTTGTTATAATGTTTAGATATTTGTAGAGCATCGCGATATGAAATTATTCGGTCTTTTTTATCATGAATAATTAAACCTTGGGGCAAAAGATTTTCCGAGAAGTTTTCTATAGCATAAAAGCTGGGAAGCTTTCCAAAGTGTTTTAAAAAATAATCATTCATAGCTGTAACCACCTTTTTGTTGTATCCCATAATTTTAACATAGTTTTCAATAACTTCGTCAAAATTGGATGGGGCACCTAATAGTATAAGCTTTTCAATAGGAAGTTTATAATTATGGGTTGCTAAGGCAGAAGCAGTGCCGCCAATGGAATGTCCTATTATGATGTTTGGTTTGAAGGTGCTTGCGGCTAAGTTGATACATTCGGAATACAACACAGCATTGAAAGTTTTATGTCCTGAATTTCCATGTCCCGGAGCATCAATACTTACAATATTATAATTTTCAACTTTTAGCAACTCTATTAAATCTTTCCACCGATAAGTATTACTTTCCCAACCGTGGACTAATAATATGGTTTTTTGCGATCCAGGCCATTGGTAGGTTTGAATGTTTATCCCTTCGTAATTTAAAGTGTTTTGTTTTGCCGATTTCAAATACTGGTTTTCTTCGGTAAGTAATTGTCCTTTTCTTGGAGTTGAAAAAATGTTAACTGCCATTTTTGCCGCTTGGTATGGTGCTATATAGCAAAAGGTGTTTACAAGTTTTCCTATGGTTTTTACTATTATTTGATTCATTGAAAGTATAGTTATTCGAGATTTTAAATTGGCGATTGCCACCTCGATAGACTCGTTTTAAAGATTATAGATGAATTACTTTTTTAACGCAATTAAGATTCTCTGCGTGCTAATTCTATTGAAAATGCAGGAGTACAGATAGCAATATATTCGCAAACTTCAGTAAATGGATTTGAGTATTGAACCCGTGTGTTGCGATCTATTTTTATCGATTGACCAGCTTCCAGAACAATGGTTTCTCCCTCTATTATAAATTGTTTTTTTCCACGTATGACAAACGTGTATTCATCAAATTCTGGGGTTTGAAATGGTTCACTCCAACCCGCAGGGGCTTTCATATGAGCGATACTAATATTGCTATTGTTATTGGTTGCTAAACCAAAATGTTCGTTAATAACTTTACCATCATTTGTTGGTACTACAAACGGATTGGTTTGTATCGTGTATTTCTTTGTTGTGCTCATAATAAACTAATTCTTACTAGAAAATTACGTGATATGAACGTAATTAATTCGAGGTTCAAATATACGCATTCCTGCGCGGTTACTAGAGCGTTTAAGTTAATGTATTAGTGACTCTTTAAAGGTTTCTTTTTAATCATACCACCTTTGAGGTCTTTTACAATACCCATGATGATAAAGGCATTTCTGTCTATTTTATCGATTTCTGTCTGTAATTTGGCAAGCTCAAGACGTGTAACTACTGTATATACAATATCTTGATTATAGGTTTTATTATCGTTACTGAATCCACCTTTACCAGCAAAAATAGTACAGGCCCTACCAAGTTTTTCGGTTAACATTAACCTGATGGCTTCATGAGATTTGGATATAATGGTTACACCAACGTATTCTTCCACACCGTCTACAACAAAATCAACTGTTTTTGCCGCAGCCAGGTAGGTTAAAATGGCATAGAGTGCTGTTTCAACTGACAGTACATAAGCTCCAACAGAAAAAATGATAATATTGATGAGCAGCAATATATCGCCTATGGTAAGCGACAATTTTCTGCTTAAATAAATGGCCAGAACTTCGGTGCCATCAATAACACTCCCCCCGCGCATGGACATTCCAATACCTAAGCCAAGAAAGAAACCGCCAAAAACCGAAATTAATAATTTGTCTTCGGTAATTGTAGGGTACTTAATAAAATGAACCACAAAAGCTAAAAGTGCAATGGCAGCAATACTTTTTACAGCGAATTTTATGCTAATTGTTTTAGATGCTAATATTAAAAATGGGAGGTTTACAAGTATTAAAAAGAAACTTAAATTGAGAGGTGCAACGTGGTTTAATAACAGTGAAATTCCCGTAGCACCTCCATCTATAAAGTGATTTGGTAACAAAAATCCTTTTAATCCAAACCCAGCTGAAAAAACACCAATAATGATAAAGATATATTCCTTAATGGCATGAGCCAATTCTACCTGAAAATTCCTAACCAGTGGAACAATTTGTTTTTTACTAACCGGTTTGTCAATAATTTGCTTTGACTTTATCCGCTTTTTAGCAAGATCTACAAGTAATTTGGATAAAATCGGATTCATGGGCAGTTTACCAATTTATAAAGAAGTATTTTATTTTAGCATTCTCAGGAATATGCATCGCTTCAATGTCCAGATCCATATCGAATCTAATATTTGCGGGTAGCTCTTGCTTATCGATAGTGAAACTTGCATTAATTTCGTTAACGGTAACAACCACCGAATTAATTAAGTTGTCTATTCTTGAAATTTTATAATTGCTACTAATATCCTTAAATGTACTTTGGGTCGTAATATCTTTTTCAGTTTTAAATCTAGGATCAATAATTTGAACACTTTTAACGACTGCGGTGGTGTCTGGTTTGTATTCGGGATTCAGAATCAATAATTTTTTACCAGAATTATCAAATACCTCTATGCTCTTTCCAATTCCTAAAAAGCCATTATCGTTAATAACTTCATTAATTGAATCGTTTAAAAAAACAGTTTTTAAATTTTTAACTAGCGTAGAATCTGTTAATAAACCCACATGTTGTTTCGAAATTTCAAATGGATCCTGAGTTTTATTACAGCCTGTGAATAAAAGAGATAGAACAGAGATGCTTAATATTATTTTTTTCATGTAATGATTTGATAAGATGGTTTAATTTTTTTTGACACAAATGTCGCATTATTTTTTCATGATTTTAGTTAAAATACCAAAAACACTTCTAATAAATGTGGCACTGGTTAAAACTTTAACTACGGGATTCATAGCCGTATTTCTTCGTCTTGAAGAGGACGACGAGCGAGCTTTTTTTAAGGCCTCTTGTTCTTTTTTAACTTTTTCTTTAGCGTCCTCTGCTTCGGCGCGTTCAATTTTTTTAGTTAATAATTCGTAGGCACTTTCACGATCAATGGTTTCGTTGTATTTTTTAACTAGTTTAGAAGCCGAAAGAAGGTCTTTTAATTCGGTGTCTGTTAAAATATCCATGCGACTCATAGGGGCGCGCATCATGGTCGCTGCCAGTGGGGTAGGCCGCCCTTTTTCATCTAACGCCGAGACTAAAGCTTCACCCGTACCTAATGCAGTTAAGACGTCTTCGGTATTGTAATATGGTGAATCGGGATAGTTTTGTGCGGTTAATTTAATAGCCTTTCTATCTTTAGCTGTGAAAGCGCGTAAGGCATGTTGAATTTTTAACCCTAACTGGCTTAACACTTCTTCTGGCACATCGGTTGGGTTTTGCGTTACAAAATATAAACCTACACCTTTACTTCTTATCAGCTTTACAATACTCTCTATTTGATTGAGCAATGCTTTAGATGCTTCATCGAAAATTAAATGAGCCTCATCAATAAAAATAACCAACTCAGGTCTGCCTGTGTCTCCTTGTTCTGGGAATGTAGAATAAATTTCAGCTAGTAAGCTTAGCATAAAAGTAGAGAACAATTTTGGGCGGTCTTGAATATCGGTTAAGCGTATAATGTTTATATAACCTTTACCCGTATTGTCAATGCGTAATAAATCTTGAACATCAAACGATGTTTCACCAAAAAATAGGTCGGCTCCTTGCTGCTCGAGTTCTACAATTTTGCGAAGAATAGCACCTGTAGAAGCTGTAGAAATACGTCCATAAGCTTCGTTAAACTCTTCTTTGCCTTCTTCTGTAGCATATTGCAGTATTTTTTTAAAATCTTTTAAGTCTAATAGCGGCAATTTGTGGTTGTCGCAATACTGAAAAATAACAGAAACAATGCCCGATTGGGTATCGCTTAAATCTAAAATTCTAGAAAGTAAAACAGGACCAAATTCGCTAACCGTTGCACGCAGGCGAACACCGTTTTGTTCCGATAAGGTTAACATTTCAACAGGAAAACCTTTGGCCTCAAACGGCAAGCCAATTTTTTCCATGCGTTCATCAATTTTAGGATGTCCGGGGCTAGGTTGCGCCAAACCGCTCAAGTCTCCTTTAATATCCATAAGTAGAACGGGTACGCCGCGTTCGCTTAAGTTTTCTGCAAGAACTTGTAAAGATTTTGTCTTTCCGGTACCGGTAGCACCAGCAATTAAGCCATGACGATTTAAAGTTTTTAAAGGTATTTTTACATGAGCACCAGCTATAGTTTCACCATCTAACATGGCGCTACCCACGGGGATAAATTCGCCTTTGGTCATGTTTCCTTCTGTAATGTGTTTTAAAAAGTCTTCTGTTCTGCTCATACCTTTAATTTTGGTTAAAAATACATGAAAATTGATGAAGAAAAAAATAACTATTTTTCATTAAAAACGAGTAAAGAGAACCGTTTTATTGTGAGTATAAACCGTTTCAAATTAATAAAACAAGCACGCGTTAAATGAAGTGTAAAAAAGATAAAATAACGTAAATGAATACGTATCTTTGCGGCATGAATAGCGAAATACAAGACTTAGTAAACAAAGGTGAAATGTTGCCTTTAATGGAAGAATTTTACACCATTCAGGGTGAAGGATATCATAAGGGAACCGCAGCATATTTTATACGTGTTGGAGGTTGCGATGTAGGATGTCATTGGTGCGATGTGAAAGAAAGCTGGAATGCTGAGCTGCATCCACCTACCCAAATTTCTAAAATTGTAGAAAACGCAAAAAAATATAGTGATACTATTGTAATTACAGGAGGTGAACCATTAACATGGGATATGACACCGCTAACAAAGCAATTAAAAGCACTTGGGATGCAGGTTCATATTGAAACATCTGGAGCTTATAAATTAACAGGTATTTGGGACTGGATTTGTTTGTCGCCCAAAAAACTGAAGTTGCCTACACAAGAGGTTTACGATAAAGCCAATGAACTTAAAGTTATCGTCTATAATAAAGATGATTTTCGTTTTGCAGAAGAGCAAGCGGCTAAAGTAAATAAAGATTGTATTTTGTATTTGCAGCCCGAATGGAGCAAACGCGATAAAGTTGTTCCGGAAATTGTGGACTATGTAATGAAACACCCTAAATGGAAAGTGTCGCTTCAAACACATAAATATTTAAATATACCTTAAGTAAATAATAATATTTACCTAGGTTATATTCAGGTTAACCAGATTTACAGTAAATTAGAGCTAATTATAAACTACATTTTTTGAAAAAGAAAAGAAAAAAACGATTAGCCGTAAGTAGAGAATTTAAACCTGACGAACGTATTATATTGCGGGATCAATTAGCAATAGAACGTACACGTTTGGCTAATGAACGCACTTTATTATCGTACATTAGATCGTCGCTTTACCTTTTAATAGGTGCTTTTGCTTTGTTTCAAATTAAGGAGTACCCCAATTTTAAATATCTAGCCGTAGCAGCTTTGGTGTTTTCGGTTGTTTTTTTATTCATTGGCATTTACAGGTTTTATTTACTAAAAAGAAGTTTAAAACGCTTGTTTTACATGGCAGAAAAACATGATGATATAAATTCATAAAAAAAAGCTACTGTTAAAGTAGCTTTTTTTGTTATTTTCAGCTTGTTAAATTAACCTTTTCGGAGGTATGTGCTTACTTCAATAGCAACTTCTTCCCAGGTTTTACTAACTCCATCTGGTCCCTTGTGTAAATCGAAACAAACTTTATTTAAACTTTCTAAAGCACCTAGTGCATCCCAGTCGTTTAGGTTCATAGTACCTGTCATTAATACGCGGCGGGCATCGGTAATTTCCACATTTAGTGGTAAATCTTTTGTAACACCATTCATAGTAAGTGAGGCTACGTATTCGCCATTATTTATCTTTATTGTACCACTAAGTAGCTCAGTATCTAGCATCGTACCAAAGAAAGATTCTTTAATTTTCGTGTCTCTCGAAGGGTCTTTAGTAAATAAACTACTTACAGGAATTGAAAACTTCAAATTATTTAAAGCTTCCTCTGCTGAAGAACCTGTTTTTTCATTAAATTTTAAAACTGTAAATTCACCTCCAACAGGTACTTTGTCGGTTGTTTTGTAAGCGGTAAATTTTACAGATGTAGCTTCAGGTTTTACAACAAATACCTCTACTGACTTTTCAGTATCAATGTTGGGTTTAGATTCTTTTTTATCGTTTTTACATGCGACTAAACTAAAGGACGCAAGTAATAAGAAATAACCTATTTTTTTCATGAAATTTGTTTTTTAATTTGATATCTGCTAATATACTAATTGTAAATATTTTTGTAGTGAATTTATTTCATTTTTAAAATCTTATGGGTAATTTTGTGAATTCAAAAAAAAGTACTATGCTATCTACTTTAGTTAACAAATACAACGTGTCGGGACCTCGTTATACCAGTTACCCTACAGTGCCTTATTGGAACTCGAATTCCTTTTCCTCGGACAGCTGGGAAAAGGTATTAAGGAACTCTTTAAAAGCCGAGAAATCTTCCGGGGGATTAAGCTTGTATATTCATTTACCATTTTGTGAAAGTTTATGCACGTTTTGTGGGTGTAACAAACGAATAACCAAGCAGCATAGTGTTGAACCAAAATATATTAACGCGGTATTGAAAGAATGGTCGCTTTACGTGAAGAATTTCGATGAAGCACCGGTTATTAAAGAAATACACTTAGGAGGAGGAACACCAACATTTTTTTCTCCCGGGCATTTAACATATTTAATAAGAGGTGTTTTAAAGGATGCAATATTATCCGAAGATTATGAATTTAGTTTTGAGGGGCATCCAAATAGCACAACAAAAGAGCATTTGGAAGCTTTATACGACCTAGGATTCCGTCGCGTTAGTTTTGGTGTTCAGGATTACAACGAAACAGTTCAGAAAGCCATTCACAGAGTTCAGCCTTTTGAACATGTTAAATATGTTACAGAATTAGCTAGAGAAATTGGATATACCTCGGTTGGACATGATATCATATTTGGATTACCATTTCAAACGCTAGAACACGTTGAGGAAACCATTATGAAAACCAATGCTTTGATGCCTGATCGATTAGCGTTTTATAGTTATGCTCATGTGCCATGGATAAAAGGGAATGGGCAACGTGGGTTTAAAGACGAAGATCTGCCTTCTGCTGAAATAAAACGAGAGCAATATCAGTTAGGCAAGAAATTATTAATGGAAATTGGTTATCACGAAATAGGTATGGACCATTTTGCTTTGGCATCTGATTCGCTTTATAAATCCATGATATCAGGAGGTTTACATCGAAATTTTATGGGTTATACCACCTCTAAGACGCAAACCATGATTGGATTGGGCGTTTCATCTATTTCTGATAGTTGGTATGGTTTTGCACAAAATGAGAAGAACCTTGAGGACTATTATAACTCGGTAGCCAGTAATAAAATTCCTGTGTATCGCGGGCATTTTTTGAGTGATGAAGATTTAATTATAAGAAGACATATTTTAAATTTAATGTGTCAGTTTCAAACCAATTGGTCTGATGATGAACTATACTTTAAAGAGTTGCCATCGGTATTAAGACGATTAGACGAAATGTTATCCGATGGGTTGGTTGAAATTTATCCTGATGGTATGTCTGTAACCTCGAAAGGAAAACCGTTTGTTAGAAACGTTTGCATGGCTTTCGATTTGTTATTGCAAAGAAAACAACCTGATACCAAGTTGTTCTCGATGACCATTTAATTGATGCGGTATTTTCCCGTTATTTCTTCAACTTCAATTTTATAAATAACGGGCTCACCTGCCTCAACTTTTGCGGAGAATTCATGAATGTAATCTAAATCCCTCCCTTCATTATTTAGGATAACTTCTTTTATACCTAATGAAAATTCATGTAGCATGGCCTTGGCACCACTCCCTGTTAGCTCCTTAAAAACACCATGAACCAAAACCGATTTCCATTTATCGATAGCGTCAATTTCAGATACTTCTAGTGATACGTTTGGGTTTAAGCGAAGTGCGTTGATTTTATGGCCTTCTCCGGAATACCCAATTATTAAATGATCTTTGTTGTATAAATACGTTATTGGAACAATAAAAGGTCGGTTATTGTATATATACCCTAAATGACCAATATAATTTTGGTGTAAAATATATTCACATTTTTGTATGTCTAGAGTTTTCATAAGGGAGAAAGTATTGGTTACTTAGCCTAAATTTACGCGATATTAATAACAATAAAAATGACTAATATCAGGAAAGTTTTAAGCTTAAAAAGAAATTAATGACATTCTAAAGTACTCGAAGCGACATCAATTACGGGTTCTGGAGAGAGGTATGGGATTCCTAAGCCCAAACCTCGAATAATAAACAGAGCACCTATAATTATAACGAAAACTGGTACAGCTTTTTGTATGCGCTGTTTTATGTTTGTATTTAAAAATTTACCAAGATAAATGGCAGAAGTCATTAAAGGAATTGTTCCGATGCCAAAAAATAGCATGTATAGTCCTCCTTGATAAACTGATGTCATAGTTAAAGAAGCAAAAACCGCCATATAGACTAGGCCACAAGGTAAAAATCCGTTTAGGAAACCAATGGTTAAAAATGTGTCGGCTGTTTTCTTTTTAAGGGTTTTTCCTAAAGCAAATTTTACTCTGGAAATTAAATAATAGATGGGTTTTGATGCACTATACTTATGCAACAGGGAAGAAGGGATTAACATAAGTATAATCATTAGTAAACCTATGAAAATAGATAGTTGTTGCTGTAATCCAAATAAGAAGAAGCTCTTGCCAATAATTCCAAAAAGAGTACCAATAATGCTATAAGCGAATAATCGACCCACGTGATATAAAAGTACTTGAGAAATTTTTTTGTAGGAATTATTTCGGTTTACGGGTAGCATAAAGGCAATGGGGCCACACATGCCTACGCAGTGAAAACTTCCTAAAATTCCGAATATGAAGGCAGACCAAAGCATTTAGTAAATTATTTCTTCTTTAAAGAGATAGGATTTATTATTATATTGCCAGTCTACTTTAATGTTCCAGCGACCATCTAATAAACTTGAGTCAGGTATGAGCAAATTATGGTTCGATAATGAAATAGGCGTATCAAAATCGAATTGTTTATTAGATGGTCTGTATAGGAACACTTTTCCAGTAATATTTTTATTATTAAGATTTTTTGGGAATTGAATTACAAGGCCCTCTTTAGATTTAAAGTATGTTATATTTTGCTTTAAGGTTTTAGCATTTTTTTCTTTGTTTATGTCGTTTTGAAATTCTAATTCTTGCCCGTAATAATCTTCGGTAACTAAATCGTGGTTATATTTTTTATCGACACTTAGCGTTATAATAAAATACATTATAAACCCTATAAAGGCTATAAAAGCTAAAATGATACCTGTTCCCCAATTGAATTTCATCTTATTATATTTTTATTTAGTTATAACTTCTCGGTCCTAAAAAGTTCACGGTTGTTGTTTCAATATGCTGGTCACCACTGTAAACATCCAAAATAAGTTTGTGTTTGTCGCCGTTAAGGTTACTTCTATTTATTTCGATAAATAGGGAGCCTTCGGCAATGCCCTGTTTAGGAACTTTAAACGTGTTTTTAGCGGTAACTAATTTTATAGTCCCTTTAAAGTTTCTGAGTTTGAAACTAACGTTATCTATATCCTTAACGGTTTTGTTAACCAGTTTGTAAGTGAAAATATTACTAATTAAACCATCGCCTTTGCGTTCATAAAGTTGTCCTGGTAAACGTAATACGGTAGCCTCAACATCATTTCTTAAAAGTAAAAGTCCTGTAAAAACACCAATTAAAATAGTCAACACAGCGATGTAGCCTTTCATTCTCGCAGTAAGTTTAAACTTCTGTTTGTTTTCTATTTCGTCTTCACTAGCATATCGAATAAGTCCTTTTGGTAAATTAATACTTTCCATAATATGATTGCATTCGTCTATACAGGCGGTGCAATTTACGCACTCTAACTGCGTGCCATTACGAATATCGATACCTGTAGGGCAAACATTTACACATTGTAAACAATCTATACAATCGCCATGACCTAAAGCGTTTCTGTTTTCATTTTTTCTGAATTTTTTCCTACCATTTTTGCCTTCGCCTCTTTTATGGTCGTAGGCTACTACAATAGATTTATTGTCTAAAAGTACACTTTGAAGCCTTCCGTAAGGGCAAGCAATTATGCATACTTGTTCTCTAAACCAAGCAAACACAAAATAGAATACGCCGGTAAAAATAATTAAAGGAACCAATGTACTTAAATGGTTTAAAGGGTTTTCACCTACGTACCTTAAAAGTTTGTCGCTACCAATTAAATATGCTAAGAATATGTTAGCTATAAAAAATGAAATAAGTAAAAAGACAAACCATTTTAAAATTCGTTTTCTTATTTTTTCAGCATTCCAATTTTGATTATCAAGTTTTCTTTGTTTGTTGCGATCGCCTTCAATCCAGTATTCTATGCGTCTAAATACCATTTCCATGAAAATGGTTTGAGGACAAATCCATCCGCAAAATACACGTCCAAAGGCAACAGTAAAAAGCGTTACAAAAACCACACCTATAATCATGGATAAGACGAATAAGTAAAAGTCTTGCGGCCAGAAAGGAAAACCGAAAATATTGAAACGACGCTCTAAAACATTAAACAACAAAAATTGATTTCCCTGGACCTTAATAAATGGTGCAGCAAACAAAAAAGTTAGCAATACGTAGCTTGTTAATTTGCGATACTTGTAAAGTTTACCACTTGGTTTTTTAGGGTACACCCAGGCACGTTTCCCTTCTTTGGTCATAGTGCCAATACTATCTCTAAAAGAATCGTTATTAGGTTTTTCCAAGGTGTTTTGGTTTTAGGTTTTGTTAGGTGCTTAATGTTTTAGTTTTCGTCGTTCCAAAGGTCGCCTTCCGCATCTTTTGGTTCTGCAGGAGTCGTACCCTGAAAACTTATTACATAACTGGCAACCTGAGCAATTTCTGAAGGTTTTAGTCCGTTTTTGGACCAGGCAATCATTCCTTTTCCATCGCGGCCACCTTCTGAAATTGTTTTAAATACATTTTTTATGCCTCCACCAAGAATCCAATATTCATCGGCTAAATTTGGTCCGATTCCACCGCCACCGTCAGCTTTATGGCAAGCTACACAATTGGTATCGAAAATTTTCTTGCCGTTACTTAAATCTGAGGCATCGGTAAGAAGTTCTACAGTATTGAAGTCAACTAAATCTTTGGCTGTTTTTTTATATTCTTCGATGGCTTTTTTAGCTTCGGCATATTCTGTTTTTAATTCGTCATATTGTCCGTCTCCATTAAACACATGAAAGCGCAACAAGTAAATGGCCGCAAAAACTATAGTTGCATAAAACCCGTATAACCACCAAGGGGGTAAATCGTTATCTAATTCCTGAATCCCATCGTAATTATGGTCTAGAATAATTTCGTGTTCTTCTTCAATAGGTTTAGCTCCCAATAATTTTTTGTAGGTACTTTTTACCCATAATATAAATTTTGAAGGCGTTTGTTGTTCGGCGATGAATCTTGCTTTAGCTTCTTCATCCAAACTGTGGAAAAGAATAGATTTCATAGAGCTTACTATGCCTTCCATAGCTATTAAAATGAAAAGAATTAGTAAAAGAAATAAAGCTAGTAAGGGGTATTCGACAAATGCTGGTTTATCACCAGAATCAATAAAATATTCGGCTAAGAAAAATATAGCAAAAAATATTACCGGCACTCTTAACCATGAAGGAAATGATTGTTTCATAATGTTTGGTCGTTTTGGTTTTCTAACGGCAGGTGACTAACGGTGTTTATATATTCTTTTTTAGCAGTTACAACCCACCAGAATAGCACTACAAAAAAGATGAAAAAGATGAGCAAAGAGATAATCGGATAGATTTCTACACCCGTTATGGTCTCCAAATGGTTTTTTATTAACTTTAGCATGATGATTAATTTTTATTTGAAGAAATTTCAGAATCCTTCACTTTAATGTCGGTTCCTAATCGCTGTAAGTAGGCGATAACAGCTACAATTTCCCGGTTACGCATTTCAATAAAGTCGGCGCCACCAGATTTCTTATCGGCTTCGTAATTTTCTACGAAATCAGGATCGGTGTAAAGGTTTTTTTCTATTTGAGTACCTTGTTCTAACATGTGTTGTTGTGCATTATTAATGTCGTTTTCGGTATATGGAACACCCAAACTAACCATAGCACGCATTTTATCTTCGGTTTTCGATTTGTCCAATTCATTTTTAACTAACCACTGATAAGCGGGCATTATAGAGCCGGAAGAAGTACTTTGCGGATCGTATAAGTGATTTAAATGCCAATTGTCGGAATATTTGCCACCTACACGGTGTAAATCTGGACCAGTACGTTTACTACCCCATAAAAACGGATGATCGTAAACATATTCACCGGCTTTTGAGTATTCTCCATAGCGTTCAACTTCATATCTGAAAGGACGAATCATTTGCGAATGGCAACCCACACAACCCTCACGAATGTATATATCTCGACCTTCTAATTCTAAAGGGGTATATGGTTTAACACTGGTAAGCGTTGGGATGTTTGAATCTACCATCAACGTTGGTACAATTTGAACAATTCCACCAATTAAAATAGCAATAGTTGCATAAAGCGTAAGTTTAATAGGTTTGCGTTCTAACCAGGTATGCCATCCTTCTCCGGCTACTCTGCGTTTTGATACTTGTTGCAGGGCAGGAGCCTCAGCAAGCTCATCGCTTACAGCATTTTTAGATTTTTTGATGGTAGTAATAATGTTGAAAGCAAGTATAAACATACCAAAAATGTATAATGAACCTCCAATGGCACGCATCCAGTACATTGGAATGATTTCGGTAACGGTTTCTAAAAAGTTACCATACATTAAGGTGCCATCTGGATTAAATTGTTCCCACATAGACCATTGTGTAAACCCGGCAACATACATTGGTAAGGCGTAAATAATTATACCTAAAGTACCTAACCAGAAATGTGCATTGGCTAATGAGATTGAATGTAGTTTTGTCTTAAATAATTTAGGTACTAACCAGTAAATCATTCCGAATGTTAAGAATCCGTTCCAGGCAAGAGCTCCTACATGCACATGAGCAATAATCCAGTCGGTAAAATGAGCCATACCATTTATGGTTTTTATGGATAACATAGGCCCTTCAAAAGTTGCCATACCATATCCTGTAATTGCAACTACCATAAATTTTAAAACCGGATCTACACGAACTTTATCCCATGCACCTCGAAGTGTTAATAAGCCATTAATCATACCTCCCCAGGATGGCATCAATAGCATTACCGAGAAAGCTACACCTAAGTTTTGAGCCCATTCAGGTAAGGCAGTATACAATAAATGATGAGGTCCTGCCCAGATATAAATAAAAATTAAAGACCAGAAATGGATAATTGATAAACGATACGAATATATTGGCCTGTTGGCTGCTTTAGGAACAAAGTAGTACATAAGCCCCAAAAAAGGTGTGGTTAAAAAGAAAGCTACCGCATTATGGCCATACCACCATTGCACTAAAGCATCTTGTACACCGGCATAAACCGAGTAACTTTTCATAGCACTTACCGGAAGTTCTATATTATTAAAAATATGAAGTACAGCAACAGTTACAAAAGTGGCTAAGTAAAACCATATTGCTACATATAAATGACGCTGACGACGTTTTAAAATCGTTCCAATTAAGTTCACTCCAAACGCTACCCAAACTACCGCAATTGCGATGTCAATTGGCCATTCTAATTCGGCGTATTCTTTTGATGTGGTGTAACCTAACGGTAAAGATATAGCTGTAGCTACAATTATTAATTGCCACCCCCAAAAATTAATGTTACTAAGTATATCGCTAAACATTCTGCTTTTTAACAAGCGCTGCGATGAATAATAAACACCTGCAAAGATGGCATTACCAACAAAGGCAAAAATAACCGCATTAGTATGCAACGGGCGTAAGCGCCCAAAACTTAACCATGGAATACCGTCGGTAAGGTTTGGAAACAAGAATAAAAAGGCTAATAGTAAGCCTACTAGCATTCCTACAACACCCCATAGCATGGTTGCAAATAAGAATTTCTTAACAATCTTGTTATCGTAGTAAAATTGTTGTACTTCCATAATAATTAATTGGTCTTTTTATTTTTAATGGTTGAATTTGATTGTTCTTTAACAAGTTCGTCTTCAAAAAGCATTCTTACTGAAGGCGTATAATCATCGTCATATTGTCCTTTCTTCACCGCAACGATAAATGCAATAAAAAAAATGATAGCAACAACAATGCTAATACCTAATAACATATATATAACACTCATACCTATTTGAAGTTATGGTTCAAAAGTAAATGTGAAGGAATTCTTAAAATATGATTTTTGTCATGTTTAAAGAATTACCCCTTTTTTCTTAGTTTTCTGCCTAAAAAATTTGTCGAAACAGTTGTAAATACAACAATACTTATTGAGCTTAAAGGCATTAAAATAGCAGCGATAACAGGGGCTAACTGCCCGGTTACAGCAAAATAAATCCCTATACAATTGTAAATTAAAGAGAGTATAAAGCTCCATTTAATTATTGTTATAGCTTGTTTTGAGGCTTTTATGAATTGAAATAACTGACTAAATTTTGAAGCGTCTAAAATGGCATCGCAGGCTGGAGAAAAAACATTTACATTTTCAGACAAAGCAACGCCAACATTACTTTGGGCCAGTGCTCCGGCATCATTTAAGCCATCACCAACCATTAACACTTTGGCACCTTCGCTTTGATGGTATTTTATGTACTCTAATTTATCATCTGGTTTTTGGTTGAAAATAAGTTTGGTTTTTGAGGGAAGTAGTTTTTTTAAATTTTCTAATTCGCCCGCATTATCCCCAGAAAGAATAGCTAAATCGTAATCTTTTTTAAGTTCGTTAAATAGTTTAGATAAACCTCTGCGATAGCTGTTATAAAAAGTGAATTTTCCTTTATAATAATTATTGGAACTAATATGCACGTTAGTTTCTAAAACAGAGGTTTCCTTTGCGCCCACAAAGCTTGCGGAGCCTATTTTTATATGTTCGTTATTGTAGGATGCCTCAATACCTTTGCCTAAATGTTCTTCAAAATGATTTAAAGTAATAATTTGGTGCTCTTCAAGAATATTATAAAGTGCTCTGCTTAGAGGATGATTTGAACCACGAAGCGTATTTTTTAAGAGTAATTCTTCCGAACTTGATAATATATCACCTTCGTATGTTGCAGTGCTTTTTTTATTGGAAGTAATGGTTCCTGTTTTATCAAAAATAATGGTGTTAATATTAGCCAACTGTTCTATTACTGTGGCATTTTTCACATAAAATTTCATTTTGCCAAAAATTCGAAGCAAATTACCTAATGTAAAAGGTGCGGCCAAAGCAATGGCACATGGACATGCGATTATAAGAACAGAAGTGAACACGTTTAAAGCTTTTGATGCATCTGCAGATAGCCAATATGATGTGGCTATAATGGCAATACTTAAAATTGTTATAGTAAAACGTTTACTAATTGTATTGGTTAAGGTTGTAAAATGCTCTTCTTTATTTTGGTTAAAAACATCATGACTCCAAAGTTGTGTAAGGTAACTTTGTTCAACCGATTTTAAAGCTTCCATTTCAATGAGTCCGGATGTTTGTTTTCCACCGGCAAACAATTTATCTCCCGATTGTTTGTTAACCGTTTTCGATTCGCCTGTAACAAAGCTGTAATCTATTTGAGCATTACCACTAATTAAAATCCCATCTGCTGGAATTAATTCTTCATTTCTTATGAGTAAACGGTCTCCTTTTTTAATATCGTAAACTTGAATAGGGGTTTCATGCCCATCTTTAATTTTCGTAATAGCAATAGGGAAATACGATTTGTAGTCGCGTTCAAATGATAGAAATGAATAGGTTTTTTGTTGAAAAAATTTACCCAGTAATAAAAAGAAAACTAATCCAGTAAGACTGTCAAAAAATCCGCTACCTAAATCGAAAATAATATCTACCGAACTTCTTAAAAATAAAACTGCAATGCCTAAAGCAATCGGAACATCAATGTTAAGTAGTTTTTTACGCAACCCTTTAAATGCTGAAATAAAATAATCTTGTCCAGCATAAAAAACAACAGGCAATGAAAAGAAAAACATGAGCCAACGAAACAAATGTTTGTATTTTTCTAGCCAAAACTCACCAACTTCAAAATATTCAGGAAATGATAAGAACATGACATTACCAAAAGCAAAACCAGCGATACCCAGTTTGTATATTAACGATCGGTTTACTTGTTTTCTTCCCGTTTTAAAATCGTCTAATGAAATGTATGGTTCATAACCAATATTGCTAAGCAGGCAAACGGTTTCTTTTAATGAAGTTGTATTGGTGTGGTAGGTAACTCGAACTTGCTTTTTTCCAAAATTTACTTGGGAGGATGAAATACCAGAATTTAATTTGTTTAGATTTTCTAAAATCCAAATACAAGAACTGCAATGAATATGTGGAATATAAAGTGTTACAATTTGTGTTTTTCCATCATTAAATTCGGTTAGTTTTTCAATGATGTTTTCCTGAGATAAAAAGTCGTATTTGCCTTCAATATCTTTTGGTGTTGCACCAGGTGAAACTTCTAAATCGTAGTAACAGGTTAGATCATTTTCAGAAAAAATTTCATACACAGTTTTGCACCCATTACAACAAAATTTTTTTTCGTTGTAAAAAATGGGGTCCGAATCACATACATCACCACAATGGAAACAGTTATCTTGATTCATAAAATTTGCTCATAGTTATACCTGTAACAAAATTCTCAAAAGAACTCCTTACAATATATGACTTTTATCATGAATTTTAAGTATTTTTACTCAGCATATAAAATTCTAGTATGAGTAAATGTGAACAATGTATTGTTAAGCAGTTTAATTCATTAAAGTCGCTTACCAAAGACGAATTGGTGCGTATTTCAGGCTGTAAAACTACAAAGACTATAAAAAAAGGAGAAGTTATTTTTGAAGAAGGCGATGTGGTAAACGGTGTGTTTTGCGTTAAAGATGGCATTTGTAAATTATCAAAATTAAGTGCCAACGGAAAAGATCAAATCGTAAAATTAGTGGTAAAAGGCGATTTATTAGGTCAGCGGTCTTTGGTTACCGAAGAAGTCACTAATTTAAGTGCTGTTGCGTTAAACGATATGGAGGTTTGTTTTATTCCAAAGTCTGAAATTGTCAGCGATTTACAAAAAAACTCTAAATTTTCTTTCGATGTTTTAAAAGATATGGCGAACGATTTACGTCAGGCAGATGATATCATTGTTAATATGGCTCAAAAATCGGTTAGGCAACGATTAGCAGAAACCTTGGTTTATTTATACGATAGTTTTGGTACTAACCCAGATAAAACCTTAAGCGTTATTTTATCTCGTGAAGATTATGCTAATATTGTTGGAACAGCCGTAGAGTCTGCAATTCGTGTACTTTCACAATTTAAAAAACAAGGGCTTATTTCAACTTCAGGAAAGAAAATCAAAATTGAAGACCTGGAGGGTTTAAAGCGAGTTGAGTAGCTAGTATCGATTTTTTTTGTGATCTCATAGAAAAATCTAATCGCATACCTTGAGGTGTTTTATAAAAATATAGTATTTTTATAACGCTATGAGACCAGATAATACCTTCAGAAAAGGCTTTGTTTTTAAAACATATCAGGCGCCATCGCAATCGCCATTCGATACATTATTTGATATATTTAAAGAATTAATCACACATACGTCAGGCGATTTTGAAGAGGCTATAGATTGGTTACGCGAACTCGACAAAGAATATAATCTTACCACCCCAGAATATACTATTGATGATTTTATCGAAGACCTTAAAAAGAAAGGTTATATAAGAGAAGAAATCGATACAGATGGTAATGGGGGCATGGCAATTACAGCAAAAACCGAACGCGCTATCAGGCAACAAGCCTTAGATCAAATATTTGGGAAATTAAAGCGCAGCGGACAAGGAAATCATAAAAGTAAAAGTTTAGGTGTAGGAGACGAGCATACTGGAGATTTTAGAGGCTATCAGTTTGGTGATGCTTTAGACAAGGTTTCGATGACTGAAAGTTTAAAAAATGCTCAAATTAATCATGGTATAGCCGATTTTACACTTTCTGAGAACGATTTGGTAGTGGAAGAAACACTGCATAAATCTCAAATGAGCACGGTACTTATGATAGATATCAGTCATAGCATGATACTTTATGGTGAAGACCGAATAACGCCTGCGAAAAAAGTAGCTATGGCGCTTGCCGAACTAATAACAACGCGGTATCCTAAGGACACTTTAGATATTTTAGTTTTTGGTAACGATGCCTGGCCTATCGAAATTAAAGATTTACCGTATTTAAAAGTAGGTCCTTATCATACCAATACTGTAGCAGGACTACAATTAGCGATGGATTTGTTACGAAGAAAACGAAACACCAATAAACAAATATTCATGATAACCGATGGAAAACCTAGTTGTTTGAGGTTATCTAATGGCGAGTATTTTAAAGATAGTTTTGGCTTAAATCCAAATATCGTAAATAAGTGCTATGCTATGGCACAACAAGCTAGAAGACTACATATTCCTATTACCACCTTTATGATTGCTAAAGATAATTATTTAATGCAGTTTGTGAGGGAGTTTACTTATGCTAATCAGGGTAAAGCGTTTTACACAGGAATTAAGGGCTTGGGAGAAATGATTTTTGAAGATTACGAAACCAATAGAAAAAAGCGAATAAGAGGATAATATATGAATATCGAAAGCATAAAAACACTTGGCGAATTAAAACAATCAGGCTTTAATAGTAAATCTATAAAAGATGAACTACGTGATAATTTAGTTCAAAAAATAAAAAATAATGAAACCACATTTAACGGAGTTCATGGTTATCAAAATACAGTAATTCCAGAATTAGAGCGGGCTATATTATCAAGACACAATATTAATTTGTTAGGGTTGCGTGGTCAAGCCAAAACTCGGCTGGCTCGTTTAATGCTTAATTTGTTAGATGAATATATACCAATTGTAGAAGGCTCTGAAATTAATGACGATCCATTTAATCCGTTATCCAGATATGCTAAAGAACGCATTAAAGAAATGGGAGACAAGACGCCTATCGCATGGTTGCATCGCAGTGAACGTTTTGCTGAAAAGTTGGCAACTCCAGATGTAACAGTGGCCGATATTATTGGGGATGTAGATCCTATAAAGGCGGCTAACTTAAAGCTGAGTTATGCCGACGATCGTGTCATTCATTATGGTATGATTCCTCGTGCCAATCGTTGTATTTTTGTGATTAACGAACTTCCAGATTTACAAGCTAGAATTCAAGTAGCGCTGTTTAATATTTTACAGGAAGGTGATATTCAAATTCGAGGCTTTAAATTACGATTGCCTTTAGATATGCAGTTTTTATTTACGGCAAACCCCGAAGATTACACCAACCGAGGAAGTATTGTTACACCTTTAAAAGATAGAATTGGTTCTCAAATTTTAACGCATTATCCTATCGATATTGAGACTGCCAGAACTATTACAGAGCAGGAAGCCAAAGTTGTTGAAAATCAAAAAAGTAATGTGCTAGTTCCTGATTTAGCTCGGGATTTACTGGAGCAAATTGTATTTGAAGCCAGAGAAAGTGATTATATCGATGCTAAAAGTGGTGTTAGTGCACGATTAAGCATCACAGCTCTGGAAAATTTAATGAGTACCGCCGAACGTCGTGCTCTATTGTCGGGACAAGACAAGACTACCGTTCGCCTGTCGGATTTTTTAGGTATCATTCCGTCTATAACAGGCAAAGTAGAGTTGGTTTATGAAGGAGAGCAAGAAGGCGCTGCTGTGGTTGCCTATAACTTAATAGGAGAGGCAATTAAAAGTTTGTTCGTTGAATATTTTCCGAAAATTGAAAAACTTAAAAAACAAGAAGACGAAACACCTTACGACGATTTAATCTCTTGGTTTTTTAATCGAAAAGAAGGTTTCGAACTTGTAGATCAACTTACTGATGATGCCTATACGAGCTTATTAAATGAAGTTACCCCTCTGGATGAATTGTTAGATAAATATCAGCCAATTGTAGAGCCTTCCGATCGAAATTTTGTTAAAGAGTTTGTACTTTGGGGATTAGCTGAGTATAAGCAATTAAGTAAACACCGATTTACTGAAGGTTTACAATTTAAAGATCCATATGGTAGTTTTATTAGTGGTATTTAAGCGCTTGTTTTTTATATTTTCATATTCACGATATAGTAGCATATAATTGGCATATCGTTATTTAAAAGTAAGTATTTTTTTTATTCTAATAAAAGTAAATTATCAGATTTTCTAAGAGGAGATTTTGAGCTGTTTTTAGTGATTTTTTATGTATATTAAGCAAAAATCATGTGTTTTTAATTGATTTTTAATAAAAACCAACAATAAAACGCTTTAGAATTTCTTAATATGAAAACAAACGCTGATGATAAGAGTGCAATAAAACTCTTATCTTTTGACATTGATAATACTTTAATAGAATTTCACACATTAAAAAGTAATTTTAAAAAAATCTGGGAAAAGTATACTCCCGAAGACATAATTCTTACTTATAATACGGGGCGGTTAATTGATGACGTCCTTCTTCTCATTAAAAAAGGCGTATTGCCAAAACCCGACTATATTATTGGAGGCGTTGGTACGCTTATTTACGATTGTAAAAAAGAATGTGTCGTTAAAGAATTTAACGATGTACTGGACGAAGGTTGGGATTTAGATGCAGTCGAAAAGTTAATTCAAGCAATAGACCATCCTATAAGTGAGCAACCAGCAAAATTTCAACATTCATATAAACGCAGCTATTTTTTTCACGATGCAAACGACGAACTGATTGCAAGTATTGAAAAAGATTTTGCGCAGGCCAATATGTTTGTTAACATCGTGTATTCTGGTAATAAGTTTTTAGATGTTTTACCAAAATGGGCCAATAAAGGAAATGCGCTACAATGGTTGTTGGCAAAACTGGAGTTAACGCCTTACAATGTTCTTGTTGCTGGCGATAGTGGAAATGATTCGGCCATGTTTAACATGAAAGGAATACGAGGTATTGTTGTAGCAAATGCGCATGAGGAACTTTATAAATTTACAAAATACAGACAAATATATCATGCCGAAGAAGATCATGGAAATGGTGTTATTGAAGGTTTAATTTATTATGGAATACTTCCAGAAGAGGCTAAAAAGGATTTAGATGAAGATCATACCGATGATTACTTTATAAAGCAGGAGTTAGATAGTATAGCCGAAGAAGATGATCAGGAAAAATTGAAACTCATACGGGAAGGGTATGAAAAGGCAATTATAGCTTTAAAAAAGAATATCACACCTTTGGGTTTTTCCGCCTGTTCTATAAATGATAACGTACCTAACGGAACCGATGAGAACTACCATAGTGTTTGGGCGCGCGATGGTGCTATTACCGTAATTGGATCTTTGTCACTTATTCACGACGAAGAATTACACAAATGCCAGAGACAAACCTTAGTCACTTTATTTAATCATATTTCAAGGAATGGACAAATTCCTTCTAATGTTAGAATTAAAGATAATGTAGCCGATTATTCTGGAGTTGGTGGTATTTGTTCTATCGATAGTGGTATTTGGGTGGTCATAGCTTTTTATGAATACGTCAATGTTACTAAGGACATAGATTTTCTTCGTATGTATATTTCTGATATAACAGAAACCATGCGATGGCTAGGGGCCCATGACAGTAATAATGATGCCTTATTAGAAATTCCCGAGGCTGGAGATTGGACCGATTTGTTTGGTGGTAGTTACAATATTTTATATGATGAAATCTTATGGTACCGTGCCAATGTGTGTTTTGGTAGAATGCTTGAAATGTTAGGTAATTACGAAAAGGCTGGTGAATATATACGTTGGTCTCAAGTAATTAAAAAGGAAATATTAATGAATTTCTGGCCGTCTACACAACAAAAATTATTTCAGTCGGTATCTTTTGCCGAACGTCAATTCACTCTAGGTGATACCCCTTATTTAATTGCTCAAACAACGCCGTTTGATTTTAGTTGGCGTTGTGATGTGTTTGGCAATGTGTTAGCCTTTTTACACGGAACAGTTGATGCAGAAAAGGCACATCATACATTCAAATTTTTATTAGGTGTTGGTGTTAACGATCCTTTTCCAGTTAGAAATGTCTACCCCGTGGTAACCCCTGGAGATCCCGACTGGCGACCATATTATACGGTTAATCTTCTTAATCTACCTCACCATTATCATAATGGCGGAATTTGGCCTTTTGTAGGAGGTTTTTGGGTTAAATATGTCAATAAATTAGGCTTACGTGAAGTGGCGATTTCAGAGTTGCATAAACTGGCGCTAATTAACAAAGAAGGATTAACCGAAGAATGGGAATTTACCGAATGGGCTCACGGAACCTCAGGGAAAGCCATGGGTAAAGCCTATCAGGCCTGGTCTGCAGCGCAGTATATTTCTGCTTGTAACGATTTAAAAGTAATCAATAACTAAAATATAAAAATATGAAGTCAATTTTAATGATCTCTTTGCACGGATATGTAGGTGCTAATGCCGAATTAGGAAAACCCGATACAGGTGGACAAGTAGTTTATGTTTTAGAGCTTGCCGAACGTTTTAGCCGACTAGGAAAGCGCGTTGATTTAGTAACACGTCAATTTGAAGATCAGCCAGAATATGATCATGTAGACGAAAATTATAGTGTTTGGCGTATTCCTTTTGGTGGGAAGAAATTCATCCGAAAGGAAGATATGCACGATCACTTAAAAAAGTTTGTAACCAATTGTTTGGCAGCAATAAAAAAGGAACGCAAAAAATATGATGTGGTATATACCCATTATTGGGATGCCGGTTGGGCCGGACAAAAAATTGCGGAAGAATTAGGTATTTGCCATGTACATACACCTCATTCCTTAGGTTGGTGGAAACAACATACTATGGGGAGCGATATGGATGAAAAAGAGATGGAGAAAAAATACCGTTTTAAAGAACGAATTCGTAAAGAGTATTTTGTTTATCAAATGTGTAACTACATTATTGCTACGACCATTCCGCAAGTGGATTTATTAACGCAACAATATGATGTTTTACCTCGAAATTGCGGGATGATACCACCTGGAATTGATGAAAATCGTTTCTTCCCTGTGCCGTCCAAGGAAAATGATAAAATAAGAGCCAAATACGATATCCAGCCTACCGATATTTTGGCTTTAGGTAGAATGGCTCATAATAAAGGTTACGATTTACTCATTCAAGCCTTGCCAACAGTTTTTGAACTTTGTCCTGAAGCACGTTTAGTAGCTGCAATTGGAGGTGATAACTCCAAGCAAGATGATAAAGGCGTTGCTGGTTTAAAGAAAATTGCTGGCGAATTAGGTGTTTTGGATAAAATAACCTGGAAAAATTATATAGCCGACGAAGATTTAGCTAATGTGTACCGTTCAGCAAATATATTCGCCATGCCTTCGCGCTACGAGCCTTTTGGTATGGTTGCCATAGAGGCAATGGCTTGTGGGACGCCAAGTGTTGTTACGGTTCATGGTGGACTATACGATTTAATCGATTTCGGAAATCAGGCACTATTTGCAGACCCGCACAGACCAGTAGAGTTTGGAGCCATGATGTCGATGCCATTACTGTATCCTAAACTACGTAATGAGCTTTCTGTAGAAGGTGCACGTTTTGCACGACGTAATTTTGGATGGACAGGTATAGCAAAACGTATATTGGATATTTTTAATAGTTCTATTAATCAACGTTCTGCTGAGGCAAGCATCTACTAGGGTATTTATTATTATGAATTTTTGCAATCGATGAAAAGGTGGCAGAGTAAAATATATTATCGATGGTCTCGAGATTTAATATTATTAGCGCATAACTGAATTATTTCAGTTATGCGCTTTTTTCTTGTGGCTTCCCTTTTGGCCTGGTTTAACCAATATAAATAATTTTTTCTATAAGATGGTGCAAAGTTAAGGTAGTTGTTTAAGGCGTTTTGGTTATTATCAAATTCTCTTTGTAAATCATTAGGAATAATGCCTTTTTCAACATCATCTAATGCGTTCCAACTACCATTTTTCTTAGCAATTTCGATAGCTTTTAAGCCGTTGTCGTGCATCAACCCTCTGGTGATTAATTCTTTAATGTAGGATTTATTTAATGCGCTCCAAACACTTTTCGGCTTTCTTGGTGTAAAATACTGCCGGCGCTTTCCATTGCCTAAGCTTTTTACTGTTGAGTCAATCCAACCATAGCAGAGCGCAACCTTTACAGCGTCTTCCCAACGCATACTCTTTTGTTCATGATCTATTTTATAAAAAATTAGATAGACACCTTTAGCTGAATCATAATTGTTGTGTAGCCAGGCTCGCCAAGCATTATCGGTTTTAAAATAGAGCTCTGGCACCATAGTCATTATAATTTCTTTGTGAGAATATAAAAGTTAGGGTCTATCTTAAATTCAGAAGCAAGTTCTTTAAGAGATATAGTCTGCCAATCGGCTTTAGGATAAATCCACTTTGCTTTATTGTTAATGTAAACCTTTAAAGGCATATCAAAGTTTTTTACAATATTCGTCCAGCGGAATTTGAAGTTGTTATTTTTTATAGAGTACTGAAACTCCGGAATTTTTATTGTTCTCAAATACTGATTAAAAAATGCATTTAAATCGATACCTGATTGTTTACTGATATAGTTTTCAATTTGCTGCGTAGTTACTGTTTGATGGTAAAAGGTTTTATTCATGCCTCGTAAAATTTGACGGAACTTTTCATCATCTTCAATTATTTGTCGCAGCGTGTGAATCATATTAGAACCTTTATAATACATATCACCAGAGCCTTCTTTGTTAACGTTGTATGGACCGATTAGTGGTTTGTTGTTCAGGATATTTTTTCTAATACCTATAACATACTCTGATGCAGCGTCTTTCCCGTAGTAATAATCTAAATATAGGGCTTCAGAGTAAGAAGTGAAACCTTCATGAATCCACATATCCGCAATGTCCTTGTTGGTAATATTGTTGGCAAACCATTCGTGACCTGCTTCATGAACGATAATGAAATCGAATTTAAGTCCCCAGCCAGACCCAGACAGGTCTCGTCCGAGGTAGCCATTATTGTAACGGTTGCCATAAGTAACGGAACTTTGGTGTTCCATACCTAGGTAGGGCACTTCAACGAGTTTAAAGCCATCTTCATAAAACGGATAAGGGCCAAACCAATGTTCAAAAGCTTTCATCATTTTTGGCGCTTGCGTAAAATGTATTTTAGCTTTCTCAAGGTTGTCCCTCAGTACATAATAATCCATTTTTAAAGGACCTTTTTCTCCTTCATAAATTTCATTAAAATGCACATAATCACCCACGTTTGCGTTTACGCCATAATTATTTATTGGGTTTTTAACCGTCCAGTTAAATGTAGTTGTGGTCTGGTGCTCTGTTTTACCAACAAACTGTCCGTTTGAAACATCCATTAGGCCTTTTGGAACTGTAATACTGATATCCATACTATCGACTTCGTCGTACATGTGGTCTTTGCAAGGCCACCAGACACTGGCGCCTAGACCCTGGCAAGAGGTTGCTACAAACGGATTACCGTGTTTATCCTTTTTCCATGAAAAACCACCATCCCAGGGTGCTTTAACAGCTTCTCTAGGGGTTCCTTCATAATACACTTCTATAGCTTGAGTACTTCCAATAGGTTGTTTTTGTTTTAGTGTTATAAAATGAGCATTTCCGTTATGGTTTACTTTTAAAGGTTTTCCGTTTTGGGTAACTTTCGTAATTTTTAAGGGCTCCTGCAAATCGATTTGCATTATTGAATTCGAAGCTAAAACCTTAAATTGAATTTTATTACTTCCTGAGATATATTTTTTATCTGGGGCTATTTCGACCTTTAAACTGTAATAGGTTAAATCCCACCAAACTCGCTCTGGAGTGATACTTCCACGTAAAGTATCTTGTTTAGTAAATTCTACTTTCTCAGTCATTAACTGGGCTTTTGCTTTAAACTGTATAGCCAAAAGCACTATAAATGGGAATAAAAAACGGATATTCATGAATTTAAGTTTAGAGGATAAAATAATTAAAAAGGGATTTAATAGACTGCTAATACTATGTTAATTTCTGATAATGTCATTTGGAAACACTACAACACTTTCAAAATCATTTGTTCCAACAGCCGATACCCCAAAGAAATAATTATCTATAACAATACCATCTAAAGTGAATTCGGAAACATTGCCAACATAACGACTATAATCCCAGGTAGGAGAGGTCGTATTGCGCCAATATATTTTATAACCTTTTGCTCCATCCACTTTATCCCATTTTAATTTGGCAGAAGCTTCTACAATACCTCCAATCGCTACATTTTTTGCGGCAGGGGGTGCCCATGCCAAACTTGCCAGATTGATAGCATTAACCGCCGTTAATTTTTTTGCATAGTTAAAGTTTACATGTTCTAAAACATCGCCATATTTTATCCCATTTTCGTCACGGACATCTTGATGCTGTTGCGTGTAATTTTCATGGGCTTCCATAATGCGAATTCCAGGAAATCCTAAGTCATTAAAAGGCCTATGGTGGCCACCTCTTCCAAAACGGTCTAATCTGTAAACCATCATGGGATTCATTTCGGGCATATAGGTTTTAGTAGTTTTATGAATATAACGTGCAAGTTGGCGCGAAATACCATCGACTTCACCACCGTAAAAGCGGCGCATTTTTCTAGCTTGTTCAGTTTCGTTTGCCGGAACAGGTTCTGAAAAAATTCTGAATGTTCTATTGTCTATAACGCCATCTACTCCTTCAATATTTCCAATCATATCATTATTAAAAACTCCAACGATATGCCAATTGTTTTCTTTGGCATATTTCGCTAAACCCTGACCGCCGAATAAACCTTGTTCTTCTCCCGAGAGTCCTACGTAAATAATGCTGTGTTCAAATTTATATTTTGATAGAACTCGGGCCGCTTCAATGGTTCCTGCCATGCCAGAAGCGTTATCATTAGCGCCTGGAGCATCGGTTGTAAAGTTCATAGTGTCACTTGCTCGAGAGTCTATATCGCCACTCATTATAACATAACTATTAGGATATTTTGTACCTTTTTGCACAGCAACTACATTAACAACCCAGGCATCATGAGGAACGCGATTATTTCCAGCTTTTGTTACAAAATCTTTCTGGTAAAATACGTCTAAACAATTATTACATTGTTTAGAAATGGTTTCAAATTCCGATTTAATCCAACGACGCGCTGCGCCTATGCCTCGTGTTGCGGAAACGGTGTCGCTAAAAGTGTTTCTAGTACCGAAATTTACTAAAGTTGTTATATCATTTTTAATACGTTGCGCCGAAACAGCATCTATTATGTCGTAAATTTTTTGTTGGTTTTGAGCCAATGAAACAGAGGTTATTCCCAATGCTATTAAGGATAGAAAAAACTTCATGAATATTATTTTTTATAATTGAATTTTACAGTTTCTTTTTTGCCATTTTGACCTTCAATATCAACATAAACGTTCATTTGGTTATCATCAATTTTTTCAAAAGTCATACCTTCAAAAATAGCTTTATTTGGTGTGATTTTTATTAAAGGAAAATCTATGGTTTCATCCTTTGTTTCCCAACCCTTTAAATCATTTGTAAAATGTTTTAATTGAAGTATTAATGAGTTTTCTATTTCTCGAATTATTTCAATTTCATAAAATTTTACTTTTTCGTTGATAATCAGTTTAAATGTTGCCATCATAGAATCACCAGAAGGTATACTCCAGTTTTCTTCGGTTTGTCCGCCAAATGCTTCACCTTTCCAATTGCCTGAAATCCAAGAGATATTTTTTAGTTTGGGCTCGAGTTGTTGTTCATTTTGACTAAATGATAAAGTAGCATATACACAGAATATACAAGTTAGTATGGTTTTCATTTTTATTTCATTTTTTACTAATTTAATTAAAATAAGCGAGCTCTTAAGTAATAAATATTTGGGTGTAAAGTTGTTTAAAGGATTATTTTATACGATTACCTAGTTATTTTGCACATACTATATTTAATAAATATCTTATTTGAAGATTAAATGTTTTGTTCAACGAATTAAATTAAAACGATGAAATTATTGAAACGTAACTGGTTGCCCCTTGTTCTGTCTCTTTTCCTGTTTTTTAGTTGTGATAATTTGCAAAACGATTCCAATATGGCGTTGCATGAGGTGCATGCTGATTCTCCTATTTTTATTGATATAGGGAATACAGTAAGGAAGGTCAAGGTAAATAATACCCTTAACAAAAGGCCGGGAGCAAAGGGAGGAGATAAGTCGAATGAAAAGTATCATGTTGCTTTGTTAATGGCTGAATATATTACGCATGCCAATAGTGATAAAATGGGTAATATTGTTTTCTTTAGAGATGTAGGTAATAAACAATTGGCAGGAGATTTTGTGCCAGGATTAGCTTTGGATGGCACGGATGATATTTCATATTATATTGATAATAACCGGGCTTCTGCCGATTTAGATGTGGCGATGGCAAATAACGCTATCGATAGAGCCATGTCTACTTGGGATAATTTGGGATGTTCGGATTTGGGGATGTATAAAGTGCCATACGATAGTGAGTTAAAAACAGGTTTTATCGCTTCTCTTCTTGATCCTGAAAGTGGCAGTGCAGATTATGTTGCCGATATAAATCATTGTGGCTGGGAAGATGGTGAATTTTTTAATACTATTTTTGAAGATGAAGGTGCGGCAGAATCGGTTTTAGGCGTAACATTTACTATTGTGTTTACCGATGATGACGGTAATTTAATAGATTTAGATAATAATGGAAAGTACGACGTAGCCTGGAGAGAAATATATTATAATGATGCGTTTGCATGGAATGATGGCGATGATATCGATGTGGAAACTATAGCCCTTCATGAAGCAGGGCATGGGTTAAGTCAGGGACATTTTGGTAAGCTGTTTGCTTCTGGAAATTTTGAAAAAGGTGTATATAAATTTCATTTTTCACCATTGGCAGTTATGAATGCCAGTTATATTTTTATTCAAACTTCAATTCAGGAAACTGATTTGGCAGGACACTGTAGTAACTGGTCGCAATGGCCAATCAATTAGTGTAAAAAGTTACAATTAAAAAAAGCGCCAACATGTGGCGCTTTTTTTTAGAATTAGTCACAAGTTTCTGTTTAAAAACAGTATTTATTTTCGGTAATAACCTTATTGGCAATCGTATTTCTTAATTCAACAATGTTTGGCATGTTTACATATTTAATGTAGCGTTTTAAGCCCATGAGCATCATACGTTGCTCATCGCCTGAAGAGATTGATATGATGGAATGTTTACCAGCGGTTTCAATCACGTCTATAGCATGGAACAGATTTAATTTTGCCATGGCAATTTGTTCCTTCACCTTGTCTTCCCCATTGTTTTTAGCCATTTTTTCAGCACGTAGAATCGCTGACTCCGCTAAATATATCTGAATTAAAATATCGGAAGCCGCTAACATGAGCTGCTGATGTTTTTCTATGTCTTCACCATATTTTTGAAGCGTCGCACCAGCCACCATTAAAAACAGCTTTTTAAGGTTTTTAATAATGTTTTTTTCTTCAGAAAATAAGGCCGAATAATCAGGAGATTCAAACGAAGGGATGCTCATCAATTCTTCTTTAACAGCCATGGCAGGCGTTAGCACATCAACATGGCCTTTCATTGCTTTTTTAATTAACATACCCACAGATAGCATACGGTTAATCTCGTTGGTTCCTTCATAAATTCTTGAAATTCGTGCGTCACGCCAGGCCGATTCAATTGGCGTATCTTCAGAGAACCCCATACCTCCAAAAATTTGTATACCTTCATCGGTGCAATGTTGAATAAATTCCGAAACGGCTACTTTTAAAATAGAACATTCAATAGCGTATTCTTCAACACCTTTTAATTCGGCTTCCTGATGGGTGTCTTTACCTTCAGATTTTCTAATTTCTATACGGTCTTCAATGTTTTTGGCTGCCCTATAACTAGCGGCTTCACCAACCCAACAATTTGTGGCCATTTCTGCTATTTTTTGTCTAATAGCACCAAAACTTGAAATTGGTGTTTTAAATTGAATTCGCTCGTTCGCATATTTAACCGATTCGGTAATGGTGCGGCGTTGCGCATCTAAACAAGCGGCAGCTAATTTTATGCGACCCACGTTTAAGGCATTCATAGCAATCTTAAAACCGTTTCCGCGGGTGGAAAGCATATTTTCAACAGGAACTTCAGTATCATTAAAAAACACTTGTCTTGTTGATGAGGCTCGAATTCCTAATTTGTGTTCTTCTTCTCCTAATGTAATACCATTGGGGTTTTCCGGATCGTATTCTACTATAAAACCAGTGATGTATTTGTCGTCTTCAATTCGAGCAAAAACAATCATTAAACTACAGAATCCAGCATTGGAAATCCACATTTTTTGACCGTTTATTTTATAGTTTTTCCCATCCTCGGACAGGGTAGCGGTTGTTTTACCTGAATTGGCATCACTACCAGCACCAGGTTCAGTTAAACAATAGGATCCGAACCATTCGCCTGTTGCTAGCTTAGGAACATATTTTTGTTTTTGCGCTTCGGTTCCATAAAGTGTAATTGGTAATGTTCCAATACCTGTATGTGCACCAAAGGCCGTGCTAAATGATCCTGTGGCTCCTGATATATAATCGCAAACCAACATGGTATCTACGAACCCCATGCCCATACCGCCGTATTCTTGCGGTACAGCGATGCTTAAAAATCCCATTTCACCGGCTTTTTGCATGCACGTTTCGGTTAAAGCATAGTCTTTAGCCTCGAATCGAGCTTTATTAGGCCAGATTTCCTTGTCTACGAATTCGGTAACAGCCTCTTTCATCATGCGTTGTTCTTCGCTGAAATCTTCAGGCGTAAATATGTCTTCGCAACGGGTTTCTTTTACAAGAAATTGACCGCCTCGGATTAAGTTTTTATCTTTTGTTTCCATTAATGATAGTATTATAAGTTAGTTTAGCGTGTTGTAATATGCTGCCATACGGTTACTCAAATCTCAAGTCGCATTTTAATTCAAAAATTCGAATATTCCACAAGCTCCTTGTCCCGTACCGACACACATGGTTACCGCGCCATACTTTCCTTTCATAGTACGCTTTCTCATTTCATCAAATAATTGAACAGATAGTTTTGTACCGGTACATCCTAAAGGATGACCCAAGGCAATGGCTCCACCATTTACATTTATGATATCGGGATTAAGACCTAGTTCTCTAATCACAGCAATAGACTGCGAGGCAAAGGCTTCGTTTAACTCGATTAATTCTAAATCATTTTGCTTTAAACCAGATTGCTTTAAGGCTTTTGGTATGGCCTTTACCGGACCGATACCCATGATTCGAGGTTCAACCCCTGCTGCAGCATAACTTACTAGTCGAGCAATAGGCTTTAAATTTAGTTCTTTAACCATGTCTTCACTCATAATCATTACAAACGCTGCGCCATCACTCATTTGCGACGAGTTTCCTGCGGTTACACTTCCGCCTTGAGCGAAAACTGGGCGTAGTTTAGCTAAAGCATCTAAACTTGTACCTGCTCTGGGGCCCTCATCTTTGGTTACTGTATAGCTTTTAGAGGCTTTTTTTCCATTGTCGTCTATAAATGTTTCATTTACTTCAATAGGTACAATTTGGTCTTGAAAACGATTTTCAGCTTGTGCTTTTAACGCTTTCATATGCGAGTTATACGCAAATTCATCTTGATCTTCTCGAGAAACTTTAAATTGATTAGCTACAGCTTCGGCGGTATTTCCCATACCCCAGTAATAATCTGGATGTCCTGCTTTTACGGTATCGTAATTTAACTCTGGTTTAAAACCTGTCATAGGCACGGCACTCATACTTTCTGCACCACCAGCAATAATACAATCGGCCATTCCAGACTGTATTTTAGCCGTAGCGATACCTATAGTTTCAATACCAGATGCACAAAATCGATTAATAGTTACACCAGGAACATCGACGCTGTTTAAACCTATTAAGGAGATAAAACGTGCCATATTTAAACCTTGGGCTCCTTCAGGCATGGCGTTGCCAACGATAACATCATCAATTCTAGCGGTATCCAGTTCCGGTAATTCTTTCATCATGTGCTGAATGGTTTCCGCGGCTAGCTCGTCGGTTCTTTTAAAACGGAACAGTCCTTTAGGAGCTTTCCCAACCGCTGTTCTGTATGCTTTTACAATATATGCTTGTTTCATTTTTGTTAGAATTGAGAATTGACAATTGAGATTTTAGAATTATACTTTCTGTTGAAGTTAATAATTCATTTTTGTATTTCAATACATCATTCAATTATTGAGTTTACCTTTTATTTTGAAATTAAGTTTTATTCTGTTAATAAATTGAGTCGCGTTTGAAGCTCGTGAGCCGAACCATAAGACACACTCAAAAAATATTTAAATTCTTTATTAGAATTTCTCCCTGCACCTTCAGCAATATGTGAAGGTATAGAAATAGTACTTCGTTTTATTTCAGAATTTAATTCGTATTTTTCATCAGAAGATAATTCAGAAGTTAAATGATATATAGCATTAGTCAATTCCATTAACTTTTTCCATATGTTTAAATCTTCTATTTTATGCATAATTTTCTAACTACTCAATACAATATCTACATAGTAATCGCAATTAGTTGCGAAGTGGTTTTCCTGTTTTTAACATATGCTGAATCCGTTCTAAAGTCTTTCGTTCGGTACATAAACTTAAAAATGCTTCCCGCTCTAAATCCAATAAATATTGTTCGCTAACCATGGTTGGTTCACTTAAATCTCCTCCGGCCATTACGTAAGCTAGCTTATTGGCAATTTTTTGGTCGTGCTCACTGATGTATCTGCTGGCTTCCATGGCATCGGTACCTACTAAAAACATACCTAAGGCTTGTTTGCCTAAAACTTTTACATCGTTTCTTTTTATAGGTTGTGTATATCCTGTATCGGCTAAAAGTCTGGCATGTGCTTTTGCGGTTGCGATTTGTCTGTCTTTGTTAACCACTACGATATCTTTTCCTTTTTGCAGAATACCTAAATCGAAAGCTTCGTAGGCTGAGGTTGATACTTTAGCCATACCAATGGTTAAAAAGTATTCCTGAAGCACGTTGAGTTTTACGTCGCCTTTATGGAATAAATCGGAGGCTCTTAAAGCCATTTCCTTACTACCGCCACCACCAGGGATAACACCAACGCCAAATTCCACAAGACCGATATATGTTTCTGCTGCAGCTACAACTTTATCGACGTGCATGGATAATTCGCAACCACCGCCAAACGTCATACCATGCGGTGCAGATATAGTTGGAATCGAAGAGTAACGTAAACGCATTACGGTATCTTGGAAATATTTTATGGCTGCATTTAATTCATCGTATTCCTGTTCAACAGCCATCATGAAAATCATGCCTATATTCGCTCCAACAGAAAAATTTGCTGCCTGGTTTCCAATTACCAAACCTTCAAAATCTTTTTCAGCTAAATCGATGGCTTTATTCATTCCAGCTAGAACATCTCCACCTATAGTATTCATTTTAGACTGGAATTCACAATTTAAAATGCCATCACCTAAATCTTCAATTACTACTCCTGAATTTTTATAAACTTCTCTGGATTTTCGAATATTATCTAAAATGATAAAGGCGTCTTGTCCAGGAACTTTTACCTGTGATTTTGATGTTATATCATAAAAATAGGTCGCTCCCTCCTTAATGGTATAAAACGATTTGTTACCCGAGGCAAGCATATCCTTTACCCATGTGGCTGGTTCTAACCCTTCAGCTTTCATTATGTCGATACCTTTTTCTACACCTATGGCATCCCAGATTTGAAAAGGACCGTGTTGCCAACCAAATCCGGCTTTCATGGCATCATCTATCTTGTATAATTCATCTGAAATCTCAGGAATACGCTTTGAAACATAGGCAAACATAGCCGCAAAATTTGTACGATAAAATTCACCGGCTTTATCTTTGCCGTTTACTAAAACAGAGAAGCGATCAATAACTTTGTCGATGGTTTTTGTGAGCTCCAGAGTGGCAAATTTTGCCGATTTGCGTTTACGATATTCTAGTGTATGTAAATCAAGCGACAGTATTTCGCTGGAGCCGTCATCATTTTTAATTTTTTTATAGAATCCTTGTCCCGTTTTGCTCCCCAACCATTTATTGTCCATCATGGTACTGATAAAATCAGGTAATCTAAATAAATCGTGAGCTTCATCGTTAGGGCAGTTTTCGTAAATACCGTTGGCTACATGTACTAAAGTATCTAATCCCACCACATCTACGGTTCGAAAGGTTGCCGATTTAGGCCTTCCTATAACGGGTCCTGTAAGTTTATCCACTTCTTCAATAGTTAAACCAAGTTTCTTAACCTGATGAAATAAACTTTGAATACCAAAAATACCGATACGATTTCCTATAAATGCCGGAGTGTCTTTTGCAAGCACTGAAGTTTTTCCTAAAAATTGTTCACCATAGCCAGTTAAAAAGTCTAGTACGTTATTAGAGGTTTTAGGACCGGGGATAATTTCAAATAGTTTTAAATAACGTGCAGGGTTAAAAAAATGTGTGCCACAAAAATGTTTTTGAAAATCATCACTACGCCCTTCACTCATGAACTTAATTGGAATTCCTGAAGTATTGGAAGTGACTAAGGTACCTGGTGAACGGTGTTTGTCTATGGTTTCAAATACTTGCTTTTTAATATCTAAGCGTTCAACAACGACTTCCATAATCCAATCTACTTCTGAAACTTTACTGATATCGTCTTCCAGATTCCCTGTAGTAATGCGCGATGCAAATTTTTCATGATAAATGGGCGAGGGCTTCGATTTTAGGGCCTTTGCTAAAGCATCGTTTACAATGCGATTTCTAACTGTTTTGTCGTTTAATGTTAAGCCTTTGGCTTTTTCTGTATCATTGAGTTCACGCGGAACGATGTCCAGAAGTAGTACTTCTACACCAATGTTTGCGAAATGGCAAGCTATACCGCTGCCCATAATTCCAGAACCTATTACGGCTATTTTTTTTATTCTTCGTTTAGTCATGGTATGCTATACTTCTAATCGTTTTGATTGTATATTTTTTTATTTGAAATCATTTCATTAATTAAATCGGCAACCTCATAGAAATGTTTGAGTTTTTCTTCTGAAACATTTTTTCTAATGGCTTCATTAAAGGTTAGTACTTTATCTTTTGAATATGCTCTTTTTTCCCTACCAAATTCTGTAAGATGAATAATAACGCCGCGACCGTCTTCTGGATTTGGGCGCCGTTCTATTAAGCCTTTGGTTTCGAGGTTTTTTAATATTCGTGATAAACTGGTTGCTTCCATGCCCATTTTTGGACCGAGAGATGTTGAGGCTGTTCCTTTTTCAGGGTCTATACTTAATAGGGTAAAACCTGTAGCCATAGTACTCTCAAATTTGGCTGCTTCTTCGTTGTACATTTTTTGCACCGTTAACCAAGTTGTTCTTAAAACATAATCTATGGTTGGCTCTTTAGTCGATTTGTCTTTCATCCGATAGTAGTTAATGGTTATAACTGGCAGATGTTTTATGGTTGTTTAAAATTTTTGAGGCCTTTTTAATAGGGGTTAGGGTGTTATATAGTTTCATCTGAATTATTTGATATGTTCTCTCAAATATATAAAAATTTATTATGCATGCATAATAAATAGTCATAAATTTTCAAATGATTAGAAGATGGGTATTATTTACAAAGTAGTTTAAATTAAGGACGGTATATTTTTTCAATCAAGTCTTTATATATTTCCTTAATCACTTTACGTCTTAGTTTCATTGTAGGTGTTAAATGACCGGCATCAATGGACCAGGTATCGGGTGTAATTTCAAACTTTTTAATTTGTTCCCATTTTCCAAAATCAGCATTTGCAATGTCAATTTCATCTTGAATACGTTCAAGTAATTGTTTGTTGGAAATGAGGTCATGATTATCTTTAAATACAATGCCATGGCGTTTACCCCATTCTTTCACAAATTCAAAATTGAGTTGAATAAGTGCGGCAGGCATTTTTTCACCATCTCCAATAACCATAATTTGTTCAATAAATCGTGATTGCTTAAATTTATTTTCCAACAGGCTTGGCGCAACATATTTGCCTCCAGAGGTTTTAAACATTTCTTTTTTACGATCGGTAATTTTTAAAAATCCATCGGTATCAAATTCACCTATATCTCCGGTATGGAAGAAACCGTCGCTCATTACTTCAGCAGTTTTTTCCGGGTCTTTATAATAGCCCATCATTACATTCGGTCCCTTTACAAGTATTTCACCGTCGTTTGCAATTTTTACTTCTACATTGTCAATTACCTTACCTACAGTACCTATTCGAAATCCCCCATTTCGCATATCATTAACCGCAATTACTGGTGATGTTTCGGTAAGACCATAACCTTCCATTATTGGAAGACCGGCTGCTGCAAATACACGAGCTAATCGCGTTTGTAGCGCCGCACTGCCTGAAACCATAATTTCAAGATTACCACCTAATCCCTCTTGCCATTTGCTGAAAATTAATTTTCTGGCTAATTTGAGCTGCGTTTCATACCACCAACCATTTTGTCTATACGGTTCATATTTTAATCCTAGATTTACCGCCCAGAAAAATAAAGATTTTTTTATGCCTGTAAGTTCCGTGCCTTTTGCAACAATTTTATCGTACACCTTTTCATATAGTCTGGGTACAGCCGTCATGACATTAGGTTTTATTTCTTTTAAGTTTTCACTCATTTTTTCGATAGATTCGGCAAAATAAATTTCAACACCACAGTACATATATAGGTAAAGAATCATGCGCTCAAATACATGACAAACTGGTAAAAAGCTTAGACCTTTAGATTTTCCGTTTTCAAAAGGCACACGTTTTTCACTATCAATAACATTTGAGACTAAATTATTGTGAGATAACATAACGCCTTTGGGTTTACCTGTTGTACCCGAAGTGTAAATTAGGGTGGCTAAATCATTGGAGGTTATTACTTTTTTTCTGTCTTCTACGTCATCCTGATTACTTGGATCTTCACCTAATTTTAACACCTCCGACCAATGCTTAGAACCTTCAATAGAATCAAAGGTATATACGCCTTTTAAATGAGTGTTATCCTTTATGCTATTTATTTTATTAAGTACTTCAACATCCGAAACAAAGCAGTATTTAGATTCCGAGTGGTTGATAATGTATTCGTAATCCTCTGAAGCTATGGTCGGGTAAATGGGGACATTTTGAGCTCCAACCTGCAACACCCCAATATCGAGTACATTCCATTCAGTTCTATTGGTAGAGGAAATAACGGCAATTTTATCATTTGGTTTTATTCCTAATCTTAGCAAACCACGACTAACAGCATTGGCTTGATTAATAAATTCCTGAGTAGATAGGGATGTCCACTTATCAAAATATTTGGTCGTGAATGCCTTGTCTAGATTATAAGTTTTTAGCTGATAATAGGGAAAATCGAATATTCTTGTAATCTCTGCCATTATTTAGTCTTAGTTTTCTGGTACTGCAAAGTATAAAATTAAATGACATTTTCAAATATGTCATTCTTTAGTTTAACAAGATTGTAGTGAAGGTAAGACGTTAATTTTTAATTAATACAAAACTTTTATGGTAAAAACTATGATTTAAGTCATTAATAACGAAGGCTTTATAAAGTAATTTTATGTCTCACTAGATTATGTAACCAAAAGTGAAACTACTATGGAATTACTTGAAGCAGAAAAAACCCGAGTTTACCGGTTTGGTAATGAGGTTGCGGACGGAAACAGTAAAATGAAGAATCTTTTAGGAGGTAAGGGGGCCAATTTAGCAGAAATGAGTGCCATTGGTATACCTGTTCCACCTGGATTTACTATAACCACAGAAGTCTGTACAGAATATAATTTACTAGGCGAATCTGCTGTTATCGAAATGATTCGAGATGAGGTCGAAGCGTCTATATCTAATATTGAATCCTTAATGGGAAGTCGTTTTGGAGACAAGAATAACCCGTTGTTGGTTTCGGTGCGCTCAGGAGCAAGAGTATCGATGCCGGGTATGATGGATACAGTTTTAAATCTCGGTTTAAATGATGAAGTCGTTTTAGGTTTGGCAGAAAAAACCAATAATGACACATTTGCCTGGGATTCTTATCGGCGTTTTATTCAAATGTACGGGGGTGTGGTTTTAGGCATGAAACCAGCCTCAAAAGAAGACATCGATCCGTTTGAAGAAATTATGGAAAATCTTAAAGGGAAACGCGGTATTCAGTCGGATAATGAATTCACCGTACAGGATTTAAAGGATTTGGTTTACGATTTTAAAGATGCGGTAAAAAAACAAACCGGACATAGTTTTCCAACCAATCCATGGGAACAACTCTGGGGGGCAATTATAGCTGTATTTAATAGCTGGAACGGCGATCGCGCAGTGTATTACAGAAATATGCATGGATATCCTGCCGATTGGGGTACTGCCGTAAATGTTCAGGCCATGGTATATGGTAACATGGGAAATAATTCGGCAACAGGAGTTTGTTTTACCCGCGATGCCGGAACTGGTGAAAATGTATTTAATGGTGAATATCTTATTAATGCTCAAGGAGAAGATGTTGTATCTGGAGTAAGAACACCTCAGCAAATAACTATTGAAGGTTCTAAACGCTGGGCAGAATTAGCACAGATTTCCGAAGAGGATCGAAAAGCAAATTATCCGTCTTTAGAAGAGGTAATGCCAGATCTTTTTAAGGAACTTGACGGTTATCAAAAGACACTTGAAAACCATTACTGCGATATGCAGGATATGGAATTCACCATTCAGGAAGGCAAATTGTGGATTTTACAAACCAGAAATGGAAAGCGCACTGGTGCCGGAATGGTAAAAATAGCCATGGATTTATTAAGCGAAGGCCTAATTGATGAACGTGAGGCGTTAATGCGGATTGAACCCAATAAGTTGGACGAATTGCTTCATCCGGTATTCGATCCGAACGCTTTAAAACGCGCTCATGTAATTGCACAGGGCTTACCGGCATCGCCTGGCGCTGCAACCGGAAAAATAGTATTCTTCGCCGATGAAGCCACCAAGTTTAAAAACAGCATTCTGGTACGTATTGAAACGTCGCCTGAAGATTTGGAAGGTATGCATATTGCCAAAGGTATTTTAACCGCTCGAGGCGGAATGACCTCGCATGCTGCCGTTGTAGCCCGCGGTATGGGAAAATGCTGTATCTCGGGAGCGGGTGCTTTAAAAATTAATTACAAGGCCAGAACCTTAACAGTTGATGGCCATGAATATCATGAAGGCGACTGGATTTCTTTAAACGGATCTACCGGTAATATCATTGAAGGCAAAGTGCAAACAGTGGAGCCTGAATTAAGTGGTGAATTTGCAGAATTAATGTTGTTATCTGACAAGTATGCCAAAATGAAAGTACGTACCAATGCCGACACCCCTAAGGATGCTAAAGTAGCCAGAAACTTTGGGGCAGAAGGAATTGGACTTACCAGAACCGAACATATGTTTTTTGAAGTAGACCGCATTAAAGCTATGCGTGAAATGATTTTAGCCGATACCGTTAAAGGTCGAAAACAGGCTTTACAGGAATTGCTTCCAATGCAGCGTTCTGATTTTGAAGGTATTTTCGAAGCCATGGAAGGTCTGCCTGTAACTATTCGATTATTAGACCCACCATTGCATGAATTCGTGCCTCACCAGTTAGCCACTCAAAAAGAGTTGGCAGAAGATATGCATATTTCACTTCAGGCGGTTAAAAATAAAGTAGCCGAACTGGAAGAGTTTAACCCTATGTTAGGGCATCGGGGTTGCCGCTTGGGAAATACCTATCCTGAAATTACTGAAATGCAAACCCGCGCTATCATTGAAGCAGCGTTGAACTTAAAGGAAAGAGGTGTTATTTCTCAACCAGAAATTATGGTGCCTCTGGTAGGGACTGTTGAAGAGTTTATAGCTCAGAAAGGCATTATTAGAAATACGGCGAAAACCATTTTTAAAGAACGAAATGATAAAATCGATTATTTAGTAGGAACCATGATAGAAGTGCCAAGAGCAGCTTTATTAGCTGATAAAATTGCAGAACACGCCGATTTCTTCTCTTTCGGAACTAACGATTTAACCCAAATGACCTTTGGATATTCGAGAGACGATGCTGGTAAGTTCTTGCCAATATATATTCAAAAAGGTATTTTAAAAGTCGATCCTTTTGAAGTGCTCGATCAGGAAGGCGTTGGACAATTAGTGCAATTAGGAACCGAACGCGGTAGAAGTATAAAACCTAATTTAAAAGTTGGTATTTGTGGCGAGCATGGGGGAGAACCAAACTCGGTAGAATTCTGTTATAACACCGGAATGAATTATGTGAGTTGTTCACCATTTAGAGTGCCAATTGCCAGATTAGTAACGGCGCAAGCCACCATAAAAGCAGAAAGAAGAGTTTAGTATATTTATATACTAGAGTTGATTATGTTTTAAATTAGAAAAGGTCAGGAATGCGTTCCTGACCTTTTTGTTTTGAATAAATTGTTTTAAGTTAATTCCAGTTGAATTCAAAAATAGCTTGCATGGCAGGGTATTTTTTATCAGTATCGCCAACGGCTTCACGTTGTTTTATAAGTTCGGTTTTCATTTCGGCAATAATGTCTTTGTATTGAGCATCATTATAGGCATTATGGTTTTCTTTTGGGTCTTTTTCCAAATCGTAAAATTCCCATGCTGGAGGTGTACTTTCTTTTGATGACCCTGTCATATCAAGCGATTGTCCATAAAATAATACCAGTTTATAGCGATGATTTCTAATACCGAAGTGAGCCGGTCTTTCTGGATGATTGGTCCAGTATCTGTAATAAGCTGTGTTTCTCCAGTTTTCGGGCGTTTGACCTTTTAGGTTTTCACGGAAGCTTTTACCTTGGAAAGATTCAGGTGCTTTCACGCCTGCATAATCGGCAAACAAGGCAGGAAAATCGATATTCAGAATAATATCGTCTAATCGACCGCCGGCAGCAATTTCTTTTGGATAGCGAATAACAAAAGGCATACGAAGTGATTCTTCATAAATTAATCGCTTATCAAAAAAACCATGTTCACCTAAAAAATACCCCTGATCGGCAGTGTAAATTACAATGGTATTTTCAGCCAGACCATTCGCTTCCAGATAATCTAGGATTTTTCCAATGTTATCATCTATCGCGGCACCTGAACGCATAAAATCTTTAATAAATTTTTGGTAAGTAGCCTTTCTTGCAGCCACACTATCCATACCCTTGGTGGAGAACGGAAGTCCGGGATAATGGCACCACCAGTTTTCAGGATCGTTAGAGGCCTGTTCGTAACGCCAGCTTAAATTTTCAAGTTTCTGCCCTACGATTGAACGTCCAGTGGTTTCCGGTGAAAAGTCATATAATGAAGCCGGTTCCGGGATTTCAACATCTTTGTATAAATCGTTGTAACGCTTAGGAAAATCGAAAGGCTCATGTGTGGCCTTAAAATGTGTCATTAACATGAATGGTTTATCTTGCTCTCGTTGTGTTAACCAATCTAGAGATAACTGTGTGATGACATCGGTTGAAAAGCCTTTATGAACATCCCAGGCTTCAGCTGGTTTATTGAAATTTTCGGCAGTTCTTAAAATAGGATCCCAGTAACGACCTTGATCGTGCAAAATGTTGTAATAGTCAAACCCTGAAGGCTCATCTTTTAAGTGCCATTTTCCAATAATAGCGGTTTGGTAGCCACTTTTTTGCATCACTTTAGCTATGTTTAAGCTATCTGGTCGTAACGCGTCACTTAACGTGTAAACCCCATTGTTATGACTGTATTGTCCCGTTAAAATGGTTGCCCGGCTTGGTACACAAATAGAGTTGGTGCAAAAGGCGTTGTTTAAAACCATACCCTCGTTGGCCAGTCTTTTTATGTTGTCGTTTTTAACATGATCCTTTAAGATTCCACCGTAAATACCCCATGCCTGAGCCGTGTGATCGTCTGACATTATGAATATAATATTAGGTCTTTTTGATGCCTGTAGTTGTTCTTTTTTTTCGGTTTTACAACCAAAAAAGGAAATAACACAAATCAGGTAAAGAGATAATAGCGAATTATTAGAAAGCATGGTGTTGGTTATTTAGTTTGTTATATGTTTTTCAGCCAGACGATTTAAAATGGATTGTCCGTTTAAAATTTTAGAATTTAAATCGTTGGGAGCTTCTACGGTATTAAATGTCTCCACTAAATCGTTTAATTCTTTCAAGGCTTTATCACTGTGTTGCTGCGATAATGTTTCACGCAGAACTCTTATTTTTTCTGCATCTTCAATACCGTCGCGCAAGGTTTCAAAACGAACCGAGCTGCGTGCTCCAGGATAAACCACATAAGTATCACCTGCCGGCCAGGCCCTGAATCGTGAATCTATAAGCGGGTTTTCTACCCAACTATTATAAGCCCAACGTAAAACACCATCAAATCCAGCAGCTGTGGCATACCAGCCTAAATATACGCCTTCCGCAGGAGGGGAAAATGTAAATATATTGGGGAATTTATCTGAACAACAAACATAATACGTACTCACATAACCCTGTTCTTTTCTGTATTTTAAATCTTCTGGATCAATAGTTGCTCCGCAGGCCACTGAAAGATCTTTTAGCTGGTTCGGATATAGTTTGTAACTTTTATGATTATCGGCTAAAGACACTCCAAAATTAGCTTCGTTTTCTTTTAAAAGCTGAAGTAATGCCTGCATTTCTTCAGGTGCACGTTCATCCATAGCGATTCGAGTTATATCAGCCCAACCTTTTTGTTTTAAATGTGCAGCAAAGTCTTTTAAAAATGGCACCCATAATGCCGCATAATCGTCCGAACCAGGTTTAACAGCTATTTTAACTTCTTTATTTTCGGTTTCATCAAAATAGTAAAATTCATTACCCCATGGCACCATAGAGTAGCAACTAATTTGCTTATTAACCCCTAAATCCATCATAAATTGTACCCATTGGTCAAAAATGGAATAATCGTAAGTCCAGGTACCATCAGCTCCCTTTTTCCAAACAATCATTGAATCGAAAGCATCAAAAGTTTGTCCGCCCCATGGCCGTTTATTTATTGAAGTTGTAATTACCTTTTGTCCTGCCTTAGCTAGCATCTTCATAAGGGGTTTTAATAAGTTCCAATGCGCTTCAGACCAAGGTTCTACATGGTGGTATCTGGCAACGGCATACGGATTTTGCCATAGGTCTAAATGAAATTTCCAATCTGTTGGGGCTGGTAAGGTAGCCGGGAGTATTTTTAAGTTAAAAGTAAATGATTTTGCATCTTGGTGTTCCGTTGCAATGCGTAAAGTACTCTTGTAATTTCCAGGTTTGGCGTTTTTTGGAACATCTATAGAAATCCATAGCGGACGTGTTTCCTTTGCTTTTATCTTATATGAACTAACGTTTTCCAAAGCATCTGCCACCAACAAAGAATCGAAGTCTTTTGGTTTACGGTAACCGCATCCGCCTGCAAATTCGTCTGTTATGACATATTTTTCAAACCTGAGTTTAGCCACAGATGCCGGTATTACATTACCGTCTTCCGAAATAAAATCCGAGAATTCTGTTGTCACAGGTGTTATGGAGTCTGTACTCCAAAATACCATTTGCGCCGAAATGCGCTCACCACGCCATGCTTTACCTGTCCAGTTGTTTTCCAATTCTGGAGTTGGGCAGGAATTCCTTTGAAATCTTATGTATGGTGACACCAGTGAAGCGTGTAAGCCAGAGGTTGTTGTTTCCCATGGGCCTTGAGGTTTAGGTTTTGGGTCTACGGCTTCAGCATAAGTTTCACTAATTAATATCTCCTTTTCTTCTTTACAACTCGTAAGGGTTATAATGGTGGTTAGAATTAGTAAAAGTTTAGTTGTGTTCATGTTTAAAAATGATATATTGAAATTATTCTATGATGATTTCATCAACAAAAAACCATCCTGGGAAACCAGCACCTGGATGTCCTTTAGGACAATTTCCAATACCTTCAACTTTTATTTTAATAAACCTGCTATCCTCACCAATATTTAAGGTTAAACGTTCGGTTGCGTTTTCTGTTTTTGGTTGTTTTGTGTCTCTTTTTATTGTTTTTAAACCTCCATATGTTTTTCCATCGTCAGATAAACGAATTTCTACAGCTTGTACAGGAAAAATCCAGTTACCAGAGTTGTTAAGAGAGTTTACACTTATCGTTTTTATAGGTTTTATTTTGTTTAAATCAATTACAAATTCCATCGATTTGCCTTCCTGGCCAATCCATTGTCCTGATGCATAATCGGTATACCCTAACTTACCATCAATTAACAAGTTTAAATCACTGTATTTTTGATTTACGGTTGTCGTTGCAGAAATCTTGCCTCCTTTAGCTAAGTTAGAAACCGTTTCTATTTTTTTAGGGATATCTTTCTCATGACCATGCTCCCAAGCCAAAAATTCCTGAGTTAGTTCTTTAACTTTTTCAGGGTATTTTGAGGCGAGATTAACCATTTCAGAAACATCTTCATCTAGATTAGATAAGAATAAAGCATCTTCTTCTAAATTTAATTCTCCTTTATTTGAGGTGTCTTTTGGAAAACCAATTAATTTCCAATTCCCCTTTCGTACCACCCATTGTTTGCCGTATTTCCAGAATCCTGAGGTGCGTTCAGTTGTTTTTTTAGGGTTTTCAATCATTTTAGACAAATCGATGCCATCAATTTTTGTGTTTATTTTGTCTAATTTACAAAGTTTAGCCAGTGTTGGCATCCAATCGATATTCATTAAAAACTGATCGTTTACAACATTTTCCGGTAAATTATTTTTCCAGCTTATAATAGTTGGTAGCCTTATGCCGCCTTCAAATAAACTGCTTTTCGCACCACGATACGGTCCTGCATTTCCGCCACCGCCAAACGCACGTGTTTCAGTAGAATACCCATTATCTGATTGATAGATAACTATGGTGTTTTCACGAATTCCAAGTTCATCTAATTTGTCCATTAAAAAGCCAATGCGTTCATCGATAGTAGAGATGAAAGCCGCATAATCGGCACGTGGCTTGGCCATATTTTTATAATACTCTCGCCATTTTTGAGTTGGCTGATAAGGGTAGTGTGGCATGTTGATGGCGTAATACATAAAAAATGGTTCATTTTTATGATTTTCAACATAATTTATAGCCTTATCGGAAGCTAAATCGGGGAAATACTGCCCGTCGTAAAATACTTCTTTTCCGTTTTCATATAAGTCGTGAATATTAGGCCCCTCCCAGTAAAAAAAGTGAGAGTAGTTATCGATACAACCTCTTAAATGCCCGAAAGAATAATCAAAACCTTGAGCATTAGGGCTTGAAGTTTGACTCATACCCAAATGCCATTTTCCAACATGTCCAGTGGCGTAGCCATTGTCTTTAAATAATTCAGCTAAAGTATATTGTTCTGCAGGTAATCCGTCGCTTCCTGGCTCAGCCGAAGTATTTCCTGTAAGTTCAGCATTTTGGGGATAGCGCCCTGTAAGTAGTGCAGCTCTGGATGGTGCGCAAACAGGTGCTGCTACATAGGCTTGCGTAAAGCGTGTGCCTTCTTTTGCTAGTTTATCGATGTTTGGAGAATAAATATCGTTTGCTCCATAACTTCCCAAATCGATCGCGCCTTGATCATCGGTATAAATAACGATAACGTTGGGTTTAGATTTTGTTTGTGCAAAACTTTGAAATCCAGAAAATGCAATGGCAATAGCCATATAGCTTTTAAGAATGTTAGATTTTAAACGCATGTAAATACTATTAATGTTCTATTATATGTTTGTGATTATGTTTTGAATATAAAGGTCTAAAGTTAAAATTTATAATGAGTTATCATTATTTTTTAGACCAAGGTTTCATTGTGGGATGCGAATAACTTTTTTCAATGAAGTTATCCGGTAAAAATAACCCCAGATATAAAGATTACATCCGGGGTTTATAATTTTGAAATATTTTAGTTTTATTTATTTTCAATCCATTTTCTGGCATTTACAAAAGCTTCAACCCAAGGCGATACTTCGTCTTGTCTGTTGCTTGGGTAGTAGGCCCAGTTCCATTGGAAGGTAGAACGCTCAATGTGTGGCATGGTTACTAAATGGCGACCTGTTTTATCGCACATCATAGCGGTATTGAAATCTGAACCATTTGGATTGTGTGGGTATTCTGCATAAGCGTATTTACCAACAATATTGTACTGGTCTTCAGATTTTGGTAAGTTAAATTTACCTTCACCATGAGAAATCCAAACCCCTAAAGTACTACCTGCTAAACTTGAAAGCATAACCGAGTTATTTTCCTGAATGGTAACAGAAGTAAACGCGCTTTCGTGTTTATGAGAATTATTATGAACCATTTTCCCGTGAACATCGTGCTCCGGATTAATCAATTCTAATTCCATCCATAACTGACATCCGTTACAAATACCAACCGATAAGGTGTCTTCACGTTTGAAGAATTTTTTAATCACTTCATTCGCCTTTTCGTTGTATTTTATGGCACCAGCCCAACCTTTAGCAGAACCTAATACGTCCGAGTTTGAGAATCCGCCAACAGCACCTAAAAACTGAATGTCTTCCAGGGTTTCGCGACCAGAAATTAAATCGGTCATGTGTACGTCCTTAACATCAAATCCAGCCAGGTACATGGCGTTTGCCATTTCACGCTCAGAGTTACTTCCTTTTTCACGTAAAATTGCTGCTTTCGGTCTTGGCTTACTTGCATCGATTACAGGAAGTTTCCCGGTAAAGTGACTTGGGAATGTGTACTGTAATGGTTGATTTTTATAATTGTCGTAACGGTCTTGAGCTAAACCGTTAGCAGTTTGTTTTTGATCTAATAAGAACGATGTTTTATACCAGGTATCTCTTAATTCTGAAACCGTCATAGTGAAAGCATCAGTCCCATTAACAATGCTAAGCGTATTACTTTCAGTTACTTTACCAATGTTGAAGAATTCAATATTTGCTTCAGATAATACAGCTTCTATTGAAGCATCTTTAGATTGAATAACTAAACCTGCATTTTCAGCAAATAAAACTTTAAACGAATCGATTTCAGCTAGAGAAGTAATATCTAATTCAGCACCTAAATTATTATCAGCAAAACATAGTTCTAATAAAGTAGTAATTAAACCACCGGAAGCCACATCGTGTCCGGCAACAATTTGTCCTTTAAGAATTAATTGTTGAATGGTATTAAAAACAGTTTTAACGTAAGCCGCAGATTGTACATTTGGTGCGTCGTTACCAATTTTGTTAACTACCTGTGCAAATGAACTACCACCTAATTTAAAGTTATCTTGTGATAAGTTGATGTAGTATATATTACCAGCGCCTTTTTGAAAAACAGGCTCCACGACTTTATTAATGTCGATACAGTTGGCTGCCGCCGAGATGATTACTGTACCTGGAGAAATAACTTCTTCGTTCGGGTATTTTTGCTTCATCGATAGCGAATCTTTTCCGGTTGGAACATTGATGCCTAAGTCGATTGCAAACTCTGAAACCGCTTCGACAGCTTCGTATAATCGAGCATCTTCACCTTCATTTTTACAAGGCCACATCCAGTTTGCAGACAAAGACACATTTTTTAAACCGTCTTTTAATGGCGCCCAGATAATATTGGTTAAAGCTTCGGTAATTGAATTTCTACTTCCTGCTACCGGGTTAATTAAACCTGAAATAGGGGAGTGCCCTATTGAGGTTGCAATACCTTCTTTCCCTTTAAAATCCAAGGCCATCACACCAACGTTGTTTAACGGAATTTGTAAAGGTCCAACACATTGTTGTTTGGCTACTTTACCACCTACGCAACGGTCTACTTTATTCGTTAACCAGTCTTTTGAAGCAACGGCTTCTAATTGTAATAATTGGTTTAAGTAATCGTAGAAGTTTTCTTTATTGAAAGTTATATCGGCATAATTGCGAGTAATCTTTTTGTCATGCATGTAGGTTTTTGGAGAGCTTCCAAACATGTCATCCATGGCTAAATCCATAGGCTTATGGCCGTTGGTTTTAGACTCAAAAGTGAAACGGTGATTACCAGTTACGTCTCCAACGGTGTACATTGGCGAACGCTCACGATCGGCAATCTTTTGCAACGTTTCAATATGTTTTTCGGCGATTACTAATCCCATACGTTCCTGAGATTCGTTACCGATAATTTCTTTATCAGATAAGGTAGGGTCTCCTACAGGTAATTTGTCTAAATCAATTAGTCCACCGGTTTCCTCAACTAATTCACTTAAACAGTTTAAGTGTCCACCAGCACCATGGTCGTGGATAGAAACGATGTAGTTTTCGTCGCTTTCAACCATGCCACGAACGGCGTTAGCAGCACGTTTTTGCATTTCGGGGTTAGAACGTTGTACGGCATTTAACTCAATTCCTGAAGCAAATTCTCCAGTATCGGCCGATGATACTGCAGCCCCGCCCATACCAATACGGTAATTTTCACCACCTAAAATAACCACCTTATCGCCGGTATTTGGTGTGTCTTTTAAGGCTTGGTCCACTTTCCCGTACCCAATACCTCCAGCTTGCATAATGACTTTATCGAATCCTAACTTTCTCGCGTCTTCTTCATGCTCGAAAGTTAAAACAGAACCACATATTAATGGCTGACCAAATTTATTACCAAAATCGGAAGCACCGTTAGATGCTTTAATTAAGATATCCATTGGAGTTTGGTATAACCATTTACGCTCATCCATGGCTTGTTCCCAAGGACGATTTTCTTCTAAACGCGAGTAAGAGGTCATGTAAACTGCAGTTCCAGCTAATGGTAACGATCCTTTTCCTCCTGCCAAACGGTCGCGAATTTCACCTCCAGAACCCGTAGCGGCACCGTTAAACGGTTCTACCGTAGTAGGGAAGTTATGTGTTTCGGCTTTTAAAGAAATAACGGATTCGAAATCTTTAGTTTCGTAAAAATCTGGTTTATCTGCGCTTTTAGGAGCAAATTGTTCAACTACGGGACCTTTTACAAAAGCAACGTTGTCTTTATATGCAGAAACGATATCATTCGGGTTGGTTTCCGAAGTTTTACGAATCATTTTAAACAAAGAGGTTGGTTTTTCCTCTCCATCAATTACAAATGTTCCGTTGAAAATTTTATGACGACAGTGCTCACTATTGACTTGCGAGAAACCGAATACTTCAGAATCGGTTAACGGACGGCCAATTTTTTTAGAAACGCCTTCTAAATAAGCCACTTCTTCGTCACTTAAAGAAAGCCCTTCCTGAATGTTGTAAGCCGCAATATCTTCAATGTCCAGAATAGGTTCTGGTTGAATGTTTATAGTGAATGATTCTTGGTTTAATCCGTTGAATTTTTCTGAAATCATAGGATCAAATCCTTTGAAATCTTCAGAAACAGCTTCGAACTCCTCAATTCTAATAATATCCGAAATCCCCATGTTTTGAGTGATTTCTACAGCATTAGTACTCCAAGGTGTAATCATGGCCGCACGAGGTCCAACAAAAAAAGCATCCAGCGATGCTTGTTCTATTTTTGGCTGATTGCCAAATAACCAAGTTAATTTTGCAATGGTTTCAGTTGATAATTCTTTTGTTGTTTGAACAGCAAATACTTTGCTGGTTACGTTTCCAAAGAAATGAATCATTTTTGATGTATTATGGTTGTCATTTAGAAAATGCAAAAATACACTTTTTTAGTCATTTAAACTGATTTTTTTATGAAAGCATTTTCGATTCATTATTGTAATATATTTAGGGAAACTTAAAAGTATTTATTTAGTAAATTTAGAACTGAGGTATAGTAACTTTTACCGAATAAATTAAGGTGAACAAGAAGGTAATACAGTTGATAAATTTCAATACGGTTTTCTGTAAAAGCATCGCTTGGAATTATACTATGATAGGCGTTGTAGAATTCTGAAGAAAATCCACTAAATAATTTAGACATCGCAATATCTACTTCGGAGTGTCCGTAATATAAAGCAGGGTCAATTAAATATGTAAACCCTTCTTTAGAAACTATGTAGTTTCCTCCCCATAAATCACCGTGTAGTAGCGAAGGTTTTATATTTTGAAAATAGGGGTCTAGTTTTGTCTTTATTGTTGCTTTTGATGGGCATTCATTTGGGTGAAGGAACCCTTTTTGTAAAGCTATTTGCAATTGAGGAAACAAACGTTCGTTTGCATAAAATTCCGTCCAGGATTCAAATGGTGTATTAGATTGAGGTAAACTTCCGATAAAATTACCAGAATGAAACCCAAATTTTTTATTGGAAACCTGATGTAATTGCGCAAGTTGGTGTCCGAAGTTCTTATAATCCTTTGTTGAAGGTGTTTTACTGTCTATGAATTCTAAAATTAAAAATGCTCCTTCATTATAATTTGAACAATGTAAAACTTCAGGCGTTTTTATTATGTTCGTGCGTTTAATAGCATTTAGCGACTCGGCCTCAGCTTTAAACATATTAAAGCTGTTTTTCGATGCATTAACTTTTAAGAAATAATCATTTTTTGAAGTTGAAATTTTGTAAGCTGATGAAATATCGCCTCCCGAAACCGGATTTACGAATTGAATATTTTCTTTTAAAACGGAAGAAATATGGGTTTTAAAGTCGGGCGTCATAGAGTAAAAATATAAAAAAAGACCATCATTTCTGATGGTCTCAAATTTTATATTTGGTAATAATTACTTTAAATTATTCTGATTTTCTTTCCAATAAAGCCATGTAAAATCCGTCATACCCCGATTTATGAGCTAATACTTTATGGTCTTTTACTAAATTAAAGTCATTTCCAGCATCGCTGGCTAAAAATGTTTCAACCTGCTTCTGGTTTTCAGAAGGTAAGACCGAGCAGGTCGCGTAGACTAATTTACCACCGGCTTTTACCATTCTGGAGTATTGTTGTAAAATATTTTGTTGGGTTTCTTTTATACGTTCTAAAAAACTTTCTTCTAATTTCCATTTGGCATCTGGATTTCTGCGTAGTACCCCTAAACCTGAACAGGGCGCATCAATCAATACACGATCAGCTTTATCATAAAGTTTTTTAATTACTTTGGTAGAATCAATAGCACGGGTTTCAATGTTGTGGGCGCCGTTACGTTTAGCACGTCGTTTCAATTCGTGCAGTTTCTTTTCGTAAATATCCATAGCAATGATTTGCCCTTTATTTTCCATTAAGGCAGCAATATGCAATGTTTTTCCGCCAGCTCCTGCACAGGTGTCTACTACACGCATACCAGGTTTAATATCCAGAAAATCAGCTACGAGCTGAGAGGATGCATCCTGAACTTCGAAAAGCCCTTTTTTGAATGCTTCGGTTGCAAAAACGTTAGCTCGATCTTTTAATTTTAATGCATTTGGATATCCTTTTAAAAATTCGGTTTCAATATCTACATCAAATAATTCGGCCTGAAGTTTTTCTTTAGTGGTTTTTAAGGTATTTACTCTTAATATAACATCTGCTTGTTCGTTTAAAGCTTCTATTTCTTTTGTCCAAACGGTATTACCTAACTCTTTTTCGCCTGTAATATCAATCCAATCAGGAATCGATTCTTTAAATTTTCTAATTTTAGAGAACTCATCGAAGCGCCCTTTAATTTTACGCGTTGGTGTGTTTTCAAAATATTTCCAATCCGGTAGTTTTATGCCTTTTAGAGTGGCCCAAACGGCGAACATTCGCCATAAGTTGTCACGATCAAAAGGTTCTTTAACTTCGGCAATTTCAGCATAAAGACGTTTCCATCTAACGATATCATAAGTCGTTTCGGCAACAAAAGCGCGATCTCGGCTTCCCCAACGCTTGTCACGTTTTAATAATTGTTGAATGACCTTATCAGCGTACTTTTTTTCATTAAAAATAAGTGTTAAGCCATCAATGACCGCAAAGCATAAGTTTCTGTGTAATCGCATGATATAAAAATATGAGGCTGCAAAGGTACATTTAATATGTTGATTTGTTTAATCGTTTTTTCGTTTAGTTTTATATTTTTAACGAAAATTGTAAAGTATGAAAAATGTAGTGGTTGTAGTAATCCTATTGGTAATATCGATTTCTTGCAAAAAGAAGACTGAATTTGTGCCTCGTCATTTTAAATCGGTTGAAATTGAAACAATTCTTGAGGATTCATTGTTAAGTGTAAGAGCAATAGAAATTTTAGAGGACAAAAGTTTAGCATTTGCTGCTAATAACGGAGCGTTTGGATTGTACAATCCAAATACAAAAATGTGGCAAACGTCGAAGCAAAGCTATGATTCATTGTCTTTACATTTTAGAGCAGTGGCGCATACTCCTACCGATTTTTTTATGCTAAGTATTGAAAGTCCGGGATTACTGTTTAAAACTGGTCAGGGCGCAATGCAGCTTGTCTATAAGGAAGAAGCGAAAGGTGTTTTTTATGATGCCATGCGCTTTTGGAACGATAAGGAAGGTATTGCTGTGGGTGATAGTGTTGAGGGATGTTTGTCCATCATTTTAACCCGTGATGGCGGGGTAACTTGGGATAAAATTCCGTGTTCGAAAATACCAAAATTAGACGAGGGAGAAGGTGCTTTTGCTGCTAGTAATACAAATATAACCGTTGTAGGCGAAAAAGCTTGGGTTGCCACTTCTAAAGGAAATATTTATTTTACTGCGGATAAAGGAATTACGTGGTTCGTAACTAAAACACCAATAATTCAGGAGGAGGATACTGAGGGAATATACTCGATTGATTTTTATAACGACCAGATTGGTTATGCTATTGGTGGAAATTTTATGAAACCAGATGCGAATCGTTCTAATAAAATAAAAACAATAGACGGTGGTAAAACCTGGAAAGTGGTTGCCGATGGTCAGAATCCTGGTTATAGAAGTTGTGTGCAGTATATACCAAATGCTAAGGGAACATCTTTGGCGGCTGTCGGGTTTAAAGGTATAGATTTTAGTAAGGATGGCGGAGAATCTTGGCAGCATATTAGCGATGAACCATTTTATACCATTCGATTTTTAAATGATTCGGTAGCTTTTGCAGGTGGATCGAAACGTATAGCTAAATTGACTTTTAAAGAATAAAAAAAAAGAGCTTTTAAAGCTCTTTTTTTTTATTTATTGTTTCTTTTCCAGTTTCTTTTTTACATATCTATCGAAAAGTTGTCGTTTAAAAGCTTCTTCTGCAACTTGAAGCTTCAATACTTTTTTAGGGGATAATATATTTAAAAGTTCTTTATTGAGTTTTTTACGGGTGTCTACTAATTCGCTTTCATAATTGTTTAAAGTTGTTAGTAAAACTTTCGCTTCCGAATCGGAAATAGTCTCTGATTCATGCTTCATTTTGCGCTCTATGCTTCTAATTTTATGACGTAATTCAGATATAGAATTGTCGTATTTATTGTAAATAGGCCAAAATTTTTCTGCTTCTGTAGGTGTTAAGTTTATGCGTTCTGAAATAAAAGGAATTTTTAATTCTTTAAATTTATCACCATGGCTTTGTGCAAAAACACTAATGGAAACCAAAAATAATATAGGGAGTATTAAATTTTTCACATGTTTTAGTTTTAGTAATTGTTTTGAGATTTGGAATATAAGATTAGTTAAGAATTATTCAATAACCATGTCTTCAATATCAACATCAATTAATATGTAATCTTCAAAAGTTTCTTCATCAATTTTTATATTAGGATAATTGTCCGCAGCAAAGTCTTCCGATGATAAGTTTGAAGCTATTTCGTAAACATCAAGATCTTCTGTGAATAAATATTCTTCGATACTTTCTGAGTCAATATTATCGAAAGTGTTGTTCGTTTTAAATATCGATAAGCTAAACATTAAAATTATACAGGCAGCAATGCTTGAAGCGTAAATTACATTTTTTCTAGAAAATAATGGTACAACTTTGGGTGTATGGGTTGTTGAAACTTTATGTAGAATACGGTCTTCGAGATCGTCTAAATAATTTTCAGGTATATTAAAACCAGAATCATTAGCTTTAGTTTTAAGGTTTATTTGTGAAAACAATCGATCCTCGAAACCATCAAAGTAATCCTCAGGAATATTAAATCCGGAATTAAATTTTCTATGTTGCTTTTTATGATTCATACTAATAGGACTATTTTTTTTTATAAAAGTTTAATCTTTAGTTAAATAAGCTTCAATTTTTTTTGAAGCAATGTGATATGAAGCTTTTAATGCACCTTCACTGGTTTCCAAAATATCAGCCATATCTTTAAATTTCAAATTTTCAAAGTATTTCATGTTGAAAACAAGTTGTTGTTTCTGTGGTAAGTTGGCAATTGCCTCTTGTAATTTAAGCTGTATATCGCTACCCTCAAAATACACATCGGATGTTAAATTATTAATAGCTATTTGCTGTATTTCCTCACTAGTGGTCTGAAGCCTTTTCGCGTTTTTATTAATAAACGTAATAGATTCATTTGTAGCTATACGATACATCCAAGAGTAAAGCTTGCTATCTCCATTAAAATTATGAATATTTTTAAAAATTTTAATAAAGGTGTTTTGTAACACATCGTCGGTATCGTCGTGCGATTTTACTATATGTCGTATATGCCAATATAGACGCTCTTTATAAAGCGTTATTAGGGTTCTAAAAGCTTGCTCTTTTTCTGTTTTAGATTTTAGTTGCTCTATTAATATGTCTTCGTCTGTCACAAACTACTTTAATGGTTTGACGGTTAAAATTAAGGAAAGTTTAAATTTTATCTATTTATTTTTGTTTTGCCTTGTATTTTCCTACTTATTAATCATTATTTATCGTTAAAAGTAATTTTTAAAGGGTAAAATGTATTTTTGAGGTTGTTTAGTAAGTAAAATAGTATTATCTTTGGATAAATACCTATAGCTATTAATTGTTTTTTCTTTACGATAACAATTAAGAAAAAAAGGATAGAAGTTAACTTCTGTCCTTTTTAATTTATTCTTGTTATTCAAAGCTCTGCATTTCTACAAGTTTTTGATAAACACCTTGCTTAGCTATAAGTTCGGCATGTTTTCCTTTTTCTACAATTTCGCCTTTATTCAACACGACAATATTATCGGCATTTTGAATGGTCGAAAGTCTGTGCGCAATGACAATAGACGTTCTATTTTTCATCATGTTTTCTAATGCCACCTGGACTAGACGTTCACTTTCTGTGTCTAGTGCAGAAGTAGCTTCGTCTAAAACCATAATTGGCGGGCTTTTAAGTACGGCTCTGGCAATACTTAATCGTTGTTTTTGTCCGCCCGATAATTTGTTTCCTGCATCACCAATATTGGTTTCGATACCATCAGGTAATTCTTTTACAAACTCCCAGGCATTGGCTACTTTAAGAGCGTCTACAATATCTTCATCTGTCGCTTCATCATTACCTAGTTTAAGATTGTTTTTTATACTGTCGTTAAACAAAATTGCATCTTGAGTTACTATGCCTAATTGGCTGCGAAGGGCATTGGTACTTAAGTCACGAATATCAATACCGTCAATTAATATTCGTCCTTCCGTTACATCGTAAAAACGTGTTATTAAATTAGCAATGGTTGATTTTCCACTTCCAGATTGCCCAACTAAAGCGACCGTTTCACCTTTTGGAATGGTTAACGAAAAGTTTTTGAGTACGAGTTCTTTATCGTATTTAAATGAAATATTTTCAAAAACGATTTCTGCATCGAAGCTGGATTTAACTAAAGCATTTTCCTTGTCTTTTAAAGGGTTTGGAGCATCAATAATTTCCTGAATACGTTCGGCTGCCGCATCACCTTGTTTGATGTTGTATAGTCCACGTGAAATCGCTTTGGCAGGAACCATAATTTGATAGGCTAGTCCCATAAAAGCGATAAAGGCACTTCCGCTGAGTGATTGATCTACTAAAACCAATTGTCCGCCGTAAAGTAATAGTATCGATATTACTAAAATGCCTAGAAACTCACTGGTTGGAGAAGCTAAATTTTGTCGGTTTAATAATTTATTTGAAAAATGGAAAAATCGATTTGCTGAATCATTAAATTTACTCTTAAATTTTTCTTCGGCATTAAAGCCTTTTATGATTCGTAAACCAGATAATGTTTCTTCTAAAGTTGATAATATATTACCTTGTTCCTTTTGAACGCGATCTGATTTTCGTTTTAAACTCCTACCAATTCTAGAAATCACCAAACCAGCAAGCGGGATAAATACAAAAACAAAAATAGTTAGCTTAGGACTAAGCACTATCATCATTATTAATGTAAATATTATTGTTAAAGGTTCTCTAACGATAAGTTCTAGTGCGGGAAGCATCGAGTATTGTAAGGTAGCAACATCTTGCGTTACTCGCGCCATGATGTCTCCTTTACGTTGCTCAGAAAAAAATGATAGTGGTAATTCTACTGTTTTTTGATAAACTTTATTTCTAAGGTCGCGTACTACACCATTTCTTAAAAAAACCATGAAATAGTTCGCCAAATAACCAAAGATGTTTTTCAAAAGAAACAAAGAAATAATTAATCCAACTACAAATAACAATGCCTTTTGAGGATCGTTTTGAGCAAACTGATTGACGTGGAAGGCCAAAAAGTCTTGTCCGAATTGTTTTAAATTTCCTAAGCCTGTAAAAACAGGCTTCGCTATAGGTTTTAGGTCTGCTTTTTCTTCAAACAGAATTTCAAGCATAGGAATAAGTGCTATGAAAGAAAGTGTTCCGAATAAGGCATAAAAAATATTGGAAATAATATGACCTGCCGCATAGCGTTTATAAGGCCTTGCGTATTGTAAGATATTGAAAAATTGCTTCATTAAAAACGGCTGTTAAAAAAACATGCTTTTATGAGTATCATAAAAGCATGTAAATATGTTACAAAGATATGGCTTATTAAATTAATCACATCTGTTTAACAAATTTTTGACTTACAGATGCTGATAATTTTAAATAAGCTTCATGTCTTTTAGAATGATTTCCGCTTTAGCATCTAAAGAAGCCTCAACTAATTTAAAATCTTCAGGCGAATTTAAAGTTGTGTTTACACTTACATAAAATTTAATTTTAGGTTCTGTTCCACTAGGTCTTAGTGCAATTTGGCTACCATCTTCGGTGTAGTAAATTAATACGTTAGATTTTGGTACATCAATAGGTGTTTCTTTACCTGTGGCTAAATGTTTAGCAATAGAAGATTGGTAGTCTTCAAGTTTAACAACTTTAGAACCGTTTATTTCTTTAAGAGGGTTTTTACGAGCATCGGTCATCATTTGTGTGATTTCCTGAGCACCTTCAATCCCTTTTTTGGTTAGGGATACTAATTTTTCTTTGAAGCAACCATGCTCAACATATAATTTAATTAACTCGTTGAAGAATGAACTGCCTTCTGATTTTGTGATGGCTGCAATTTCACAGGCTAAAAGCGTAGAAGTCACGGCATCTTTATCGCGAACAAAATCGCCAACCATATATCCAAAACTTTCTTCACCACCACCAATAAATTCTAATTGAGGGTAATCTTTAATTAGCTTTGCAATCCATTTAAATCCAGTCAATACAATTTTGCTTTCTACGTTGTAAGCTTCAGCAAGTTTAGTGAGCATCGGTGTGGATACAATGGTTGAAGCAATAAATTGATTTCCTGTTATTTTACGATCTGCTTTCCATTGTTTTAATAGAAAATCGGTCATCATTAACATGGTTTGATTTCCGTTTAATAATTGAAGTTCACCTTCTGAATTTCTTACAGCTACACCCAACCGGTCGCAATCTGGGTCGGTACCAATTACGATATCGGCATTTACTTTTTCAGCTAGTTCTAAAGCCATCTTTAAAGCTGCTGGTTCTTCAGGGTTTGGTGAAGCTACCGTAGGAAACCCTCCATCTGGTACTTCCTGTTCTTTTACAATATGAACTTTTTTATATCCGGCACGTTTTAAAGTTTCCGGAACAGCTGTAATAGAAGTTCCGTGAAGTGAGGTGAAAACAATGGTTAAATCGTCTTTTGCTGATGGTGTTGCTCCAACACACCCGTTCTGTACGGAGGCTTCAATAAAAGCATTATCTACATCAGTACTTATATAGTGAATTAAACTGTTGTTTGCTTCAAATTTTATATCAGAATAATTTATATCATTAATCATGGCTATTACTTCGCCATCCTGTGGAGGTACTAATTGACCGCCGTCCTGCCAATACACTTTATATCCATTGTATTCGGGCGGATTGTGTGATGCTGTTAATACAATTCCACAGTGGCAATTTAGATGTCTAACAGCAAACGATAATTCTGGTGTAGGGCGCAGGTCTTCAAACAAATAAACCTCAATGCCGTTTGCCGAAAATACGTCGGCTACCACTTTAGCTAAAGTTTTACTATTATGTCTGCAATCGTATGCAATTACCGCTTTTGGTGTTTCGTTAGGAAACGATTTATGTAAATAATCACTTAATCCCTGAGTGCTTTTTCCAAGCGTATATTTGTTAATTCGGTTTGTGCCTATGCCCATGATACCTCGCATACCACCTGTTCCAAACTCTAAATCTTTGTAAAAACTTTCCTGAATGTCTTTAGGATTACTAGCAATACTGTCTTTAATAAATGCTTGTGTTTCTTCGTCGAACGACGGGGTTAACCAAGTGTTGATTCGGTCTAAAATTTTTGGTTCGATGTGTATCATAATGTGTTGTAAAAAATAATTTCAAAAAAATAGAAATACTGGTCTTTTATAGTTTTAGTTTGTTTCAAAAGGGAAGACTATGAAACAGGTTTAAAGTTATTAAATAATATTGAATTGTCTCGTTGGGTGCCTTATATTTTATGACTTTTTGAGCATTTTCAAAAAATAATCTGTTTCATTAAATATTTGAAGTCTCGTCCTTAATTAAATAGCGTTTTTTATCGTCTTTGGAACGTAAAATCATTTCACCTAAAAAGCCTGCTACAAAAAACTGAGTTCCAATAATCATGGTGGACAAGGCTAAAAAGAATTCCGGACGTTGGGTAATAAGTCGACCAGCGGGATTTAAAAATAGTTTGTCGATGCCCAGGTAAAAGGAAAAAGCGAATCCTATAATAAACATGATTACCCCTAGCGCACCAAATAAATGCATGGGGCGTTTACCAAAGTGAGAAATAAACCATATGGTTATTAAATCGAGAAAACCGTTTATAAAGCGATTCATGCCAAATTTGGTTTCACCGTATTTACGGGCTTGATGTTGCACTACTTTTTCACCAATATTTGTAAAACCGGCGTTTTTTGCTAGTACCGGTATATAGCGGTGCATTTCACCATTAACATCGATGTTTTTTACAACTTCAAGTTTGTAAGCTTTTAGTCCACAATTAAAGTCATTTAATTTAACACCTGATGTTTTTCGGGCGGCCCAGTTAAATAATTTAGATGGCATATTTTTAGCAATAACCGAATCGTAGCGTTTCTTTTTCCAACCAGAAACCAAATCAAATCGATTGTTAATAATCATATTGTAAAGTTCCGGAATTTCATCGGGGTTATCTTGTAAGTCGGCATCCATTGTAATGACAACGTCACCCTGTGCTTTTTCGAATCCAGCATGTAAAGCTTGCGATTTTCCAAAGTTTTTAGAAAAACGAAGTCCTTTTACATTATTACTTTTAGAAGCCAATGTCGAAATAACCTGCCATGAATCGTCGGTACTGCCATCGTCAATAAATAGTATTTCGTACGAAAAACGATTGGATTGCATAACTTTTGCAATCCAATCATGTAATTCTTTTAAAGATTCTTGTTCATTAAGTAGTGGTATGACTACTGATATATTCATTTATCGTTTTTAAGATATTAAGTGTTCAAAAATACTTAAATTATTCGGTGCTAGGCTTACTTTTTTTCATAGCGGCCGCCACAATTAAGCCAATGATACTTAGTGGTACTAAATATTTTATAGCTAAGCTGGTTAGAGAGTTTTTTATAGAATATAAATTTTCAGACTCTATTAAATTTAAACTTTTGTTTATTTCTTCTTGGGACATTTGCATTTTAGAATATGTTTCAGCAATTAATTCCATAGATTTTTTTTTTAAAAGTTCAGCGGCATCGGTGTCTACAATGTTAAACAAAATATATGAAATTAAGCTGTAAATGGAGAATCCAATAAAAATTGTAAGAAAATAACAAGAAAATGAGTCTCGAAACGAAAGTATATTGTTTGATACTTGTTTTGCCTTAGCTATAGCTAACATACCAAAGCCAATTGCAATGAAATATAATGATAAACCAAAAATTTTACTTACAAATAATTCGATATTAATTGAATAAATGCCAACAATTAATAAGGTAAAAAGAAGGCCTAATAGTAGTCCCCAATTTGTAGCGATAGATTTTAAAGTTTTTTCCATACTTTTGCGTATTGTTTAATGGTTGTGGCATGAGTAGCCAAAGATAGAAAATCGTTACAACTAAATTAGAAATAAAAAATAATAAAAACTATTGGTAGTTTGTAAAAAATACTTATTTTTGCACTTCCAAAATTGAATAGAATAAAAGCTTTAGCGATGAAAAAAGGTATACATCCAGAAAATTATAGAATAGTAGCATTTAAAGATATGTCTAACGATGATGTATTTTTAACTAAGTCTACGGCGAACACTAACGAAACTATTGAGGTTGATGGTGTTGAGTATCCACTTGTAAAAATGGAGATTTCAAGAACATCGCACCCATATTACACTGGTAAATCTAAATTAGTAGATACTGCTGGACGTATCGATAAATTCAAAAATAAATACGCTAAGTTTAAAAAATAAGCTTAGAAAACATATATTTTTAAAGCCTTCAATATTTTATATTGAAGGCTTTTTTGTTTTCCTTAATTACTCTATTTTTGACAGGCTTAACAAAGTGAAATTTTAAGTACTAAACTTTAACTTGCTATGAATTACATTCTTTTTGATGGGCCTTCTAGAAATAGTTTACTTCCCTTTACTTTTACACGCCCGGTTGCTGATATTAGAATAGGTATTTTAACCATTCGTGAAAAATGGGAAACGTTTTTAGATGCTACTACAACCACGGTTACCGAAGATTATTTATCTGATAAATATCCCATGGTTGAAATGGATGAAAACATTATGATTAATGCTTCATTTTTACCTAACCTGGAGTTGGTAGAAATGATAAAGGATCTTAAGGAAAATCAAGCCATTTTTAAAGATGAGGATGTTATTGCTTTTTATGCTAAAGACACACAAGACGATATAGATTTCGAAGCATATGAGGCCTTAGAATTTGATGGTGAACTTTTAAAAATTGAAAATACATGGGATATATTTTCAAAAAACGGTGAGGCTATTCAGGAAGATTTTAGTTTGTTAGCCAAAGGAAGAACCTCTCAGCCTATCCCATCAAGTTGCAATGTGATTGCTCCTGAAAACATTTTTATTGAAGAAGGAGCAAGTTTAGAGTTTGTTACCATTAATGCCTCGGAAGGCCCTGTTTATATCGGTAAAGATGCTTTGGTTATGGAAGGTACTTTAATACGCGGGCCTTTAGCTTTATGCGAAGCTTCGGTAACTAAAATGGGAACAAAGGTTTATGGGCCTACCACTATTGGGCCATTTAGTACCATTGGAGGTGAAGTTAAAAATGCTGTAATGTTTGGTTATTCTAATAAAGGACATGAAGGATATTTAGGAAACGCTGTAATAGGAGAATGGTGTAATTTAGGCGCCGATACTAATAATTCTAATTTAAAAAATAATTATGCTGAGGTTAGACTTTGGAGTTACGAAACAGAAGGTTTTGCCAAAACAGGGTTGCAGTTTTGTGGACTTATGATGGGCGACCACAGTAAATGTGGTATTAATACTATGTTTAACACAGGTACGGTAGTTGGTGTAAGTGCCAATATTTTTGGAAGTGGATTTCCTAGAAATTTTGTGCCTAGTTTTAGCTGGGGAGGGAACTCTGGTTTTACCACTTTTAATACTAAAAAAGCCTTTGAGGTTATGGAAGTAGTCATGGCGCGAAAGCAACAATCCTTAACAGAGCAAGATAAGGCTATTTTCGAATATATTTTTGAAGAAACTAAAAAATACAGGCGACAATAAAGCTCTTAAAGCGTTGTGTAAGAAATACTTTTTATTTAAAGAAATTTTTAACTTCTGCTTGTGTGTTTTTTAGTTTGTATAGCTTATTTCATATTCAGCTTTAATTGAAGCTTTCTTATGCTGGAATATTTTTAATCTATTTTATAGGGAAACGGTTTTACGTATTGGCTGATAAGTATCGTCAAAATAGATGGTAATATGCTTTTTTAAGTATTGTTCTTTACTATTCGTCAGGTTTTATTTTTGGTGTTAATCTTGGAGTTCTTGATGAATTTGTTTTTTACCGGGATATAAATTGGGATAACTCTGCCATTAACTACAAAGGGATTCCGGTTGGGTTGTTAGCACTCTGAGGTTTTTATGCTTTGTTAGAAACACACTGGAAGTAACAAAAAATTGGATTAAAAGATGAAACTCAAGACATTGGTAAGCCATTTCAAGACTAGATTTTAATTTGCTTTTTTTACATGTTTAATATCTAAAAGATTCGTTGGGTTAATACCTAAACCTTTTATGTTTTTCTGAGTAAAACGTATAACTTCGTCGTAAAACAAGACAACAACGGGGGCTTTTTGCATCACCAAACTATCCATTTGAGAATATAGTAATTTGCGTTTTTCTGTTTTCGTTTCCGTGAAGGATTGCTCATATAGTTGGTCGAATGTATCGTTTTTAAAATGCGTATAATTAGGGCCGTTAGGAGCAAAGTTCTTGCTATAGTATAAAGATAAATAATTTTCAGCATCGGGATAATCGGCTATCCAACTTGCTCTAAACATATTGAGTTTGCCGTTAGCTTTTGCGTCTTTTAATGTTGCTGCTGGTATAACATCGACATTTACTTGTAATCCTGTTTTTTGTATCTCACGCTGGATATATTCACAAAAACTTAAATAATTACTAGTTGTAGTAAGCGTTATTTCCGGATGGGCAATGCCAGTTTCCTCCTTAAATTTGTTAACAAGTGTTTTAGCTTTTGCAGGTTGATAGTTAAATCCTATATTTTTGTTGTACCCGGGAAGACCCTTTGGGATAAATCCGCCATTGGCAGGAATGCCAATACCATTGCGCAGGTATATCATCATTTTTTTTCTGTCGAAACCATAATTTACAGCTTTTCTGATATACTCAGACTGTATTTCGGTAACGTCGGCATCCATAAAAAATGCCAAGTACTCTGTGTTTAAATATGGGCCTCTTATCATGTTAACGTTTTCCTTATAATTGTTTCTTAATTGACCGTCTGCGGTTAAAATTTCGTCTTTATATGAGGCATCCAACCCTGAAATAAAATCGATATTGCCTTGAGCAAATTGCAAAAACTCACTTTGTTTGTCTGGTAAAAATGTTATTGAAATAGCTTCAAGATAAGGTAAGGAAACTCCATTTTTATCCTTTTCGAAATAGTTATTATTTTTTCTGAAAACAAGTTTAATATTTTCTTCCCAACGTTTAAATTTAAAAGGCCCAGTGCCAATAGGGTTAGATCTAAAATCGCTGTTATAATGTTCTACTATTTCTTCCGGGACTACACTGCAATATTTCATGGTAAGAAGTCCAAGGAAGGCTGGGAAAGGTTGCTTTAAGTTAATTTCAAAAATACTGTCATTAATGGTTCTAAATTGTTTAACCTTATTTAAAACCCAACTGCCTGGAGATGCCACTTTTGGATCTAGTAAGCGCTTAAAACTATACTCAAAATCTTTAGCGATTACAGTACGGGTTGAATCTTTTCCAAATAATTCGTGTTTATGAAATTTTACATCCTTTCTAAGTGTGAAGGTATATCTTAAGGCATCCTCGGAAATGGTCCAGCTTTTGGCTATGCAAGGTAAAACCTGCATGTCATTATCCATTTGCACTAAACCGTTAAAAAGTTGATTGGTAGCCCATATATCTGCCAAATCTTTAGCAAAAGCAGGATCTAATGAACCAATATTTTTATGTTCGTTGTATTTAAACACCAAGTGGTTCAAATGGTTTTCGCGCGAAGAGAGGCATGAAAAGCGAAAAAATAAAGGAATAAAGCCTAGTATAAGCGTAAAAAGTCGGGTTGATTTAAACACGGTAGCGTTGATTGAATTATACAGAATCAAAAATAAAGGTTTTGGTTTCTAAATTTATAATAATTGAAAAATTAATGGCCGGTATGTGACTTTTTAATAACGAGAGTGTCTTAAAAATGGTTAAACAAATTTGCTATTATTTGCAAAATTAGTTTTCGTATCTATCGCGAAACAAGCCAAAAATTATGTTATGTCCTCAAATCAAGAGTGTTTCATTTAGAAACACTCTTTTTTTATTATCTTTGCACGATTTTTAAAGCTTATGGAGTCTAGAAAAAAGGTAGCATTTTATACATTAGGTTGTAAATTAAACTTTTCTGAAACATCTACTATCGCGAGGGGTTTTACAGAAGAGGGTTTTGATCGTGTGGATTTTTCTGAAAATGCCGATATCTATGTAATCAATACATGTTCGGTTACAGAAAATGCCGATAAGCGCTTTAAAAGCATTGTTAAGCAGGCTCAAAAAATTAATCCAGATGCCTTCGTAGCTGCCGTTGGCTGTTATGCACAATTAAAGCCTCAGGAATTGGCAGATGTAGATGGAGTGGATTTAGTGTTAGGAGCAACTGAAAAGTTTAAAATTACCGATTACCTGAATGATTTATCCAAAAATGACTTAGGTGAAGTGCATTCTTGCGAAATTGAAGAAGCCGATTTTTATGTAGGCAGTTATTCAATTGGAGACAGGACCAGAGCCTTTTTAAAAGTTCAGGATGGATGCGATTATAAGTGTACATACTGTACTATTCCTTTAGCACGTGGAATTTCTAGAAGCGATACCATGGATAATGTGCTAAAAAATGCTCGTGAAATTTCAGCCCAAAATATTAAAGAAATTGTTTTAACAGGTGTTAATATTGGTGATTATGGTAAAGGCGAATTCGGTAATAAAAAGCATGAACATACATTTCTAGATTTAGTTTCGGAGCTCGATAAAATAGCTGGTATAGAACGTTTACGTATATCATCAATAGAACCGAATTTACTTAAAAATGAAACGATTGAGTTAGTTTCAAAGTCACGTGCTTTTGTTCCTCATTTTCATGTGCCATTGCAAAGTGGAAGTAACGATATTTTAAAGAAAATGAAACGTCGTTACATGCGGGAATTGTATACAGACCGTGTTTCGAAAATTAAAGAGGTTATGCCGCACGCTTGTATTGGTGTTGATGTTATTGTTGGTTTTCCTGGTGAATCGGATGACCATTTCTTAGAAACATATAATTTTTTAAACGAACTTGATATTTCGTATTTGCACGTTTTTACTTATTCTGAGCGCGATAATACAGAGGCTGCCAATATGGAAGGTGTGGTGCCTAAAAATGTTAGATCTAAGCGAAGCAAGATGCTAAGAGGGTTGTCTGTTAAAAAACGTCGTGCGTTCTACGAAAGTCAGATAGGAAGCACTAGGACTGTTTTGTTTGAAGGGGAAAATAAAGAAGGGTATATTCATGGATTTACCGAAAACTATGTAAAAGTGAAAACACCATGGAATCCAGAATTGGTGAATACATTGCATGATGTTAAGCTTACTAAAATTGATACAGATGGTATGGTGAGACTGGAATTCATTAAGGAATTATCATTATAAATATAAGTTAATCTGAAAAATTATACATCTTAACTGTTTTATTCGGCGTTTTAAGGGTTTACAAATTACATTTACTTCATAATTAGTTATTACAGGATTAATAATTGTTATAAATCTTATGTCCCAGATTTTATGAGAATAATTATATACATTCTTTTTGTTAGCAGTTTAATTTTTTCAAGTTGTAGTTCTAACACTATTGAAGGTGATTGGAAATTAGCTTCTTGGAGTATAGGTATTGCTGTAGACATTAATAAAGACAACGTATTTAATGAAAATTTTCTTGAAGAAGTGCCTTGTATAAACAAAGAAACTTTAAGTTTTAATTCAAATGGTACCGTAACTTCGTTGGCGACTTTTAATCCTGATATTCGTATTAAAAAGAAAAATAATGATAGTAGATTTCTCTCTGAAGTAATATGTGATACCGAGGGGAGTATAGGATTCGCAACAACTTTCGAACAAAATGGAGCAGATATATTAATAAATGGAAATCGCGCCATTTTTAAAAATACCACATTAACTATAGTTTATAAAAATGCACAAAAAATTTATAACGAAACGGAAACCGAAATTATAGAAACTAAAGATGTAGTAAAAGTTTACGTTAGATAAAAAAATATGAGATTAAAATAAAAATCCAAAACTTAAAAGTTTTGGATTTTTTTTATGATTAACAAATTAAAAAGTTAAATTCTGACACCAACCGGTAACATACGCTTGTATTTTCGGTTGCTTCTCACAAACTTAGCTATTTCTGGACTTGTAGGAACGACGCTTAAATTTCGCGCTTCAATTGATTTAAATACAGCTTCTAAAAACTCTTTCCTAAACTCATCGTCTTTAATTTCTTCAGGAATGACAAGCTTTGTTAAAAAAATTTTCCGTTCTTGAAGAGAGTACTCAATCTTTGCTAAGTGGTTATCAATTTTCAGTTCAAACTGACGTAAAAAATCATTGTCTATTAATTCTACAGCATCAATCATGATTGTTTTTTATTTCTTAGGAATCTTTAAAATAGTGAGGACTATTGTATAACTTTGCTTTGCAAGTTACGAAAAATAATCTTTAATATAAAGTTAAATTAACCTTAAAACCTTATCCAAGAAACCTTTACAGTGTTTTTGTTATGGTTATTAATGAGTATTTTTTAAAAAAGGTCGGTTTATGAGTGAAACAACAATTCATGTTTATTTAATGCCTGGGATGGCTGCAAGCCCTAAAATATTTGAATATATAGAACTACCATCCCCGCAATTTAAATTACACTATCTGGAATGGTTAATTCCCGAACGTCAAGAATCCTTGAGTCATTACGCTTTACGAATGTGTGAAAAAATAAAACATAAGAATATTGTCTTAATTGGTGTTTCTTTTGGAGGTGTTTTGGTACAGGAAATGAGTAAATTTATTTCTGTTCGAAAATTAATTATCATTTCGAGTGTTAAATTGCAAAGTGAATTACCCAAGCAAATGATTATTGCAAAAGCGACTAAGGCTTATAAGTTAGTGCCTACCCAATTGGCAAGTAAAATTGATGTTGTTGCAAAATATGCCTTTGGAAATAACGTCGCGAAACGGTTAGAATTATACAAAAAATATCTTTCGGTTAACGATAGTAAATATTTAAGTTGGGCAATTGAAAAGATGGTGTGTTGGAGTAATCATAGTTATCCAAAAGATTTAATTCATATACATGGGGATCATGATTCGGTTTTTCCAATAAAAAATATTAAAGATTGTACAATTATAAAAGGAGGAACACATATTATGATCATTAATAAATACAAATGGTTTAACGAAAATTTACCACGTATAATTTTAGAAGAATAAGTATTTGTTTTACCTTTATAGAAAAACTTTTTAGCGATGAAGATTATAGAGAAAGCCTTGGCATTTGTGGGGTTATTAAGTTTATGTGCATTGTTCATTTATGCATTACAAGATGCGCCAACAGATGAAAATTTTGAGAAAAAATTAATAAACGATTACAACGTTTATGCACTACAGGTTCCTGAAAATTTAGATTTTGCAGGGGAGCCAGTACCACTAAACAATCCAGACATCTTAGAACGAATGGATCGAGAGTTATTGGTTAATACCTATTGGCAATCTAACGGTCTCCTCATGTTTAAGCGTGCTCATAAGTATTTTCCAGTAATTGAACCCATACTAAAGAAAAACGGTGTCCCCGATGATTTTAAGTATTTGGCTGTTATAGAAAGTGGTTTAACCAATGCCGTGTCTCCTGCAGGAGCGAGGGGTATTTGGCAAATCATGCCTGCAACAGCAAGAGAAAATGGTTTGGAAGTTAATGATAATGTTGACGAGCGATATCATCTTGAAAAATCGACTGAAGTGGCTTGTAAATATTTATTAGATGCTAAAGAAAATTTAGGAAGTTGGACCTTAGCTGCTGCTGCCTACAATGCAGGAAATGCAGGTGTTTCCAGACGATTAAAAGAACAAAATGTTGATGATTATTACGATTTGCTTTTAGGGGAAGAAACAGGACGTTACATGTTTAGAATTATAGCTCTCAAAGAGATTTTATCGCACCCTAACAAATATGGGTTTAATTTTAGAGAAAAGGATTTATATACCGATGTGCCGACCTATAAAGTTGAAGTTGATACAGCTGTAACAGACTTTACAAAATTTGCAGAAAGTTTCGGGATAAACTACAAAATATTAAAACTACATAATCCTTGGTTAAGAGAACCACATCTTAACAATAAATCACGAAAATTGTATCATATAGATATACCTAAAAAGGGGATTTATCAATAAACAATAAAAATAAAACATAAAAAAGAGGCTGCTTTGTCTTTTAAAACAGCCTCTTTTTATTTTTGAATTATTGCTATAGCAATAATTATCCTCTTCTTTTTTGAGCTCTTATCGATCCGCTTGTTCCAAAATGTTGATTCGGTCCCTGAGCACGTTTCATGTTTTCTTTCATCATTTTTATTTGATCTGCAAGCATGCCTTGTTTATCTAATTTTGTTGCCTCAGATAATAATTTTTGAGCTTCTTGCTTTCTGCGTTTAGAAAAGGCAATACCAGCAAGATTTAATTTTGCCATGGCTAAATCATGATCCATAGACAATCCTAAACTAATAGCTTTCTTAAAGAATTTTTCAGCATCATTAATATTAGTTTGAGAAACCATTAAGCCGTGTAAGTAATTATAGTAACCTTGTTGCTTTTTTACTAAGGCGCTTTCAGGGTTTTTAATTTTGTCTAACCATTTTTTAGCACCCTCAAAATCTTGCTTTCTTAATCTTAAAAAAGCTAATAATATTAATTCATTTTTAAAATAAAGGAAAACAAAAATTAGCGATAACAATATTAACATGATACCGTTACCTATATTGTTTTCTGTAAATTGATATATAGCATAAGCAAAAATGCCTAAGGCTATAATGAGTTTTATAATTTTATTGTACATTATTTGATGTGTTTAAAACTGTCTTAAGGCGTGTCTATAATAAATAGCCCATTTTTGTTTTGCAAATAAACTAAAATTTGTCAAATTAGACTAATACATAATTAACAAAACGACTTCAAATATCTCATGTAAATAGGTTGAGGAATGAACCTTGAGGTGTAAAAAAAATAATTAAAAATATTTTTTAAATAACGTTTGTCAATGTAAAAAGTCTTCGTATATTTGCGCTCAGTTTTGGAGGAACCCAAAAAGATATTAATTAAGTACAATTCAGATTTTTAAAGATACAAGATAATGAGTAAAAGAACATTTCAGCCATCGAAAAGAAAAAGAAGAAACAAACATGGCTTTAGAGAAAGAATGGCTTCTGCTAATGGAAGAAAAGTACTTGCTCGTAGAAGAGCTAAGGGTAGAAAAAAATTGTCTGTATCGACTGAAACTAGACATAAAAAATAATGATATATTGTTGTTATAATATAAAGGTGTTACTTTAGTGTAACGCCTTTTTTTATACCTAAGCATCACTTACAATTTTAACAAATATTTATACCATATATAAAGATTAAAAATGCCTAAAAATTCAAAACTTAAATCGATATTAATAATTGGCTCGGGTCCTATCGTTATAGGGCAGGCATGTGAATTTGATTATTCAGGAACTCAAGCTCTAAGATCGCTTAGAGAAGATGGAATTGAAACCATATTAATCAATTCTAATCCAGCAACTATCATGACAGACCCTTCAATGGCAGATCATGTATACTTGTTACCGTTAAATACAAAGTCTATTGTTAAAATTTTAAAAGAACACCCTCAAATTGATGCTGTTTTACCAACCATGGGAGGACAAACAGCATTAAATTTATGTATAGAAGCAGATGAGAAGGGGATCTGGAATGATTTTGGTGTAGAAATTATCGGGGTGGATATTGATGCTATCAATATTACAGAAGATAGAGAGCAGTTCCGTGAATTGATGGAGAAAATCGGTGTGAAAATGGCTCCTCAAGCTACGGCAACATCGTATTTAGAAGGTAAAACAATCGCTCAGGAATTTGGATTTCCATTATGTATTCGATCGTCGTTTACACTAGGGGGTGCTGGAGCGGCTATTGTTTACAATGAAGAGGATTTTGATGAATTGTTAACCCGCGGATTAGAGATATCTCCAATACACGAAGTCATGATCGATAAGGCCATGATGGGCTGGAAAGAGTATGAGTTAGAACTTTTAAGAGACGCTAACGATAACGTAGTGATTATCTGTTCTATTGAAAACATGGATCCGATGGGAATCCATACAGGAGATTCGATTACAGTAGCACCTGCTATGACGTTAAGCGATACAACATTCCAAAAAATGCGTGATATGGCCATCTTAATGATGCGTAGTATCGGTGATTTTGCTGGAGGTTGTAACGTACAATTTGCCGTGTCGCCAGATGATCAAGAAGAAATTATAGCGATAGAGATTAACCCTCGTGTATCACGCTCTTCAGCATTGGCAAGTAAAGCTACTGGTTACCCAATTGCAAAAATTGCCGCCAAATTAGCAATTGGTTATCACCTAGATGAATTACAAAATCAAATTACTAAGTCTACTTCGGCATTATTCGAACCAACTTTAGATTATGTAATTGTAAAAATACCGCGTTGGAATTTCGATAAGTTTGAAGGATCAGATAGAACTTTAGGACTTCAAATGAAATCTGTAGGAGAGGTAATGGGAATTGGACGTTCATTCCAGGAAGCACTTCATAAAGCAACTCAGTCGTTAGAAATTAAGCGTAATGGGTTAGGTGCCGATGGTAAGGAGAATAAAAATTACGATCAAATTATCGAAAAATTAACCTATGCATCTTGGGATCGTGTATTTACAATTTACGATGCTATTGCCATGGGGATTCCCTTAAGTAGAATTCACGAGATTACTAAAATCGATATGTGGTTCTTAAAGCAATATGAAGAGTTATTCTTATTGCAAAAAGAAATTTCTACTTATACAATTGAAAATCTTGATAAAGAGCTTTTACTTGAAGCTAAACAAAAAGGATATGGTGACCGACAAATTGCTCACATGTTAGGTTGTTTAGAAAGTGAAGTTTATAACAAACGTGAAGAACTTGGTATAAACCGTGTTTACAAATTAGTTGATACTTGTGCTGCCGAGTTTAAGGCAAAAACACCGTATTATTACTCCACTTTTGAGAGTGATATGCAAACCGCTAACGGCGAGCGTAAGGCTGATAATGAAAGCGTAGTATCGGACAAGAAAAAAATAATCGTATTAGGCTCTGGGCCAAACCGAATTGGACAAGGTATAGAGTTTGATTACTGTTGTGTTCACGGTGTATTGGCAGCTTCTGAAGCTGGTTATGAAACCATTATGATTAACTGTAATCCGGAAACCGTTTCTACCGATTTCGATACAGCTGATAAATTATATTTCGAGCCTGTTTTCTGGGAACATATTTATGATATTATAAAACACGAAAAGCCGGAAGGTGTTATTGTTCAATTAGGTGGACAAACAGCTTTAAAGCTTGCTGAAAAACTAGATCGTTACGGTATTAAAATTATTGGAACAAGTTATGAAGCTTTAGATTTAGCTGAAGATAGAGGAAGTTTCTCTACATTGTTAAAAGAGAATAATATTCCTTACCCAGAGTTTGATACTGCTGAATCGGCAGAAGAAGCTTTAAAAGTAGCCGACCAATTAGATTTTCCAATACTCGTAAGACCTTCCTATGTACTTGGAGGACAGGGAATGAAGATTGTAATTAATAAAGAAGAACTTGAAAAACACGTTGTTGACTTATTAAGATCTATCCCTAACAATAAATTATTATTAGATCACTATTTAGACGGAGCTATTGAAGCTGAAGCTGATGCGATTTGTGATGGAGAAGATGTTTACATCATAGGTATTATGGAACATATCGAACCTTGTGGAATCCACTCGGGCGATAGTAACGCAACCTTACCACCATTCAATTTAGGTGATTTAGTCATGGAACAAATTAAGGATCATACCAAAAAGATTGCACTTGCTTTAAATACAGTAGGTTTAATAAACATACAGTTTGCGATAAAAGATGATAAAGTTTATATTATCGAAGCAAACCCAAGAGCATCTAGAACGGTGCCGTTTATAGCTAAAGCTTACGGAGAGCCTTATGTAAACTATGCAACAAAAGTTATGTTAGGTGATAAGAAAGTGAAAGACTTCAACTTTAACCCACAGTTAGAAGGTTATGCCATAAAGCAACCTGTTTTCTCTTTCAATAAATTCCCTAAAGTAAATAAGAAGTTAGGACCAGAAATGAAGAGTACAGGAGAAAGCATCTTATTTATCGATAGCTTAAAAGATGATGAATTTTACGATTTATATTCAAGAAGAAACATGTATTTGAATAAATAATCTAAAAATTTTAGATATAAAAAAAGCCGCTAAATAGCGGCTTTTTTTTATTTACTGTGCTGAAACGATTGCCGTTCTTTATCTTCTTCAACTTTAGTGATGAAATATTTGGTGTCACCAAGCCAAAAAAATGTTCGGTAACGCTCAATATAAGATAACCTTACAAATCGACCTTGGTATTTTTGTAGGTCATTAATTATTTTTTGGTCATTTTTTTCAACCGAGAAAGAAAAGCGTTGTTCTTCCGACACGCCCTGGCTTAATTCGCCTTCCCAGGTTTTTGTTAAAACACCTTTTTTACTGAATTTTATGAGGTCACCAGAACGAACACCTTCGCTGTATGGTACATAGTAAACAAAACAAAAATATCCTATAGTAACAATAACTATGGCTGCAATTAATTTATAGAGAAATCTTTTCATGAAATAATGTCTTTTTCGCTAAAGATAACAAAATCTGCTTTACTTTTTTGATAGTACAAACTGGAAGTCCACCTTAATAGTTTCGGCAATTTTATTACTCACAATTTTAGGGATTTTAATATCAAAATCTGATGCGATAGTTTCAAATTCCCCTGCCATTTTTATATGTCCATTTTCATAAAACAAATTAACTGGAACTTGCTTAAGTTTTTTTGTTTTACCATGAAATGTTAATTCGCCGTCGATGGTGTACGTTTTGCTTTTTTCAATATTATCCGCGTCAAAATCGTTAATAGAGCCTTTAAAGGTTGCTTTTGGATAGCTATCAGACTCTGCATAATTTTCATTAAAATGTTCCTCCATTAAGGCATTTTTAAATCGAAAACCTTTTACCAAAGCTAAGGCCGCAAAATTACCATTTTCAGTATTTAAAATAGCAGTAACGGAATTGTTTGATGCCTTTACTTCTTCAAAAGCAGGAACCGAAGCTTCAAAGTTAACAGTTCCGGTTTTGGTTAAGTATTTGTCTTGCGAATACATTTGTAAGCTAACAAAAGCCAAACAAAAAAGTAAATATTTCATTATTGTATTTTTATTGTTTTCGGTTAGTAAATAATGGTTTCAAATGCTAGTTTTCTAGTAATCCGCCATCTTTCCATTGCTGTATTAAATTTTTAGAATTTGTAGATAATGTTCCTGAAGGGGGCATTTTACCTGCTCCTGTTCTATTTATTCGATCTATTATCCCGTCGATGTAATTTTTAACTTGTGTGTAGGTCGTTAAGGACATGGGGGCATTGTTCGAAGGAGTACTACCATGGCATGATATACAGTTACTGGACATTATACTTTTAATATTAGCTTCGTAAGTGATTTTTTCAGTTGGTTCTGGGTCTGGTGTGGGGTCTGGTTGAGAGGTGGTATCATCATCACTACTGCTCGAACAGTTAAACATAAACAATGTTAATATTAAGCTGTAAAAAAGGGTTTTAAAATTCATAATTTTAAGATTTAAGGTTATTAGTTTTCAGGAAAGCCATCAGTTTCCCATTTTTCAATTAAATCAATAAGATTTTGAGGTAGTTTAGGAGCGCCTAGTGGCATTTGTGATCCGGAGGCGGTTCCGTTAATTTTACCTATTAAATTATTGTTTACCACTCCAGATTTAACCTGAGCATAAGTAATTAAAGAAATGTTTGCCCCTCCAGTAGGGGTTGCACTATGGCATGATATACAATTATCATCAATGATAGATTTTACATCGTCATTATAGGTAACTAAATTTGGAATTGGTGTAGTATCTATTAAATCATCTTCGCTGTCGTTGGCACAGCTATAGGAAAATAAGATTGTTATAATAAGTAATAAAATTAAGTTTTTCATATGAATATAGGGGTTAAAATACACGACTTAAGTTAAATCCGAAATAAATATTGCCATCGCTCCATTGGCCAGTACTCTGACCCAAAAATGTATTGGTATTCATGCCCTGCGCATTGGTAAAATGCATTTGAAATACATGGCCTCCTGTTTCTAAATCTATTCCTATAGATAACGGATTATTAAAGGGAGAATTGTCTGCACGGTTTAAATGCCAGCCATAGTCGGCGTTAATAGACCAACGTTTTCCTAGTTTGTAACGCCCACCAAACCCTAAAGCGAATTGTGAATTATCCTGTTCATTAATAGCAACATAATTGTCATGAAAAAAGGTAGGGGCTAGTTCTAGCGAGAAATTGGTGTTTACTTTTCTTGAAAGTAAAATTTGTGCGGTATAGCCAACCCTGTGCTTAAATTCTAATAGTGGAAGGTTTGCTTCTTCTAATGCCGTATTAACGAGTATGGAGTTATACCCAACAATGGTAAAAGGGAAACCATTATTCTGCTGTTTTACAATGTTGTATTTTACAGCGGCCTCATAAATTTTCTGAAAGGAACTTCGTGAGACACTTATATTAAACCCATCAGAAATTCCATAAATAAAATTTAATCTGGTTACCGCATCGTCTAAACCAAAAAAGGTGTCTAAACCATTTTCTAAACTACCAAAACGATGCGCGACAACAAATGTGAATTCGTTTTTAGCAACAAGCTTGGTAGACTCGAAATTTACAATTTTAAGGCCTTTAAAAGCGGCCGAGGTATATTGCCAGGCATCTTGTTCGTTATCAATTTCGTCCAATAAATCGTCTTGAGCAATTCCCAAAAACGGAATGCATAACAATAATAATAGTAGGTGTTTCATAAATTTAAAATCAGGTTTAATGGTTTTTATAGTTTAATAAATCGTTTCGTGTAATTTGAATTATCGGTGTTAATTTTTAATAAATATATTCCAGAGTTTAAGTTAGAAATATCAACATAATTTTGCAAAAAAGAAACCTTGTGTGTTTCTTTACCTAAGACATTGTAAATAGTAATCGAATTAACATTTATCCCTGAAGGCAGTTTTAGGTTAATACGTTCTTTTGCAGGTATGGGATAAATTTTAATGTTTTGCGCCAGTTGAAATTCATCATTACTTAAGGTTATACCACTTGACGTGGCACCTCTGTTTACACCGTGATAAGCAAGAGCGAAAGAAGCTGAAGCACCACGAGCCCAAACTAGATTAATTGAAGTGTCTGAAGGACTAAACACATAGTCATTGGCTTCTCCCGTATTTAAACTTCTTTTGGCAACTATTGTTCTTTTTCCTGATGAAATACTGTTGGAATCTATCGACCAATCCTGATTGGAATCTGCAACGGGAGGTGTACCGACACCTTGAAATGTTCTGTCGCTCATGCTTACACCATCATAAATTACTAGGTCTCCATTTAAGGTCATGGAATTTACCCCAAAACCAATTCCTAACCAACGGTCACTTGGCCCGATTAAAGTTAAAGTTACCTCGGTTTGCGTAATATCAATTTGTGCTGAATATTCTAATCCAGATGTTGAAGAAAGGTTTATAGTACCAGTAGTGTAGGTTTGAGCAAGTAATGATAAATTTGAGACGAGAAATGCAAGGAGAATTAAAGTACTTTTTTTCATGACTTTAGTTTTTAAAAAGGGTTAATAATTCTTTATTGTTATTAATCAATGCATAATCGTAAGCCGATTTATCATTTCCGTCTTTTAAATTATAATCTGCTCCTGATTCAATAAGAAGCTTTGCTATTTCTGTAGCTTTAAAAAGGGTAGCATAATGTAATGCTGTCGTTCCATTTAAATCTGGGATATTAGGGTCTGCTTTTTTATCTAAAAGTTTTTTAGTGATATCTATATTTTTCTTTACGACTGCGGCCATTAGTGGAGTTCCATAATGGCTCGATCCATTTATATCATTAGAATGTTCAATTAAGAAAAATGCGACTTCCTCGTTACCATGATAACATGCCAATATTAGTGGACTGTAGCCAGCCTGGTTTGTTGTATTTATACAATTTGGGTCTTGTTTGTATAGTGATAATAAATCGTCAAGAGAACCATTTCTGCTGATGTTAAAAATGTCATTTTGAGCCCAGGAAAACGTTGAACTCAAAACAAAAGAAAACAGAAATAATATAACGCTACGCATACTTAATAATTATTATTCTATCAAACTACACTGATCCAGTTTTACCTGTTCTAGTAAATCGTCGTAACCTATACATCGACCTTTAATTTTAACCTTCGTATTTACTTTTACAGAGGGGGTTATTTTTGAGTTAAACTGACAAAAAACACTGTTATCAATAGTTATGTCTGTTGCATTTAACTCGGTAATTACACCTGAAACCTGAATGGTTTTATTGTTAAATTTAAGTTCGGATTGTTTTGGGGAAGCTGCAAAAGTGTCAGCTAATGCTGAAGCCGCAAGAGTGAAATCGGCAGATTCAGAGGCAATATCTCTATGGTCTTGGTATATATAATTGTAGCCAATAAATAGAGCTATTATAATAAGGCCAATGATATATATGAAATACCTTTTTTGCATTATTTTTCTTTTAAATATAATGAAAAATAATGACAAAATAGAATATTAAGTAGAAATGCGATTAGGTAAGTTACAGGTCAACTTTTACGTTTTTCGACTTTACAATTTCAATGTAATCTTCAATTTTGAATTCTGAAGATTTGTATTTAGTTGTTCTGTTTTTTGCTTGCTCCTGACGTTCAATACTTCGGGCAAAGCGGCGTACGCTATCTTTAGTTTTTAAAATAATGCCAGGAACAGGTACATTATTACCATGATCATCTTTAGCTACCATGGTGAAATAAGACGAATTACAATGTTTTTTTTCTCCAGTTTGCACATTTTCAGATTCCACGCGAACACCAATAACCATTGAAGTTCTTCCTGTGAAGTTTACCGATGCTTTTAAAGTTACTAATTCGCCAACCTCGATAGGATTTAAAAAATCGACCTTATTAACCGATGCCGTTACACAATAATTTCTAGAGTGTTTGGAGGCACAAGCAAAGGCAATTTGATCCATTAAACTTAAAATATAACCTCCGTGAATTTTCCCGCTAAAATTGGAATGCGACGGTAACATTAATTGGGTTATGGTAACTTGCGATTCTTCTATAGTTCTAAACATGGTTAATAAATAAATTAAATATAATTCCCGTTGTAATAGCGATGCTAAAACTAATTAGTGTTCCTATTAAAATGTATTCGGTTAGTTTTCTATGTTTCGATTCTTTTAAATCACCAAACCTAAATACAGACTTTGCGGTAATTAAAAAACCAACGGCTTCCCAATGCCCAAACACAATAAATACAAACACTAAACAGCGTTCTAATATACCGATATATTTTCCAGCATCTTTAAGCGATGCATTATTTTTGGTAAGTTTTGAAATATTCCACTTCATAAAAATATTTTTCATAATTATTGAAGCTGGTGTTGTTAAAAATGCAAGACATAATATGAAGAATATTAAGGTTTCGGTATCTTGATTAGTAATTTCAATTACGCTGTTAGAAAAGAAATAATAACATACTACAATCACCGAAAGATGTAAAAATTGATCTATAAAAAAGAATAGCCGCTTTGTTTTTTTCTTTTGATAGTAAAGTTTTAAAGCATCAATTATAAAATGTGAAACTCCAATAATAAGAGGAACAGGCCAAAGCTTAACCTCCCATAATACAACTGCTGTTAATAGAATATGAATTAAAACATGAATATAAAGTTTAGGCGATTTAAGTTTTTTGCGTTCTTTTTCGATTACCCAGCGTTTAGGTTGTATAAAAAAATCGCCTATTAAGTGGGCTGCCAAGAGTTTTATTAAAAGCATCATAAGGTTGTTAGTTTATGGCGGTACATTTGGTTTAATTCCAGAATTTCGGCAAGATAGGCGCGTTTTTGTCGCTTGCTTACGGCATCCTGACTTATACCAATATGTTGTCCCAAATGTTGTTGTAATGCATCTGGGTTTTCAAGACTCAATTTAACAATTTCTGCAGAATTTTTTGTCCAATGATCCATAGCGATGCTGGCGAGTTTAAAATAAAGGTTTAGTTCTTTGTTTAACGATGCATTATTGGTTTTAATAAGTAAATTTTGTTTTTCTTTTTTTAATGTTTCCAGAGCTTCTCCCGATAAAATAAAAGCTTCGCCGTTAGATTCGGTTACTTTTTCGCCTTGGTAAGTCTTATTGCCAACGCCTATAGCTAATCGTACATCTAATCCAGAATTATATTTTATACATGACTTTATATAAACAGCGCATTCAAAACTCGACGGCCAATCTTTTATTTCAATTTGAAAACTATCGCCACGATAAATTTCCCAAGATTCCGCATTAGGATTTATATGAGTTAAAGCTGCCTTTAGGGCATTCAACCAAGATTCAGGTTTATTTTGAGCTCTGGATTTAATAATATCTCCTGTAATAACACTTGTCATTTTTAATTAATTTATTAATTCCATTTATATAGAATATTTATAAACATGCCATAATTAAGGAATAAAATTAAATATTCCTTAATTGAGGAATAATCAAATATATTGCTAAATCCTATGAAAAGCAACTAAATTGTTAAAAATCAGGTGTAGGTATTTTAGTTTTGAAAAAATAATTGATAAAAAACATCTCGAAATACTAGTGCTATTCTTCTTCAGCGCGTTTTAATAATTTTTCATTTTGTTGTTTTGTAGCTTTTGCACCTAGCTTTTTAAGATTTTCAACCCGTCTCACCAGATTGCCTTTACCGGTAAGTTTTACCATAGCACTTTCGTAAGATTTTTGAACTGTACCTATTTGATTGCCAACTTTAATTAACTCTTCGGTAAGGTTAACAAACGAATCGTAAAGGCGACCAGCTTGAGTAGCAATTTCTATAGCATTTTGTTGTTGCTTTTCATTGTTCCACATGGTGTCTACAGTACGAAGTGTGGCTAATAATGTAGAAGGGGTAACGATAACAATGTTTTTTTCGAAGGCTTTGTTATAAATGCTACTATCTTCGTTAACAACAACTGCAAAAGCAGGTTCTATAGGAATAAACATAAGCACAAAATCTGGTGATTCTATATCGTATAAATCCTGATAATTTTTTTCTGAAAGTTGGTCTACATGTTTTTTAATTGAATTTATATGTGATTTTAAAAACAGCTGTTTTTCATCGTCATCTGCATTGACATAACGTTCGTAGTCTACCAGAGACACTTTACTATCAATTATCATTTTTTTGTTGTCAGGTAAATGTAAAACAACATCAGGTAATACGCGAGCACCGGTGTCTAAGGTAAAGTTTTGCTGTACAAAATACTCGCGGTCTTTTTCTAATCCCGATTTTTCTAAAACGCGCTCCAAAACCAATTCGCCCCAATTTCCTTGCATTTTACTGTCTCCTTTTAAGGCACGGGTAAGGTTAGTCGCTTCTTTAGTCATTTGTTGGTTCAGATCTTTCAAGCCTAATAATTGCTCTTTTAAAGCCGAATGCATACTTATGCTTTCCTTTTGCGAATCTTCAACCTTTTTCTCAAAACCTTGAATTTTTTCCTGTAAAGGATTTAAAATATGTTGTAAATTTTCTTTATTCTGAATGGTAAATTTTTCCGATTTCTCATCTAAAATTTTATTAGCCAGATTTTCGAACTCTTTACTAAATTTCTCCTGTAGCTTTTCAACTTCACCTTTTTGTTCTTCATTTTTTAACTTTAAATTTTCGAATTCAGTATTTTTAATGGCTAATTCGGAATTTAAAAACTCTTTTTCGCGACGAATATCTTCACGCTCATGTTCAATTTTAGATATTGTTTCTTTAAATTCGGCAGCCTGCTTATTAAAGATTTCGGTTTGCTTAGCAATATCCTGTTGGGCAGACTCCTTAATCTCGCTTAATTGTTGTTGCAAAATAGTGTTGCGCTCGGCTATGGCACTTAGTTCACTTTTTCCTTTTAATTTGTTGATAAGCATACCAATATAAGCACCAAAACCCGCTGAAATTATAATTGAAAGAATAAGAATAAGATTGTCGTTCATATTACTGTTTTGAATTGCAGTAAAAGTAATAAATTCTAACTATTGAAGTTTTGATTTATGGGATACTTAATAGTTCTTTTTTCTAATTTTTCTTAATAAGTTGTTAACTACAGACCTAGAAGGGAATAATATTTAAGATAAATTATACATTTGAGATTTTATATGTTTTCTTTAAATAGAAATATTTGTTAATGATTCTAATCGGTAGGTTTAATAAATATCAAAATACCCCTGTTTTTATTACGCTATTTTTAGTGTTAATTATTAACGTTAAAAGTTTAGCACAAAACGATTTAACCATAAGCGATTTTGTGTTTACTACTAATCTGCCAACCAATACTATTAAAGATTTAGAACACGGCACAAGGGCTTTTAAATTGCAACTGGAGCAGTATAAGTCACAGTACCAAATTGTAAACGCCAAGAGACGGAAATCTTTAAAATCGGTTTTAGATTCTATTCACATGTTTCTTAGAACAAACAAGGACGAAATTATCACCTTGTTGGTAAGAGGTAAATTTGATAAAAAACAACTCGAAGATTATATAGATTTAGAATGTACTGGAAATATTTGTTTTCAGCAGGAACAGCAAGAAGCAATAATTGAAAAGTTAAAACTTGAAGGTAAGCACATAATTGTCGTTTTTGAACAGGATATTACAGAAACTTCTATAAATCAGATCCGCAGCGAAAGGAAATTTTCTAAATGGTTCTCTAAAGATCCCATTAATAAACTTGTTGAGTTTAAGAGTTTTGCAACTTCAAAAAGTGAGCTTTATGATGAGGTTCTATTGTTTTGGAAATCCACTGGGAAATCGCCTAATTTTCTAGAGGCCAATCAAGTTGAAACTGAGGTAGTAAAACAAGTTGTAGATTCGTTAAATAAATTAAGACGATTTCGAGGGATTGTCGAGTTTAATGGAGAATTATTAAATGAAGTAAGGTGGAAAAATGCGCCCCAAACTATTACAACAGCCAAGTTTTCTTTTCCTTTAACAAGCAAAGAACAGATTTTATCACCATACAAAAATGGCTATAGAATAACACCATCAGAAGTCATTCATCACAAAGGACAATCAGATTCTCCTAGATTATTTACGGCATATAATGTGGCTATTCAAGATGAATTAATTTACGATTTTGCTTTCGATAATAATGTGGTTAACCAACAGGAGCCAGATTGGGACAGGGTAATTACGAAAGATATATCCTTTATAGAAGACAGTGAAAGGGGAGATGTGCTGTATTTAGGTCAGCAAGACTCTTTTATAGATTATTTTAAATCGAATACCTTAAATTTCGAAACACCAATTAGTATTTCTGTTTGGCTCAAACCAGACCGGATACCACAATTTATGGGGCTTATTGGGTTTGGCACGGCCTTTTCGGTTAAACTTCGAAGAGGAAGTCCGGATTTTACTATGGCAACTATAAAAGATCATGTCGTTGAATTTCCTCTTAAAAAAGGTATATGGCAACATTTAGTGGTGATTTATAATCCGCAGGCATCTATAGATTTTTATGTAGACGGAGAGAAAATTGGGGAAATTCAAACTTCAGAAATTAATCCTTCAAATCAATCTCTGGTCATCGGAAATAATATTTGGGGAGAACAATATTATGGAGCTATGGATGATTTAAAAGTTTGGAATAGAGGTTTAGCTCCTGCTGAAGTGACACAATTGTATGAGGCTAAAACAGATTCTAAAACGGTTTCTTGGTATGTTATTATGGGGGTTTTATTCGGTGGCGCTATTTTAGCAATGGTATTACTTCTTCGAAAAAAGCCAGAAAAGATTATTTCGTCGGAAGCGATTAAACCTCAGGATAAAGATTACATAACTCATGAATTAAAACGCAAAGAAAATAAAAATACACTTTCCTTGTTTGGAGGTTTTCAATTGATTTTATCAAATGAAAAGACTGTTTCTTTTTCTCCGCTTCAAAAACAATTAATTTCCTTTTTAATATTATCCAAATTAGACGAGAATAGAGGAGTGACTTCAAGTAAGCTTACCGAAACATTTTGGCCCGGAGTGTCAAAAAACAAAGCGAAGGAGAATCGTAGTGGTAATATGCGGAAGCTTCGTAAAGTTTTGTCTGAAATAGATGGTTTAGAAGTTGTTTTTGAAGAAAAAAGATGGATTGTTAGCCATACGAATATGCTGGTGGTAGATGTTTATGAATATATCCAATTAAAATCTCGTTTAGAAGCAGGTATGGCAGGAGGAAGAATTGCCTTGAATGAATTAGAAGATTTTCTTGAGATTATTAAAAAAGGTAATGTATTACCAAGCATTCAAACCGAGTGGGTAGATTATTTTAAGGCAAAAATATCGAATGATATTGAACAATTATTAGCTGCTATTTATAAAGAACAGCATGCTAATATTCCGAAGGGAATATGCGTAAAAATTGCAAAAACCATTCTTTTATTCGATAGTTTGAATGAAAATGCTTTGCAAATTTTAATAAATGAATGGGTGGCTATGGGGAAACATGGCTTAGCCAAAGACGCATACACTTCATTTTCTAAAAATTACGAATTATTATACGGAGAGATGTATAGTGTTGATTTTCAGGATTTAATTATTGTGTAGTTAATAGGTGAATATTCTTTTTTTAGATTAATTTTAAAGTGTTCACCCATACGTTCACCTATTTATGCGGCTCTGATATCTATATTTATGATGAAATTTTAAAAGACAAACAAATGAGTTCTAATAGAAGAGATTTTTTAAAAAAATCATCAATGGCTGGAGTAGGTTTAGCCTTTTTACCTAATTTAATTAACGCAGATACATTCGGAACTTTTAAATCAACTAAAAACTATATGGGAGGTTTTGCAGCTCCTAAATTAGATACAGTTCGTTGTGCTTTTATTGGGGTCGGAGCAAGAGGCTCTGGTCACGCTAGGCAAATAGCAACGATTGAAGGAACCGAAATTGTAGCTATTAGTGATTTGTATGAAGACCTAGCAAAAAGGTCGGCAGAAAAATGTAAAGAAATTGGTGCAGGACAACGTCATAAGGATATTAAAACATTTTATGGCGAACAACATGCATGGAAAACTATGTTGGAAACAGTAAAGCCAGATATGGTAATTATTGCAACACCATGGAGTTTACATGCACCTATGGCCATAAAAGCTATGGAGTCGGGTGCCCATGCTTTTGTTGAAGTACCTCTTGCAGTTAGCATTGACGAGATGTGGGATATTGTGAACACTTCTGAAAAAACCCAAAAGCACTGTATGATGATGGAAAACGTTAATTATGGACGTGATGAATTATTGTACTTAAACATGTGTAGACAGGGAGTTATTGGTGAATTGTTACATGGAGAAGCTGCATATATACATGAATTAAGGGGGCAAATGAATCAAGTAGAACGTGGTACGGGTTCATGGAGGTCTTACGAATACGCAAATAGAGATGGTAATTTATATCCAACACATGGTTTAGGACCTGTGGCTCAGTACATGAATTTAGCCAGAGGAGAAGATAACTTTGAACGTATTAATTCTTTTTCATCACCAGGGAAGGGAAGAAATATTTATGCCAAAGAACATTTTCCAGCAGGCCATAAGTGGAATCAAATCGATTTTAAAGGCGGAGACATCAATACTTCTATCATAAAAACGACATTAGGGCGTACAATTATGGTACAATGGGACGAAACAAGTCCACGCCCATATTCAAGACACAATTTAATTCAGGGTACTGATGGTACGTTAGCAGGATTCCCTACAAGAATTGCGTTGGAAGGCGGTGTTGAAGGAGCCACCAAAGATCATCATAGTTGGGCTCAAGGCGATGATTTAGCGGCTATCTATGAAAAATATGAACACCCTTTATACAAACGTTTAGGAGAGGTGTCGAAGAAAATGGGAGGCCATGGCGGTATGGATTTCATGATGCTTTATCGTATTGTTGAATGTTTACGTAAAGGAGAACCTTTAGATCAAAATGTATATGAAGGTTGTTTCTGGAGTGCCGTTGGACCATTAAGTGAGGCATCAGTAAAAGCGCATGGTGATTCTCAAAAATTCCCTGATTTTACAAGAGGAGCATGGAAGACTACTAAAGCTTTGGGTATTGTTGAATAACCTAATAAGGAAATAGGTAAATAAATAGGGTTGTAATTTATTTACAACCCTAATTTTTTATAGTACTGAGGAGTTTATAATAACATCACTTTCCTGCCAAGCTTTATTGAATTCGTTTTTTATATTTTTTGCTTCTTTCGTTTTATTTTGTGCTAAAAGACTTTGGTATAACCCCATTAAAGACCACCCATTCTGTCTTAAATTAAGAAGGTCTTCTTTAAAAATATTTTCAGCTTCATTAAAGCGTTTAGCCTTTAATAAAATGGCACCCAAATTTTGTCTTGGCGGAATATGCCATGCAGATGGTTCGTTATAAATTAAGTCATCTTCCATAGATACTGCTTTATTTAAATGTTTAATAGCTGTATTGTAATCTTGTCGGCTGGCTGCAATTTCACCAGAAACAATTTCAAATGCCAGTTTCGCTAATGTGGTACCAGAATCAAAACCGGTTGCAATTATGGATTCCATTTCTGGGTCTTCTATCAAAATTTTGATAGCTTCAAGCTCTTCTTTAGCTTCTTTAATATTATTTTTTCGAGTAAAGGCTATCCCGCGGGCATAATGCCAAATAAGTTTTAAATGTTTAATATCGTCATTGGGTTTTGGGTATGTTAATATGTCATTCCATTTTCCAAATCTGGTGTAGGCTAAAAGTGGTGTAGAGGCAAAATTTTGAAGAAAATGAAGGTCTTTCATTTCGCCAACAGGAACTTTTTCTGCAGTTTTTTTGGCAGCTTCAATAGCCATTTGACTGTTACCTAATAAACTTGATGCTGACCAAAGAAAGTGAATATTATGTGGATAATATCCTAAGGGATACATGCCTTGCGAGTAGCATTGAGATATATAATCTTCGTCGGCAAGAATGGCTTTTTGGTTAGCTATAACGGCATCTTTATATCTTCCAACCCTTATATAAATGTGTGAAGGCATATGTACCAGATGTCCAGCTGCCGGCATAAGTGTTGCTAATTTTTCGGCACTCGGTACAGCTAGGTCCGGGTTTGGAAGTTCTACCATATGAATATAGTAATGATGGGCTCCCGGATGTTCTGAGTTAAGTTGAATCGCCTTTTCTAAAGCTTCTTTTGCTTTCGGGATGTTGGGAGATGGATTTCCTTTTTTATCCCAGTAATTCCAAGGCACTGTATTCATCACTGAGGCGGCATATAGCGTTTGTATATCACTATCACTATGGTGTTGAGTAGCTACTTTTTCCATGGCTTTCATATACGCCAAATTCAAGACACTAACTTCTTTTTCTAAATTTGTAGAGTATCGATGCGTTAATGCTTCAATTAGAGCTTGTTCTTTAGGTGTGGCATTGTTCATTTGTTTTATCGCCTCAGCAAGGGCTTCGTTGTATTTAAGCTTTCGTTCTTCATCAGGTTCAGGGTCGTTAATATTAGGACCCAGTGTATAAGCTTGTCCCCAAAAGGCCATGGCGCAATTAGGGTCTAGTCGCGAAGCTTCCATAAATGAACGGTGTGCTTCAGCATGATTAAAAGCATACATAAGCCTTAAACCTTGATTAAAAAAGCGTTGTGCAAGCGCATTGTCTGTGCTTATATTATAAGTATGCGTTCCCAAATTTTCAAAAAGTGGAGCGATTTGTTTAGTAGAGTCAATATTATCTAATAAAAATGTTGTCGTGGTACAGCTTATAGCTTTTGAGCCAATCCTTGGCGGGTATTCGTACCCTTCAGAATCATTTATCTTGTAAGATAGTGTCGTAATTAATATTAGGGCAGTTAATAAAATAATTAGCTTGGTTTTCATAATGTCAATCGGTTAGGGTTTAGTATAAGCGAATACTAAGTAAGTCGGGACGCTGATTGATTATGAGGTAAAGTACGTGTAAAATTAGTTAATTTGTTGATAATTAGAAAGTCATGTTATTTTTTAATTTTAAAACTTCCTGTTTTTTCATCAAAGGCTATTAAATCTTTTGGGAATAGTTTTTCGAAAGCTCCACTGGTAATAAGGTTGCAAGGTTGGTCTATTTCTACGTGATTCGGAGTCATGACAATAACACTATCACAAAGCTGAATGGCAAGATCGATTTCGTGAGAAGAAAACAAAATTGTTTTGTTTGTTTCTTTAGCTAGCTTTTTAAGTAACTTTAAAATATAGGCTTTATGATACATGTCTAGATGTGTTGTAGGTTCATCCAGAATTATTAAATCTGTGTCTTGCGCCAAGGCTCGGGCAATCATTGCTTTTTGAAGTTGCCCGTCGCTTAGTTCGAAGCATTTTTTGTGTTTTATATCTTCAATATGTGTTTGTTCCAGAGCTTGATTTACGATTAAAACGTCTTCCGCTGTTAAATTTCCAATCCAGTTGGTATACGGTTGTCTTCCTAATGCTACCAATTCGAAAACCGATAAATTTTTAGAAATTAATTTTTCGGTTAACACAAGACTTAAGGTTTTAGCTAGTTCCAGATTTGTTTGTTTCTCTATTGGAATTTCATTAATGAATACGTTTCCTTTAACAGGGGGGTGTACTTTGGTTAGCGTTTTGAGTAGTGTGGATTTTCCAATGCCATTAGCACCAACCAAACCAACCAATTCACCTTGTTGTAATGTAATATTTATGTTACTAGCGATAATGGAAACATCATTTTTAGATTTATAGCCAATACTTAAATTTTCAGTTTTTAGAATGATATTTTGATCGTGTTTTTTCACTGTTTTTTTATTTAAAATATCATTTTTCGTTTTCTTACTAATAACCAGATAATAACAGGGGCTCCAACTAACGCTGTAATGGCATTTATTGGTAATGTTAAATCGCTATTTGGTACTTGCGAAATACTATCGCATATTAACATAATAATAGATCCAAATAAAAAGACAGCAGGAAGTAAAATTTCATGATTTGAGGTGTTAAATATCTGACGCGTTAAATGTGGAATAGCTAATCCTATAAAAGCTATTGGTCCTGCAAATGCAGTAATAGTTCCTGCAAGTAAACTGGTAGAAATGATAATAACTAAACGACTTTTTTTAATATTCAATCCTAAACTCTTAGCGTAATTTTCTCCTAAAAGTAAGGTGTTAAGTGCTTTTATAGAACGTATGCTAACCAATAACCCAACGGTATAGATTATTGATAAAATTAATAGTTCATTCCATGATAAATTTCCTAAACTCCCAAACCCCCAAAAAATATATTGCTGTAATTGTTCGGCCGACCCAAAGTATGAGAGCACACTTACAATGGAGGCGGTAATACTGGCAAACATCAAACCTATTATAAGTATAGCCATGGTGTCTCTAACTTTTAAGGATGTTAATAGCACAGCTATGAGGACCAGAAAACTTCCTAAACTTGCCGCAATAACAATACTCCATTTAGATATTAAAAATGTACTGAAAACAGCACCGAAAAGACCAGAACCTAAGATGACTATGGCGACTCCCAAACTTGCGCCAGAGCTAATTCCTAATACAAATGGTCCAGCGAGTGGATTTCTAAATAAAGTTTGCATTAAAAGCCCCGATATACCTAAACCCGAACCTACTAAAACAGCCGTAATTGCCTTTGGTAACCTGTAGTTAATAACAATGTAATGCCAAGAATCCTGAGTGGCCAAGCCACCTGTAAGAGTATTTAAAACAGATTTTAGGGGTATATAGACAGAACCTAAACTAATATTAATTAAGAAGCAGATAATTAATAAAATAGAGGTTACTAAAAAGGGTAGTCTATATGAATTTTGGTTAGTCAATTATTCTAAGGGTTTAAAAAAGTAAAGATCATAATTTTTTAATAGTTCTGGATGACAAATTTTAATCAAATCTTTTAAAACTAAATCCGGTCGGGTAAGGCCTAGCTCAAAATAAGTAACACCTCCGGTTTTTCCTGTAGTGTTGGTAAAGGAATATATGTTTTTATTTTTAAAAGCGTCAAAAGTTGCATGGTGTGGGTTGCCATTTTTTAAGTTTTCAAAACTAGTGTAATTTGACGGGCTAAGCCAAATATCGGCATGCTGTGCTTTGCTAAAAACTGTTTCAAAATTTAGAGATAAACTACCGCTGCCCAGAGTGTTTTTCCATAAATAATTAGTGTTAGCATCCGTTAAAAGTTGAGCTTCTGTGCTGCTTCCATTGGGTAAATACCAGATGTCTTTATGCATGGCTCCGCTTAATATGGATGGTTTGGTTTTTGCATTTTTGGCTAGTTTTTTTGCTTCTAAATAATTTTTTTCAATGTTTTTAAAAATGGAATCGGCCAGGCGTTGTTTTTGAAAAAGCACTCCAAAGAATTTTACCCATTCAGCCTTAGCTAATGGCGAATGTTCAACCCAATCACCATTAAATATTACCGGAATACCAGATTTTTTTACCGTTTCAAGCGCTTTGTTTTTACCGTCAATACCAAAACCAACAACCACATCTGGCTGAGTTTCAAGAAGAATTTCGGTGTTAATGCCTTCATTTTTCCCTAGATCTTTGATTTGATTGCGATCTACAAGACGTCTGATTTTTGTTGAAGAAATAAAATCAGTTCCTGGAAAGCCAACCAAAGTGTTTTCAACACGCAGTAACTCTAACGCAGGTAAATGCGTGGTACTGGTAACGACTATTTTTTTTATTGGTAATTCGATTATGCCATCGAATCTCGACTTTTCTAAAGTCCAAAATTCGGGGTCGTGACCTTTTTTTAACAAGGCGTAGTGATACGCTTTGTCGTTATTAGGCCATGGGTTTTTTATGCTGAGGATAGTGAAATTGCCATAATCTTTAGCTGAAAACCCTGTGGCATATTTTAAATTTAAAGGTTTACCTGTTAATGTTTCCCAAAGCTTTTTTTTTGGTTCACTTTTACAAGCACAAAAAACAATTAAAAGGATTAAAGCAATAAAATTTTTCACGTAAAACATAATTTGTGTCAAAAGTAAGATTAATTAATCTTCTAGATAAAACATTAAACAAAAAGGTTTACATTTGCTGCGAAATTTGGTTTTGTTGACTTCAGGTTAACGAATTAAAAGGGAATCTGGTGAAAATCCAGAGCTGTTCCCGCAACTGTAAATTTATGTTGAATTAATTTCAGCACTTCTTTTTTTAAGAGGGTGTTATTTTCTTCTAAAAACCACTGGCATTAAGCTGGGAAGGTATAATAACATTAAATAAGTCAGGAGACCTGCCATTTTCAAAAATAATAAAGTTAAACTTTCGGGATAAAAGTTTGCGTATGTAAATCCATGCGATTCTCGAGCAATTATTCATTAAAAATGAACAAAAGAAAACATGCTTTTGGTGTACTATGTTTAGGTATATCGATGGTTGGATTAGCCCAACAAACAAATGATTTAACAATAGAAGAACTAGATGAAATTGTTATTTCCGACTCTCGATTTGAATTAAAACGTGAGCATTCTGGTAAAACAGTAATTAAAATTTCAAGACAGGAAATTGAAAACAATCAAGGTCGTAACATTGCCGAATTAATTAATACTAAAAGTGGTATTGAAATAAATGGAAGTAGAAGTGTGGAGGGGCAGAATTTAGGCTATTATGTTCGTGGTGGTAATACCAGACAAGTACTTATTTTAGTTGATGGTATAGCTGTTAATGATCCTTCATTGGTATCTAACGAGTTTGATTTACGACTGTTTGATTTAAACACCGTTGAATCTATCGAAATTATAAAAGGAGCAGCTAGTACTTTGTATGGAAATGCTGCAGCTACGGCTGTAATAAATATTACTACAAGAAAAGCTTCTGCAAATAAAGTAGCGGGAAATTTTATGTCTGTGCTAGGCACAAATCAATCGCAAGAAGACGATAGTTACAACATTTCGAGTTTTACAAACAATGTGTCTGTTAACGGTACTGCTAATAAGTTTAACTATTTAGCTAGTTTTGGAAATCGTTTTGTCGATGGCTTGTCGGCGGCAAAGTCTGAAAACCCTGAGGAAGATACGTTTTCAAGATTTAATACCAATTTGAAATTAGGTTACAAATTTTCTGAAAAATTTAATTTTTCGGCCTTCACGAGTTATTATAAATTAAATACTGATATAGACGGTTTTCCTGCTCCAGCTTACGTGCTTGCTGATACAGAAGATGAATATCACAGTGAGCAAACAAGAGTAGGTATTTCACCAAAGTATACATACAATAACGGAAGTATTCAGGTGAATGCCGCTTTTTCTAAAATAAAAAGAGAAACTATATCTGAGTTTTCTTCTACAAATGAGGCAGAAAGTTTTGTTATAGATGCTTTTAATAAATACAGTTTCGATGAAACTTTTTATACTATTGTCGGAGTTAATTTTACCGAATACAAAAGTTTATTTCTAGAAGAGCAAAGTTATACTAATACGGATCCTTACTTAAATGCAGTTTATGTTTCAGAATTCGGATTAAACATAAATGCAGGTGCAAGATTGAATAACCACAGTGAATACGGCTCTCATTTTGTTTACAACTTTAATCCGTCCTACAGTGTTGCTTTAAATCAAGGTTATTTAAAAGCATTTGGTTCGTATGCCACGTCATTTATCGCTCCTAATTTATCACAATTGTTTGGTTATTATGGCGCTAATCCAGATTTAGAGCCTGAAGAAAATTTAACCATGGAAGGTGGTTTAGAATTTAATACTGAAAATGGTTTAAGGTTGAATGCTTTATATTTTAATAGAAATGAAGAAAATACCATTATTTACACTACCGGTTATGAAAATGCAAGTACCGATGCTAATATTCATGGTGTTGAGGTCGAAGCCGAATTCAAGCCATTTAAAACCTTAACTTTTACTTCAAATTATACATTTACGGAATTAAAAGAAGGCACACGTTTACGTTTGCCAAAACATAAGATCAATGCTGGGATAGGTTATAATTTTAGTGAAAATTCTTTTGCTTCCTTAAATTATCAGTTTGTGGGTAGTCGGGTGGATACCGATTTTTCAACTTACCAGAATGTTGATTTAGATTCATTCTCATTAATTGATTTATATTTCAGTCATACATTATTGGAAAACAGATTGAAAGTTTTTGCGGGAGTAACCAACCTGTTTAATGAAGATTATACTGAAGTTATTGGTTATACTACAAAAGGTAGAAATGTAAATTTAGGATTGAACATCAACTTATAGATATTCTTAAATTTTGAATTGAAAAGGGCGTTCGAAATAGAGCGCCCTTTGTTATTTTTGTCTTTTGTAGATGCTATGGAATTAAATCACAATACCAAACACCATAAGGGTCATTGGTACAAACCGAATTGTCGTTATTTGGGTTTTCATATTCACGATACACCTTTTCACCAATGGTAAAAGGAATCGGGTTTTTAAAAATCGGTCCGTCAAAACAAAAGGTATGAAACTCACCATTTTCACCACAGGGATCGACATTTTTGGGTAGATTAGCTATAAATTTTTTATCTATAACCGTACCAACTACATCTTCATTAAAGTATTTAGAATTAGCACAAACCACAACAGTTTTAAATCCTAAATCTAAAAATTCGTTAATCAATTTATTAGTGTCTTTTTTCCAAAGTGGAAATATGGCTGAAATATTTTGTTTGGAAAGTTGTTCCTCGCGGTAAGCCTTTAAATCTTCAAGAAAAATATCTCCAAAGGCTGTGTGAGTAAATCCATCTTGTTTTAATCGAATTACTGTTTCCAACATTTTCATTTCGTACGTAGCCATATCGGGCATTTCGGGCAATTCTATTAGGCTGGCGTTTATGCCTATAGCATCAGTTTGCGCCTTTAACAGTTCTGTTCGCAATCCATGCATAGATACACGATTAAAGTGCGTATTAACCGTTGTGATTAATTCATCTACCGAATAGTTTTCGTTTTGTAATAAATAATAGAGTGCCAGAGCAGAATCTTTGCCTGAACTCCAATTGAAATAGGTTTTATGTTTACTCAAACTTTGTTGTCTTTAAGAGGTAATCGGGTATTGTTTTATCCGTATACATTTGATTGTTGAAAGTTTCAAAGCTATTACTGTCTTTAAAACTTTGCAAAGAAGGAATCGCTTTGCTCTTTAAATCCGATAATTTTCCTGTTGCTCCAGAAATATGCGCTAAAGCTGCCGAAAGCAGGGTTTCATTTGTGTCTCCAATATTACCTAAATCAAGAAAACTTTCTTTTAGCAGAATATCGGGAGTTAAACCATTATCATAGTCGGTATAGCCAACTTTATTCAACGACTTAAAGATTAAGGGCTGCATAGCGTATGTGTGATTCGGATTCGCGCCCTCACGAGTAAAGTTTTCCGAATCGTAAATTGTGGTAGACGCCTGGTATTTTCCTGTTGTATAATCACCTATATGAATAACATCAATATAAGGGTCTAAACTATTAATAACTAGTTCGCTGGCTGAAGCTGAGCTGTTGGTAGCAATAATATAAACTTTATCTAAATTTAAACTGTTTAAATTAACCCCATCGTCGTTATTTGTAAACCGATTAATAAGCAATTCTGGGTTTTCCGATTCAAATGCATTTTGAAAATCCTGATTCCATTCTTCGGTACTAAAAACCTCGCCATTAAATTGCCCGGTAATCATACTACTTAATAATATAGCTGAATTTACCGAACCTCCTGAGTTATACCTTAAATCTAAAATTAAGTGCTGAACATTGTTAGCTTTAAAATTGGCAAATACATTGTTTAATTGTGTGTCATAATTTGCAGTAAATCCATTATACATCAAGTATCCTACATTCTGGCTATTAACTTGGTAAATGTTTGTGTAAAAAATAGGGTTTTCTGAATACTCCAGTTTACTTAGTGTTATGGTTTCGTTAGTAGAATCTACAGAGTCGTCGGTAGTTTCAGAAGTATTATTGTCATTATATACAGCCATATTTAAGGTGTACGTTTGTGCCGAAAGTAAATTGGAATAATTGTCGGTGGTTAATGGAATACCGTTTACAGCGTTAAACATATCACCTCGTTTTAAACCTTTTGTTTCTGCATCACTATCATTCAACACCAAGCGAACAACACCTACTAAATTGGTATTGCTATCGGGTTGAAGAAATAACCTATATTCCATACCGTTACTTGTTGAGACACCACTAAAAAACTGTTCTAAGGCAATGTAATCATCTACAATCCAACTGTATTTATCTACTGTTTCACGCTCATAAATTAAGCTTTCAAACAGGGCTTCGGGACTTGAGAAACTGCGCAGATATGCTGAATATTCAGGGTCTGACGAAAATCTGTCATCAGCTAAGTCTTGGATGCCATCTTTATATAAATAAAAAACATTCATACCACGCCAAACGAAATCATTAACTGCATTTGGTGCAATCTGGTTATCGTCATTGTCTTCAAAACAACTGGTATTAAAAAACGTTACGGTAAATAATATTATAAATAATTTTATGTTTTTAATCATATGTTGCTGTTAGGGTCATTTATGGTTTAATCTTCTTAATAATTAAAATGCTTTAAGAAAGAGGGCATATGTTGTTTAGTTTTGAACGATTCCTTAATAGATTATAGTTTGATATTAAGTTTTACATTTTTATACATGCCTTTTCCTAGCGGTGTAAAGTCCTTAGTGTCGGCAAGTGCTTTTACTTCTACGCCCATTGTTGGTTTTTTATAGTTTAATTTACTTGTAACGCCGGTAATAAGTGAAATAGCTTTTGCTAAAAACGGTTCATTTATATCGCCTAGAATACCTAAATCGACTAAGTTTTCGCCTTCTGAAGTTTGACCAGAGCCTGAATCATAGGTTATTGTGTAATCTGGAGTTAAGCCTTCAAAATAGTCGGTTTCACCATTTTTATTTGCCGATTTTAAGACAAGAGGTTGCAGCGCATAGGTGTGGTCTGGATTAGCTTCTTCTCGTCCAAAATTAGGCGAATCGTAAAGCGTAACAGATGCCGTATATTTTCCTGTAGTATTTGTTCCTATCTGAACTACATCAATATATGGGCGTAAGCAGTTTATAACCAATTCGCTGGCAGAAGCTGAGCTTTCGGTGGTTAAGATGTAAACTTTGTTTAAGTTTAGTGAATTTATTACCGTGTCGTCAGATAGTTTGTTTGAGAAACGGTTGATTAGGAACTCTGGGTTATTTGCTTCAAAATATGCCTGGTATTTGTCATTCCATTTTTCCTTTGAAAAAATTTCACCATTAAATTGCCCAGTTATCATACTCGATAAATAAATTGCAGAACTTACCGATCCACCTGGGTTGTATCTTAAATCCAAAACTAATTCGGTAATTCCGTTTGATTTTAACTCTCCTACAGCAGTGTTTAATTGCTTATCGAAGTTGGCAACAAAACTGTTATACATTAAATATCCAATTTTAATGCCATTACTTTCAATTACGTTATTAAGCAAAATAGGGTTTTCGGTAAACTCTGTTTTTGTTAATTCAACGGTTTTTCCATTTTCTGCGATAGTATTATTGTTTATTTCAGCCATTCCCAACGTGTAGGTGTTATTCGAGCCAAATAGTAAATCTACATAATTGTTAATAGTTAGTTGCTGTCCATCTACACTTAAAAAGAAATCACCTCGTTTAATGTCTTTGGAAGCCGCATCAGAATCGTTTGCTACATAGCGAACATAGCCAAAAATATCATTCGAACCAGATAAGCGTACTAAACCAAAGTCAAGCCCGTTCGAATTGGATGTGCCTTGAAATGAGTTTTCTAATTCGATATAATCGTCAACGATATAACTGAATCTGTCCACTACATCTTTTTGATATAATAAATCGTCAAATAGGCTTTCGGGCGTATTATAGCCATTTAAAAAAGTGTAATACTCATCGAAAGTTTCAAATTTATCATCGGCTAAATCGGGCACATCTTGCTGCCATAAATAAACTTCGTTTAAACCAGCCCAGACAAAATCATTAACGTCATTGTTTAAAGTGACAGGTTCTGCTTCTTCAGGCTGTTCTACTTCTTGAATTATAGTTTCTTCGTTTTCGGTACAATTGTATAAAAAAGTAATACTGAAAATTAGAGAAAAAAGTAGGTGTAAAGGCAATTTGAATCTTTTCATGGCAATGTTATAATATGAGAAATGTTGTAAAATAACGACTTTATTGCGTAAATTAAAATTTTTTGTAACAAAATATAATGTCGCTCGTCGTAATATCAAATAGCAAAAACAAGGCCATTTTTAACCAACCAAAGTAAAAACCAAAATGACTCAACAGGAGTTTTTGAATATAGTGATGCCTTTTAAGGATAAAGTATTTCGTTTAGCGAAACGGTTACTAGTGTCTACAGAAGAGGCTGAAGATGCAACTCAGGAGGTTTTGTTGAAATTATGGAATAATAAAAAAAATATTGAAGGTTATAAAAATGTAGAAGCTTTTTCAATGACTATGACCAAAAATTTTTGTTTGGATAAATTAAAATCTAAACAGGCACAAAATTTGAAAATCGTTCATAGTAATTACGAAGATGGTAATACAGCATTGCAAAAGCAAGTTGAAGTAAATGATAGTGTAAACTGGGTGGCTAAAATCATAGAAGAACTTCCAGACCAGCAAAAACTAATTGTTCAACTTCGAGACATAGAAGATTATGATTTAGATGAAATTGCTCAAATGCTTCAAATGAATAATACAGCAGTTCGAGTGGCATTGTCTAGAGCCAGAAAAACAATTCGAGAAAAATTGACTAATACACATAATTATGGTATTAAATAATATAGAAAAATTACTTGAAAAGTACGAAAACGGAGAAACGTCGCTAAAAGAAGAGCAACTGTTAAAAACCTATTTTCAACAAGAAGCAGTTCCGCCGCATTTAGAGCCGTACAAAGCCATGTTTACTTACTTTAAAGTGAGCCAGCAAGAACAATTTACTAAACACGTTCCATTAAAAACTAAGAAAGTATATAACTATAAGTGGATTTCGGTAGCAGCAGTAGCAGTTCTTTTGGTAGGATTTTATTTTAAATCGACTGAAACACAATCAGATGATTTAGGAACATTTCAAAATCCACAGGAAGCGTACGATGAAGTAGCTAAATCCTTGGCTATGATATCGGGCCATTTTAACAAAGGAGTTTCTACCGTAGGGTATTTAAACGAATACGATAAAGGTTACGAAACCCTGAATTACCTTAACGAGTTAGAAAACTCAACACGAATTATTTTTAAACCCAATCATTAAAAAAACGAACAAAATGAAAACAATAAATTTTAAAATAAAGTCGATGAAAAACAAATTGTTACTATTTGTATTAGCTTTAGTCTTGCCAATGGCGGCGATGGCTCAGAAGGATATTTTTGAAAAATATAGCGATAATCCCGAAGTTACCTATGTGTCTATTCAACCTAAAATGTTTCAAATGATAGCTAAAATGGGTATTAATGTAGACGATCCCGAGGCTAAGGCGTATATGGATATGGTTAAGAGTATAACCAGTTTTAAAACAATTACCGCCGATAGTGAGTCGATAAGTTCTGATATTGCCAAATGGGTAAAATCACGTTCGAGTGCTTTAGAAGAATTAATGCAAGTGAAAGATGATGGAACCGAAGTAAAGTTTTATGTAAAAGAAGGACGTGATGCCGATCATGTAAAGGAGCTGTTAATCTTTGTAAATGGCGTCGATAAATACATAGACAGCGATATAGAAATTAATGGTAAAAAACGCCGATTTGAAACGGTGGTAGTATCATTAACAGGTGATATCGATTTAAACGAAATTTCGAAGCTTACCGATAAAATGAATATTTCGGGTGGAGAACATCTAGAAAAGAAAAAATAAAAATCAATCCATCATGAAACGAACAGTTCAATTAATATTAACAGGTTGTTTTGCCGCACTAGTATTAGCTAGTTGTGGTAATTCAACCAGCTTGCAAAGTTACTTTGTAGATCATCAGGAAGCCGATAGTTTTATTTCTCAGGATATTCCAATTTCTATGTTAAATATCGATACCTCTGGTTTTTCTGAAGAACAAAAAGAAGCCTATAATTCTGTAAATCGATTAAATTTTTTAGGATTTAAATCAGATACCACCAATTTAGCATCGTATCAAGCAGAAGTTAATAAGGTGAAATCTATTTTAAGTGACGATAAATACAACGATCTTATAGAATTTAGCGATCGTGGAAGTCGGTTTGTTTTAAAATATATAGGCGACGATGATGAAGCAGACGAACTTGTAATTTTTGGAAGTTCAAAAGAATTTGGTTTCGGGATTGCTCGCGTGTTGGGAGACGATATGAATCCGCAAAAATTAATGACGCTTGCCGGGGTATTAAAAGATGCAAATATCGACCAAGAGCAGGTTGAAAATGTTATGAATTTCTTTAAATAAAAAAACTGGTTAAAACTTCTGGAGACCTTTAAAATTCTCAGTAGTTTTAACCAGTATTACTTTTACACTAAATTATTATCCTTTAACAGGAACAGCCACTCTGGTAGTGTCCCATGCCAGATACATAGTATCATTATCAAAAGCGATTGAAAAAGCCTCAACAGGTTCTCCTTTAGTTACAGGTGCTTTTACCCTTAAAACATCTTTACTTTCGTTATAGTTGTAAGCACCCCAGGCATCAGTATCTGAACTTAAAATAATAGTCCATTCTTTTTCTCCCGGAATGGTATATAAAGCATAAGTTCCGGCTTTTATCGTTTTTCCTCCGAATTCTAAATCTTTATAAAATTTAATTTCTGAAGCTTCATTAGCACCTGTCCGCCAAACCTTACCATTAGGAGCCAAAGTACTTAATGCGCGACCATTTAACTGTGGTCTACTATAAATAACTTTCGCCATTGGTGGTACGTTTCTATTGGTTCTGTAATATGAAATGTCTAATGGGCTCTTGTCTAGTTTTGCAAATTTTTGAGCCTGTACATTTACAGAGATAAACATAATAAATGCTAGCGCTAGCGTTGAAATTAAGGTTGATTTTTTCATAAAATTGGTTTTTAGTTGTAAGTCAATAATTGATATTTAAATATAAGACGATATATTCTTAAAGTTTTTGTAATTATTTAATTAGACTGTTAAAGTTTGAAATTGTTTAATTTGAATTTGTTTTAATTAAGCCTGATGATAATAGTTACATTTATTCCAGTTACAGAAAGAAATATAAAGTATAATGCAAATTGATGTTAGAGCAAGTGCCCATATTATTTCTAAGCCTATTAGAACTGAAATTGCAGGAATGATCGCAGCTATTAAACTTGTGGCTAGTGCTAACCAATTATTCCATGTGTTTCCGATTAGGGCAAGACGTAAAATGCTAAGTGTAATTAAATAGATGGCGATGCTTGTTGATAATGCGGTAACAGCAAATAAAGGAGATGTGTTATGTACAGCAGTTATGTGATTGCTGTAGTATGCCTGAGTACTATCGGCAATTAATTCAAGGCTACTTCCAACGGCAGCTAAAGAAGCAAAAATAAAAAAGTGCAAATAACCATAGATAAAGGCATATTTAAAGTTTCTGTTATGCTTTAAAATTTTGCCCCAAGGTAATTCGAAATAGGTCCACCATAGAGCAAAAATAATAGAAGCAGTTGTTAATCCCAATGGTATGACCACCGAGGCCCAAGGCAGATCATTTTTTAATAAACCCGCTATGGTATTTGATGTACCTAATAAACCCTCACCTAAAACAATAATTATTAATAGTCCATAACGTTCTGCAATATGGTGCGGATGCCATGACGTAGCAAGTTGTTTGCCTTCAGCATAAAGCGGAACGGCTAATTCAACGAGCATAAAGACGAAAAACATGTAAAAACGCATATGTGCTGGTAAAAACACCCAGGATACCCAACATAGTTGAGCGAAAATAATTCCGAAGGCGTACCGTAGGCAAACGATTTTGTTTTTTGGGTCTTCAAATGAGGCTCTTAGCCAATGGATAGCCATAGCGATACGCATTATAACAAAGCCTAATACGGAAATAAAAGGTCGCGTACTATCAGAAAATAAATCATTTATGCCAATAGCAAAAATTAAGGCGCCAAACATAAGTAAAAAGGTAGTGAGCCTGAAAGGGGTGTCATCGGTGTCATAAGCCGAAGCAAACCAAGTGAAGTTCATCCATGCCCACCAAATAGAGAAGAAACTCATGAAAAATGCAAAAATGCCATTTACTATGTGGTGTTCGGCTAATTGGTGATGTAAATTACTTGCTGCCGACGCGATAGCAATGACAAAAATTAAATCGAAAAAGAGTTCTAATGGGGTTGCGGCTCGATGAGTATCGTTGTAATTGCGTCCCAGCATTTTTAGTTTTTTCATCTTCATTTGATTCGTGTATTGGTAATGTTACTTTGTTCTATTCTTGATATTTACTGATGAAAGATAGACAATTGCCAATAAAATAAAAAAGCTCTCGAGGATACCTGAGAGCTTTTTATTTGTGAATAATGATTTGTAATTATTTCTTCATTATCTTAACGTTCATTTCTTCCACTTTTTTATCGGAAAGCATAGAAGGTGCACCAAAGAGTAAATCTTCGCTGGTACCAGTTTTTGGGAAGGCCATCACTTCGCGAATGGAAGTTTTCTTCTCTAAAATCATCATTAATCGGTCTACACCCCAGGCAATACCACCATGTGGCGGTGCTCCGTAATGGAATGATTTATACATAGTGCCTACACTTTTCATCATCTCTTCTTTGTTGTAGCCCATATTTCGATAAGTGGCTTCTAGAATTTCAGGTTTGTGCGCACGTACGGAGCCGCCACCAATTTCGTAACCGTTAAGAATTAAATCGTATTGTTGAGCGATAATCGACCCGATTTCTTCGTCTTTGCCATTCATGTGTTTTTCAATATCGTAAACGGCAGGCATCGAAAATGGGTTATGGGTAAATGTCCATCGGCCTTCATCGGTTTTCTCGAACATCGGAAAATCGACTACCCAAGCTGGGCGCAATTCTCTCGGATTTATTAATTTCAGCATGCTGCCCAATTCCTGTCTTACCGCATCTAAAGCTTTATTAGCTGTTGCATAATCTGCTGCCGAGAAGAATACAATATCACCAACTTCAGCGTTTGTGGTTTCAATAATTCGGGCGGCAATGTCTTCACCTAAAAACTTAATAATTGGCGATTGCAAATCATTTTCATTAACAATGATATAAGCTAAACCGCCTAATCCGTGCTGTTGGGCAATAGCCGTAAGTTTTTCGATTTGCCCTTTCGATAAACGCTTTTTACCCTGCTCTTCGGCAGTCACTTTAATGCATTTTACAATACCACCTTCTTCAATAGGTTTACTAAATACCTGAAAGGTCGTATCTTTAACAATATTGGTAATATCCTGAAGTTTTAATCCAAAACGCAAATCGGGGCGGTCGCAACCATAATTGTCCATTGCTTCTTTATAGGTAAGCACTTCAAACGGATGCAGTTTCCATTTATTCCCGTAAATTTTGGTAACCACTTCATTAAACATTTTAGTGTTTAAATCTATAATTTGCTGCATGCTGGCATAAGCCATTTCAATATCCAGCTGTGTGAATTCTGGCTGGCGGTCGCCTCGAGAATCTTCGTCTCTAAAACAACGAGCAATTTGGAAGTATTTTTCGTAACCACTAACCATTAGCATTTGTTTAAACTGCTGTGGCGCTTGTGGAAGCGTATAAAAGGCTCCTGCCTGCTTTCTTGATGGAACAATAAATTCACGTGCACCTTCGTCGGTTCCGGCACTTAAAATAGGGGTTTCAATTTCAAGGAAATTTTGTTCATCTAAAATATCACGAAGCAGTTTAATTACCTTATGTCGGTTTACAATCGTGCGACGAACATCGTCGTTACGATGATCTAAATATTTATACTGGAAACGGGTGTTTTCATTCGTTTTTGTAGCACGTTTTATCTCAAAGGGAAGCGTTCGTGATAAGTTTAAAATATCCAATTCGGTGGCTTCCAATTCTATTTTTCCAGTTCGTAAAGAAGGATTGTAGTCATCTTCTTTACGTTGCACAATAGTCCCTGAAACCGTAATTACCGATTCTGGTTTTAAGCGTACCAATTCGTCTAAGTTCGGGAAGGATTCACGACTTAAGCGCACCTGAAATTTTTCGGCACTCGAATCGCGTAAATCAATAAAAATGAGTTCGCCATGGTCACGTACACTCGCTACCCATCCAGCAAACGTTACGCCTTGGGAAATGCTATCATCGGTTATATCGGTAATTAAATGGGTACGATAGTCTTCTTTGATTACTAAAGGAATTTCGGGTAATACTTCTTCCTGTTCCTTTTTAGTTGAATTTTGTGCTTCAGCTTTAGTTTTTACCGTGCTTGCTATAGTATTAGATGCAGTTTTATCGGTTTGTAAAGCCGCTAGTATGCCTTCACGAATCACTTTACCGGAAGCACCTTTACCTATTATAGCAATTACTTTTCCAACTAAAATACCTGCTTTTCCCTGGTTTCCAGCTTTTATATCGCTGGCAATTACTTCATTTTCTGAAATCACTTTAGCAATCGCATTCTGGATTTTATCCTCGGAAATGGTATTTTCCTCAAAATACTGATTATAATCGAAATGCCTGTCTTTTAAATATTCGGTAATTGCATTTTGAACCAACACCGACGTGATTTTTTCAGATTTAAACAGCTGAAAAATTTCAATTAAATGCTCAACGCGGTGAATATCGCCATATTCTTCGGGTTTAATATTGTTGGTTAAAGTTTTAGCAACAAACGACGGATCCTTAATAACATCATTAATCGCTATAAAAGTTTCAGAACGCAGGGAGTCTGCCGTAAAAAATTTGGCATCTTGTGGTAAAACACCACCTTTAATTAAAATGGATTCTACAGCAAATGGCAACGAACTTACATCAACATCTATAGACTCGACCACATCTTTTATGCAAACAAAGGGAAGATCTGGTTCCGATATAAAACGGTAATCAGCCTCGTATTCCTTTTTACGCATGGTTTTGGTTTGCTTTAAATCGGCATCCCAAAGCACAGTGGTTTGGTCTGGTCTGAATTCCTTATGCTCCAAATAGTAGTTTAGTTGCTTTTCAACTTCCTCCTTTAACGCATCAACCATAAACTTAAAGGAGTTCAGGTTTTTTATTTCGGTACGCGGATTTAATGCGTAACTGTGTTTTTTGCGAAGCGACACCGATACATCCGATTTAAACTCGCCTTTTTCAAGGTTGGCTTCAGAAATTTTTAAATTCTGAACAATGCGTTGAATATATTGTGCGTAGGTTGAAGCATCTTCTATATGACGAATGCAAGGTTCGGTAACAATTTCAATGAGCGGCACACCTGCTTTATTAAAATCGACTAGCGACACATTTTTTTCGTGCATTAATTTAGCGGCATCTTCTTCAATATGAACCTGAGTTAGATTAACGGTAAACTGCGAGCCATCGTTACGGAAACACGATACTTGACCATCTGGAATTATCGGGTTGTGAAATTGCGTAATTTGTATGTTTTTAGGGTTATCTGGGTACTCATAGTGTTTTCTGTCCCAAGAGATAACCTCGTTGGAAAATGTTGATTTTACGGCTTTTCCGAAGTAAATCGCTTTTTTTACAGCCTCTTTATTTACAGCTGGTAAAACGCCCATTTGTCCTGTACAAACCGAGCATATATTCTGGTTTGGTGTTTCAATTTCCTGATTTGGACAAGAACAAAAAAGTTTAGTTTTTGTATTTAATCGCACGTGTGTTTCTAGTCCGATTACCAACTCTAATTCGTGGGCTTTTAAAAGTGCGTCTAATTGTTCTAATTCCATTATATTGTATCTTTTAAGAAGTTAGCAAACTTCAAAACAAGTTCATCTTTCGTTTTTGCGGCAGTAATTTGTAAGCCTGTTTCGGTACCTTGTGGAACGGTTAACGTTGGTAGTTGCCCAAGGCTAAATCCAACGGTATAGGCATCGCTTAAATACATGGCATGCGGATCTTTTAAACTGTTACCAATTTCGGGCGGTGTGCTAGGTGTCACGGGCGATAATATAATATCCACATCCTTAAAATCATCCTCAAAATTTTCTGAAATTGCATCACGAAGCGCTAAACTTTTTAAATAAATTTCATCTGAAAATCCTTGCGATAATACCTGATTTCCACCAACTATACGTCGTTTAGTTTCTTCTGAAAAATTCTCGGAACGTGTTACAGCGTAAGATTCTTTCAGGTTTTTATCGTCGATACGGTTACCGTAATTCGAGCCATCTAAACGTGATAGGTTAGATGCCGTTTCGGCCATGGCTAAGGTGTAATACGTTGAAACCAAAATATCTGACTGGAAGAAATCGAGTTCCTTCACTTCGATACCTTTAGCTTTAATTTTTTCAATAGTCTTTAAGAAATCCGATTTTATTTTAGAGTCGATAGCATCACTTTCAATAAAGTTTTTAAAGTAACCAACCGATTTAATTTCAGAGGCATCTGTAATACTTTCAGCGTTAATTTCCGCGGAAGTGTAAGTGGTTTGATCTTTAACATCTTTGCCACTCATTACGTTTAAAACAATCCGAATATCTTCCACTGATTTGGCAATAGGCCCCACACAGTCGGTAGACGACGCGTAAGCCATTAATCCGTAGCGAGAAATACGTCCGTAAGTGGGTTTTAAACCGTAAACATGGTTGTAACCAGCCGGCTGGCGCACAGAACCTCCAGTATCGCCACCAATTGAAAATACGGTATAATCTTTAGCCACGTTTACCGCAGAACCACCACTGGAACCACCACCTACCAGGTTTGGGTTTATCGCATTTTTAACCGCGCCAAAAATGGTGTTTTCACTAGACGACCCATGACCGAAGCTATCGCAGTTTTCCTTTACAATAGGAATAGCGCCAGCATCAAGCAGTTTTTCAATAGCTGTTGCAGTATAGGCCGATTTGTAGTTTTTAAGTAAATTGGAACTCGCGGTGGTAGTTGTGCCTTGCAACATGTACACGTCTTTTATACCAAATGGAATACCTTCTAACAATCCGATGGTTTTGCCATTAGCAATTTTAGTATCTACCTTTTTGGCTAAGCTAAGAGCCAGGTCATCTAATGTAGCATTTACAGTGTTATTTGTATTTTCTTTTAAAGCGTTCAGCTTTTCGGTAACCAAATCAACACAAGAAATGTCTTTGTTAATGAGTTGTTGGTGTAACTTATATATCTGAGATTCCATTATTCTTCTATAATTTTAGAAACAACTAAATAGCCATTTTTTTCTTTAGGAAAGTTTTCAATAATGATTTGCTTTTCGATGGCAGAACTTTCAATCACTTCGTCTTCTCTTAAATCGTTTAACGATAGACAATGATTACGATTATTGTTAAAAGAGGTATTATTTGTTGTTTGAGCATTTTTAATGACTTCAAATAATTTATTCACAGCCTCACTGGGTTGTGCTCCTTTAATACTCGACAATATGTCGACGGTCATAATTTTACTCATGTCTTTTTAATTTTTAGGTTAAAAAAAAACCTTCCGAATTTGGAAGGCTTTTTACATATATTTTAAACAATAACCTTCCTGTCCTATGTATTAGGATTATTGAAATTATTATTGTTATTATTTGTTCTCATTTATTTTTCTTGCTTTCAAATATAGAGAGAATTAAAATACTATGCATTATTTTTTTTAGTATCCTTATATGTATTGTTGAATTGTTAAAAAAGTTAAAGCTAATTTGTTATTTATATAACGAAACTGATGTTTGAATTAAATTTATAAAACATGATTTATTTTAAGGATATCTGATATTGCAGCACGGCCATACCTTTATAGTCTTTTTGATCTAATGAAGCTTCATCAAATATTGGACGATGCTGGTACCCTAGACTAATTTTATTGTCATGTGAACCATGTATTAGAAAGTTTACAGTAAAATCGTAAACGGTCATGTTGTCATTTAAAGCATCCCAGTTGGAGTGCTGAATGGCAATATTGGGTTGAATAATCGTTGGAAGACTTAGAACCTGAGCTTCCTTAAAAGCATAGCCAAATTGACCGTACCATGTTGTTCCGGTACCAATCATAGGAAAAGCAACTCCCGAACCGTTAAAGTCGGTTCCGCCTCCCGTTGTTGGGTTATTAGCACCCACGTTACGAATGTAGTTTTTTCCAAAATTATAATCGTAGTAACCTAAATATGCTGTAATAGCATTGCCATTCGATAACGGTAGATTTAAAAAAGAATCGGCTGCAAAATGTGAAATATCATAAATATTGGTGTCTTCAAGGTTAGCATCGCCATCGCTCATGGCTTCAGCTTGGTATTGAAAACCACCTCCTATATTAAATACTTTTTTCTTTTGAAGGTAAGTACCTGTTTGGTAAGCCGATTTGTTAGATTCATGCTCGAAAAACTGATATTTTACATAAGCCGAAGTTTTTACTCTGGGCTTATTATTGGCAAAATTTACAGTGCCGTTAGGAATGTTTTTAACGTAAAAAGGACGGTTAAATGTCATTCTATAGTCAAAATTACCAGCATGACCTTTAAACCAAAACCCAAATAAGCGACCTATGTCATCATTGATTTCTACTGAGTTTAAAGTAAACAGGGGGGAATCTAAACCCATTAAGGTTTTACTGGAACGAATGTTCCATCGGTTTAAGCCTTGCCAACCCGACTTTCCAAAACCTATTTCAAAATATTTGGCAAAGGAATATTCAACGTATAAATCTAATACCCCAATGGGGAACGTATCGCCTTTAAAATTATAATTATTGCCACCAAACATAGCATAAGCATAAATTTTGGGTGTGATTTGAGAAGCAATCGGGATCCGCAATCGTCTAATAGAAATATCAAAAAATTCAGATGTTGGTTCGCCATGAATTAATGAACCTTCATTCAATTCGGAATATCTTAACCAAAATTGTGAAGTAATATTCCAGTTAAAAGTGGGTTTAAAAGGTGAGTCGTTCTGACTCACTGCAAAATAAGGCAGTAATAGTACAATTAAAAAATATAATCCGAAAGTAAGGTTTGTTCGTTTCATTCCTACAACAAGTTATTAATAATTACTCAAAGTTATTGTTATCAAAACAATGAAAATGTGATAAACATCAGGTTTGATGTTGAATCTAGAAATTTTAGCGTTTCTTTTGAAGAAATTGAATGTGGTTTTTGAGTTTTTAGCGATTATAAAAAGGCATTAAAACGCCGCTGTTGGATTTTGCTTAAAATGATTTTTATTAATTTGTAAAAAATCAGTAAAATCAATTTTAAGGCTATTTTTAAGCGATTTAAGACGTTTTATTGTAATTAACAATTGTTGATAATTTCTTTATAAAGTCCATGAAATGCTTTTTGAAAGCCTTCTTATTTCGTATATTTGTTTGTCTACGGAAAATGATGCCAAGGCGTCATTTTTTTATGGAATAACTAAATTAAAATTTAAGATAATTTCGAAATATGAGCGAAGCAAAAGAAGAATTTAATAAGCACGGCTATTCAGCGGATAGTATTCAGGCTCTAGAAGGGATGGAGCACGTGCGTATGCGTCCGTCAATGTATATTGGTGATGTAGGAGTACGAGGATTGCACCATTTGGTTTATGAGGTAGTCGATAACTCGATTGACGAAGCATTAGCCGGACACTGTAACAATATTACTGTAATCATTAATGAAGATAACGCCATTACAGTTGAAGATGACGGTCGTGGTATACCTGTTGATCTACATAAAAAAGAAGGTATCTCTGCGCTTGAGGTTGTAATGACAAAAATTGGTGCTGGAGGTAAATTCGATAAAGACTCATATAAAGTTTCCGGTGGTTTACACGGGGTAGGTGTAAGTTGTGTTAATGCCCTGTCAGAACATTTAAAAGCTACTGTACATAGAGATGGAAAAGTTTGGGAGCAAGAGTACGAACGTGGTAAATCGCTTTATCCAGTAAAAAACACAGGAGAAACCGATAAACGCGGAACGATTGTTACCTTTAAGCCAGACCCAACTATTTTTCAGCAAACGTTAGAGTATAGTTACGACACGTTGGCGAGTAGAATGCGTGAATTAGCTTATTTAAACAAAGGAATTACCATTCATTTAGTTGATAGACGTGCTAAAAAAGAAGATGGCGAATTTGAAGGAGAAACGTTCCATTCAGAGGAAGGTTTAAAGGAATTTATAAAGTATTTAGATGCCACTCGTGAGCCTTTAATGAATGATGTTATTTCGTTTGAAGGTGAGAAAAATGGAGTACCTGTTGAGGTAGCTATGGTTTATAATACGTCTTATGCAGAAAATTTACATTCTTACGTAAATAATATTAACACGCATGAAGGAGGAACGCATTTATCAGGTTTCCGTCGTGGGTTAACACATACGTTAAAGAAATATGCCGACGAATCGGGGATGTTAGATAAATTAAAATTTGACATTGCCGGAGACGATTTTCGTGAGGGTTTAACAGCAATTGTTTCTGTAAAAGTTGCTGAACCACAATTCGAAGGGCAAACAAAAACCAAATTAGGTAACCGTGAAGTTTCGGCTTGTGTAAGTCAGGCGGTTTCTGAAATGTTAGCCGATTATTTAGAAGAACATCCGGACGATGCTAAAACCATTGTGCAAAAAGTAATTTTAGCAGCTCAGGCACGTCATGCAGCTCAAAAAGCTCGTGAAATGGTTCAGCGTAAAACCGTAATGAGTATTGGTGGGCTACCTGGTAAATTAAGTGACTGTTCAGAACAGGATCCTGCAAAATGTGAAGTTTTCCTTGTAGAGGGAGATTCAGCAGGTGGTACGGCTAAGCAAGGTCGTGACCGTGCGTTTCAAGCTATTTTACCTTTACGTGGTAAGATTTTGAATGTTGAAAAAGCGATGTCTCACAAAGTATTCGAAAACGAAGAGATTAAAAATATTTTCACTGCTTTAGGGGTAACCATAGGAACAGAAGAAGATAGTAAAGCACTTAACTTATCTAAATTACGTTATCATAAAATTGTAATTATGTGTGATGCCGATATAGATGGTAGCCACATTGCAACACTTATCTTAACGTTCTTTTTCCGTTATATGAAGGAACTAATTGAAGAAGGTCACGTGTATATTGCTACGCCACCTTTATATTTAGTTAAAAAAGGTAATAAAAAGTCTTATGCCTGGAATGATAAAGAGCGAGACAGAATTGCTGAAGAATTTGGAGGAAGTGTAAATGTTCAACGATATAAAGGTCTTGGAGAGATGAATGCCGAGCAGTTATGGGATACCACCATGAATCCGGAGTTTAGAACTTTACGTATGGTTCAAATTGACAATGGTACTGAGGCCGATAGAATTTTCTCTATGTTAATGGGAGATGAAGTACCACCTCGTAGAGAGTTTATTGAGAAAAACGCGGTTTATGCCAACATTGATGCATAAATCAATGTATTTATAAATTTCAAAAGGTCGCTTAACTAAGCGACCTTTTTTGTTTTATTAAAATACACCTAATCTTAAGCCTGAACTTCCTAAATTAATTTTTGTAGATAGGGTTCTTCTTCGCGGGCTGTGGTAGTAGTAGTGGTCGTGATATCCGTAATAATACATGGTGGCACGATGGTAATAATGATTGCTGTGATGGCAATGCTGGTCGCAATGTTTGTAGTGCTCCGCATAAGCCTCTTGTTTGCCTTTCATATAAGCTTTGTAAGCTTTTTTGTCCCGCTTTTTTAAATTGTTTTCATAAGCTTCTTGAGATTCCCAGAACAATTCAGCTTCAGTTTTATTTTCTGCCTTATAGGATTGCTCAAACTTAGCGTCTTCAATCGCTCGAGTTTTGTAATATGTGGTTTTGTCTGGTTTTGATTGTTTTTCTTTGGGATTGTCTTGGGCATGTATAGAAACCGAAATACTTAATACTATTAAAAGTGTTGTTGTTTGAATTAATTTCATAGTGCTAATTTTTAAATGTTTAATGCGTACTGAACGCTTTCATAATTAAGACACCTTTACTTCATTTTACCCTACCTTTAAACTAAGCGTAAACAAAAAAGTTAGCCGTTTTTGGCTAACTTTTTTATTAAGTGATTAATATTTGACTTTTAAAAATCGAATCCTACTGAAAATTGCCATACTCGGTTTTTAGGATTGCCATCGTCGTAAATATCACCCATACCTAGGTGATAACGCACTCCCAGGGAGACACCACTATCGGTTTTAAATCCGCCACCAAGATTTATACCCCAATCAAAATTATCCGGATCTATTTCTTGAGTAGCATTAAAAAAACTACCCTCATATTCTTCTTTGTGGGAAATTGCTAAGCCAGCCTGCGGACCAGCCTCTAAATAGAAATTATTAGTAGGGTAAAGTTTTAATAATAAAGGCAGGTTCAAATAATCTAATTTTTGCGTAAACGTAGCATTACTGTTCTCTAACTGGTACCCTTGTTGAGAATATAGAAACTCAACCTGTAGGGCTAGGTTTTCATTAATACCAGATTCACCGTAAATTCCAATATGAAACCCATGTCGTTGTCCTGTTTCATAATCGTTGTCATAGCTTACTGCAGCTAAATTATAGCCGCCTTTAATTCCAAAATTGGAGTCTTGAGCATTCGTGTTTAATGATATTATTAAAGCGCAAATGATTGTAAAAAATAAATTTTTCATTTTATGTAGGTTTTAAAGAATTGGAGTTTTTATTTACCGCCGTTAGCCTGCAAATCTGCTATGCAAAGTGGGTCCAGTTGAGGTACTGTCCCCTCAGTGGTTAAATTACCAAGGCTAGCCGTACTTTCGGCAGCCCAATACATTAAGCAGGATTCGACCTCGCAGTGTTTTTTGTGTTCAGGATCTTCATGGTCTTCGGTCATAGGGGTGCCCAAGTTGGTAAGTCCTAAAATGTGACCAAATTCATGATTTATTACGGTAGATTCTAAAGTACTTCTATTGGGTTCAAAACGATTATCGCTGTAGCTGTGGATAGTTTCTTCAAAAATAACGAATGATGTGTTTCTATATGCTGTACCTAAAATAATGCTGTCTCCATCATCTTGATCCGATTTTCCATCAACGCAAAACATCCATATTGCAATTTGATTTTCTGAATTGTAAAGGGTTCGGTTTTCCTCTTCTATCTCAGCAATTTCTTTTGTAGTAAATGTTAATTTTCCTGGAGATGCAATGGCACGTGCTTCAACAGTAATACCATTAGGTTTGTAGGTGTGGTCTTTTAAAAAATTCACAAAATTATTTATTGCAGTTTCTGTTGGAGCGTAACCTTCAACATACACAAGTTCTATAACTATGCTTTTGTATGTGTCATCGGAAAGAATATCGTTCGCTGAGCTACCTGTACTTTGTTTGTTTGCAGCTTTTAAATTTGCTTCTGTAGAGCTGTCATCTTTTGTACAGGCCGATAATACTAATGTAAGGCAAAGTAGTAGGAGTAGTTTGTGCTTCATGGCCGTAAATATAAGTTTTTTTTAAAAAACAGCTACCCGCTGTGGTAGCTGTTTTAATAGGTATATGATTGCTGTTTTAGCGATTTAAACTTTTGTTAGTATCAATTTTATAGCTGTGGTTGTAGAGCTTTCCAATGTGATTTGGTTCTCATTAAAACTTTTTACTACCCAATTATTGTTTAGTATTTCTAATTGAGTATTTCCAGTAAAATTAATAGCTAGGATAACGTCTAATTCGGAGCTAACCATGTAGGTGCCTTGTACGGTTTCTGTGGTGTTTTTGGCAATAACAGTTAAATCGTTAGAAAATTCGATAGTATAATCAACAAGTTCATTTGTTGTGTCTATTCCAGCTACAATTAATGATTCTATTTTAAAAGTAGAGTCAGCAAGAATAACTTCAAGGTTTTTAGCGTTTTCTTCAGCCTCTTCAATAGTATCTTCGGTAGCCGAGCATTCTTCAATTCGAGTTTGTAAATCTAAATCGCTGGTAATTTCAACAACACTGTCTCCATTTGCTGTAGCTGTAAAAGGATATTCGATGCTATATCTTTCGTCGTTATTCATGTTGTTCATGTAACTGTAAAGTTCTTGATTAGACTGTAATACAAAACTTCCCGTTTGTTCGGCATTAATATTAAAGGTTAAAACAGTTACCGGGTAATCAATCTCTAAACAATTAATAGCGTCTTCAGCATTTTGTTCTGCTTCATTGCAGGTTTCCATTAACGCATCGTATTCACTTTGATTCTTAATTTCTACTTCTGTATAGTTACTTAATTTAACTCGAATAGGAAATTTAAAAACAACAGCGTCATCGTCATTGGTAAATTCACCTAAAATATTAATGACTGTGGTGTAATCTAATTGACTCAATAGCGTGATTTCGGTGTTGTTTATTGTAGCCGTTACAGGGAAAAGAACCGATGAACATGACATGCCATCTAAAAAATCATCGAAACTGCCATCGTACATAGCGGTACGTTTAAAATTGTTAGTGGCGGCAGAGTTAGCTGTATTCGTGTTAGGATTCAATCCACTTTCCTCGCTAATTTCATCTTGACATGAGGTTAATGTTAACAAAGCGGTTAAAACTAATGATGTGATAAATTTTAATGTTTTCATGATTTAAATTTTGGGTTAATTTTTCTTTTTCACAGCAAATTATTTTGCGTTTCTAAGAGTAAGACAACCGCTTTAAAATTTACCCTACTCATTTTTTTATTAAAGTTCAAAAATAATTTATTTCATCATATTTTAATATCTTGCTGCGCCTAGATACTAAGGGATTAAAAATATTTTACCCTAATATTTATTTCCTAATAAATTATTATCATGGAACGTAACAAAAATAAACTTTGCGAAGAAACCTACTTTAATTCCTTTTATTTGAACCACGTGCAATCTGCCTCAAATTTTGCATTCTATAAGTGTGGTAATAGCGATTCGGCTTTAGATTTTGTTCAAGATGCTTTCTCTAAAATATGGGAGAATTGTGCAAAAATAGATTTTACAAAAGCAAAAACTTACTTGTTTACTACTATAAATAATTTGTTTTTAAACAGCGTAAAACATCATAAAGTGGTTATGGAATATGCTAGAGCAAAACCATATATGGATAAAACCAATGAGAGTCCGGAGTATATTTTGCAGGAGGAAGAATTTAAAAAGAAATTACAGGATGCAATAGCCTTACTAACCGACGCTCAAAGGGAAGTTTTTTTACTTAATAGAATTGAAGGAAAAAAATATCGGGAAATTGCTGATTTACTTGATGTATCTCAAAAGGCGGTTGAGAAGCGTATGTCAGGTGCGTTAAAAATATTAAGGAATCATATAGATAACATTTAGTTAAGGGTAGGGTAAATTATAAATGGATTGTCTTATTACTGTAAGCATAAAAAATGAAAAAGAATAAAGAAATATTAAAATGGTTTGAAGGTGAATTAAGTTCTGAGGAGTTTTCTGAATTAAAACAAACTGAAAATATTGAAACTCTCGAAAAAATTGCTTTTTATGCGAAGCAAATGCAAGCGCCAGAAGTTGATGCTCAAGCGGCGTTGAAAGCTTTTAAATCCAGGTTGATTTCAAAAAAGAAATCAAAGGTTATTGCTTTTAATTTTAAAACCGTTTTGAGGGTCGCTGCAGTTTTAGCCATTATGTTAACATCGTCTTATTTTATCTTTTTCAACAACGATGTATCATTTAATACCAGAATAGCACAAACCGAAACACTCACTTTACCAGATGGTTCGGAAGTTGTATTAAATGCAGCTTCGGAATTACATTATGATAAAAAAGACTGGGAAGCTAAAAGGATGTTAGATTTAGAAGGAGAAGCCTTTTTTAAAGTACAAAAGGGAGAGCAGTTTACGGTAAATACAGCGGTTGGTACAGTACAGGTTTTAGGGACACAATTCAACGTAAAAAAACGAAAAAATTATTTTGAAGTACAATGCTATGAGGGCTTGGTAGCTGTGACTTATAACCATAAAACCTTAAAATTAAAACCTGGTAAATCTTTTAGAGTGGTTAATAATATTATTCAGACCTTAGAAGATTTTAATGCCAACGCACCTGCATGGTTATATGAAGAATCTACATTTAAACAAGTGCCATTATATGAGGTCGTTAATGAATTACAACGTCAGTACGATATCCATGTTGAATTACAAAATATTGATAATCAGGTATTGTTTAATGGCGCATTCACCCATAGTAATATTGAAACAGCATTACAATCGGTAACCATTCCTTTAAATTTAAATTATTCCATTGAGGGAAATAATGTGGTGCTTTTTAAAAAGTAAATAAATGAGAACATACCTTGGTCTTTTTTTATTGGTTATAGGAATGATAAGTTATGGTCAAAATATAGAGAAAAGGCCATTAGTCGAAATTCTTGAATCTATAGAAAATCAGTATCAAGTCAAGTTTTCTTATGCTCCCGAAGACGTTTTGCCAATAAGCATTGAATCACCAAAATTAGATCTTGAACTTTTGGAGGTTATTGACTATTTAAATGCGAATACACCTTTAAAATTTAGACAGCTGGATAATCGATACGTAACCGTATCTAAAGCAGATAAGACTATATCTATCTGTGGATATGTATTGACTAAGGTTGATGAAGCGCCTTTGCTTGGAGCTTCGGTTTATATTAAAGATACTTCGATTGGAACAATAACAAATGAACATGGTTATTTCGAATTAAACGATATTCCGGTTAGTTCAGATGTCTTATTTTCATTTTTAGGATATCATAAGAAAGTAATTAAATCGCAGTTTTTGTTTAGTAAGAAAAACGACTGTAAACGTATAGTATTAGATATAAATAACGAGGCTTTAACAGAAGTAGTGCTTACTAAATTTTTAACAACAGGTGTCGAAAAACTAATTGATGGCAGGACGGTTTTAAACTCAAAAGCTTTCGGGTTATTGCCTGGTTTAATTGAGCCTGATGTGTTGCAGTCTATACAAACATTACCAGGAATTGAAAGTGCAAATGAAAGTATAGCTAATATAAATGTTAGAGGAGGCACAAATGATCAAAACTTAATACTTTGGGATGGTATTAAAATGTATCATTCAGGTCATTTTTTTGGATTAATTTCAGCATATAACCCTAACCTAACCGAAAAAGTTTATGTCACTAAAAATGGTACAAGTAGCCAATATAGTGACGGTGTTTCTAGTACGATTGATATGCGAACCAAAAATGAATTAAATCGAAAATTTACAGGAGGCGTTGGTGCTAATTTAATTAGTGGAGATGCTTTTTTGGAAATTCCTGTGGCTAAGAATTTAGAATTTCATATTTCAGGGAGACGCTCGTTCACAGATGCCTTTAAAACCTTTGCGTATAATAATTATTTCGAAAGAAGTTTTCAGGATAGTGATATTCGAACTAAACAAGCATCATCAGATAATATAAGTACAACATCGAATTTTAAGTTTTACGATTATACAGCCAAAGTGTTGTATAATTTAAATGAGCGCCATAAGTTTAGAATAAATTTCATAGAAATCAACAATGATTTAGAATATACTGAGCGCAGCCAAACAGAATCAGACGATATTAAAACCAAAACAAGTAATTTATCACAATACAACACTGGAATTGGTGGGGTTTGGCAGGCAGCTTGGAGCAGTAGATTTAATACCCAATTAAATGCTTATTATTCGAAATACAATGTAGACGCAGAAGATTATAACGTAGAATCCAATCAACTTTTAACACAAGCTAATGAAGTTATAGATACCGGAGTTAAATTCAACTCCAATTTGAGTCTTAATGATAATTTTAAATGGCTGAATGGATATCAATTTAATGAAACAGGAATATTAAACGAAACAAGAGTTACCATACCATCTTATTACAGGATTAATAAAGATGTATTGCGAAATCATGCCTTATATTCCGAAATAGAACTCCTAAGTCAAAACGCTTTTATAAGGGCAGGGGCGCGGTTAAATTATTTCGAAAAATTTAATCGGTTTTTATTAGAGCCACGATTAAATATAAGGTATAGTTTAACCAAGCTTTTTAGTTTAAAGTTGGAAGGAGAATTTAAAAACCAGTCTGCTACGCAAATTTTTGATTTTACTGATGATTTTCTCGGAGTGGAAAAGCGTCGTTGGATTTTAGCTAACGAAAGTTCTATTCCAATTTCTCAAAGTCAGCAAGCTTCATTTGGAGGGGAATTAAATAAAAAGAACCTTAATATTAGTTTAGCAGGATTCTATAAAAATGTACACGGGATTACAGCAAGAAATCAGGGTTTTTATAATAACTTTCAATCTTTAAGGGCAATTGGAGAATATACAGCGAGAGGTGTTGAGTTTTTATTTAACAAAACGGAAGCAAATTACAGTACTTGGTTCAGTTATACTTATGCCGTAAACGAATATAAATTTGAGTTATTTACACCTTCGGTATTTCCAAATAATATCGATATCAGACACTCTGTAACTGTAGGTCTCAATTATGATATTTTAAATAATTTAAAAGTATCGCTAGGTGGTACGTTGCGCTCTGGTTTACCATTTACAAAGCCAGTTGAAGGTAATGAAACTATACAATCGGGGAATAACGTTTATGTGAATTATGATACCCCGAACCGTGAGAATCTGGAAGCTTTTAAACGCGTTGATATGTCAGTTAGCTATAATGTTAAATTAACATCTAATGTTGCCGTATTATTGAAAGCGGGTGTTTTAAACCTTACGAATGCCCAAAATGTTGTAAACCGTTATTATAAAGTTAACCCAGAGGATACCAGTACCACTATTGAAGTGAATAATACTTCGTTGAGAATGACCCCAAATTTAAGTTTGAGAGTTATGTTTTAATACTGTATAAATTCGTTAAAAGGCATTTTTTACCGATGTATTGTATGTTAATAGTGCTTTTTATTATTTTTGTTTAAATAACCTAAAAATCTATCATGAAGAAACTTAGTTTAATTTTTGTTATTGGTTTGTCTGCTTTTACTATGAAAGCACAAAATGACGTTGACGCGCTTTTAATTGCTGGAGCCGAAAATGCACAACGTTTTACAAACGATTATTTAGCCCCAGGAACCAACGGTTTAATGTACAGCATGAATGGCAATTGGTTTAATACAGCCCATGCTAAACCACTTGGTGGTTTTGAAATTTCGTTAGTAATGAACGCGTCTTTGGTTAGTGATGATGATAAATCATTTTTAATGAATATTGAAGATTATAATAGTCCTGATTACGACTTTACAGTGGCTTTTGCCGATGGGGCAACTTCAAAACAAGTAGCTACTGCTTTGGGAGAAAACAATCCCGAAATTGATTTGATTATCTCAGAAAAGGGAAATCCACTTTCTTCCGAACGTATAACTTTACCGTCTGGAATAGGCAATGCCAGTGGTAATTTATTACCATCTGCATTCATTCAGGGAAGTGTGGGCTTAATTAAAGGTCTTGAAGTTAAAGCCCGATTCATGCCCGAAATTAAAACTGACGATGTCGCCTTTAATATGTATGGTGCAGGGTTACAATTTGAAGCCACGAAATGGTTGCCTGCCGATAAATTATTGCCTATAGCACTTTCTGGTTTGGTCGCTTACACGCATCTTGGAGCGGCTTACGATTTAACAGACTCTTCTGGTGTTGATGGCGAAAATCAGAAGTTGGAAAACGATACGTCAACCTGGTTATTTCAGTTTATCGCATCAACCAAATTACCGGTAATTAATTTTTACGGCGGTTTAGGATATATTAGCGGAAAATCTGAATCAGATTTATTAGGAACATATACCGTTACTACAGGACCATTAAGTGGGTCGCAAAGTATTACCGACCCATTTTCGGTATCTAGTGAGATTTCCGGTATGCGCGGCACTTTAGGGACTAAGTTAAAAATTGGCTTTTTTAGATTTAATGCCGAATATCATTTGGCGGAGTTTAATGCCTTTTCTGTAGGGATAAATTTTGGTTTCAGATAAGCCGAAATACCTCTTGTTTTACATAAAATTAAAAAGTGCAAGATTTAATCTTGCACTTTTTTTATTAAGAGTATTTTAATTCGTAAGTTTGTTAGGTAAAGGCTTAGTTTCTATTGCTAAAGCAGGAAATTTACTTCGGCCAAATACATAAATAATCTAGAATTATTAAGAACAAAATAATAAAACAATTAAACATATAAAATATGAAAGTTACAGTAGTAGGTGCAGGAGCTGTTGGAGCTAGCTGCGCAGAGTATATTGCTATTAAAAATTTCGCTTCAGAAGTGGTATTAGTAGATATTAAAGAAGGTTTCGCCGAAGGTAAAGCCATGGATTTAATGCAAACCGCTTCATTAAATGGTTTCGATACAAAAATTACAGGAGTAACAGGTGATTACTCGAAAACCGCAGGTAGCGATATTTGTGTTATTACATCGGGTATTCCAAGAAAACCAGGAATGACTCGCGAGGAATTAATAGGTATAAACGCAGGCATTGTAAAAACGGTTTCAGCTAGTTTAATCGAACACTCGCCAAACACCATCATTATTGTGGTAAGTAACCCTATGGATACCATGACGTATTTAGTGCATAAATCAACAAATTTACCTAAAAATCGTATTATTGGAATGGGTGGAGCTTTAGACTCAGCACGTTTTAAATATCGCTTAGCTGAAGCCTTAGAAGCACCAATTAGTGATATTGATGGTATGGTAATAGGTGGACATAGTGATACAGGAATGGTACCATTGACATCGCACGCCACAAGAAATAGTGTGAAAGTTTCAGAGTTTTTATCTGAAGAACGATTAGAGCAAGTGGCAGCCGATACCAAAGTTGGAGGTGCAACACTAACAAAATTATTAGGAACGTCGGCCTGGTATGCTCCTGGAGCTGCTGTTAGTGGTTTAGTTCAGGCTATTGCATGCGATCAAAAGAAAATGTTCCCATGTTCTACTTTATTAGAAGGAGAATATGAATTATCTGATATTTGTATTGGAGTACCAGTAATTTTAGGGAAAAATGGTATTGAAAAAATTGTAAATATTCCTTTAAGTGATGCTGAAAAAGCGCACATGCAAGCCAGTGCAGAAGGCGTTAGAAAAACAAATGGTTTATTAGAAGTATAATAATATCATTTAAAAATCTATATATTTTAAGTAAAGACTGTAGAAATACAGTCTTTTTTTTATATTTGGCGCATGAGAGCAAAATGGTACTTTGGTGCTTTAATCGTATTAATTTCTTTTTTAGGGATTTATCAGAACCGAACGTCTGAACCTAATCAGGAAATTGTACTTCAATTCACAGATGTTTCAGTAACATCTGATGAAGCGCAAAATGCTATAAATGAAGTTGTAAGTAAGCTTCAAGATCTTGGAGTTAACACGTTTCAGGTTAAAGAAACGCCCGAAGGTAAAGTGCTTATATCTTATTATAGCGCTACCGATGTGGCAAGTATTAAAAATCAGCTTTCTGACGACTCTGAACTACAATTAGGTTTTAAAAACCCATCTAGCCAAAAATTACCCAACAAGAATAATACAAACTACAAGTTTGATGTGTTTGAAATCAATAAAACCCTTGATTCTTCATCGGGTTTCGGTGGAAAACACATGGTAACTGTTAAGCAAGATTTCGATAGATTTTTTAATCCGAACGTTTATATTTTTAATTCGGTAGTAGGTGATAACCATGAAGCGCTTATTTCCGAAGTTGCATTAAAAGTATTTAAAACCATAGCAATTACTATCGATAGTTCGGTAGGTAATATTCCCGAAGTACGAGCAGGCCCTAAAACTTCTGGGATGGCTTAAATGAAACGAATTCTAGATATATCTATTGAATTTGATTCAGAATAATTTTTCAAAAGGCTTCCCAATAATTCAATTTATTCACTTATAACACTCAAGATTTTTTTAGAATCTTACATTTTTAATTAACTAAATAAAAGGCGTATTATGCTTTAAAGTCATTACATTGACTTTGGGTATGTGATACACTAAAACAACAGAACATGCAAAATAAAGGATTAGTAAAGTTATTTGCTGTTTTATTCGGATTGGTAAGTATTTACCAGTTGTCTTTTACGTTTAAAGCAAGTCAAATAGAGCGTGAGGCAGAAACAGCTGCCATCAACAAAATTTCTGAAACAGAAGATGATTTCAGAGCGAAGCGTAGTGCTGAAGAATTAAGTTATTTAGATGCTATAGCTAACGATACTGTATTTAATATGGGTATCGCAAAATTCACTTATAACGAAGTGAAACAAAAGGCCATGAATCTTGGTCTGGATTTAAAAGGAGGTATTAACGTGATTCTTCAGGTATCTGTAAAAGATATCTTAAAAGGATTGGCAAATCATACTAAAAACCCGGTTTTTAATAAGGCTTTAGATGATGCTTCAGAATTACAAAAAGATAGTCAGAATACGTATTTAGAAGACTTCTTTATTGCTTTCGATAAAATTAAAGGCGACACAAAATTAGCATCTCCAGATATTTTCTACACTAAAACTTTAGATGGTGAGATTGATGGAAGTATGACTGATGATGAAGTTAAAGTTGTAATCGAAAGAAAAATAGATGAATCTATTGTATCAGCTTTTGAAGTATTACGTAAGCGTATTGATGAGTTTGGTGTAACATCTCCAAACATTCAGCGTTTAGGAACGTCTGGTCGAATTTTAGTTGAATTACCAGGGGTTAAAGATATTGAAAGAGCAACAGCTTTATTACAAAGTACTGCTCAATTAGAATTTTGGGATGCTTACAGAGGTGAACAATTTTTCGGTTTCTTATCGCAAGCTAACGAAACTTTAAAGGATATTGTTGATACAGGTGATGAGACTGCCGAGGTTGAAAGTAATGACCAAGAGGATGCTCAAGAAGATGCTATCGACGATTTATTAGGTGATGCGACTACCGATTCTACAGCAGTAGATACTGTAAACCCAATTTTCGATTTAATTCGTGGTCCAGGATATCAAGGAGGCCCAATAGTGGCTTATTTTGAAGTTGCTGATAGAGCTCAGGTTTTAGAATATTTAAATATGCCACAAGTACGTTCTTTATTGCCAGCAGAAATGCGTTATGTAAAGTTTGCTTTTGGTAAACCAGAAAAAAATAGTGAAGTAGTAGGATTATATGCATTGGCAGGAAACAGAGACAACGAACCTCAGTTAAGTGGTGCTGTTGTTACTGATGCACGTCAGAATTTCGGGCCAACTGGAAAACCGACCGTATCAATGCAAATGAATGCTAAAGGAGCCAAGATTTGGGAAGAAATGACGGGTGAAGCCTTTACAAACGGAAGTCAAATTGCTATTGTATTAGATAATGTCGTGTATTCAGCACCTGGAGTAACTTCTGGTCCAATTTCAGGGGGTAACTCAGAAATTTCAGGAAACTTTACGTTAAACGAAGCGATTGATTTAGCTAACGTTTTACGAGCAGGTAAATTACCTGCGTCTGCTGATATTATTCAAAGTGATGTTGTAGGGCCATCTTTAGGTCAAGAAGCTATTGATAGCGGTACGATGTCATTTATGATTGCCTTAGCATTAGTATTAATCTGGATGGTAGTTTACTATGGTAAAGCAGGAGCTTTTTCGGATGTAGCGATGTTGTTAAACATCTTATTAATCTTCGGTATCTTATCTGGATTAGGAGCGGTTTTAACATTACCTGGTATTGCCGGTATCGTATTAACCATTGGTATGTCGGTAGATGCGAACGTGCTTATTTTTGAGCGTATTCGTGAGGAAATTGCCAAAGGTAAGGGACAGAAAGAAGCAATTCAGGATGGATTTAATAATGCTTTGTCATCTATCTTAGATGCCAATATTACAACAGGATTAACAGCTTTAATCTTATTTATTTTTGGAACAGGACCAATTAAAGGTTTTGCTACAACCTTATTAATCGGTATTGGTACATCATTATTTACTGCTATTTTCATCACGCGATTACTAATCGACTGGTATGCAAATAAAGGCGGTAGTTTAGATTTCTCAACAGGATTAACTAAGAATTTATTCAGAAGAATTGATATCGAATTCCTAAGAAAACGCAAGTTAGCTTACATCATTTCAGGAGCCATTATTGTTTTAGGATTAGGGTCATTATTTACTAACGGATTAGATCAAGGTGTTGATTTTGTAGGAGGTAGAACATATCAAGTGCACTTCCCACAAGATGTAAGTGCATCTGAAATTAAAAGTGTTTTATCGCAACCAGATGTGTTTAACAGTGCCGATGCAAAAACGGTAGGAGAGAGCAATAACCTTAAAATTACGACGAAGTATAAAGTTGATGAAACAGGTAAAGAAGTTGATGAAGAAATCAGATCGAAACTGTTTACTGCTTTACAACCTTACCTAGGTAATTTAACTTATGAGGAGTTTATAGATAATAATAATGTAAACAAAACCATAGGTTTAATGGAGCAATATAAAGTGAGTCCTACTATTGCCGACGATATTAAACAAGCGTCATTCTGGGCAATCTTAGGTTCCTTAATAGTTGTATTCCTTTATATCTTATTCCGTTTCAAAAAATGGCAATATTCTCTTGGAGCAGTAGCTGCTGTATTCCATGACGTATTAATTGTTTTAGGTGTATTCTCTATTACTTACAGATTTATGCCATTTAGTATGGAAATCGATCAAGCTTTTATCGCGGCTATTTTAACGGTTATTGGTTATTCGTTAAATGATACCGTGGTAGTTTTCGATAGAATTCGAGAATTTTTCAATGAGCATACCTCTTGGAATTTCGAAAAGGTGGTAGACGTGTCATTGAGCAGCACATTAAGTAGAACATTAAATACCTCGTTAACTACGTTAGTGGTGTTATTGGCCATCTTCATTTTTGGAGGTGATTCCATTAGAGGATTTATGTTTGCTTTAATTGTAGGTGTAGTAGTTGGTACTTATTCATCTTTATTTATCGCAACACCTGTCATGTATGATACGGTAAAACGATTGGAAGATAAAAAGAAAAAAGACTAAGTTAAAGTCTTTGTTTTAGCAAAAGCCTGTCAATTTCTGACAGGCTTTTTTTATATCAAAAATTTAACGTAAATAGAGTTGGTTTTTAATATACAACGGATGAGATATTTGTATACATTTGCTCAAAATTTATCTCAGATGAATTATAATGAAATACTACTTTTTCTTTAGTTGAAAACTAAAGTACAATCGCGAAAGAAGTTTCTTTTTGTTTCGCGTTGGGGCGAATCTTTGGACATTGCTCACACCATTTACCAAGAAGGTCATGCCGTAAAATTATTTATAGAAGATAAGGGTTCAAAAGAAATTGGTTATGGTTTCGTGCCTAAGGCCGCGCATTGGGAAAAACATGTCGATTGGGCTGATGTTGTTGTGTTCGATTATACAGGCTATGGGAAAATAGCAAGCGCATTACGAGCACAAGGAAAGCATGTTTTAGGAGGAACAGAATATACCGATAACTTAGAGTTAGACCGAAATTTTGGTCAGGCTGAATTGAAAAGGCATAAAATAAAAATTATTCCTTCAAAGGAATTTACATCCTTTAAAGACGCTATTCTGTATATAGAAACGCATCCTAGTTCTTATGTTTTAAAACCTTGTGGGGAAACCCAGGAGCTAAAACAATTGCTTTTTGTAGGTAGCGATGAAGAGGGTCTCGATGTTATTCGCGTATTGAAGGCCTACGAAAAATCTTGGGGAGATAACTTCGGTAATTTTCAGCTTCAACGTAAAGTAAAAGGTGTAGAAATTGGTGTGGCGGCATTTTTTAATGGCAACGAATTTATTTACCCTTTAAATATGACATTCGAGCATAAAAAATTATTCCCAAAAGAATTAGGCGTTTCAACAGGTGAAATGGGGACTAGTATGTTTTGGGTAAACCAATCGCCTATTTTTCAGGCCACCCTATTGAAATTTCAACAAACTTTGGCTAAGCATCATTTTATTGGTCATATCGATATTAATTGTATTGTTAATGGTAATGGTATTTATCCTTTAGAGTTTACGTCTCGTTTCGGGTATCCTCAAGTGCTTATTCAGCGCGCTGGAATAAATGAGCCGTTAGGTATGATGTTTTATAAATTGGTAACTCAACAAAAGTTTAAAATAAATACAAAAAAAGGATTTCAGGTAGGGGCGTTTATCGTCGTGCCTCCGTTTCCTTTCGAGGATAGAAAAACCTTTAACTTATTCTCTAAAGATGCAGTAGTGGTTTTTAAAAAGAATGGTAGGGAAGGTGTACACCCGATGCACCTAAAAACTGTAAACGAAGAATGGTTAATTACTGGAAATACGGGAGTTGCTGTTTTAGTTACGGGTACGGGAACAACAATGAAAGAGGCTCAAAAAATGATGTATAACCGAATGGGAAATGTTATTATTAATAATGGTTATTATCGTACTGATATAGGCGATCGATGGGCCGAAGACTCCGATAAACTTTGGTCTTGGGGCTTGCTCTAATATAAAATGTATCACATGAAATTTTATCAATGTCTTGAAGCTGAACTGTTTTTTGCAATACTTCCGTTAGATTGGCAGGAACAGATTTGCCCCTTTTGGCAAGATTATAAAAGTTCCACTTTATGTTTTGTCTTAGAAGAAAACAAACAAATTGTTGCAGGTGGTTTAATGTTTACAAAATGCACTCCAGACATGCTATATGCACAAAACGAAGCTGATTTTTGGTTTGAACAGGGATTCGCATATCTGGGGTTTATTTACGTGATAGAAGCCAAACGCGGACAAAACCTCGGGTCTATCTGGTTAACTGAATTAAAATTAAGGTTTCCGCAAGGGAAATTTTGGTTGACGATAGAAGATATTGGCTTGCACAATTTTTATGTTAAAAATCACTTTCGTTACATGAAATCTTTGCATCACAATTCTCAAGTAGAACGTTTATATACTTATAATAAGTAACACCACGATACGTTAAAATGTTCGTGCTTTTCATTAAAATTAGCCATCTTTGCTTTTTTAAATTTCAAAAATGATTTATAACAAAGTATTAAGCTATATTTTATTTGCAATTGTATTTTTTACGAGTTTAGAAGGCGTTTCTCAAACCATTAAAATTAAAGGTCTTGTCATCGATCAATCTAGTAAAGAGCCATTACCTTATGCTACTGTTGTAGTTGCCGATAGTGAAACAAAAAAAGCTTTAACAGGTACAACTACTGCAGATGATGGTACTTTTGTTATGAATACAAAGGCTTCAAATTTTTATATCGAAATCAGTTTCATAGGTTTTATAACAAAAACATTTAATCAGTTTAACCTAAATAATAACACCATAAATCTTGGTACAATAGCTCTTGAAGAAGATGCCTCTCAACTCGATGAAGTTGTAGTTCAGGCTGAAACATCCAGAACAGAATTTAAGCTGGATAAACGTGTTTTTAATGTAGGTAGAGATATTGCCAGTACTGGAGCAAGTGCCTTAGAAGTTTTAAATAATGTGCCTTCTGTAAATGTGAATATTGAAGGTGTTATTAGTTTAAGAGGAAGTAGTGGTGTGCAGGTTTTAATAAATGGTAAGCCGTCTATTTTAGCAGACGATGGAGGTGCCTTAGGGAGTATAACAGCCGATATGATTGAAAGCATTGAAGTTATCACCAATCCATCAGCTAAGTATGATGCTGAAGGAACATCTGGAATCATAAATATTATTATTAAAAAAGAAGAGCGTAAAGGCTTAAATGGTTCGGTGAGTTTAAATACAGGAATTCCCGATAACCATAGCGTAGGTTTAAGTTTAAATAGACGTTCTGAAAAATTTAATCTTTTTACACAATTGGGCCTTGGCCGACGAAGTATTCCTACCGATAATGAAAATATTAATACCGATTTAATTAATAATACTGAGCTTTATAATATTGGTGAAGAGTACCGAAATGAAAAATTTTATAACATTATCTTGGGAACCGATTATTATATCAACCCAAACAACGTTATCACGCTTTCGGGAAATTTTGCCTACGAAATAGAAGATCAACCATCATCAAACCGATTTAAGTTATACGATGAAAATGAAAATTTAACATCGGAATGGGAGCGTACAGAAGTGACTGAAGCGACCAATCCAAAGTGGCAATACGAATTGCAATACCAGAAAGATTATGAAGATCATGAAGATCATGATTTATTGTTTAGTGCATTGGGAAGCTCTTTTGCTAAAGACTTATCGTCTTTATTCAACGATGTCACGGTTGCAGGAGATGATAACGATGCCGTACAACGTACCCAGTCTGATTTTAGCGAATATACTTATACGTTTAAATTGGATTATACCAAACCGTTTTCAGAGCAATGGACCATGGAAACTGGAGCGCAATATGTTTTAAACGATGTAAGCAACGACTATCAGGTTGAAAATTTAGTAAATAATGCATTTGAAGTTGATGAGGGACTAACCAATATTTTTAATTACGACCAAAAGGTATTAGGTGTTTATGCTACAGGAGCATATGAAGGAGAAAGGTGGGGTGTTAAAGCAGGAATGCGATTAGAACATACTAATTTACAAACTTTGCTAACGAATACCAATGAAGCAAATAATCAGAATTATTCAAACCTGTTTCCCAGTATTCATACGTCCTACAAATTCTCGGAAATGATTTCTTTGCAAGCGGGCTATTCTAAGCGAATTTACCGCCCAAGATTGTGGGATTTAAATCCGTTTTTTAATATTAGAAATAGCTTTAGCATTCGCCAAGGTAATCCAAATTTATTGCCTGAGTTTACAAATTCCTATGAAATCACAAGCATTTTCGATATTGGTAGAACATCTCTTAATTTTGGGGTATATCATCGTTACACTACCGATGTAATTGAAAGAATTACAACTTCTCAGGAAAATGTTAATATAACCCGACCAGAAAATATCGGGGTAAATAGAACGTATGGTATTGAATTTAATACAAAATATAGTCCGAGCAACTGGTTAACGCTTAATGCGGATTTTAATTTTAACAGTTTTAATCGTGATGGTAGTTTTGAATCGCAAGTATTCGATTTTAAAGGCGACCAATGGTCTTCAAAACTTCTGGCTAAATTTAAGTTACCAGCTCAAATAGATTTTGAGGCTACAGGTAATTATGAATCAGAATATAGAACAGTACAAAGTGAGGTAAGTGATATTGCTTTTCTGGATTTAGGATTGCGAAAAAAAATATTAAATGGTAAGGGGGTATTAAATATGAGTGTTAGAGACGTGTTTGCTTCAAGAATTAATGAGAGCTATACAACCCAAGATACGTTTTTAGCTTATAGTTATAGAAATAGGGGACGCTTTATAACCTTTGGCTTTAGCTATGGTTTTGGAAAAGGCGAGGCTATGGAATATTCTGGGGGAAGGCGATATTAATAGAAAAGTCAGCAAAACTGAGTGGTCTATGAAAGACGCGAAATTTTGTTACCTTTCAAACGAAATACTATCATTAACCGCTAGTTGCCATTGGTCTGATAGCCCTGCGTTAATTTCTAACACATATTTGGCAGGGGCATTTGAAGGTAATGAGTTTTCATTAAAAGGTTGTGCTTGTTTTTGAAAACTAACAATTTTCATTTGGTCATCGATATAAATAATATCTAAGGGTATTCTGGTATTCTTCATATAGAAAAACCGTTCAGAAACATCCTCAAAAATAAAGAGCATCCCTTGATTTGGAGCCATGCTATTTCTGTACATTAAGCCTGTTTGAGTGTCGTATTCCGTATCAGCGATTTCAATATCTAAATTTACTTTTGTGGAATCGCCTTTAAAAATGGTAAGTTCCCCTTCTTTTGTAAATTTAATTTCGGTTTGTTTTACTTCTTTTTTATAATCCGATTTACAGCTAACAAAGGCACAACAAAAGATTAAAACAAAGACACCATATGAAAGTTTAAACACCTTAGTAATCATACTAATTTACAGATTGTTTAGGTTTGTATACAAACATAAAATATAGCCCAATTAAAATAAAAGGAATACTTAGCCATTGCCCAGTGTTTAACCCAAACCAATTAATATATTCATCACCTTGAGGTTCTTTTACAAACTCGACAAAGAAACGGATTGTCCATAATAGGATTAAGAATAAGCCGAATAAAAACCCAGTTTGATCTTTCTTGGTGGTTTTAGAGTAGAAAAACCACAAAATTAAAAATACAAAAACGTAACAGAACGATTCGTATAATTGAGCCGGGTGTCTGTATGGCACAGCGTCTAATAAATTTTGAAACTGCGGATTGCTGGTAACAGCATTATAGGCTTCCTGCACATCTTTAATTCCGGTTAGTTGGGTAATCTGGCTTTTGTAATATTGATCTTGAATGAAACGAACTCCAAAAGCAGAATCAGTTACTTTTCCAATAATTTCAGAGTTAATAAAGTTTCCAATTCTAATAAATACAGCACCAGAAGCTACTGATATTACAACACGATCAAGTATCCATAAGAGCGATTTGTACTTGTATTTTTTGCGATATAAGTACATGCCAACAATAATGCCTATGGCAGCACCATGGCTTGCTAACCCTTGAAAGCCTGTAAATTCAATACCTCCTTTAAATCGAAAAGGAAGAAATATGCTAAAAAAATCTTCAGAAATTAATTCAGATTGATAGAATAGAACATGACCTAAGCGAGCACCAATCATGGTAGCTAAAACGGTATAAATGAATAATGGGTCTAAATAGTCTAGTGATACTTTTTCTTTGGTAAAAATACGTTTCATTAAAAACCAGCCAATAACAAATGCTGTTACCCACATTAAGCTGTAAAAATGAAGTTTAAAATTTCCAATGATATCAATACCGGTTACAGGATTCCAATCAAATTTTAATAAGTACATAAGTTCTGTTTTTCTTAATGTGTATTGTTTTTATTGCGCTTCAAGTATCTCAACTTCAAAAATTAAATTCGCCCTTGGCGGAATGCCGCGATGTCCGGTTTCTCCATAGCCTAAGTGATAGGGTATAAAAATAGTTGCTTTATCGCCAACGTGCAATTGTTGTAATCCTTCTTTAAATCCTGGAATCATTTGTGCATCGGGACTAATTTGAGCTTCAATTGGGCGATACATGCCAGCATCTCGTTTCCCTGGAACAATTTTATCGTGAGTTTCAGCTACTTCTTGTTTGCTTGTGTCAAATAATTTACCATCTTCCAGATATAAACTATAGTCGGTTAATATGGTCGCTGTGGTTGGTAATTTTTCACCGTCGCCTTTATGGCTTACGAAATACTTTAAACCTGAAGGCAGGGTAGTAGCCTGCGCTTTTTGTTTTTCAAATTTAGCTAAAGTACTTTTTAATAAAGCGTTTTGTTTTTCGGCCTTTTCTTTAGCTATTCGTTCGGCTTCAATAAAGTGATTATTGAATATGTCTGGGGCATCGAAATGTTTAGCTTCTTTACCTTTTCTTATTATATTAAGTTCTTTAATATATACTTTTTCCAAAGGGGCATCTTGTGGACCTGTTTCAACATTTGAAATACTGTCTTCAACATCTAAACCTAAAACTAATTCACCAAAAACAGCGTGTTTATTATCTAAAAAAGGTGTCGGTTTTTCAGTGATAAAAAATTGACTTCCATTAGTGTTTGGGCCAGAGTTGGCCATAGAAAGTATCCCTTTTTTATCGTGTTTAAGTTCTGGGGAGAATTCATCCATGAATTTATACCCGGGGCCACCAGTTCCATTTCCAAGAGGATCGCCTCCTTGAATCATAAAATCATCGATAACACGATGAAAGGTGGTTCCGTTATAATACTTTTTCTTTTTATATACATCGTCTACCATTGTGTTGGTGCCTTCGGCTAGGGATACAAAGTTAGCAACAGTAACTGGAGTTTTATCGTAGGTCAGTTTAGCGACCATAGTACCTTTGCTAGTTACAAATTCAGCATAAAGACCATCTTCAAGATCTGGATATTGTGCTTTACAAGAAGTTAAATTACTTATAATGACAATTAAAAGAATTTTGACCGAATAATGAATTGATTTCATATACTAATAATCGTTTGAAGTGTAATTGATTTAGGACGCTTAATTTAGTTAGTAGTTTTGGTAATAGAATTTAAAGTTACTTTACACATTATAGGAGTGTTTGTTCCAATTTTATTTTCGTCGCCGTAGTAACCGTAAGCCTTTTGCGATGGAAATAAAAAGGTTACAGTTTCTCCTGTTTTCATTAGTTTTAACCCCTCTCTTAATCCTGTAAAAAGTTCTTCTTTATCAATGGCATAGGTGCGTGTTTTTAATTCTTCAGTAGAATATATAGTTTGACCATTTAAGGTTTTTACATCATAATTGTAATTTACAATATCTCCAAACACAGGCGATTGTAAAGAATCGATTTCTACTTTAGTATTGTAAAAATACCAAAAACCACTTTCGGAAGCGATGTATTCGTTTTCATGTTTTTGGTTCATGAAACTTTCTATAAGTGCTTGTTCTTTAGCGTTTAATTTTTTATTCCGCTCCACAGAAGCGTCAATGAATGAACCAGATTTAACAGAAATAGGGCGTCTAGCGTCTGGCGATTTACAAGCAAGCGTAAGCAATAGTAATGCTAGAGTTAAAAATTTATTCATTGTTTAGGGCTTTATTATAACTAGGCAATATACTAATAAATTTTTCAACGGTATCTTTTAATGTTAACTCACTGCGGCCCCCTGCGGCATTTATATGTCCGCCACCGTTAAAATGTGCTCTCGACATTTCATTTACCGAAAAATGACCTTTAGAACGTAATGAAATTTTTATTATGCCTTCCTGTTTGTCTTCAATAAAAATAGCAGCCAAAACAATATTATTTAATGAAAGACCGTAATTAACAATGCCTTCGGTATCTCCTTTTTTATAGTTGAATTTATTTAATTCTTCTTGTGAAAGAGTGATAAATGCTGCTCTATGCTCTGGGAAAACTTTTAAATTGCTTAAAGCGCAACCTAATAATTGGAGGCGTTCAAAACTATTGGTGTCGTAAACATTATTGTGTATTTGGGCATTTTGGGCGCCCTTATCTATTAAATCTGCCACCACCCTGTGTGTCTGGCTGGTTGTACAAGAAAACCTAAACGATCCGGTATCGGTCATGATACCTGTGTAAATACACGATGCAATATTGGCATCTATATAGGATTCTTGATTCAGCATAATAATAAAATTATATACCATTTCACAGGTAGAACTCATGCTTACATCACTGTAGGTGTATTTTGCGTAATCATCTGGTGCTTGATGATGATCGATCATGATTTTAATAGCCTTGCTTTCGCTTAGCGCTGTTTCCATTTGGCCGCTTCTACTTAAAGCATTAAAATCTAGTGTAAAAATAATATCGGCATCACTAATTAAGGATTGAGATATTTCGGTTTGCGCGTCGTATTTAAGAATAGAGTTTTCACCTGGCATCCATTTTAAAAAATGTGGGTAATCGTTGGGAACAATGATATTGACCTGATGCTTATTTTTAATTAAAAAATGGTAAAGACCTAAGCTTGATCCAATGGCGTCGCCATCGGGGTTTTTATGTGGAACAATAACTATCTTTTTTTCAGTAGATAATAATAGTTTTAGGTCTGTAATGTCTTGCTTTTTCATAGGAGACGAAGATACAATTTTTTTAAAATTAGATAGGCTTGTTTTTAAGGATAAATAGCGTACTTTTGCAGCAAAATTAAAAGACTATTATCGTTCGCTGTGTTAATAAAAGTAACTACTGGATTAATAATGGATTACGGTAATAAAAAATCGAGAATAACATTAAAATTTAAAAATGGCAACAAATAGAACATTTACAATGCTAAAGCCAGATGCAGTTGAAAAAGGACACATTGGCGCAATACTAGAAAAAATTTCAGCTTCAGGATTTAGAATTGTAGCAATGAAATTAACGCAAATGACGAAAGCTGATGCTGAAGCATTTTATGCGATTCACAGTGAGCGTCCATTTTTTGGTGAGTTAGTTGAGTATATGACTCGCGGACCAATAGTAGCTGCTGTTTTAGAAAAGGAAAACGCGGTTGAGGATTTCAGAACGTTAATTGGAGCAACAAATCCAGCTGACGCAGCCGAAGGTACTATTCGTAAATTATACGCTGCTTCTATAGGAGAAAATGCAGTTCACGGTAGTGATAGTGATGAGAATGCTGCTATTGAAAGTGCTTTCCATTTTGCTGGAAGAGAACAGTTTTAATCATAGCTAGACTATATAAAAACAGAAAATCCCGCGGCAGCGGGATTTTTTTTGTCTTAAAAAAATTAAATAGTATATATTAAATTACTCTTACATTTACTGCGTTTAATCCTTTTTTACCTTCTTTCAGTTCGAATTCAACTTCATCACCTTCGCGAATCTCGTCTACTAATCCTGAAATGTGAACAAAATGTTCTTTTTTTGAACCTTCTTCGATAATAAATCCAAATCCTTTTGAATCGTTGAAGAATTTTACTGTTCCTGTACTCATAATTGAAATTGTTTGTTATTAATATTATAAATGTACAGTAAAAAATCAGTACCTAAATGTATTTTATCGAATATTTTTAATAAAATTTTTGGCACAAAAAAAGGCTATCGATAATTTTCGATAGCCTTTTTCATGTAATTGTTAAAGTATATGTATTAGATTACTTTTACGTTTACGGCGTTTAATCCTTTTCTACCTTCTTGTAGATCGAATTCAACTACATCACCTTCACGAATTTCATCGACTAGTCCAGAAATGTGTACGAAATGTTCTTTGTTGTTGTCATCTTCAACGATGAATCCAAAACCTTTAGAGTCGTTGAAGAATTTTACTGTACCTTTACTCATTGTATTTGTGTATAAAAAATTTTAAAGGTCAAAGGTAGGTTAAATAAGTACAGGTTGTTAGAAATTGGAGACTTTTATTTTATTTCTTTCTAATATTAAAGAAATAAGAGTCATTAAGCTTAAAGCGAAGGGGGCATTAGAATGCTGTTAATTAACATACACAACTAACCCACTTGTTTGTTGTAATTACTTTAGTCTTGCTAGTACAAAAACTGTTTTAGACGATTACCTTAAAATTAGTTTCTTTACTACGTTTTTACCTAAGGTTTCATTAATCATGGTAATTATTTTTTCTTTACCATAACTAAGTTCTTCACGTAAAACACTTGAATTTAATTGTACATAAAGGGTATCTCGCTCTAGATTAACAGAACGCGTATAGTTGTTTACGCCATTTCCCATTAGCTCAGCCCAGGCGTCGGCTACATTAACTTTATCCAGGCCTTTTTCTAACTTGTTAGTTTCAACAAATTCTTTAAGAGCGTCAGAAATACTAATATGTTCGTTGTTGCGTTTGGCCATAATGTTTTGAGTCTTGAGGCAAAGGTACTATGTTTTGTTATGTAAACTCAAATTACTTTTCAACAGCGGTGTGTTTACTACTATTAATAAATAGATTAGTCTTCTGTAAAATGACTAACCGACTTTAAAGATTGAATATTTCATACGATTGATGGGCCTGCTTAACTGCTTTTTCGGTGCGTTCGGCGTGGGTATCGCTAATAAATATTTGTCCGAAGTTTTCATCATCTACGAGTTTTATTATTTGTGTTACCCGATTTTCATCCAATTTATCAAAAATATCATCTAATAATAATATAGGAGTCACGCCACTTTGTGCTTTTATAAAATCAAATTGAGCTAGCTTTAAAGCTATTAAAAATGATTTTTGCTGTCCTTGGCTTCCAAATTTTTTAATGGGATGGCTTTCAATATTAAAATTTAAGTCATCTTTATGGATGCCTACGCTTGTGTATTGTAAGGCCTTGTCTTTATTAACGTTTTTGTTTAGTAATGTGGTTAGGTCATCTTCAAATAATCCACTTTGGTATTGTAGTTCAACTGATTCATGTCCATTGCTAATGGCTTGATACCGTTCTTTAAAAATGGGAATAAATGCCTCTAAAAATGCTTGACGCTTTTCGAATATTTGAGATCCATAATCATTTAGTTGTAGGTTATAAATGTTGAGTGTTTCTTTGTTGAAGGTATGATTTAAAGCAAAATATTTAAGAAGGGCATTACGTTGAGCTAGTATTTTGTTGTAATTAATAAGGTTGCTTAAATACGTTTTGTCACTTTGCGAAATAACGCCATCTATAAATTTTCGTCTGGTATCGCTTCCTTCAATAATTAAATCCCTATCGGCTGGTGATATAATTACCAATGGCAAAAATCCTATATGATCGCTAAATTTATCGTAAATTTTATTGTTACGCTTTATTATTTTTTTTTGTCCACGTTTTAAACTTACTATTATTTTTTCTGTCTTTTCACGAATCAAATAGTCGCCATTAACCACAAAAAAGTCTTCACCGTGTTTAATATTTTGGGTCGCAACAGGATTAAAATAACTTTTTCCAAAGGATAAATGATAAATAGCATCGAGCACATTGGTTTTGCCTATGCCATTGTTTCCAACAATGCAATTTATTTTATCGCTGAAAATGAAGGATTTACTTTCGAAATTCTTGTAATTTAATAATGAAAGTGATTTTAAAATCATACAAAAAGAAGCTTAAAGCATGTTTAGGAGTTGCTACTTGTAAAAAGGATGTGCAAATTATTGAAAAAATACAAATAAATAACCTTTTAGATATGGATAAAAATTTTATTTTTGCGAGGCATTAAATATAGATTAATTAGATGGCAACATATAATAAAAGAGGTTACAAGCCTAAAACAAAGGTAGAGAAAGAAGTTGTAGAAGAAGTGGAATCGACAACAGCAGAGGTGTTTAACACCCTAGATGAGTCGGCTTCAAAAACAGAAGAATTTGTTGAGAAGAATCAAAAGTACATCCTGATGTTTATTGGGGTTGTTGCAGTTGTAGTTTTAGGATACTTAGGATATCAGGAGTTTGTTGCCAAGCCTAAGCAGGAAAGTGCAATGAATGATATGTTCCAGGCGCAAAAATTCTTTAATGAAGCAGTAAATGGTGTTGAAAAAGATTCGCTATTTAAATTAGCACTTAATGGAGGAGAAGGTAAATATGGTATGCTCGATATTATTGAAGAGTATAGCGGTACGCCCTCGGCAAATTTAGCACTCTACTATGCAGGTACAGCCTACTTAAGAATGAAAGATTACAAAAATGCTATTGAGTATTTAAGTGATTTTAGCAGTGATGATGAAATTTTAGCACCATTAGCTAAAGGTAATATTGGCGATGCATTTGTTCAGTTAAATCAACCAGAGGATGCTTTAGATTATTATGAGCAGGCAATAAAATTACGCGATAATGCGTATACTACGCCAATGTACTTATATAAAGCAGGAGCAATTGCTTTAGAATTAGGAAAAGCAGATAAAGCTTTAGATTACTTTAACAGAATTAAAGAAGAATACCCAAACTCTACCGAAGCTTCAACTATTGATGTGTTTATAGGTAAAGCTCAGGTATTGGCAAGTAAATAATATATGGCTACGGCAAATAAAAATTTATCAAATTACGATAAGACAACAATCCCAAATGCGAAGAAATTTCGGTTTGGGATTGTTGTTTCAGAATGGAATGATACTATCACAGAAGGTTTGTATCAAGGAGCGTATGATGCTCTGGTAGAAAATGGAGCCTTGCCAGAAAATATTATCCGTTGGGATGTACCTGGAAGTTTCGAGCTTATTTATGGAGCCAAGAAGATGCAGGAACAAATGGTAAGTGCTGTTATTGCTATTGGTAGTGTGATTCAAGGAGAAACAAAGCATTTCGATTTTGTATGTGAAGGTGTAACACAAGGCATAAAGGATTTAAATGTACTTCATGAAACACCAGTAATTTTCTGTGTGCTTACCGATAACACCATGCAACAGGCTATCGACCGATCGGGAGGAAAGCATGGTAATAAGGGAACTGAAGCGGCAATTGCTGCAATAAAAATGGCAGAACTACGAAATAACAGCTAATATTTAGTTATTTTCTTGTATATAAAATATGAGCTGCTTAGTGATGTACATTGCTAAGCAGCTTATTGTTTAATGAACATTTAACTCCCTTAACTGTTAACAATTTTTGCCAATACTATTTCTTAATTCTGCCTATTTTTAAGTACTTTTGAAGATAAGTATTCATCTATTTTGTTTAATCAACGGAAAAATAAAAGCTTTAATTATCAACCTCGATTTTCACAGGAAAGCGAGGTGGGAATGTATTCTGATAAATCAGAGAAGCACGAATTTATTTCAAAGTGGGAGCGTGCTCGAACCACCAAGCGAAAAGTAAAGGGCGCCATGTCTATTCGTACCTTACTATTAATTTTGGTATTGTTATTGATTTGTATGTACCTGTTAGAGTCAAAATTCAATTAACTTAACTTTTAGACATTATGGGCATTTTTAAAACACGAAAAAACAAAAAATTTAGTTATACGCCACGTTATTTTGATGATAAGGGAGAAGGTAATCCTTTTGAAATTAAGCATAAATTTGATGATTACAGAAAAACGGTTGGTGGAAATACCAGCTTAAAAACAAAATTTATTAATGCTTTAGATGATTTAAAAAATAACCAAGACCAAGAAGCTAACAGACGTATTTTAATTATTGTTGCCATTTTGGTATTCATATTTTTATTCATCATTGATTTCGATTTATCTATATTTTTTAAATAATTTATGGCAGATATTATACAGCTTTTACCCGATCATGTTGCAAACCAAATAGCCGCAGGAGAAGTTGTACAACGCCCCGCCTCTGTTGTAAAAGAGTTGCTCGAAAATGCTATTGATGCTGGAGCAACAACCATTAAACTTATAATAAAAGACGCCGGTAAAACGCTTGTACAAGTTATAGACGACGGTAAAGGTATGAGTGCAACCGATGCTCGATTGAGTTTTGAACGTCATGCTACGTCAAAAATTCGTAACGCCGAAGATTTATTTCAACTGCAAACCAAAGGGTTTCGCGGAGAAGCTTTAGCTAGTATAGCTGCGATTGCTCATGTAGAACTTAAAACAAAACAGGACGGCGACGATATAGGTACCGTTATTGAAATTGAAGGGAGCAAGGTGGTTAACCAGGAGGTTATTGTAACCCCAACAGGAACATCTATTTCTGTAAAAAATCTATTTTTCAATATTCCAGCCCGACGTAACTTTTTAAAGTCGAATAATGTGGAATTGCGTCATGTTTTAGATGAATTTCATCGTGTTGCTTTAGCGCATCCCGGTTTAACTTTCGCTATGTACAATAATGGCAGTGAAACGTTTAATTTACCTTCAAGTAATTACAGGCAACGTATTGTAAATATTTTTGGAACCCGAACCAATGAAAAATTAGTTCCTGTTGAAGAGGATACCGAGGTATTGAAAATTAGTGGTTTTGTAGGTAAGCCTGAATTTGCAAAAAAGGCTAGAAACGAACAGTATTTTTTTGTAAATGATCGGTTCATTAAAAGTGCCTATTTAAATCATGCTATAAATGCAGCCTTTGATGGGTTATTAAAATCAGGAACACATCCAATTTATTTTTTAAAATTAACAGTCGATCCACAGTCAATCGACATAAATATACACCCTACCAAAACCGAAATTAAATTCGACGACGAGCATACGTTATACGCGTTGTTGCGTTCGGCGGTAAAACATAGTTTAGGACAATTTAATATAGCACCGGTATTAGATTTCGATAGGGATGCAAGCCTCGATACGCCTTACGAATTAGAAAAACAACCCGTAAAGAACCCAACCATTGAGGTTGACCGTGAATTTAATCCATTTAAAGAAGAAGTAAATAATATTGTTAGAACAATTGCAAACAAAGGCGATGGTGCGGTTACATGGGAAAGTTTTTCCAGAGACTTAGGTGTTGGCATTGATGAAAAGGAAATTTACGCCAAAGCTAATTCTGAATTTATTCCCTCTCCTGAAGAAGAATTAAATAAGTTTTATAATGAGGAGCAGGAAACTGAAGATGACTATGATAATGAAGATTATGAAGCCGATGAAAGCCAACAACAGGTAATTAGCCCAAGTAGAAATCAAAACTTTAATTTTGAAGCTGAAGAAACTACCTTATCGGCATTTACAGATGATAATAAGGTTGAACAAAAGCAAACCACGTATCAGCTTCATAATAAATATATAGTTAGTACCATAAAATCTGGCATGCTTCTTATTGATCAAAATAAGGCACATCAACGTATTTTATATGAAAAGTTTCTTAGAAATATGACTGTAAAGGAAGCGGTAAGTCAACAATTGTTGTTTCCGTTACAACTGCATTTTTCCAATCAGGAGTTACAAGTGATTCGCGATTTAAAAAGTGATTTAGAACATACCGGATTTATTTTCTCAAAAGTTCAGTCTGGATTAGTTGAAATTACTGGTGTTCCTGTGAGCATACCTGAAAGTGAGGTGTCTATCATTTTAGAGCAACTTATTAGTGATGTTGAAAATGAAGTGCCAGATACAAGTTTTAGTGCAACCGATTTGATGGCTAAATCTATGGCGAAAAGTTTAGCAATAAAAACAGGTCAGCTTTTAGAAAAAGCCGAACAGGAACATTTGGTTAATCAATTATTCGCCTGTAAAGAGCCAAGCGTATCGCCAGCAAACAGAACGACGTTTATTACGATGAGTGTAGACGAGCTTGATAAAAAATTTATATAAAAATTATGATTAGAATTTCTGAAACCGTTAAACATTTAATAATTATTAATGTAATTATGTTTATCGGTACAATGACGATAGGTAATGGCGTGTTCTATGAATGGTTTGCTATGTTTTTTCCTAAAAATGAAGCTTTTCGTCCATGGCAAATAATTACTCATATGTTTATGCATGGAGGTATTTCACACATATTCTTCAATATGTTTGCACTTTGGATGTTTGGTACACCCGTAGAGCAGGTTTTAGGAAGTAAACGGTTTTTATTTATCTATTTTTCGGCTGGTTTGGGAGCTGTTGCTTTACAAGTAGGCTACAGTTATCTACAATACATTCCTATGGAACAACAAGCTTTAAACATGGGATTTACGCACGAACAAATTGTTCAGGTTTTTAAGGATAACAAAGTCTTTACCGATATTGGCCCCTTGTTCAATGAAATTTATCTATCTACTATGGTTGGAGCTTCAGGTTGTATTATGGGTATATTGGCTGCCTTTGGAATGATGAATCCTAATGCCGAACTGATGATGATATTTTTACCGATTCCAATTAAAGCTAAGTATTTTATTCCGGGAATTATTATCTTAGATTTAATATCAGGCTTGTCTGGTAGTTCCATTTTTGGCCAAGGAAATGTTGCTCACTTTGCGCATGTTGGTGGTGCGGTTATTGGCTTTATCATAATGTGGTACTGGAAAAGGAATCAGTTTAACCAAAATCGGTGGTATTAATGAATCTATACAACGATGTAAAATATAAATTAGCACGCCTTAATGTGCTCGAAAAAATAATAGCCACAAACCTGGTTGTTTTTATTCTTGGAATAATAATTAGAAGGTACTTGGTTTGGTTTGAATTGCCTAGTGACTTTAATCATCTTATTACAAGACCTTGGTCGATTGTGACATATTCGTTTTTACATTATGACTTTTTGCATATGCTATTCAATATGCTCTGGTTGTACGTAATAGGTTTAATGTTTTTAAATTTATTTAGTTCAAAAATGGCTATTAACATCTATTTTTTGGGAGCTATAAGTGGTGGCTTATTATTTTTATTAGGGTATAGTTTGTTTCCTAGTTTTTTTGGAACTAATTCGTCATTGGTAGGTGCATCGGCAGCAATTAGAGCCTTATTGATATTTATGTGTGTGTATATACCTAATCAAGAGGTGCGATTTTTCACGTTCTCAATTAAGCTCATGTACATTGGTTTGGCAATAGTGGTGTTAGATGTTTTCGGTTTATTTGGATGGAATGCGGGAGGCAATTTGGCTCATTTAGGTGGTGCAGTATTAGGATATTTTTATGCCAAGCAACTTATAAAAGGAAATGATATTGGACGTGGGTTTGAAAGTATAGTTAATATATTTTCGAATATTAAATTTTCGAGAAAGGGACCACTTAAAACCGTACATAAAAATAAAAGTAAAGTAGGAGGTTATACTAAAGCCGATTTTAATGAGTTTAATACTCAAAAGAAAATAGATGTTATTCTTGATAAAATTAGTAAAAGTGGTTACGATAGTCTTACAGCAGAAGAAAAAGAGTTTTTATTTCGAGCAGGTAAATAACTAAAACTTTACAAGACGTTATAATACCTATGAAAAACCTTAGCACTATAAATAAATTTATTTATTTTATAAATGCGATACTAGCTGTAGTGTTACTTATTTCTTATGCCTTACCTTTTTTGCCTCCTAAAACATTTTCTGTGTTATCGGTGCTTAATTTGGGAGTGCCTTTTTTAATCATTTGTAATGTATTATTCCTAATATATTGGTTGGTTAAGGTTAAAAAACAACTTATGTTATCCTTAATAGTTTTATTAATAGGTTACGTGTTTTTTGGTTCGCTTTACAAGTTTTCATCATCTAAAATGATTGAAGATGAAAACAATATAAAAGTTATGAATTATAATGTCAGGTTGTTTAACGTATATGATTGGATTAATGATTCGCATGTGCAATCGAATATGCTTAAGTTTATAAATGAACAGGCTCCCGATATATTATGTATTCAAGAGTTTCATCCACATCCAAAAGTCGATTTTTCCAATTATAGATATAAGTTTGAAAATATATCAGGAAAGAAATTAAAACATGGTCAAGCTATATTTTCAAAATTTCCAATAATTAATTCGGGTTCTGTTGCTTTTCCTAATACTTCTAATAATGCTGTTTTCGCCGATATTGTAAGGCATAAGGATACGTTTCGTGTTTATAATGTTCATTTAGAGTCGCTTAGAATAAGTACAGAAATAGAGAGTTTAAAAAAAGAAGATTCCGAACGATTAATTAATAGGGTAGGATCAACTTTTAAAATGCAACAATTTCAAACCGAATTGTTTTTAAAGCACAAAAAACAGTGTAAATATAAGATGATTATATGTGGGGATTTTAACAATACAGCCTATTCGTATGTTTACCGAAAAATTAAAGGAGAATTAAACGATGCATTTGAGGAGGCTGGCAATGGTTTTGGTCGTACTTACGATTTTAAATTTTTCCCTGTTCGAATTGATTATGTTTTTGCAGATGATGCATTTGCAGTAAACGGCTTTAAATCTTATAACGAGCATTATTCCGATCATTACCCGATTATGGCGACTTTGGCTCTTCAAAATTAATTACATAAAAGAACAGTCTACGAAGTCGGAAAAAATATGAATTATCAATCCTAAACCTAAAAGTCTTGTTTTTTTGGGAAATAGCAATAAAAAATAAACACCAATTGCATAATAACTATGTAACGGATGAAAATTAATACTACATCTATTAGGGCTAAATATTGGGGTGGCTAATAGGTGGTCTAAATCTATTAAAAAGCATGCTAACATTATAAAATAGGCGTACATCCAATTGGACTTGTAGCTTAATAATGCAACGACAAGAGGTAAGATAATATGACAACCATAATGCGCTAAAAGCTGTAACATTAAAGAGTAGTTAAAGTTTGATTTTCGAGATAATTTAAAGCGTTCGGTCCTTCATTAAAAAGTAAATCCAAAATACTCAAATTTGAGATGAACCCATGTTTTCCTCCGAACACCTGAGTGTAGGGTTCAAATGACTGTATTTGTTCTTTTTTGGCATGAACAAGATATCGGAAATCTTTCGTCCTTGAATCCAATTCTTTTTCAAAAGTTGTTGTTTGTTTTACTTCAAGATCTAATTGTAAGCATTCGCAAATAGAGTAAAAGCTTTTTAAATTAAAATCTAATATATGTTCCGCTTTTGCTTCAAAAAGTGGTTTCAACTCATCTTCATAATATTCAAAAAATGGAGATGTTCGATATGCTGAAATTAGCGATTTCCAATGATTACTCTGCCAGTTTTCTTCGTTAAAAATAGCTACATTTTTATATTTCTGACGGTTTTTCTGGCTGTGAATTACAGGGATATTTAAAGTTTGTTTTCCATTAGCACCGTAAATATAAGCTCTGTTACGGTAGGTTTGCTTGATAAAATTATCTTCCACCTCAAACGTTACCGATTCTGCCTTGGTTATAGCTACAAAATGGGCAATACTTGGGAAGTAGGTTGGATGTATAATGATGTTTTCCATAAGTTCTATGGTGTATGGAATATTTGCTAAGGACAAATTACAAATAGTCCGATTAACAAAAAACTAAGTAATTAACCATTTTGTTTTTTACGAGCTCTCCATTGACTGTAAACGAAATAACCTACTAGTAATATTAAAAATGGAATGAGGTATGACGTAGCTTTTCCTTCTCCGCTAACCGTAGTAAAGAAACGTTCCCACCTTGGTGATTTACCGTCCCAACTCATCCATATAAATACAGGTTTACCAACAACGTGATCGAAAGGTACAAATCCCCAGAATCTCGAATCAATTGAATTGTGTCGATTATCACCCATCATCCAGTAATAGTTTTGTTTAAAGGTATACGATGTGCTAGGCTTCCCATTAATTAAAATTTGATTTCCTTTAACCTTTACCACGTTGCCTTCGTATTCACTTATAGCACGTTTATAAAGTGGTAAATTTTCAATATTAATAGAGATACTTTTTCCTTTTTCAGGAATAACTATAGGGCCAAAATTATCAACATTCCAATTGTAGTTAGGATCATGAGGAAAAATGGCAGGATCAGGTTCACCTTTAGGTCTTTTTACAGGGGTTATACTAAGTACATTCGGATGGTTTTTAAACTTCGCTAATGCTTCATCAGAAATGGCTGAAAAATAATAGGTGTTAGAACCTGGTGCATTAAATCCGAAACCATCGGTTATATCATAACGCTCTTTCATAACCAATGGGTTAAAGCGCGAATTTTTAGGTTCTACCAAATAACTAAATTGCAAATGAGCACGGTCTGGTAGAACGTTTTTAACCCCATTGATATAAACATAACCATCTCGAATCTCTAAAGTATCACCAGCAACACCAACACAACGCTTTACCAGATTGGTTTTTTTGTCGATAGGTTTATAATAATTTCTATCTGGTCGGAAATTGTTCATATCCAATAACGTATCGGCAGGCTGATTGAAAACAACAATATCGTTTCTTTCAATATCTTCAAATCCAGGGATTCGTAAATATGGAAGTTGTAATTTATTAATTAGCGAGGTGTTTCTTTCCTCAAAATGATCGTCGAATAGATAAGATTTCTTATTTAAGAAAGGAATAGTATCATGAACCATAGGAGCGCCCACGGTGGTCATCGGAACTCTGGCTCCGTAATGAAATTTACTAACAAATAAAAAGTCTCCAACTAACAACGATTTTTCAAGAGACGAAGATGGTATGGTAAAAGGTTGAATAAAATAGGTGTGAACTATAGTAGCTGCTACAATAGCAAATAATATAGAGCTGACCCAATCACCTGTGCCTGTTTTTGGCTTTAAACTACGATTTTCAATATATTCTATTTGTGCAACATAATTTAAATAATAAGTGTAAAAGCCTAAAGTAACAATAGCTAAAAGCGTATCAATATTTGAGTTTTTACCAAAACTTCTGGCTGTTTCAACCCAAACTACCGGAAACATTATGAGGTTTACAATAGGTAGAAATAATAAAATGGTCCACCACCAAGGACGATTTATGATTTGCATTAAAACTACAGCATTATACACAGGTATAAAAGCTTGCCAGGCTTGTTTTCCTGCTTTTATGTAGAGTTTCCAAGTTCCTAATCCATGAATTACCTGAATAATCAGAATAAAAATAAACCACTGCATTAATGTCATACCAAAATTGTTTTGTTTGTTAGGTTAGTATTTAAACCTTCGTTGATTGTTACTTGTTTATTAGGTGTTAACCAATATTTAACACATCGTTCATGTTAAATATTCCTGTTTTGCCAATAATCCATTCTGAGGCAATTACAGCACCCAGAGCAAATCCTTTTCTGTTGTGTGCCGTATGTTCTATGGTAATGGTGTCTACCTCACTTTCGTAATTAACCGTGTGTGTACCTGGTACATCTTCTATACGTTTAGCTACAATCGGAAGGCTCTTTTCAGCTGCCTCATCTAGTTTCCAGTTATCGTAACCACTATGGTTTTCAATAATACCTTCAGCTAATGTAATAGCTGTTCCGCTTGGTGCGTCTAGTTTTTGGGTATGATGAATTTCTTCCATCGAAACATTATACTGCTTTAATGTATTCATCATTTTAGCTAAGGTTTTATTTAGTTCAAAAAAGATGTTAACCCCCAAGCTAAAGTTGGATGCATAAATAAATGCGCCATTTTTTTCTTCACATAACGCTACAGCTTTGTCATAATCCTGTAACCATCCTGTTGTACCAGAAATAACAGGTACTCCATTATTTAAACAGTTGGTTATATTATTGAAAGCCACCGTTGGGATACTAAAATCTATAGCAACATCGGCTTGAGTAATATCGTAATTGTCATCATTCTTGTCTACTTTTAAGACAATTTCGTGTCCGCGTTTAATAGCAATCTGTTCAATGGTTTTACCCATTTTTCCGTATCCTAGTAAAGCTATTTTCATAATTAAAATTTAAAATTAAATGTTAGTCCGAGATTATTTGTTGCATTAATCTCATTAAATTCATAATGTGGTGCTAATGATAAATTTTCATCAATATTGTATTGCATTAGGTGTGCATCAACATTAGCATCAATAATATTTAAAGCGTATATTCCAAGTATAACAAAAAGCGAGATTTCTTTGTTTTTCCTGTAGAATTTTTGTCCACGCTCTAAACCTTCGGTTGTAACTCTTGGTGTTTCAAGATAGTTGCCTTCAGAATCGTAATAAAACTCATCGTTCGCAAAACCAGCTAAGCGACTTTTATAGGCATCTCGATATCTATTATATTCTTTGTTGTTATTAATGTAAAAATAAACACCAGTTCCTAAGCCAATATAAACCAGTGGAATTTTCCAGTATTTTTTATTGTAGGCTTGTCCTAAGCCAGGTAGTACGGCAGAATAAAAGGCGGCTTGCGCAGGAGACAACGGGTTAAATTCATCTGGCATTTGCACTATGGTATCAACAACAACTTCAGGTGGAAGTTCCTTTTCTATGCTCTTTTTATCTTGTGCTGAAATACACAAACTAAACAAAAGTGCTAAAGCACTAATTATTAAAAGTTTATTTGGCACCCTTAACTAATTTTGTTATTCGATTGAAATCTTCTTCTGAATGAAACGGAATCGTAATTTTTCCTTTTCCATTTTTAGATACTTTAACGTCAATTTTATGACCAAAGTATTCAGAAAAAGCGCCAATGCCTTCTTTTATGTATGTAGGTACAGTTTCAGATTGTTTTTTCGGTTTAGGTTCTACCGATTTTGTTTCACCGTAATTTCTAACAAGTTCTTCTGTATTTCTTACGGAAAGTTGATTTGAAAGAATTTTTTCGTAAATATCCAGTTGTGCAGTTTGGTCTTCAACAGTAATCAGAGCACGTCCATGTCCCATAGAAATGAAGCCATCTCGCATCCCTGTTTGAATAATTGGATCTAACTTTAAAAGACGCAGATAATTAGCGATAGTAGAGCGTTTTTTGCCCACACGATCACTCATTTGTTCTTGGGTTAAATTAATTTCATCAATTAGGCGCTGGTAAGATAGGGCTATTTCTATCGGGTCTAAGTCCTGACGTTGAATATTTTCTACTAGAGCCATTTCTAACGACTCTTGATCGTTAGCTATTCTTATGTAAGCAGGAATAGTTTCTAAACCAATAAGTTTTGAAGCTCTGTAACGACGCTCACCAGAAACCAATTGGTATTGATTAAAACCTAATTTTCTAACGGTTATAGGCTGAATAATTCCTAATTCTTTAACAGAAGAGGCTAATTCACGAAGAGACTCTTCACTAAAATTGGTACGTGGCTGAAAGGGGTTAACTTCAATAAAATCTATATCTAATTCAACAATATTTCCTATCACTTTATCCGCATCTTTATCCTGAACCGATTGTATATCGTTGTCAGGATCTTTTAAAAGTGCTGATAATCCTCTTCCTAAAGCTTGTTTTTTTGTTGCCTTAGCCATATTTTACACGTTTTTATTGATAATTTCTTTAGCTAAACTTAAATAATTTGTCGCACCCTTACTAGCCGCATCGTAATTAATTATGCTTTCGCCATAACTCGGCGCTTCACTTAAACGTACATTTCGTTGTATTATAGTTTGAAAAACCATATCGTTAAAGTGTTTTTGAACCTCTTCAACAACTTGGTTCGACAGTCTTAAGCGCGAATCGTACATGGTAAGCAAAAGACCTTCAATGTCTAATTCTTTATTATGTATTTTCTGAACACTTTTTATCGTGTTTAATAGTTTACCCAATCCTTCTAATGCAAAATACTCACACTGTATGGGAATAATAACAGCGTCGGCAGCAGTTAATGCGTTTAAGGTAAGTAGGCCTAATGAGGGGGCACAGTCTATGATAATATAATCGTAATCATCCTTTATGTTTACCAATGCCTTTTTAAGCATGTACTCCCGTTGGTCTTTATCAACAAGTTCTATTTCGATAGCTACTAAATCGATATGCGCCGGAATAATATCCAGATTAGGCGTGTCTGTTTTAACAATGGCATCCTTAGGGGCATGCGAATGTTCTAAAAGTTGGTAGGTTCCCACTTCAACGCTTTCAACATCCATTCCAATTCCAGAAGTTGCATTTGCCTGAGGATCAGCGTCAATAAGTAATACTTTTTTTTCTAAAACTCCAAGAGAAGCTGCTAAATTAATTGATGTTGTAGTCTTGCCAACACCTCCTTTTTGATTAGCAATTGCAATTATTTTACCCATTAATTGATTTGGTTTAATTAGGGGTAAAAATACAACTATTTATTAGGAATAAAAATGGAAATTGTTAACAGAAGCTTTTAATAAAAAAATATGGTTAATTTTAATTGGAAATAAGCTGTTAATCGATTAGAATTTCTAAAATTTTAATAGCTGCCTCACTTATTTTGGTTCCTGGTCCAAAAACTGCTGTAACTCCGTTGTCAAACAAATACTTGTAATCTTGTTTAGGAATTATACCCCCAACAATTACCATAATATCTTCCCGATCATAGGTTTTTAATTGCTCAATAACCTGCGGAACTAAGGTTTTATGACCACCTGCAAGAGAAGATACACCAACGATATGAACATCGTTTTCAACAGCTTGTTTTGCAACTTCCTGCGGGGTTTGAAATAAAGGAGCTATATCTACATCAAAGCCCAAATCCGCATAGGCCGTTGCGACTACTTTAGCTCCACGATCATGGCCATCCTGTCCCATTTTAGCAATCATAATACGTGGGCGCCTGCCATCTTGTTTTGCAAAAACATCGGCTAGTTTTTTTGCTTTATTAAAAGCATCGTCATTATGTATTTCTTTGCTATACACACCGGTAAAAGATTTTGTTTGTGCTTTATGTCTTCCAAAGACGATTTCCAATGCCTCACTAATTTCACCTAAAGTGGCACGCGCTCTAGCGGCTTCAACAGCTAAGTTTAATAGATTTGGCTTCTCATCAAAATCGGAGCTTAAATTATCATTTTCCTTTTTGGCATTAATATGAGTTGAATTTAACCAAAATTTAGCTGCCTCGGTTAATTTTGATAGTTTTTCGATGACTTCTCGAGTGTTTCGATGTTCTTTTAACCTTTTTAATCGTTCCAGTTGTGTTTCTCTAACAGCCTGATTGTCTACCTCGAGGGTTGAAATCGGAACCTCCTGTTTTAATTGGTATTGATTAACTCCAATTATAATATCCTGATCAGAATCTATTCGGGCTTGTTTTCTTGCTGCCGCTTCTTCAATTTTTATCTTAGGAATACCTGCCTGTATGGCTTTTGTCATACCACCCAAGTCTTCAATTTCCTGAATTAGACTCCAGGCTTTTTCGGCAATGTCGTGCGTAAGTTTTTCAACGTAATAACTGCCCGCCCAAGGGTCTACCGTTTTTGTGATTTTTGTTTCTCTTTGAAGGTGCAATTGGGTATTTCGTGCAATGCGCGCTGAAAAATTTGTAGGCAAGGCAATAGCCTCGTCTAAAGCATTGGTGTGCAAACTTTGTGTGCCTCCAAAAACGGCCGCTGTTGCTTCAATAGAAGTTCTGGCGACATTGTTAAAAGGGTCTTGCTCTGTTAAACTCCAGCCACTGGTTTGACAATGTGCTCTTAAACTTAAGGATTTTTCATTTTTCGGTTTAAAAGGTTTAATTAATTTGGCCCAAAGCATGCGTGCAGCACGCATTTTGGCTATTTCCATAAAGTGGTTCATGCCAATACCCCAAAAGAAAGATAGGCGAGGTGCAAAATCATCTATTTTAAGTCCAGTATTAAGCCCGGCTCTTACATATTCTAATCCATCCGCGAGTGTGAATGCCAGTTCTATTTCTGCTGTCCCACCAGCTTCCTGAATATGATACCCAGAAATGCTGATGCTATTAAATTTAGGCATGAATTTGCTGGTGTATTCGAAAATATCAGAAATAATTTTCATTGAAGCTTCAGGGGGATATATGTAAGTATTACGAACCATAAATTCTTTCAGAATGTCATTTTGAATGGTTCCTGAAAGTTTATTAAGATTCACACCTTGTTCTTCAGCAGCAACAATATAAAACGCCATAATAGGTAAAACGGCACCATTCATTGTCATGGAAACACTCATTTTATCCAATGGAATTTCATCGAATAAACGAATCATATCCTCAACCGAGTCGATAGCTACACCTGCTTTTCCCACATCGCCAACAACGCGTTCATGGTCGGAATCGTAACCGCGATGCGTCGCTAAATCGAACGCCACAGATAAGCCTTTTTGTCCTGCGGCTAAATTGTTTTTGTAAAATGCATTACTTTCTTCGGCTGTTGAAAACCCTGCATACTGCCTGATGGTCCATGGTTTTCTAACATACATAGTGGTATATGGCCCACGAAGATTTGGGGTGAAACCCGCCGCAAAATGTAGGTGTTCTAAATCTTCAATATCAGCTTTTGTGTAAATTGATTTTACGGCAATACCTTCGGCAGTTTCAAAGTGATTAGCTTCAGTGTTTTGCGCCTTGGGTGCTGTTTTTAAAGTTATATGTTGAAGATTTTTTCTAGACATATCCGGTTAGTGAGCGGTTTTATTCAGGTTAAATAGATTTGAATAATACAAATCGAATGCCACGTAGGTTGATAGATGTTTGTCCGAAAGCACACGACGATAATTGTTTATAAGAGGAGTAGCAAATAATTTTGGACTCATGAAGTCGGTTGAAATTAATGCATTTAATGTTGTTTTTAAATGCTCGTCTTCAATGTTATTTGCCACACAATTCATTAAAGCACTATGATAATTTAAATGGCTGTTCGGATTTTTGGCATCCCATAAATCGTTTACATCTTTAAGAGCTTCAAAAACTTTTAAAGTGTGTTCTGAAGCAATTTCTGAATACCTAGCACGTTTTCCATTGGCTTCTCTAATAAATTTATAATAGGATTGCATTAGGGTAGGATTGGCCTCGTTTTTTCCGTAGAACGCTAAAATATCCTCTTCAAAAGCATACAAGGCTTCTTTGTAAAGTGCTGAATTTAAATTATCGCAAGTAATTGTTTCAGGTTTTTCGGTGTATTTGAAATCAGAGAATGTTGTGTTTTGTTTACAACTTACAATAAGAGCGATTAATAAAATGGCAATTGACGTATAGGTTTTTTTAATTTTCATTGTTAAGGCGTTTTTGTTCTAGTTTTTCGGCTAATCTTTTTTCTATAATGGGTTCTACTAATGTTTTTCTTTGTTGTTTTTTTACAAACGGAAACAACTCAATTTCTGATTTTACGCGTTCTTCAAGATTTGGATATTTATTTATCCCTATCAGAATTTCGTCGCCTGTATCAAATTGTGATTGTTCTTTTTGGGCACTTTCTTTTATTTTCCGTTGAATGGTTCCTGCTTTTAATTGTTTTAAAAAGCCACCATTAGTTTCGATATCCTTAAATAGATTTAAGGCTTTTTCTGCTAATTGCTGGGTTAAGGATTCAATATAGTAAGCGCCATCAGCTGGATTATCTACTTTATCAAAATAACTTTCGTGTTTTAGAATGAGTAACTGATTTTTACTAATACGTTGGCTAAAAGCATTGGTTTTATGAAAAACGGTATCAAAAGGAAGGTTACAAATGGTATCACTGCCACCTATAATGGCGCTCATGCATTCGGTTGTAGTACGAAGTAGGTTAGTATTATAATCGTAAACCGTTTTATTTCGCTTTGATGGTATTGCTACAATTTTACAGGTAGCATTCATTTGAAATTCTGAAGCCAAAGACGCGTAAAGTATTCTAAGTGCTCTGAGTTTTGCTATCTCGAAAAAGTAATTGCTACCTATAGAAATATTAAAAATTATTTGAATGTTCTGTTTACTTTCTTTAGATATTTCTGCATCTAAAAAATTTAAATATTCTGTTGCATGGGCAAGAGAATAGGCTAACTGTTGAACCATATTTGCGCCAGCATTTTGGTATAGCGAACAGTTTACACTAATAGTTTTAGTGTTTTTAACTATCGATTTGAAATTATCGATGTCTGAATTCATATTGTTAAACCAATTGCCTGTTTTGGCTAGCTTACCAACGCAATCGGTATGTACATATATTTTGCTTTTAGTAGCAGAATTTAAAAGCGTTTTTACGAAATCTTCATTTAAAAAATGCAAATCGAAATGTAGCTCTAGTCCCTCATTATCTAAGTTTTCTAATAATCGATTAATGTCATGTTCTTTGTTTGGAATAATAAATAGCAAACTTTCAGCGCCTTGTTTAATACTTTTTAAAGCTTTTCGGTTTGCCTTTACGACGTCATTTACAAAAACAGTTTCACAAATGCGCCATTTGGTTGACCTGGTTTTTGGAATTACCATTCGGTCATTTATGTCGTTCGCCGTATAAAAGGGTTTAACTGAAATATCGTCGTTAGAATGCCAGACAAGAGATTGATAATCGGCGCCATCTAGCTCGAATTGAATTTTTTGTTTCCATTGCTTATCGGAAACAGGATCAAATTCGCTAAATAATGCGTTACTCATTGTTTTTAGTTTTTAAGCTGTCTTCATATTCGATGATAAATATTTCTTCACTGTCACGCTTCATGTAATATTCTTCACGTGCAAATTTTTCTAAACCATCTTCGTTGCTTAGTTTTTTTAAGGCTTTTTTATCTTTTTCAATTTCTTTTAAATAGTATTCTTTTTCTGCCTCTAAATCTTTAATGTCAGAGTTTAATTCGTGGTGAATTAACCAAGAATTGGCATCGAAAAAAAGCATCCACACCACGAAAAGCGTGATGATAAGAACAAAAATATTTTTAAACGGTTTAAATATCTTATGTTTAAAAAACGCCATATTTATAGTCGGTTATTTATAATAGTTCGCACAATATCAACGGCCACCGTATTGTACTTGTTATTTGGAATTATGATGTCTGCAAATTCTTTCATGGGTTCAATAAATTGGTCGTGCATCGGTTTTAAAGTGTTTTGGTAACGACTTAGCACTTCGTCTAAATCTCGACCTCTTTCAGAAATATCGCGTTTTAATCGGCGTATTAGTCGTTCGTCGGAATCGGCATGAACAAAAATTTTTATGTCGCACATGTTTCTGATTTCAGGACTAGTTAAAATGAGTATGCCCTCAACAATCATAACTTTTCTGGGGTGTGTTAAAATAGTGTCACCCGTACGGTTGTGTTCTACAAACGAATAGACTGGTTGATGAATTGGTTTATCGTTTTTAAGATCTTTAAGATGACTTTCCAGTAAATCAAAATCTATCGACCTCGGATGATCAAAATTTATTTTAATGCGCTCATCGTAACTTAAATGCGTCGTGTCCTGATAGTAAGAATCTTGAGAAATTACACCTATTTCACCTTTTGGTAGCTCGTTAATTATTTGGTTTACAACGGTTGTTTTTCCACATCCAGTTCCGCCAGCAATTCCTATAATAAGCATGTGTAATTATGTTTGATTAGCCTTTTACAAATTTAAAGAAATCAAACACAATTAAAGTGATATATTTATTTTTTAATTTTTTCAACAGCCTCTACTGTAACCATTTTTTTTACGGCATTGCCCCAGGAATTATTAATGTAGTTCATGACATCGGCAACTTCATCGTCGGACAAGCCTAGTGGAGCCATAATGTTTTTATAAACCACACCATTGACCTTAGTTTCTCCATTCATGCCATATTTTACGGCTTTAATACTGGCATCTTGGTTTTTTATTAAAAAGTCTGATTTTGCCAATGGAGGATATACATTTTTTACACCCTCACCATTGGGTAGGTGACAATTAATGCAAAAGTCCATGTAAATTTCATTACCACGCTCCATGCTTTCTTCCAATGGGGATTTTTGATTAAAATATGACGTAAATGATACTGCTGTAAAAATGATGCAAAGTAGGGTGAATTTCATGTTATATTGATAGGTATTTAGATTTTAGGTACGATTTTATAAATGCCTTTGCCTTCTACACTTAGGTATATATAGCCATCTGGTGCAGATTTAACATTACGAACCCGACCGATGTTTTCGAAAAGTTTTTCGCGTTTAATAACTTGATTATTTTTCAGAACTAAGCGCTCTAAATATTGAAATTTTAAGGCGCCAACCAATAAATTACCTTCCCAGTCTGGGTAATTACCAGAGTAAACAAATGTCATACCACTTGGGGCGATAGAGGGTACCCAGTAAAATACAGGTTGCTCCATGCCCTCTTTTTCTGTGATGTCTGTAAAACTAGTACCGCTATAGTTAAGACCATATGAAATTACCGGCCAGCCATAATTTTTAGCCTTGCCAATAATATTAATTTCGTCGCCACCTTTCGGGCCGTGTTCATGTGTCCAGATAGCTCCTGTTTCAGGATGTTTTATCATGCCTTGCGGATTTCGGTGACCAAAACTAAAAATTGCTGTTTTCGCATTGGCTGTATCAATAAACGGATTGTCGTTTGGAACAGAACCATCATCGTTCAATCTATAAATTTTTCCACCATCTCGGGTAATATCTTGGGGGTTAACATCGCGTTGACCGCGTTCTCCAATGGAAAAATATAAATAACCATCGTTATCGAATTCAATTCGCGAACCAAAATGTTGTCCTTTTTTTGTATTTGGTGTTGCTTTATAAAGTTGCTCCACATTGGTTAAACTTGTGCCATTTAATTTGGCGCGCATAATGGCCGTATTTCCACCTTCACCTTCACCCTCTGAGGAAGCATATGAAAAATAGATCCATCCATTGTTTTTATAATCTGGATGTAATTTAATATCCATAAACCCACCTTGTCCACGTACATAAACATCAGGAATCCCATTTATTGTGATTTTTTTACCATTTTTGAAGTGTATGAGTTCGCCTGTTTTTTCTGTAATAAGAATGCTGTTGTCAGGAAGGAAATCCATACCCCAGGCTATATTTAAATCAGGAACAATGAGTTCTGCTGTATAATTGACATCGGTTGATGTTTCAGCTTTTACCTCAGATTCTGCTTGCTGCGCACAAGAGGTATAAGTAATGACTAAAATTATTAAGATGTTAAAAAGTTTCATTTGGTTTCCGTTTTAATTGATTTTGTAATTTAAATTAAAACCTGAATAGAAATTTATAGGATATCCAGGGTAATAATATCTGGGTTGACTCCCATTAAAACCTGTTGCATTAATTAGAATTTGGGATGCATAGGCTTTATCAAATATATTATTTATGCCTAAATAAACATCTATATTTAATTTTTTATTAAGGTTTTTTAACCAACCCAATTTACAATTAACTAAATTATATGATTTTGTAAAAAGGCTGTTATCGTCATTCATAGGTATTTGTCCAACATGCTGAAAATTAATGTTTCCATAAATGCCATGATGCGAATTTATATCTATTCCTAAATTTATAACTTCATCAGGAACTCCTGTTAAATCATTTCCCGAAAAGTTATTATTGCCGTCTATAAATTCTTTGAATTTATAATGATTTAAGCTGTAATTCGAGAAAACGGATACATTTAAGGATTCAGAATTCACGGCTTTAAAATTGATCTGTAATTCTAAACCGTCGTGCGTAGTTTTGCCTGCATTTACTCCAATGTATTCGTCATTACCTGTTCTTCGAGCCACTAGTAAGTTGCTTATAGCCATTCGGTAGACCGAAATTTCGCCATTTAATTTATTGTTTAATAGGATTGTTCTAGTGCCAATTTCATAATTCCATCCCGTTTCTGGTTTAATTTGCTGATTAATTAATCCACTAGGTAGCAATGTTTCTGTTGTGGTTGGAGGAGAAAATCCGTGGCTTACGTTAGCGAACAAATTACTATTTTTTGATAGTTTATGGGTAATTCCAAAAGTAGGAGACCATATAGGTTTAAAAGAATATCTGCCCGATTGGTTATTTTCTGAGCCAGCATGAAATCGGTCAATAAGATGATACGATGTTTCGTTAAAATTTAAGCCAAAAGCAAGTTCTGTTTGCTGGGTGATGTTGACATTAGCCTCAAAAAAAAAGTTGTAATAATATCGTTTTTCTTTATAATTCGATTGTAAGTTGCCTTTAACGCTGCCATATCCCTCTGGAAAGTCTTGATAATTATTTTCAAAAGTTTTCCATGTGTAAAAATCGTTGAAAAATTCACCTCCAAGAGTCCAGTTAAAATTTTTGTAATTTCCAAGAAATCGCGAACGTATACCAATGGCTATGGCTTCTTCAGAAAGAATATTAAAAGGTCTAGGTTCGAAAGCTTTTAGTGCTGTAGTATATAAGCTGGTTTTATGCGTTAGCTTTTCGCTATATTGATGATTCCACGATAACCCTAAAATGCCACGATTGGTGTCTTCATAACCTTTAGCATCCAACCAGTTTTGAGCCGCTTGGGTTGGGTAATTGTTAAAAGTATCTTCATTTATCGAGCTAGGAATATAACCTAAAACATCGGAGAAACTGCCAAGTATAGTTATGTCGTTTTTTTTATTAAAATAGTGGTTTATATTTAAGGTAAGGCTTTGTCTTTTATACTTATTATTTTGTCTATAACCCTGACTTGATGTATAGCTGTACGTTGTGTTGAAACTGGTTTTGCTGGTTCCAAAATTTAAATTTATTAAATCTTTAAACAATCCAAATGAACCGATTGTAAATTGGTTTTCGATGCGAGTTTCGTTTAATAAAGCTGATTTAGGAATTAAATTAATCGTACCGCCTAAACCTGCACCATGAATGCTGGAACCAGAACCTTTTATAATTTCCATTCGCGCCATGGTGCCAAGTTCAAAATCTTCAATTGTAGTTTCGCCATTACCAGTGGTAAGTGGTATGTCGCCAAAATAAGCCCGGATTTTTGATGTGCCATATAAGTTTCTTGATCCGATACCTCTAATGATTATACGATTGGTATTTAGTGCTCCACTTTGCATGAAAATACCAGGGCTTCTATTTAGTACAGAAGCAAATTCAATAGTATTGCCTCTTTTTATATCCTTAGAAGTTATTATTTGGGTTGCGGCATAATTAGATTTATAAGGTTTAGAAATTTGATTCGCATTTATAACAACTTCGTTTAATTCGGAGGGGTTTGCAAATATCTGAACTATAGTAGTGTTTTTTTGAATATTAAAAACCTGCTCGATATAGCCTGATTTTATAATATGATAATGGCCAAACTTTTGTAATTCTACAAAACCTTGATGGTTTGTGTAGAGTTTATCGTTACTGTTAACATGTTTTATTTCGGCATCATAAATGGGAGAACCAGAATCTCCATCGATAACCTTAATAACACCTACTGATTGCCCCATTGAAAATAGGTTAGTAATTAAAAATAAAGTCGTTATGAAGTATTTGTAAGATTGCAAAATTTTAGTCAAAATTAGGGAAATGCTAAGGTAGTTAAATTAGGTTTTTATAAAGGTGAAATAATTTTAAAAAAATGGTTGTGTATTTCATATAAACGAGTATCTTTGCAGCCCGTAATGTGATAACCATTATACTCGGGGTGTAGCGTAGCCCGGTTATCGCGCCTGCTTTGGGAGCAGGAGGTCGCAGGTTCGAATCCTGCCACCCCGACTAGATCAGAGATCAATAAGTAATAAAACCTTGGTAATTTAATGATTATCAAGGTTTTGTCGTTTTTAGGGATTCATATTATTTGAATTCATTTAAATAAAAATTGACCTATTCGGTTACCACATTTAAAAACGTCAAAAAGGTAACCGAGCAATTTGATTTGGCTTTTGTTTCTAATGTTCAATTTTAAAAACAAAAGTGTATGAAAACCACACAAACTTTCAGTGTTCTGTTTTGGCTGAAACAATCCAGTATCAAAAACGGAAAAGCACCCCTTTATGCTCGTATTACAGTTAATGGTAAACGAGCCGAACTATCCTTAAAACGAAAAGTCCTTGTTTCGGAATGGGATTCTAATAAAAGTCGACTAAAAGGCTTAGGTGATGAAGCTAAATTACTCAATGAATTTCTAAAGCAGGTTAATGTCGATCTCTTCGAGGTTTATCAAAAATTAAAAAGAGATGGTAAACTCATTACTTCCAGTATTATTAAATCCCAATACTTTGGAGAGGATGACTCTCGTCAGGCATTAACGGATATTATTGATTATCATAATATCCATATGAAGTCCACTTTGCGGTGGGGTACCCAAAAGAACTATTTTACAACACACAAATACATTTTTAAGTTCTTAAAATTGAAATATGGTACAACCGATATGTATCTATCTGAGTTAAATTATCAATTCATTATTGATTTTGAGCGGTTTTTAAAAGCTCAGGATAATATGGGCAATAATACAGTTATGAAGCATATCGAACGCTTAAGAAAACTGGTAAGTTTAGCTTTTAAAATGGAATGGATAGTCAAAGACCCTTTTATGAAGTTTGAAGCCAAATATGATAAAAAGGAGCGTTGCTTTTTAACGGCTGAAGAATTAGAAGTTTTAGAAAATAAATCTTTTGATATTGCCAGACTTCAATTGATAAAGGATCTTTTTGTGTTTGCCTGCTATACGGGGCTGTCGTACGGAGATGTAATGCAATTAACTCCTAATGATTTGTGTTTAGGTATTGATGGTAAGCTTTGGATACACTCACAAAGAGAGAAAACCAATGTTCCTATTAAAATACCTTTATTACAAAAAGCTTTAGCACTTATTAAAAAGTATGAAAGTCATCCTGAATCTGTCTCGAAGAAAACCATTTTTCCAGGTATTTCTAATCAGAAATTGAATTCTTATTTAAAAGAGATTGCTGATGTATGTAGAATTAGAAAGAATTTAACTTTTCATGTAGCTAGGCACACCTTTGCTACAACTGTAACGCTTTCTAACGGAGTGCCGATTGAAACGGTATCAAAATTATTAGGACATACTAAATTATCAACGACTCAGATTTATGCAAGAGTAGTAGAGAGTAAAATTAGTGAAGATATGGGAAGTCTACATCAAAAGCTGGAAAAACGAACAGCTGAGATTTAGAAATTGCCTCAAACAATATTTTTTAGTCTTAGAATGAATTTCCTTTCAATGCGCTCCTCGAAAGGTCACGGGAGTGTATTGAAAGGAAATTGTTTTTTATATAAAATACATCTTTATAAATTAAAAAAGGATGCTTATGAAAATAAAGAAGAATTATTAATCAAAGCATAAATGAGCTCATAAAACTCATTTTTTAGTAAAAAAATCGTTGATTTTACTGGTCTGAGCGCATTTTTTACGAAATAATGAGAGACTATAAAATAAAGCAAATTTTAAAATCTTAGTATTTATAGGACTTCCGAGAGGAATGAAAACCGTAACATCGCTTTAGCGTGTTACCCTCTTGCTTTACCCCCCTTAGTTTTACAATCACGCTTATATAGAGAATTTTTTAGATTAAATATATGATGAGGTTTATTCTTTTAATTTTCTAAATACCCGTTTTAAAACTCTCGATTAAAATTACTGAAAATAAATGTGTTTTATGGTAAATCAAAGGTTGCCTTATAACTAAATTGTCTAAAATGGATTAGTAATTACTTCACATATTTTTGTTTAAGTTTATATGTGTTTTATTTAAAGAGTTGATTTATATTTATTTATATTGATTGTAAATTGAAAATAGATGATGAAAATTAATTTTTTTAGATTAACTTAGAGGACTTTTATGTCCTATTTAAATAGATGCATTATGCCAATTAAAAGTTACCTCGCTCATCCGCACCAAGGAAAAAAACAAGAGCTAGTTCATGAACTTAGTTCTATTAGTAGTTGCGAAGTCATTCCTGCTGAAAATAATGATTTGGTAATCGTAGTTACTGAAACAAATAACAATACCGAAGACGATATATTAAAAGAAAAAATCGAGGCCATTGAAAGCTTAAAGCTTTTAGCAATGGTTTCAGGATTCGATACACCTAAAAGTAATTAAGTATGTATACCTCCTTAACCAACCGACGTGAATTTATAAAAAAAATGGCCGTTATGTCGGCTATGACGGCTGCAGCCACTATGTTTCCAGGGATTTTATTTGCGGAAGAACAAGAAAGGAATCTTCCTGAAAATGCAAATTTAGATTGGAAAAAGGCACCCTGTAGATTTTGCGGTGTAGGTTGTGGTGTTTTAATTGGTATTGATAACGGCAAAGCAGTTGCGGTAAAAGGAGACCCTAAATCTCCTGTTAACAAAGGCTTGTGTTGTGTTAAAGGCTACCATTCTGTGATATCTATTTATGGTAAAGATCGATTAACAAAACCCTTGATTAAGAAAAACGGGAAGTATGTAGAAACCTCTATGAAAGAAGCACTTGATTTAATTGCTTCTAAAATGAAAGAGACTATAAGTAACCATGGAAAAGATGCAGTATCTATTTACGGTTCGGGACAGTGGACTATTCCTGATGGATATGTAGCCTCTAAGCTATTTAAAGGGTGTATTGGTACAAATAATGTAGAAGCTAATGCGCGCTTGTGTATGGCGAGTGCGGTTACCGGGTTTATGACTTCTTTTGGTATTGATGAGCCCATGGGCTGCTATGATGATATAGATCATGCTGATGTTTTTGTGCTTTGGGGTAATAATATGGCAGAAATGCATCCGGTATTATTCTCTAGGTTGTTAGATCAGCGATTAAAACGCGGAGTTAAGATTATCGATTTTGCAACGCGTACAACGCGTACCAGTATGGCGGCAGATAGGTCTATTATTTTTCAGCCACAAACAGATTTAGCAGTGGCTAATGCGATTTGCTATGAAATTATTAATAATGGCTGGGTGAATAAGTCTTTTGTTGAAAAGCATTGTAATTTTAAAAAGGGACTTACCAATATGGGCTATGGCTTAGAAGATCATTACAGCTTTGACGATAAGCCAGAGGGAATCACTTTTGAAGCCTTTAAAACTTTTTTACAAGATTATACGCCTGAAAAAGTAGCAAAAATTTCAGGGGTTTCAGCTAAAGATATAAAATACATGGCTTCTTATTATGGAGATCCTAATAAGAAGGTTATGTCTCTGTGGTGTATGGGAATGAATCAGCATACCAGAGGGACTTGGATTAATAACTTAGTTTATAATATCCATTTACTTACAGGGAAAATTTCAGAACCGGGTAATAGTCCGTTTTCGTTAACAGGACAACCCAGTGCCTGCGGTACAGTTCGAGAAGTTGGGACGCTAACACACAAATTACCTCACGGCGTTGTAACAAATAAAGAACATAGAGAGTTTGCCGCAAAAATTTGGGATGTTCCAGCAGAAAATATTCCAGCAAAACCATCTTACCATACCGTAGAGATGTTTCGAGCTTTAGATAGGGGAGATATTAAGTTTATGTGGATTCAGGTAACGAATCCTATGGTGACTATGCCAAAACTGAAGCGTTATCGCGATGCTTGTGAAAAAGAAGGTCGATTTATTGTGGTTTCAGATATTTACCCAACACCAACAACCGATATTGCAGATGTAATTTTGCCTTCTGCCATGTGGATAGAACGGGAGGGGATGTATGGAAATTCGGAGCGTCGTACTCAATATTTTGAAAAAATGATAGAACCTTCAGGTGAAGCTATGAGTGATACCTGGCAAATTGTTGAGGTGGCTAAACGTTTAGGTTACGAAAAACAATTCTATTATAATGAAGATACTCATATAGAAGAAATTTACAATGAGTATAGAAGGCATCATGAAGGTAATAAGCACGCTATGGCGCCTTTAGAAGTTTTAAAAGCCGAACCTGGAGCACAATGGCCTTATGTGAATGGGAAATCTACAAAATGGCGATTTAATGCCGATTACGATCCGGCTTGTAGTAATGGTGAGCAATTTCATTTTTATGGAAACCCGGATGGAAAGGCTATTATATGGCAACGACCATACGAACCGGCTCCTGAAATTCCTGATGATGATTACCCGTTCTGGTTATGCACCGGACGTGTTGTAGAGCATTGGCATACAGGATCTATGACGAGAAGAATTCCAGTGTTGCATAAAGCCATGCCACATGCGTATGTGGAGTTGAATCCGGAGCAAGCCAAAGAAATGCAGATACAAACGGGTGATCGAATTAAATTAACGACGCGACGCGGTGAAATTATTTTACCAGCATCGGTTAATGAGCGTGGCGTTCCGGAGCGCAATCAGGTATTTGTGCCTTTCTTTGATGAAAATATGTTAATAAACGATGTAACACTCGATGCTTTTTGTCCGATTTCAAAGCAACCCGATTATAAAAAATGTGCCGTTAAAGTAGAAAAAGTATGAAGCGAATAGGTATAATATCTTTGTTTCTAATATTATTTCTGGCATTTGTTGCGGTCTGGAATATTAGTTATCGTGAAGGGCAGGAGGAAGCTTACATTCCAATTGAAAATGAAAATCCAATGCCAATAATCCCTTCAGAGATTGGGGTTTTTGAGCGTTCAAAATTTGCTTTAGATTACGTCAATATGCCAGTCGATGAAAATCATCAGCGTACATTAGAAACATTTTATAACAACAGAGCATTTCACGGTGCACCACCCAGTATTCCGCATCCGGTGGCCAGTGAGCGTGGTATGGGTGAAAATATCTGTTTAAAATGCCATCAAAATGGAGGTTTTGTCGATAAATTTAATGCTTATGCTCCAGTAACGCCACATCCTGAAATGGTGAATTGTCGTCAATGTCATGTAGCGCAGGTAACAGAATCTTTGTTTGAAGAAACTAATTTTCATAAAATAAAAGCTCCCGAAGTGGGTGTAAATAATGCTTTAGATGGTAGTCCTCCAGTTATTCCGCATCAAATTCAAATGCATGAAAATTGTCTGGCTTGTCATGCAGGGCCAGCAGCTCCAAAAGAGATTCGTGTTACACATCCAGAACGTGTAAATTGCAGACAATGTCATGTGCCTAATAATAAAGAAACGAGAGATATTGGGGAATTTAAAAGAATAAGTAATTATGATGAGTAGTAGCCTTTTTGTAAATAGAAGCTTATGTCTTATTGTTTTTTGCATGGTGTTTTTTTCATGTAAACATGAAGATAAATACCATGGTGTTATGGAGAAAATTGAGGCTGAAGGAGAGCATTATCAAGGAGTATCTTTATCATCAGAGAACTATTTGGAAGGGGTAGATACGATTCTGATTTCAGAAGGTGGACATACCTTCTTAATACCAGAAAGAAAAAATCAGATTAAATTATATGCTTGTACCGAATGTCATTCAAAACCATTGGCAGAGATGCAAGAAGGCGATATTAAAAAGGCGCATTGGGATATTAAGATAGTACATGCAAACGAGAAAGCTATGAATTGTGTAACATGTCATAATCCGTCCAATATGGATGAGTTGCGCAGTGTAACAGGAATGAGCATCGATTTTGATAATAGTTATAATCTATGTAGCCAGTGCCATTCAAAACAATTTGAAGATTGGAAAGGCGGAGCGCATGGTAAACGAATTGGAGGCTGGGCACCACCACGAGCATCTATGACGTGTGTGAATTGTCATAATCCGCATCAGCCACATTTTGAAAGTAGATGGCCGGCGCGTTTCAATACACAAAAAGTAAAAGAAAGAGAGTAGCTGCATTAGAAGTTTAAAATAGTTAAGGTATGAGTAGAAGTAACAAAAAATGGTTTTCATTAAATCTGAGCAGAAAACAAAATGATGATTCGGGTACTTGCGGTTGCGGTAAAACCTCGGGTGGTTGTGGTTCTCATTCAAATGATGCAGAAATGTCTGAAGAAGAATTTTATCATGCTGCCGTGAATGCTTCTATTGGAGATGAAAGAGAAAAGGATGGATTTGATCAGGTTTTCGATGTAAAAATGGATCGCCGTACTGCTTTTAGAAAGTTGGCAGCAAGTTTATTGATTGGGGCAGGAGCTGTTAATACCTCCTGTAGTATGTTAAGTAGCGATGAAAGTAAAGAAAAAGCACAAATTGATTGGGAGGAGCAGTTTAAAGGGAATTATAAATTAATGACCGATGATGAGAAAAAGAATACTGTAGATAGATTGGTGCGTTCTTATCAACTGCGTACAGGAAAAACAATTAGTATGTCTTCTAAAAATGCTGAAGAAGATGTATTGTTTGGGTACGCCTTTAATATTTCTAAATGTCAGGGGTATATGGATTGCGTGAGCGCCTGTGTAAAAGAAAATAATCAAGATAGAAATTCTCAAATGCAATATATCCGTATTCATGAAATGAAAGACGGAGAAGGATTAAAATTTGATGAAGCTGATGATAACTATTATCATGAAGTTCCGGCTGAAGGTCATTTTTATTTGGGAACGCAGTGTTTTCATTGCGATAATCCGCCTTGTGTTGAGGTATGTCCTGTACAAGCCACCTGGCGAGAAGATGATGGTTTAGTGGTTGTCGATTACGACTGGTGTGTGGGGTGTCGTTATTGTATGGCTGCTTGCCCGTATGATGGTCGCCGATTTAATTGGAGTAAACCCGAAGTGCCAGAAGAAGAGGTAAATCATAATCAGCATTATTTAGGAAATAGAATGCGTAAAAAAGGGGTAATGGAAAAATGTACCTTTTGTGTGCAGCGCTCAAGAGAAGGAAAAAATCCAGCTTGTGTAGAGGCCTGTCCAACGGGCGCCCGCATATTTGGGAATTTATTAGATCCTAATAGTACCATTCGATGGGTGCTTGAAAATAAAAAAGTATTCAGACTAAAAGAAGATTTGGGTACCGAACCTAAGTTCTGGTATTTTATGGATTAATTAAAAATGAAGGAAATCCGCAAATGACTAAAATATAATTGAAAAATGAAACAATTAAAGGTCTTTAGAAGTTTAGTAAAAGATAGCTTTGATGTTGTAACACATGGCACTGTTAAGTATCATATCTGGATGGGATTCTTAACGTTTATGATGCTTGTTGGCATGTATTGCTATTCCATACAACTTAATGAAGGGTTAAGTGTTACAGGAATGACAGACCGCGTAAGTTGGGGTTTGTATATTTCTAATTTCACTTTTTTGGTTGGTGTGGCAGCAGCGGCTGTTATGTTGGTAATGCCAACATATGTTTTACACGATGTCGATTTTAAACAAGCGGTTCTTATAGGAGAGGGATTGGCTGTGGCCGCCTTAATTATGTGTTTAGCATTTGTAATAGCTGATATGGGAGGACCTTCGGTGCTTTGGCATATGATACCGGGTCTCGGGGTTTTTAATTTTCCTAATTCTATGCTTACATGGGATGTTATTGTGTTAAATGGGTATTTGTTTTTAAATATCACTATTCCTTTTTATATTTTATTCAGACATTATCAGGGTAAAGAAGCGAAGTCTAAGGTGTATGTTCCTGGGGCTATTTTATCGGTTTTTTGGGCTGTAGGAATACATTTGGTAACGGCCTTTTTGTATCAAGGACTACAAGCGCGTCCTTTTTGGAATAATGCCTTGTTAGGGCCTCGGTTCTTAGCTTCGGCCTTTGCTGCGGGGCCAGCATTAATTATTCTTGTGTTGGCTATAATTCGAAATTTTACAGCTTTTAAAATAGAGGATAAGACTTTGAAAAAGATTGCAATGGTTGTTACCGTTGCGGCACAGATAAATCTTATTATGCTAATTTCAGAGTTATTTAAAGAATTTTATGCACCAACGCATCATAGCGAGAGTGCTTATTATTTGTTTTTTGGATTACACGGAAAAGATGCTTTATTGCCATGGATTTGGACGGCTATACCATTAAATGTATTAGCAACCGTATTGCTAACGTTTCATAAGCTACGTAATAATCCTAAAATACTATATTTTTCGTGTTTTATTTTGTTTGTCGCTATTTGGATAGAAAAAGGGTTTGGGTTAATCGTTCCTGGATTTATTCCAGGACCCTACGGAAAGATTGCAGAATACACCCCTACGGGAGTAGAAATAGGGGTAACTCTTGGGATTTGGGCACTTGGCGCTTTTGTTTTTACAGTATTGGCTAAAACAGCTATTGGAATTGAGTTGGGTGAACTTCGATTTAAAAATAATAAAAATTAATTAAGATATTTTTATCTTAATTAAGGCATCTTAATTATATTTGCACCGTAAATTTAAAATATGTTTTCAAAAGCTTGCGAATACGGCATTAGGGCATCCATTTTTATAGCACTTAATTCTTTTGAGGGAAGAAGAGTGAGTCCTAAAGAAATTGCGGAAGAAATTGATTCTCCAACAGCATTTACAGCTAAGATTTTACAGGCTTTGGTAAGAAATAATATTGTAAGTTCTGTAAAGGGAGCCTATGGAGGTTTTGAAATGGACAAACATCGAATAAAAGAAATTAAATTAGCTGATATAGTTGATGCTATTGATGGAGACAGTATCTATAAAGGTTGTGGACTTGGTTTACATGCTTGTGACGAAGATCGTCCATGTCCAATGCATGATAAATTTAAAGTCGTTAGAGATGAACTTAAGACAATGTTAGAATCAACAAATTTAGAAGATTTGGCTTTAGATATTAAACAAGGAGATACCTTTTTACGACGTTAAAAAATTTGTTTTCAATTAGGATAAAAATATCTTAATTAAACTGAGTTTTTGTTTAATATAAATATGAAAAAAATTTTAATATAAAATAGGATAAAATTGTCCGAAATAAAATTAATCAAACAAATCATTCATGAAAAAAGAGAGAAAATTATGGTTGCTATTTGCTGCAGTTATTATCAGTTCATTTAGCGTATTAGGTTATTATGGATTTGAAATTCACCAACAATCACCGCCAATTCCTAAATCCATCATATCTATAAATGGTGACATTATTTTTACAGAATCTGAAATTAAGGATGGTCAGAATATTTGGCAGAGTATTGGAGGACAGGAAGTTGGTTCTGTTTGGGGACATGGTGCTTATGTTGCACCAGATTGGACAGCAGATTGGTTACACAGAGAAGCGACTTATATTTTAAATATTTATGCCAAGGAGAATTTCGGAACAAATTATGATGATGTAACCAAAGAAGAACAAGCTGCTTTAAAAGTAAGATTACAAAACGATTTAAGAACTAACACCTACAATGAAGCAACTAACACTATTACTATTTCAGAGAATAGAGTTAAGGCTATAACTTATTTGAGTGATTATTATAGAGGATTATTCACCAACGATTCAAAATTCGCTAAGCTTCGTGCCGATTATGCTATTCCTGAAAACACCATTAAGGATGAGTCTAGAATGCATAAAATGAATGCCTTTTTCTTCTGGGCCACCTGGGCTACTGTAACCGAGCGCCCAGACAGTAGCATAAGTTATACTCATAATTGGCCGGCAGATGAATTGGTAGGAAATGTACCTACCATGGATTTGATGGTTTGGTCAGGGGTTAGTATTATATTATTGATACTATGTATTGGAGTCTTGGTGTTTTATCATGTAAAATCTGGGGAAGATGAATCATTGCCCCCACCAGCAGAAGACCCATTATTAAAACAAGGTATGACTCCCAGCATGCATTTAGTTAAAAAATACTTCTGGATAGTCACCTTGTTAATGGTATTGCAAATGCTTTTAGGAATTGTAACTGCCCATTATGGTGTTGAAGGGGATGGTTTCTATGGTTTTGCTTTAGATAAAATACTACCATATTCCGTAACCCGAACGTGGCACACCCAATTAGCTATTTTCTGGATTGCTACAGCATGGTTAGCTACAGGACTGTACATTGCTCCGGCGGTTTCCGGTAAAGATCCTAAGTTTCAGAAATTCGGAGTTAACTTTTTGTTTATAGCTCTTTTAATAATAGTTCTGGGCTCAATGGTCGGACAATGGTTTGGGGTAATGCAAAAGCTAAATCTGGTTAATAATTTTTGGTTTGGTCATCAAGGTTACGAATATGTAGATCTAGGAAGATTTTGGCAAATATTTTTATTAATTGGCTTGTTCTTGTGGCTGACTTTAATGGTAAGACCGTTACTACCTGTTTTAAAGCGTAAAACTGAAGAAAAGAACTTAATTATCATGTTCTTGGTATCCTGCTCAGCCATCGCACTTTTTTATGCTTCGGGTTTAATGTGGGGCAGACATACCAATTTGGCAATGGCAGAATATTGGAGATGGTGGGTTGTGCACCTTTGGGTGGAAGGCTTCTTCGAAGTATTTGCAACCGTGGTTATTGCCTTTTTATTTGTTCGTTTGGGATTATTAAAGACCAAAACAGCAACATTAAACGTTCTGTTAGCGACCATCATTTTCATGTCAGGTGGTATTTTAGGAACCTTCCATCACTTGTATTTTACCGGAACGCCAAAAGCTGTAATGGCTTTAGGTGCTACATTTAGTGCTTTAGAAGTTGTTCCATTAACCTTAATTGGTTACGAGGCATATCACAATTATAAATTATCAAAAGCTACAAAATGGTTGGAAGATTATAAATGGCCTATTTACTTTATGATTGCCGTTGCCTTTTGGAATTTTTTAGGAGCCGGTATCTTCGGATTCATCATTAACCCACCTATTGCATTATACTATGTTCAAGGATTAAACACCACACCATTACATGGGCACACTGCTTTATTTGGTGTTTACGGTATGCTAGGCATTGGTTTAATGCTGTTTGTGCTCCGTAGTTTATATAGAAATGTAAGCTGGAATAATAAGTTGCTAAAAATCACATTCTGGTCGTTAAATCTGGGATTATTAGGAATGGCTTTACTTAGTTTACTACCTATGGGGATATGGCAAGCTATAGAAAGTATTGAACACGGTATGTGGTATGCTCGTTCATCAGAATTAATGCAAGACCCAACGATGATTACATTAAAGTGGTTAAGAACCATTGGGGATATCATTTTTGCTGTAGGTATTGTTTCAACCTGTTGGTTTGTATTCGATTTAACTTTAAAAAATAAAATAACACAGAAAAATTAAAAATAGGTATTATGAGTACGATAACACAAAAACAAGTAGGAGAGTTTGTTGCTGAAGATTTTAGAACAGCTGCAGTTTTTACACAATATGGCATTGATTTTTGCTGCAGAGGTAATAGAACTCTGGAAGATGTATGTGAAAAAAATGGCATTGAAACCAATGAATTAGTGCATCGTTTGGAGCAGGTTTTAAATACACAAGGCAACCAAACCATCGATTATAAATCCTGGCCTTTAGATTTGCTTGTAGATTATATTGAAAAAAAACATCATCGTTATGTTGAAGAGAAAACTCCAATTTTAAAGCAGTTTTTAGATAAACTATGCCGGGTACATGGCGAAAGGCATCCAGAACTTTTTGAAATAAATGAGTTGTTCACAGCATCGGCAGGAGAATTATCTCAGCACATGAAAAAAGAAGAATTGGTATTATTCCCTTTTGTAAAGAAATTAGTTAAAGCTGAATTAGGCAATACCGCAATAGAGGCTCCCGGATTTGGTACAGTAAAGAACCCAATTGCCATGATGATGCAGGAGCACGACAATGAAGGGGGGAGATTTAGAAAAATTGCTGAGATTACAGATAATTACACGCCACCAACCGATGCTTGTAATACGTATCGAGTGACATTTGCGATGCTCCAGGAATTTGAGGAAGATTTGCATTTACATATCCATTTAGAGAACAATATTTTATTTCCAGCAGCCGAGAGACTAGAAAATAGATTTTGTTAATATTGATTTTTAATTGTCGAATAGAAATCCTATGTTGTTTGTCTTAAAACAATATAGGATTTCTTAATTTTAAGTCTTTTACACATTTTTATGCAAAAAAAACTAATTATCGTTTGTCTGATAAATTTTCTGATTGCTGCCTTAATGGGGGTGGCGCTTCGTTATTCGTTTTTAGACCCCATAGGATTAAATTATCGGTTTTTAACGCATGCCCATTCACATGTGGCCATGTTAGGTTGGGTGTATTTAATACTATATGCTTTTATTGTTTATTATTTTATTCCCGATAAACGGCCGATATATAATAGACTATTCTGGGTGACTGAAATTGCTGTTATTGGTATGATGGTTAGTTTTCCTTTTCAGGGTTATGCAGCTATTTCCATTACTTTTTCAACCCTACACATTTTTTGTTCATATTACTTTGTGCATTTAGTATGGAAATATCATAAGGTAACATCTGTAACGACTCTATTATTGCTAAAAATAGCCTTAGTGTTTATGCTGATTTCTACTATAGGAGTGTGGTGTTTGGGGCCAGCTGTAGGGGTATTAGGCCAGGCTTCGGCGTTTTACCAGATTGCTATTCAATTCTTTTTACACTTTCAATTTAATGGATGGTTTTTAATTGCAGTTTTAGCTTTGTTATTTTATTTAGTTAGAATTGAAGATTCTATACTATTTCAAAACTTTTTTAAATTATTGATTATATCAACAATACTTACTTTTGCCTTACCTGTGCAATGGTTTGCTCCGCATCCGATTTTAATTTATATAAATATATTAGGGGTTCTACTTCAATTACTAACCCTGTATTTGTTTATAAAACTGATAAAATTCAAGATGAAAAAAGCCTTAAAGGGACAATCTAAACTCATTGTCACGCTGTATTATTTTAGCGTCTTTTGTTTTGCACTGAAAATTCTTTTCCAAGGAGTAACGCTGAATCCTGAATTTTCCGAAGTTGTTTTCATGCATCGTAACTTTGTTATTGGTTTTATTCATTTAGTGATGCTGGGAGTGATCACAGGTTTTCTTTTTGCGTTTCTTTATAGTAATCAGAAACCCTCAGCGTCATTAAAATTAGGTCTGTATAGTTTTCTTTCAGGATTTGTACTGACTGAAATAATTTTATTAATTCAAGGTGTTAGGTTTTACCTTGGTATAGGGGTAATTTCAAACTATTATTTATTATTATTTTTGTTTAGTGGCTTATTACCTTTAGGTATTCTTTTCATTCTAATACATTATATTAAGTCTACGGCAGTAAATTAAAGTCTTTAAGTTGATTAGATTATAGGTGGTTTAAAATATGTTTAAATAGAAAATAAACGTTATAAATGACTTTAAAATAACATTGGTGAAGGGTTAATATTATAGTTAATTACTGAAAATTGAATTTTTGAATAGGGTAGGTTTTATGGTTATCATAAACCAAGCCCAGTTATTAGTAGCATTATTATTACCTCCCTTTAGGATTGACATCGTATTAGTAGCAAATAACTGAGAGTATCCAAACTGAAAATTAACATCCTTAATCCAATTATAAGTGAAAACCAAATCCAATTCTGTACCTAAAGATTGGTTCATTTCATTTCCAGAGTCATCAAACACTTTGGCAGCAGCAGAAAAAATATGAGGCATAAGTTTACCACTGAATTTATTTTTATGAAAAAATAAACAGGCATTGATATCTGTCAAACCAACAGAATTTATATGATTTCCAACATAAAAATAGTCCATTAAACCATTAAATTTATGATTGGTTCCATACCAAGGATTGAATGAGCTTATTTTTGAAGCATTAGAATTGTTGTTTGTTCCTGAAAGATATTCAAAACCTATTGCCAGATTAAAATGATTTGTAAAATCATAATATACATTTGCAGCAATATTGTATGCGTTTAAATGAGAGCTAGCAATTTTACCAGTTTGCAAGTATGCGGAAGCATCAGTACCAAATGAATCTTTATTATAAGTTAGTCTGGCTCCTATGGTTTGGTTATAACTTATTTTTTGCTCAAGATTATCAGTGTAATTAAGTCCTTGGTTTAAAAATAATAAACTTATACTTGTGTTTTTAAGTTGATTATGATACCATAAATATTGAAAGTTTTTATAATTGTTTACTTCATAATTTGTTTTAAACAGACTTTCTTCCTCAGAACTTAATGCGAATCCAAAATCTAAATGTCCGTTATTAGTTCCTTTAAAAGATGCTATAAGGGCATCATGACTTCTGGCTTGTTGTGCCCAGTCCACATTTCCAAAAATCCTTTGGTCATCATAAACAATTTCTTGCCTCCCTAATTTTAAAAAAAAGTTAGATGTCAGGTAGAGTTTAGCCCAGGCTTCATGAACAGCTGTTCCGTTCTTGTCAGAAGCAGATAAGGTAGCAATGTCTCCCCAAACCCTTATGTTTTGGAGGGCAGCAAAGGCCTGAATTTTTTCAGAAGTAAATTTTAAATTTAAACGTGTTCGTTGGGATATAAAATTTGCAGCTTCAGCATCGTTTGGAATTAACGTTTTATAGCCATGCCTATATTCATAACGAGGTCTTAATTCTGCCGAAATTTCAAATTCCTGAGCGTAACAGGTCATTACAACTCCTGTAAATAGAATTGCTATAAAGTTTTTCATTTTTAAGATGGTTTAATTGGTTAGTCTAAGGATGGCATCGATTGTTTCAGTGTTATCCACTCCTAAGCCTTCCTGTTGATGTATTAATTCGCCTTTAGGATTAAAAATACTTATAATATTAGAATGCGAAAAGTCTATTGGAGATATTTGTTTGTATTTAACGGCTAATACATTTGCGAATTCCCTAACCCCAGTTTCAGTACCTTGAAGGAATGTCCATTGCGGGTCATCCATATAATTTTCAATGGCAAAGGATTTCAGACGTTCGGGCGTATCTGTTTTTGAATCTATACTAATTAATACAAAGTTGAGCTGGTCTATTTTGTTATCAGGAATTTGTGCCTCAATATTCCGCATATCTGCAACTAAACGCGGGCAGGCGGCTTTACATGAAGTATAAATCATGACCATAACCAGCGTTTTTCCTTTTAAATCCTTCAAAAGAATCTGCTCACCTTCTTCGGTGTTCCAATTAGAAGTTAAATTGAAAATTGATTCTTCTGAAATACCATCAGTATTTTCAATTTTTGAAGCACTTGTTTCCAATGGTTGTAAATCCATTTTACATATTGGACAATTAAAAGGTTGGTTATATGTTTTATTACCTTCGCATTGCATTGGGCATAAGTAAAGTATCGTACCCTGTTTTGACTTATTTGAGTTACATGAGCTGAAAGTGAATGTGAGCAGCGCAAAAATTGTAATTATTTTTAAAATTTTCATGGTTGTGGTTTTGTATCTTTTACACATCTAAACCCTAAGTTTTTCATAGCGTATTTAGCTTTTAGGCTTCCCCTGATGGCATAACGCATAAAGGCCGCATAGTTCATTAAATCGGTGGCGTTAACGGCTGCACTTCCGCAGAATAGATTATTGTCTTTATCGACATCTTTTCTCGATTCACCAGTAATGAGCACAGAATTAAAATCAAGTGTCCATTCCCAAACTAGACCATGCAAATCATATACTCCCCAAACATTTTTTTGATTTTTACCTATAAGATTTTCATTGGTCTTAGGGGTTTCGTACCAAGCTAGAATTTGTTTGTTATACTCAGGTTTAAGCCTAGCATCACGAGAGGTTTGGTCTGCCATAGCGGCGTATTCCCATTCATCAATAGTAGGTAATCGTTTGCCTTGGCACTCACAATAATCTTTAGCTGCAAACCAGGAAACATAAGTTACTGGGCTATTTTGTTTTTCTGTATCATTAAGTTCAAAATCATTTTTCCAATTTAATAAATAGCTTTGATCAGTAAATAATTTTAAGGCTTTCGATTTTTGCCATTTAGGATATTGTTTAACAAATTCTAAAAATTGGACATTAGTGACAGGGAAAATGTCCATTTCAAAATCTTTAACTTCTACAACGGTAGAATCTCTTCCGTAAAGTGGGATATATCGACTACCTTGTATAAAGACCATGTTTTCAGACTGCCCAAACAATTTAGTTTGACTGATAATTATAAAAATTAATAATCTGAAAACATGATCTTTCATGACTTGGCTATTTTTTGTTTTTTACATTTTCGACCATAGATGTCGTTACCACTTTTTTAGAATTGCCCCAACTGTTGTATACATAAGTTAATACATTTGCAATTTCTTCTGAAGAGAGCATTTGTTTGGTCATAACACTATTGTATTTTTCACCATTAACGGTTATTTCCCCAGATTTTCCATGCAATACAATATCTATTGCGCGATTAATATCGGCATTTAGGTAATCAGATTTAGCTAAAGGAGGGAAGGCATTTGGTATTCCTTGTCCTTCTGATTGGTGACAAGCAAAACAGGTTTGCATATAGGTTTGTTTACCAAATTTCATTTGTTCATCAAAGGATTTGGCTGGAATCTCAGATTCTACAATTTCATCGGTTGTCGGCATAGACTGAATACCCGGCCCCTCAGGAAGGTAAATATCATCTCTAATTTCTCCAGAATATATTTTTTTATTTTTTTCGCCTTCTACTTTAAGCATACCTAACGCGCCTTTATTAAATGCTCTGAAGATCGAGTGATCTACCAAAATAAATGTTCCGGGAACATCTACTTTAAATTCAACAATAGCTGCACCACCAGCGGGAATAAGAGTTGTTTGTACATTTTCATTGGTTTGTTTTCCTCCTTCAATATGTACTTTGTCAAATATTTCTCCTATAACATGGAATGAGGAAACCAAACCAGGGCCTCCGTTTCCTACGAAAAGCCTCACTGTTTCACCAACTTTCGCTGTTATTGCATTATCTCCGGTTAGCGCGCCTACTTTACCGTTAAATACAACATAATCAGCTTTTTCATCGACTGCCTTCTGCATGTCGAAAGGTTGTAAGCCGCGTTCACCATTAGCGCCTTTTGTATAGAAATCACCCTGCATAATATAATATTCTTTATCAACAGCAGGTAAACCTCCTTCAGGTTCAACTAAAATTAAACCATACATACCATTGGCTATGTGCATACCTACAGGAGCTGTTGCACAGTGATATACATATAAACCCGGATTTAAAGTTTTAAAGGAAAATACTTTCTCATGTCCAGGTGCTACAAAAGAAGATTCAGCACCTCCTCCGGGACCTGTAACAGCATGCAAATCTATATTATGAGGTAGTTTGTTCTCTGGATGATTTTGAAGATGAAATTCCACTTCGTCACCAACACGAGTTCTTATAAAACTACCAGGAACTGTACCTCCAAATGTCCAGTATACATAACGAACATCATTGGTTATTTCTCCTTCTTTTTCAAGAATTTCCATTTTAACAATTAGCTTTTTTGCGTTTCTCCGTCCTACAGGTGTAGGTACATTGGGAGGAGAGGTTAATTCTGCAACCATTTCTCTGCTTACGGGAATTTTTGAAGTGTTTTCGTAATGTTTTTCTTGATTTTTGAAGCAGCTAAAAAGAAATAAAGTAATAATTAAGGGTAAATATTTGATTTGTGTTTTCATATTTAGTGATTTAGTATTCTCAAAACTATGATATACTATTTTTTTAAAATATGATATTTATCATAATTAGGATAAATTTGTCTTAATTGTTTTTTTAGGTTTAAAATTTCAATCTTTTCTAGGTGAATTTGATTAGTAAAATAATTATTAAAAGTTTAAACTTAGTATTTTTGCATCTTTTTAATTGAAAATAAAGACCACACTTAATACATCTATGAGAACTAGGATAAAAAGAGGAATTAGAGTATCCAGATATATTTTATATAGAGAAACACTTATCGATTATACAGAAAAATTTTGGTCTTTTTTGGGAGCTTTTATTGGTATAGGAGTCATTGCTTTCTTTCAATCGTTTTATTTATCGAAAGAGGAGAATGTTTTTTTAATTGGTTCTTTTGGGGCCACAAGTGTTTTGATTTTTGGAGCTATTCGAAGCCCATTGTCACAACCTAGGAATTTAATAGGAGGTCATTTAATTCCTGCTCTTATCGGTGTTACAATCTATAAAATATTTCCAGAAATTATATGGTTGACTGCTCCTTTGGCAGTTGCGATTTCTATTGTTTTAATGCAATTTACCAAGACTTTACATCCTCCGGGAGGAGCAACAGCATTGATAGCAATTATTGGAACTGAAAAAATAAAATCTTTAGGGTATTATTATGTGTTTTCACCCGTTTTGTCTGGGGTATTAATATTATTTGTAATTGCTTTGGCTTTTAATAATATAACAAAGCATAGAGAGTATCCATCAAAAAAATATTAACATGATCAGTCGCAAAAATAAATAAATGAAAGCTATAGTGAATAGATAATTTTTCAATTTATCAATATTGGTTTTAAAAATATATGTTTGAATGAGGTTTGAGACTCAAATCTAAAAATTGTAATATTGCAAGTAGAATTTTTAGTATAAATACAAACAAAAGTTCTCATCAAATAAGTTACTCATTCGGTTACCAAAAGTTAATTAGAGTTTGAAACTTATTGATTTCACTACATAAGTTGGGTTTTAAGGTCTTCCTGCCACCCCGACAAAAAAGCCTGATGATATTCATCAGGCTTTTTTATTGTTCTTTATGTAAGTTAATTTAATCTACAACTGGACATTTAGCTTTGTATAAAATAGCGCTGTCGTTTGTGTTATTAGTTATTATATAATTGGTGTTAGCAACTATTACGATTACTTCTCCTTTCCTTAAATTAATTGTATTCTTGTCATCTTTGATTTCAACCGAACCTTCCAATGCAATAATAATTTCTAAAGTATTTGAAGCGTGGGTGTAATTTTGGTTAGCATTAATTTTTATTGAGCTAAGTTCAAAATCGGGGGCTGGACTTTTAAAAACACGTTCAACCTGATTTTGTAAATCACCTTAAGTGTTTTAATAATTTTTTATTCAAAAACCAGCTAATTAAGTTTGGGGATAAATATTTGGTATTAAAACTTTTAACTAAGGATTTAAGGAAAGAAATCTTTTAGAGTGTGAATCCTTATGGTATTGTAATTTATAATACACTTTTACTCACTGCATAAATTCTACATGATTTTGGATGATTTATCCATTAAATAAGTTTAAAAAGATAATAGATTGCTACTAGTTTTAATATTAGAATTTTTAATAATTCTAAAAATAGTATTTGCATAAAGATGAATGCTTACAGTTTAAATATTTGAAAAATCCAAATTTAAATTGGGAAAATAATATGTAATCAAGTGATGTTAAAAATTAAAATATCAAAAATATTATTAATTACTGGGCTTATGTCTTGTGTATTTTGTTTGAATATAAACGCCTGGACCATTGAAAAGGACAAGTTTTACGAAGTTACTAAATATAATATTGTAGGAAATGGGGAAGTAATGAATACAAAAGCTATTCAAGAGCTAATTCAAAAAGTACATGAAAAAGGTGGAGGAACTTTAGTTTTTCCAAGGGGAGTTTATTTGTCAGGAAGCTTGGAAATGAAGTCCAATGTAAATTTGTACTTAAAAAATGGAGCTACGCTTCTTGGAAGTACGAATCCATACGATTACGTTAGTTTGGAAATGTCTGGAAGACCAAATACTCCTAAACAAGATGATAATTCTCAAATGGCGTTTTTAGTAGCGTTTAAAGCGCATAATTTTAAAATTTATGGCGAAGGTAAAATTGACGGTCAAGGGCGAAAATTAGCCTTAAATGTAGATAGCCTTCATCACGCCGGGGTTAAAATAGATCCTCTGTATAATTATCGTAGGATGCGACCAAATGAAACAGCTCGACCAAAATTATTGCGATTTTCTAGTTGTAAAAATGTATCAATTACTGATTTGAACTTGCATAGTAGTGCTTGTTGGGGGGCGTCCTTTGAGTTATGTGAAAAGCTTAGATTAAATAATTTAAAAATCGTAAATCGAGCTTACTGGAATAATGATGGTATAGATGTCACTGATTGTAAAAATGTACAAATTACCAATTGTGACGTAAATTCTGCTGATGATGGAATATGCTTAAAGTCTTATTATCCTAGCCATTTAAATGATAGTATTTACATTGCTAATTGTAAGATAAGGTCAAGTGCAAGCGCTATTAAGTTTGGTACAGCTTCTTATGGTGGATTTAAAAATGTAACCATTGAAAATATTGAGGTATTTGATACATTTCGATCAGCAATAGCTATAGAAAGTGTTGATGGGGGTATTATTGAAAATATTAATGTCTCTCGTATAAATGCGGTGAACACGGGTAATGCCATATTTATTAGATTAGGGCACCGAGATGGAGAGACACCTGGTATAATTAAAAATATAATTATACATGATATAGAAGTTCAAATTCCATTTGGTAGACCAGATACAGATTATGACCTGAGAGGCCCCGCTGTAAACTTTTTTCATAACCCGATTCCTTCTTCAATTGTTGGTATTCCTGAATGCCATATAGAGAATGTAATATTAGAAAATATTAAAATTTCTTACCCTGGTAGAGCGTCAAAAGGAATGGCCTATGTCCCTTTAAGCCGTTTAGAACAAGTGCCTGAAAAAATTAAAGATTATCCTGAATTTACAATGTTTGGCGAACTACCAGCCTGGGGGTTTTATATACGTCATGTCAGAGGTGTACTCTTTAAAAATGTGATTTTAGAACTAAAAGATAAAGATTTTAGACCAGCATTTGTTTTTGATGAGGTGTATGGAATTAAAATGGAGCAAATAACTATTCCTAAAATAAAACATAAGCAAATCCTTTTGAAAACAACTGAAAATGTTGATATAAGCCCAGAATTAAAGGACTTGGTAAGATCAATGTAATTATAAAAGTTGTTATTCAAAATTAAATAAGCAATACAAAATGTCAATTTCTAATTTATTACGAAATAAAATCCTGCTATTTACAGTGGCGCTGCTATCTCTGGCCATGGCTTGTAAAAAAGAACAGAAGCAAAAAGTACTAAGTAAATCATTAATTGACAAAGTTTATCCTTTATTAGACACTGAAAATTCAAGGTGGTTTTTTTTCTCTTCGGCCAGTAGACCATTTGGAATGGTAAATTTGAGTCCAGATACGCAAATAGGGGGTGCATGGGGAAGTGGTTATAGATATACAACAGATACTATAAAGGGGTTTAGTCATATTCATGCATGGCAGATGTCTGGTGTGTCGGTAATGCCAATAGGTGTTCCTAAAAGCTCTCCTAGTAATTTATTTGTAGATTATTACTCGAAATTTAGTCATGATAAAGAAGTTGTAAAACCAGGATACCATCAATTAAGTCTGGATCGATATGGGATTTCGGTAGAGTTAACCAGTACTAAGCGTGTGGGGTTTCATAAGTATACATTTAAAGAAGATCAGCAACCTGCAATATTATTTAATTTAAACACAATTTTAGGACCTTGTGAAAATATTATGGGGCAATTACAACAGCTCGATAAAAATGTTTTAAAGGGGCAAATCGTAATGGCTTCTACGCATCGTAGACCAAAACCTTTAACAGTTTACTTTAAAGTAGAATTAAATAGGGATATTGATAATGTTGAGAAAGATAAAGCAACAGGAAATTATCTGGTAAGACTGGAAACTCTTAAAGATCCGGTGTTAATGAAATTGGCTATATCCTATACATCTTACGAAAATGCCACTAAAAATATGAGTTCGGAATTAACTGATTGGGATTTTGAAAAAACTGTAAAGGCATCACAGCAGGAGTGGAATGATTTGTTAAGCCGAATTCTTATAGAAGGTGGGAGTGAACAATCACAATCTAGGTTTTATACTGATTTATGGCATGCTTTGCAAGGTCGTCGCATAATAAGTGACGTTAACGGTGCGTATCCAGATAACACCAAAGAAGAATTTAAAATAGGGCAATTACCTCTTGATGAACATGGTATTCCTAAATTTAATCATTATAATTCTGATGCTTTTTGGGGTGCGCAATGGACAATCAATACGCTCTGGGGGCTCGTGTATCCAGAAATCATGCATGATTTTACACAATCTCTTATGCAATATTACAAAGATGGAGGATTGGTAGCTCGTGGACCATCTGGAGGTAATTACACTTTTGTGATGACAGGAGCTTCATCTACTCCTTTTATAGTTAGTGCCATCCAAAAGGAAATCGTAACCGAATTTTTAGATACTATTTACAATGCGCTTAAAAAAAACCATATGCTTGGAGGAATTATGGGAAAGGCTGGATATGAGCACAAAACAAGTATTGGAGGAGGGTTAAACTATTATATTAAAAATGGATTTGTACCATATCCTATACCGGAAGGTAAATTTGGAGGCCATCAGGATGGAGCGAGTCAAACTTTGGAATACGCTTATCAGGATTGGACTTTGGCACAGCTAGCTAAAAAAATAGAAAAACAAGATGATTTTGTGTATTTCACAGAACGATCAAACAATTATAAGAATGTGTTTGATTCAGTAGTGGGGTGGATGAGAGCAAAGAACCTGAAAGGCCATTGGTATGAAGATTTTGATCCATTTCAATATGAACATGGTTTTATCGAATCTAATGCAGCTCAATTCACTTGGTTTGTACCTCATGACTTGCTAGGTTTAGCAGAGTTAATGGGAGGGAAAGAAAAAGCTGTTCAAAAATTGGTTAAACAATTTCAGACAGCAGAAGAACTAAAATTTACTTCAGGGACTTCTCACGATTCTGAATTACATCCCGAATACAGCAGAATACCAATAAATTATGGAAATCAACCTTCAATACAAACGGCTTTTGTTTTTAACAAATTAGGTCGGCCAGACCTTACACAGTATTGGAGTCGTAAAGTTATTGAAAAGGCTTTTAGTGGCTTATCGCCAAATACAGGGTATAATGGAGATGAAGATCAAGGATTGATGGGGAGTTTGAATGTTTTAATGAAAATAGGATTATTTCAGTTAAATGGAGGTACGGAAGAAAACCCTGAATATCAAATTGGTAGTCCTATTTTTGATAGAGTTACCATTCAGCTCAATCCAAAATATTATCAATCCAAACCATTTATAATTGAAGCTGAAAATAACGATGCCGACCACGTATTTGTTAAGCATTTGTTTTTTAACGATCGTAAATTAAGCGAATTTAAACTTTCACATGAGCAAATTACAAAAGGAGGAACTTTACGCCTAACCATGGAGGGAAACTAAGTAGATTTATTAACAGGCATAGTATTATAATGAGTATTTTAATAAAACGATAATAAAATTATGAATATAACTATAGTAAAAATGAAAATGCGATAATAAAAAGAATATGTATTTTAGAAAATTATGCGTAATAACGTTATTTTTTTTGGGGACTTGCAAAGAGAGAAACTGCATTATTAGATTAAACGATTTACAAGTAATAGGTAGTCATAATTCTTATAAAATTGAAATTGAAAAACCTTTATGGAGTATACTTTATGAAAAGGACTCCTCAAAGGCCAAATCTTTACAATACGGACATATACCCCTGGAGCATCAATTAAATTTAGGATTAAGGAACCTAGAGTTAGATGTGTTTTTTGATCCAAAAGGAGGTTACTATGCTAATCCGAAAGGTTTGGCAATGATAAGTCAAAAGGGGAAAGTTTCTTTACTTTTTGATGTTGAGGCTAAGTTGGTAATGCCGGGTTTAAAAATGTTTCATATTCAGGACATTGATTTTCGAAGCCATCATTTAATGTTTAAAGAGGGTTTATACGTTTTAAAACAATGGTCTGATGCTAACCCAAAACATACCCCTGTTTTTGTGTTAATCAATACTAAAGATAAAGAGATAGATAATCTCAAACAACCTTTAAAATTTGGTAAGTCGGCGCTTGATAGTCTAGATTCTGAAATAAGAAATATTTTTCCAGAGGACAAAATAATTACTCCAGATTTGGTTAGAGGCCATTTTGAAACTTTGGAACAAGCAATACTTAATAGGGGGTGGCCAACTTTAGATTCGGTTAAGGGGCGTTTTTTATTTGTTCTTGATGAAAATGAAACCAGAATAAAAGAATATGTAATGGGGCATCCATCATTAAAAGGGCGTGTATTATTTACAAATAGTAAAGAAGGGAGTCCCGAGGCAGCATTTCGAGTAATCAATAATCCAATACAGGATTTTGATTATATAAAGCAATTGGTAGAAAAGGGATATATGGTACGAACACGAGCAGATGCGGGTACTATTGAAGCGAGATTGAATGATTACTCAAGGTTTGAACAAGCTATGGCATCTGGTGCACAGGTCATTTCTACCGATTACTATATTCCATCAAATTTGTTTGAATCCCAGTTTAAGGTAATTTTTGAGAATGGTAAGTATGAAAAAATAAAGGCTTATGAATAGAATTTTTAAAGCATGTTGTGTTTTATTATCAACAATAACTTTAGGATATTCACAATCAAAAAACGAGTTTCCTGTTGTTAAGCTAGAGCACAATGCTACAATAATTATAGATAAAAAGGATGCTAAGGTCGTTGATATAGCGGCAAAAATATTGATTAATGATGTATATCAGGTTTCTGGTGTAAAACTTCAACTATCCGCAAGGAATAGTCCATACGTAATCGTAGCTGGTACTATAGGGAGTCATAAACTTCTGAATAAATGGATAAAAGAAGGTAAGTTAGATTCGTCTCCTGTAGAAAATAAATGGGAAACTTTTAGTATTCAAGTTTTAAATAACCCTTCAAAAGATATTCAAAAGGCTTTAGTGGTTTTGGGGTCAGACAGACGAGCCACGGCTTATGGTTTATTAGAATTATCAAGAAAGGTAGGAGTTTCTCCCTGGGAATGGTGGGCAGATGTAAAACCCGACAAGCAAGCTGAAATTATTCTTAAACAAGAGCCAATCATTTATGGCGAACCTTCGGTAAAATATAGAGGCATTTTTTTAAATGACGAAGATTGGGGGTTGCAACGTTGGGCAGCATTAAATTATGAACCAGAAATTGGAGACATTGGACCTAAAACCTATGCTAAAATTTTTGAGTTATTGTTGAGGTTGCGCGCAAACACCTTTTGGCCAGCAATGCATAAATGTACTCAAGCATTTTATTCATATCCGAAAAATAAAGAAACAGCCGACAACTATGCAATGGTTGTTGGCTCTTCGCATGCAGAACCTATGCTTTGCAATATAAATGCCGAGTGGAATCATAAAACAATGGGTGAATATAGATACGACACAAATTCTGAAAATGTTAAAAACCTTTTTCGTGAAAGAGCCAGGCAAACAGCTGATTATGAAAGTATTTATACCGTAGGTATGAGAGGTGAACATGACTCTCCAATGATTGTAGGAGAAGATGATACGCAATCTCAAGTTAAATTACTAGAGCAAGTTATTTTTGATCAACGAGAAATATTAAGAAGTAATTCAGAACAAAAAACGGTTAAACCACAAGCATTTGTCCCTTATAAAGAAGTTTTGAAGTATTATAAAAAAGGATTAAAATTACCTGATGATATTACCTTGGTCTGGACTGATGATAATTATGGATATATTCGTCAACTAAGTAACCCAAGCGAACAAAAAAGGGGAGGTGGAGCTGGAGTGTATTACCATACCTCGTATTGGGGGAGACCACATGATTATTTATGGCTTAATTCTACAAATCCTGTTTTGATGTGGGAAGAAATGTTCAAGGCTTATGATTTTAACTCACGGGAAATTTGGATTTTAAATTGTGGAGACATAAAACCTCATGAATACAATATAGAACTGTTTTTAGACATGGCTTGGGATATAACTAATTTTAAGAATAGTCAAGATGTAAAAAAACATAGGTTTAATTGGGCTACTAGGGAGTTTGGATTAAAACATGCTCAACAGATAACTAATCTAATGATTGAATACGACAATTTAGCATTTAAAAGACGTCCAGAATTTATGGCTTGGAGCCAGGTAGAGCCCGTTACCAAGGCAAAACCTACAGAATTAACACATATATTTTATGGAGATGAGGTGACAAAGCGTATCGCAGCCTATCAGCAATTAATAGATTCAGTTGAGGTGTTAAAAAATGATATTGCAGTAAATAAACAAGATGCATTTTATCAATTAATTTATTACCCAGTTATTGGAGCCGCCAGTTTAAACCATAAATGGCTCTATGCCTACAGGAATGAATTTTCGGCTTCACAAGGTAGATTTAGTGCTAAGTATTATGCTGAAAAGTCTAAGGAAGCTTATAATCGTATAATTTTAGAAACTAAATATTTTAATCAAGATTTAAAACAAGGTAAGTGGAAAAATATAATGAATAGTGCGCCTAGAAACTTGCCTGTGTTTTCCCTTCCCTCAATGAAATTTCCTAACCGAAATGATAAACTTTCATTAGGCATAGCTTTGGAAGGTTATGAAATGGAGCTCAATAATAATACTATAAACTCTTTTGCAGATGTATTGCCAATTTTTAATGCTTACACTAAAAATTCGTACTTTATTGATGTATTTTTAAAAAAAGAGGGAACATTAAAGTGGGAAGCCAAACCAAAGGCAGATTGGATTAGCTTATCAAAAACTTCAGGTGTATTAAATTCTGACAAACCTGAAGAACGATTATTGGTTAGTATAGATTGGGAAAAAGTACCAAAAGGAGAAGATAAAAAGGAAGCACCTTTGGGCCATGATTTTCAATTAATTCCGCCAAGTTTTAAAGTGAATTCAGCTATAGAATTCATTACCAATGATGAAAATTATTCTGTAGGAGTCTCTGTTTTTAATCCTAAGTTTTCTGAATTAAAAGATTATAAAGGATTTGTTGAAGATAAGGGTTATGTGGTAATAAATGCCGAAAATTACACAAAAAAACAAAATGGTTTAGATGCTACTTACGAAATTATTGAAGGGTTAGGTTATACAGGGGCTTCAGTTGTGGCACTACCAAGGAGAGTAAGCCCACAGGTTTTAAAGACCGACATTCTAAGTAAAAGTCCAGTTCTAATGTATGATTTTTATATATTTAATTTTGGAGAAGTTAGCATTAATATTCAAGCCGTTCCTACGCATGCTCAGTTTGAAGGTAGAGGAGTAAGATGTGCGGTTTCTGTAGATGATGCTCCTCCTGAAATTATTGATTTTGAAACGATAGGGAGAAGCGCAGATTGGAAAGATAATGTTTTAAAAAATGCCGCCGTACAAACTGCCAAACAAATCTTAGATAGACCAGGTAAACATACATTAAAGGTTTGGATGGTAGATCCAGGGGTATTGATAGATCAAATATTGATAGATTTAGGTGGTTGGAAATCGTCTTATGCATTTCCTGAAGAAACTAAAATATAAATGAATTAATGGATAAGATAGTATCAGTTGTATTCATGTTATTTTTTCTGATTTCATGTAATAAGGATTTAAAAATAAAAGAAGCAAAACCACTGAAAATAGCATTTTTATCAGATGTACATTTACATGATATCTATGGAACACTAACCGATAACCCATATAAAGGTTTGTTAAATTCAAAAACAGGTAAGTATACCCTTGCCAGAACGATGCAATCCCAGTTAGAATCAACAAGATTGTTTAATGAAAATTATTTTGCTTTTAAAGCTGCTTTAAATGATTTGGTTGAAAGAGAAGTTAAGTATGTTGTTTTACCGGGAGATTTTAGCGATGATGGGCAAAGACTTAATATTAGAGGTTTAAAAACTATTTTAAATGAATATACCCTAAAATATGGATTAAAATTTATTTTAACAACAGGAAACCATGATCCTGTTAGGCCATTTCTCCAAGAGGGAGGTAAAGTAGATTTTTTAGGTCCCGGAGGCCAGACACAAGCCATTTTTAGCAATAAAGAACTTTGTGCTAAAAATGATTCAAATGATTTATCATGTATTATAACAAAAGATATGGCAAAGTTGGGATACGAAGGAATTTTAACTGAGTTAAAAACTTTTGGTTTTCAGCCGAATGATAAAACAGTGTATTGGGAAACACCTTTTACCAAATATACCTATGAGACATACCGTTATAAAGAAGCTTTAGATTATACAAGTCTTGAAAAGAGAACTTATAAAATTCAACCATCGGAAGCTGAAATTCCAGATTTGAGTTATTTGATTGAACCAGAAAATAACTTGTGGTTTCTAGCAATTGATGCAAATGTTTATATACCACGAGGTAAAGAAATTACAGTCAACCCTAATTCTTACCGAAGTGCTAACGTAGGTTATAATAATGTTTTAACTCACAAGAAGTATTTATTGGAATGGATAAAATCAATTACTAAAAGAGCCAAGACATTAGGGAAAACCCTAATTGTTTTTAGTCACTACCCTGTTGTGGATTTTAACGATGGCGCAACCAATGAAATAAAATTGCTATTTGGTAAAGATAAAATGCAAATGCATCGTGCGCCTAGTAACGATGTTACAAAAGCATTTATTAATGCAGGAGTAAAAGTACATTTTGGTGGACATATGCATATCAATGATACAGGAGTTGGTAAATTAAAAAATGGAGAAAGTATAATTAATGTTCAAATTCCCTCTTTAGCTGCCTATATACCAGCTTATAAGTTACTTAAAATACAGAGTCATAATGTATTTGAGGTAGAAACTGTAGTACTAAATTCCGTTTCTGATTTCTCATCTCTATTTCCATTGTATAGACAGGAGTATAAATATTTGTTAGATAACAATAAAGAAAACATTTGGAACCTTAATATTTTAAATACTTCTTCCTACAAAGAATTTACGGAATGGCATTTAAAAGAAGTAGTAAGGTTGCGTTTTTTGAAGCAAGATTGGCCAGAAGAATTAAAGCGCTTATTATTAAATGCTACAGGAAAGAAACTCATAGAAATTTCAACAAAAGAGCATGGTGATACAAAAGGGTTTTATAAAGATCTATTAGACCAGAATCTCCAAATACAAGATTTTGAAACATGGAATGGATTAGACATGGTTTATGATTTTTATAAAATTAAAAATGCAGATATATTAGGAATAAAGGACATTGGAAAACATCGAATGAAACAATATTTAGCACTTTCGAAACTTTTACAAAGTACATCCTTAGAAGAATTAAGGTTATTTGGAACTATTTTTATTAAATTTTCCAGTGGGAAACCAGCTGATCATTTTCAAATAGACATGACTTCAAATAGGTTAACGACAATAAATGATTTACGTTAGTTTATCTCAGTTTTAATTATAATATTTTGATATTTTTCTATGAAAAGATATTTTGCTATAATCATTTTGATAATAGGTTTTTTGTCTTTAAATGCTCAACAATTAAATTTTGAACATTATAACGATAAAGACGGACTCTCACATAATTCTGTTAGACATATCACACAAGATAGTCAAGGCTTTTTATGGTTAGGCACGTTTTCTGGGCTTAATAGATTTGATGGTTATCAATTTAAATCCTACACAAGTGTTTCGCTGGAAGAACAAGGTATATATCATGATGATATAACGGAATTAACATTTGATAAAAACTCAAATTGTTTGTGGGTAGGAACAAGAAAAGGGTTAACTCGCTTCAATATAGATACGCAAAAATTTAAAACTTTCTTGCCTGACACTAGTAAAGTTGGGACTTTGCCAGACGAAGAAATACGTTCCATATATGTTGACAAATTTAAACGGGTTTGGGTGGGTACTAAGTATGCAGGTGCATATCTTTTTCATATTGATGAAGAGCGATTTGAAAAGATAAATTTACCAGGATTTAAATATGTGAAAGAAATTGTTGAAGATAAAAATGGCAATGTTTGGGTGGGTAGTTTTGATTCGGCTGGAGTGGCGAAAATAGTGATGGATAATGTTGGCAATTTTACTGAAATTAAAAATTATACACTTTCTATACCAGACTCAAAAAAGATCAACCCTTACATAAACTTTATTTTTGAAGACTCAAAATCAGATATTTTTATAGGAACAAGGGAAGGACTTTACAAATTAAACAAATCTTCTAACGTTTTTACTAATTTGTATATAAATGATAAGGTAATAAGGGAGAAATTAGGACCGTATTTTTTATCAGTAGCTCAAGCCCCCGATGGTAAATACTGGGTAGGTACTCTAGGAGGTCTTTTGGTGTGTGATAATTTAGAGGATATTCAAAAAGGCAGTTATAATTGGTATTATTCTGTATTGTCGGACGATGCCTCCTTAGTTGATAATCTTATTTCCGCCCTTTATTTTGATCCATCAGGTGTTTTGTGGATAGGAACCGAAGAAGGACTAGATAAATATGATCCCTATAAAAACCAGTTTATTTTAAATAGAGGTATATCGAATCATATTGGAAATCAGGCTCCCAGAATTAGAGGATTTGCCAAAACTTACAATGATAACGTTATAGTGGCAACTTGGCATAATGGATTATTCTTAATAAAAAAAGATCAGTCTATTATGCCCTTGTTTAATAATAATACAAATATTGCATGTATATATTCAACAGACGGAAAAACTTTTTTTTGCGGTTTGTGGGATGGTCGGATATTAATATATGATTACCTTAAAAATGCTGCAAAAATCGTAGAAATAGGTTTTACAAATACTCCAGTTTTTTCTTTTTTAAAATTAGGTACAGATGAGTTAATGGTTGGGTCATTTGGTGAAGGAGCTATTGTTTTAGATTTGGAGAAACAAAAGCCCAATCCGTCTTATGGCACTATAATTCCTAATTACCAAATTCATAATATAAGACAAAATGGAGAGAATGTATGGATGGCTACAGAAACGGGCGTTGTTAAGTATAATTTATCAAATAAAGAGGTTAAAATTTATGAGCATAAAGCAAATACCTCTAGTGGTTTGCCTAATAATAATGTGAGTGATGTTTTAATCGATCCATATAAAAACATATGGGTGTCAACTCGTACAAGCGTAGCGCGGTATAACCCCGAATTAGATGATTTTAATATTGTTACAGAGCTCAGCGAATTAAAAGGAAAATGGGTTACGGATTTAACTATTGATGGTGATGAGATTTTATGGCTTAACATTAATAATAACAAAATTGGGAAATACGACATAAAACATAAAATTTTTAATTATTATCAGGTTGATAGCGGTAATAGATTAGATGTTTTTAGCTCCAGTGGTTTTTACAATTTTAAAGATTCTAAAATTTATATAGCAGGAAAAGAAGGTGTTGTTTACTTTTCAATAAATAGTATTAAAAAAAATAATTATTCCCCTAAACCTGTTATTACAGAATTTAAAATTGATAATAAGCAAATCCTGCCAGGAACAAAAATTAACGATCAAGTACCTTTTAAAAGAGATGTTAATTTTAGCAAAAATGTGGTGTTAGATTATAAAAATAGGAGTTTCTCAATACAATTCGCCTCACCTGCATTTTCAAATGTTAGACAAAATAAATTCCAATACATGCTGGAAGGTTTTGATAAAGACTGGAATGAAACTTCTAGTGATGCAAGAACCGTTATGTACACAAACCTTTACTCCAAAAACTATATTTTTAAAATAAAATCCTGTAACAGCGACGGGGTTTGGAGCGAAGTAAGTCAATATCACATAAAGGTTAAGCCAACATTTTGGTTAACTTATAAAGGCATTTCAATAATAGTATTCGTTTTGTCAATACTCATTTATTTTTCTAGAAACCAAATAAAATCAAGATTAAAGCTGAAACAAGAATTGTTATTAGAGAAAGTGAAAAGGGAAAGAGATGAAAAACTAAATAGCGAAAAACTCCGTTTCTTTACTAATATTTCTCATGAATTAAGAACACCACTTACTCTTATTTTAGGGCCGGCTAAACAGTTGTTACATCAAAAACAGCCGAATAGCTATGAACAAAGTAGGTTAAATTTAATTTATCAAAATGCAAACCGACTATTGAGGCTCGTAAACCAAATATTAGATTTTAGAAGAGCCGAAACAGGAACATTAGGGTTAACCATTTCAGAGATAGACATTGTAGTACCAACAAAAAATATATTTAATTCGTTTGTAGAATTAGCTCAAACTAAAAACATAAATTTCAATTTAAACATCGAAGAGGAACCTTTGATTTGTTTTTTAGATATCGATAAGTACAATAAGATTTTATTTAATTTATTATCTAACGCCATGAAGTTTACCGATAATTATGGCAATGTAGATTTGTTTTTAGGTCTAAAAGAAAGGGAGCAAAATATATTAAAAGTAGAAGTTAGTGACGATGGTATAGGAATACCAGAACAAAGTCAGGAAAAAATATTTTCTAGGTTTTATCAGGCACAAAACAGTAAATCTAGTACAACAGGGACTGGAATTGGGTTATCTTTAGTTAAGGCATTAGTTGAAATACATAAGGGAAATATTTATGTTGAGAGTCAACCCAATAAGGGAAGTGTTTTCACCGTGGAGTTACCCATAGAAAAGGAAACCTATAGCAATGCAGAATTGGTGGAATTTACTGGTACGGCAACCACTCACGAACAGATGCCTTATAAGCTTAATGAAGCCATAATAAATAATTTGGAAGTAAAACGTCCAAAATCAAATACCGATATAAAACCTAATATTTTGGTGTTGGACGATAATGCAGAACTAAGAAAATATGTAGCTGATTACCTTTCTGAGGATTATATGGTGTATCAAGCTGAAAATGGAAAAGAAGGACTTGAAATTTGTAGAAAGGTTAAACCAGTATTATGCGTAGCCGATGTAATGATGCCAGTAATGGATGGATTTGAATTCGTTGAAGAGTTAAAAGCAGATGAAAATTTAAGCCACATTGCAGTTGTTTTACTGACAGCCTTAGCAGAAAACGAGAATAGAATAAAAGGATATACCATAGGAGTAGATGGCTATTTGGTAAAACCCTTTGATCCAGATTTATTAAAAACAAGAATCGATAATGTTATAAAAATACATTCTGATTTAAAGCGAAAATTTTCAGGAGAAGTAGAAAGCGATGTTATAGATTTAGCGCACTCAGAAAGAGATATTCAATTAGTATCTAAAATAAAAAGTGTTATAGATGAGAATATTAATGAACCTAAATTAACACCCGGATTTTTAAGTAAAGAATTGGCAATGAGTTCTTCCAAATTATATAGAAAAATTACTCAACTCACTGATTTATCACCCAACGAATTTATTAGGACAGTTAGACTAAAAAAATCGGCACAATTATTAAAAACAAAAAATTACAATGTTTCAGAAGTAGCAGGTATGGTTGGTTTTAACGACCCACTTTATTTTAGTAGATGTTTTAAAAAGCAATTTGGGTATTCACCAAGTACTCTGTTGAAGTAACTCCTTTTTTTTATAATGAAATAGATTAAAATTAATGTAAATATTAAAAATGTAGAATTATGTTTAAAATGAAAACTTGGAATTTTTTGATAGCGTTTTTAATTATGTTTTCAGTATTAAGTTGTAACAATGCAAGGCATGTAAATATTGAAAACCCCATAGTAGATGGGCACTTTGCCGACCCATCGATTGTAAAGTATGAAGGTAAGTTTTATATATATGCTACAAAAGATCCATGGGGAGGTGAAGATTTGGCAGTATTGGAATCTTCAGACCTTAAGCATTGGAAGCAAAAGCAGATAAAATGGCCTACAAAATCATTATGTACGAGTCCGACATCGAATACTAGCAGGGTATGGGCTCCTTCGGTTATTCAGGGTAAAGATGGTAAATTTTATATGTATGTTTCTGTAGGAAGTGAAGTTTGGGCAGGTGTTAGTAATAATCCTTTGGGGCCATGGAAAAATGCAAAAAAGGATAATACACCCTTAATAAAAGGGAATATGTTTCCAGAATATCACATGATTGATGCAGATGTATTTATAGATGACAATGGAGAAGTGTACTTATACTGGGGATCTGGTTTGAATTGGGTAAACGGGCATTGTTTTGTTGTGCAGTTGCAGGATGATATGATAAGTTTTAACCAACATGAAATTAAAGATGTTACGCCCCCAAATTATTTTGAAGCACCATTAATGGTAAAAAGGAACGGAAAGTATTATTTAATGTACTCTAATGGTAAATGCACAAACGAAACATATAACGTTAGATATGCCATAAGCGAAAGTCCATATGGTCCTTGGGTTGAGCCTAATAATAGTCCTATTTTAACTACTTCAAACGACAAAACAACAAAGGGGCCAGGACACCATACGGTATTTAATGAAAACGGTCAGTTTTATATCTTATATCATAGAATCACTGATAATACAGATGAGCTTTATCGAGAGTTAGCTATCGATAGTTTAAATTTCGATGTAAATGGTTTAATTGAGACGGTGAAGCCTAATAGAGGTGTTCGAATAACTTTTCGGTAAAAAGTTAATGGTAGTATCTCACTAAGTTTTACACATTATGGGATAATGTCAATTTAATATTAATAATTCATTTAATATTATACGCATTAATTTACTATTAGTAAAAGCCCTTATAACAATTTTGTTATAAGGGCTAATAACTCAACTAACACAAAACAATATATGAAGATTAGTATCCTGGGTTTTGTACTAATCCTGGTGTTGTAGCCAAAGGACCTGGAGGAATTGCAAATATTCTATGATTAGGATCTGTGTCGGTCTTATCAGTCCATGAATCTTCCCATTTTCCAAACCTAATTTGATCTGTTCTTCTATGGTACTCCCAATAGAATTCGTAACCACGTTCATTATAAACATCTTCTAAGGTTACATTTGTTTTAGCGAAACTAACTCCACCTCGAGCAACTCTAACTGCATTAACATCATCTAAGGCATTTCCTGCTAATCCTGACCTGAGTATGGCTTCTGCTCGCATTAAGTACATCTCAGCTAGCCTAAATACAACAATGTCGACCCCAGTGTCATCGCGATTTGAACCTATATCATCTATACCCCACTTAGAAACTCTTACACCTACAGATTGGTTTTCTGCAATTAAACTAACTTCTCTAGTGTGATTTGCTAAAGATTGATCACGTGTCCAAAGTTGCACAGGAACTATATCTATAGTTTGGTCAGAATTAATGATAGGGGTGCCGTTATCATTTTTAATTCCATATAATTGACCTTCGAGAAACCCTCGGTGTACTTTGTAATCAGATAAAGGAATTGTGCCTTCTTCATTAGGATAGTTAGCTTTAAAAAACCTTGGGTCATTATCCGAATCCCAGGTGTCTAAGAAATCGGGTAAAGTACATCCTGCATCCGATCCTGTTAAAAAATCACCATCTGGAGAAATATAGATATAACCACGAGAAAGTCCATTTGTAGTATTTCTTGTAACGCTTCTACCTCCAATACGCACTGACGTTTTTTCGTTTTTTACTGCCCAAATAATTTCTTTGTGGTTTTCGTTATCTGGATCAAAAATACTAAAGTAGTCGTCTGTTTCTAAAGCATGATTGGTACTATTAATAATCTCGGTGGTTAGGTTTATAACTTGTTGCATATCTTCATTAGCAAAGCTGAAACTAGACGCATATCGATCTTCATAAACAGCTCTGTTTAAATAAACTCTAGCTAATAATGATTTTGCAGCGTCTTGCGTAAATCGTACTGTGTTCTTACCTGTAGGTAAGTTGGGCAAGGCTAATTCTAAATTTGTAATAATTGTACTAACGGCTTCGGCACCAGTTAATATTTGAGAATCAGCATTGAAATCAATATTTTCAATTCCTCGATAAGGAACTTGACCATAGGCATCTAAAGCTACCCACATGTAATGAGATAAAAGCGCTATTGCCTCGGCTTGTTCTTGTGTACCAGCTTCTAAGAAATCAATAGCTAATGTGGCATTAGCCAGTCCTGTAGTGATATGTTCCCAAGTTTCTCTGGTGTAACGATGTTCTGGTTTCCAATCATGTCTATGTAATTCTTGAAACGTACCTCCATCAAACCAATCACTTTGTCTTGTTGGGACCATGCCTTCATCGGCAGAAAAGGTTTGTAACGCAAAAAACCATCTGTGTCCATATACTCTACGCATAGAATTGTAAGCTGGAGCTAGAAGACTTAAAGGGTCTGCGTCTTTCAATAAGTCTTCGCCTCGGGCCTCATCGATTATATTTTCATCAATGTTACATGATTGATATCCGAAAACAGAAACCATCATGATAATTAGAATAATTAAACGTTTTTTCATATTTCTATTTGTTTTTTTAAAATTAAGTATGCTTTAAGTTTAGAATGAAAGGTCTAAACCTAAAATAATTGTTCTAGGACGGGGGTAGGCGGAAAAGTCCACGCCGTAAGTGTTACCTCCTGCGGTATTCACTTCAGGGTCATAACCCGAATAATCTGTTATTGCAAAAAGATTCTGTCCTGTTAAATATAGCCTTAGGTTACTAGCAAAATATGCATCAGGTATGTTCCACCCTAATGTAGCATTATTCAATCTTAAAAACGCGCCGTTTTCTATATATCTAGAAGAAGAGACAGGAGCCACAAGAGGGTTTTCATTAACATCAAGGTAAGCACGGTAAATGTTGTTTCCGTTTTGAGCCAATGAGGCAGCACTTGAGTAAGCTCTTGCAGTGTTATTGAAAATATCAACACCGCCAACTCCGTTAAAGTTCAAAGCGAGATCAAAGTTTTTATAGCTTGCATTAATGTTAAAACCATATATAGTTTTAGGCAAAGCATCTCCTACAATTTGTCGAGTTTCTGATAAACTTTCGTTTCCGTCCGCATCAAATCCATCAAATTTATACAAGTAAAATGATCCTGCAGATTCACCGTTAGTAAATATGCTACTGGTTTCACCAGAGGCACCTGGTCCAGAAATGCCCCCTACATAAATATCTGTATCTAAGCCTTCAATTGTATTGTTTAAGAAAGATATATTGCCTCCAAAATCAAGTGTAAAATCATTAGATCTTATAATATTTGCATCAACACCAAATTCAAATCCATTGTTGATAATTTTTGCATCAGAATTCACAAAAACTGTATTGACAGATGCCGGAGCAGCCGCTGAAACTTCTAAGAATAAATCGGTCGTGGTTTTGTCAAAATAATCTATTGTACCACTAACTCTACCGTTTAGGATGGCCCAATCTAAACCTACGTTGAATTGTTCTGTAACCTCCCATTTTAGATCAGGATTAGGTGTACGTGTTATTCCAAGCCCATTAACTACAGTTGTTCCGTTAAAAGTAAAACTATTATCGAAAGAGATGTTGTATGAGGGTTGTGTAACTCTTACAGGGACAGCTTGGTTTCCAGTTTGCCCCCAACCTAATCTTAATTTTAAATTAGAAAATACATTTGAATCTTTAAGAAATTCTTCTTCTATAATTTTCCAACCAAATGCTGCAGATGGGAAATAACCATATCTATTATTTTTACCAAATACAGACGATCCATCGGCTCTTAGTGATGCAGTTATTAAGTACTTATCAAGTATGTTAGCATTAACCCTTCCAAAGAATGACTGTAGCTTTCTTTCAGTATTACTTGATCCAATAATAGCATTACCTTGAGCAATTCCTAAGTTATAAATAGGGTCTATTTCGGTTGTGCTAAAGTCGTCTCTTCTAATTCTAACATCCTTGTTATTAAATACTTGATACGAATGCCCTAAAAGTATATCAAAATTTAACTTTTCGTATTCTTTAGCATATGTAAAATAGTTTTCGATTAATTTATTGGAATCCTCTCTTGAAACTAGGGTTACTTGGTCAGTATCAATTGAGCCACCATTGTCAGCATTACTAAATACTCTTATGTAACGGTCGGTATCGGCATTTTCGTAAGCTAAATTTACTTTGTAATCTAATCCTTCTAGAATTGTATATGTAGCCGATAAGTTAGCGAGAAGTCTTTTGCTTTCTGCTCGGTCACGGTATAGGTCAAAAAATGAAACAGGATTATCTGTAGCTCCTGTTCTTGTTACTAGGTTACCATTTTCATCTCTAGGTGCTGCTGTTGGGTTTGCTCTAAGAGCAGAGGTGATTAAGTTTCCGTCAGAACTAGCAGAACCACCTGTAGCTTGGCTTTCGTCGGTTAAGTCGGCAGCAGTAAGGTTTAGCTGTAACTTTAAGCGGTCGTCCAAAGCAGAGGTTCCTATGTTTATTCTTCCGTTTACTTTTTCATGCCCAGTTGTTTTTACTAAACCTTCTTGGTCTAGATATCCTATGGATACATTATAATTGGTTTTTTCTGAGCCTCCAGAAAAGCCAAAGTTATAATTTTGAGTAAGTGCTGTTTGGTAAATTTCATCTTGCCAGTTAGTATTGGCATTTGCTGCGTCAATATAGCTGTTAGGGTCTCTCCCAACTATAGCTGCAAGACGGGCCGTTTGTTCGCGATACTCATTTGCATTTAGTAAGTCTATTTCTCTTGCTACAGTGGCAACTCCAAGGGATGTTCCTAAAGTAACAGTAGGTTTCCCTTGTTTTCCTTTTTTTGTTTGTATAATTACCACACCATTAGAAGCTCTAGTTCCGTATATGGCAGTTGCCGAAGCATCTTTTAAAACGGTTATGCTTTCAATATCCTGCGGATTTAAAAAGTTTAGTGGACTTCTTGATCTAGTTGCTCCTAAACCCGGTATAGACTCACTGCTTGAAGAACCTCCGTCAAGCGGAACACCATCAACTACAAAAAGGGGATTTCCATCTCCTCTAACAGTATTTACACCTCTAATATTAATGTCAATAGCACTTCCTGGCTCTCCTGAACCAGATGTTACATTTACACCAGAAATTTTACCTTGTAATAATTGACCAGGAGAATTGTTTATCCCCTTATTGAAATCATTAGCTCCAATAACTTTAACAGACCCTGTTAAATCCTTGCTTTTTGTTTGGCCATATCCAACTACAACAACCTCGTCTAATTGTGCAGAATCTTCTTCAAGTTTAATTTGGATATTTGCTTGCCCATTTACTGGGATTTCGAGGGTTTTGTATCCTATGTAAGAAACCACTAAAGTCGCATCTGAATTGCTTACGGTAATATTAAAGTTACCATCAAAACTTGTAACGCTTCCATTTGAAGTTCCTTTTTCCACAATACTTGTACCCGGTAATGGTACACCATTTTGATCTGTTACGCTTCCCGTGATTGCGAGATTCTGTCCATAAACTGTTAACAGAGATCCTAGCGATATACAAATCATTAAGAGTTTTTTCATCATAATTAATAAACTTTAGATTAGTTGTTATAAAACTATACACATAGTTTACATTTTACATGGATTTTTAAGTCAAAAACATGGATGAACCACAGTAAGATGAGGATATTTTAGAATCTTCATGAAAATGCTATAAAAATGTTTTATAAGGGATTTTTTAGGTAAAAAAGTTAAGACTAATACAGCTATTGAAGAGTTCTTCTTTTACATGTATAATGCTTAAAGTTTTACTGTTTAGTTTCTTTTTATTTCAATTAAAAACTTAAATTATAATTTTAATAAAGAAGACAGAAAAACAGTAAAAATTAATCTTACGAAAGTAGTATGTAAATTAAAATGGTAAGGGAAACCAATATAAAACCACCTAATTTAACATGTTTCCAAGATTTTTCTTCTTGTCCTTTTTGCATTTCTGGATGTGTTTCATTTTTTGGGAATAATTTTGAAACAGAAAACATGATCAAAAAATTTAAGACAAATTCGATACCCCAAAGGTGTACGAAGTGGATATCTAAGTTTAGAATAAAGGTGGTTAATATATAAAATGAAAAGCCGAAAAATAAACCCGCTTTAGCTCCTACAGTGTTTATTTGTTTAAAAAAGATGCCGGCAATAATTATTGACGATATAGGAATGAAAAAGATACCATTTAATTGTTGTAATAGTTGGTAGAGACCTTCGGGTGCAAAGGCAACCAGTGGTGCTACTGAAATTGATATAACGGCTAAAATAACAGAAGACAGTTTACCGTATCGAACAACTTTTGAATCTTCGGCATTTTTATTTATAAGTTTTTTATAAATGTCTAAACAAAAAATAGTACTTGCGGAATTTAAAACACTATTAAAGGTACTTAAAACAGCCCCTAATATAACTGCTGCAAAGAAACCATAAAGATAAGTTGGTAAAACCTTTTTTACTAATAAGGGGTATATTAAATCGGGGCTATCATAATATTGGTCTTGGAAGTAGTAAAATCCAATTAATCCTGGTAAGACGATAATAGCGGGAACAAATAATTTTAAAACCCCTGTGTAAATAAGTCCTTTTTGTGCTTCTACCAAATTTTTTGCACCAAATGCTCTTTGCACTATGGCTTGGTTCATACCCCAAAAGTACAATTGATTAATCATTAAACCAGTGAATAATACCGAAAATGGTAAAGTGGAGTCTGGCTTTCCGATAATGTTGAACTTTTCAGGATCAAAATTATATACTTTACTTAGGCCGTTAAAGATATGTCCATCTCCAATTTGATAAAGCGCAATTACAGGAACTAATAAACCTCCTAAAATAAGCCCAATGCCATTTAGGGAATCCGAATAGGCAACAGCCTTTAAACCGCCAAAAATAGCATATAAAGAACCTATAATACCAATGGTTAGAATCGTGTAAATTAAGGATTGTTCTTTGGAGATATTAAACATCAATGAAAAATCAAATACACTTTCAATATTAATAGCGCCAGAGTATAATACAATGGGCAGTAAGGTTACAACAAAAGAAGACATTAGTAAAAAAGCAACTATGGTCCTGATAGCTCCATCAAAACGTTTTTCTAGGAATTCGGGAATTGTTGTTAGCCCCATCCTTATAAATTTGGGAATAAAATATATGGCAGCAATAACCAATGCAATAGCCGATGTTACTTCCCATGCGATGACGATGATTCCATTTTTATAAGAATTACCGTTCATTCCTATTAGGTGTTCTGTGGAAATGTTGGTAAGTATCATCGAGCCCGCAATAATGGGGCCTGTAAGACTTTTTCCTGCTAAAAAGTACCCTTTGGATGTTGTGAATTTATCTTTTCGTAGTTTATAAGTCGTGTACAAAATTACAAATAACGTAAATCCGAAGAACCCCAAATAGGTAAAGAGCATAATAAAAATTTTTAATTAACTGGTAGTCTGTTAGAATTTTAAAGTGGCTGGCAAATACTTACTTACCAAATCTTCATAATAAGGTTTTAGTTGTTTTGAGTTTGGTTTTTTAGGTGCCTTAGTATATAAATCGTAAGGATTAAATTTCTTTACCCATTCAAACATTTCAATGTCCTTTTTGTTCATTAAATGTGTATAGGCATTCTCTCTATGTTGGGCGTAAAAGGAATGGTAACGAATTATATATAGTGCCGGTTCAGGTAAATAGTTTTTCATGATTTGATATAGATATTCGTCGTGGCCCCAACTCATTTTTACTTGATCTAGACCGCACTTTGGAGTATAGATACCATAATGTGTGTTATAACGTTCGTCTTTTGAATCAGGATTTTCTTTAAAAAATTCAGGATACACTATTTTGTTCGAAAATTTGCAACCCACAGGAAATGTGTCTCCAACTACAGCCCATTGCGGCTCACCAAAAAGACAAAGAACTTTACCGATGTCATGTAAAAAACCAGTAAGTACAAACCAATCGGGATGCCCATCGGCTCTTATAGCTTCTGATGTTTGTAGCAAATGTTGTAATTGGTCTAAATCAATATCGGGGTCACTGTCGTCAACTAAAGTGTTTAGAAAGTCTACGGCTTCCCACAGAGACATTTCTTTTTTATTGAATTTTAGAAACTCTTCTTCCTTTTTACTTACAAAGTCGTACGTTTGAAGTTTATGATTGAGTCGGTAAAACTCTCTTACTGTTTTGGCGCGGTCTGAATCTACATAATTCCGAAATTCCTCTTTGTTTTTTACAGGCATTTCAGGTTCAGGATAGCGTTGTTTTAAATTTTCTTCCCAATCATCAATGTTGAGCATCGGGTTTCCTTTATTGGTTTTAGATACAGATCCCATAATTTAATTTTTAAGATTTTTAATTGTTGAAGATATTAATTGAAATACACTGTTAACTACGCAATTTGTTTTTATTAATACTTAATCGTTTACTTTTCAATTCATTAGATGAATTCAAATATAGCTTAGCATATGAGTATGAATTAAAACGACTTATTTCTCAAATTTATAAATGAAATAATATCTTGTAATGGATGTTTTATTCAAAAACATGGATATAATAGCCTTTTTCAATTTATTTAATTAAGTAAGTAGTTTGGACCTTAATGCATTTACATGAAATTATTGGCACTCCATGTTTTTGAAGAAATTGTCCATTTTGATTGTGTATTAAACTTATAAATTTATCAAAAAACATGTTATTTCAATTTTAAACGCCAGAAAATGAACAATAAAGTATCTCGATGCGAATTTATCAAACTAGGAGGGCTAACCTTATTAGGTGCAATAACAACCAATTTTGCTTTTGCTAGTAGCGCTTTTAAAAAAGAACTTAAAACTTTGGATTTAGAGTTATTAAAAAGGCTCGTAATAAATAACGATTTAAAAACAAAAAGTATTTTAGAGGGGAATGTATTGGCTGAAATTCATTTGCTTAGTTCATTTCGGCATCTAGGAAAAGATGTATCAATTATGACTGCTGCGTTATGTAATGAAAATTCTAAATATTATAATTCAAAATTTTTAATAGAGAAACTAAATCAGTATTTGGATGCTATGCTCGAAGTTCAGTATGAAGATGGTACTTTGGATGCTGGAGGAAATAGACAGTCTCCTCCTGATACAGCTTTTATATTGGAGTATATGTGTGCAGCTGCGTCAGTTTTAGGTCAAAATAAACTTGCCCAACTAAATGATTCAAAAGAAAAGTTGAAAACATTTATCATAAACGCAGGAGAGGCTATGGCTACAGGAGGAGTTCATACCCCAAATCATAGATGGGTTATTAGTGCTGCCTTAGCAAATATAAATTCGCTTTATCCAGAGCCTAAATACATTCAAAGGGTTAATCAATGGTTGGCAGAAGGGATTTATTTTACTAAAGATGGTCATTATTCTGAGCGTAGTGGTGTATACTCGGCTGTAATAAATAAAGCCTTTATAACTATGGCGAGACATCTTGATAAGCCTGAACTATTGAATTATGTTAACCAAAACTTAATGACTTATTACTATCATACTGAAGACAATGGAGATTTGGTTTCAGTTGAATCCAGAAGACAAGATCAGTTTATGACTTTAACCGTTACAAAATTTTATTTGCAGTATCGTTATATGGCAATCAAAAAGGAAAATTCGGTTTTTGCCTTTATGGTTAAATTTATAGAAACACTTCCCGATTTTAAAAGTGCTATTTTATCTAATGACCTAGTGTTTTTTATGGAAGATGAATTGCTGCAAAACCAGGTCCCACTAACAGCGAATGGATCCAATAATTATGAGAAGTTTTTTCCTTTAACAAACTTAGTTAGAATTAAAAGGGAAAACACATCTATTACTCTCTTTGGGGGCAACGATAAACCTGTAATGATTGTTTCAGGAAGATCGTCAAATCCTAATTTTTTGATGTATCGTAAGGGTGATGCCATATTAAAATACATGCGACTTTCTACATCGTTTTTCAGAATGGGGTATTTTAGTAGCGATGGCATTGAAAAAGTAGGAAATAAGTATGTTTTAAAGGAAACTAAAAAGGCTGATTATTATCAACCTCTCCAAGAGGCTTATCAAAAACCAGATGGAGATTACGAGTTATCACCATCTTTGGATGGAAGATTTTGGAATAAAATGGATTTCAGTTCTCGAAGAACAAGTAATGTAAAAAAGCAAATTACAATTATTGAAATAACAGAAAATAAAGGAGCCTTAGAATTGGATTTTAAAGTGGATGGCCCCCCTAATGTCGAGGTAACCATAGAAATGTGCTTTGATCAAGGAAGCCAATTTACAGGAGGATTTAAAGATGCAGAAGGAAATTATTTTTTAGATTTGGGAGAAGGCCTATTATCAAAGGGAACTGACTCAATAAAAATAGGTCCTGGCAAGATTGGACATAAAAATGTTAGTAAGTTAGATAGTGAAGAATACACCTATCACCAAGGCACTTTACGCACAGAGGGGACACATGTTTATATTACAGGTTTTACTCCTTTTAAACATAAAATGACTTTAAGATAATATTATTAAAGTAAAATGTATTTTAATTAAATTAATCTAATATTATTAGAATAAGATATTATAAATAGACTAAAAAATGAAGACATACTTTTTTAACGGCTTTAAATTTTTCAATGTTATTATGTTTGTGTTAGTAAGTGGTATTTCCACTTCTCAAAACAAACCAGTGAACGATGTAACTAAACCATTACATCTTTTACAGCCAGATTATCCAACACCCTATGGCCCAACATCTCAAGAAAAAGTTATTGAAACATTAAATAGTATATATAGGTTTTTGGATAAATCTACACCTACGAAAATAATTGATAAAAGAACACAAGAGGAATTAAGTCAATTAAATGATTATGCGGATTTTGCAGAGGGACTTTTTAGATTAACCAGTTATGAATGGGGGGTTACGTATGCAGGAATGCTTCTTGCGGGTCAAGAAACTCAAAATGAAAAGTTTTCCAAATATACAATTGAACGATTAAATCAAATAGCGGTTTTAGCGAAATATTTTAAATCAATGGATAGCGATGACATTGAAATACCAAAATCAATTCATTCGGTTTTGCATCCTAAGGCTTTAGATGATGCCGGAGCTATTTGTGCTGCTATGATAAAATTAAAACGACTGGGTAAAGGTAAAGATCTTGATCCATTAATAAAGAATTTTATTGATTACATAAGTTTTAATCAATATCGATTGAAAGATGGTACTTTGGCAAGAAATCGTCCTCAGGCTAATACATTATGGTTAGACGATTTATTTATGAGCGTTCCGGCGCTAGCCCAAATGGGAAAGCTTACAGGTGAAAAAAAATATTATGATGATGCAGTTAAACAGGTGCTACAGTTTTCTGAGCGTATGTTTAATAGTGAGAAAGGACTATATATGCATGGTTGGGTTCAGGATATGGAAATGCATCCGCAGTATCATTGGGCAAGAGCAAATGGATGGGCAATAATGGCAATTATAGAATTGTTAGATGTACTTCCAGAAAGTCATTCGGGGTACCCTTTGATATTGAAACAACTTAAACTTCATTCGGCGGGTTTATCAAAATTTCAAGATCAGACGGGATTTTGGCATCAGCTAATAGACAGGAATGATAGTTATTTGGAAACATCGGCTACTGCTATTTTTACTTATTCTCTAGCTAAGGCAATTAATAAAGGCCTAATCGATAAAAAAGCATATTCACCAGTTGTGCTTTTAGCATGGAATGCCATATCAACAAAAGTTTCTCAAACGGGGGAAGTTGAGGGTACTTGTGTAGGGACTGGAATGGGTTTTGATCCAGCTTTTTATTACAATAGACCTATTCATATTTTTGCAGCTCACGGCTATGGGCCGGTGATTTTGGCAGGAGCAGAAATTCTTCACCTAATTAAAAATAATGAATTTGAGATTAACGATAGCTCGTTACAACTAAAATACAATAAAATGTGATGTTATAAAGTGTGAAAAATGAACTAATCCATAGTATTCAGATAAATTTATAATACTATTTAAATGACGTTCAGTACCCTATTTATATGAAAACATATGTGAAGAATATTTTAAAATCACAAATAGGAGTTTCAGGTTTTCCTGCCACCCCGACAAAAAAGCCTGATGAGATTCATCAGGCTTTTTTATTGTTCTTTATGTAAGTTGATTTAATCTACAACTGGACATTTAGCTTTGTATAAAATAGCGATGTCGTTTGTGTTATTAGTTATTATATAATTGGTGTTAGCAACTATTACAATTACTTCTCCTTTCCTTAAATTAATTGTATTCTTGTCATCTTTAATTTCAACCGAACCTTCCAATGCAATAATAATTTCTAAAGTATTTGAAGCGTGGGTGTAATTTTGGTTAACATCAATTTTTATTGAGCTAAGTTCAAAATCGGGGGCTGGACTTTTAAAAACACGTTCAACCTGATTTTGTAAATCACCTGTTAATATGTTAGGAATCGTTTCTTCAAAAGCCACATGCTTTAATAGCTCATCAACGTCAACATGTTTTGGTGTTAATCCACCACGTAACACATTGTCTGAATTAGCCATTAGCTCCATGTTTTGTCCTTCCATATAGGCATGCGGAATTCCTGCATCCTGAAAAACAGCTTCACCAGGAAGCGCTTTTACGATATTAAAGAAATATATAGAATAAATACCTTTATCTAAATCGCCTCCTGGACAAAATGTTAAATAAGCTTTTGCTGCCCAGAATTCTGGAGTGGTTTTGTCGAGTTTGTTTTCTTTGTAAAGTGGTAAAATACGATCTATAAGTGGTTGTAAAACGGCATTGGTTTTACTTTGTTCTTCCTTCATCACAAATTCATACAGTTCGCGATAGCCTCCGTCTTTAAAAACCGATATTAGATTTTGTAATTCTGGTGTGTTATTAAGGGTTTCAATTAATTCATTTTCTGGTTTAAAACCATGCAGTAACCAAAATTCACTTAAGGCCACCATAATTTCGGGTTTATGGTTGTCGTCTTTGTAATTTCTATAACTGGCGGTAAGCGGAATATTTAGTTCGTTTTCCTTTTTAAAACCTTTTTCTGCTTCTGTTTTCGATGGATGCACTTGAATTGAAAGCATGTCAGACACATCTAGGACTTTAAACAAAAATGGTAGTTTTCCAAATTTTTCATAAACGGCTTTACCTAAAACTTGCTCGGGTTTATTGTTTATATAATCGTTTAGTTTTTCATCTGATTCTAAAATAATTGAAGGTGCTTTATCGTGAGCGCCCATCCAGTACTCGGCACATTTATCGTTTGTTGGTTCTAGGCCTAGTAAATTTGGTATAAATGTACTTCCGCCCCAATCATAATTTTGTATAACTCCCCTAATTTTAAATAGCTTCATTCTTTTCGTTTAAGTGTTATTCTAATTCTGTTTTAGTGTGGTAAAATTATGGTTTCCTCTAAAAATATACTAAAACAGAAGAAATAATTTTACAAATGTTAGTTGTACTAAAGTAACGATTATAAATGTATACGCTTATTAATAAGTTCTAGTGAATTAGGAGCAGCTTGTCTTCCTGATGCTGGAATCAGGTAAAAATACAAAAAGGGAGGTTAGGCACTTAAATAGAGCCTTCCCTGTAAAATTCTTTATTTGAACAGGATAGTGCAGGATGGATTAACAGAATTTTAACTTTTAATTTGAATAGTTAATTACAAGATATTGTATTAATATTTACAGGGTTATGTAATCGATAACCTTAAAACAACAACAACTAAACTAAATTATTAACAATTAAACTATCTATCTATTCCTTAAAAGACATTCCTTTTATATAAAATTCGGCAACACCGTTTTTTAATTTTTAACAATCTAAATAAGTCAAACTATAATGAAGAAAAGAATACGCTATTATTTGCTTTTTTCTCTACTTGTCTTTTTTCTAGCTAGTTGTAGCAAAAAAGAAGTTGATGAGTACTATGCAAGACCTGACAATCTTGAACCACCTATTTATCAGCAATTAGAAGCTCAAGGAAATTTCACAAACTTATTAACGCTTATCGACCTTGCAGGATATAAAGATATTCTTGGAAAGGCAGGGTATTGGACCATGATGGCTCCTAATGATGATGCGTTTAACGCGTATTTCCAAGCCCAGGGAATTTCTGACGTATCGAGCATCGATTCTCTAACTGCATCAAAAATTGTAAAATATGCTTTAATTTATAACGCATTTCGCACAGAACGGCTATCCGATTTTCAATCTAATATTGGTTGGGAAGAAGATTTAGCTTTTAGAAGAAGAACAGCCTATTACGACGGCTTTCAAGAGAAAGTTATTGATGGTACACCTACAATTGTTGTTGGGTCGAACCGTAACAATGTTGAGGGCGGCGATTATTACATCTCAGGAGATAACAACAATAAATATGTTACTTATTTTACCGAAGAGTATATGAGTGCAGCTTCGTTAGGGAGCTACGATTACAATTATTTCTTTCCAAATTCGACATATACTGGATTTAATGTCATGAGTTCGGAAGTGGTAAAAGCTGATATTGTTGCTGAAAATGGAATAATCCATGAAGTTAATAGGGTAACCTTACCACCATTAAACCTAGATCAGAAAATTGAAGGCAGTCCAAATTACAGTTTATTCTATAAATTATTAAACGACAATTTAATTACCTATTCATTTGATCAGGAAGCCACAACAACGTATCAAAATTATACACAAAGTTCAGAAGATGTTTATGTAAAAGTATACGATCCAACCTTATCATTTTCGCCTAATAATGAAAACTTTTTAAAAGTTACCGATAATGACGGACAAAGTGATGGCTATACTTTAATTGTTCCGGAGAACTCTGTTTTACAAGGATTTATTGATGAGGTGTTGTTGAAAAATTATTCAGCATTAGATAAACTACCTATTTACGTATTTCAAGATTTTATCAATGCTCATATGATTCAGGCAGCCGTATGGCCATCTAAAGTTACTGGTTACAGTAACGCTTTAGAGGAAGATATACGCATAGATATGGATAACGATGTTGTTGAGGCAGAATTACTTAGTAATGGGTTTTTCTACGGAACGAATAAAATACAGGCTTCAAATTTATTCTTTAGCGTGTATACTTCGGCGTATTTAGATCCTGATTTTACCTTGGCTACTCGATTATTTAATGATGGTTCAGGATACCGAGAAATAGCAAGTAATATTTATAGAAATTATACATTATTTCTTCCTTCGGATGAGGTGTTAATGGGGCTAGGTTTCGACTACGACATTAACAGGTCAGAATGGGTTTATAATTCACCTGAAACAGGAAATGAAGTACGTGGAAGCTTAGCACGTGCACGTATTGCCAGAGTGTTATACAACGGAATTGTACCAACACCAAATATGGAAATGAACGACCTATCTGGGTCAGGAATTATTCGATCAGGAGATTTCGATTTACCGGGAGAGTATATTAAATGGGAAAGCAATCAGGTTTATGCCGCAGGTAACGAAGTATTGGGTAATCGTGTGAATATTTTAGGTTATGAAGATCAACAAAACGGTCGTACTTATTATATTGATAATATTTTGGAATTCAGTGAAGAATTTCAAGGTGTAGACTTAGCCGAATTAGCTACAGAAGCAGGGTCGCAATATGAATATTTTTATGAATACTTAAAAAGTAGCGGACTTTATGATGAGGCCTCGGGTGCAATAGACGGAGTAGAATTAGGTACGCCTTTTACTTTTGTTATTCCAAGTAACGATGCGATCATGCAAGCGGTTATGGATGGTGTTTTACCAGGGGATGCCGTAACAGGGGTTCCAAATTTTACACCTGCTAATGATACTGAGAGAGAAGGTATAGCAAACTTTGTTAAATACCATTTCTTAGCGACTCGTACAGCGTCGGATGATGGTTTAATTAACGGGTTAACAGAAACCTTACTTAAAACCGAATTTGGAGAAAAAACTTATGTGAACATTGTTTCTGCACCAGGTGATTTAAGCTTTGTTGATGCTGGCAACCGCGTTGCAAACTACATTCCTTTAGAAAGTAATCATTTAGCCGATCGTACACTTATTCATTTAGTAGATAACTATCTTTTATACACGGAATAAAATGAAATATAATATAACCAACTTACTTTATAGTGTTTCACTGGTATTGATTTTCTTTACATCATTCCAACTATCTGCGCAAACTTCAGATCAAGTGGTAAGAGGTCAAGTTGTCGATGCTAAAACCAACGAACCCATTTTGGGGGCAACTGTTATTGAGCAGGATGCCGAAAACAGAACCGTAACGGGGGTAGTTACCGATTTCGATGGTAACTTTGCCATCCGAATTAAAAATACAAACCACAAACTAGTAGTTTCAACTATAGGCTACACCACACAAGCACTAGAGATAGGAGTAATACGAGAATTTAAGGTGGCTTTAGTTGAAAAGGTAGAAGGCTTAGATGAAATTGTTATTACGGCTGCAAAAGGAGCCGATGATGGTTTATTGAACATAGCCGACAGAAATTTAACAACTAGTGTGGTAACCGTTAAGGCTAGTGATATTCAAAATACTCAAGCAGCATCTATTGATGAGGCCCTTCAAGGTCGTGTACCTGGGGTAGATATTACAGCAAACTCTGGAGATCCCGGGGCAGGGATGCAAATTCGTATTAGAGGTACTTCGTCTATTACAGGATCTTCCGATCCGTTAATTGTTGTAGACGGGATGCCTTATGAAACGTCTATTCCAGATGATTTTAACTTTGGAACTGCCGATCAACAAGGCTATGCAGCACTATTAAATATTGCACCTTCCGATATTGAAAGCATTACCATTTTAAAAGATGCCGCAGCCACTGCTATGTGGGGTGCCCGTGCTGCAGCTGGGGTGTTAATTATTAATACAAAACGTGGGGCTGTAGGATCGCCTAAAATTGGCTATTCATTTACGGGAACTTACATGGAATTACCTAATACTATCCCGATGCTTAATGGAGATCAGTATTCGCAATTAATCCCCGAAGCTTACATGAATCGTACAGGAACACCATTACCTACATCGTTACCAGAGTTCCAGTACGATCCGCAAGAAGTATATTACTATAAAAACTATGGCAATAATACCGATTGGGTTGAGGCAATCACGCAAACCGGCCTTACCGGAGAGCACAATATTTCACTGCAAGGTGGTGGCGAGCGAGCGCGTTACTATTCTTCGGTAGGGTATTATAACTCAAGAGGGGTAACAAAAGGAACTGCTTACGAACGTATTAATGGTCGTTTAAATTTAGACTATGTAGTTTCCGATCGCATTCGCTTTAAAGCTGATATTTCGTATACGCACTCCGATACCGATAGAAATTATGTGAATTCTTTTGATAGATCAAGAGATTATGACTTACTAAGAAGTGTAGCCTATGTGAAAATGCCAAATATGAGTATTTACGAATATGATGATGTCGGAGATATAACACCCAATTATTTTTCGCCAGCAATCAATATTCAAGGCGCTTACCCAAGGACTTATAACCCTGTGGCGATGGCAGAATTTGCTACCAATAACCAGATTGGAGAGCGTATTGTACCGCACTTTAATTTGAAAGTCGATTTAATTCCAAACCGTCTAATTTCTACTTTCGATATTCAGTATGACTTTAATAGCACAAAGGCGAAATCATTTTTACCACAAAATGCTACAGGTAGACCGTTTACCGAAACTGTAGTTAATAGAGCTTCCGATTCAGATGTAGATATAACCAGTATTACTACAAAGACCAATATTGTATATACACCAGATTTAGGAGAGAAACATAGTTTTCAGTCTATTTTGTCATTACAATCTAATGATGTACGTGTAGAAACGCATGAAGTTTTAACATCAAATACTGCATCTTCTTTACTGACTGACCCTTCGGTGCCGTCGCGAACACAAAATTCAGAATTAGTCTTAAATACTTTTAATGGACAATCCAGAAATGTAGGTGCACTTATTAATGCGCAGTACGGCTATAACGATAAATACCTTTTTAATGTAGGGCTTCGTGCCGATGGAAATTCAAAATTTGGACCAGAAAACCGTTACGCTTTATTTCCATCTGTATCTACACGTTGGAGAGTGTCTTCAGAGAAGTTTATGGAAAGTCTAGATTGGGTTGACGATTTTAGTATTCGTGCCAGTTTAGGACAATCTGGTAGAGCTCCACGTAACGACTACCGTTATTTTAATATTTATAGCAATTATGCGACAGAGTATTTGGGCTTAAACGGAATTTATCCCGCAAACATTCAATTAAATAATTTGCGATGGGAAACCTTAACAGGTTCTAACTTAGGATTTAATATTCAATTATTCGATAAACGCATAATGATGGATATTGATTTGTATAAGAACAGAACCGAAGACTTATTGTTTAGAAATATAGACATCACTTCAGTTTCGGGGTATTCTAATTTATCCGATCAAAACGTAGGTGTTTTAGATAATCAAGGATGGGAAATAGGTTTGTATACTACACCATTTAAAAATGATAAATGGACTATTGATTTCAATTTCAATATTTCTAGAAATGAAAATGTTATACGTGAAATTTCAGAATTTTATCCTAACGAAAGTGGTAATATAGACCGTAATGGCGAGTACAAACGCTTTTTGCAGGTGGATAATCCATTTGGGTCGTTTTACGGGTACAAATTCAAAGGGGTATATTCCGATTTAGAATCTACAAAAGCACTTGATGCCAATGGTAACGTAATTATTGGGCCAAACGGACAAGAAGTGTATATGCGCTTTAATTATCCGAATATAGACTACACCTTCCAACCCGGAGATGCCATCTACGAGGATATTAATAAGGATGGAAACATCGACAGTCGCGACGTGGTTTACTTAGGAAACAGCAATCCTAAATTTACTGGTGGTTTTGGACCGTCGTTCTCGTATAACAAACAGTTTAAATTACAGCTGTTCTTTACTTACCGTTTAGATTACGATATTATTAATGGAACCGATATGATTACAACCAATATGTATGGTTTCGATAATCAAAGTACCGCGGTATTATCGCGTTGGAGAAATCCTGGAGACCAAACCGATATGCCGAGAGCTATATACAGAGGCGGTTATAACTGGTTAGGTTCTAGCCGTTATGTAGAAGATGCTTCGTTTTTGAGATTCCGTTCGGCAACCTTTAGTTATAAGTTTGGAGACAAGTTTTTAAAGAGTTTAAAATTAGACGATTTAAACCTGTTTTTTACTGCCGACAACATTATGACATTTACTAAGTATCGTGGTCAGGATCCAGAGGTAAATATGCGTGGAGGCGATCCTTTCGGAATTGCTATAGATAATGCGCGTACACCGCCAACTAGACGTTTCACCTTAGGATTAAGAACCAGATTTTAAAAACTAATTCAACATGAGAAATAAAATAATATATAACCTAGTTTTAATTGTTGCACTCCTTGCACAGGCTTGTGATAGTTATCTAGATTTGCAGCCGGAAAACGGAACAACTCGTGACGAATTCTGGAAAACAAAAGAAGATGTTCAGGCAGCCGTAATAGGAATATATTCAGGACTATTAAATACGCCTGGATCTGGAACTACTATCGCAGAATACAGTTTTATGTATGGCGAATTACGTGGGGGTATGGTAGGAGCCGGAGCAATTTCAAGTGATGACCAAAGAGATATAATAACATCAAATATATTACCATCGAATACAATTTCGAATTGGGGAACGTTCTATACAGTTATAAACTATTGTAACACAGTAATCGATTTAGCTCCAGACGTACTTGCTTTAGATCCTACATTTACGCAAGAACAACTAAATCAGTATTTATCTGAAGCGTTAGCAGTAAGGGCGTATTTATATTTTACCTTAGCAAGAACGTTTAGAGATGTGCCTTTAAAGTTAAATGCCACATTATCGGACGATGATAATTTTCAAATTCCAACGTCGACTCAAGACGAAATTTTTTCACAAGTGGTTACCGATTTGACAACTGCTTTAGGTTGGGCTGTTGAAGATTATGGCGATAACCCTTCAAACAAAGGAAGAATTACAAAGGATGCTATTAATGCCATGCTTACCGATGTGTATTTATGGCAAGAGGATTATCCCAATGCTTTAATTGCAGCCGATGCAGTTATTAATTCAAGTCTTGGTTACGAGTTAATTCCAGGAGGACCGTCTTGGTTCACCACTGTATTTGCAAGAGGAAATTCTACAGAAAGCATTTTTGAATTTCAATATACGCCAGAAAACAGAGGACCATTTTACTCTATCTTTTTACAACGTCCAGAATACTTAGCTGAAGCCAGTGTTTTAGATGATGTTTTCGGGTTAGATTTCGAAGACCCTGAAAATAAGGATATTCGTGGCGAACGCGCTTCATTAGTTCCGGGAACGAATGAAATATACAAATTTACAGGACTAAATGCCGACCTAAGAAAATCCTTTTCAGAATCGGATACGCATTGGTTTGTTTATCGTTTTGCCGATGTATTACTTATGAAAGCCGAAGCACTGAATGAATTAGACCGCGGCGATGAAGCTCTTGAGATTATAGAAAGAATTAGAGAATCTCGTTTAGCTATTGAATTAACAGAAGAACAAGTTACTGGAGATGATAAAAATGGCGTACGCATGTACATTTTAGCCGAAAGAGCCCGTGAATTTGCTTTTGAAGGGAAACGTTGGTTCGACGTGTTACGTAATGCCAGAAAAGATAGTTATGCTAACATAGATATCATTTTAGGAATTGCCATTGCAACCGCACCAGCTAATCAGCAACAAAGTATTGTTGCGAAACTTAAAGATCCTAACAGCCATTACTTACCAATTTATGAGTATGAGCTGTATACCAATAAAGCACTTGAGCAAAATCCGTTTTACAAATAAAAAATTGTGTCATGAAAAATATATTCAAATTACCTAGTATGTTAAGATTTGTGTGCTTGACCCTTTTTGCAACGTTGGTTGTATATAATTGCTCCGACGAAAAGTTTAAAGAGTCAACGGATGAGACGTTGAATATCACAGAATATTTAAGAGCCAATACCGATCAATATTCGCTTTTTCTACAGATTTTAGATATCACCGATTATGCATCGTTTATGAACACCTACGGAACATATACTTTGTTCCTGCCTACAAACGAGGCAGTAGAAGCTTTTATGACCGATTACGGAGTAAGTTCATTAGAAAATATTCCTTTAGAAGATCTTCAGGAACTAGCAAAATTACATATTCTCGAACAAAAAATTGAAACCACTTCCTTTACCGACGGAAAGATTGCAACACCAAGTATGCAAGGACAGTTTTTAATTACAGGTGCTACAAATAGTGCCGACGGATCGAGTATTACCGTAAATAAATCTGCTAAAATTACCACTTCAAACCTCGAAGTAGGTAATGGGATTATCCATGAAATAGATAAAGTTCTTATAGTAGCTACAAAAACCTTAGCTCAAACTATAGAAGATGAGCCGTCATTATCATTATTTACCGAAGCTTTAAAAGCTACAGGTTGGTATGATGAGTTAGATAGACCAATTACTTATGTTGATAGTGTGCCATCTTATTTAAGTGTAATTGCGCAAACTAATGCTGTTTTTGAAGAAGCAGGATACAGCAATTTAGACGATTTAAAAGCGCGTTACAGTCATTTAAACGATCCAATGAATCCAGAAGACAGTTTAAACTTGTTTGTGGCTTACAGAATTTCTCCAGGCTTAAACTACTTGGCGGATTTAGCTGTTACCCCAGCGTTATTAACAAAAGCTCCTTTAGAAGTTATTAGTATTAAATTATCGGCAGATAGTCTTTTAATCAATGAAGAAACCTTTAATGGTATTCTTGAAAAAGGTGTTCAAATTGATAGAGAGCCTAGTGATGAAACCGCAACCAATGGAGTTTTACATCTTGTTAAGGAAAATTACTTCATCAAGAAACGTTTACCTGCCCCTGTATATTTTGATATGGCAGACCAGCCAGAATTCCGTCAGTTAAGTTCGGTGTTTAGAGTTCCTGGCATGTGGGCTTCATTATCTGATTCTGAACTTTCTAACATGACATGGGAAGGAAGCCCGAGTATAACCTATACCTGTTTCGATCTAGGTAGCTCGAGCAGACCAGGATGGCATGGAGACGTGTTGGATGTATTGCGCTTACGTGATGGATATATTAATAATATCGAGTTTGATACTCCTGTAATTATTAAAGGGCAGTACAAAGTTTGGATTTCATGGCGTCAGAATAGTCGTGCTCCAAATTCTGTTCGTGCATATTTTAATGATACGCAATTGGCAAGAACCTTTAATATGCAGGAATATGGCGATAGCAGTACACCAGAACGTGTTTTAGAATCGCAAGGTTATAAACGACATATTGATCCTTTCACATCACGTTACAACTGTAGACTCTTAGGAATTATAAACGTTGAAACGACAGGAAGACATAAATTCAGACTACAATCTTTAGCGTATGCAGGAGGTAACAGTTGGTTCGATGTTTTAGAGTTTAGACCTGTGGATATGGATCAATTATATCCAAAGTTTGAAGCTGGAGGTGACGGACTAATTTACGAGTAATAAAAGGAAAACTAATAATTAAACTAATCCAATTAGGATGAAGATATCAATAAACACATATTCTAAAGCTATCATAGCAAGTTTATCTCTTTTGGCTGTGGTTTCATGTTCCGATCCCTGGGATGACCATGCAAAGAGTTCAGACGAGAATTTAAAACAGAATTTAGGTGAACGTCTTACCAGTATTTCCGAAACTTCGGAATTTGGTAAGTTGCTTACCGAAACGGGTTACGACCGCATTTTGGCAGGATCTAAATCATATACTGTGTGGGCTCCTAATAACGCCGCTATTGCTGCAGTTCCAAGTAGTGAATTGAGCGATATGCAAAGTAAAAAACGCTTTGTAAGTAACCATATTGCATTAACAGAATTCGGGTCGGTTTCAACACAAGATACAGTTACTGTTGAAATGTTATCTACCAAATATCTCGAATTTATAAATGGTTCGGTAATGGATGGAGCACCCGTGGTAACAGCCGATCAGTACACCTCTAATGGTTTATATCACATTGTAGGTGATGCCCTAATACCGCGAGAAAATATATGGCAATATATCAAAGGAATGAACGGTAGTAATGCCATGAGTACCTATCTGGCGTCTCTGGATGAATTTAATATTTATCAATCTGATAGTATTGCGAAGGTAACCGCTGAAACTTTTCCAGGAATTTATGCAGATTCGTTAAGTAATTCGTACTTGAAAAATGTATATAACTTAAATAATGAGAAGAATAAATACACATTCTTTTTACTTGAAGATGACGCTTATAATACAGAGGTTCAAAAATTAGAGCCTTATTTAACAAAAAGTAATGCCGATTCTACAACAACCTATGCCAGTTATTTTAATACCAGAGATTTTGCATTTCATAAATCGGTAGCACAGGAAAATCTACCCGATACACTGGTGTCTAGATTTGGAGTTAAAGTTCCAATCGATAAATCGAATATTGTTGAAGAGGTGCATTTAAGTAATGGTGTTTTATATGTAATGAGTGCCTTGGATGTGCCTTTAGAAACACGTTTGTTAACTCAGCAAATTGAAGGCGAAAATCCAATAGGATTTAGTCAAGGCGATAAACGAGGTAATACGTATTACCGTGAGAAGGAAGATTTAGATGGTATGCCATTTGAAGATATTATGGTACAAAACCATGGAGAACCATTGTTCTCTATTTTTTACAGCGCACAAAACCTATACAGTACCACATACAAGGTGTATTGGAGAGCTATAAACGATATTCAGTCGAATACGTTTCAGCAGCGCTTACGGTTTGGTGGTATGATTAATGAAATGGGAGACGTAGTAGATGAAATTGCAATTCTGGATTATACCGATGTGCCTCCAAATGATTACAACGAAGTATATATAGGTGAATTTACACTTGATGAAGCAGGTAGCTTAGACCTCATATCATTAATTGCAGCCAATTCGGGTAGTAACGGAGTGAACACGCTAACCTTAGATTATATAAAACTAGTACCAGTTATTAAATAATGTTTTTTAAACCAACTATTATGCACAAAATATTTAAACTAACCGGTCTATTTTTAATACTGCTTTTTGGAGGGGCTTTAGTGAATCTTAATGCGCAAAACAACGAAGATTCTAATGCAGAAAGTACCCAAACGAATAAGGGTATTGAAATTAAAGGCCTTATAAAAAATGCTAAAACAGGAGAGGGAATAACCGGTATTAATATAGCTGTTAAAGAGTTTTCAGCAGCCATTTCAGACGATGATGGTAAATTTTCTATTAATGTTCCTCATTTAAACGTATTGTTACTGGTAAGTGCCGAAGGATATCAAACAAAAGTTGAACCTTTAAATAACAGGTCTTCTGGTGTAGAAATATATCTGTTTGAAGAAGATTATTCACATTTTTACAGGTCGGCGACATTACCCGGAGGCGATGAGTTGCAATACACAAATACCAAAGCTTCAAATGTTATCGACTTAAACAAAGACCAATGGGGTAACCCTGTTAATCAATCTGTTGGTAATTTCCTGCAAGGGCGAGTTGCTGGTTTAAACAGCGTTGGTAAATCTGGTGTGCCAGGTGCAGGAGCTTATTTAACCATACGAGGATTTAATTCTCTTTACGCAACTAACAGACCATTAATTGTAGTTGATGGTATGGTTTACGACGATAACGACTATGGTTCAGGTATATTACAATACAACAGTTCTTCTCCATTAGCTATGATTGATGTAAAAGATATTGAAGATATTACTGTTTTAAAAGATGGATCATCAATTTATGGCGTAAAAGGGGCTAACGGCGTTATTGTTATTACAACCACACGACCAACAGAGTTAAGTACAAAAATAGACTTTACTATGTACTCTGGTATAAATGAAGACCCGAAACACATGCCAGTTATGAAACCTTGGGAATTCAGACCGTATTTGTCTCAGGTATTAGCTACACGAGGCGATAGCCAACAGCAAATAGCAAATATGCCTTGGATGACAAATGACTCCCAAAGTGATAATTACTATGCGTATCACAACAATACCGATTGGCAGGATCAAGTATTTAAAAGTAGTACAAACAAAAATTATTTTTTAAAAGTACGTGGTGGAGATGATATAGCTAAATATGGTTTATCTATTGGCTTTTTAAATAATGAAGGGGTTATTGGAAAATCCGATTTAAAACGCTATAGTACCAGGCTTAATGCAGCATTAAGACTTACCGATAAGTTATCGGTAGATACCAATTTATCATTTATTTTTAATGAAGAAAATCTTTATGATCAAGGGCCTGCCTATAAAACCAGTCCATTACATTTAGCGCTTACAAAATCACCTTTTACGGCGGTAAATGTGTTTGATTATCAAGGAGACGAGTCACCTAACTTATCAGATGTGGATATGTTTAATATTGGTAATCCAGTTTCTATATTAGAGAATGGTATTGGAATAAATAAGAACTACCGTTTCTTTGGAAACTTAAACTTCAATTATGAGCTCAATGATAATTTAAAAGCTAATTTAATTATCGGTTTAAATTACAATAAAGAAAGAGAGCGTTTCTTTATACCAGATTTTGGTGTTGCCGACATTGCCTTACCAACAGCAATTGCTGGTAATAGAAGTGGTAGTGAAGTACAACGTTATTATTCTTTATTTACTGATGCATATTTAACCTATACCAAAAGTATTAATTTTAAACACAATTTTGATGTACGTATTGGTTCTCGTACACAATCCAATGAATCGGAAAGCGATTTAGGTTTGGGCTACAATTCGGCTACTGATGATTTTACAACTGTAGGGTCTGGTAGCAACCTTTTGAGATATGTTGGAGGCCAAATAGGAGACTGGAAATGGGTAAATAATTATTTAAGTTTAGATTATAATTATGTAAATAAATACTTCTTAACATTAAATACAGCATACGACGGATCGAGTCGTTTTGGTGAAAGTGTAAATTTTGCACCTATGGGATCCTTATCCGCAGGATGGTTAATTTCATCTGAAAACTTTTTAAAGAATGCCAGCGCAATCGATCTTATAAAACTTAGAGCTTCAGCAGGAATTAGTGGTAATGATGATATTGGTAATTATACTGCACAACAACTTTACGTGTCGCAAAACTTATTAGGTATGCAAGGACTTGTAAGAGGAAATATTGGTAATCCCGATTTAAAACATGAAAAGGTTACCAAATTAAATGTAGGTTTAGATGTGGCTTTATTTAAAGAACGCTTTAATGCAAGTTTTGATATGTACTCTAATAAAACCACCGATATGATTACTTATCAAACCACTAATACAACCTCAGGTTTCGATTATATGGTAACCAATAGTGGAAGCATGCAAACCAAAGGTTTTGATTTAGGTATTAATAGCAGACTTATTAATTCCCCTGATGTACAATTCGATTTGGGAGTGAATTTAAGTGCCTATGAAAATGAAATATTAAATCTGCCAAACGATCGCATTATCACCAATTTTGCAGGCGCTACATATATAACATACCCAGGGCTGGAAGCAAATTTATTCTATGGATACCAAGCCAACGGTGTTTATAGCACAACCGCACAGGCTAGTGCTGATGGTTTATTCCGTCGTTTAGATAATGGAACTTTAATGCCGTTTGGAGGTGGTGATGTTATTTTTGAAGATTTAAATGGAGATAAGATTATCGACGAAAGCGATCGCAAGATTATTGGAAATCCGAACCCGGATTTAACAGGAAGTGTTAGTGCAAACCTAACCTTTAAAAGGTTTACAATTTCTGGACTATTTAATTTTTCGGTGGGTAACGATATCTACAATGGAGTTCGTCGCAATTTAGAATCGATGAGTGGTTTTGATAATCAAAGCATAGCCATTAATAATCGCTGGGTGGCCGAAGGGCAAGAAACCACAATTCCTAAAGCAACATGGGGAGATCCTATGGGGAATGCCGCATTTTCTAGCCGTTGGATAGAAGATGGTTCTTATCTGCGATTAAAAACCCTTATGGTGTCATATGACATTGAATTGGATTCAAATTTTGTGAGATACCTAAAATTATACGCTAGTGGAAATAATTTATTTACCATAACCGATTATTTAGGTTTTGATCCTGAGTTTAGTGCTACTTCTTCTATTTTCGGTCAAGGTGCCGATGTAGGACTTGTACCTCAGTTTATGACCGTTCAATTAGGATTACGCTTAGGATTGTAATGAAATTAATTTTAGAGAAAAACATGAAGACAATGATTAAAATAACTAGAAATAAAGTCACTATAGGAGCCTTGGCTGCGCTTTTAAGTCTTACGTCTTGTCAAGATTATTTAGATATAGAACCGAAAGACAAATTAAACAGCGATCAGGTTTATCGAGATATTTTCGATGCCGACGCTGCTGTAGTGGGGATTTACGGTAAGTTTATGGGACTGGCAGAAAAGTATATCATTTTAAATGAGCTTAGAGCCGATCTCATGAGTCCAACCGATAATGCCGATATGTATTTGCAACAAATTAATGAGCATGCGGTAACTTTAGACAATCCTTACGCCAATCCTAAAGATTTTTATGAGGTTATAAATAACTGTAATGACGCGCTTAAGAATTTTCAAATAATGAACTCTGAAAATAAAATGGATACAGGCGAATTTAACGAGCGTTATTCAGATATTGGCACACTTCGAAGCTGGTTGTATTTACAGCTCGGTATGCATTACGGGGAAGTACCATATGTTACAGAACCTATCGCAAATATTGATGATGTGCAAAATGAAAATCTTTATCCAAGGTTAGCATTACCAGAGTTAGTAAATCAGTTAATCGATTTTACCGAAGGGTTACCATACAGCAATCCGTATAGCGCAGGTAGTACTTTAGTAATCGATGTAGATGGTTATAATACCGCTAAATTCTTTATTAATAAAGAGTGTTTATTAGGTGACTTACAATTATGGGCCAATAATTATACTCAGGCAGCATCGCATTACAAAACGGTAATGGAAACAGCTAGTAATAGCGGATCCGATTCAGAACGCTATGACGTTTACCGTGTTAAATGGGCTGAAATAGCAAGTAATAATGATTTAGCCGTAGGTTATATACGATACCGCGAACAAGACGCCCAGGCGCTTGTTAACAATAATACGCAAGGATGGCGTTCTATGTTTGCAAGAGAACAGGATGCTTTATGGAATACGGAGTGGATTTGGTCTTTACCATTTGATAGTAACTTTGCTCCTAAAAATCCATTTATCGATATGTTTTCAAATCAAGGTGGAGAATATTTAGTAAAACCATCAGGACGAGCCATGCAACTTTGGGACGATCAAACACAACGTAATGGATTTGCTTATGACGCCAGAGGGGAAAAGTTTTCATATAATATGATAAATGGTCAGCCAGTAATAATGAAATATTTGTTTAAATATATCGATACCGATACACAGTTGCCATTCGATATTTTTCAAACGGGCGGAGACTGGTTTTTATATCGTGCTGCTAAATTACATTTAAGATATGCTGAGGCTGCAAATCGCGATAATCAGCATAAAATTGCCGATGCACTTTTAAATTTTGGAATTCAAAATGCATATACAGTCGCTGGTGTAACCGATGTTACAGATATAGAACAAACGCACTTACCGTTTCCTTACGATTTCGATGCCAGACAGGGCGATTTCCCTTTCTTTAGAGGTAATTGGTATCGTAATACAGGAGTTCGTGGTCGAGCCTATGTAGAGCGCGCAGAAGTTTTAGGTGATAGTTTAACATCTATAGAAAATAATTTAATAAAAGAAGGTGCTTTAGAACTGGCTTACGAAGGAAACCGCTGGGGCGATCTCGTTCGCGTGGCGCTACGTCGCAACGATCCAGCTTTTTTGGCGGATAAAGTATATGAGAAACTTTATAATGATGGCAACCCAAAAGCCAGTGAAGTACGCAGTAAATTAATGAGTACAAATAATTGGTATTTGCCATTTGTTTGGAAAGAAGACGAATAAAGTTATTATTCAATTTAGTTTATTTATGTTTTAGCTCCGGGGCGTTTTGGCTTCGGAGTTTTTTATTTGTTTTGGTTATTTTATAAATCGCATAAGAATAGGTTTTTCAAAAGAAACCCATTTGTTATAGCCCTTTTGGTTAAGGTGTACGCCGTCGTAAGTTAAATCCTTTTTGAGAGCGCCTTTATCGTCAACGAATTCAGTATATAAATCGATAACCTTATAATAGCCTTTGGTTTCATAAGTTTTTATCAAGTTGTTAGTACGTGCAACATCATCATTTAGATAATCTCTGCGAGTGGGCAATATGCTGCGTACATAGACTTCCGTTTTTGGCGATTTTTTATGAATTATTTTTGCGATTTTCAATATATTTTTTGCAATGTATTTTACCGATGGTACGTTCTTAATGTACTTAAAACGTTGGTCGGTATCTTCGTAATGTAAACTGGATAAATCATTTATTCCAATTAGTATAAATACCGCTTTTGGTTTGTAATATGTTATCTCATCTAAGCGTTTAATAACTCCATCTGTAACATCTCCACCTATGCCACGATTATATATGTGGTTGGTGTTAAATTTTTCATTCCAGTTTCGGCCTTGTTCTGTTATACTGTTACCCAAAAAAACAATTTTACCATATTTCAATGGATCGTCTTTAAAGGTTTTAATGCGTTTTTTATAGTGATTAATAGTCCAATCATTGTGGTATTTCGATGTTATTTCTTTAGTTGGGTATAATTCATGATTTATGTTGGATTGCGCAATACTTGTTGCGCTAATAACTATTAATAAAATAGTAAATAAGGATGTTGTTTTCAATTTTAGAATTAGTTGTTAGTTGGAATTATATGAATGCAATACTTCGAAAATAAGAAGAATAAGTTGATTGGCATTCTATTACGTTAAAAAATGAATTTCCTAAAAAAATCATAAAAAATAGATTGTAGTAAGGGTATTTGTTTTTTATGAAGTTTTAATAAAAAGGAACCTTTCCGATGCGTTTTATGAGAGAGAAACATTTAGGGAGGGAGAATTTTTGTTCTCACTAGACTTTATTTCTTTATGATATAAGTTTGAATTAGTCACTCATGTTAGTGAGGTAAATAAAAAGGGTTGCCCAAAAAGTAACCCTTTTTTAACGTTTAAAAGTAACTATAATTATGAAAATCTGGAGCATTACATTAATACTATTAATTGTATTTAAAACCTATTCACAGGGAAATACCGAAGAGTTTAATACCTTAAATGCCTATAAATCTTGTATTCTTAAGGGAGAGACACAAGATATTGAGGACTTTATTTCTGAAGATTTTAGAGTAGGGGTTTATCAAAGCCCAATGGCAACAAAGTATTTTGGAGATGTAATTGAAAATATAACGCGCCCCAATACAATGTTTTGGGATGCCGTTTTAGAAAAGCAAGGGAAACGATACTGTAAAGTTCATTATGTGTTTTCGGATCACGAAGAGGTTTCGAATGTGATTTTTTCTAAAAAAGGAAAACTACTTTACAGCGATTATTTAGATAAAAAAGCATTTAATTTTGATCGCTACGGAACATCAAAAAAAGTAGCAACTATTCCCTTTAAATACAACCAGGGAGCAATTATATTAAAGGTGAAATTAAATGGGTCTGAACGTGAATTAAATATGTTGTTTGATACAGGAGCCGATGGGTTAGCGTTAAAATCAGACTTACAAAAAGCCATGAATGTAAAGGTTTCTTCTAAGCGTAATGTATTTGTTCCAGGGGGGGAGATAACCGTAAATTATTCCAAAGAAAATAGTATTGAGTTAGGCGATTTTAAATTGGAGAATCAAAATATGGTCATGTTCCCTCGAATTCGTGAAGGTATTGATGGTATTGTTGGAGGTTCTAATTTTTTTAGAAATTATATTACTGAAGTTAATTTTGAATTATCTCAAATTCGATTGTATACATTTGGAGAGAATAATTTTTTCGAAGATTATGAGGTAACTTCATTTAGGTATTCACAGGGCGTTCCTACCATTCCAATTGTTATATCATCCCAAGGTAATACTTTTGAGTCGGAATTTATTTTAGATGCAGGAGCCAATTATCAAGCTATAATGTTTGGGTCTGGTACAAAGCAACAAGATGAGGCTTTATTAGCTCAGTCCATGAGGCCATTGTTTACAACTTATAACACAAGTGTAGGGCATAAAAACCCTGTTGAAATGGGATTAGTTGATAGTATAAGTTTTGCGGGTTTAACGTTTAAAGATGCTAGCTTAGCTGTTGAAGCTTATGATGCTGAGCGCCATGCCGCACATGAGGTATTAGGGTCCATAGGAATTCAGTTTTTAAGGCGTTTAAACTGGGTGATAGATTTAAATACTTACCATTTTTATACGCAAAAGCATACCGAAAGTATGTTGCCATTGGATTTTGTTTTAGGAGATTATCTATTAGGTTATGTGAATAATGTTTTAGTAGTTAAACGCCATTTAAAAGAGGTTGTGGTAACCTCAAATACAGATGATTTGACATTAAAACAATGGGATAGAATTATGAGTATTGATGGGGTGTCATTCAAGGATTTAGATTCAAACAAAATTAAGGAATTTCAAAAAAATAAGAAAGTACCAATACAAATTTACAGAAGAGGGCAAATGCTAAATATTGAGATCTAGCCGTAAGTTTGTTCAATTTAAGTTTTTTATTTTTGCCCTATGGATAATTTTACAAATGAATTTTTCGGAATAGGCATTCAAAATGGAAAAACACCCGAAAATTTGGGCGTTTTGTGGCGATCGGCACAAAATTTAGGGGCAAGTTTTATTTTTACCATAGGAAACCGTTACGCTAAACAGGCCTGCGATACGCATAATGCAGTAAAAGCAATGCCTTATTTTCATTATGAAAACTTTGATGATTTTTTTAATAATTTACCAAAGGGAGCGCGATTAGTAGGCGTGGAGCTTACTGATGAAGCCGTACCTCTGGAAACCTTCCATCATCCAAGACGTTGTGTGTATTTGTTGGGAGCAGAGGATCATGGATTATCTAAACTAGCTATAGAAAAATCACATTTTTTGGTGAAATTTAAGTCCGAATTAAGCTTGAATGTTTCGGTTGCAGGAAGTATTGTTATGTACGACAGAGGAATAAATAAACCACGCTCTTAGTAGAGCGTTACCTAATAAAATATAAATGGAGTTTAGGGCTCCATTTTTTATTTTATTGATTTTAATCTACAGTTACAAAATGTCTGCCATAACTAATCCAACCATTTTCCAAATTACCGTCACATTTTTTAAGTAGTTCATTTTTTAAGGTATTCACCTTTTCTGGGTACTTTATTGAAAGATCGTTTTTTTCCCTGTAATCATCTGGAAGGTAGTATAATTGGTAAATTTTACTTGGCGCAAAGTATCTCAGCTTCCAACCATCGTGAGTGACTAAGGCAGGGCCCATAAATGAGGCAAAAACTATGGATGAATGCCCGTCCTTAGTGCTGTTATTCTTTTTAAATAATATATTTTTATAGGATACACCATCTTTTTCTTCTTCAATATTTACATTTAGCATGTCGGCCATCGTTGCCATAAAATCGTAATTAGCAACTAATTGATTTGATATTTTCCCACCTTTTATTTTCTTTGGCCAATACACAAATAAAGGCACTTTAACACCACCATTCCAGTTACTTCTTTTTAATCCAGCCTGACCACCATTTCCGTCAAAAATATCTCCACCTATTTCACTGTAAAATTTATCGGTGATATTATTGAAAGTTTCACCCGTCTCCATATTTTTATAGGGTTTTGTAGGCTTACCTTTGTAATCATAATACAATTCATGTCCATTATCTGAAGAAAAAATAATCATGGTATTTTCGGCGATCCCAAGCCCATTTAATTCAGCCATAATGACACCCAAATCATCATCTAATCTTTTTACCATAGAAGCATAGGCTTTTTCAAGTTGACTTAGTTCATCATTAAAAGCAACTTCCGGATGAATAGTTGGGATAGCAACAGGACCATGTGGTAACTGTGTTGGGTGATATAAAAAGAAAGGTTGTTTTTTATTGTTTCGAATGAATTCAAGTAATTTATTTAAGAATAAATCCTGTGAATACACAGATTTTCCGTTCATATCCCAACGTGCTTTTTCATGTTCATCAGAACCTGTTTCTCCTGTTTTAGCCGCATCAGGATGGGTGTTTCCTGGAATTGTAATGCGTTTCCCATTTTCATGTAAAAACATAGGGTAAAAACCATGACACTGAATATGATCGTAGTAGCCATAATGATAGTCCCAGCCATGATTATTCATTTGTTTTGTAGTCGTTTGAAAACCATAATCCAGTTTCCCAATTTCACCTGTTACATAGCCTGCAGCTTTGAATATTTGCGGTAAGTAAGTAATGTCGGGTTCATCACCAATTGCATCATTAATTCTGTTTTGAACCGATTCTTCTTTAGTAGGGTTAGTAGCCACTTCTTTATAACCCTTGCCACTGGTTAGCACGTATTTATTATTGCGACAATCATTATATCCTGTTATAAATGTTGCTCTGGATGGCGCACAAAACGTACTCGAATAAGAGTTGTTAAACACCATACCTTCTTTTGCCAATCTATCTATGTTTGGAGTGCTAATATATTTTTGACCATAATACGATAGCATTCCAGGACCTAAATCGTCGGCCATAATAAAGATAACGTTTGGTGTGCGTTTTTTTTCTTTTTTTTGAGCCGAAATCCAATGGATACCGATTAAAAAAGCAATGACAAAAGTTATGACAGAATGATATCGTTTTTCTTTCATGTTTTATATTTTTTCACATAAAACTACAATTTTGTTCTCTTGATAATCGGTTGTGAAAAACAAGTAGGTATTCCCTCCATCTTTAATTTTGAATTTTTTACGAAGTTGTTCAACCGATTCAGGGAAATTTCGCGTAGTGATATTGGCTTTTGTAATCCCCAGCTTTTTTAGTTCCTTTTTGTTATATTTCACAATACGTTCAATTTTAAAACGTCTTCCAGGAAAATCTAGAACATTTTCACTTGTATATAAATGTGAATGCTTATGTAATTTGTAAATTTTAAGTTGATTACTAATGGAATGAAATCCACCAGCTTTTAATATGGCACTGTTAGGTTCGTATAAATAGTTTAGAGGTTCACTGTAATTAGAGGTTAAATTTTTTTCCTCTTCAAGTGAAAAATTAAATTTTTCGTTACTTGTTATTTTTAGGTTTACAGTTTCTATAGAAATTGCACCTGAAAAATCTTGTTCCAAAATCCACAACAGTTCTTTAACTTCGTTGTTTAAGGCCACGACATGAATGGTTTTAACATGTTTTAACTCTTCGATGCCAATGGAAAAATCGAGTAGAGGAGAGGTTTTAGTGAGTATATTTTTCGATCGGCTAAATAAAAGGTTTAAATGCTCAGGTACGTTAGGTAAACAGTCATTTAAGAAAAATACTTTGCCCTTACTGTCGTGACGTCGTGAGGGGTCTATGTAAATCCAGTTGTACGTGTTGTTATGATTTTTAAGATATTCTAAACCATTGCAGGCATGTGTTTCAATGTTTGCAACAGCTAGTTGCTCGTTGTTATGTTTAACAATGGAGGATAGAGCTTCGTTAATTTCGCAATGGGTTACTGTTTGAAAAATTTTTGAAAAGTAAAAACAATCAACTCCAAAACCGCCTGTTAAATCTATTATAGATTCGCCTGATAAAAGTTGTGCTTTATAAGCCGCAGTGATTTCAGAGGAGGTTTGCTCAATATTTAACTTATTTGGGTAATAAATATTTTTTGTATTGAACCAAATCGGTAATTTTTTTTCACATCGCTTTTTGGCTTCAATTTGTTCTATGATGTCTTTAGAGTCAATTTGGCGAAATGGTGTGCCTTTAAGTACCAATGTAGAAATGTTGGAATTTAAGTTTTTATTTATAAATTCTTGAACTTCGGTATTTAGAATGTCAATATTCAAAAGAGGCTATAAATCTTTAGTCAGTTTTTTAACAATACTATTTTCTGATAAAAATTCTTTTAAAATTACTTTTATCGCAGTATACACGGGAACTGCCAAAATTAATCCAATAACACCAAATAAAATACCAGTAATTAAAATAACCAGAAAAATTTCTAAGGGATGTGATTTTACACTTTTTGAAAATATAAATGGCTGACTAAAAAAGTTATCGACCAGTTGCCCGATTATGAATACAACAAAAACCCATAAGGTTTTAGGTAAAATTACGACGCTAAAACTTTCTCCCAAATGGCTTGTCATGGTTAAGGTTAGCATTAATGCAGCACCAATAAGCGGACCAACATACGGTATTAAATTAAGTAGTGCGCATAGAAAGGCAATGACAATAGGATTCTCGACCCCTATAATAAGAAGTCCGGTGGTGTATATTATGAACAATATGGATATTTGTAAAATTAAACCAACAAAATACCGCGATAGTAAATCTTTAATTTTGGTTGATGAATTTTTCCATTGCAATTCTTTATTGTCTGGAATAAAGGTTAAAATGCCATTTTCAAATAAATGACTGTCTTTTAAAAAGAAAAAAGAGATAAACAAAACTGAAAACAACGCAACACTGAAACTACCAACACCGCTAACTACCGAATTTAAAAAGGCAGGTATTAAGGATAAATCCAGTTTCGACATCAAATTCCATTCTTCAATTGATTGCTCTAAATTTATATTTCTAATACTGAAATGATTTACAATTTCACGGTATAAATTATCGATATTAGTTTGTAATTGATTTATATTTAAGAGCGATAACTTATGGCCTTGTTCTACAATTAAAGGAATAAACATAGTAACTAAACCAATAACAGCACCTAATAAAAATACTATAGTCACTACAACGGCCAAAGTGCTCGAAAACTTTAGTCGACTTGTTAAAAACATTACAATTGGTCTGCCAATTAATGATATTACAGAAGCAATTACCAGATAGCTAATAACCGATTGTATTTTATAAAAGAAAAAAAGCAAAAGCGCAATACCAACCAAAATGGCTATGGCTCTTAATATACCGTTCGCAATGATTTTTGAGTTCATTTAGTAAATATAGTAAATCGGTTAAGAATTTGTTTACATGCTTAAAAATTAGGCTTAAAAGTATATGTTTCTCCTTTTTTTAATGTAATTGTTTCACTAAAGTTTTTATAAATAAGTTTAAATTGATAATTGTAAGCAGAGGTAATTTTAGCTTCATCAAGGCTGTTGTTGCTCCATGACAAATTTAATGTTAAGCCTCCTCTTGCTTTTAATCCTTTTACAAAACCATTTTTCCAAGCGTCGGGTAATACGGGTAAAATACGAACAACATCCTCTTCATGCGATTGAATTAACATTTCGGCAATACCTGCAGTGTAACCAAAATTGCCGTCAATTTGAAATGGTGGATGTAAATCGAATAAGTTTTTCGATATCGATTTTTGAAATAATAATTGTATGTGCTCGTGTGCCATTTTCTCGTCTAACAATCGGGCACTACAGTTTATTAACCAAGCACGACTCCATCCGGTCCCTGCTCCGCCGTGGTCTAATCGATAATCTAGTGTTTTTCTTACCGCTTCAAAAATTTCGGGATGGCTTTCTTTTGTGACGCTATTTCCAGGGTGAAATCCATATAAATGAGACATATGCCTGTGTCCTGGTTCCGGTTCTTTATAAGGTCTGTCCCATTCTAAAATTCGTCCGTCTTCCCCTAAAACAAAGCCTGGTCGAAGTTTGTTTTTTTGTGTTTTAATTTTTTCAATAAAGTCATTATTAATATTTAGAATTTCACAGGTTTTTAAATAGTTTTCAAATACTTCATGAATAACTTGTTGATCCATAGCACTTCCCAAACAACTGGCTACGCTATTACCGTTAGCATTGATAAATTGATTTTCGGGAGAAGTAGATGGCGCTGAAATAAGCGTACCATCTCTTGGATCGACAATAATCCAATCACTGTAAAACTTAGTGATTTCATGAAGTGCGGGAAATAGCCTGTTTTTTAAGAATTTTTCATCTTTTGTAAATCTGTAATGTTGCCAATAATGTTGCATGGCCCATCCACCAGCACCCATGGAACAGCCCCAAAAAGCCGTTGGAGCACGCATCCAGGTAGGTACCCATAAATCGGAGGCATGAGGAATAAATGAACCCTCACAACCAAAATTAATAGAAGCTGTTGATTTGCCGCTTTCTACGAGTCTGTCTAAATAATCAAATAAAGGGTTGTTAAGTTCGCTTAAGCCTGTGACATCGGCAAGCCAATAATTCATTTGAAGATTTATATTTAGGTGATAATCAGCATTCCAAGGTGCATTTATATGTTGATTCCATAAACCTTGTAAATTGGCTGGATTAGTACCTTCTCTGGACGAAGCAATGAGTAAATAGCGACCGTAATTAAATAATAAACTTTCTAATCCCGTGTCTATTTCTCCTTTTTTTATAGCTTCTAGTCTTTCATTGGTTGGGATATTCGATTTATCATTATCATTTAACCGAAGCGTTACACGATTATAAAATTGTTGATAGTCTTTTATATGAGCCTTCTCAAGCTCTTCGTAAGTTTTCGAACCTATAGATTTTAGATCCTTTCTATTTTGATTACTATAATCTTCAAAATAATAGGATGTATTGTTAACAATATATAGGGTCGCTTGTTTAACATTTTTTAAATCAATTTGATTGTTTTTTGTAGCAACCGAGCCTCCTTGGATATTTGTTTTTAGAGCTGTTTCAAACTTAACACCGTTCAAAATAGGTGAAGGTTCAGAATTAAATTTGCCTTCACGCTGTGTTACTTCACCTTGCATGATAAGCAGTCCTTCATCTGTAGAAAAGGTGGTTGCAGTATCAAAACTAGCGTCTTTAGGTCGACTTAGCCTAAGGATGGCATTTAGCCCATTTGGGTCTTGGGTAGTTAATTTTATGACAATAGCCTTATGCGGATGCGAAACGAAAATATCTTGTGTAAATTGATGTCCGTTTGCTTTAAATGTTACTTTAGAAGTGGCCTTTTCGATGTTTAATTCGCGTCGATAATCGGTAATGTTTTCATGTTGGTAATTGATAAATAGATCACCTAGAGTTTGATGTGATCGCACAATAGATTTTCGAGAAAATTTTTCAACAAAAAGGCTGTCAGCGGCCTTATTATTGCCAACAAATAAATAAGATCTAATATTTTCAAGATCTTGTTTGTTGCCTTCGGGCTCTACCCAGCTAGGATCATTTCCTGGCCACATAGAATCATCGTTTAGTTGTATCCGCTCGCTAATGGGGTTTCCAAAAACCATAACACCTATTTTTCCATTGCCTAACGGAAGGGCTTCATTCCAGTTTTCGGCAGGACTGTTGTACCAGAGGAGATGTTCCTGACCTTGACAGATTGATATAAAAAATAGCAGTAAAAAAAAGAATGGATTAAATTTAATGTGAATTCGGTAACTCATTTTAGTTTGTTGTTTAAAAAGTAATTGGTTTACAAAGAAGATCAAAAATACCTAAAAATAGGGGGGATTATTCGTTTTTTAACAGTGGTTAAATTAAAAAATCATCGATTACCTGAGTTGTTTGGTGATTTCATATAAGGCAATGTTTGTAGCCTGAACGACATTCATACTCGTGTTTTGCCCGAACATATCTATATGTATAACAGCATCGGCAATGTTTAATATAGATTCAGAGATACCAAAGTTTTCATCACCGATAACTAACGCTAGGGGGTGATTAAACGGGAAATTAAATTTGTGAATGGGATGACTATTTTCGGTGATTTCTAAAGCTATTATAGAAACCCCTTCTTCCTTGAGTAGTTTAACTTCATGTAACGCCGATTTACAAATAGCATATTCGACTACTTTTTCGGTAGCTCTTGAGGTTTTAGCTGTTTTTCTTCCTAAGTTAATCCCTTCACCGCAAAGTATGAGTTTCTGAACTCCGAAAGCGTCGCAAATTCTAAATAGACTTCCAATATTAGGCGCATTAGTTACCTGGTCACTAATTACTGTAATAGGAAATTTTTGTGTTTTAAAATTTGAAGTATAATGTGTGAGTTGCATTTTTCTATGCTAAAAGTTATTAGGTATAGGTTAATAGTTGAAATTTGAATTATATGAACATTACTTCTGAATCTAAACCTCACTTTTGATTAAAATTTGAAAAAGAATTTTGTTACTACAAGTGCATATTTGCTTTGAATTTTCTTGATTTTGAAACAAATTTCACTCGCAAAATTCATTGAAACTGATGAAAATTAAATTAATCCAATAATTGTTTGTAACGACTTAAATCTACAGTTTTCATTTCAATAAAAGCAGCATAAATTATAGAAAAAACGACAATCAGTACTATTAGCTTCAAAATTAAATAGAAGACACTTTTCCATATGTTTGCTTCTTTATAGTCAAAAAACAGGTCGATTAACATTTCAATAAGTCCATTCATCTTAAAATTGAAAGGTTAATGCTCAAAAACATACTTTATAATATTCGCTCCCATCCTTAACGCTTTTAGTCGCACATTTTCAGGGTCGTTATGTACTTCGGGGTCTTCCCAGCCATCACCTAAATCACTTTCAAAAGTAAACAATAGGATAAGTCGGTCTTCGTGAAACATTCCAAAAGCTTGAGGTCTTTTACCATCGTGTTCATGAATTTTTGGTAAGCCATCTTGAAAAGGATAAACGCTGTTATAAATCTCATGATTCGCTGGTAATTCAACGAGCGCTTTATCAGGGAAAACTTTTTTGAGCTCTTTGGTTATATAAGGCTGCATTCCGTAATTATCATCTATGTGTAGAAAACCACCAGAGATGAGATAATTTTTAAGATTTTCAGCGTCGGCGTCACTAAAAAATACATTGCCATGGCCGGTTATATGTACAAAGGGAAATTGAAATAAATCGGGGCTGTCTACTTCTACGGTTTGCACTTTTGGATTAATACGCGTGTTTATGTTTTGGTTGCAAAAAGAAATTAAATTAGGTAATGATGTGGGGTTTGCATACCAATCGCCACCACCTTTATATTTTACAAATGCCAGTTCTTGGGCGAAATTAAAAAACGTGAAAAGTAAAAAAGTAACCGAAGCAAGCTGTTTCATACGTAATTTTTTAGACATTTTCATTTATAAAAGCAACACTGTGGCAAGCTACAATGGCGGCGGTTTCTGTTCTCAAACGCGTGTCACCCAAAGTTACAGGAATAAAGTTTTTAGCCATAGCCATTTCAATTTCATTTGAACTAAAATCGCCTTCCGGACCAATTAATATGGTGGTATTTGTTTTGCGTTTCAATTCTTTTTTCAAAGATTTTCTATCGGTTTCTTCGCAATGTGCGATAAATAAATCCCCATTAATTTCTTGATTAATAAATTCTTTAAATGTTGTTGCCTCATGAAGTTTCGGCAGGTAACAGTTTAGCGATTGTTTCATAGCCGATTGCAGAATTTTTTCAAATCTATCAGCTTTTATTACTTTCCGTTCACTATGATCGCAAAAAACTGGGGTAATACTTTCTATGCCAATTTCGGTAGCTTTTTCTAAAAACCACTCGTAACGATCGTTCATTTTTGTAGGAGCTACTGCTAAATGTAAATGGCAAGGTCGTTTGGCTTGTAGCTCTTTTGATGTTACCGTAACCACACAATTCTTAATGTCGGCAACGGTAATTTTGGCGGTAAATAACCAGCCTTTACCGTTTGTAATATGTAAAAGGTCTCCTATGCGTTTGCGCAACACTTTTATAATGTGTTTACTTTCTTCTTTATCGAAAGTAAATTGGGTGCTGTCTTCAGAAATATTGGGGTTGTAAAATAATTGCATGACTTAAATTTTTAGTCTTGCTGAAGCAGCTACGCTTTGGTCGGCAAATTCGTTTTCTAAATATTTTAAATGTCCAACAATTGCAATCATCGCGGCATTATCGGTAGTGAATTCAAATTTAGGAACATAAGTAGTCCATCCGAATTTTTTTTCACCATCTTTTAAAGCTTGTCGAATTCCTGAATTGGCTGATACACCGCCACCAATGGCAATGTGCTTGATGCCTGTTTCTTTGGAAGCTTTTTTGAGTTTATCAATTAAAATGCCAATAATGGTGTATTGAATGGAAGCACAAATATCATTTAAGTTTTCTTCAACAAAATTTGAATTTTTTTTAGTCTCATTTTGAATGAAGTATAAAATGGCTGTTTTCAATCCAGAAAAACTAAAATTTAAGCCATCCACTTTTGGTTTTGTAAACTTAAATGCCTGAGGATTTCCTAATTTGGCACGTTTGTCTATTTCGGGGCCAGCAGGGTAACCCAAACCTAGAATTTTTCCACTTTTATCAAAAGCTTCACCAACGGCATCATCAATGGTTTCTCCAATTACCGTCATCTCAAAATAACTGTCGCAACGAACAATTTGCGTATGTCCTCCGGAAATAGTCATAGCTAAAAACGGAAAAGGCGGCTTATCGAATCCTTCTTCATCTATAAAGTGCGCTAAAATATGCCCTTGCATATGGTTTACATCTATTAAAGGGATGTTTAAACCATAAGCTAAGGATTTAGCAAACGAAGTACCCACCAATAGTGACCCCATTAAGCCGGGACCTTTAGTAAAAGCGATAGCATGCAATTGTTCTTTAGTAATACCTGCTTTTTTTAAAGCTTGATGTACCACAGGAACAATATTTTGCTGATGCGCTCTGGAAGCCAATTCGGGAACAACACCACCGTATTCTTCGTGTATTTTTTGATTAGCAATAACGTTACTTAAAATGCGACCATTATGCATAACGGCAGCAGCCGTGTCGTCGCATGAAGACTCAATCCCAAGAATGTAAATATTTTGTGTAGCCATTAATAAGAATTAGGCATAATAATTGTTAATTTTGAAAACAAATAAACAATCTGAAATTATTTGTTTTATCGTAATTACAAAACTACTTAATTATTTTATTAATAGAAATGTAAAACAAGTTATTATGTTTTCTTTAAATTGATAAAACAGGTGGTTGTTTGCAAATTTTTAATTTAGACGCATATTAAAAAAGTCCTCAAAATAATACTTAAGCTTTTAGCACTTTTTGTGCTGATGTTCATCATATTAATACTGGTGCTTACTATTCCATTTGTGCAAACCCAACTTGGTAATTATGCGACAAAAAAATTAAATGAAGAGTTTAAAACGAATATCAATATTGATCGCGTAAGTATGCAGATTAACGGCGATATTGAATTGAAAGATATTTATATTCAGGATTATAAGCAGGACACATTAATTAGTGTATCTGAATTGAATTCATCTATTATTAGTTTTAAAAATCTTGTAAATGGGAAACTAGCGTTTGGTGATATCGATTTGGAAGGTTTGGTGTTTAATATTGTAACTTATAAAGATGAACCCGAAACAAATTTAGATGTTTTTGTAAGAAGATTTGAAGATGATAATCCAAGAACCGAAAAGAGTAATTTTTTAATGTCTTCCAGCGATGTATCCATTTACAACGGAGTTTTTAGGCTATTAAATGAAAATAATGAAACGGCTAAAGTTTTAGAGTTTAAAGATTTAAATATTAATGCTACTAATTTTTTGATTAATGGTAGTGATGTAAGTGCGCGTATTAACACTTTAAATTTTAAAGACAGTCGGGGGGTAGTTGTTAAGAATTTAACCACTAATTTTTCGTATACATTAACCAATATGACTTTCGCTAACCTCGATATAAAAACACCTAATTCGAGGTTAAAGGGGGATTTAAAATTTGATTACCTCCGAGAAGACCTTCAGTATTTTACAGATAAGGTTTCGGTTACAGCTAGTTTTAATGATTCTTCGGTTTTATTAGATGAATTAAATACCTTCTACGATGAATTTGGAAAAGGTCAAGAAGCATTATTCAGTGTGGATTTATCAGGAACCTTAAATGATTTACAAACAAAGAATCTACGGTTAACAACCAGTAGAAATTCACGTATCTATGGCAACATAAATTTTAAGAATCTATTTAGTAAAGAAGATGATGACTTTTACATGAACGCCAATTTGTCAAATTTAACTTCTACGTATGGCGATTTAAAGGGGTTATTGCCTAATATTCTGGGTGAATCGATTCCGTCTTCTTTCGAAAGACTTGGTAAGTTTACAATTATTGGAAATTCACAGGTTACAACATCTACAGTAATTGCAGATGTCATTATCGATACCGAATTAGGTCTGGTAAATTCAGACTTAAAAATTACTACGATTAATGATATTGATAATGCGTCCTACAAGGGAAAGGTGATTTTCGAAAAATTTGATTTTGGAACCTTTTTAGAATCGCCAAAAATAGGAGAGGCTTCCTTAAATTTCGATGTACAGGGAAAAGGGTTTATCACTGAAACAATTAATACGCAAGTTAAAGGTGACGTCTATGAGGTCCTATACAACAATTACAATTATAAAGGAATAAAGGTTGCTGGTAATGTGCGAAATAAAATTTTTGATGGAAATTTTATTTCAACCGACGATAACTTGAAAATGAATTTTTTAGGCTTGGTGGATTTTTCAGAAAACATAAGTAAATATGATTTTGAGGCCAATGTAGGTTATGCTAATTTAAATGTTCTAAATTTCGTTAAAAAAGATAGTATCTCCATCTTTAGAAGTCGTGTAAAAATGAATATGAATGCGAGTAGTTATGACGACGCCTACGGTAGAGTCGTATTCGAAAATACTTCGTATAAAAACCAAAACGACACCTATACCTTTGATAAGTTTGAAATATTTTCAAGGTTTGAAAATAGTACGCGATATATTGGGATAAACTCACCCGATATAGTTGAAGGCGAATTAAAAGGAAGATTTAAGTTTAGAGATTTAAAAAAACTGTTTCAGAACTCGTTAGGGCATATTTATACCAATTACGAACCACATAAAGTATCGAGCGATCAAAGTATCGATTTTAATTTTAAAATTTATAACAAAATTATAGAGGTGTTTTATCCTGAAATAGAACTGGGCAAAAATACATTTATTCGCGGAAGGGTTGAGAGTGATGAGAATCAGTTTAGACTAACATTTAAATCGCCCGAAATCAAGCTTCTCGATTATTTTGTGAATAATATCGAACTGCAAGTAGATAACAGTAACCCGCTTTTTAATACCTACATTGAAGCCGATAGTTTGAATACCAAGTATTACGATGTTTCTAAATTCAGTTTAATTAATGTTACTGTAAATGATACTTTATTCATGCGAACGGAGTTTCAAGGTGGTAAACGGAATAAGGATATTTTTAATTTAAGTTTTTATCATACCATAAACGAAGAAAATAAGTCGGTAGTAGGGTTTAAAAAATCAGATTTTACTGTAAAGGATTATACCTGGTATATTAACGAAAACAACGATAGAAATAATAAATTGTCGTTCGATAAAGACATTTCAGCTTTCGATATTGATCGTTTCGTAGTCAGTCATGGAAATGAAGAAGTACGGCTTTCAGGCTTTGTTAAAGACTCAACCCAAAAGGATATAAAGCTTAATTTTGATAATGTGAGTCTGGCAAAAATTATTCCTGATATTGATAGTTTGGCGCTCGAAGGTCGGGTTAATGGAAAGTTAGATATATTGCAACAAAATGGTAGTTATTTACCAAATTCAACCATTGTAATTAATGATTTTAGAGTTAATAAATTCGATTTAGGATCGTTTGATGCTTCCATTACAGGAAATGAAAATTTGACAAATTATAATGTTAATATTGCTATAAAGGACGATGAAAAAAAATCGTTTAGGGCTATAGGAGATATAAATGTATTGGGTAAAGCCTCGAGTATCGATGTCGATTTAGAGTTTAATGCGTTTAATTTGCAGCCTTTAAATCCATTATTGCAAGATGTACTTTCAAACATAAGAGGATTGGCAACTGGTGTAGTCAAGGTAGAAGGAAACTTAAATAAGCCAGATATTAATGGAGACATGGTCTTGAATGATGCTGGATTAGGGGTGCCTTATTTAAATGTAGATTACGATTTTGCACAAAATTCTTCCGTATCCTTAAAAGATCAAACGTTTTTCTTTAATAAAATACAGCTTACAGACAGTAAGTACAAATCCAAGGGACAGTTAAATGGAGCGGTTAGTCATGTTAATTTTTCTAAATGGAATCTCGATTTAGATATTAGAACACCAAATTTACTGGTACTGGACACGCCTGAAACTGAAGATGCTTTGTATTATGGTACCGGTTTTATGGGCGGATATGCTACGTTAAAAGGACCAACAGAACAGTTGGTAGTTAGTGTTTTGGGAGAAACAAAACCAGGAACGGTTTTCAAAATACCCTTAAGTGATACAGAGTCGTTTGGAGATAATACCTACATACATTTCCTAACAAAGGAAGAAAAAGACGCCAGAAGAAGTGGAAAAGAGATTGTATTTAATGAAATTGAAGGACTGGAACTCGACTTTGATCTCGATGTAACCGAAGATGCCGAACTAGAAATTATTATCGATAAGGATTCTGGACATTCATTAAAAGGGAGAGGACGTGGCGGTTTATTAGTTGAAATAAACACTAACGGGAAATTTAATATGTGGGGTGATTTCTCGGTTTTTGAAGGTGTTTATAATTTCGCATATGGCGGTTTAATTCAAAAGCAATTTATAGTTCAGCCGGGAGGAACAATTAATTGGGAAGGCGATCCACTTGACGCCGAATTGAATATGCAAGCGGTGCTAAAAGAGCAAACCAATCCGTCGCCTTTACTGGAAAATCCTATAAACCGAAGTATTCCAGTAGAGCTGTATATCGATTTAAAAGGAGAACTTACGCAGCCTACACCAGAATTTAGCTTTAAATTTCCAAACGTAAATTCAACGATAAAATCCGAACTTCAATACAGTTTAGAATCTCCAGACGACAGACAAAATCAGGCCCTGTATTTAATATCTACAGGATCATTTTCCAGAGGTTTAAACGAACTTAACTTTTCTGGTACAATTGCCGACAGGCTTAACGGTATTATTAATGGTATTTTTTCAGGCGGCGATGGTAAAGTTAATATCGGATTGAATTATGAAGCCGGAGCCAATCGTCCCGATTATCAAACGGGTGACCGCTTTGGGGTAACACTACAAACTAAAATTACCGATCGTGTCCTTATTAATGGTAAAGTTGGTGTACCTGTGGGTGGAGCAGGTGCTTCAGAAACAGTCATCGCCGGGGATGTGCAAATAGACTTTTTACTTAACGAAGAAGGTACGCTCACAGCAACAGTTTTTAATCGCGAAAATAGCATAAGAAACTTTGGAGAAGGTATAGGCTACACCCAAGGTATTGGAGCCTCTTACAGTGTCGATTTTGATACATTTAAAGAGTTAATTAGAAATCTTTTCAAGAAATCCGAAAAACCTGATCCGGTTTTTAATGATACCACTCAAGTTATTGAAACTTCGGCAATTCCCGAATTTATTAAGATGAAGACCGCTAAAGACCAATAATTGTTGATTTTGCATTTCGGAAATCACATTTTTTCAGCTATTAATTGTTTTTTTTATTAACTAAAACGTTGTAGTTTTAAAAGCCTCATTAAAATGCAATGAATGCCATAGATATATGGTTTTTCTTTACTAATTTTACTTTCATATATAAGAAAATTTATGTCGAAAAAAATAAAAAAAATTGCAGTTTTAACATCAGGAGGCGATTCACCAGGAATGAATGCTGCCATTCGTGCTGTCGTTAGAACTTGCTCATATCATAATATACAATGCATTGGAGTTTACCGTGGTTATGAAGGCTTGATTGACGGCGATTTTGAGGAACTTAATGCAAGAAGTGTAAAAGGAATTATAAATAAAGGAGGAACATTTTTAAAGTCGGCACGATCTAATAGGTTTAGAACCCCTGAAGGGAGAAAACAAGCCTATGAAAAAATAAAGGAAATCGAAGCCGATGGTTTAGTTGTTATTGGTGGAGACGGGTCTTTTACGGGAGCCATGATTTTTAATCAGGAATTTGGTTTTCCAGTAATGGGTATTCCAGGAACTATCGATAATGATATTTTTGGTACTTCACACACTTTAGGTTTTGATACCGCATTAAATACAGTGGTAGATGCTATTGATAAAATTCGTGATACAGCGAGTTCGCATAACCGATTATTCTTTATTGAAGTTATGGGGCGTGATGTAGGGCATATTGCACTAAACGCTGGTATTGCAGGTGGTGCTGAAGAAATTTTAATACCCGAAGAAGATTTAGGTTTAGACCGCTTGGTAGAATCTTTAAACCGAAGTAAAAAATCAGGAAAAACATCTAGTATCGTTATTGTTGCCGAAGGGGATAAAATAGGTAAAAATATTTTTGAACTTAAGGAATACGTAGACGATAATATGGAAGGTTACGATGTAAGAGTATCTGTTCTTGGGCATATGCAACGTGGTGGTGCACCATCATGTTTTGATCGTGTGCTAGCGAGTAGAATGGGGGTAAAAGCTGTGGAGTCATTAATAGGAGGGCAAACCAATTACATGGTGGGTCTGTTAAATGGTAAAATGGAACTTACTCCAATAGAAAAAGCCATTAAAGGAAAAACAAAAATAAATTTAGAATTATTGCGTGTTTCAGATATCATGAGCACTTAACATTTATAACAAAGATTATGTCAAAATTAAAATTAGGAATCAACGGATTTGGAAGGATAGGTAGAATTGCTTTTAGAGTAGCAGCGTCAAGACCAGATATAGAAATAGTTGGTATTAACGATTTATTAGATGTAGAGCATTTAGCTTACTTACTAAAGTATGATTCTGTACACGGTAAATTTAATGGAACTGTTGAAATTGAAAATGGAAACTTAGTAGTAAACGGAAACGAAATCAGAATTACTGCCGAGCGTAACCCAGAAGATTTAAAATGGGATGCTGTAGGAGCTGAAGTTGTTTTAGACTGTACAGGTATCTTTACAACTTTAGATAAAGCACAAGCCCACATTACAGCAGGAGCTAAAAAAGTTGCAATTTCTGCACCTTCTGCCGATGCACCAATGTTTGTAATGGGTGTGAACCACGATAAAATTACAGCTGCCGATACTATCGTATCAAACGCGTCTTGTACTACAAACTGTTTAGCACCAATAGCTAAAGTTATTAATGATAACTTCGGAATTGTTGAAGGTTTAATGACAACGGTTCACGCTACCACAGCAACACAAATGACTGTTGATGGTCCTTCAAGAAAAGACTGGAGAGGTGGTCGTAGTGCATTAGCTAATATTATCCCTTCTTCTACAGGAGCAGCGAAGGCAGTTGGAAAAGTAATTCCAGAATTAAACGGAAAATTAACTGGTATGGCTTTCCGTGTTCCAACTCCAGATGTGTCTGTAGTTGATTTAACAGTAAGAACAGAAAAATCTGCATCTTGGGATGAAGTTAAAGCAGCTTTAAAAGCGGCGGCAGACGGGCCATTAAATGGTGTATTAGGTTATACAGAAGAAGCTGTAGTTTCTCAAGATTTCGTATCAGAATCAATGACCAGTATTTTCGATGCTGAAGCAAGTATTGCATTAAATGATAACTTCTTTAAATTAGTTTCTTGGTACGATAACGAGTTTGGTTATTCAACTAAATTAATCGATCTTGCTCAACATATAAGCAAAATATAATTTAATAGATTTTTAAAAGTATAAACACTCCACAGGTTATTGTAATAAAAGCAAATGTCTGTGGAGTTTTTTAATTAGTAGCTCATGATTTTAATTGTTGATAGTGGTTCTACAAAATCCGATTGGATTGCAGTAGATAAAGATGGAAATAAAATGCTGGAAAAGATGCGTACAAAGGGACTTAACCCTGAAATCATTTCCGAGAAAAAAATGAAAAGCATTATTAAAGACCATGAGGATTTGAAGGCCAACAGAAAATTGGTATCGCACGTGTTCTTCTATGGAGCAGGCTGTGGAACAGAAAAACCAAAAGGTGTTGTACAAGGCGTTTTAGAAGAGGTTTTTGTCAATGCTGAAGTTCATGTTCATGAAGATACTATGGCAGCCGTATTCTCAACAGTTAATACCGATACAGAAGCTGCAGTGGTTTGTATTTTAGGTACTGGATCAAATTGTAGTTATTTTGATGGTAAAGTGTTGCATCAGCGCGTAAATTCCTTAGGTTATATTATTATGGATGATGCATCCGGTAATTATTACGGAAAACAGCTTATTCGTGATTACTATTTCAACAAAATGCCTGAAAATATAAGAGTGGCTTTTGAAAGTAAGTATAACATGGATACCGATTATATTAAGTATAATTTGTACAAAAAACCGAACCCAAATGCTTATTTGGCTCATTTTGCTGAATTTATGTTTTTAAATAAAGATTCGGATTATATTTTAGAGTTGATAAAAAATGGTATTCGTCAGTTCGCAGATACTATGATTTTCCAATATGCTGAAGAACTTAAAAACGTACCAGTGCATTTTGCAGGTTCGATTGCTTATTTTGCTAAAGATCAAATAATAGAAGTTGCCGAAGAAATGGGATTCACCGTTGGTAATTTTGAGCGCCGACCTATAGAAGGGTTGGTTGAGTTCCATGTAAAAAACTTAAAATAATACTTAGAAAAACAGACACCTTTTGAATGAGCATTTAGCGATTTGCATTTCTAATAAAGTTAATAAAGAACATCTTATTGATTGTATTCAAAACGAAACCAAGTTAGGTACATGGTCTCATTTAAAAGGTGCTTTGTTTTCAGAAATAAGTATTAATAAATACATTAAAGAAGAACGATTACATGGCTCGTGTAACGTACAAACAGTTTCAGGTAATAGCCTTGAATTTTCTTCACAAGGCGAAAGAAAAAAGGCATTACTCAATTATATTATTTCAAAGAAACCAGAATATATTATCGTAGATAATGTATTTGGGAATTTAGATGTTCAATCACAGGAAGAAATAATAAAAACTTTATCCAAATTAAGTCATAAGGCAATAATTATTCAAATTCTAAAGCGGCAAGAAGACCTTTTACCTTTTATAGATAAGACATATCAATTTGATAATGGCAACCTCATAGAATACACAATAGAAGCAGAACAGGTTGAAATAAATAGCGCGCCTTTTTATGTTGAATTACCTCAGGCATACAGATCGTTTACAGATCAAATTAACCCAATTGTAAAATTTACTAACGTATCTGTAGATTATAGAGAACGCCCAATTTTAGCAGCAATAAACTGGGAAATCAAAGCGGGAGAATTCTGGCAATTAAAAGGGCCTAATGGATCAGGCAAAAGTACAATCTTGAGTATGATTTTTGGTGATAACCCAAAAGCTTTTGGTCAAGACATTACCTTGTTTGGGATAAAAAAGGGGAGTGGCGAAAGTGTTTGGGAAATAAAACAGAAAATAGGATATTTTTCGTCAGATATGCTTCGAGGATTTACAAGACTGGATTCTATTGGAAACATGATTGTTTCTGGATTTTTCGATACCATTGGTTTGTATAAAACACCTACCAACGAACAGATAAAAATTGCGCAACACTGGTTACGGGTGTTGGATATGTTTGATATTAGAAAACAAGACTTTTTATCCCTATCAAAAGGCTATCAAAGTTTGGTGTTAATTGCTCGCGCCATGGTAAAGCATCCACCATTACTTATTTTAGATGAACCTACCAATGGTTTAGATGATGCCGATGTTAAGCTGTTTACTGCCTTAATTAATAAAATAGCGAAAGAAACCGAAACTGCAATTTTATATGTGTCTCATCGAACAGAAAATGGATTAAATCCAGATTTTATTTATGAGTTAATTCCATATGAATCGGGATCAAAGGGGCAGGTGATTTTGACTAAACATTAATTTTTTAAAAGAATCGATGATTCTTTCAAGTTGTATTTTAGTTATCTATAAATCCAGAATAGAAATAACAATTATTTAACTTCATTAAAAGGTCTGATATCAACAGCTACATGCATTTTATTACTACCGGTACTATAAATTACACCTTTTAGTGGAGGTACATCATAATAGTCTCTACCCCAGGCTACAATAATGTGTTGATTTTTAGGTGTTTGATTATTCGTGGGGTCAAAATCTACCCAGCCAAATCCCGGAATATATAAAGAAAACCAGGCGTGCGAGGCATCAGTTCCAATTAGTTTTTCTTTTCCTGGGGGAGGTATTGTTTCAATATACCCACTTATATATCGCGCTGGTAAACCAACCGAACGAATACAGGCTATGGCAATTTGAGCAAAATCTTGACATACCCCTTTTTTTGCTTTAAAAACTTCGTGAATAGGTGTCGCTACGTTAGAGAAAGTGGGATCGAAATCAAACTCTGTATATATGCGCTGCATAAGCTCCAAAGCAGCATCAAATATGGAGCGGTTTGGTTTAAAAGAAACTTCGGCATAGGCCTTAATTTCGGGTGATATTTTTGCTATTAAAACAGACTCTAAAATGTATTGTCTGGCGTCTATAATGGCCTCGTCGTTACTTTTTAAAGCTTTTAAGGCATCTGCTAGGGTTATGTTTTTTGCTGTGGGAACATCATCAATATTTGGTTGGGCTTCAAAATTTCTCGACACTTTACTCGTAGCAGTAACTTTTAATGTTTTATGTTCCTTTTGAAGTGAAAATCGGGTGATATAATTTCCAAAAAAATCAACGCGCTCGGTTATTTCAGTAGGTTTCGGTGTTATTTCAAGTTTGTAATCCAAAAGTGTTTGACCACATAAAGTTTTTGGTTTTAAAGTTGCAATATTATGACAAAAAGTAACATAACTTTCGTAATCGTAACTGGTAGTATGAGAAACTTGAAAAACCATAATTTATGATAAAGGGAAATTTTGATTTATTAACTGTGTTTGCTGGTAAGAATGATTAAAATAGGTTCCCGACAGCGATAATGAGGTTTCATGAAGTAAGTCGCTTAATTCAGTAAGTTCCGCATCTAGACGCTCTCGTAAAGATTCATCTGAATTTAAAATCATTAATTCAGCAATATTAAGTTTAGAAATTTTAGCATTAGCTAGATCAATTAGCTTTTGACAGTTAGATTGATTTCCAATATTTTCGGTATACGGTAAGCGATCTATATCTTTTTGAATACGTTTAAGTCTGTAAGTTAAAGATTTTGGGTATTCTTTATCCAGTAATGTCAAATTAATAACGTTTTCTAAACTTAAATGTGATCGGTAACTGTACCGGTAAATATTTAAACTTTCATCACTACTAAGCAAAGCTTCTAATATATCATATTGCAAACGTTCATCGTAATTGAAAACCATAAGCGATCTAAACTTAGAAATTTGCATTAATGCTTGTTCGGTTTGAAGGCCAATAAAATATAGTAAAAGGCCTTGCTGAACGAGTATACTTTCTTCTATTAACCCCATGAAGGCAATAAGTCTGGTGATGGTACGATCTAAAAGCTTCGTAACTGTTGGTATAGTATAAACATTTGCTTGTTCGAATTTAGTCCACAACTTTTTTATCGAATCAAAAACGCGCCACATATCTTTAGACCATAAATTACGCAATGAATAATATGAGTTATTAAAACTATTCAAGGCTTGTGCAAAGGAGCCTAAGCGGTTTTTATCAAACAATAATGAAATAATTTCCTTTAAAGGGTTATTTAATAAAGCTTCGTTATTTTTTCCTGTAAATCCAGGAAAAGTTGAGGTGATATTCGTTAAAGCATGTAATAAATACACTAAACTTTCGGAGCTGGAAGTGTTCGAGTCATACTGCTCGTCACTCATCCTGTTAAGGATCATTCTTATGTAGCGAGCGGTAACGAGTGTTCGTCCTAAATAACGACCAGACCAAAATAAATTTTCGGCGGTATTACTAGGTAAATCGTTAATATCTGAAATGGAAATTTTACAGGTATTGTCCCAGGCATAATGTTTTATATTATCTTCCTGATCATTGGATAGTACCCACAGGTCCTTACTTACCCCGCCCCGCTGATTCGAAACAAACAAATTTTCTCGTTCCGGGGCTACCCTTACTAGTCCGCCTGGCATGACCTGATACTGGTCTTTTTTAGCAATAACAAAAGTTCGGCATAAAACTTTGCGGGCTTCTAAATGGTCCTTTACAAAATCGGGCGCTGTAGAAAATGTTATTTTTTCTTGAGCAACATAGCGATAAGGGTTTGCAGAAATATCTTTTTTTAAGGTTTCTAGAGCATTATTATCTAAAAATTCGCAAAAAAACAAACTTTCTCTATTGGAACGGTCTATGCGTTTTACTACAAAGTTCTTAATGTTTTTAAATACAAACTCACGTTCTTTTTCCTGGCCACACCACCAAGAAGCAATTTGTGGCAATATTAAATCTTCATTAAAAAAATGATTACAAATGGCATTCATAAAAGGTATTAAACCCGAATTTTCGAGTACGCCACTTCCAACAGGGTTAATAATACTAATATTTTTATTTCTGACCACATCTAACAATCCGGTAACTCCTAAATAGGAATCTTCTCTTAATTCTAAAGGATCCATAAAGACATCGTCTACACGTCGGTAAATAACATCAACCTGTTTTAGTTCCTTAAGCGTTTTTAAATAAACTTTTCCATTTCTAACTACTAAATCGTTACCGTTAACAAGTGGATATCCTAATAAAGACGCCATATAAGCATGCTCAAAATAAGTTTCATTTAGCGGGCCAGGCGTAAGTATAACTATACTAGGATTTTCCTTATTCTGTGGGGCAGCATCAATTAACATTTGATTGAAATCGTAAAAGAAGCCAGAGGATTGTTTTACGTTAATATCTTTAAATAAATTAGGTAAAACACGGTTCAAGGAATATCTGTTTTCCAGAGCATACCCCATACCCGAAGGTGCTTGCGTTCGGTCGTTAACCACCCACATTCTGCCATCTGGTCCACGTGCTAAATCTGAGGAATAAATTAATAAATGTTTAGAAGTTTTGTATTGAATTTGATCACATTGTCTTAAAAAACCTCGGTGGGCAAAAATGACTTCAGGCGGAATGATGCCTTTTTTTATAAGGTCTCGTTTACCATAAATATCTTTAATAATCAAGTTTAATAATTCAGCACGTTGCTGAAGACCTTTTTCAATAGTATGCCATTCGTTGGCTTTAATTATAAACGGAATGATATTTAAATCCCAAGAGCGTTGCATGCCTTGCGGGTCGTTGTAAACATTATAGGTTACGCCGTTTTCATCCATTAACCAATCAATTTCATTTTGCTTTGCGGTTAAGGTTTTTATGTCCATTTCGGAAACGTTGTCGAGCAACTTTTTCCAATTTGGATTGACGGTTAAATCAGATTTTAAAGCTTCATCATAATTTTTCTCTTTGGAAAAATAATTCTGAAATAATATGTTTAAATCTGTGGTCATCAATTAGTTTAGTTTATTTCTTTCGCAAATCTAATGTATTTGGAAATTCTAAATTAGCAGGCAGTACTTTAAAACTGAATTTTTTTGCACTTTCTTTTTCTTTTACACGTTTTGTAGAACCGTCTAGGTTCTGCGCTATAGGTTCTATTTCGCCTTGGGTGTGTCCAAATTCCCAGAATCGACTAATGCGTCTCGATTCGGCTTCATAACTATTTACAGGATAAGCATCATAACTTCGTCCGCCCGGATGCGACACAAAATACGTACAGCCTCCAATGGAGCGTTTGTTCCAGGTGTCTACAATATCGAAAACCAATGGCGTGTCCACATCGATTGTGGGGTGTAGAGCTGAGTATGGGTTCCATGCTTTGTAGCGAACACCAGCAACATACTCTTCTTTTTTAGGCGTGCTTTTTAAATCCACTTTTATGCCGTTACAAGTTAATACATAACGATCGTTATTAAAATTATTTAATTTTACCTGTAGGCGTTCTACCGACGAGTCTACATAGCGTGCAGTTCCTTGTCCGGTAGCTTCTTCACCTAAAACATTCCAGGGTTCAATACCTGCTCGAATTTCCAGATGCATGTTATTAATTTCGACCATACCATGCAACGGAAATCTAAATTCGAAAAATGGGTTAAACCAGTCTTCTTTAAAGGTATAACCAGCTTTGTTAAGTTGATAAACGATATCCTTGATATCTTCGCGAACATAATGTTCAATTAAAAATTTGTCATGTAGTTCTGTACCCCATCTTACTAATTTATGTTCATAAGGTTTTTTCCAAAACCAAGCGACTAAAGTTCGAACTAACAAATTTTGCATCAAGCTCATTTGTGGGTGAGGAGGCATATCGAAGGCACGCAGTTCTAATATACCCAATCTTCCTGAAGATGAATCGGGAGAATATAATTTATCGATACAAAACTCGGCGCGATGGGTGTTTCCGGTTAAATCGGTTAGAAGATGTCTAAATAATCTATCGGTTAACCAAAAGGGAACCTTACCATCTTTAGGAATTTGACTAAAGGCAATTTCTAATTCATAAAGATTTTCCATACGGGCTTCGTCAATTCTTGGAGCCTGACTAGTAGCTCCTATAAATGCTCCAGAAAACAAATAGGATAAGCCCGGGTGATGCTGCCAGAATGTAAGTAAACTGCGTAATAAACTAGGTTTTCGTAGTAGCGGACTATCGGCAGGAGAGGTGCCACCTAAAGTAACATGATTACCACCACCGGTTCCGGTATGCTTGCCATCTAACATAAATTTTTCCGTTCCTAATCGCGATTTTTTAGCTTCCTGGTAAAGAGTTATGGTGTTATGGCACAATTCTTCCCAGTTATTTGCAGGTTGAACATTTACCTCAATAACACCAGGGTCTGGTGTAACTTTAAGGGAGTCAAGTCGGTTGTCTTTTGGAGCATCGTAGCCTTCGAGTACTACAGGTATTGATAATGTTTTTGCGGTAGCTTCAATAGATGCCATCAGATCTAAAAAGTATTCAATACTATCTAAGGGAGGTAAAAATAAATGTAATTTGTTGTCTCTTATTTCGGCGCATAATGCTGTTCTAATAAAATAATTGGTTTTCTTTTCGGGAACGCCATGTTTTGTTATTTGGGTAATTCGCTTTGATACAATGCGTTGGTAACTTGGCAACGCCTTCTTTTTTGAAAAATTATCAGGTTGATAAACAGGGAACTCCTCATCATTTGGTTTTTCAAGTAATGCACTTAGCGGTAATCTTAGACCAATTGGAGAGTTTCCTGGAATTAAAAATAAGTGGTTTCGACGAAATTTCCAGTAGCAGGTGTGCCAATTACCTGCCGTCTTATTTAATGGTAAAACATATCCTGTGGGTTTTGAAGTGCCATCTTTTAATATTTGCTGAAGTTTTTCTTTAACCAGCATATTGCCGTCTTCCTTTGTTGGATCGACATCTAAGGGCATTTGGCCTTCCTGCCACAGAAAATAAAACGAATCTTCGAAAGTAGGAATAATGGTTTTATTGGTAATCCCTAAATATTTTGAAAGTGTTTCTAGGAAAAGTTTATCGGCATTTTTAGGAAGTTGTGTTTTGTCAGAAAAAAGAGAAAACAGTTTTTTATTGTTCCAGATTTTTTTTCCGTCTTTACGCCAGCAAATTTCAATTTGCCAACGTGGTAGAGGCTCGCCCGGATACCATTTGCCTTGCGCTTGATGAATAATTGCACCTTTAGCAAAAGTATCATAAAGTCTAGCAGAAAGGTTTTTAGCTAATTCGCGTTTATGTGGTCCATCGGCTTCGGTATTCCATTCGGGGGCTTCCATATCATCTATGGAAACAAAAGTAGGTTCGCCACCCATGGTTAGCCTGACATCGCCTTTTTGAAGGTGTTTTTCAACTTTATGACCTAATTTATAAATGGCTTTCCATTGTTCTTCGGTATAAGGTTTTGTAACCCTTGGTGATTCAAATATTCGGGTTACTTTATTTTCAAATTCAAATTTTGTTTCACATGTATCGGTCATACCTGTTACTGGAGCAGCACTTTCAAAGGAGGGTGTACACGCCAAAGGAATATGACCTTCGCCAGCCAATAAACCAGAAGTTGCATCGAAACCAACCCAGCCAGCACCGGGAATATAGACTTCAGCCCAAGCATGTAAATCGGTAAAATCTTCTTCAGGACCTGATGGGCCATCTAGTGATTTTTCATCGGATTTTAGTTGAACAATATATCCAGAAACAAATCGGGCGCCAAAACCTAAATGGCGTAGGGTTTGAACAAATAACCAAGCGTAATCACGACAAGAACCGTTTTTTAGCTTTAAGGTGTCTTCACAAGATTGAACACCGGGCTCCATTCGAATATTGTAATTTAAGTATTCGTAAATTTTTCGGTTTATATCGATTAAGAAGAAAATGGTTTTTCGAGGTGTGTAATCTATGGTTTTAAGAAAATCCTTTAATAGCGGCCCATCATCAGTAATTTCAAGGTATGGTAATAGTTCTTTTTTTACCGTTTTGTCATATTTAAATGGATATTCTTCGGCATATTCTTCAACAAAAAAATCAAATGGATTAATGGTTTGTAAATCGGCAATAATTTCTACATCAACCGATAATTCTTTTGTCTTTTCGGGAAATACCAGTCGCGCAATGTAATTTCCAAAGGGGTCTTGTTGCCAATTGAAAAATTGCTCCTTTGGCTCAATTTTTATGGAATAGGATTCAATGGGAGTTCTGCAATGTGGCGCGGGACGTAACCTAAATATATGTGGTGATAATGCTACTTTACGATCGTATTTATATTTTGTTTTGTGTGAAATTACAATTTTTAAAGCCATAGATAATCGTTTAAATTGATATACAATTTAAGTGTTTTTTTAACCAAACAAGACCAAGTGTGTTAAAAAACGATTAAGAATGAAAAATGCTTAATTTTCTGTTATCTAAATTGTTGTGTAAATAATTTTGAGCATCTTTTTTGAATTAAAACGATAATATAATATTAAAACTTGCTTTATTAAGTAAATTGTAATTTTAGGTTTATCGGTTAACTCTACCTGATACGTCTCCATTTAAAATAGCTGTAACTTCATCAACTGTTGCATAATTTACGTCGCCTTCATAAGTATGTTTTAAAGCACATGCAGCACTGGCGAATTCCATAGCTTTATAGTCATCGAAAGATTGTAAACCATAAATAAGTCCGGCAGCAAAGGCATCACCTGTACCAATGCGATCAATGATATGAGTAATATCAAAATCGGTTGTTTCTCTAAATTCATTACCATTCCACATTCTGGCTCGTATTTTATGCCAAGAAGCATTTATAGGAGTTCGTATTTTGTCAAATATTTTTGTGATGTTCGGGAAATGCTTCATCAACTCTTTACTTGCTTCAATAAAATCTTCATTAGAATAAGAATAATTAGTTTCAAGTACTTCGTTTATTTCGTTTACCCCACCAATGAAAATGGTAGAGAGAGAAATTAAATCTGATAAAACTTCCTTAGCATTTTCTCCATATTTCCATAATCCTTTGCGATAGGTAGGGTCGGTTGAAACTTGAATGCCACTTTTTTTAGCCAGTAATAAACCTGCTTTTAAAGTGTCGTAGCCTCCTTTGCAAAGTGCTGGTGTTATACCTGTCCAGTGAATCCACTTAGCTTTTTTCAGTATGTTCTCCCAAGGAACCATTTCGGGCCGAATATCGGCAAAAGAGGAGTGTGAACGGTTATAGGAAATAGAGCTGGGACGCATAACCGCTCCTACTTCAAGGAAGTAAACACCTAACGGACGGTTAGAGCGCGCTATAGCTGAGGTACTGACCCCAAATTTCTGAATGTATGAAATAGCAGTGTCTCCAACAAAATCATCAGAAACACAACTAATGTGCTTTACTTTCTCTCCAAAATTAGCTATTGAAATACCTACATTTATTTCGGTGCCACCAAAATAGAATTCCAGCAAATTAGCTTGCATGAACTTTTTGTTTCCTTCCGGCGATAAACGCATTAAAACTTCTCCAAATGTAATGATTTGTTTCATGAAATTAATCTATTGATTTATTCGTTATATACGCGATTTTCTTGCTCATTTACCCGAATAAACGTTGTTCGTTTGGTAAGCTCTTTCAGGCGTTGTGCTCCAACATATGTGCAAGTGCTTCGAAGTCCTCCTAAAATATCCTGAACTGTATTTTCAACATCTCCTCGATAGGGAACTTCAACAGTTTTTCCTTCGCTAGCACGATATTCTGCAACACCACCCACATGTTTTTCCATGGCGGTAGACGAACTCATACCGTAAAATTTTCTGTAAGGCTTTCCGTTTTTCTCAATTATTTCGCCACCACTTTCCGTATGTCCGGCTAGCATTCCGCCTAACATTACAAAATCGGCACCAGCACCAAAGGCTTTAGCAATGTCTCCAGGGATTGTACAGCCACCGTCGCTAATTATTTGTCCGCCTAAACCATGAGCAGCATCGGCACATTCTATAATAGCAGAAAGTTGCGGATAGCCAACACCAGTTTTAACACGAGTTGTACAAACGGAGCCTGGACCAATACCTACTTTTACAATATCTGCACCAGAAAGTAGAAGCTCTTCAACCATTTCTCCTGTTACAACATTTCCTGCAATTATAACTTTATCGGGGTATAATGTTCTGGTCTTTTTTACAAAATGTGCAAAATGTTCAGAGTATCCGTTAGCCACGTCAATGCAAATGAATTTTAAATTGGAATTGAATTTAAAAATGGATGCTAGTTTTTCTGAATCTTGTTTGCTAATACCTGTACTTACGGCAATATAGTTTTCAATATTTTCAGGTAGTTGAGATGCAAATACATTCCAATCGGTTACAGAATAATGTTTATGTATTGCTGTGAAAATTTTTTTTTCAGATAAGGCTTTTGCCATATCGAAAGTACCTACTGTATCCATGTTAGCAGCCATAATAGGTATACCATTCCAGCTTAAGGGACTGTGCAAAAATTTGAATTCACGTTCTAAGCTCACTTCCGACCGGCTTTTTAAAGTAGAGCGTTTAGGTCGAATCATAACATCTTTAAATCCAAGTTTTATATCATATTCTATGCGCATGGGTGTAGGGTTAGTGTTACTTAAAGCTATCTATGTATAAATTTATAAAAATTAAATAATTTAACTTAATTAATTGCAGGTAATACACTTGTTAATTCATGTAATTATGGATAGTTTTGTTTAAACAGTAATTCGCTATCATTTACTCAAATATGAAACCAGTAATTTCTAAAAATTTAATTTATGCACTTTTACCAATTTTAATGGTAGGGATTATTTTTTTAGTTTACAGCTATATTGAACAACAACTTTCGTTGAACACGATTATAATTATTTTATTTTTTTTGGTAATTCTTCAACTATTACTGATGCAATTATTTTTTAATAAAAGTGTGAAAAACAAGGCTAAACGAAAGCATACTTTAGAGTTGGTAAATGATTTAAAAAGGAAGCTAGAACAGGCTAAAAAGGAAGCTGATTATAGTGAAGAGTATTTGGCAAATACGAGTTATGAGTTACGAACTTCGCTAAGTACAGTTTTAGGAATGTTGGATATGTTGAAGAAAACAGATTTAAATGAAGACCAGCATATACAACTGGAAATAGCCAATATTTCTTCAAAATATATGCATCAGTTGGTTAATATGTTTTACAATAATTTTGAAGTGAATACCGGCAATGTTGTGTTGAACACTCAAGCTTTCGATTTGCATTCTGAATTGAAAAGTTTATTTAAAGTATTTGAATATCAGGCCTGGGAAAAAGGCTTAATGTTCGATTATCAGTTTTTGCAATCTAAAGGAGCAAAACATTCTCTTATTGGAGATGTTTTAAGGATTCAACAGGTTTTAATTAATTTGGTTAATAATGCGATTAAGTTTACGGATAAAGGTCAAATTTCAATAATTGTAGATGAAACTATAACCATAGAAGACGATCAGATTATTACTTTTTATGTAAAAGATACCGGTGCAGGTATGCCAACCGAATTAGTTAAGGAACTGTTTAATTCTTCGAAAAAACAAGCAACTGTATTAACGCAGTCCTATCGGGGAGGTGGTTTAGGATTATCGACCTGCCATAAACTAGTAAAACTCATGGGGGGCGAGTTAAAAATTGAAACGCAGGAAAATGAAGGGACTACATTTTATTTTAGTCTACAATTACGTAAAACATTAAGTGTTAATCCAGAGAAAAATGAGATTGTACCCTTGGAAACAGAAAAGCGTAACGTTTTAGTTGCCGAGGATAGTAGAATGAATAGAAGAGTAATAAAGCATTTGTTAGAACAATTTGGCATTAATTGTACTTTTGCAACCAATGGCAATGAAGCTTTAGAACTTTATAATTCATCAAACTTCGATTTGATTTTTATGGATTTGTACATGCCCGATTTAGATGGGTTTGAAGCGACTAAAGCCATAAAACAAACTAAAACTTACGAAACATATAATACACCTATAATTGCTGTTTCTGCCAGCGATTTTAAAGAAGATAAATTTAAAGTAAAACAATTTGGCTTAAACGCCTTTTTGTCGAAACCTATTGATGTATATAAGCTAAAAGATATTTTAATAAAATACCTTTTAGCTGAAAAGAAGACTGGTTAAAACAGGTTACTTTACTGCAATAACACTAATTTCTACATTTACATTTTTAGGCAAACAAGCCACTTGCACAGTTTCTCGAGCAGGAGCAGTTTCTTCATTAAAATAGCTGCCGTAAACTTCATTTATATTTACAAATTCACCCATGTCGCTGATGAAAATCGATGCCTTTACTACATTTTCAAAAGTCATGTCTGCAGCATCAAGAACGGCTTTTATGTTTTCCATAACTTGTTTGGTTTCTGTTTTAATATCGTCTAAAACAAGATCTCCAGTTTCTGGATTAAAAGCTATTTGTCCTGATGTGTATAAAGTGTTACCACTTAGTACTGCTTGATTATAAGGGCCAATTGGAGCGGGCGCTTTAGTAGTTGTTATTATTTTTTTCATTATTAATTTTTAATTATAGATCGCTGTCTGTTTTTTGTAATTGTTATAAACGAGCATCTGGTTGTCTGCGTTTTTCGTATTTTAAATCTTTTAGCATACTCGACTTGATACCTATAAAGAAATTCCATGATGTTCTCTCACTAAACGGAATCCAACTAAAATTCATACGCCAACTTTTTAAGTCACGTTCAAAACGCAATTGAGTATACGTGAAACCTGCGTTTTTTAAATCGTAACCCGATGAATAACCAATAGACCATTTATCTGATAACTTTACATCGCCCGAAAACATAAGGGAATGCGAAGAGATTTCATTTTCTCGTCGGTTATTTGAATAGTTTACAGCATAAGCAATACGTAAACTCCATGGAATTGTATATCGGTAAAGTGAGTTTTCGCTTTCTTCAGACTCTTCATCATCTTGGCTAAATTGCTGATTTGCAAAATCTTCAGACACACCAAATAAATCATCATCTCGACCTCCGCTTCTAACGTTTTCTTCAATAGCACGTTGTTTACTTTGGTCGTCTTTTTTGTTTGCTTTTTTACTTGATATAGACCAGCTGGTAGTTAGGTTGGCACTCGTTAATCTAAACAAGCTCCCGCCGTTATCGATATTAAATTTATCAATTTTTCTATTGTTGTTATCGAGGGCGTAAGGATCAAATGTAGCTCCAAAATTCACACTCATTTTGTTATTGAAAAATTGGGTTCCGCCACTCATTCTAACCGGACTCCATTGCAGTGAATCGCCTGCAAAATTATAAGCGGTTGAAAAATTCAAGTTATTTAATAAAGTAACTTTTTTAGGTTCTTTAGCTGTCGAATCTTTATCACGTACTTTAGCTTCTAAATTATTTGACACCGAAATTCCCATTGAACTTGAAAAGTTTTTACTTGGCGAGCCAAAAATACCTTCCTGAAAACGTGTGTATTCCAGATTTACATTTTCGTAAATGGCGTCTAATTCTCCTTGTGTTAATCCATCGGCATTAACTACTTCTGCAGACTCGTAATATTTATCGAAAGCGGGATTGATATTGTAACTAACTGATGGGCGCACAACGTGTCGAATGGCTTTAATTTTTTTATCCTGTCCTTCTTTTTCAAAATTGAACATACCATATAAAGTAGTTCCTAAGCTTGTGCTAAAATTGTATGTTCTAAAGGCGTCAAAACCATTTAAGGTTTCTGTAACCATATCCTCTTCTGCAGCATCGTAAGTTTTCTTTACGGTTTTAAAATTCCACACTTCATTATAACTGGTACTTGCACTTACACTAAAATACTTGAATATTTTGAAGTTGGTACTAAGCGGAATACTGTGCTGAAATCCTGTACGCGCATCATCAAACATTTCACTTTTAAAAAAAAACTCGTCTGTGGTAGTAATACGGTTTTCTCCTCTAACACTGTACTGAAGGTTTATATTTTGAAACAATCCTTTTTTGCTTCCCGTTTTAGGAACAAATGGATAAATACGGCCTACACTACCTTGAAATGTAGGAAGTGTCATGTTTATAGTTTCAGTATTTGTATTTTGGGAATGCGTTGCGGTAAGACTGAAATTAACTGCAGGTTCTCCTAAAAATGTTTTTGAATACGATACCGATGACGATAAAGTGTTGTTTAAGAATGAGCCTGAGTTTATTTGGTTAATAGAATTCCGATAATATTTACTACTACCTAAGTTAACCGATGCCGAAAATCTAGAATTTGGACTAGCCTTTGAATCCTGACTGTGTGACCATCGAATGTTGTAAATCGTATTTCTCGAATAATCGGGGAAGCCACGCTCACTGGTAATTAAATTCTCGTAACGTATACCAACATTTCCTCTAAATTTATATCGCTTTGCATAGGTGCTTTCGGCTCGAAACCCATAACTTCCGTTGGTGTAGTAATCGCCTAAAACGGCTAAATCTACATAATCGCTAATGGCAAAATAATATCCGCCGTTTTGCAAAAAATAACCTCGGTCGTTTTGTTCACCAAAACTAGGAATGATAATCCCCGACGTTTGCTTTTCAGATTGCGGAAAAAATCCAAAAGGAAGAGCAACAGGAGTTGGAACGTCATAAATGTAGAGATTCGTAAATCCGGTAACAATTTTCTTTCCAGGAACAATTTTAGCTTTTCTTAACCTGAAATAATATTCCGGGTCGTCTAAATCTTCAGCGGTAGTATACTTAGCTTCCTTTAAAAAATAAACCGAGTCGTTTTGTTTTTTGGTAATCTTAGCAATAACGGTACCTTCACCTTGTTCAGTTTGGGAATTATATATTAAAGCACGTTTTGTTTTTGTATTAAAAACGATGGAATCTGGCTCAACTACGTTACTGCCTTGTGAAAAAACAGGTTTTTGCGAGTAACCATTTATCGTGTCTGTTATTCCTTTGGCGTAAACGGTATTAGACGTGTAATCTATTATGATTTCACCAGCTTTAATATTCATGTCGCCATAATCAATGGACGCTTCATTATATAAGTAAAGTTTATGTTCTGTTTTATTAAAACGTGTATAGTCGGTAGCGTGGTATTTTACCGTATGTTCGAGCAATTCTTTTTTAGGCTGAACAGAATCGATTAGGGTTGTGTCCTGCGATTTCTCTGATATTTCCGGGGCAATAATACTATCTACACTTATGCTTACCGTATCGGCACTTCGTTCAATTTTTTTTCCTTTTTTCGGAATGTCTTGTGCGAAGCTTAACGTGTTAATAAACACGGTAAAACTTAATGCAAAAAGTATTTTAAAGTTGTTTGTATGCAACGCTTTTAAATGTATTTTTGTAAAAGTATGGCTCGGTTTTTGAAAAGCCAAAATTACATATATTTTTCTGTGATTGATTTATAAATTGATTAATTTTTAAAATTAAACGTATACACAATTTATTGGAGTAATAAAGGGTGTTTTTTTACTTTTAATTTTAGATAACATATAAGTTGTAATGTTTCCACCAAAAAAGTGCCATAGATTTAAAATTTTATATATAATATGAATTACCAAATGAAAACGAATAGCATATTACTTTTCGTATCTTTTATAATAGTATTAACATTTTCTTCATTTCGAGGCATCTATCCATCTGATGATAAAGGAAAGTTTGTTGTTGTACTTGATGCTGGTCATGGCGGACATGATCCCGGTAATTTAGGTAATGGATATAAAGAAAAGGATATAGCATTAAAAATTGTATTGGAAGTTGGGAAAATTATAGGTAAAAATCCTGATATTGAAGTGGTCTACACACGCAAAACCGATGTGTTTATTGGATTAAAAGAACGCGGTACCATTGCTAACAAAGCAAATGCAAATTTATTTGTTTCTGTACATTGTAATGCGCATCACTCGGCGGCGCATGGTGCAGAAACCTATGTTTTGGGAACCCATAGAAATCAAACCAATTTCGAGGTAGCTAAAAAAGAAAACTCCGTAATTTTTCTTGAGGAAGATTATGAAAAAAATTATAGTGGTTTTGACCCGAATTCACCGGAATCAATTATGAGTATCTCTCTGAGTCAAGAGGAGTATCTGGATCAAAGTATTCAATTAGCCAGTTTAATTCAGAAGAAATTTACCAATAAATTAAAACGAAAAAACCGAGGTGTTAAACAAGCTGGTTTTGTGGTTTTATTTCAAACGGTAATGCCCAGTGTGTTAGTTGAAACCGGGTTTTTAACCTATAAAGCCGAAGGCGGTTATTTAAACTCAAGCAAAGGACAACGTGAAATGTCGACAGCAGTAGCCGATGCTATCTTAGAGTATAAGCATATGATTGATGGAAATATTGGGGAATATGCTTTCATTGAAGAGGAGTCTGTAGGTCAAGTACGACCTGATGAATCGCCAATGGAAACAGCTATATACGAAAATATTACCTTTAAAATTCAAATCGCGGCAGGCTCGACAGCACTCGATACGAAACCTTATAACTTTAAAGGTTTAAATGATATATCAAGAACAAAAGAGGGTAGTTTGTACAAATACTATTATGCCAGTACATCCGATTATAACAAAATAAAACAACTGGAAGAAGTTGCCAAGCAAAAAGGTTATACCTCGAGTTTTATTGTGGCATTCAAAGATGGAAAACGAATAAGCCTTACTGAAGCTTTAAAAACAACCGCGAATTAAAAGGGTTCTTTGTAAATTTATTTTAAATTTGTTCAACTAAATCATACACTTTGAAAATATCAAGAGAAGTTAAAACAGGCGTACTAGTAGTATTAGGAATTGTTCTTTTTGTTTTTGGTTTCAACTATTTAAAAGGAAGAAATTTGCTAGAAGCACAAGATTTGTATTACACCGATTTCGATTATAATGCACTCACCAAATCTTCGGTTGTTACTGTAAAAGGAAATACAGTGGGAAGGGTGCAAGATATAAGTTACGATTTTGAAACAGGCAAAACTCATGTGTCGTTCACTGTAAATCCAAATTTGAAATTTTCGAAGAATTCTAAAATAAGAATGTACGAAACTGGTTTAATGGGAGGTAACGGATTGGCTATTTTAGTCAGTGAAGAAGGTGAACAAGCGAAACCGGGTGATGTTTTAGAATCTGAAGTTGAAATGGGGTTAGTAACAAGTCTCTCTAAAAATTTCTCAGGATTAAGTACCGATTTAGAGTCCACTTTAAAGTCGGCAGATTCTTTAATTGTAAGCTTAAATAAAGTAGTAAATGATCAAAGTGAGACTGGTTTGAAAAGCACTGTAGCTCAATTAAATGAAACATTACAAGCTTTCGAAGCAACATCGCATCATCTTAATGGGTATCTTATTGATAACAAGGAAACTATTGAAGAAACTTTAGGAAACTTTAAATCTTCCAGTGCCGATTTGTCAATAATGCTTGCAGATTTAAAAGAAGCCGACATGGGAGCAACAATAGTTTCTTTAAATAAAACTCTGGAAAGTTTACAACATGTTTTAGCAACTGTAGAACAAGGCGATGGTACTTTAGGGAAATTGCTAAAGGACGAAGGTCTTTATAATAATTTAGAAGGAGCGACTAAAGAAATGGAAGAGCTGCTAAGAGATATAAAACTGCACCCTAAACGGTATTTCAGAATATTATCGAAAAAGGAAATACCTTATACCAAAGAAGAAACTAACTAAATACGCATGGAATACTTGCCCAATATACTATTTGCTATAATCTTAGTAGCGGGTATTGGCTATTTTGCTAAAAATGTAAAGAAGCTAATACGAAACATAAAATTAGGTCGCGATGTCGATGTAAGCGATAATAAGTCAGAGCGCTTTAAAAATATGGCAATGATAGCCCTTGGGCAAAGTAAAATGGTGCGTCGCCCTATTGCTGGTATTTTGCATATTATTGTGTATTTGGGCTTCATAATTATAAATATTGAAGTATTAGAAATTATTATTGATGGCTTATTTGGAACACACCGCATTTTTTCTGGCATTGGAGCAACATATGGGGTTTTAATAGGTACTTTTGAAGTCCTTGCTTTGTTGGTGTTTGTAGCGGTAATTATATTTTGGATAAGAAGAAATGTAATTAAACTTAAAAGATTTTGGAAATCCGAAATGACTGCATGGCCTAAAAACGATGGAAATTTCATTTTGTATTTCGAAATGGTATTAATGACCCTGTTTTTAGTTATGAATGCCACCGATGTACATTTTCAAACTATGAATTCTGGTAATGTTATCAGTCAGTTTATTGTGCCATGGTTTAATGGACTTTCAGAAGGTACACTTCATCTTATTGAGCGAAGCACATGGTGGTTGCATATTGTAGGTATTTTAGTTTTCTTAAATTATCTATATTTTTCAAAACATTTGCACATTCTGTTAGCATTCCCAAATACGTATTACGCAAAGTTAACACCTAAAGGACAATTAAATAATTTAGAGTCAGTAACCAAAGAAGTAAAAATGATGATGGATCCGAATGTGGATCCTTTTGCAGCACCACCAGAAGGCGCAGAAGCGGCAATGCCAGAGAAATTTGGAGCTAGTGATGTTCAAGATTTAAATTGGGTTCAACTTTTAAATGCCTATACCTGTACTGAATGTGGACGTTGCACCAGTGAATGTCCTGCGAATTTAACTGGGAAAAAATTATCACCTCGTAAAATAATGATGGATACACGAGACCGTTTGGAGGAAGTAGGTAAAAATATCGACGCCAACGGAGGAGAGTTTAAAGATGATGGTAAGCAATTGTTAGGCGATTATATTTCTAATGAAGAGCTTTGGGCTTGTACAACCTGTAATGCTTGTGTCGAGGCATGCCCAGTAAGTATAGATCCACTTTCAATAATTCTGGAAATGCGCCGTTATTTAGTTATGGAGCAGAGTGCTGCACCAACAGAATTAAATACCATGATGACTAATATTGAAAACAATGGAGCACCATGGCCGTATAATCAAATGGACAGACTTAACTGGAAAGACGAATAACATTACATGAAATATTTAAGCGTCATATCGATAATCGTATTTTTGTTTTTGTTTAAAAATGTTATGGCGCAGGTTGGATACCAAAAGGATTCCTTACAAATAAAAGTTTACACTGAAATAGATTATCAAAATTTTATGCCGCAAGCTATACGGGTAAAAAAAGTTTTTTGTGACTACTGTACAAAATTCCAAAAAGAACAGATAGGTAATGAAGCCTATCGGAGAACATTTTTAGTAAGGAATAACAGAAAATTCAGACTGGAAAAGGGGAGCTTTAGGCATGCTATGTATATTCGAATTGCCAAAAAGGATTTTGCAAGATTGAAGGAAGAAAACCAAATGCAGGATTCAATTTTAACCATAAATGAACAACGAAATTAAAAGACATTGTCTTTTTTAAAATAAAAAGTAATGAGCGAAGTACTTAACGTGCCTACCATGGCAGAATGTATGGCCGAGGGACGGCAGCCTGAAATATTATTTTGGGTTGGGTCTGCGGGAAGCTATGACGACAGAGCTAAAAAAATTACAAAGGCATTTGTAAAGATTCTTAATAAAGCAAATGTTGATTTTGCAGTGTTAGGAACCGAAGAAAGCTGTACTGGCGATGTTGCAAAACGAGCGGGGAATGAGTTTCTATTCCAGATGCAAGCGGTAACTAATATAGAAGTTTTAAATGCATACCAAGTTAAGCGCATTGTAACGGCGTGTCCGCATTCATATAATACGTTAAAGAATGAATACCCGCAGCTTGGAGGTCAATATAAAGTACAACATCATACGGAGTTTATAAATGAGCTGATAAAAAGTGGTCGTTTGACAATTGAAGGAGAAAACACGTTTAAAGGAAAGCGAGTTACATTTCATGACCCCTGTTATTTAGGACGAGCAAACGAAGTGTACGAAGCACCCCGAGCATTACTGCAAACTTTAGGCGTTGAATTAGTTGAAATGAAACGCCATCGAAAAACAGCTTTGTGTTGTGGTGCGGGTGGAGCTCAAATGTTTAAAGAGCCTGAAAAAGGCGATAAAGACATAAATGTACTTAGGACCGAAGATGCTTTGCAAACACAACCTAACATAATTGCTACAGGTTGTCCGTATTGTAATACGATGATGACAGATGGCGTAAAAGCCAAAGAAAAAGAAAACGAAATAACGGTACTGGATGTCGCTGAATTAATAGCAAATGCTCAGTAGGAGTAGATGTTAATATGAAAATGGCAACACCAAAAATTGAAAAAAATGCTAGTAGATTTTAATACTTTACCAGAAGAATCGCGAGTTTGGATATATCAGGCTAATCGATCGTTTACAGAAGAAGAGATTAAGGAAATAGAGGAAAAGTTAGATGTGTTTATCGATAACTGGACGGCCCATGGCAGTGATTTAAATGCAGGGTATTTAATAAAATATAAACGCTTTATAATCATAGGCTTAAATCAAAATTTAAACAAGGCGACAGGTTGTTCAATTGATGCCTCTGTTCGATTCATTCAACAATTAGAAGAAGCATATAAGGTTGATTTAATGGATAAGATGAACGTATCTTATAAGCAAGGTGAGTATGTTGCTTACAAATCACTTAACGATTTTAAAAAAATGGCTAAAGACAGGGCGGTTTCAAAAAATACGATTGTATTCAATAATTTGGTAGCTAATGTTGCCGAATTTAATGAAAATTGGGAAGTTCCTGCAAGCGAGAGTTGGCATAGTCGCTTTTTAAAATAGGCTTGTTTTTTAGGTGTTTGAACGATGAGTATGGAAAGTTTTCTTAGTTCAAGCTAGTTTCAGAAGTTTTTAAATTTATTATGGAATAATCTGTTTAAAACCTTTCATAAATCTATTGAAAAGTGCTTTAATCTTACTCTTAAAAGTGTTATTTTGGCATGATATTAGTTTTAATCAGCTAGTCATACTTAATTAATCCTTTTATGCGTCAAATCTTTCTTTATTTAAACATATTTCTTATTACATCAGTTTCAATTGCTCAGCAGGCTATAAATCCACTATTAACAGAAGATTCAGTAGCTCAGCAAAAATGGGTAGATAGCGTGTATAATAGCTTGTCGTTAAAAGAAAAAATAGGGCAGCTTTATATGGTTCAAGTGATGTCTAATCAAGATCAGGCTACAAAAAAGAAAATAGAAAACCTGATTAAAGAATATAAAATAGGAGGCATTATTTACTCTTTGGGGGGACCTGTACGTCAGGCTAAATTAAATAACGAACTTCAGGCCTTGTCTAAAGTGCCGTTACTAGTAGGTATGGATGCCGAGTGGGGCTTAAGTATGCGATTGGATTCTACCTATGCTTTTCCTTGGAATATGACGCTTGGAGCAATTAAGGATAATCAACTGGTTGAACAAACAGGAAGACAAATAGGCGAACATTGTAAACGTATTGGGGTTCATTTTAATTTTGCCCCAGTGGTAGATATTAATACAAATCCTAAAAACCCCATTATAGGAAACCGATCGTTTGGGGAGGATCGCGATAATGTTACTGAAAAGGCACTCGCTTTTATGAAAGGTATGCAAAGTGCCGGTGTATTAGCTAATGCTAAACATTTTCCTGGTCATGGAGATACCGACCAGGATTCTCATAAAACGTTGCCGACTATTAGTTTCAATAAAGAGCGTATTGATGCCGTAGAATTATATCCGTATAAAAAATTAATAGCGGAAGGGCTTTCGAGTGTCATGGTAGCGCACTTAAATGTGCCAAGTTTAGAACCGCGCTCAGGTTATCCTTCATCTTTATCTGAACATATAGTTACCGATATTTTACAAAGCAAATTGCAGTTTCAAGGATTGACTTTTACCGATGCTTTAACTATGAAAGGTGCAGCTAATTTTAGTGAAACAGGAGCTATTGATTTGGCGGCTTTTAAAGCAGGAAACGATGTTATGTTAATGAGTGAAGATGTTGGTGTGGGTGTTTCAAAAATGACTGAAGCGTACTATGCTGGTGAAATTACAGAACAACGATTAGCATATTCAGTTAAAAAAATACTTCAGGCGAAATTCAAAGTAGGTTTAAATAATTATGAACCTATTGTTTTAAAAAATTTGGTAGCCGATTTAAATCGGTTAAAAGATGATATTCTCTACGAAGAACTATTAGAAAACGCGATAACTCTGGTGCAAAACGAAAGAGATTTAGTACCAATACAGAACTTAGAAACAAAGACAATGGCTTATGTTGGTTTGGGTGATGACGATGGTTCGGTGTTTTTTAATGAATTACGTAAATATGGAAAAATTCATCAAATTACAGCACCAAATTTTGATGAATTAACGGCTAAATTACAGGATTACAATACGGTTATAATCGGGTTTCATCGCTCAAATGCAAATCCTTGGAAAAGTTTCGAGTTTTCAGAAGAAGAATTAAATTGGATTGAAAATATAGCTGCATCTCATACCGTTATTTTAGATGCATTTGTAAAACCATATGCTCTGGCCAGCCTGAAATCTGTAACAAATATTGAAGGGATAATTTGCAGTTATCAAAATTCTGAAATCGCCCAACAAAAATCGGCTCAACTTATTTTTGGTGCAATTGATGCTAATGGGGTTTTACCAGTTTCAATCGGAGAAACTTTTCCTGTAGGTCATGGTATTCACCGGCATGCAATTAAACGTTTAGGATATTCCATACCGGAACGCGTTGGCATGGATTCTAAAAAATTAAAGAAAGTAGATTCACTGGTCCAAAAAGCAATATCAGGTAAAATGACCCCAGGTATTCAACTTTTAATCGCACGAAGAGGCAAGGTTATTTACAATAAAAATTTTGGAAAACACACCTATAAAGGAAAGGAGCAAGTAGGCTGGGATGACATTTACGATGTAGCTTCATTAACAAAAATATTGGCTACATTACCATTGGTTATGGAATTGGAGCAGGAGGGTATTATTTCGTTAGATTCTAAATTAGGTGAATTATTACCAGATTATAAAGGGTCTAACAAGGAAGATATAACGATTAGGCAAATGTTGTCGCATTATGCACGTTTACGTCCGTGGGAGCCCTTTTATTATCACACATTAGATTCTATAACCAAACGTCCTAGTGGTACTTATTATACCACGGAACGCAGCAAAGCATTCGATATAGAGGTAGCTAAAAATATGTATCTACGTTCTGACTATCCAGATTCAATTCAAAAAATTATTAAAGATTCTGAGTTGTTACCAAATTTAAGATATAGATATAGCGACTTCCCCTACTATATATTAAAGAAATTTATTGAAGATTATTACGACAGAACACTGGAGCAGTTAGTGCAAAGTCATTTTTACGAACCGTTAGGAGCAAATAATACCCTGTATAATCCGTATCATAAAATAAGCAATAAAAAAATTGTGCCTACCGAGGTCGATAATTATTACAGATATCGTGAGGTACATGGTTATGTGCACGATATGGGTGCCGCTATGCAAAATGGTATTGGAGGGCATGCAGGAATTTTTAGTAATGCTAATGATGTGGCGAAAATTATGCAAATGTATTTACAAAAGGGGTATTATGGAGGAAAACAATTTTTGCTTCCTGAGACTATAGATCGTTTTAATAAAAGCTATTACAGGAATGAAGATAACAGGAGAGGAGTCGGATTTGATAAACCGCAGTTAAGTGGCGAAGGACCAACCTGTGGTTGTGTGTCCATGTCTAGTTTTGGACATTCTGGTTTTACAGGAACTTATGCCTGGGCAGACCCTGAGACAGAAATAGTTTACGTATTTTTGGCAAACCGAACCTATCCCAGCGCAGATCATAATCTGTTGCTAAAAGAAAATATAAGAACCGATATTCAGCGTTTAATATATCAGGCTATTATCGATTAAGAAATTTAGTAGAAAGTAAAAATGAAAATAGGAATAGTTTGTTATCCAACTTTTGGAGGTAGTGGTGTAGTTGCCACAGAGCTAGGTTTAGAATTGTCTAAACGTGGTCATGAAATTCATTTTATTACATATAATCAACCCGTTCGATTAGAATTAATTAGTAATAATGTGCATTATCATGAGGTAAATGTACCTGAATATCCGCTATTTCATTATCAACCTTATGAATTGGCTTTATCGAGTAAGCTTGTGGATATGGTAAAACTTCATAAAATAGAGATTTTACATGTGCACTATGCTATTCCCCATGCTTACGCTGCTTATATGGCGAAGAAAATGCTTATTGAAGAAAATATTCATGTGCCTATCGTAACAACATTACATGGTACAGATATAACTTTAGTCGGTAGTCATCCTTTTTACAAACCGGCAGTAACCTTTAGTATAAACAAATCGGATGCTGTAACGGCAGTTTCCGATAGTTTAAAAGAAGATACACTGCGTCTTTTTGATATTAAAAACGAAATTAAAGTTGTTACAAATTTTATCGATTTAGATAAATATACGGGGTCATTTTCTAACTGTCACCGCGCTATTTTGGCAAAAGATGATGAAAAGATCATTACTCATATTAGTAATTTACGTCCGGTAAAACGTGTAGACGACGTTATTGAAATTTTTTACAATATTCAAAAAGAAATGCCTGCCAAACTAATGTTAGCTGGCGAAGGTCCCGAACGAGAAAGAATAGAGGCACGTTGTGTGGAGCTTGGTATTTATAATAAAGTAGCCTTTTTAGGGAAAAGCCATGAAATAGATAAAATATTATGGTTTAGCGATTTATTTTTATTACCGTCGCAGACCGAAAGCTTTGGCTTGGCAGCGCTTGAAGCCATGGCCTCGAGAGTGCCAGTTATATCGAGTAATACTGGTGGAATTCCTGAGGTTAATGTTCAAGGGGTATCAGGGTTTTTAAGTGATGTTGGAGATGTTGCCGATATGACAAAAAACGCATTATATATTTTAAGTGATGAAGCTCGTCTGGAGACCTTTAAAGGTAACGCCCGACAAACAGCTCTAAAATTTGATGTACAAACCATCGTACCTCAGTACGAGAAAATCTACGAAGATACTTTGGCTAAGTTTTTAGTGTTATAATTACACATGCTGGTCTATTAATATTGCATTGCCGTCGGGGTCTAAAACCAAACAGTTGGCAGGTCCTGAGGTGCTTTCGTCGGCTTCACTTTTTAGTAATATTCCAGCCGTTTTAAGGTGTTTTTGAATATCCCTTACATCATCAAAATTGTCTAGCGTGTTGGCATTTGCATCCCATCCAGGATTGAATGTAAGTATATTGTTTTCAAACATCCCTTCAAAGAGTCCGATTAAGGTATTTTCATTTTTCATAATAAGATATTTTTTCTCGATATCTCCTGCGAAAACTTCAAACCCTAAGGTTTCATAAAATACTTTCGAGACCATAATATCTTTTACGCTTAAACTTACTGAGAAGGCACCTAGTTTCATAGTTAATGTGTTTTAAGTTAGGATAATAAATATAAGAATTCGGTTTGTAATACTTAATTTTTAGGCATAAAAAAAGCGCCAAAATTGGCGCTTTTTAATTATATAGTGAGATTTAAAATTGGTATCTAATACCTAATGCAATATCAAAATCAAGATCATCATGATGATTACCAAACCCTAACTCAGGTCTAAAATCCAGTGATAACATTAAAGGGATATTAAAACTATATTCAATACCTATGTCACCAGCAAGAAATACGAATGTACCATCATTGTCATTTGCTTCGTTGTCGTAATCATATGATCCTAAACCACCACCGGCACCAACATACCAGTTAAAACTGTTTTGAAGAGGGAATACCCATTGGTATAAGCCTGTAAGTTTAAAACCATCAAAACCATTTCCATCTCTCCAACCTAAATCAGCTTCTAATCGGTTGTTTGAACCTAAGGCATGTTGGTAAGATATTTCGGCACCGAAACCATCACTATCACCAAGTCTTAAACCAAGAGCGTGTTTTGAAATGTCTTGAGCGTTAGACATAAAAGCAAATCCTAATACAGCGATTGCAAATAAAAATAATTTTTTCATAAGATTTTTAGTTTTGTTTATTAGTGAAATATACGTAGTTTTTTATTAATTAGTTCATATTTTTACTACTTATCAGAAATTTTTAATAAAAAATTAAAATTGTATTTATATTTAACTTCCTGTACTAAATTAATCAGGCTATAGAACCAATGACCCTACTTTCACATTTACAAGTATTAAGCGAAAAGCTTTCTGGAGAACTGTATTTTGACGATTTAATTAAAGCTATTTATGCCACAGATGCATCGGTATATAGAATACTTCCCAAAGCAGTTGCTTATCCTAAGAATAAAGAAGATTTAAAGTTACTTATAGAGTTTGCAACAACTCATAAAACGTCATTAATTCCAAGAACGGCAGGGACATCTTTAGCAGGGCAATGCGTTGGCGATGGAATTGTTGTTGATGTATCTAGACATTTTACTGAAATAATAGAATTCGACGAAAAAAATAAAACGGTTACCGTTCAGCCTGGCGTTGTAAGAGATAAGCTTAACAACTTTTTAAAGCCATACGGTTTGTTTTTCAGCCCGATAACATCAACTTCCAATCGTGCTATGATTGGTGGTATGGTAGGAAATAATTCCTCTGGAACCACTTCCATTCAGTATGGTGTTACACGAGATAAAGTCGTAGAAATTGAAACTTTACTTGCAGATGGAAGTGAAGCAGTTTTTAAGGAGCTTACACCTGAGGAATTTCATAAAAAGGCTAAAGCACATTCTTTAGAAGGACATATTTACAGAGTTTTGTTTAGTGCTTTGAATTCTAAGGGAGTGCAGCAGGAAATTAAAGATAAATTTCCAAAACCAGAAATTCATCGACGTAATACAGGGTATGCTATTGATGAATTAATAAAGTCTAATATTTTTAGTGATTCCACAACTAATTTCAATATGTGTGAATTGTTGTCAGGAAGTGAAGGTACTTTAGCCTTTTCTACTCAAATCACCTTAAAATTGGATGATTTACCACCGCAGGAAAGTGTGATGGTTGCTGCGCACTTTGAAAGTATTGAAAATTGTTTGAATACCGTAGAATTAGTCATGTCGCACAATTTGTATACCTGCGAAATGATGGATAAAACCATTTTAGACTGTACAAAAAACAATAGGACGCAACAGGAGAACAGGCAATTTATTGAAGGCGATCCTAAGGCTATTTTAATGTGTGAGGTTAGGGCAAATTCGAAAGAGGAAGTTAATCAATTAGCCGAAGAATTAGTAATAAGTATTAAATCGTCAGGATTAAGTTATGCCTATCCACAGTTACGAGGTGAAGATATAAATAAGGCTAATATTTTACGAAGTGCAGGGTTAGGCTTATTAGGAAATATTAAAGGAGATAAAAAGTCGGCGGCATGTATTGAAGATACCGCGGTAGCATTGCCTGATTTATCAAGTTATATTTCGGAATTTACAGCCTTAATGAAAGGCTATAATCAAGAGGCTATTTATTATGCTCATGCTGGGGCGGGTGAATTGCATTTACGTCCTGTTTTAAATTTAAAAAAATCGGAAGATGTTAATTTGTTTAGAAAAATCACCACCGATGTAGCTCATCTAGTAAAAAAATATGGCGGCTCTATGAGTGGCGAGCATGGTGATGGCATTGTGCGTGGAGAATTTATTGCTTTAATGATTGGCGATATTAATTATCAGATTTTAAAACGAATTAAACAGGCTTTTGATGTTAATAATATTTTTAATCCCGGAAAAATAGTTGATGCTTTTCCAATGGATAAAAATTTACGCTATCAACCCGACCGTAAAGAACCCGAAATTAAAACCATAATGGATTTTTCATCGTCTTTAGGGATTTTACGGGAAGCCGAGAAATGCAACGGCTCCGGCGATTGTCGAAAATTACCTGAATTCGGCGGTGTTATGTGTCCGAGTTACAGAGCCACAAGACACGAAAAAGATACTACAAGAGCAAGAGCAAACGCCTTGCGGGAATTTTTGACGAATTCTGAAAAGGAAAATAAATTCGACTCCGAAGAACTCAAAACAGTATTCGATTTGTGTTTAAGCTGTAAGGCTTGCGCCAGTGAGTGCCCAAGTAGTGTTGATATAGCAACATTAAAAGCAGAGTTTCTTTATCAGTATCAAAAATCGAATGGTGTGTCTTGGCGAACAAAAATGTTTGCTTATAACAATAAATTGAATGGATTCGGAAGTGTTTTTCCTGCATTAACCAATATGGTGTTTTCAAACAAACTGACTTCATCTGTATTAAAGAAAACCTTTGGCATTGCTAAAGAAAGACAACTACCGTTGATAACTAAAAAGAGTTTTAAAAAGGTTTTTAAAGCGCTCGATGAGAAAATCTATGTCAGTAAACCTATAAAAACAGTTTATTTATTTAATGATGAATTTTTAAATCATTTAGATACCTCTATAGGAGTTGATGCTTTTAAATTGTTAACAGCCTTAAATTATGAAGTAAAAGTAATTGATCATGCTGAATCTGGCCGCACGTTTATATCAAAAGGTTTACTGGAGCAGGCTAAAAAAGTAGCGAACAAAAACATAGCTATTTTTAAAAATATAGTTTCCGCCGATACGCCACTTATTGGTATTGAACCTTCGGCTATTTTAAGTTTTAAAGATGAATATTTAAAATTGGCAGACGATAAAACTTCGGCAGAACATATAGCCAAGCATGTATTTATTATAGAAGAATTTATTCAGCAAGAAATAAAATTAGGAAATATAAAACCGGAGCAATTTACAACTGAAGCTAAAACTATTAAATTTCATGGGCATTGTCATCAAAAATCCATGGGAAATCAATTGTCGAGTTTTGATGTGTTGAATTTACCTAAAAATTATAAGGTTACTATTATTCCTAGTGGTTGTTGCGGTATGGCCGGAAGTTTTGGTTACGAAAAGGAACATTACCAGGTGAGTATGAATGTGGGAGAGCAAACCTTATTTCCAGCGGTTAGACATGCAGCTTTCGACACGATTATTTCAGCAAACGGAACAAGCTGCAGACATCAAATAAAAGATGGTACCCAGCGCCAGGCTAAACACCCAATATCTATTTTAAGAGAAGCGCTATTGGATGATTAAATTAGATTAAGATTTTGATTTTTTTTGTTCTACAATAGTTATTGCGGCAATTAAATCTTTAATTTCTTTATCTTCAAACTCATCATCTGGATAAAAGGGCGCTAGTTTATCGTTGTTGTAATTGTATATTTTCCAGCGTTTAAACTGATATTCTAATGCAGTGAAATTTTCTACCCAATCGCCGGAGTTTAAATATACGGTGTTGCCGTGTTTGTTTTCAATATACTCCATTTTGGGTTGATGAATATGGCCGCAAACCACAAAGTCATAGCCATTTTCAATAGCTAAATCAGAAATGGTTTTTTCGTAATCATTGATATATTTTACAGCGCCTTTCACGCCATTTTTTACTTTTTTAGATAACGAATAGCGTTCTTTACCACGTTTTTCTAAATACCAGTTTACACAACGATTTAGTAAGGTTAGCAAATCGTATCCATAACCACCCAGTTTAGCCAGCCATTTAGCATTTTGTATGGAAACATCAAAAACATCTCCATGAAAAAACCAGGCTTTTTTACCATGTAACTCTAAAACCAGTTTATCCACAATAGAGATATTACCTATTGTGGTGCCTGTAAATTTACGCAGCATTTCGTCGTGATTACCAGTAATGTAAATGATTTCCACACCGTCGGCTGCCATGTCCATAATCTTTTTAATAACTTTTAAGTGTGATTTTGGAAAGTAACGTTTGCTAAATTGCCAAACATCAATAATGTCACCGTTTAATATTAATTTTTTTGGTGTAATGCTATTTAAATAGGTGTAAAGCTGTTTGGCATGACAGCCATAAGTGCCTAAATGCACATCGGAAATAACGGCGAGTTCAATTTTACGTTTAATCTTCAAAAGGATTTTATATTTGTAGGTAAATTACGTAAACTCATATTATCTTATCATTACCTAGTATTTATTTAAATATCAGCATATTGTTAAGCCTGTGTTATCGTTTTTTTTGGTATTTGTGTTGGTTTCATTCAATTTCATTTTCGTATCTCTAAGAATAGAATTAATTTAGCAAACAAAATTTAAGACATGGCGGGAAATTCCTTCGGAAAACTATTTACATTAACAACTTATGGCGAATCTCATGGCCCAGCATTAGGAGGGGTTATCGATGGTTGTCCTTCTGGAATAGAGTTAGACCTAGAAGCTATTCAGCAAGAATTAAATAGAAGAAAACCAGGGCAATCGGCTATTGTTACACAACGAAAGGAACCCGATACGGTAAAATTTCATTCTGGAATTTTTGAAGGAAAAACGACTGGGACTTCAATAGGATTTGTTATTGAAAACACAAATCAGAAATCTCATGATTATTCGCATATAAAAGATAGTTATCGTCCGAGTCATGCCGATTATGTTTACGATAAAAAATACGGTTTTCGCGATTACCGCGGCGGCGGCCGAAGTTCTGCACGTGAAACAGCCAGCCGCGTTGTAGCTGGAGCTATAGCAAAACAAATGCTAAAAGACATTGAGTTTACAGCTTATGTATCGGCAGTTGGAACGATGAAGTTAGACAAGCCTCACACGGCTTTGGATTTGACACAAATCGAATCAAATATTGTAAGATGTCCAGATGCCAAAATGGCTGAGAAAATGGAGACTTACATTAAGGAAGTACGTTCAAAGGGTGATACCGTTGGAGGTGTTGTTACCTGTGTAATTAAAAATGTACCGGTAGGTTTAGGAGAACCTGTTTTCGATAAATTACATGCCGAGTTAGGTAAAGCTATGTTATCTATAAACGCTGTAAAAGGTTTTGAATATGGCAGTGGTTTTGAAGGTAGTACTATGTATGGAAGTGATCATAATGATGCCTTTAACAACGATGGCACTACAAAAACCAATTATTCGGGCGGTATACAAGGCGGAATAAGTAACGGTATGGATATTTATTTCAATGTTGCCTTTAAGCCTGTAGCAACGCTTATCCAAAAATATGAAACTATAGATAAGGACGGAAATACTGTTGAAATGCAAGGTAAAGGACGTCATGATCCATGTGTTGTGCCGAGAGCGGTACCTATCGTGGAGGCCATGGCGGCATTAGTAATCGCTGATTTCTGGCTACAGAACAAATCCATTCATTTGTAGCTATTTCCCGCTTTACGTTTAATCTTTTATTATTTTAACCATAATGGGTTAAAACATTAAAAGGATATCACTTCAATCGGGGCTAGGCTCCGATTCGTTATTAATAATATTTAGTAAATTCATCCCAATAGAATAAATTAATTCTTATGAAAAAACTAGCATTACATTGGAAGATTATAATAGGTATGGTACTGGGAATCATTTTTGGATTCATCATGAACGGTATCGATGGTGGTAAAGGTTTTGTGTCCGATTGGATAGCGCCTTTCGGAACCATTTTTATCAATCTTTTAAAGTTAATTGCAGTCCCATTAATTTTAGCCTCATTAATTAAAGGAATATCAGATTTAAAAGATATTTCTAAAATTAAATCCATGGGCTTACGTACCATTGGTATTTATGTTTTTACAACCTTGGTGGCCATTGTTATTGGTTTAACCATTGTAAACGTAGTGCAGCCTGGAGAAGGCATGCCTCAGGACACCATAGAAAAAATTAAAGCCAAATATGAAAATGATGCTGGAGTGGCAGATAAACTAGCTAAAGCTACGGCACAAAAAGACGCGGGACCATTACAGGCGCTGGTAGATATTTTTCCAAGCAATATTTTTCAATCATTTGCCGAAGCTTCAATGTTACAGGTTATATTTTTCGCTATGTTTGTTGGTATTTGCCTATTGTTAATTCCAGAAAAGAAGGCAAAACCACTTATAAAATTCTTCGATTCGCTCAACGAGGTTGTTATGAAAATGGTCGATTTAATCATGTTATTCGCACCTTATGCTGTTTTCGCCTTGTTAGCCAATGTTATAATCGCATTCGATGATATTGAAATTTTAATAAAGTTATTATACTACTCAATATGTGTGGTGGGTGGTTTAATTTTAATGATTTGTTTTTATTTATTATTGGTTAGTGTTTATGCCAAGAAATCACCACTTTGGTTTTTAAAACAAATTAGTCCAGCGCAGCTGTTAGCATTTTCAACCAGTTCTAGTGCAGCGACATTACCCGTAACTATGGAGCGTGTCGAGGAACATATTGGGGTAGATAAAGAAGTATCGGGTTTTGTGTTACCTGTTGGTGCAACCGTAAACATGGATGGAACTAGTTTATATCAAGGTATTGCCGCGGTATTTATCATGCAGGTAATTTGGCCTGAAGGTTTAACATTTTCTAATCAGTTAGTAATTGTTGCCACGGCTTTATTGGCCTCTATAGGGAGCGCTGCAGTTCCTAGTGCAGGAATGGTAATGCTGGTTATTGTATTAGAATCTATTGGGTTTCCAGCCGAATTATTACCTATTGGTTTGGCATTAATTTTTGCTGTAGACCGACCTTTAGATATGTGTAGAACCGTGGTAAATGTTACTGGTGATGCAACTGTATCTGTTTTAGTTGCCAAATCGTTAGATAAATTGCATGAGCCCAGAGTAAAGAACTGGGACGATAATTATAAAAAGTAATTCCAGTGGCAGATTTAGTTTTTAAAGAACCCGTGGTAACAGTTAATTGGTTGAAAAACCATTTAAGTGACGAAAATTTGGTCGTACTTGATGGTACTATAAACAAAGAGTTCGATGCCTGTTTGATGCAAATACCAGGAGCAAGGTTTTTTGATATTAAAAATAAGTTTAGTTTACAGGGAGCGCCATTTCCAAGTACCTTTCCTTCGGCCCAACAATTTGAACAGGAAGCTCAGGCCCTTGGCATAAACAAAAACAGTGCAATAGTTGTTTACGACGATAAAGGAATTTATTCTTCAGCTCGTGTCTGGTGGTTATTCAAAGCCTTTGGGCATCGTAATGTGGCGGTGCTTAGTGGTGGATTTCCATCATGGAAAATCGCCAGTTTTTCTACCGAACCAATGAAACTTTATACAGGAGAAAAGGGATATTTTAAAGCAAATCTAAAACCTGATGCAATGAAGTTTTTCGAAGACATTAAAATCGCTTCAAAAAATAAAACGCATACCATTGTAGATGCGCGGTCAAAAGAACGTTTCAATTGTGAAGAGCCTGAACCTCGAGAAGGTTTGCGTATGGGGACTATACCCAATTCAGTAAATTTACCATTTACTAATTTGATACAAGACGGCGAGTTGAAATCTAAAAAGGAAATCAAATCAATGTTTTTAGAGTTAGTAAACAAAAATGAACCAATTATTTTTTCTTGCGGATCTGGAATTACGGCGTGCGTATTAGCTTTAGGAGCCGAATTAAGTGGGTACAGCAATATTTCGGTTTACGATGGTTCCTGGACCGAGTGGGGAAGTTTAACCGAAAGTTGAAATTTTTAAAATTATTACCATTGAAATTCTTATTGCTGCCATTTTTGTTATTCATTTTTGTTGGGTACTCACAATCTATTAAACTAAAAAATGGAGATTTCCTTTTTCAGTCAACTAATTGCGGGCCATTGTGTGATGCTATTAATCAAGTCACTGAAGGCTACAAAGGGAATGATTTTAGTCATATGGGTATGGTAGTTATTCAAAATAACCAAGTATTCATTTTAGAAGCCAGTGGCAATGGAGTGACACTAACACCATATGAAGCTTTTGCTTTAAAAACTCAAGCGCCAATGTATGTGGGGCGTTTAAAAAAACGATATCAAAAACTCATACCACATGCTATTAGTTTTGGAAAGAAACAAATAGGTGTGCCGTATGATGTAGAATACCTTTACAATAATGGAAAATATTACTGCTCTGAGTTAATTTATGATTGTTTTTTAGAGGCTTATGGAGAACCTTTGTTCAAATTGTTTCCAATGACTTATAAAGCGCCTGGTGAAGATGATTATTTTGAAGTTTGGGCATCCTACTTTAAAAAACTAAACATGGAAGTGCCAGAAGGAAAACCGGGGTGTAACCCAGGAGGTATTTCAAAATCAAAAAAAATAAAAATTATTGGGACGATTTAGTTTTAGTCCAAAAATTTATCTTTTAATTCTGGGCTAGGTACCATACAGGCTTCTTTTTTACCAAACCACCTGTACCGATTTCTGGCAATTATATCGTAAACCCAGTTTCTAATAAATCTAGGGACGATTAAAAATACTGTGAGTAACTTTAATGGACCTTTTAAATGCCAAGCAATTTTTAAAGCAGCCGATGATTTGTAACTAATACCTTTATCTGGATTATAAAGTAAAATCGAATCGGTTTTAGTGGTGTCTATATGATAAGCTTCTATAATTTGTTTTCCTGATTTACTTTGTAAAGCAGAGAATAAAAATGTGTTCGTTTTATCGTTTTTTATAATGAAATTTACGCTAGAATTGCACAAATTACAAACACCATCAAAAAGGATGAGTTGTTTGTTTTTAGGTAGTGCAATATTCATTTTGTTTCATGTTTATTTTACGCGTTCAACAAGTTCTAACTGATCTATGCTCACATTTGTTGTAAAAATACCATAATTCACTACCGCTTTGTTCTTTTCAATTTTATCAATAGTGCCTACAGCCCGACCATCCTCCAATCTAACGCGGTCGCCAATGGTTAAAATAGGTTTTGGTTTAGGGGTTTCAATGGCTTTTTTCTTAGCTTCTTTTTTCTTTTCACGAATAACTTCTACCTTCTTTTCGACCTCTTTTTTAACCCTGTTTTCTTTGGCTTTTATTTTTTGTTTTTCTTTTTTATCAACTTTTTTACGCTTAGAATTTTCAACTTGAACAAGTTTAAATAACTCGTCCATTAAAGCGCGTTTTTGTTTATTGTTAAAATATTTTTCGGCTAAATCATCAATTTTTTGTCCTAAATAGATTAAACGCTGATTACTATCGTATAGTTCTTGGTAACTTTCCAGTTTCTTTTGAATACGACTATTAATCTCTTCTAGTTTACCGGCTTCTTCAATTTTCTTTTGTTCATTGAGTTTTAACGACTGTCCCGTTTTTTCAAGTTTAGATCGTTCCTTTTGAAGCTTTGCAATGGTGGCATCGAATCGGACTTTACTGCGTTCAATTTTCTTTTTAGCACGATTTATTAATCCGAATGGTATGCCATTTTTTTGAGCGACCTCAAAAGTAAAACTACTACCAGCCTGACCAATTACTAGTTTGAAAAGTGGTTCTAAAGTCCGCTCATCAAATAACATGTTGGCATTGAGCATGTATGGCAACTCGTTCGCTAATATTTTTAAGTTGGAATAATGGGTTGTTATAATGCCAAAAGCTTCACGGTGATAGAATTCCTCAAGAAAAGTTTCGGCAAGTGCGCCGCCTAACTCAGGGTCACTACCGGTACCAAATTCATCGATTAAAAACAGGGTGTTTTTGTTGCATTTCCGAAGAAAATAATTCATCTGTTTTAATCGGTAACTATAGGTGCTTAAATGATTTTCTATAGATTGATTGTCGCCAATATCGCTCATTACCCTATCGAATAAAAATGCCTTACTACGTTCGTGTACAGGAATGAGCATACCACTTTGAAGCATAACTTGCAACAAGCCTACTGTTTTTAAGGTAATACTTTTTCCTCCAGCATTAGGGCCGGAAATAACAATAATGCGACTATCTTGTTTTAACTCTACGGTTTGTGGAAATGTTTTAGCCTTCTTTTTAAGGTTGGTTAAGTAAAGTAAAGGGTGGTAAGCCTCTCGCAAAAACATGCTACGATCTTCTGTTATTTCAGGCAGAATAGCATTTAGTGACTGTGCATACTTGGCTTTTGCTGAAATGACATCGATGTTGATTAAAAACTCCTGATATTTAGAAAATAAATCAACGAATGGTCGAATGTATTCGGTAACTTCTTTTAAAATTCGAGTAATTTCTTCTTTTTCTTCGTATTCCAGATTATTAAGTTCTCTAGAATATTTTAGCGTAGCTTCCGGTTCCATATATACAATGCTCCCCGTTTTACTACTTCCTAAAATGGTTCCTTTAATTTTTCTGCGATACATGGCTTTAACAGCCAAAACACGCCGGTTTTCCAACACCGATTCTCGTATATCATCCAAATAATCTAAACCGTGATATGTATTTAAAGCTGTGGCAAAACTACTGTTAATTTGGCCTTTTACTTTATTAATGGTTTGCCGCAGTTCATACAATTTATCGGAAGCGTTATCTTTAATGTCGCCAAAACGATCAATGATGCCATTAATTTTATCTACGACAATTTTTGTAACCTCAATATGTGATGCGTAATCATGAAGTTGTGGGTAGTATTCTTCAAATTTTTTAAGAAAAAGGACGATTTCATTCGAAGTCGTAGAAATAGCTGCAATTTTTTTTAAACTATGCACTTCTAGAAAGGTGTTTTCAATATGCAATAGCTTTATTTCTTTCGAAATGGTATCGAAACTATGATTAGGAATACGGTTGTCATTATCAAACGATGAAACATATTCGTTAGTTAGCTGTAAACTTCTTAATAGTTCAGGTTTATTTTTATAAGGTGTTATTTCTAAAGCTCTTTCATTTCCTAATGGGGTAATACAATGTTCGCTTACTTGTTGTAAAACCGTTGGAAATTCTAAGTCTTGTAATGTCTTGATATGAATGTTAATCATTCTATTTTTAAATAATGAATACTAAAACAGGCAAAGTTAAACAATCTGAAAGGAAAAATATAGTAGTAATATTACCTCATAAAATGTTAATTAACAGTTGTAACTATTTCTTTAACAAAAGGATAACATATATGTTGTTAAATGTGAATATCTTAGAGATGTGAATTTGAGTATGAAGATGCTGTTCGAAAATATTATGAAAGTATTATTATTGTCATCAATCAATCAAACTATAGAACAGTTTGCGAAGCTCAGCTCTACTAAGTTGAGCTTTGTTTTGCCCCAAATTTTATTTAGCCGTGTAGCGATTCTCCTGAACCGTATCCCTTGATTATATCGCTCTCAAAAGCTACTAATTGTTTCCAACGTTTTTCTACATCGATACCTTTACCATATTTTCTGGCAAAAGTTATAAACGTTGTATAATGACTGGCTTCACTTACCATTAAATTGTAGTAAAACTTTGATAATTCTGCGTCCTTAATGGTATTTGAAAGTAACTTAAATCGTTCGCAACTTCTGGCCTCAATCATGGCGCATAGTAAAAGTTTGTCTACCATTCTCTGAATACGATTTCCACCCTTATTCATGAATTTAAAAAGTTCATGAACGTAACTATCTTTTCGTTCCGGGCCTAATTCGTATCCACGCGCTTTAATGATATTATGCACCTGTTGAAAGTGTTCTAATTCTTCCTGAGCAATTTCTAATAATTCGGAAACTAAATCCGGGTATTCAGGGTTTTGAGTGATTAAAGTTATGGCGCTGGAAGCTGCTTTCTGTTCGCACCAGGCATGGTCGGTTAAAATTTCTTCAATATTGGACTCCGCTAGATTGGCCCAGCGCGGGTCGGTTTCCAGTTTTAGGTGAAGCATATCTATTTTTTTACAAAAATAAAGTTTTCTGGTGTTACGATATATAATTCCAGATGTTTTTGAATTTGCTCAATTTTCGGTAGGTATCTAAAATTACAGCGTGTTCTTGTTTTGCTAATTTCGGATCTTCATTTAAGATTTTTTTTGCGTGATATCTAGCATGGTGTAATACATCTTTGTCTTTTACAATGTCGGCTATTTTAAGATTTAATACACCACTTTGTTGTGTTCCCATTAGGTCGCCGGGACCACGAAGTTTTAAATCGACTTCGGCAATTTCAAAACCATCACTGGTTTTTACCATGGTTTCCAATCGGGTTTTACTGTCGCTGCTAAGTTTGTGTCCTGTCATTAAAATACAATAACTTTGTTCAGCACCTCGACCAACACGCCCTCGCAGCTGATGAAGTTGTGATAAACCAAAGCGTTCAGCACTTTCAATAATCATTACTGAGGCATTTGGCACGTTTACTCCAACTTCAATCACGGTAGTAGCAACCATAATTTGAGTTTCGCCTTTAATGAAACGTTGCATTTCGTAATCTTTATCGGCAGGTTTCATTTTACCATGAACAATAGAAATTTGATAGTCTGGCATAGGAAAATCCCGAGCAATACTTTCATAGCCATCCATTAAATCCTTATAATCCATTTTTTCGCTTTCCTGAATTAAGGGGTAGACGATATATATTTGCCTGCCTTTGGCAATTTCATCTTTTACAAAGCGAAATACATTAAGTCTGTTTTTATCGTAACGATGTACTGTTTTTATAGGTTTTCTACCTGCCGGTAATTCATCGATAATAGAGATGTCTAAATCGCCGTAAACCGACATGGCTAACGTTCGTGGTATTGGGGTAGCAGTCATGACTAAAATGTGAGGAGGGATAGCCCCTCCAGCATCTGGTCCTTTGCGCCATAGTTTGCTCCGTTGCGCGACACCAAACCGGTGTTGTTCATCGATAATAGCCAGACCTAAATTATTGAATTCCACACGGTCTTCGAGAAGTGCATGGGTGCCAATAATAATATTTAACTCACCATTTTTTAAAGTTTCTAAAATCTTGTTTCTTTCCGATGTTTTGGTCGAGCCTGTTAGAAGTTTAATGTTGATTTTTAGGTTTTTACACAAATCAAGTAACCCGTTGTAATGCTGAATAGATAGAATCTCGGTAGGTGCCATTAAACAGGCTTGAAAACCATTGTCTATAGCCATTAACATAGACATAAGAGCCACAATAGTTTTGCCAGATCCTACATCACCTTGCAAAAGACGATTCATTTGAGCATTGCTTCCCAAGTCAGAGCGAATTTCCTTTAGTACGCGTTTTTGTGCATTGGTTAATTCGAATGGTAAATGCTCTTCGAAAAAGGTTTTGAAATGTTCGCCAATATGTTCAAAAGGCAACCCTTTGATTTTCGATTTATGCATTAAATTCTTAATAATCAGCTGTAATTGAATATAGAACAACTCTTCAAATTTTAGCCTAAATTGTGCTTTTGCTAAAAGTTCAGGGCTTTTAGGAAAATGAATATTAAAAAGGGCTTCGCTTTTACCAATTAAATGCAATTCTTTTCGCAGAGACTCCGATAAGGTTTCGTCAAATTTACCGTTAGCATCGATAAATAATTGCTGGATAATTTTGCTAATGACTCTATTTGAAATCCCTCGATTGGATAATTTTTCTGTAGAAGGGTAAACTGGTTGCATGGCCGAACGTAAATTTTTTTCGTGCTCGGCAAGCAGTTCCAATTCGGGGTGTGCCATGGAAAATGTTCCGTTAAACCAATTGGTTTTTCCAAAAGCTACATAAGGGGTATTAAGTTTTAAACTGTCTTTTATCCATTTATGACCGCGAAACCACACTAATTCCATAGTACCTGTTCCGTCCTGAAATTTAGCAACCAATCGTTTGCCTCTTTTTTGACCCACTTCCGTAAAGGAAACAATTTTACCAATCACTTGCACATCGGCATTGTTTCGTTGTAGCTGGTTGATTTTATAATATTGGGTACGATCAATATAGCGGTTAGGGAATAAATGCATCAAATCTTGATAAGTAAAAATACCAAGCTCTTTACGAAGTAAATCGGCTCGACTAGAGCCCACACCTTTCAAATAATCTATAGGGGTTTGAAGATTTATTGCCATAACAGGACGAATTTAAACCTTTTCAAGCAATCCTAAAAATGGAAAATTTGTGTATTTTGGCTTAATCCTTGTTAGATGTAAAACATGAAAAGTAAACTATTAATACTTCTTTTTTTTTGTACCGGATGTTTAATTGCACAACAAATTGATTATGTTGATTTTAAACGGGCAGCAGTCTCGTTGGCTTTTAACCCTCAGGAATCTGAGGTTTTTGGAGAGGTGACATATACTTTAGAGATCAAAAAAACTATAGACACCATTTTTTTGGATGCCAAAAACATGCAATTTTCTAAAGTTGTATTAAACAATCGAGCAGCCGATTTCATATATGATGGTAAAAAACTAAGAGTTATACATAAATTTAAAAGGGGCGAAACTTACCAGCTAATGTTTAAATACGAGGCAAAACCGAAAAAAGCCTTGTATTTTATTGATTGGAAAGATTTGAATAATAACAAGTTGAGTGAAGAGCGTGGTTGCTTTACATGTGTAAAAAGACCTCAAATATGGACACAGGGTCAAGGTAAATACACGAGTAATTGGCTGCCGAGTATTGATGATATGAATGATAAAATAGAATTCGATTTAAGTATTTCATTTCAAAACGGGTATGAGGTTATCGCAAATGGAGCGCTAAAAGATAAAATTATTAACGATACAACTACGATTTGGCATTACGACATGAAGGCGCCAATGTCTAGTTATTTAGTTGCTTTGGTAATTGGAAAATATAAAAAGCATGAAGCATTTTCTAAAAGTGGTATCCCTTTAGAAATGTTTTATTATACTGATGATTCGTTAAAAGTTGAACCGACTTACCGATATACAAAACAAATTTTTGATTTTCTGGAAACCGAAATAGGTGTTTCTTATCCTTGGCAAAACTATAAACAAATTCCTGTGAAGGATTTTTTATATGCCGGTATGGAAAACACAACGGCTACCATATTTTCTGATGCTTTTGTGGTTAACGATACAGCTTTTACAGATAAAAATTATGTTAATGTAAATGCGCACGAACTGGCGCATCAATGGTTTGGTGATTTGGTTACCGAAACTTCGGGCACTCACCACTGGCTACAGGAAGGATTTGCTACTTATTATGCTTTGTTAGCAGAGCGAGAAGTGTTTGGTGATAATTACTACTACTGGCGATTATATGAATATTTACAGGAGCTAGATGTTCAAGATAAATCAGGAGGTAGTACATCACTTCTAAACCCTAAATCTAGTAGTGTTACATTCTATAAAAAAGGCGCTTGGGTATTGCATTTACTACGAGAAAAGGTTGGAGAAAAACCTTTTAAACGGGCTGTGAAATATTATTTAACCAAAAATGCTTTTAAAAATGTAGCCACAAACGATTTTATAACGGAAGTTGAACAGGCAAGTAAACAAGATTTAAAGAAATTTAGGGAAATTTGGTTGGAAAGCAAAGATTTAAATTATAACTTGATGTTAGAAAGTTTGAAAAAATCGGTGTTTATCCAGGAGTATTTAATGGTGGATTGCGAATTATATTCCTCCAAATGTAACGACTATTTAAATTCTGGGATTTCTAATAAGGCAATGGTAAAAGTTATTAGTCAAATTCCTGATCAAGTGCAAAAAGATAATTTCAAAAGTAGTTTAGAAGTGCGACAGGGTATTGCGACTTCGGTTACTAAAATCCCTGAAAGTTTAAAGTTAGAATACGAATCCTTGTTATCTGATGCGTCGTATTTAACTGTTGAAGCTGCGTTGATTAACTTATGGCGTAATTTTCCAGAGGATAGAGAAAAATATTTAAACGCCACAAAAGGTATGATAGGTTTTCATGATAAGAATATCAGAATACTATGGTTAACATTGGCTCTGATTACAGAAGATTTTGAAGAAGGGAATAAACCAGGATATTTTAAAGAGTTAACCGATTATACAGAACCAGATTGCAGTTTTGATGTTCGGCAGAATGCATTTATGTATTTGCAACAAATTAAAGCCTGTAACGACCAGTGTAAAGTCAATTTAAAGCAAGGAACACAACATCATAACTGGCAGTTTTCAAAGTTTTCAAAATCGATGTTGGAAGCCATAAATAATAATTAATTATGAGAGCCTTAGTAATTTCGGGTGGTGGTAGTAAAGGCGCTTTTGCAGGTGGCGTTGCACAGTATCTTATTGAAGAGATGAAGCGCGATTATCAATTGTATTTAGGTACCTCTACAGGTAGTTTACTAGTGTCTCATCTGGCATTACAGGAAATCGATAAAATTAAAAAGGTATACACCAGCGTGACTAATAACGATATATTTAGTGTGTGTCCTTTTGTGGTAAAGCAAAAGCATGGCAGCCAAAATATTGCTATAAATCACGTTAATGTGTTATTGAATATGCTACGAGGTAGTAAAACTTTTGGAGAGAGTTATCACCTTAAGAGCCTTATAAAAAAGACCTTCACGCAAGACGAGTTTAACACATTAAAGCAATCGCATAAAGACATTGTAGTTACGGTATCCAATATTTCTCTTAATCAAGTGGAATATAAGAGTATTAAAGATTTTTCATATGAAGAGTTTTGTGAGTGGATATGGATTTCAAGTAATTACACACCTTTTATGACTTTAGTAAAAAAAAATGGTTGCGAATATGCCGATGGTGGTTTAGGAAACATGGTGCCTATTGAAGAGGCTATTAACCGTGGCGCTACCGAAGTCGATGCTATTATTTTACAAACCGAAACAACACTTTATAACCGTATGCCCTCAAGAAACCCCTTTTCATTAATGACCAATATGTTCACATTTATGCTCGACAGAATAGAGTCGCAAAACATTAAAATAGGAAAACACGTTGCCAATCATCACAACGCAATTATTAATTTTTATTACGCGCCAACTGTTTTAACTACTAACTCACTTATTTTTAATAAGGAAAAAATGACCCAATGGTGGGAAAGTGGTTATCATTTTGCCAAATTTAAAAATAAAGAAGTTAGCGCATTAGAAGATTAATATATGAAGGCATTAGTAATATCCGGAGGCGGCAGTAAAGGATCGTTCGCAGGAGGAGTAGCACAGTATTTAATGGAGCAACAAGGTAAGGAGTACGATATGTTTTTAGGTACTTCAACGGGTAGTTTATTGGTCCCGCATTTAGCAACACACAATATTGGTAAACTTTACGATATTTTTACCAATGTAAAGCAAAAAACCATATTTAGCATTAATCCGTTTATTCAGCATCAAAAAGACGGGCGCGAATATGTTTCAATAAATTATTTCAATTCTATTTTACAATTTATTAAGCGTAAACGCACTTTTGGGGAAAGTAAAAATCTTAAAAAGCATATTAAAAAGCATTTTAGTGAAGAAGAATTTAATTTAATTCGAGACACTAAAGAAGATGTTGTTGTTACTGTTTCTAATTTATCGAAAAACAGAGTTGAATATAAGTCGATAAACGATTTTAGTTACGAGGAGTTTTGCGATTGGATTTGGATTTCCTGTAATTATATTCCGTTTATGTCTTTAGTTAAACGCAACGGGTTTGAATATGCCGATGGCGGTTTAGGATGCGTAATTCCGATTCGTGAAGCCATTCTTCGAGGCGCTACCGAAGTCGATGCGATTGTGTTAGAAAGTGAAAATTTAGAGTACAATAAAGTACTTGGTAAAAATCCATTTTCACTTATGATAAACCTTTTTGGGCATTTGCTGGATCAGGTAGAAAAAGCCGATATTGCCATTGGTAAACTGGCAGCAAAACACCGAAATGTAAAGCTTAATATTTATTACACCCCAACACAACTTACAGAGAATTCCTTAATATTTAGCAAACGACTCATGACGCAATGGTGGGAAGATGGGTTTGAGTATGCGAAGGAAAAGCACTTGGGCAATGAAGTAGAAAAAGAAAGTAAGTTCATTTAACAGTGATGTTTATTTTTGGTTTACTTTAAAGTGAAAGTAATTACCATATATCGCTAACTTCTTCTTTAATAAAAGCAAGAGCGAGATCACTTGGGGCACGACGTTCCAGCATTTCGGTTAAAACCACCTCGCGTAATTTCTCGGCGGTATCTGTTTTTTCAAGTAAACTGGCTTTTCTAATCAATTGAATTGTAGCATTTTTTGCTGTGTTTATAATGCTCCAGCATTTATCGCTCACGTAAATTTGCTGCGCCAGATTATGTTCAAACTCCGATTCTATAGCTTGGATTAGTGCTCTTTCATAAGCGTTTTTGTTAGACGATGTAGGAGCGACTCGAATTAATAATTTCGAAGGACTGATGCGTTCCAGATATAAGGCCATTCGTTCATAAGCCTGTAGTCTGGTTGGTAAGGCACTAACCTGAAGGTCTTTTTGCAATAAAAACCGGCGGCGGCCATCTTCATTTTTAGTATGTTCTTTAAAAAAATAGTAGGCTATAAGTCCTGTTATTAATGAAGGTATGGCAAATAAAAATAAGTCAATAATTCGAGAAGAATCCATAATAATATGTGTTAAGTTAGAGTTTAGGCTGTTTACTACCTCCCAAATATATACAATCTTTTAAATCCTGCATACTTGAAAATGGAACAGGAGTTTTACTATACATGTAAGTTTTGTTTAATTCTTTTGATAGGTTGTGGTCATCGACATTAATTTCAATGTCAGTCATTTTAAACTGACAAGGGTGTTCATATCCTGCTGCATGCGTAATTTCAATAAATTCTTTTCTAAATGTTTTAAAATACTGAGCCAGTCGCATAGATTTTAAAGTCGGGTCTATCCCATTTTGCAACCATTTACTTTGCGTGGCAACACCACTTGGACAGCGGTTGGTATGGCACACCTGTGCTTGTATACAGCCAATACTCATCATCGCTTCACGAGCTACATTAATACAATCGGCACCCATTGCAAACGCCATAGCCGCTTTGGCAGGAAATCCTAATTTTCCACTTCCAATAAATACAATGCGCTCTGCTAATCCTTTATTTTGAAAAAGTTTGTACAAATCACTAAAGCCATAAACCCATGGTAAAGATACGTGGTCAGCAAAACTAGGAGGGGCTGCGCCTGTACCACCCTCACCGCCATCAACGGTAATAAAATCAGGTCCTTTTTCTGTTTTCAACATCTCATTAGCAAGTTCCTCCCATTGATCCAATTTTCCGATGGCTGCCTTAATTCCTACGGGCAAACCTGTAGCTTCGGCAATTGTTTCAATAAATTCTAATAGTTCTGGAATAGATGAAAAGGCAGAGTGATTAGGTGGTGATAATACATCTTTGCCTAGGGGCACATGGCGAATATTGGCAATTTCTTTGGTTATTTTTGAAGCAGGTAAAACGCCTCCTTTACCTGGTTTTGCACCTTGCGATAATTTAATTTCAATAGCTCGGATAAAAGAATTGTCTTTAACAAGTTTCACTAGTTTTTCTAATGAAAATGTTCCGTCACCATTACGAACACCAAAATAGCCAGTTCCGAAGTGAAAAATAACATCACCACCATGGCTGTGGTATGGCGATAACCCGCCTTCACCGGTATTGTGATATGCATCGGCCATTTTAATGCCTTTGTTTAAGGATTCTACAGCTTTTGCAGAAAGTGAGCCAAAACTCATTGCCGATACGTTAATAACCGATGCCGGACGATAAGGTTTTTTACGTTTGTTATGTACTCCCATGACCTTGGCACACGGTAAAAAGGTTTTGTCGATATCGTTGGGGTGTCCAGCTTTCGGGTGGTATGGTATCATGGCGTTATTTACAAAAATATGATGATGCGCATAGATGTCGCGATCGGTACCAAAACCTTCATAATTATTTTCTTTTTTAGCTGAGGCGTAAATCCACCCACGCTCAATACGGTTAAAGGGAAGTTCTTCGCGGTTATTAGCTACTAGGTATTGGCGTAGTTCGGGGCCGATTTTCTCGAGCATATAGCGTAAATGACCAACAATAGGATAGTTGTGGCTTATGGTGTGTTTTTTTTGAAGAAAAATATCGCGAATGGCAATAAGAATTAAAATAATTAAAATCCACATCCACCAACTGATGTTAGAAATAAAATCCATAAAGTAAGTTTAGTTGTTTAAAAAATCTATTGCAAAATTAGTCATCACCTTAACGCCAAGCAACATTCCGGCATCGTCAATTCTAAAATCAGGTGTGTGATGCGGAAATGCTTTTGAATTTCCAGGTGTCATACCTCCCAAGAAGAAGTAAAATCCAGGAATTTTTTCCTGATAGAATGAAAAATCTTCCCCAATAGTAACGGCTTTAGTAAGTTTAACATTAGCCTTCCCAGCTACACGCTCAAGGGTAGGTAGCATTTGTTCTACAAGATTAACATCGTTGTAGGTTACCGCGGCTTCATTTCTAAACTCTATAGTCGCCTCACCGCCATATGCTTCAGCAATTGTTGAAGCCATTGAGGTCATTCTATTAATGATTCTTTCTCTGGTAACGGGGTTCAAGGTTCTTATGGTGCCTGTTAGCTGGGCACTTTCAGGAATGATATTATAACGTACCCCACCTTCTATTTTTCCAACGGTAATTACAGCTGGGGCATCGGTTAAATCGGTTTCTCGACTAATAATGCTTTGAAAGCCATCGATGATTTTTGCCGAAATATATATAGGGTCTATGCCAGTCCATGGGGTAGAGCCATGGGTTTGCTTTCCTTTTACCTGAACTACAAAACGTTCAACTGAAGCCATGATGCCTTCGGCTTTATATTTAATTTCCCCAACGGGAATTTCGGATTTTATATGCAAACCAAAAATAGCATCTACATCTGGGTTTTTTAATACCCCTTCTTTAATCATTAATTTAGCCCCGCCTTCTTCACCAGGAGGAGGACCTTCTTCCGCTGGTTGAAAAATAAATTTAACAGTGCCTTTAATTTTATTTTTGTGTTTCGATAATATTTCGGCAACGCCCATTAAAATAGCTATATGGCTATCATGTCCGCAGGCGTGCATAACACCGGTAGTGTTCCCTAAAAACTCTGTAGTTTCATTCGATTTAAAAGAGAGGTCGTTTCGTTCGGTAACAGGTAAGGCATCAATATCGGCGCGTAAAGCAACTACCTTACCATTGCTGTTACCTTTTAGAATGCCGATAACACCTGTTTTAGCGACTTCAGTTTTTACTTCTAATCCTAAAGATTTTAAATGCGTTGCAATTTTTGCAGCTGTTTTAAATTCTCTATTGGAGAGTTCCGGATATTGGTGAAAATGGTGTCGCCAATCAATAATTTTTGATTCGATAGCCTTTATGTCTTGATTAAGCGTGTTTTGAGGGAAACTTTGAAAGCAACAAAAAAGAAACAGTAAACAGAATATACGCATTGGTAAGTCGATTATTACATTGATATAAAGATATTCAAAAATTATATAAAGCAAACCAACCCGCTAATTGTTTATAATTATTAATAAAACCATTTAATTAAACGGTTGGCAATGATTAATTTTAGCCCTTAAAATTTAAATTAATTTTGGAGAAGTATTTAAGTCAGTTAAACGAGGCACAGCTAGCACCAACACTGCAGAAGGACGGCCCAATGATTGTAATTGCCGGTGCAGGTTCTGGTAAAACACGTGTGTTAACCTACAGGATTGCCTACCTAATGAGTCAAGGTATAGATGCTTTTAATATTTTATCGTTGACGTTTACTAACAAGGCGGCACGAGAAATGAAAGAACGTATCGCGTCTATTGTAGGTGAAAGTGAAGCTAGAAATTTATGGATGGGAACGTTTCACTCCATATTTGCTAAAATATTACGTATTGAAGCGGATAAACTTGGGTTTCCAACTAATTTTACCATTTACGACTCGCAGGATTCCGACAAATTAATAGGTTCTATTATTAAAGAAATGGGGCTGGATAAAGATATTTATAAGGCAAAATCGATACGTTCAAGAATATCTTCTTATAAAAATAGTTTAATTACCGTTAAGGCTTATCTTCAAAATTCAGAATTACAAGAAGCCGATGCCATGGCCAGACGACCTCGAATGGGTGATATCTATAAAGCTTATGTAGATCGTTGTTTTAAAGCAGGGGCTATGGATTTTGATGATTTACTTCTTCGAACAAACGAGTTACTAACTCGTTTTCCTGAAGTGTTAATGAAATACCAAAACCGTTTCAGATATATTTTGGTCGACGAGTATCAGGATACTAATCACTCGCAGTATTTAATTGTTCGCGCTCTATCAGATAAATTTCAAAATATTTGTGTTGTAGGTGATGATGCGCAAAGTATTTATGCTTTCCGCGGAGCGAATATTAATAATATTTTAAATTTCCAGAAGGACTATGATAATGTTAAGTTGTATCGTTTGGAACAAAATTATCGTTCAACAAAAAATATCGTAAACGCTGCCAACTCAATAATTGACAAAAACCAAACAAAACTTGATAAAGTTGTTTGGACGGCGAATGACGAAGGAGGCAAAATAATTGTTAATCGATCCCTAACCGATGGTGACGAAGGACGTTATGTAGCTAGTACAATTTGGGAAACCAAAATGAACGAACAATTACAAAATAAGGATTTTGCTGTTTTATATCGTACAAATGCCCAATCGAGAGCTATCGAAGATGCGTTGCGTAAACGTGATATTCCTTATAAAATTTATGGAGGATTATCATTCTATCAACGTAAAGAAATCAAGGATGTAATTTCGTATTTGCGACTCGTTATTAACCCGTCTGATGAAGAAGCTTTAAAACGCGTTATAAATTTCCCTCCGCGTGGCATTGGAGCGACTACTGTAGACCGTTTAGTGGTAGCTGCGAACCAATATAACCGAACTATTTTTGAAGTGATGAAAAATATCGACAAGGTTGATATTAAAATTAATTCAGGAACAAAAGGTAAGCTTTTTGATTTTGTAACTATGATTGAAAGTTATCAGGTAATGAATCAAACTGCCGATGTGTTTGAATTGGCAGAGCATGTTACGCGCACAAGTGGTTTAATAAAAGAATTTAAAAAAGATGCCACACCTGAAGGAGTAACTCGCATGGAAAATATCGAGGAGTTACTTAATGGTATGAAAGACTTTGTTGAGGGCCAATTGGAAGTGGCTGATGCAACAGCATCCTTATCGGAATTTTTAGAGGATGTAGCACTTTCCAGTGATTTGGATTCTGATAAAGAAGATGTAGACCATGTTGCATTAATGACGATTCACTTGGCAAAAGGATTAGAGTTTCCGCATGTGTTTATTGTGGGGCTAGAAGAAGATTTATTTCCAAGTGCAATGAGTATGAATACGCGTAGCGAGCTTGAAGAAGAACGCCGTTTGTTTTATGTAGCTTTAACCCGCGCTGAAAAACAGGCCTATTTAACCTATGCCTTGTCAAGATACCGTTGGGGGAAATTAACAGATGCCGATCCGAGTCGATTTATTCAGGAAATTGATGAGCAATATTTAGAAATAACCACTCCAATTGAAGAACGACGCATTAACCCGATGCTCGATGCTGATATTTTTGGGGACGTAAGTCCTAACACCAAACAGCAGGTGGTTTCTAAACAAAATATCCGATTCAAACCGGCTAAACAAGTTAATTTAAAGAAAGGAACCCCTCAAAAAGAGCAGCCTAAATTCCAGGCTTCAACACCTAAAAAATTAAAACCCGTAGATGCAACCAAATCTGGTGGCGATACCAATTTATTTGATGGTAAATTGGCTGTCGGAAATATCGTAAATCATATGCGTTTTGGTAAAGGGGAAGTATTAAAAATTGAAGGAACCGGAGCCGACTTAAAAGCCGAGATTAAGTTCCAGCAAGTGGGTGTAAAGAAATTATTATTGCGCTTTGCAAAGCTCGATGTTATTGGTTAGACAGCATTCAATATAAAACAATTAAACCAAAACCTGCATTTTTTAAAATGCAGGTTTTTTTAAGTTAGTCACTCAATAAGTAAATCAAATAATTGTTTGTTTTTCGGATTCGTTTCTAATTCTTTTCGTTTAATAGCATACTTAATCGCAGTATCGGCCATGCCTAATTTCTCGCTAAGTTTTTCAGCTAAAAAGGTATTAAAGTAATATTGTTGTTGCTCAAAAGATTGGGTTACATTAGTATAGGCTTGCTCATAATCCTTATACTTACTGACGGGATTTATAAGCGTTTGAAATGCGGCAATTTGAGTGTTTAAAAACTGAATGGCATTTTTGCCATGTAAGTTTAAATCAGAACAAAATGGCTTGTAGTCAATTTTATTAAAGTCACCTAACAACGTAGTACCATTTGCAACATCACCAGCACCTACAGCTATATTAATTAGCGTTCCTTGGCTATCAAAAATAAATCCGCTGGGATGTGCTATACTATTATTAGCCCAAAATAAATATTTATTTCTATAGTCTGAAAAGTTGCATTTATAAAACAAAAAAGCATTGGTTATTTCGGCATTAATGTTTTCGTTTATTTCCATATTTCTCAAAGCCATTTCACTTATTGACCTAAATCTATTGTCATAAGAGGTGACTACAAATAAGTATTTGTTTTGAGCTTTAGCTTCATTAAAAGCATCATCTAAAGTGCCTTTTATAACGGTTAACTTTTTATACTCATATTGGTCAGCAAATAAAATTTTTGATTTAGCCTTTAACTCAGGACTAAGGGGAGGTTTGTTTGTATTAGTTTTAATTTTGTCTTGCGCCAATCCTACAGCACAAAAAACAAGGCATAAACAAACGAAAATACGGGAAATAATAAATGGTTTCATAATCATGTTATGAGTATGTTAATACTAAAAATAAATAATTATATACTGAAAAACAATTAATTTGTGAGATTTAAATTTAAAAATGGGTAATAATTTTCTTAGAATTAAAAAAAAGTTTTAGAATTGAAAAATTGTCGTTAATTTGTTTTCGCAAGCTAACTAACTGTATCATGGCAGATTTTATAAGAATTTACGAAGAAAATCCCAACCCTAGGGAAATAGATAAAGTGGTGGACATATTAAAGCGGGGCGGATTGATAATCTATCCTACCGATACAGTTTATGGATTGGGTTGTGATATTAGTAATATTAAAGCATTAGAACGTGTAGCTCGAATTAAACAAGTTAAACTGGAAAAAGCTAACTTTTCTTTTATTTGTCATGATTTAAGCCATTTAAGTGATTACGTAAAACAAATCGACACGTCTACTTTTAAAGTGTTAAAACGCGCGCTGCCTGGGCCTTATACCTTTATTTTACCGGGTTCTAAAAATTTACCGCATCCCTTTAAAAAGAAAAAAACCGTTGGAATACGTGTGCCAAATAACAAGATTGCTCTAGAAATTGTTAAAAAATTAGGACATCCTATTATATCAACCTCTATTCGGGATGAAGATGAGGTTATAGAATATACGACCGATCCTGAGTTAATTCTTGAAAAATGGGATAACTTGGTCGATGTTGTAATCGATGGTGGTTATGGTGATAATCATCCTTCCACCGTAATTGATATGTCTGAAACTCCTGCCATAATAGTTAGAGAAGGCAAGGGGAGTTTGGATGTTTTATAAAATATTATTTTTTGAAATTAGGGTTTAAAGTTTTCGGTATAGGAGCATCCGTTTTTTTCCACCATTTTTTTAATCTTTTGAGTAGTTTATTTGCTTGTCGAGGATGTATTAATGCAAGATTGTTGCTTTCACTTATATCATCTTCTAAGTTGTAAAGTTCAATATCGTTGTCTTCAAAATAGTAATGAAGTTTCCATTTGCCATACCTTATTACCGATCCAGGTCTTGTTCTAAATAAAGGATCTCTATTTTCGTTATCCTCTTTGTTATACGCTTGCAAATAAATTGGAAAGTGCCAAAATAAAGCTCGGTTTAAATCTTGACTGTTACCTTCTAATATTGGAACTAAAGTTTTACCATCTAAATTTATTGAATGCTTAATTTGAACGGCGTTTAGGAGCGTTGGAAAGATGTCTAAATTGGTAATCGGTGTATCATTTATGGTATTCGGTTTTATATGATTTTGCCACACAAAAAGGAAAGGTTCACGAATACCTCCTTCGTAATAACTTCCTTTCCCTGCTCTTAAAGGCTTTTGTTTGGTAATACCATAAAGACCGCCGTTATCAGAGGTGAAAATAATCAAGGTGTTTTGAAATAGGTCCGCCTTTTTTAGTTTTCTTAATAAGAGCCCTATGTTCCTGTCTAAATTTTCAATCATTGTTGCATATTCGGCATTATGCTGTCCGTTCCATGCGGATTTATTTTCATATTTATGCATTAAACTATCTATAGCCTGAATAGGAGTATGAACAGCGTAACTGGCATAGTATAAAAAGAAAGGCTTAGAAACTGTATCAAGAAACTTTATGCTGTGCTCTGTAATGAGGTCTGTTAATTGCTTGTTTTTTCCTTCTGGAAGATTTACATTTTTATAGGGTGGATAATAACTTTTAGGGTGTCCGTTATGACCTCCGCCAATATTCAATTGAAATCCAAATTCTAAAGGAGTTTCACTTAAGTGCCATTTACCAGCATGGCACGTGGCGTATCCGTTGTTTTTTAAAACTTGAGGAATAATAACATGGTTTTTAGATAAGGTGGTCTGGTTTTTTGTAGGTATTATTTTCCTATCTTTAGAAGCACCTCTATCTGAATTATTCACGGTGTAAATGCCATGACGAGGTGTCCATTTTCCAGTCATTAAGCAAGCCCTACTTGGGGCACAATTGGATGATGCCGCATATCCATTTGAAAATACCATACCTTGCCTGGCCAGACTATCAATATTTGGGGTATGATAATATTTACTCCCCATAAAGCCTACATCTTTCCAACCTAGGTCATCAACGTTAATAAGTAAAATATTAGGTTTGTCCTGTGTTTTATTTTGTGAAAACACTGAAATGCATGCACCTAAAATAATGATATAAGGAAAAAGTTGTTTCAAAGAATTATCGTGTATTTGTTCGTTAAAGTAGGCAAGTTATGAATGAAAATTGTAGCGTCAAAATGAATGTTGACTCAAATTTTTCATAAATAAAAAGCCCGACCAATGGTCGGGCTTTAAAGTTATTTTTAGAAAGCTAATTAGTTGCCAGCTTCTAAGTTTTTCATTTCTTTTTCAATCATTTCGTAGAACTGATCGATTTTCGGTAATACTAAAATACGAGTACGACGGTTTCTAGCTCTGTTTTCAGCAGTATTGTTTTCTACTAAAGGTACATAATCAGCACGACCGGCAGCAACAAGTTGGCTTGGGTTAACACCTAAGTCCTCTAATACTCTTACAACAGAAGTAGCACGTTTAACACTTAAATCCCAGTTGTCAAGTATTACACCATTGCTTTTGTAAGGTACGTTATCTGTGTGACCTTCAACCATACATTCGAAGTCAGGCTTGCTGTTAACTACTTTCGCTACTTTTGCTAACACATCTTTAGCTTGAGTAGTTACGTTGTAGCTACCACTTTTGAATAATAATTTATCAGCGATAGAGATGTAAACAACACCTTTTTCAACATTTACTTCGATATCAGGATCGTTAATTCCAACTTCACGTTTTAAACTTGTAACAAGCGCTAAAGTAACACTGTCTTTCTTTGTAAGAGCATCTTGTAAACGATTGATTTTTAAATCTTTCTCTTTCATGCTCTCTAAAGTTTTTTCTATGTTAGAAGCTCCTTTAGCAGATAATACTTGTAAATTTTCGTTATAGTTTCTTAAGTCCGTAACCTGCTCTTCTAGAGCTTTAGCACGCGCTGATGCAGATGCTCTTTCCTCTAAACAAGAGTTTAATTTTACGGTTGCTGAATTAAGTAAATCTTGAGATTCTTTATATTTAGCTTCAAGATCGGTAAATTGTTTTTTTGATACACATGAACTTAGCACAAGCATTGCAGATGCGCCAAGTAATAGGACTTTTCTCATAATTAATTAAGGATTAATATTTTAAGTTATAACCACAAAAATATGTAAAAAATAGCCGATTTAACAATTTTAACAAAACTTTTATCAACTATATCTACAGACTTTTGAAGTGTTTTTTTCTATTTACGAAATAATCGAACACAATGGATGTTCGATTGTAATATTTCGCTTTATTTTTTATTTCTTTTCGAAGCTTTAATAACCTTGGTAAATGACTGTAAAAACTAAAATGTCCTTTAATGATGGCTAAAGCATGCTTCGGTTTCATCTGAATAACAAATTTTATGCCAGCAATGCCATCTAGAACTAATCTTAGTAAAATTTTTGGAAAAAGTGGAGAAGTGGCGTTTTTGGTTAAAGCAAATAAACTGTTTCTAAAGTTTAAGAATGTTTTTTTGGGGTTTTGGTTGTTTAATGTGGCTCCGCCAACATGATAAACTGTAGATAAACCAATATATTTAACAGTATACCCACAGTTTTTTGCGCGCCAACATAAATCGATTTCTTCCATATGTGCAAAAAACGATTCGTCGAAACCGTTCAAAGTTTTAAAAACATCCTGCCTAATGAATAAGCAAGCTCCTGAGGCCCAAAATATTTCTGTTGTGTCGTTGAATTGACCCAAGTCAGGTTCGATGGTTTCAAAAATTCTACCACGACAATAGGGGTAACCGTATTTATCAATAAAACCACCTGCAGCTCCGGCATATTCAAACTGAGTTTTATTTTTAAAATCTAAAATTTTAGGTTGAAGAATGGCGGTACGCGGTTCTTTTAAAAATAATTCGATAACAGGCATTAACCAATGCTTGGTCACTTCTATGTCACTATTTAAAAGACAGTATATATCGGCATCAATATGTTTTAAAGCATCATTATATCCTTTGGCATATCCGCCATTTTCAGAATTTTTTATGATGTTAACTGAAGGAAAATGAGTCTCTAAAAAGTGTAAAGAGTCGTCTGTAGAGGCATTGTCGGCTACATATATTTCTGCCTCTTTTGAGTACTTAACGACTGATGGCAAAAATTGCTCCAGAAGGTTTTTTCCATTCCAGTTTAATATAACAATGGCTAGTTTCATGACGTGTATTCTGGTATATCTCTTAAGAAATCGTAACGTTTATTTATAAAATCCATTTGACAATAATAATGATTTAAACCATTAGTTACCATTAAGTAGCTGGCATTTAATACCTGGTTGTATTGTGCAATTTGATCGAAAGTTTCTTGATTAATCGTTACTTGTGGCGCTTTGCATTCAACAATAAGATGTATGCTTCCGTTGGGGTTAAAAACGACAATGTCGTAACGTTTTTTTAAATCGTTAATAATGAGTTCTTTCTCAATATTTATAAGTGATTTCGGGTAACCTTTAACTTCCATTAAATACAATAAACAGTGTTGCCTTACCCATTCTTCAGGCTGTAATATCACAAACTTTTTACGGATGCAATCGAATATAGAAATTTTATTTTCGTTACTTTTGAATCGAAACGAAAACTTTGGAAAATTGAGTTCTTGCAAGGCTGCTTTTTTTATAATTTCAAAGTTAAGGTTCATTAATCAATTACCAAATACTACCATCTGTTTTTGGGTATTAGAATGTATAATTTCGATTATTTTCAATTTTGGACGAAGTAAAACAAATAGTTACCGATATTAAAAATGGAAATCTGAAACCTATTTATTTTTTAATGGGAGAGGAGCCTTACTATATTGATAGAATATCAGATTATATTGAAACCAATGTTTTAGCCGAAGAAGAACGCGGATTTAATCAAATGGTACTCTATGGACGTGATGTTACCGTTGAGGATATTGTAAGTAATGCCAAACGCTATCCTATGATGGCAGAATATCAGGTGGTAATTGTTAAAGAGGCTCAAGATTTATCAAGAACTATAGAGAAACTCGTTGCATACGCGAAAAACCCACAGCCTTCTACGGTATTGGTTTTACAATATAAATATAAAACACTTGATAAGCGCAAAACGCTGTATAAAACATTAAAATCGACAGGTGTAATTTTGGAAAGCAAAAAGCTTTACGAAAATCAGGTAGCCGATTGGATTAGACGTGTTTTAGCTTCACAAAAATATAGCATTGAGCCCAAGGCAGCTCAAATGTTAGTTGAGTTTTTGGGAACCGACTTAAGCAAGATTAATAATGAATTAGAAAAATTAAAAATAATTTTACCAGCAGGAACGCAAATTACCCCTGAACATATTGAAGAAAATATAGGGATAAGTAAAGACTTCAATAATTTTGAATTACGTAAAGCTATTGGAGATCGCGATGAATTAAAAGCGCATCAAATCGTAAAATATTTTGCTGATAATCCTAAGGATAACCCTATGGTAATGACCGTATCATTATTATTTAGTTTTTTTTCGCAGTTATTACACTATCACGGTTTAAGTGATAAATCTCCACGAAATGTAGCTTCGGCATTAAAAATAAACCCATATTTTGTTAATGAGTATGTAACTGCAGCCCGAAATTTTCCCATGCGTAAAGTAAGTGCAGTTGTCGCTACTTTGAGGGATTTTGATGTAAAAAGTAAAGGTGTTGGTTCAAACTCGGTGCCGCAAGGTGATTTGTTAAAGGAGCTTCTTGTAAAAATATTTCATTAAACATATACGCTAATAGTTAAGGCAAGCATAATAAATAAAGTTAGTATAATAACCAAAGGCATTACAAATTTAAGCCATTTGTTGTAACCTACTTTTACTATAGCAAGCGATGCTAAGATTAATCCTGTAGGATTTATAAAAGCGAATAAACCCATTCCATATTGGTAGGCATTTACAATTAGTTCTCGGCCTATACCAACGCCATCGGCTAAAGGGGATAGGATAGGCATAGTTAATACAGCCATACCCGATGATGATGGAATGAAAAAAGATAAACCGCTATAGATAAAAAGTAACGCGTTAATAAAAATGCCTTTGTGCATGCCTTCGGTAGCCGAGCTGGCATAATAAAGCATCGTGTCGCTTATCTGACCGTTATCCATAAGTACAGTAATACCCCTAGCGATACCAATAATTAATGCAACCCCCAGTAAATCGCCTGCTCCTTTTACAAAAGTTTCAACAAAGAATGTTTCTTTTATTCGCGCCAAAAATCCAATTAATACAGCGCCTACAAAAAATACTACTGTCATTTCTAAAAACCACCACTTTAAATTTGATACACCATAAATCATTATGGCGAAACACATGGCAAAAATTAATAAAATTAATCGAAGTCTAGTGTTTAAAACAACCTTAGAATTGTTAGAATTTCCAAACATGATTTCAATGGCTTCCTTTTGATCATAAATAATAGATTTTGAAGGATCTTTTTTAACCCGCTGAGCATATTTAATAATGTAAAGAATACAAATAAGAGTACCTAAAATAAAAATTATGAAACGGATTGTTAGTCCTGAAGTCCAGTTTATACCTGCCGCATCTGAAGCAATAATAACGCTAAACGGGTTTACTGTACTACACATGGTTCCAATGGATGATCCTATATAAATGCTAGCCAAAGCTACCAAGGCATCGTATTTCGCAGCTAAAAAAATGGGTATAAGAATTGGATAAAAAGCAATGGTTTCTTCGGCAAGACCGAATGTGGTGCCTCCAATGGCAATTAGCAATGTAACTATAATAATAAGCAAATATTCTCTCCCTTTTAGGGCTTGAGATAACCAGGAGATTCCTGCGTCAAATGCTCCGGTGTAATTCATTATACCAATTAAACCTCCAATAAATAATACCAAAAATATAATATCGGCGGCCTCTATAATACCCTTTATCGGTGATTGAATAAATGCACCAATACCTTGTGGTGTTGATGTCACTTTTTTATAAGTGTTTGGTATACCTACTGGTTTCCAAATATCACCATTGGTGAATTTTTCTAGAGGAATTTTAATATTTAACTGATCTAAGGTCGTTTGTGTAGCGGGTAAATGCTCTGTTTTATTAATACTCGTTGTTGTAAAAGTATGATTAGTTGTATCGTACTTGAGAGTGTCAAATTTCCCGGAAGGAATAATCCAAGTTAAAAGTGCTACAAAGGCTGCGATAAGAATTAAAATGGTTTGTGGGGTTGGGAAATTTAGTTTTTTCATAAATAAGGAACTTCAAAGACAAACGAGAATTAATCTTATAATTTTTCAGAATTAAAGATAGTATTATTTTATTTGCATTTAAACTTATTTAAATGAATCTGGAATTGCATAGTGGCTGGGCAAATTGTTTACAAGAAGAATTTGCTAAGCCTTATTTTAAAACGTTAATGTCTTTTATAGATGATGAGTATAATAAAAATCTATGTTTCCCACCCGAGAATCTAATTTTTAATGCTTTTAATCATTGTCCTTTAGAAGATTTAAAAGTTGTTATAATTGGTCAAGACCCTTATCATGATATAGGTCAGGCAAATGGATTGTGCTTTTCGGTAGAAGATGGTGTTAAACACCCTCCGTCTTTAATTAATATTTTTAAAGAACTGGAATCTGACCTTGGCGTTCCATATCCAGAAAGTGGTCATTTAGAACAATGGGCAAAACAGGGCGTTTTGTTGCTTAATGCTACTCTAACAGTTAGAGCTCATGAAGCTGGAAGCCATCAAAGAAAAGGTTGGGAAACATTTACAGATTCTGTCATTCATTATATAAGTAATAATAAGGAACACGTTGTATTTCTGCTTTGGGGTGGTTTTGCTAAAAAGAAAGTGAAATTAATAGACACCAAAAAGCATTATGTTTTAACCAGCGGACATCCATCACCTTTAAGTGCTAATAGAGGATTTTGGTTTGGAAATAAACATTTTAGTACGACCAATGAGATTCTTGTCAAGCAAAAAAAGACTCCTATTAAATGGTAGGGGTTATTAAGATGAATTTACTTCGCTTACCCCCTTTTTCTTTAATTGACAGATTTGTACGTTAACATCTTTCTAAACCTTAACTTTAACTGCCAGTAGGAGCTAGTTCATCGAATTCTTTCGATAAAGAAATTTCAGATCGAATAATTACAGGCATTTTATTTACCTTAGTTTTTCGAGTAGATTTGTTACAGCTAAATTTTAAAAGAAGGAAATTAAGTAGGATTAAGCTTGAAATAATAATAGTAGATATCAGAAGCATAGGCAATTAGTTTGTTTTAACGACAAGTTAATGCTTTCAAATTGAAATCATGTTACTTTAACGTTAAGAGTTATACTACAACAAAATTAGTAATTAAAGTACTACGAATCAATACGTGTTTATACTTATTTTAAAATTCGTATTAAAGTGTTAATATTTTGAACTTTTCTATTAATTTGTTGCGTTCTATTGCTCGATTTTCATTGAAAGAAAAAATATGTGCTTAAATATTACGGCAGAATTCGAATTTTCTTATTCAATTATGAAGGTTTAATCTTATGTTTTATAAAGCAATATGTTTCTTTTCAGAGAATATTTTGGTGACTATAGCTTGAAAATTAATTGTTTAGTCGTTTTTTAGTAAACTTCTTGTTAATAGCGTTTTTGTTTACCATTATGGAAATGGTTTTAAGTTTGAAGTAGGCTTCACTCATGTAAATATAGCCTCCGTAATTAACACGATCAGAGTTTTTGCCCCATGAATTTTTTACTTTATAAAATATCGTACCGTTTTGGTCTTTTAGCATACCTGTTATATGCATTAAATGGTCGTCGGTGGTATTAAAATTTTCAAATTCTTGTTGTCTATATTCTTGATTGATTTCTTTTTCCGGAACTATATCTTTAAAAATATAAGGAATTTCAAAATTTTCTTGTTCAGGTATGATGGCCAGTCCATATTTAGATGAAAATGATTTTTCACTAACATCGCAGTCCAATTCTATGGTATATCCTTTTTTTAAAGCTTCATTGGTGATTTCAACTAAAGTTTTTAATGGTACATTGTAAAATAATCCGTTGGAGAAATTATCAGGAATGTTTAAGATACTCCATTCGTTAAAAGGTATGTGAGTAAACGAGGTTAACGTGATATAGTCTTTAGGGTTAATTTTAGTATACTCTAGAAATGCTTTAGGAGTATATGTTTTTCCCTGATAATTAAAAGTAGTAATATCGTTACCAATTTTAGCATCTAAAATGTCGTTTATATCATTTTCCCAATTACCAGTATATTTTTTAGGCGCTTTCAAATAGGTGTCTAATATTGTTTTTAGAGTGTCTTCTAATTTTTTATGATTGTAGGAGGTTTCATTATTTACTAAGCCGGTAAATACACTATTTGGAACCAAGCCATGCGCTTCAATACTATTAATAACATCATGGGCCAAACCACCTTGACTGAATTGTGCTTTACCTTGTCGCATAACATAGTTCCATGCCTTTGCCAGGTAAGTGTGACGCACATTATACATTTCAGATAGGTCAATAGTTTTTCCTGTTTTCCTTATGATTTCACTTTCTAAAAAGGAAGAGGTTGAAAAACTCCAACATGTTCCTGTTACACCCTGACTCAATACTTCCGTGGCTTCAATGTCGTAAATGGTTTTAAAATCACGTTTTTGTGCAGTTCCATAGGTTAGGAAAAGCATGAAAGTAAAAATCAAAAGGCTATTTTTCATATTGAATTAATTAATATTCTGAAATAAAATTTATTTTTGGCTAAAATATGTAAAAATGGAGCAACTAGATTGGAAAATTGCTAAAGAATACGAAGATATTACCTATAAGAAATGTAACGGTGTGGCGCGTATAGCCTTTAACCGACCCAATGTGCGAAATGCTTTTCGGCCAAAAACAACAAGCGAACTTTATGACGCATTCTACGACGCAAATGAAGACGTGAATATTGGCGCCGTTTTATTGTCGGCCGAGGGACCTTCAACAAAAGACGGAGTTTGGAGTTTCTGTTCTGGTGGCGACCAGAAGGCAAGAGGTCACCAAGGTTATGTTGGAGAAGACGGATATCACCGTTTAAATATATTGGAAGTGCAACGCTTAATACGTTTTATGCCGAAGGCTGTTATTGCCGTTGTTCCAGGTTGGGCCGTAGGAGGCGGACATAGTTTACACGTGGTTTGCGATCTTACTTTAGCCAGTAAAGAGCATGCTATTTTTAAACAAACAGATGCTGATGTAACGAGTTTCGACGGTGGTTATGGTTCGGCTTATTTAGCCAAAATGGTTGGGCAGAAAAAGGCCAGAGAAATCTTTTTCTTAGGAAGAAATTATTCAGCTCAGGAAGCCTTCGAAATGGGAATGGTTAACGCCGTAATTCCCCACAACGAATTGGAACAAACGGCCTATGAATGGGCTCAGGAAATATTGGCGAAATCGCCAACATCAATAAAAATGCTAAAATTCGCAATGAATTTAACCGATGATGGTATGGTTGGGCAACAAGTTTTTGCAGGAGAAGCTACTCGACTAGCCTATATGACTGATGAGGCTGTTGAAGGTAGAAATGCCTTTTTAGAAAAGCGCAAACCTAATTTTCCTAAAAAATGGATACCTTAATATGAAGAAAGTTTCTATTTGGGTTTCTGCCATGCGCTTACGAACGCTACCTTTATCAATTTCAGGAATTGTTTTAGCTTCTTGTTTAGCCGCTTACAATGGCGTTTTTAATTGGTTAATTTTTTCATTAGCAATACTTACCACCTTAAGTTTTCAAATTTTATCCAATTTAGCCAATGATTATGGCGATGGCGTTAAGGGTACAGATAATAATGGTAGAATTGGTCCGGAACGTGCAATTCAAACTGGAGAAATTACTCCGGCAAAAATGTTTAATGCTATTAAAATTAATGTTTTAGTTTCCATTGGGTTGGCTTTTTTATTGGTGTTTGTAGCTTTTAGGTCTCAACACTTTTTATTAACCTTGCTGTTTTTTGCCTTAGGTATACTTAGTGTTGTGGCAGCTATAAAATATACGGTGGGAAACAATGCTTATGGGTATAAAGGATTAGGCGATGTTTATGTGTTTGTTTTTTTTGGTTTGGTAAGTGTTATTGGTTGTTATGTGCTTTACGCTAAAACTGTCGATCACGTTGTTTTTTTACCCGCAATAACTGTAGGGTTACTTAGTGCAGCGGTGTTAAACTTAAATAATATGCGTGACATTGAATCTGATAGGTTGTCTAATAAAATTACCTTGGTCGTTAAACTAGGTATTAAAAACGCAAGAAAATACCATTTATTTCTTGTAATTTCAGCTATTGTTTTATCGGCTTTATTTGGGATTTTATACTATACTTCTATATTTAATCTTATATATTTTATTGCATATATTCCTTTAATCCTTCATATAAAAACTGTGATTAAAAATAAAGATTCAAAGCTATTAGACCCCGAATTGAAGAAAGTAGCCCTTACAACTGTTTTGCTGTCGATTCTTATGGGTGTTGGCCATTTGCTTTAAATAATATTCTTATATGAGAAATAAACCGACGTTATAAGTGATCGTTTTAGAGGGTAACTTTTAGTAATCTCCTCTTTCTACAAGACAATAAAAGAATAAGTTTTATTTACCATTTTATGGTATCTTTAAAGCAGAACGTTTCAGAACCCCAAAAGTGCAGGTTTAGAAAGAAATTTTAATATCGGAATAATTAAAACAATCAATTATGAAAATTACATTTTACGGTCACGCTAGTTTAGGTATAGAAGTAAATGATGTACATATTCTTGTCGATCCTTTTATTTCTGCCAATCCAAAAGCATCACATATTAATATAGATGAGTTAAAGGCAGATTATATTTTAGTTACGCATGCACATCAGGATCATATAGTAGATGTTGAAGCTATTGCCAAACGCACTAATGCTGTTGTCGTTTCTAATTATGAAATAGCAACCTATTACCAAAATAAAGGGTTAGAAGCGCACCCTATGAATCATGGCGGGCAATGGGATTTTGAGTTCGGTACAGTTAAATATGTGAATGCAATACATACCTCGTCATTTCCCGATGGATCTTATGGTGGGCAACCAGGCGGATTTGTTATAGAAGGGGAGCATAAAAATATATATATTGCCGGAGACACTGCTTTAACTTACGATATGCAATTAATTCCATTAAAAACCAACTTAGATTTAGCAATTCTACCCATAGGCGATAATTTTACCATGGGCATTGATGACGCGATTACAGCCAGCGATTTTGTTGCTTGCGATAAAGTACTTGGTTATCATTTTGATACCTTTGGTTATATAGAAATTAATCATGAAGAAGCTAAACGTAAATTTTTTGATAGCGATAAAGATTTAATGCTGTTAGAAATTGGAGAAAGCATAGAATTGTAAATGATAAAAGCGTCCTATAAAAAATACATTTTAAACTTTAAGCAGGCCTCTGGAACTTCAAGAGGTATCTTAAAAACTAAAGAAACCTGGTTTATTGTTTTAAGTGAAAATGAAAAAACAGGAATCGGTGAATGTGGTGTTTTTAGAGGTTTATCGGCCGACGACACACCCGATTTCGAGGATAAATTAAAGTGGACTTGCCAGAACATAAATCTAGGTTTAGAAGTTTTATTAGAAACGCTTATAGAGTATCCCAGTATTCAGTTTGGACTTGAAATGGCTTTTAAATCATTAGAAAGTTATAACATGTTCGAGTTGTTTCCGTCTTCTTTCACAGAAGGTGTAGATCCAATTCCAATTAATGGATTAATCTGGATGGGTTCCGATGCCTTTATGAAGCAACAAATAGAAGAAAAATTGAAAGCCGGTTTTTCATGTATAAAAATGAAAATTGGTGCGATCGATTTTAAAACTGAGATGGAATTATTAAAATCGATACGGAAAGATTTTTCGGCTTCAGAAATTGAATTGCGCGTTGATGCAAATGGTGCATTTACAACTCTAGAGGCATTAGAAAAATTAAAACAACTTTCGGAACTAGAATTGCATTCTATTGAGCAACCCATAAAACAGGGACAAGTTCAGGAAATGGCTCGGTTATGCGAACAAACCCCTTTACCCATTGCGCTAGATGAAGAATTAATCGGTGTATTTAATGTATCAGATAAGTCTAAAATATTACAAACTATAAAACCGCAGTATATTATTTTAAAACCTAGTTTGGTTGGTGGTTTTGCAGGTTCAGATGAGTGGATTACCCTAGCTGAAAATCAAAATATTGGATGGTGGATTACCAGTGCATTAGAAAGTAATATAGGCCTTAATGCCATTGCGCAGTATACCTATAAAACACAAAACCCATTACCCCAAGGCTTGGGTACCGGTGGTTTATTTACCAATAATTTTGATTGTCCTTTAGTAGTAGAAAATGGTAAGTTGCAATACAGTAAAAAGCAAGATTGGGATATTATGGGGTTGAATACTATTATGGCCACATAGACCATTACAAAACTAAATTAACAACAATTAATAACAATTTAAAACATGTACATAGCTCAAGCGTTTAAAGTATTGCACGATTGGTGGCGTTATTTATTAGGTGTAATTATAGTAGTTTTTGCTGTTTTTATAGGGCAAGTGCCATTTACCATTGCTGTAATGTTTAAAGCTTTCAAAGATGGGTTAAAACTTTCGGAATTGAATGAAACAGCCATGCTAAGTTATTTAGAACCAAACATGAATTTGTTTCTAATGTTGCTTTCGTTTGCCGTGGGATTGCTGGCTTTATTTTTAGTAGTTAAATATTTGCATAAACAGTCCTTTACTCAGTTAACTACCTCTAGAAAAACAATAAATTGGAAACGTTTTTGGTTTGTTTTTGTCCTATGGGGTGTGATTTCGAGTAGCTTGGTTTTGGTAGATTATTTTATGTCTCCCGAAAATTACATGTTCAATTTTAAACTGGTCCCATTCTTATTTTTATGTTTGGTTGCCATTATTTTTGTCCCGTTGCAAACCAGTTTCGAAGAGTATATGTTCAGAGGGTATTTAATGCAGGGCATTGGCGTGTTTTCAACATCTAAAAAATTCCCTTTAGTAAGCCTTTATATCTTAATTGTTATTTTTCTTTATTTTGGTCTAAGCGCAATGTTTTCAATGGGCTTAATTACCAAATTTGGCTTTTTTATCATAGTAACAGCCGTAGGTATTTCATTAATAAAATCAAGATTAGCAGAAAAAATTATGCTCCTATCGAGTTATAATACTTTGTTTAAAATATTAAACCGAAACACAACATCATTAATTATAACATCGATGATTTTTGGTTTGCTGCATATAGCTAATCCAGAAGTAGATAAGTTGGGACCTGTGATTATGGTGTATTATATTGGAACCGGATTGTTTCTTGGTATTATGACTTTAATGGATGAAGGTATGGAACTGGCTTTAGGATTTCATGCTGCAAACAATTTATTTACGGCCTTATTGGTAACTGCCGATTGGACAGCATTTCAAACACATTCCATTTTAAAGGATATGTCTGACCCATCGGAAACAGCATTAGCCGAAATTTTCGTGCCTGTTTTCGTGGTATTTCCTGTAATGCTTTTCATTTTAGCCAAAGTTTACAAATGGTCAAACTGGAATCAAAAACTTTTAGGTCGCGTTATTAACCCTAATACCGAAAATCAGGTTGGTATAGATTAAAATTTACAAATGAATTAATATGGACTTAAGTTAAACAAACGAACAAAATATAAATTTAGACTTATAAATTGGACATATTAAGCTTGATAATCGACTTATTTAGTTAAATTTTATGCAGGTAACCTATCAAAACATTCATCCAAAATTTAAAATAGAAGGATTTCATTATACTAAAGAATATCTTTTAGAGTTAGCATATGATTTCGTGAAAGAAGGAAAACCTTTTGAAAAGGAAATAGGTAACTTTTTATTTCAATGGTTAGATAATCATGAAACAATAAAAGTCACAACTTCAGGATCTACCGGAAACCCAAAAACCATAGAGATTAGTAAGCAAGCCATGGTTAATTCGGCTTTAGCAACTGGCGATTTTTTTAATTTGAAACCAGGAAATAAAGCGTTATGCTGTTTACCAGCAACCTACATCGCAGGTAAAATGATGCTGGTTAGAGCGATAATTTTAGGTTTGGATATAGATATTGTGGAACCCGCTTCGGAAGTGACTTTTAATACGAAATCACCTTATCATTTTTGTGCTATGGTACCTATGCAAGTCGAGCATGTTTTAGATAAATTAGATAATATTGAAACATTAATTTTGGGAGGAGTAGCTGTTCCAGACCATTTAAAAACGAAATTACAGAAGGTAAAAACTAAAGTATTTGAAACTTATGGTATGACCGAAACAGTTACACATATCGCTTTAAAGCCATTGAATCATAACAAATACAGCGATTTCTATTTTCATACTGTCCCCGGCGTAACAGTTTCCAGTGATAATCGAGAGTGTTTGGTAATAGAAGCACCAAAAATTAGTTCTGATAAAATAGTTACAAACGATATCGTAAAGATACATTCTAATACGATGTTTGAGTGGTTAGGCCGCTTTGATAATGTTATTAATTCAGGCGGTATAAAATTGTTTCCAGAGCAGATTGAGAAAAAACTTCAGGGAAAATTAAAAGAAAGATTTTTTGTTGCTTCAGAATCCGATCAAGTGTTAGGAGAGCGGCTTATTTTGGTAATAGAAGCAAATAGTAATAGTCTGGATAAAAAAGTGTTTTCAGAATTAAACAAGTTTGAAAAACCAAAGGCGATTTACGCGGTGCATGCCTTTGCTGAAACAAATTCTGGAAAAATTCAGCGAAAAAAAACATTACAATTAATAAATAAATAGATTTCTTGTAACAATTCATCGCTTTGATATACAAATGTAATACCTTAAAGTAGTTGAGGAAAAGATGTTATTAAACGATCAAAAATGTATCAACCGAGTTGATAATAAACACCCATTCTACAATTGTAATTAAATGAAAATTAATTTATATGAACTTTATTAAACGTGTACTATCCACTGTTACAGGTATCTTTGTTTTTTTAGGTATTTGTATCGTTTTACTTGTAATTGCCGGTATTGTATTTGGCTCATCTGGAGATGAAATTGTTCGAGTCAAAGCTAATTCGGTGTTAAATTTAAAATTAGACTTTCCTATTAAAGATTATGCAGGTAAAACAGAATTCGAAGAATATGAATTTCTGAATAAAGATGATAAAAACGGACTGTTCAATATTATTGATGCCATTCATTATGCTGCTTCCGACGATAATATTAAAGGAATTTCCATTGATAATAATTTTATTGATGCAGGGATTTCTCAAACTAAAGCACTTAGAGATGCGTTAATTAAGTTCAAGGAATCAGGAAAGTTTATTACCGCTTACGCCGATATCTATACTCAAAAGGACTATTACTTAAGTTCAGTAGCCGACACCATTTTTATGAATCCAGCAGGATTAATGGAATTTAAAGGGTTTTACTCCGAACAATTGTATTTCAAAGAATTTCAGGAAAAAACTGGCTTCAAAATGGAAGTGGTACGTTTCGGCAAGTATAAAAGCGCTGTAGAGCCTTTTCTTGAAGATGAAATGAGCAAGGCTAATCGAGAGCAAATGGAAGTATTTTTAAACTCTATATGGAAAGAGGTTAAAGCCGAAATTTCTGAAAGCCGAAATATTCCTGAAGAAGAGTTAAATAATATTGCAGATAGCTTGCTGGCAAGAAATGCCGAACTGGCTAAAGCATCTAAATTAATTGATAAAATAGCCTATTACGATGAATACATCAATGCATTGAAAACGGCAGTAGGGATAAACGGTAAAAAGGACTTGGAAATGGTTTCTATTTTTGACTATGCTGAATATACCGCAACAAAGATATTAACCAATTACAGTAAGGATAAAATTGCAGTGGTTTATGCCGAAGGTGAAATAGTTTATGGTGAAGGGGAAGAAGGCTCAGTAGGGCAAGGAGTTATGATGCGTTCACTTCAGGAAGCCAGACAAAATGATAAGATAAAAGCCGTGGTAATACGAATTAATTCACCAGGAGGTAGTGCATTGGCGAGTGAGTTAATTTGGCGAGAAATAGAACTTACCAAAAAAGTAAAGCCGGTCATTGTTTCGTTAGGAAATGTAGCTGCTTCAGGGGGGTATTATATCGCCTGTAATGCGGATAAAATTATAGCCGAACCTACAACCATTACAGGAAGTATTGGGGTGTTTATAATGATGCCTAACGGAAACAAATTAGCCCATAAAATGGGCATAAACGCAGAACAGGTTGCTACAAATAAGAATACAGTAAAGTATAGCTTTTTTGAACCTCTTAGCGATCGGCAACATGATATAATCAAGGAAGATATTATTCAAACCTATGAGTTATTTACATCCAGAGTTGCCGAAGGTAGACAAATGAAAAAAGCAGATGTAGATTCTATTGCTCAAGGACGAGTTTGGTCGGGTACCGATGCATTAAAAATTGGACTCGTTGATGAATTGGGCGGTTTAGACCTTGCCTTAAAATATGCCGCTGAAGCTGCAGATATATCAGAATATAGTATTAAGGAGTTTCCAATTTACAAAAAGGATTTGGATAAAATATTACGACAATTGGGGTTAGCCAAAGCCAAAGAAAATCTCCTTAAAGAAGAATTGGGAGAAGAAGTTTACGGACTTATAAAACAGCTTAAAGCCATGCAGCAGCGCAAAGGTCTCCAATTGCTCCTTCCTTATAATTTAGATTTTAAGTAAAGAAAAAGCGACTAGTAAAGTCGCTTTTTTTTATTGTTGCATTTTGAAATAATAATCTAAGGAGTGTTTACCTGAGCCATAAAACAGAAAAAACAGACAAACTACAAATGTAATTAAAGCAAGAATTAAATTACCCGAATGCATTTCTCCTACAAAATTGATTAATATAGCCCCTATTAATATGGGGAGCTGACCTACAATAGCCCAACGGGTTAGTAAACCGAAAGCTATAAGTAGACCGCCAATAAAATGAGCAGGAGCGACATAGTGAACTGCAATCATACCGCCTGCCATATTTTGCATGGGCTTAAATAACTCGGTTAGCATCATACTGTCTTGCATAAAACTTATCCCTTTTATAAATAAAAAGACACCTAATGCAACACGTAATAAATCGAGCGGCAAATAAGTATGGGCATTGGCCCATTTATTAAGTGATTTTATTGTATCCATAATTTTAGTTTGTTGGTTTACAGATATTAAGATACAAAAAATAGAGAAGAAATGCTAAAGTTATTTTTACTGTAAGTAGCTATAATAATAATTGGTTTTATTTCAGAATAACTAAAGAAAGACAAATCTTTTTCCATGAATAGGACTTAAAGTCATTCATCTTTAAACAAAAAAATCCCGATTTTAATCGGGATTTTTAATTAACTAATTAACCTACTATTTTATCTCGTGGATAAATTTGTTTTTGTCTTTTCTATATTTCTTTAAGTTTACATTCCAGTCATTTTCTGAGTCTCGGTAGCCTAAAGCTAAAATAACCGCACTTTTTAATCCTTTTTCAGATAAGCTTAAAATCTCATCTAGTTTCTCTGGTAAAAAGCCTTCAATAGGTGTAGCGTCTACTTTTTGTTCTGCAGCAGCAGCAATAGCCATAGCAAATGAAATATAAGCTTGCTTTGCCGAGTGTTGCTGATGCCATGATTCATCTAATGGCTCATATAAACCCCAAAGTGTTTCCTTGTATTCATCCATCGTGTTACGAGGCAATTCTCTGGCATCCATCATTTCATTAAACACATTTGTAATTTTATCATGTGAATAACCATCCCAAGAGGCAAAAACTAATAAATGCGAACATTCTGTAATTTGTGGCTGATTCCAGGCAATTGGTTTTATTTGTTCTAGTAAGTCTTTATTTGAAACTACAAAAACCTCGTAAGGTTGTAGTCCTGAGGAAGATGGCGCTAATCTGGCAGCTTCCAGTATATAATCTAATTTATCCTGAGGTACTTTTTTTCCTGTCATTCTTTTCGCAGCATACCTCCAATTTAGTCCTTCTAACAATTCCATAATATTATAATTTTTGATGCAAAGTTAGGATTGTTAAGTGACAAATAGTAACTTTGTTACCAAAAGTAATAGTAACCTTTTAGTAACCAAGTAACATTCCATGGAAAATAAAATTTCAAAACCAGCTTGTGAGCATAAAATAAGAGCCATTCACGATGTTATGTACTTAATTGGGGGAAAGTGGAAAATATCAATTATAGCCTGTTTATGTTACGGTAATAAAAGGTATTCTGATATTTTGAATGAAGTAGAAGGCATTTCTGGTAAGATGCTTAGTCGTGAATTAAAGGAACTCGAAATGAATAAAATGATTGAACGCACTATACTAAATACTAAACCAGTAGGTGTTGAATACTCCTTAACCGAGTTGGGAAACTCATTAAAGTCCGTTATAGATATACTGGCCGATTGGGGTATAGCGTATCGCGAAGAGCGAAAGATTTTAGAAGAACAGGTTGAACTATCCTAATAAATTAGACACATAATCAAAGAAGGCTTTCCAGAAATAGAAAGTCTTTTTTATTTAATCCAATGCATGCTTAGTAACATACCAGCGCCATCCAATAATAGCTAACTGTAATTTCGTGGCTTTACTTATATCTAATTTTCGTTTAGAATAACTAGGTAGAATGAGTTTATTGACCTTTGCTAAAATTTTGAAGACTTGTTTTTTCATGTTGTAAAAATAGTAAAACTTATTCTAGACTAAGTTTTACATTTTTTCTGGAATGTGCTTACAGCATCGATAGAAGAATAAAGATGATAAGCTTAACAAGTGTAATCATAATATTAGGTTTTTAAGGTTAGTACATTACGCGGTTAAAGCAATGTTTTTTCAATATATACAACAGAAGATATATCGTACAAATAAATTGTATGAAATCTGTGAATTTGAATGCAGTTATGTAATTAAAAAAATGTAATATGTAAAAATATGAAACACATAAATCTTAAATCATGTTATATATTGAAATTAAAAACCTAAAATTAATTTCAATATTAAACATTTCAAGACGTTTTTTTAAGGTCTATGTTAAATTCAAGGCATATTTTAATTGAAAAACGATGATTTTTGTTGTTTTCATCATTTTTTACCGTTTTAATTATTCTGTTGTATGAAATAGAAAGCATAAAAAAAAACCGAGCTATTTAACTCGGTTTTTTTTAATTGAATCAAGAACACATCTTATTTTTTATTAAAATGTTTATGTTTAGAGGTAGTCTCTTTAATTTATTTTTTTAATATGTTGTAAAATTGAAAATTTTAGAAAACTACTTTGTTGTAGCTATTACAGCACCGTCTTTGGCTTTGTCGCCATAAATACTCATGGCGGTTTTGGGTTTTAAATTGTCAACGGCTTTTAGTTTATTTTCTTTAGCTAATTGATCAAGTGTTTTAAAATCACTTTCTTTACCGTCTATAATGATGAGTTTGTTCGTGTTTGGGTCGTCTGTAAATCGGAATTGATTTGGTTTGCCATGTTCAGGATTAAATAATGAAGAAAAGGCTTCGGAGTCGAATTGTTCTTCAAATTGTTTTCTTAATTCATCTAAATTTAATTGTTGACCATTAAAAAAGAAGGTTCCGTTATCGTCATTAAAAAAATCATTAAAATTAAAATTACCAAGATGATTTCCTGAAAAACCAGGAATAGAATCAGTATTAAAATTGAACCCAGACTGATTTAAAAGTGACATTAGATTGCTATTTGCTGCTCCAGACGAAATAAATAATTGCCCGTCTTTTCGTCCGAAAGTAATTTGCCCAATTGGAAATTGACTCGATATATTACTAACAGCTTTATTGTTGTTACTATCTGAAAGTTCTATTTGTATACCAATAATTTCTTTTTGATTGTTTCTTTTTATTTGATTAAAATTGCCTGTTATGCCATTTTCAATTAACATATTTTTAATGTCTTCAAAATCTTTTTCCGAAGTATTTTTATCAATGGTTATGGTAACATCCTCTTCATAATTAATATTCGATATTACCTCGTTTTTATTATTTAATGGGTTTAAGTGAGTTCGATTAATTGCAATGTTTTTAAGGGCAAAAGTTTTTATTGACAGCAAGCATAAAATCATAATAAACGGTAAGCTTGCTCCTATTTTTAAAGCTTTTATTGATTTCATAATATATCTTTTTTTAAGATTTCATATAAAGTTATTATATATAGAAATTCAATTTTAAAGTTTAACCAAACTTTAAAGTTAATTGTTAAGAAATGTAAATTTAAGAGACGAAAGAAAGTTGTGAAATACTATCTTCGCAAAAAAAATTATATGAGTATAGTATTGGTGCTATTAGGTTTTGCTCTTTTGGTAGTAGGAGGTGAGTTTCTGGTAAGATCGTCGGTGGCTTTATCTTTTAAATTTAATATTTCAAAAATGGTTATCGGTATGACGGTGGTGTCGTTTGCGACATCTGCGCCAGAATTACTGGTAAGTTTGCAGGCTGCTTTATCTGGGTCTTCTGCCATAGCAATAAATAATGTCGTAGGTTCAAATATTGCAAATATAGGATTAGTGTTAGGTTGTACGGCATTGGTGGGAACCATAGCAGTCGATAAGTCTTTTTATAAGTTAAACTGGCCAGTTATGATGGTTTTTAGTCTGGCGTTATATTATTTTTTAAGTCATGACGGTAAACTATCGGCCATAGAGGGGGTGGCGCTTTTTGTTAGTTTATTGCTGTTTTTGATTGTTTTGATAAAATATGCAAAAAAAGATACAGATGTTGAAGAAGTGGATGAAGCCCTAGCTATTGTCTCTAACTTTAAAGTAACAATTTGGCTTCTTATAGGAGCCGTAGCGCTTTATTTTGGGAGTGAATGGCTGGTTGAGGGAGCAAAAGATGTTGCGCAATCTTTAGGTGTTAGTGAAGCTGTTATAGGAGTGTCTTTAATCGCAATAGGTACAAGCGTACCAGAATTAGCAGCTTCTATAATTGCGGCTGCAAAGCAAGAAAAAGCGATTTCACTAGGGAATTTAATAGGGTCGAATATTTTTAATATTGGCTCCGTGTTGGGATTAACAGCCATTGTAAAACCTATTGAGGTTACCGAACCACTTATTTTGTCTCGCGATATTTTTTGGATGTTAGGTTTTGCTACAGTGTTGTTGCCTCTGGTTTTTTTGCCTAAACGTTTTGAAATAAATAAGATGAAAGGTTTACTCTTGGTTATGGCTTATGGTGTGTTTATGTTTTTATTATTTACTAACGGAAAGTAAAGTTTTGCTTTCTTTGTTAAGAAACACATTCTAATTAAAAGTTTGTTTTCAACGATTTGCTGAGTTTGTTTCAGCATCATAGAATTAAAAATAAAAAAGGGTTTACAAATTTGTAAACCCTTTTTTATTATGAACAAATTATAAACTTTATGTTTAAATTTTTGCAGATTTAACTGTTTTGATAATTCTAGCTGCAATTTTGTAAGGATCACCATTTGAAGCTGGACGTCTATCTTCTAACCAACCTTTGTATCCTCTTTCTACAGTTGCAATTGGAATACGAATTGAAGCACCACGATCAGAAATTCCATAAGAGAAATCAGTGATAGCAGCAGTTTCGTGCTCACCAGTTAAACGCTGATCGTTAAACTCACCGTAAACAGCGATGTGCTCATCAACTACAGGACGGAAAGCTTCACATATTTTATCGTATACCGCTTTATCTCCACAAGTTCTTAATGTTGTGTTAGAGAAGTTTGCGTGCATACCAGAACCATTCCAGTCCATATCTTTACCTAGTGGTTTTGGATGGTACTCAATGTAATAACCGTATTTTTCAGTTAAACGGTCTAATAAGTATCTAGCAATCCAGATTTCATCACCAGCTTTTTGTGCGCCTTTAGCAAATAATTGGAATTCCCATTGTCCACAAGCAACCTCTTGGTTAATACCTTCAAAGTTTAAACCTGCTTCAATACATAAATCAGCATGCTCTTCTACTAAATCTCTACCATGTGTGTTTTTACCACCTACAGAACAGTAGTACATACCTTGTGGAGCAGGATAACCGCCTACAGGGAAACCTAATGGTAATTGAGTTTTGGTATCCATGATAAAATACTCTTGCTCAAAACCAAACCAGAAATCATCATCTTCATCATCAATTGTTGCTCTACCGTTTGAAACGTGAGGAGTTCCATCTGGATTTAAAACTTCAGTCATTACTAAATATCCGTTAACACGTTCTGGGTCTGGATAAATAGCAACTGGCTTTAAAATACAGTCAGAAGAACCACCTTCAGCTTGTCTTGTTGAAGACCCGTCGAATGACCAGTTTCCAATTTCTTCAAGCGTTCCTTTAAAGTCTTCGTGCTCTTCTACTTTAGTTTTACTTCTCATGTTTTGGGTAGGGAAATATCCATCTAACCAAATGTATTCTAGCTTAATTTTTGCCATAATAAATATTTTAAAAAATGATAATATTGATATTAATACGACAAATATATATTTTTATTTTAGACTTTGGATTTTATAGGGGTGTTTTCCGAAAACTATAACTTATTTTTATTTAGACCCCATTTTTTTAAGGTATCCATTAAAAAAAGTATATTATTTTATATTTAAATTGAAAAATTCTTAATTGATAAAAAGTAATAAATATTAAGGATATTCTTAATTTTGCGAAGAACGATTAAAAATTATAAATACGAATTATATAGGATGCCAACATTAAGATTTCACGCCATTAAAGAATCACTTTCTCATAAACCAATTTCAATTGAAGAAAATGAACGTCGTTCTGTTTTATTCGGTCAGAATGTTTTTAACGAAAACACGATGCGACAGTATTTAACGAAGGATGCATTTGTAGGAGTTATGAATGCGGTAAAGCTGGGTAAGAAAATTGATCGAAGCCTTGCCGACCAAGTGTCTTCATCAATGAAAGATTGGGCTTTGTCTAAAGGAGTCACACATTATACGCACTGGTTTCAGCCTTTAACAGGAACGACTGCCGAAAAGCATGATGCTTTTTTTGAAACGGTAAGTGAAGGTATTGCTATCGAGAAATTTGGTGGCGATCAATTAGTCCAGCAAGAGCCTGATGCCTCAAGTTTTCCACATGGAGGTATTAGAAATACTTTCGAAGCTCGGGGTTATACGGCTTGGGATCCTACGTCGCCAGCATTTATTTATGGAACAACACTTTGTATTCCAACAATATTTGTGGCTTACACGGGTGAGGCTTTAGATTATAAAACACCGTTATTGAGAGCGCTTCATGCTGTAGATAATGCTGCAACCGAAGTTTGTAAATATTTCGATAAGAATGTTAAAAAAGTAACATCTTCACTTGGTTGGGAGCAGGAATATTTTCTAATCGATAAAGCCTTAGCAACCAGTCGACCTGATATAACATTAACAGGACGTACTTTATTAGGGCACTCTTCCGCTAAAGGGCAACAGCTTGATGATCATTATTTTGGCTCTATTCCAACACGAGCATTTAATTTTATGCGTGAGCTTGAAACCGAATGTATGTTGTTAGGGATTCCTGTAAAAACTAGGCATAATGAGGTAGCTCCAAATCAGTTTGAAGTAGCTCCAATTTTTGAAGAAGCTAATCTGGCAGTCGATCATAATTCATTATTAATGGATATTATGGGGCGAATCGCTTCAAAACACAACTTTAAAGTGTTATTTCATGAAAAGCCGTTTGCTGGTATTAACGGTTCTGGAAAACACAATAACTGGTCGTTGTCTACCGATACAGGCGTGAACCTTTTGGCGCCAGGAAAAACACCTATGAGCAACTTACAGTTTTTAACCTTTTTTATAAATACGATAAAAGCTGTTCATGAGCATGAGGAGTTGTTGCGAGCATCAATTGCTTCAGCAAGTAACGACCATAGGTTAGGTGCAAACGAAGCGCCACCAGCAATAATTTCAGTTTTCATTGGTCAGCAATTAACAAAAGTGTTAGAAGAACTAGAAGGTGTAACCAAAGGTAAACTGTCGCCAGAAGAAAAAACAGAGCTTAAACTAAATGTGGTTGGTAAAATCCCTGATGTTTTATTGGATAATACCGATAGAAACCGAACGTCTCCTTTTGCATTTACAGGAAATAAATTCGAATTCAGAGCTGTTGGGTCCCTAGCTAACTGTGGAAATCCCATGACGGTGTTAAATACCATTGTAGCACAACAATTAAGAGATTTTAAAATTGAAGTTGATAAACTGATCGATAAAAAAGACTTAAAGAAAGACGAGGCTATTTTTAATGTTTTACGCGAGTATATAAAGTCAACTAAAGCGATTTTATTTGAAGGTAATGGTTATGGGAAAGCATGGGAAGAGGAAGCTAAAAAGCGAGGTTTGAGCAATAATAAAACAACCCCGGAAGCATTAAAAGCTAAAGTTTCTGCTAAAACCATAAAATTGTTTGAAGATATGCAGGTGATGAGTGCTATAGAAACTAAAGCACGTTACGAGATTGAAATGGAAGCTTATATTATGCATATTCAAATTGAGGGGCGTGTGTTGGGTGATATTGCTCGAAATCATATTGTACCGACTGCTGTAAAATACCAAAATGTCTTAATAGAAAATGTAAAAGGGCTTAAGGAGATTTTTGATAAAAAATTCACCAATGTTTCTAAAGAGCAAATTAATTTAATCGAGCAAATCTCAGAGCATATCGAGGGTATTAATGCTAATGTTACAAAAATGATTAACGCACGAAAAGAGGCTAATGGTATAGAGGATATTGAGAAAAAAGCTATGGCTTATTGTAATGATGTTAAACCTCTTTTTGATGATATTCGTTATCATTGTGATAAACTCGAATTATTGGTTGATGACGAAATTTGGCCGTTAACCAAATACCGTGAATTATTGTTTACTAGATAATTTTATTGAAGGAACGTAATCAAGTTTAGTGTTCTTAAAAGTGAAATACTTTAACATTCATAATAAATATTAAAAATCCCGTTTTAATTCGGGATTTTTTAATTCAAAGAATTAAATTTGCAGCTCAATACAATACTATGAGTCAAGAAGTTTCTAAACGTTATGCACAACGTGGCGTTTCGGCATCGAAAGAAGATGTTCACAATGCAATTAAAAACATTGATAAAGGTCTGTTTCCTAAGGCATTTTGTAAAATAGTGCCCGATTATTTAACCAATAATGAGGATTACTGTTTAATAATGCATGCTGATGGGGCAGGAACCAAGTCGTCTTTAGCCTATATGTACTGGAAAGAAACAGGTGACCTTTCGGTATGGAAAGGTATCGCTCAGGACGCCTTGATAATGAATATAGATGATTTATTATGTGTCGGGGCTACCGACAACATTATGTTGTCGTCTACAATTGGAAGAAATAAAAACTTGATTCCCGGTGAAGTTATTTCTGCAATTATTAATGGGACCGAAGAGTTAATAGAAGAATTAAAATCTTTTGGAGTAACTATTCATTCTACTGGCGGAGAAACAGCCGATGTTGGAGATTTAGTTCGTACAATTATTGTGGATTCTACAGTAACCGCACGAATGAAACGTAGTGATGTTATTGATAATGCCAATATTAAAGCTGGTGACGTTATTGTTGGTTTGGAGAGTTTTGGCCAGGCTACTTACGAGAAATCATACAATGGAGGTATGGGGAGTAACGGCTTAACATCGGCAAGACATGATGTGTTTAATAATTACTTGGCTAAAAAATACCCAGAGAGTTTTGATGCTTCGGTACCTGAGGATTTAGTGTATTCAGGGAATGTAAAGTTAACCGATGCGGTAGAGGATTCACCTATTGATGCAGGGCAACTTGTATTGTCACCAACACGCACCTATGCGCCAATTATCAAAAAAATATTATCTCAATATAACAGTGATACGGTTCATGGTATGGTACACTGTTCTGGTGGTGCGCAAACCAAGATTCTTCATTTTGTAAATGAATTTCATATTGTTAAGGATAATATGTTTCCAATTCCGCCTTTGTTCAAATTAATTCAGGAACAAAGTAAAACCGATTGGAAAGAAATGTATCAAGTATTTAATTGTGGTCATAGAATGGAATTATATGTGTCTCCTGAAATTGCAGAAGACATCATAAATATATCGAAATCTTTTAATGTAAACGCTCAAATAATTGGTAGAGTAGAGCCTTCAGAAAGTAAAAAGCTTACAATAAAAAGCGAGTACGGAGAGTTTAACTACTAAACTTTTTATTCAATGACATTGAAATGGAATGGTTATTGATAACAAGTGTATTTTATTAAAGTAAACTAATTAAGCTGGTAACTAAGCATTAAAAAGTGTAGCCTTTAAGGTGTTGTTTTTATGAATTTTACAAGCATTATGTCATCAAAAATGAAAAACATTGTATTAATAACTTTTTGTTTCTTTTTTCAATTTATTTCAGCACAACCCGATTCTTTATTTCTTAAAGTAAAACCCGAAGCCTATATTGGGCCGCAATGGGTTCAGAAAAACAAAGTCACTGTAGATTTGAGTGAAGTTGCTTTTGTGAACTGGAATTCGGGAGGTACCAATTCTATTGCTGGTTTGTTAGGTGCTGAAACTTCAGCTAATTACAGCGATAAATATTTTAACTGGAAAAATAACGCTGTTCTTCGTGTTGGTATGAATAAACAGGAGGCTAAAGAATTACGAAAAACAGACGATCTTTTTGAGTTAAACTCCAATATTGGTTTTCAACCAGATGAAAATTCTAATTGGTTTTATTCGGCGCGATTAAACTTTAGGACTCAATTATTTAATGGGTATAAATACCCAAATACCGATGAGCCGATCTCTAGGTTTATGGCGCCAGGATACTTGTTTTTTGGTGGCGGTATGGAGTATGGTAAAAATATTGATAAAACCTCATTTTATTTTTCACCAGTAACGATGAAAGCCACTTTTGTGTTTGATGAAGATTTAGCTAATGCCGGTAAATTTGGTGTAGAGCCAGCGGTTTATGATGTTGATGGTAACTTGCTTGTGGAAGGTAAGCGGATAAGGCGTGAGGTTGGAATTTTAGTTACGAATAGTTATGAAATGGAAGTGACTCAAAATGTAAATATGAAACATAGAGTGAGTCTGTATTCTGATTATGTAAATAATTTTGGTAATGTGGATGTTGATTGGGCTTTAGACTTCGATTTTAAAGTGAATAGTTTTATAAGAGCTACCTTAGGGTCTCATCTTCGCTACGATGACGATATAAAAACCTTAGTTGAAACCGATGTTGAAGGCGAATTTGATGAGGCTGGTGCTAAAATTCAATGGAAGCAGTTTTTAGGTATTGGTTTCGCAGTGGATTTTTAAATTTTTTCAAATTGATAATTTTATAATTCACGTCATTAATTTTCTTTCATTTTTCTTAATAATGGGCGCTTTCCTTTAGTGGCTTCTTAAAGAAGTTTGAGTTTTGTTTGTGATTATATTGTTTCAAAAATTTGTTAACTTTTTTGTGTTGATAAGTTTTTATATTACTGTAAATCAATTGATTGTCTTTTTTTCTTGTAAACTTCATGATTTTTGTCATGTTTTAGATTGCGTATTTTTTCCGTTCTTTGTGGTGAAAATACCTAATCAAATTCTAATTATATGCCTGTAGAAACGCAAACTCACCAAAAGCCAGCAACTTACACTCAAGATGAAGCTTTCGAAGCTTCAAAAATCTATTTTAAGGGAGATGAATTAGCAGCCCGAGTATGGATTAATAAGTATGCCTTAAAAGATTCTGAAGGTAATTTGTATGAGAAGACACCTAACGATATGCACCATCGTATTGCGAAGGAAATTGCAAGAGTTGAAAGTAATTACGCTAATCCGTTATCAGAAGAAGATATTTTTAATTTAATTAAAGATTTCAAGTATATAGTGCCACAAGGAAGTCCAATGGCTGGTATTGGTAATCCATACCAAACAGCGTCATTATCAAACTGTTTTGTAATAGGAAATTCGGGTGAATCGGATTCCTACGGTGGCATTATGAAAATTGATCAGGAGCAAGTACAGTTAATGAAGCGTCGTGGTGGTGTTGGTCACGATTTATCGCATATTCGACCTAAAGGCTCTCCAGTAAAAAACTCAGCTTTAACTTCAACAGGGATTGTGCCGTTTATGGAGCGTTACTCGAATTCGACGAGAGAGGTGGCACAGGATGGACGACGAGGAGCTTTAATGTTATCCGTTTCTATTAATCATCCAGATTCTGAAGACTTTATAGATGCCAAATTAGAACAAGGGAAGGTGACAGGTGCTAATGTTTCGGTAAGAATCGATGATGCGTTTATGAAAGCTGTGCAGGAAGATGGTTCATATACACAGAAATACCCTATTTTTAGTGAACATCCAAAATACAGCAAAACCATACAAGCTACCTATGTTTGGAAAAAAATTGTACATAATGCATGGAAATCAGCGGAGCCAGGTATCTTATTTTGGGACACGGTAATAAATGAATCTGTGCCCGATTGTTACGCTGATTTAGGTTACAAAACGGTGTCAACCAATCCGTGTGGAGAAATTCCTTTATGTCCTTACGATTCTTGTCGTTTGTTGGCGATAAATTTATTGTCTTATGTGGAAAATCCATTTACATCACATGCCAAGTTTAATTTCGATTTATTTAAAAAACATGCGGCAATAGCCCAACGCATGATGGATGATATTATTGATTTAGAACTTGAAAAAATTAATATTGTTTTACAAAAAATTGATAATGATCCTGAGTTAGATGAAGTTAAAGCAGTGGAGCGTAATTTATGGTTAAACATAAAAAAGAAAGCTGAAGAGGGAAGACGAACAGGAATTGGTATTACTGCCGAAGGTGACATGTTAGCTGCTTTAGGCATTCAATACGGAAGTGAAGCTGGTAACGCGTTTTCTTTAGAAGTACATAAAACCTTGTGTTTGGAAGTTTACAGAGCATCTGTATATACTGCAAAAGAACGAGGAGCTTTTGCTATTTACGATTCAGAGCGTGAAAAGAATAACCCATTAATACAACGTATAAAAAACGCAGATGAGAAATTATATTATGACATGTTGGAATATGGTCGTCGTAATATAGCCTTATTAACTATTGCTCCGACAGGAACAACAAGTTTAATGACGCAAACATCGTCTGGTATTGAACCCGTTTTTATGCCAGTTTACAAACGCAGAAGAAAAGTAAACCCGAATGATAAAAATGTACGCGTCGATTTTGTTGATGAGGTTGGAGATTCATGGGAAGAATATGTGGTGTTTCATCACCGCTTTAAACAGTGGATGGAAGTCAATGGTATAGACACGACCAAGAATTTTTCTCAGGAAGAATTAGACGACTTGATAAAAAAATCTCCGTATTATAAAGCGACATCTAATGATGTGGACTGGTTAAGCAAAGTGAGTATGCAAGGCGCCATTCAAAAATGGGTAGATCATTCTATCAGCGTAACAATTAATTTGCCTAACGATGTGTCCGAAGATTTAGTTGGTGAATTATACCTAAAAGCTTGGGAAGTTGGATGTAAAGGAGTTACCGTGTATCGCGACGGTTCCCGCTCAGGTGTTCTTATTTCAAACGATGAAAAGAAAGAAACTGATAACGCTGAAGTATTAACTACATTCCCGGTAAAACGTCCTGAAGTTTTGGAAGCCGATGTAGTAAGATTTCAAAATAATAAAGAAAAATGGATTGCTTTTATTGGTTTAATAGATGGTAAGCCATATGAGATTTTTACTGGTTTAGCCGATGATGAAGATGGAATTTTAATTCCGCGTTGGGTTAATGAAGGTTTAATTATTAAGGGAAAAAACGAAGATGGTAGCAAGCGTTACGATTTTCAGTATAAAAATAAAAGAGGGTATAAAACCACCATTGAAGGTCTTTCGTATAAATTTAACCCAGAATTCTGGAATTATGCTAAGTTAATCTCCAGTACCTTGCGCCATGGCATGCCTATAGACAAAGTGGTTGATTTAATTAACAGTTTACAGTTGGATAATGCCTCTATAAACACCTGGAAAAATGGTGTGGTGCGCGCTGTAAAACGCTACGTCGAAGATGGTACCGAGGCTAAAGGTCATGTATGTGATAATTGTAAGTCTAAAAACTTAGTTTATCAGGAAGGCTGTTTAACTTGTACCGATTGCGGTTCTTCTAAGTGCGGATAGTCAAATTTATTAATACATTTAAAAGGAAGTCGAAAGGCTTCCTTTTTTAATGGGCTAATACGATTGAAATTGTCAAATTAATTATTTCAATTTTTGATTACACAATTTATCAATTCATAAATTATCGTATTTTTGCGACACAAATTAATTAGATGTTAGACAAATTACAAATAGTAAAGCAGCGTTTTGACGAAGTGAGTGACTTAATCATTCAACCGGATATTATTTCCGATCAAAAACGTTATATACAGCTTAATAAAGAATATAAAGATCTGAAGGTGCTCGTTGATAAACGTGATGAGTACATTGAGGTGACCGATAACCTTAAAGAAGCGGAAGAGATTATTGCCGATGGAAGTGATGCCGAAATGGTAGAAATGGCTAAAATGCAGTATGATGAGGCAAAAGAGCGTATTCCGAAGTTAGAGGACGAAATAAAGTTCCTTTTAATTCCTAAGGATCCGGAAGATGCTAAAAATGCGGTTGTTGAGCTGCGTGCTGGTACAGGTGGTGACGAAGCGAGTATTTTTGCTGGTGACTTATTTAGAATGTACACTAAATATTGCGAAGGCAAAGGCTGGAAAGTAGATACAGTAGATTTTAGCGAAGGTACTAACGGAGGATTTAAAGAAATCCAGTTTGAAGTTTCTGGTGAAGATGTTTACGGAACACTTAAATTTGAAGCAGGAGTACACCGTGTACAACGTGTACCACAAACCGAAACTCAGGGGCGCGTTCATACTAGTGCTGCAACTGTAATGGTTTTCCCTGAAGCTGAAGAATTTGATGTTGAAATAAACCCTAAAGATGTGCGAATTGACTTTTTCTGTTCGTCAGGTCCGGGTGGTCAGTCGGTAAACACGACGTATTCAGCAGTGCGTTTAACGCATATACCAACAGGATTAGTAGCGCAGTGTCAGGATCAGAAATCACAGCATAAAAATAAAGAGAAAGCATTTAAAGTATTACGTTCACGTTTATATGATTTGGAATTAGCCAAAAAGCAAGAAGAAGATGCGGCAAAACGTGGTAGTATGGTGACCTCTGGAGATAGAAGTGCGAAAATTAGAACCTATAATTATCCACAAGGTCGTGTAACAGACCATAGAATAGGATTAACGCTTTACGATTTAAGTAACATCGTGAATGGTGATATCCAAAAAATTATTGATGAGTTACAATTAGCCGAAAATACCGAAAAGTTAAAAGCTAACGATAACGTAATTTAAAAATGAATCGCCTCTTTAAGAGGCTTTTTTATATATGACAACAGCACAACTTGTAGAACAAATTAAGAAGAAACAATCCTTTCTATGTATTGGATTGGATGTTGATTTAAACAAAATACCGGAACATCTTTTAAAAGAAGAAGATCCAATTTTTGCCTTTAATAAAGCCATAATAGATGCTACACATCATTTATGTGTGGCGTATAAGCCAAATACCGCATTTTACGAAGCATACGGTTTGAAAGGGTGGCAAGCTTTGGAGAAAACCATTAATTACCTTAATTCGGAGTATCCTGAAATATTTACTATTGCTGATGCAAAACGTGGTGATATTGGAAACACAAGTACCATGTATGCGAAAGCATTTTTTGATGATTTAGCTTTCGACTCGGTTACTGTGGCGCCATATATGGGAAAGGATTCGGTAGAGCCTTTTTTGGCTTTTGAAAACAAACACACCATTATGTTGGGATTAACGTCAAATAAAGGAGCTTTCGATTTTCAAACTAAAATGGTTGAAGGAAAAGAGCTTTACAAACAAGTTTTAGAAACATCAAAAACCTGGGTGAATTCAGAAAATTTGATGTATGTGGTTGGTGCAACTAAAGCTGAATTTTTAGCCGATATTAGAAAAATTATTCCTGAAAGTTTCTTGTTAGTTCCCGGAGTAGGAGCACAGGGAGGTAATTTACAAGATGTCTGCAAATATGGAATGAATGATTCGGTAGGGCTTCTTATAAATTCATCAAGAGGTATAATTTATGCTTCAAACGGGGAGGATTATGCCGGTGAAGCTGCCAAAAAAGCACAGGAATTACAAACTGAAATGGCTGAGATACTGTCAGCTTAAATTATAAAATTTAAGATAATTCGTTTTGGAAGTATTAGACCAATTACATCGCCGTATTGTGTTAAAAAATACACCAAAACGGATTATTTCTTTAGTGCCTAGTCAAACTGAACTTCTTTGTGATTTAGGACTGGAAGATGCTCTGGTAGGTGTAACCAAATTTTGCTGTCATCCACACGATATAACAACAAAGTCGCTAGTGGTTGGAGGGACTAAGCAAGTGAATTTGGTTAAAATTAAAGCCTTGAAACCAGATATTATTCTGTGTAATAAGGAAGAAAACACCGAAGAAATCGTTAAAGCCTGTGAGCTCATTTGTCAAGTCCATGTTTCTGATATTTATACCATTGATGATAGTCGAGAACTCATAGAACAGTATGGGAAATTGTTCAATAGGCCATGGCAAGCGAATGAATTATCAGCAAAAATAAAGATAGAAGTCTCAAACTTTATAAACTTTATAGAGGATAGAAAAACCCTGGAGGTGTGTTATTTTATTTGGAAATCACCGTGGATGGTGGCAGCTAATAATACTTTTATTAATCACCTTTTGGAGTTAAATAAATTTACAAATACGTTTAAGTACTGTGAACGTTATCCAGAAATTAATTTAGAGGCCTCTGGAAGAAATGATTCAGTTGAAGTTGTTTTACTGTCTAGTGAGCCTTATCCGTTTCGAGAAAAGCATAAAGAAGAGGTACAGGTGTTTTTTCCAAATGCCCAAATTATTTTAGCAGATGGAGAAATGTTTTCCTGGTATGGTTCTCGATTATTAAAAGCATTCCAGTACTTTAGAACGCTCCGTTTAAATCTTGAGAATAATCTAACTTACTAGTATCATCAACAAAATTTTCAACTTTTCGTTCTAATTCTTTTAAACTTATTAGTTTATCAAGATTAGGTTTTATTCTGGCAACTTTACAAAAATGTGTACTCATAACTTCTTTTTTTATAAAGTACGTGATTTTGTGGGATTTAGATGTAATATTATCGTTAAATAAATGATAATTTAGTTAAACTAGCGTTTTCTGCTGCTCTCTGGAAAGATACTTTAACCGATTTATTTTATTTAGAAGTTTAATTGCCATGTATTCGGAAATATCGCTTTGTGCAGAATCTGTCTGGCGTAAATTATACGCCTGTTCAATTAGAAGTTTATAACGGTTTTTAAGCTTCTCTTGGTCTAGTTTTATACGATCAAGCCGAGTCATTGTTCCTTGAATTACAGATAGTTAAATATACATTTTTTTATTTAATAAAAAAAAAATCCGATAGCGATTTTATTCACCATCGGAAATGTGTACGAAACCATTTAATTTTTTAGTCTTGCAAGGCGAAAACTTGTTTTAGTAAAGTTGTGGTTCTCGATGAAATATCTGTACGAATTTCTTTTTCTTCTACAGCTATCATAGTATAAACACCTTCCAGTGCTTCACTTGTTACATAATCGGTTAAATCTGGATTTACTTTACTAGTGAAAGGTATACTATTGTATTTGTTGATTAAATTGGTCCAAATTTTATCAGCTCCTACTTTAGAGAACGATTGATTTATTACTGGGTGAAATTTAGTATATAATTCACTTTCAGTTTTATTATTAAGATATTGTGTAGCGGCATTATCACTGCCTAATAAAATGTTTTTAGCATCGGTAAAGGTAATTTGTTTAACGGCATTAACAAATATAGGTGTCGCCTCTTTTACAGCATCTTCAGCAGCGCGATTTAGTGCTTTTATTCCTTCGTCGGCTAAACTCGACAAACCAATTTTTCTTAAACCAGAGTCAACTTGTTTTAATTCTTCTGGTAATAAAATTTTTACTAAATCGTTTTTATAGAATCCGTCGGTTTGCGTTAATTTCGAAACTTGCTTTTCGATACCAAAATTTAGAGCTTCTCGAAGTCCAGATGCTATTTGATCATTTCCTATAGCGCCTGTAGTTTGTGGTATTTGATTAATAACGTGGTGCAAATCAGCGCATGATGTTAAAGTAAAAATTAGTGCAAATGTGAATAGGGCTTTTCTCATAATCGGGCGTTTTTAATTCAAAACAAATATAGAGTTTATAAGGTAAATATGGTTCTTATTTATAGATGTATATTATTTTAGCATAGTATTTGATTATTTTAGATGTAATAATATGCTTACTATGAATTTAATTAGACTTTTTGTGATTTTTGTTTGGTTGATTCCTGTTTTTATGACAGGACAAATAAAGATTTCTAATTTTATTAAACCGTCAGAATTGGCGAGACAAGATCAAAATAAGCTTTATTTTATTGATTTCTGGGCAACTTGGTGCGGACCATGCGTTCATGCTTCAAAGTACCTAGAGGCTTTGCAATGGCAATACAAAGACGATTTTTACGTCCTATCTTTGAGTCAGGAAGATTCAAAGATAGTGACGAAGTTTATAGAAAATAAGCCTACCAAACTGGCTGTAGCCATAGATTTTGATGGCGAGGCATTTAAAAAATATAATGTTAAGAGTTTACCTTATGGTATTTTGTTTAATGCAAAAGGTGAAAATTTATGGGAAGGCCATCCTGCGGAATTTAAACCAGTAGATATTGATGCGTTTTTAAAACTAAATAAGGAACAAATATCGGTTAAAAGTATGTTTGAAGAAAATGCATACAATATGGTTTTAGAATCTGATAATTTAGAGACACTCGATAAAAACATTAAAATAGAACGTTTAGAAAAGGATTGGGGAGAAGTACTTCAGACTGAAAATAAAGGTGACTTTGTCGAAATTCGAGGCAGAATACGGGATATATTGGCTTATGCAAAAGGGATAAGCAGAGGTCAAATTCAGTTGGAATCAAGATTTAATGAGTCGTACCGTGTTAAAGTGAATTATAATTCTCGTGCCTACACAAATCTGTTTAAAAATATTGTAAGGGGATTAAAGTTAAATATTAAGGAAGAAAATAAGGTTGGTGATGTTTTTGTTTTTAATACTGATGCTGCCACATTTTGGGACACAAATCAAATAGATTGGGGGAACAATAATTTGCAGTATTTAATCGGCGATGCAGAAATTCAAGCCGATAATGTGACCTTTAAAAACATTAAATATCAGTTGTCTAATTTATTAGAAACCCCAATACTTGAGGAAGGTAAATTAGCCGATAATGTTTTACACGATTGGCAAATACATTATAAATATTCTACTCTGATGGTGGATAATTTTCGAGATACCTACGGTGTAACAGTTAAAAAGGAAAATAAGGAATATCCAATTTATGTTATTTATAAAAAGAAAAAGACACCTTTTTAAGGTGTCTTTTTTTATGTTATGAAGGTTATTTTAGTTACCTAAAACTCTAAATTCTGTACGTCTATTTTTTTGATGTTCAGCTTCAGTACAATCTACCCCGTTAGAGCAGCGGTTTACTAATCGAGTTTCACCATAACCTTTAGCCGATAATCTACTTCTAGAAATGCCTTTTGAAACCAAGTAATTTACAACAGAATTAGCGCGCTGCTGCGATAGAGACATGTTAAAGTCATCATTACCTCTGGAATCTGTGTGAGACATTATTTCTATACTAACAGGTTTACTATTTAATAAAGGTAATAACTTATCATCGATAATCTTTTTAGATTCAGGTGTAATACGAGCACTTCCTAATTCGTAGAAAATAGGTAATACGTTGGCATCAAGTAAGTCACAATCAACTTCTTCCCAAGTGGTGATTCCTCCTTTTTTAGCCAAAACAGTTCTTCTTACCGTTTGAGTTTTTTCTGGAACAGTAATGCTTCTTGTTGTAGCCGGCTGATCAAGAACTTGACGTTTTATGGTTGCATACTCTGCAGGTATTTCAATTTCTTCCATTCTTGCAGGCGTTTTTACAACTTGTTTTTTGTAAGTAGTGCCAATTTGGTCTACTGGAACATTGTTTGTTCTTGCATCTTTATCTAAAGTGGTAAAACTTACATCTTTAAACTGTGCAGGATATTCAACAAAACACGCAACCACACAATCTTCTTTATTAGGAGAATCACAGGCAGTTTCTTTATATTCCCAACCAGAGGTTTTTGGATATACCTCGAAGGTTTGAGAATTGCTGCCAAAGGTAGCAGGAGAAATAGTTAAATCGGTTCTTCCTTCCTTTTTTACATAAGGTACTTCAACAGTTTCATAAACGGCAGGAACATATACTAATTTTTTAGAGGCTTCTTTTACCAATACGCGTTCTTCAACAGTTTTGTAGGTAGCCGGAATAACTTCAAGTTTAGTGTATGAAGGGTAAACAACGATGGTTTCCTCTACTTCTTTAAATTCATCCTTTGTAATACATTTTACATAACATTTACCAGGTTCTGGATTATCAGGTAAATTTTGGGCCTGAGAGTAGTAGCCTATACCCAACAATAGAGCAAGGCTAAAGAATAGTCTGTTTTTCATAAAATTAAATTTAGTCAATGGTTTATACATGATTTGAGACACTTATTAGAAGAGATTGTCACATAGCTATATGTATAAAACTAAATTCAACCTAATTAAACATAGAATAATAGTTAATTATAATTAGTTGAAAATAGTTACATAATACAACATGTTAACTCTTGATAATGAGTGACTTGCAATGTATAAATTTAATTTATGAATTACAATCTTAGGTTAAGAGAAAATCACAGTTTTATTATTATACACCATAACTTTTCGCTCGGCATGAAGTTTAATGGCATTAGCTAAAACAATTTTTTCTAAATCACGACCCTTTGCTATTAAGTCTGATATCGAGTGTGCATGCGTCACGCGAGTAACATCTTGTTCGATTATCGGACCACCATCTAATTCTTCGGTAACGTAATGACTTGTTGCTCCAATTATTTTTACCCCTCTTTTATAGGCTGAATGGTAGGGTTTAGCGCCAATAAATGCAGGTAAAAATGAGTGATGTATGTTTATAATTTTATTAGGAAATTTATCTATAAGCAATTCAGGAATAATTTGCATATAGCGTGCCAAAACAATAAAACTTATACCATGTTCCTCCAGTAGTGACAATTGTTTTTTAGCCGCCTCTTCTCTTGTGTCTTTAGTAACAGGAATATGGTAAAATGGAATTTTAAAACTATCAGCAATTGGTTTTAAATCTTTATGATTACTAATGATAAAAGGAATTTCTAAATTTAATTCACCTGAATTATAACGCCCAAGGATATCGTACAAACAGTGGTCGTATTTCGAAATAAATAAAGCCATTTTAGGTTTACTTTCTGAAGAATAAATGCGCCATTTCATTTTAAATACTTTGGCTAAGTTTAATTTGAATGACGCTTTAAAGTCCTCTGTGTTAAAAGTATTTTCTGTAAATTCACTTTCCAATCGCATAAAAAACTCGTTCTGTTCACGATCAACAAACTGATCGATATACACAATGTTTCCTTGATTTTTAGCAATAAAATTGGTTACCGTCGCTATAATGTTAGGGCGGTCTTTACAGTGAATTAAAATGGTAATTTTGTTCATAGTGTTATATAAGTCACTCAAAATTAACCTAAAAAAAAGTTAGTATGAAAATGGTTCTTTAAAATTTAGATAATCATTTGTAAATAGTAGATTTTTTTGAATATTTCGTAAATTTGAACCTTATAAAGTTATATTATTTAATTATTTGAAAAGATGCGAACAGCTCCTTATAAACCAAAATATAAAGTTAGAATTGTTACTGCTGCGTCACTTTTTGACGGTCACGATGCGGCAATAAATATAATGAGACGTATTATTCAATCTACCGGCGTAGAGGTAATACATTTAGGACATGATAGAAGTGTTGAAGAAGTGGTTAATACGGCGATTCAGGAAGATGCTAATGCTATAGCAATGACTTCATATCAAGGTGGTCATAATGAGTATTTTAAGTATATGTACGATTTGCTAAAGGAAAAAGGTGCGTCGCATATCAAAATATTTGGCGGCGGCGGCGGGGTCATCCTTCCTGAGGAAATAAAAGAACTCATGGATTATGGCATTACCCGTATTTACTCTCCTGATGACGGCAGAGAACTTGGTTTACAAGGAATGATAAACGATTTGGTTAAGCTATCAGATTTTGCCGTAGGCGATACATTGAACGGTGAGGTAAATCAATTGGAAGATAAAAATATCCAATCCATAGCTCGGGTTATTTCCTCGGCCGAGAATTTTCCTGAAGTAGCTAAAGATGCATTACAAGAAATACATAATAAAAATGAATCTTCAAAAACGCCTGTATTAGGCATTACAGGGACTGGTGGAGCAGGTAAATCGTCGTTAGTCGATGAACTTGTGCGTCGATTTTTAATAGATTTCCCAGAGAAAACGGTGGGGATTATTTCTGTAGATCCATCTAAGCGTAAAACAGGCGGAGCTCTGTTGGGCGATCGTATTAGAATGAATGCGATTAACAATCCTAGAGTATACATGCGTAGTTTGGCTACCCGTCAATCTAATTTAGCCCTATCAAAACATGTAAATGAAGCTGTAGAGGTTTTAAAGGCAGCACAATATGATTTAATTATTTTGGAAACTTCTGGTATTGGACAGTCGGATACCGAAATTATCGAGCATAGTAATGTGTCTTTGTATGTAATGACCCCGGAATTTGGAGCGGCTACCCAATTAGAAAAAATTGATATGCTCGATTTTGCCGATTTGGTAGCCATAAATAAATTTGATAAACGTGGCGCCCTCGATGCTTTACGCGACGTTAAAAAGCAATACATGCGAAACCATGAATTGTGGGAAGTCAATCACGATGATTTGCCTGTTTTCGGAACGATTGCTTCGCAATTTAATGATCCTGGAATGAATGCACTATACAGGGCAGTAATGGATAAAATCGTTGAGAAAACGAAAAGCGAATTACATTCATCATTTCAGTTGACTCAGGAAATGAGTGAAAAGATTTTTGTAATTCCGCCAAGCCGTACACGATATTTATCTGAAATAGCCGAATCGAATCGGGCTTATGATAAAACAGTAAAAGAGCAGGTAGAAGTTGCGCAAAAGTTATTCGGTATATATAAGACGATAGAATCGGTATCAGGAGATATCCCACAGCTGGAAAAAGGTGGAATTAATATAGAAGGATTAGTACATATCGATGCACATGCGGATTTTGTAAAACTTCTTGTTGCTGAGTTCGATAGAGTAAAAATGAATCTGGATCCTTATAATTGGGAAACCCTAATCGGATGGCAAGAAAAAGTTGAGAAGTATAAAAATCCAATTTACACATTTAAAGTTCGAGATAAGGACATTAAAATTGAAACACACACTGAGTCGTTATCGCATACAAAAATTCCTAAAGTGGCCTTGCCAAAGTATCAAGCATGGGGGGATATCCTGCGTTGGACTTTACAAGAAAATGTTCCTGGAGAATTCCCATTTACATCAGGTTTATATCCGTTTAAGCGCACCGGTGAAGATCCTACGCGAATGTTTGCAGGTGAAGGTGGCCCGGAGCGAACTAACCGAAGGTTTCATTATGTTAGTTTGGGAATGCCTGCAAAGCGATTATCTACGGCTTTCGATAGCGTTACTCTTTATGGTAACGATCCGGATTATCGACCAGATATTTACGGGAAAATTGGTAATGCCGGAGTGAGTATTTGTTGTTTGGATGATGCCAAAAAGTTGTATTCCGGTTTTAATTTGGCTGATGCCATGACATCGGTTAGTATGACAATAAATGGTCCTGCGCCTATGCTATTAGGCTTTTTTATGAACACGGCTATCGATCAGCAATGCGAACTTTATATTAAGGAGCAGGGACTAGAAAAAGAAGTTGAAGATAAAATTGAAGCAATTTATAAGGAAAAAGGCATTAAACGTCCTATATATAACGGAGAATTGCCAGAAGGAAATGATGGATTAGGGCTCATGTTATTAGGTGTTACTGGTGATCAGGTATTACCTTTAGAAGTATACAACGATATTAAATCAAAAACCATTGCTCAGGTTAGGGGTACCGTTCAGGCCGATATTTTAAAAGAAGATCAAGCTCAAAACACCTGTATATTTTCAACAGAATTTGCGCTTCGATTAATGGGGGACGTGCAGGCGTATTTCATAGATAATAATGTCAGAAATTTTTATTCAGTTTCCATTTCAGGTTATCATATAGCTGAGGCAGGAGCTAATCCTATAACGCAATTGGCGTTAACTTTATCGAACGGGTTTACGTATGTAGAATATTATCTTTCCAGAGGGATGGATATTAATAAATTCGGACCAAATTTATCGTTTTTCTTTTCCAATGGAATCGATCCTGAATATGCGGTAATAGGTCGCGTGGCTCGTAGAATTTGGGCAAAAGCATTAAAAGAAAAGTATGGCGCCAACTCAAGAGCACAAATGTTAAAATATCACATTCAAACCTCAGGACGAAGTTTGCATGCGCAGGAAATTGATTTTAACGATATACGTACCACACTTCAAGCGCTCTATGCGATTTATGATAATTGCAATTCATTACACACGAATGCCTACGATGAGGCCATTACTACACCTACCGAAGAATCTGTGCGACGTGCTATGGCTATTCAATTAATAATTAATAAGGAATTAGGTTTAGCTCGAAATGAAAATCCTATTCAAGGCGCTTTCATTATCGAAGAATTAACCGATTTAGTGGAGGAGGCTGTATTACTTGAATTCGATCGAATTACCGAACGCGGTGGGGTTTTAGGGGCTATGGAAACTATGTATCAGCGCAGTAAAATACAGGAAGAAAGCTTGTATTATGAAACATTGAAACATAATGGCGATTTTCCGATAATTGGTGTGAATACATTTTTAAGTAGTAAAGGTTCTCCAACAATTCAACCTAAAGAGGTAATTCGTGCCACCGAAGAAGAAAAACAATTTCAAATTAAAACTTTAGAAAATCTGCATAAAACATACGAAAATAAGATTGAAGCTGCATTAACTAAGGTTCAAGAAGCTGCAGTTACTAATAATAATGTGTTTGAAGTTTTAATGGAAGCAACTAAAGTATGTTCTTTAGGTCAGATTACAGATGCTTTATTTGAGGTAGGTGGACAATATAGACGTAACATGTAATTGAATTATAATCCTTAATAAAAATCATCCCGAGTAGCAGCTCGGGATTTTTTTTTCAAATTTTATGAATTTTATGAGTGTATTTTATCGGATGTTTTTGTAAGTCGCTGCAAGTAAAAGGATTAAATGTGTTTGTTGACTAGAATTTTATGTAAAAGTGTAATTCTTAGTTATCTTAAATCTTCCCAAAAATTCAATAATATGTTTAATTTAAAATACAGTATTATGGAAGCGACCCTAAAGTATAAATTCAACAGAAAGTCTAAAAATCATATAGACTGGTTATTAAACGTGATTAAATCTGAAAAATACTATCTTACAGATAGTTATATTGTAAGGCTGGATAAAGCAAGCTAAGTTGAACCTTAATGTTTTAATTTATTGAAGAAAAATACTTTTTAATTTAATGCTTTTTGTAGCGTAAGAGTTTAATGTATCTTATAGATACTAATAAAAAAAATGCAGAGTGAAAGCGATGTAAAAAATGGCATTCATTCTGCGTTTATGTTTTATAAATATCTAATTAAAAGTAGAAAAAGAAGTCTGATGAATCAACTACTTACAAAGTCAGTAACCAAGTACGCTGTAATTGTTTGAATTTTTTTAATTCACTTCGTAAAATAGGTAAAAAATCTTTCCCGTTACTGTTCGATTTTTCTAAACGATACGAGTTTCTGTATAATTTATTAGTGAGACGTTTAAGCGCTGCAATATGCTTATGTCTTTTTTCTGAGTAACGCTCTAATTCCACATTAGCAATTTCGGGAGCTAATGAAATAGATTGTTGTACAATATCTCCTGAAAAATAAATATTATTATCCTCAGAACCGTCAGGTTTTAGTTCGGATAAATCGTGATTTAAATACGATGAAATGTTTTGAGAAAGCGTGAATATTTCTAACGCTTTTCTATAAATCGGTAAATCCGATAGGTTTGGTGGGGTATTGGTTGACTTCATCTTTTTCTCTTTAGCGTTTTTATCAAAATTACTGACTAGTCTTCATAATCAGCTTTAATATTTAAAGTAAATGCGTATATTTACTTTAAATATTAATTTTTTATCGTAAAATAACTTTTAAATGATATTAGATGCGCTTAACTGGAAGATATTGAAGTGTTTACAGCAGAATGCAAGGCAGTCTAATGCCGAAATAGGACGTCAAGTTGGTATTAGTTCACCAGCAGTTTCGGAACGGATAAAGAAAATGGAAGATGCTGGAATTATTCTAGGATACAAAACCGTAGTGTCGCCATTAGATATGGGATATCAATTAAAAGCAATTATAACTTTGCGAGCCTTTATAGGTAAGTTAAAACCTTTTTTGGAAAAGGTTAAAACTTACGATGAGGTATTGAACTGTTATAGAATTACAGGAAATGAAAATATTGTCATGGAGGTGGTTTTAAAAAATCAAAAACATTTAGAGACCTTTATTGATCAGTTAATTATTTATGGTGAAACCAAAACACAAATTGTGTTGTCGCATGTAACCAGATTTAAGGAAATAAAACCAATTAAATAGTCTTCGGTACGTTTCAACTAATAAGGCGTAGCATTCTTAATTAATGCGCCAGGGTGGATTTTTCCTGTTTTTACCCGCATGATACAATATGATATGATTACCATCTAAGTCGTTTAAATGGGCTTCACGCCACAACCACGGCTTATCTTCAGGAAGGCTGTTAAATTTAATATCTCGTTGTTGAAGTTTTTTAACCGATGCATCTAGATTTTCTACTTCAAAATAAATAGTTATTCCGGTTCCGCTTGCCAAAGTATCGACGTGATGAATAGAAAATGTACTATCACCTTTTGGGCATTCAAATCGAACATACTTATGAATTGAATCCACTATAAGGTGTAATCCTAATATTTTATAAAATTCGGTAGCCTTCTCTAAATTCTGCGAAGGAATTGTAATTTGATTTAAATTCATTGTTAGATAGTTTTTTCTTTAGTTTCTATGTGAGTTGCGATAAGTTTAGCATGAATACGTGAATTTTCGATAAACCATTTGTGTGTTTCAGTACCCCCGCAAATAACGCCAGCTAAATATAATCCAGGAATATTTGATTCCATAGTTTCCGGATTATAATTTGGAATACTTTTGCCATCAGTTGAAAGGGTAATGTTGCTGTTTTTTAGAAATTCAAAATCGGGTAAATAACCAGTTAGCGCTACTACATAATCGTTATCTAAAATTTCAGAGCCATATGGGGTTTTTATGTTTACCGTATTGACGTCTATTTTTGTGATTTCAGAATTAAAATAGGCTTTTATACTACCTTCTTTTATGCGATTCATGATATCGGGCCTAACCCAGTATTTTACGCGCTCCCCAATGTTGTCGCCTCTTACCACCATGGTAACATGACCTCCTTTGCGCCATATTTCTAGGGCGGCATCAACCGATGAATTGCTTGCGCCTACAACAATAACATTTTGTAAGGCATAATTGTGTGCTTCTTTGTAGTAATGAGTTACTTTAGGTAATTCTTCACCTGGAACGCCAATTAAGTTAGGAATATCGTAGAATCCTGTAGCGATAATAACGCGTTGTGAGGTGTAGTTTGATTTTGAAGTTGATATATTAAAAATTCCTTCGGTTTTATTAATGCTAAGGACTTTTTCATACAACTTAATGTTTAGTTCATTACTGGTTACTACCCTACGGTAATATTCCAAAGCTTCATCTCGATTTGGTTTCGGATTATTACTTATAAATGGAATGTCGTCAATCTCTAATTTCTCTGAAGTAGAAAAAAATGTCATATTTTTTGGGTAGTTGAAAAGCGAGTTGGTTAAAGCTCCTTTTTCAATAACACAATAAGACCAACCTCGCTTTTTACACTCCAATGCGCAAGCTATTCCTATGGGACCAGCACCAATAATTAAAACGTCGAATTTATTTTTCATTTAATTTATTTTGTTCAATTTTTTGTTTAATGTGAATAATATTACTGCACAAATTGCAGCAATACCGGCAATTATATACCATGTATTATTATATCCTAAGTTAGCTGTTAATTGCAATCCTGTGTTGTGTCCGAAAATATGCGCTATCGAAAATGATATAGAATACAAGGCCATATATTCGCCTTGACTTCCATTTTTAGCACGTTCAATAGCGAAAGCATTTGAAAACGGAAAGGCTATCATTTCACCAAATGTAACTAAAAGCATACCTATGATTAAAATGCCTGACCACGATGTAAAGTTTAAAATTAAAAGACTTAAGCCTGTGAGCACTGATCCAAAAAATACTAAGCCTAGTTTTGTGAACGCCGTATTTTCTAGCCATTTAATTAAAGGCATTTCAAATATAAAAATTAGCAAACCATTTAATCCCAGAATTAAACCTATTTCTAATTCACTTAGCATATGTATATCTTTGTAATATATAGTTATGGTTGAGAAATATTGAAGAAAAACAATACCAAACAATACCATGGCTATAAAAAATATCAGGAAAGCTTTGTCTTTATAAACCGATACAGGATTTTCATTTGTAAGATCATCAAGCACTTTGGCCTTTTTCGGATTTAGTACGACTATCATAACTATAGCAGCCAGTAAACAAGTTATACCATCTACCCAAAACAAACCACGATAGCCCAAACCAGTTATAATTAAACCTCCTATGGCTGGACCTGCAGAAAAACCCAGGTTTATAGCTAATCGAATTAGAGTAAGTGATCGAATTTTATTTTTTGGTTTGCTGTAAGCATTTAAAGCAACAAAAATAGCAGGTCTAAAGGCATCGGCAACCAACATTACTATAAAGATGCCAATACAAATAGACGTAAATGTATTTAGCTTTTGCAGTGCGATAAAGAGAATGCCAGTAGCTATCAGACTTCTAACCATGACTTTGTAATAGCCAATTTGATCGGTTAATTTTCCGCCAATCCATGAGCCTACTACCGAACCTAATCCGAATGCACTCATGATCCAACCAACCTGACTTACTGAAAACTGTAAATCTTCCTTTAGATATAGAGATAAAAAGGGAATAACCATTGTTCCTGCACGATTAATAAATGTTATTAATGCCAGCCACCAAATTTCTTTGGATAACCCTTTAAAGGTGTTTATGTAATTTTTTAATAGTAGCTTCATTGCTTGGTTAGAGAATGTTAAAAATAAAAAAGTCCGACGGTTAGGTCGGACTTTTATAATAGTAATGTTTTATAATGATATCACCACAATACATAACAAGTCCGACCTCTTAAATTTACAGAGGTATACTGCTTCTTAGACATTGTTATAATAAAGTGCATTTTTTAATGTTTTGAATTACAAACTTATATAAAATAATTGTAAGTTGTATTTTTGGAATCTAAATTTATTCAAATGAAATATGCGATAATGTTATGCGTTTTTGTAATAGCCGGGTGTCAGAATAAAAAGCAATATAACTTGGGTGAAACCGATTTTCAACGGAAGTTAAATGCCGAATACAAAGATGCTTCAACATCGCCTTTAAAAGACGAGGATATTAAAACGTTTAACGGTTTAGAGTTTTTTCCATTTGATTCAAGTTACATCGTCACTGCAACACTAGAATTAACACCAAATTCAGAATTTGTTCCTATGAAAACTACCACCAGTCGTATTTCTCATAAACGTATTTATGGCGTTTTACATTTTGTGTTGCATGGAAAAAAAATGGAATTAAATATATATCAGGATAAGGATTTAATGACTCAGGAAGGCTTGGAAGATTATTTGTTTCTGCCGTTTTTAGATGAAACCAGTGGTGAAGAAAGTTACGGTGGAGGTCGTTATATTGATGCAGAAATTCCAGAAGGCAATACTATGATTATCGATTTTAATAAAGCGTATAACCCTTATTGTGCATATAACGATAAATATTCATGTCCTATTGTGCCCAGAGAAAATTATTTGAGAACACGAATAGAAGCAGGCGTTAAGGTTTTTAAAAAGTATTAAATCTTTAATTGTCTTTAATGGCAATATAAATTTCTGTTACCCAATTTGCAGGATTAGGCGTGTTATTTGGGTCTGTAATGTAAACTTCCATCATAGGACCATTAACTCGAAATTCTAAACTGTTATCAGGTACATATTGTAAGGCTTTATCCCACGCTTCTTTAAGGTTGCTATAATTCCCTTTTAGAGTAGTTTTAACTGCTTTAAAGGGCTCCAGTTTGCCTATTTGAACATTGCTAGAAATTGGATTTAGTTCTTCATTTACAGGTAAACAAGAAGAAAATTGCACACTGTTATTAGGTTCGTCCCAGGATGAGTAGATAACAAAAGGTGCTCCAAAGGTGGTTATATTATGATTTTGTGTAAACCCATTTAGAGTTTTAAAAAGTTTATCCATTTCGGTTGCAACTTCATTAATTTTGCATACCGTGGACATATAAATATAGTTTATACCGGCATGATTTGTAATACCATTAACTTTGATTGAATATCTTTTCATTTGTGCTAAAACGATGCTGTCTAGCTTTTCTAAACTACGTTCGTAATGCGGGCCAATCTGTTCTTCCATACTTCCAGTGAAAGCTGTATAAGCTTTAAAGCCGAAGGGTAAATTTTTGCCTTCGATAGTCCAGGTAACATCGGTTGTGCCATCAGGGTTCGGGTTAAAAGTCCAGTCTACCTTAGACGAGGGGAAATCTGCGATTTGCATTTCTTGAGAAATGGTGGCATTTGGAACCGTTTCAAGTGTGGTCATTGTACCTATGCCGCTTTCGTCTTCCCATGTGTATGAACCGTTTATACCTGAAGTTTGTTCGGGATAAATAAGCCTGATATCGGAATCGGCTTCTACCCAAGACGACCAATCTTTCCAATTCTTAAAATCGATAACGTTATTATAAATTATTGATGCAGGAGCTTCGATAGTTCTTGTTCTACTAACAATAAAATCGTTCGGTTGTATAGCGACATAAATTGATGTGCCAATAACAGCAATTAACAGTAGAAACAAAATATATTTAAAGGCTTTCATTATTTGATGTAATTTCTAAATCAGGTGATTATCAAAGATAAGCATTTTGTATTTCTATATTGATAAATTATTACATTTGTAGACATTTAAATAAAAATTAATCAGTATTTACTAATGAATTATTCTTAATTAATAATTCATTTAAATTTTAATCAAATGAAAATTAAACAAATATTAGGGGTTTTAGGATTTGCGGTCATTATGTTTTCTTGTGTTAACAATGATAAAACGGTGGGAGTAGAAGAAAAAAAGGGCACAACACCTTTTAGTTATAATGTAGAGGAATTTGCTGATATAAAGTTTTAAGATATCAAATTCCTGGATGGGAAAACCTTACATTAAAAGAACAAAAGTTAGTGTATTATTTAACGCAGGCAGGCTTGTCTGGAAGAGATATTATTTGGGATCAAAATTATAAGCACAATTTAAAAATCCGTAAGGCTTTAGAGCAAATTTACACTTCATATAACGGTGATAAAACTTCTGTTAACTGGAAGGCATTCGAGGTATATTTAAAGCGCGTATGGTTTAGTAATGGTATTCATCACCATTATTCTAATGATAAGTTAAAACCAGATTTTACTTCAGATTACTTAAAAATGCTATTAGATGCCACAGGCACCAAACTGGATGGAGATGCCTTTAATGTTATTTTTAATAACGACGACACCAAAAAAGTTAACTTGGCAAAAGGAATAGATAATGTTGCCGAATCTGCAACTAATTTTTATGGAGAAGGTGTTACAAATGACGATGTTGAAGAATTTTATAAAACAAAAAGTTCACCCGACCCTACTAAGCCCTTGTCCTTTGGTTTAAATTCTCAATTAATAAAAGATGATGGTGTTTTAAAAGAAAGGGTATACAAATCAGGAGGTTTGTATGGACAAGCTATTGATGAAATTATTAAATGGATAGAGTTAGCTAAAGGCGAAGCAGAAAACGAAGCACAAGGTGAAGCGCTTGGTTTATTAATAGATTATTACAAATCAGGAGATTTACAAACGTGGGATGATTATAATGTAGCATGGACTGCTGCTACCGAAGGTAACATCGATTATATAAATAGTTTTATTGAAGTTTATAATGACCCACTAGGGTACAGAGGCTCTTACGAAAGTATCGTTCAAATAAAAGATTTCGATATGTCAAAGAAGATGGCTGTGTTGTCTGATAATGCGCAATGGTTTGAAGATAACTCACCACTTATGGAAGAACATAAAAAGAAAAATGTAGTAGGTGTGACGTATAAAGTAGTTAATGTTGCAGGTGAATCTGGTGATGCTTCACCAAGTACACCTATTGGTGTTAATTTACCTAATGCCAATTGGATTCGCACGGCGGTAGGGAGTAAATCAGTTTCACTGGGGAATATTGTGGCAGCATACAATAATTCAGGTGGCTCTGAACGATTAAAGGAATTCGTTCACGATGAAGAAGAACTTAAACTAGAAGAAACTTATGGTCAGTTAGCCGATAAATTACATACAGCTTTGCATGAAGTTGTAGGGCACGCTTCAGGACGATTAAATCCAGGAGTTGGTGAAACCAAGGAAACACTCAAAAATTATGCATCTACCCTCGAAGAGGGACGTGCAGATTTGGTAGCACTATACTATTTATATGATCCAAAATTACAAGAATTAGGATTGGTTGAGGATTGGGAAAAAGTTGGTAAAGCTGCTTACGATGGTTACATTCGTAATGGTTTAATGACTCAATTAATTCGATTAAAATTGGGTGATGATGTAGAGGAAGCCCATATGCGAAACAGACAATGGGTTTCAGCGTGGGTATTCGATAAAGGACAAGCCGATAATGTGATAGAGAAAGTAACGCGCGATGGTAAAACATTTTACAATATTACCGATTATGCCAAGTTACATAAGTTGTTTGGCGATTTACTGCGTGAAACACAACGTATAAAATCTGAAGGTGATTTTTATGCCGTTGAAGCCTTGGTTGAAGGCTATGGCGTTAAAGTAGATCAAGATTTACATGCCGAAGTTTTAAACCGTAATGAACAATTTAAATCGGCTCCTTACAGTGGATTTGTAAACCCTGTACTAGTTTCAGTAACTAATGAAAACGGAGAAATTACGGCCATTGAAATAACACAACCCGATAGTTTTGCTGAGCAAATGTTAGATTATAGCAGGCGTTATAATTTTCTGCCAACAGAAAATTAAAACCGCTAGTTATGCCTAAAGAAAACAAACAGAATCCTTTAGATAAAGAATGAATTACAGAAGTTTATTTTTGTAACAGTACTTGTAAATTAAGTTTATGGAAAACTTTTAGGGCTCTGGTTTTTTATTTACGCTAAAAATTAGAAGACACACATTAATAAAAAGTAAACACCCAATTAAAATCAAGAAATCCATAATAAAGTATTTGAGTTAGTTATTAACTTGATGCATAAAACGTTAAAAGGTTGCGTATTATTTTAAGAAAAATTTAATAGCAACAATTAACAGTATAAAACCTATAAAAGCAAATAGCATCCAAATACTCCCTTTATAAAATTTCTTATGAAGTTTTAAATCTTTTCGGTACATAAAACCTATTATAATCGAAAAAATTATAAAAAATATAATCCCGAAAATGATTTGACCGTTACTAAACATATAATTAATTTTAGGCAAAAATAAGTAAAAGTCATTCTATTATTGTAAATGGATTACAAATATATTTAATACATGAAAAATAAAATTGAAGCTGTAAAGGCATTTCATACGGCCTTTAAAATTGGGCATAAAGAAACACCTACTGCGAACTTGGGCTTAGAAAAGAATACCTTACGATTTAATCTGATGAAGGAGGAAAACGAAGAATATTTGGAAGCAGCAAATAATAATGATTTAATCGAGGTTGCCGATGCCTTAGGCGATATGTTATACATTTTATGTGGAACCATAATTGAGCATGGTATGCAACATAAAATAGAGGAGGTTTTTGAAGAAATACAGCGTAGTAATATGAGTAAATTAGGAGAAGATGGGCAGCCCATTTATCGTAAAGATGGCAAGGTCTTGAAAGGTCCAAATTACTTTAAACCAAATATAGCATCCATATTGGACAAATAAAAAAAGAGAAGCTTTTTAGCTTCTCTTTTTGTTTTCTATAAACTAAACATTTAATTAGTCTACTTTATATCGCCATCCAAAAGGATCTTCAACTTTGTTCGTTTGAATATCTGTAATGCGTTTTTTAAGGAAACCGGCAAAAGTTTCTTCCAATTCAGGTAATTCAAAATCTTGATCTTTGTAGCCAAAACCAGAAATAGGAGAAATTACGGCAGCAGTTCCTGCACCAAACATTTCTTTTAGTGAACCATTTTTAGCAGCCTCGACTACTTCATGTACCGAGAGTTTTCTTACTTCAACATTTAAACCTTCAGCAGTCGCTAATTCCACAATACTTTTTCGCGTAATTCCATCTAAAATTCTATCGCTCGTTGGCGCAGTGATTAAAGTGTCGTTTATGCGCACAAAAATATTCATCGCACCAGCTTCTTCAATATATTCATGGCTTGTATCGTCGGTCCAGATAACTTGTTGGTATCCTTTTTCAACTGCTAGCTGAGTCGGATAAAATTGACCGGCATAGTTACCACCTGCTTTAGCAAATCCAACACCACCGTTAGCACTACGCGAATAGGTTTGTTCTATTAATACTTTTACTTTTCCAGAAAAATAAGCACCAGAAGGAGCAGTACAAATAATGAATTTATATTCGTTAGCAGGTGAGGCATGGAAACCATTACCAGAAGCAAATATAAACGGACGAATATATAATGAGCTACCATCTTTTTTAGGTATCCATTCTTTGTCCACTTCTAATAATGCTTTTAAGCCATCCATAAAGTAATTTTCTGGTAATTCAGGAATCGCTAAACGCTTAGCTGAAATATTTAAACGCTTAAAGTTATCTAGTGGGCGAAACAAATAAACATCCTCGTTAGCATCTTTATATGCTTTCATTCCTTCAAAAACAGATTGTCCATAGTGAAATATCTTTGCCGAAGGATCTAGTGTTATTGGTTGGTAAGGGACAACCTTGGGAGCGTGCCATTTTCCGTCTTTAAAATTGCATTCTAGCATGTGGTCTGAAAAAACACTTCCAAACGCTAGGTTGTCGAAATCTACATCTTTTAATTTTGATGTTTCCGATTTAATAACCTCTATGTGGTTGATTGTTGAGTTCATAAATAGCATTAGTTTTATGCTACAAATTTAAGTAAAAACGTTTTTAAAAAAGCAGTATATTTACAACAATTCAATATAAAATTTAATTAAATCGGTTTAAATTGAATTATTTTTATTAATTCTTTAATTTATGCTCTTTTCTTTCAAAAAAACAAGAGTTATATGAAGTGATTAAAAAGAAAAGTTTAGAAATAAATACGAACAACGAAATTTACATTAAGAAAAAATAATTGAAAAGGGAAGTAGTTATAACAGGAGATGGGAGTTCAACCATACATTTACCACAATGGAATGAACAGTATCATTCAAAACATGGAGCTATTCAAGAGGCTTATCATGTGTTTATAAAACATGGTTTGCACCATATTATTGAAACGAATTCAGGTACTTCTTCAGTTTCAATTTTGGAAATAGGTTTTGGAACAGGCTTAAATGCTTTTATAACCTTACTTGAATCGGAAAAATATGAACTTAACATAAATTATTATGGTGTTGAAGGTTATCCTGTTCTAAAAGATGAAATTCATCAGTTAAATTATCCGGAACAATTAGATGCTAAAACTAAAGCAAAGCTATTTTATAATTTACACGATGTAACTTGGGAAGAGTCGCATAACGTAACATCTAAATTTACTCTTATTAAACAAAAACGCTTTTTTAATGAGATTAACGAAAAGGCGAAGTATAATCTAATATATTTTGATGCTTTTGGTGCACGCGTTCAACCTGAATTATGGACCGAATCAATTTTTCAGAAAATGTATGATGCACTTCAATTAAATGGTGTTTTAGTAACCTACGCGGCAAAAGGAAGTGTACGTAGGGCTATGCAGGCAGTAGAGTTTAAAGTAGAAAAGTTACCTGGCCCCCCGGGAAAAAGAGAAATGCTTAGAGCTTTCAAAGAAGATTTGCGATGATTGTAGTTTTAATTGGAGATAAAGGAGGCTAAAAGAGTAGTATAGGTAAAATGAGAAGCCTAATTGAGAAATTATGTTAAACCTAGTATAAATCTATAGTTTTTGGTTGGTCTCTTTTGTAACTTTAACTAAATGACATGAGGTTCACTTTAAATTAAGAGGTTTTTTAACGAAGTGCACTTTTTCTCGATCAAACAATATATATGAAAGTTTTAATAACCGGAGCAACAGGTTTAATAGGAAGCGAGATAACTAAAAGTTGTCTAAAAAAAAATATACAGGTAAATTACTTAACAACCAGCAAATCTAAAATTAAACAAGAAAAAGATTATCAAGGATTCTATTGGAACCCTAAGACTCAGGAAATTGATAAGGCTTGTTTCTACAATGTCGATGCTATAATACATTTAGCTGGCGCAACAATTTCTAAACGCTGGACATCTAAATATAAAAAGGAAATAATATCTAGTAGACAAGACTCTACGCGATTGTTAGTAAACAGTCTAAAAGGTGAAGTGCATCATATAAAACAAATTATTTCGGCTAGTGCAATTGGTATTTATCCCGATTCTTATACGAATTATTATGAAGAAGATTATAAGATAAAAGAAACGCATTCATTTTTAAGTAAAGTTGCGCAAATTTGGGAAGCAGAGGTTGATGCATTTTCTGAGTTAGATGTGGTGGTTTCAAAAATAAGAATAGGTCTTGTTTTATCGAATAATGGAGGCGCGCTTAAAGAAATGCTTAAGCCGGTAAAATTAGGTTTGGGAGCTGCTTTTGGTAATGGGAATCAATGGCAATCCTGGATACACATAAAAGATCTTTCGCGATTGTTTTTATTTGTTTTAAAATTTCAATTGTCTGGTGTTTATAACGGGGTGGCACCCAATCCAGTAACGAATTTAGAATTAATTAAAAGTATAGCTAATCAAGTTGATGCGCCGCTGTTCTTACCAAATATTCCAAAGATTTTTATGAAACTCGTTTTAGGTGAAATGCACACAATTTTGTTTGAAAGTCAACGTGTAAGTTGCAAAAAGATTGAAGACAAAAGTTTTTATTTTAAACACCATCATTTGCAACCGGCATTGCATGATTTGATAGCAGCTAAACCTAAAATTTCTGCTAATTCTTCAGTTTTCTAAATTTCGGTAAAAATTATTTCGTGACATTATGACATTTTTATAATAATGGCAGTACTTTTGCCAACTAGATTTAGTGTTTGCATAAAAATTTAGAAATAAAGATGAGTAAAAAAGAGCAAGATATAGAAAAGGAGCAAGCGGAAGCTGTTCAAAACGAAACTGTTGAGGTGGAGGAGAACACTCCGGTAGAAGAAAAATCAGTTGAAGAAAAGCTTCAAGAGGAATTAAAGCAAGAAAAAGATAAGTTTTTACGCTTATTTGCTGAGTTTGAAAATTATAAAAAAAGGACTTCTAAAGAACGTGTTGATTTGTTTAAAACAGCAAGTCAGGATGTTATGGTGGCGTTATTACCAATTTTAGATGATTTTGATAGAGCGTATGCCGAAATTTCCAAGACAGAAGAAAAAGAGTTGTTGAAAGGAGTAGAGTTAATTAATAACAAATTAAAGTCTACACTCCAACAAAAAGGTTTAGAAGTGATTGAAGCTGCACAAGGTGATGCTTTTAATGCAGATAATCACGAAGCGATAACTCAAATACCTGCGCCTTCAGAAGATTTAAAAGGAAAAATCATAGACGTTATTGAAAAAGGTTACAAGCTTGGAGATAAAGTAATTCGCTTTCCTAAAGTGGTAATTGGACAATAAAAAAGGAACATGGCAAAAAGAGATTATTACGAAGTATTAGGAGTAAGTAAAGGAGCTAGTGCGGCCGAAATTAAAAAGGCGTATCGTAAAAAGGCTATTGAATTTCATCCAGACAAAAACCCCGATAATAAAGAAGCAGAAACTAAGTTCAAGGAAGCAGCAGAAGCTTACGAAGTACTAAGTGATGCCGATAAAAAAGCACGTTACGATCAGTTTGGACACCAAGCTTTTGAAAACGGTGGCGGCTTTGGCGGTGGCGGCATGAATATGGACGACATATTCAGTCAGTTTGGTGATATCTTCGGTGGCGGCTTTGGTGGCGGTTTTGGCGGTTTTGGCGGCGGAGGTACACGTCGCGCCAAAGGAAGCAATCTACGCATACGTGTTAAGCTTACATTAGAAGAAGTAGCCAATGGGGTTGATAAAAAAATAAAGGTAAAACGCAAGGTAAAAGCACCTGGCACAACCTATAAAACTTGTTCTACGTGTAACGGTACCGGTCAGGTAACGCGCATAGCTAATACCATTTTAGGTAGAATGCAAACATCTGCTCCTTGTAATGCTTGTGGAGGCGCAGGAGAAACTATCGATAAAAAACCTGCCGATGCAGATGCTCAAGGTTTAAAAATTGCGGAAGAAACTGTTTCAATAAAAATACCAGCAGGTGTTGTTGATGGCATGCAACTTAAGGTTTCAGGTAAGGGAAATGAAGCTCCTGGTAACGGTATTCCTGGAGATATTATAGTCGTTATTGAAGAGGAGCAACATGCAAAATTACAACGTGAAGGCGATAACCTGCATTACGATTTATATGTGAGTTTTCCTGATGCTGTTTTAGGTACTTCAAAAGAAATAGATACTGTAACGGGTAAAGTTCGTATAAAAATTGAACCAGGTGTTCAGTCTGGTAAGATTTTACGTTTACGCGGAAAAGGAATTCCTAGTATTAATGGATATGGTAAAGGAGATTTATTAGTTCACGTGAACGTTTGGACGCCAAAAACTTTAAATAAAAAACAACGAGAATTTTTCGAATCGATGCAAGAAGATGAACACTTTGCACCAAAACCGGAAAGTTCGGATAAATCATTTTTTGAAAAAGTAAAAGATATGTTTTCTTAATTAACAATAGGCTTTAGATTTATAAACTAACCTATTGTTTTTTAAAAAGTTCTTAATTCTTTTTAATAGGAATTAAGAAAAAAAAACTATATTTGATTCATCACTAGTTTAATTCTAGTGATAATTTTTCTTTTTCATAGCAATTTTTTCCCATCCTTAATCCTTTTTAAGGGTGGGTTTTGTTTTTAGCATATCTGCGTTTACAAAACCTTAAATAAATAGAAAAGACAGGTATTAAATTCTTACGAATCCATTATGAGGTAGCGCAACATTTAATATCTTTACCACTCACTAGTCAATATAAAATATACGAATGAGCAACTTATTAGAAGTTAATCAGGTTTCTAAAAACTTTGGAAACTTTAGGGCATTGAACAATGTGTCTGTGTCTATTCCTAAAGGCAGCATATTTGGTTTGTTAGGTCCTAATGGAGCCGGAAAAACAACATTAATTCGCATTATAAATCAAATAACTATGCCTGATTCTGGCACGGTACATATAGATAATGAATTACTTAACGAAAATCATATTAAAGATATCGGGTATTTACCTGAAGAGCGCGGTTTGTACAAATCGATGAAAGTTGGTGACCAAGCATTGTATTTGGCACAATTAAAAGGTTTAAGTAAATCTGAAGCTAAAGAACGTTTAAAATATTGGTTTGAGCGTTTAGAAATTGGCGATTGGTGGAATAAAAAAATTCAGGAGCTTTCGAAGGGTATGGCACAAAAAATTCAGTTTGTGGTTACTGTGTTGCATCAACCTAAATTATTAATTTTTGATGAACCATTTTCTGGATTCGACCCAATTAATGCCAATTTAATTAAGGATGAAATATTGCGTCTTCGTGAAGATGGTGCGACCGTTATATTTTCAACGCATCGTATGGAATCTGTAGAAGAATTATGTGATGATATTGCCTTGATTAATAAGTCTAATAAAATTCTTGATGGAAAACTTATCGACATAAAAAGACAATATAAAATTAACACCTTCGAAGTTGGCATAAAAGCAAATGATAATGCTATCTTAAAACATGAATTATCAGAAAAATTCGCGGTGTCTCCGGCAAATTTCAAAACCTTAGACAACGAATTAAAGTTAAATATACAATTGTCTAACGGAGCAAGTCCGAATGATTTACTAAATTATTTAACAACAAAAGGCGAGGTGTCTCATTTTGTAGAACTTATACCAAGTGTTAACGATATTTTTATTCAAACTGTAAAGAATAATCAATAAAAAAATGAATCATTTACCACTTATTATAAAGCGAGAGTATTTGACTAAGGTTAAAAACAAATCGTTTATCGTCATGACTTTTGTTAGTCCATTAATCATGATTATCCTTGCTTCGGTAGTTGCCTACTTAACGCAGCTTAATAACGAAAAAGTGCGTAACGTATCTATATTGGATGAATCTGGTTTAGTGTATGACGTATTTAAAAGTAACGACAAAACAACTTTCAATGTTTTAAGCAATATGTCCATTGACGAGGCGAAAGCTTTTTCGAAAGAATCGGAAGCTTACGGATTGCTTCATATTGGTGATTTTAAGGATGTAAAACGAGCTTCAAAGAGCATTCAGTTTTATTCAGAAGAGTCTCCTTCGTTATCATTAATCTCTGATTTAGAAAGCAAATTGGAAACCAAATTAACCAATTTAAATTTGTTAGATAACGGGGTAGATGTAGATATGATTAATGCTTCGAAAATATCAGTAAATATAGCCCAGGAAAGTTTTCAAGGTGAAAAAACATCGAAAACCGACAGTGTGGTTAAATTAATTTTTGGAGGTGCAGCTGGATATTTATTATTTATGTTTATTATCATTTATGGTAATATGATTATGCGCAGTGTTATCGAAGAGAAAACCAGTAGAATTATCGAGGTAATCATTTCTTCAGTAAAACCTGTTCAATTAATGCTTGGTAAAATTATAGGAACATCGTTAGCAGGAATTACTCAGTTTATCATATGGTTGATTATTGGAAGTATTCTTTTAACCGTTATTTCTGTAATTTTTGGGATAAATGTTGTGCAATCGTCACAGCAGGATATGATGAATCAGGCCATGGCCAATCCTGAAATAAACGCTCAGGTACAAAGTATAATATCCTCATTTTATAATTTACCATTAACGAATTTAATTTTTGCATTTATATTATTTTTTATTGGAGGTTACTTGTTGTACAGTTCATTATATGCAGCTATTGGAGCGGCTGTAGATAATGAAACCGATACCCAACAGTTTATGCTACCTATTATTACACCTTTAATGTTAGCGGTTTATATTGGATTATTTACTGTTATAGAAGATCCACATGGAACCGTCTCAACTATATTTTCATTTATACCGTTTACATCGCCAGTGGTAATGCTAATGCGGATACCATTTGGAGTTCCGCTTTGGCAACAAGGTTTATCTTTTGTAATTTTAGTGGCTACATTCATGCTAACTGTATGGTTTGCTGCTAAAATCTATAGAGTAGGTATTTTAATGTATGGTAAAAAACCTAGCTATAAAGAATTAATCAAATGGATTAAATATTAATATGATTCAGGAAATAGAAAATTTAGAAAAAATTGAAGAGGCTGTAGCTAAAAGTTCATGGTGGCAAAAAATAAAGGACTTTTTGCATTTTAATGTCGACATAACTGACAAAATAAGTATTTCAGTTTCGGATGTCCTTATTATTATTGCGGCATTTATTGTTACAAAAATAATTTTAAGAATTGTTTTACGTTTAATAACTCAAAAATTACCAAACGAAGAAAAAGCTAAGTTTGGTGTGGTGTTTGGCTACTTTAGATGGTTGGTTTACCTCATAATATTTTTAATAACACTAAATGCCTTACATTTCGATGTAACCGCCATTTTTGCGGCCTCAGCCGCATTAATGATTGGCATTGGTTTAGCGCTTCAAACCTTATTCCAGGACATTATTTCAGGGATATTTATACTCTTAGATCAAACCGTGCATGTAGGTGATATTATCGAACTGGAAGGTAAAATTGGTCGTGTTGAAGAAATAAAATTACGTACTACTAGAGCCGTCACTATCGATAATAAAGTGTTAATTATTCCAAATCATTTGTATTTAGAAAACAGTTTGTATAATTGGACGCAAAATGGAACATCTACGAGAGAGAGTGTTGCTGTTGGCGTAGCTTATGGCAGTGATGTGCAATTGGTTAAAAAGCTATTGATAGAGGCAGCCACGAATCATCCGGCAGTTATTCCTTATCCAGAGCCCACGGTTAGATTTGAGAATTTTGGTGATAGCTCACTAGATTTTAAGGTCGTATTTACCATTGAAGATAGTTTTAACGCGCCTACACCTAAAAGTGATATCCGTTTTGAAATAGATCGTCTCTTTAGAGAACACAATGTGAGTATTCCATTCCCACAGCGTGATATCAACATTATTCAAAAACCAAATCAAAGTGTTAAGCTGAGTTTAAATGACTCAATATTGCCAGTTAAGACAGAAGAAAAGAAATAAAAAATACAGAATTTTAAAAAGATAAATTATGCCCAAAATTTTAATCATTGAAGACGAAGCAGCAATTCGTCGTGTACTTGTTAAAATTCTATCAGAAGAAAACGATACCTACGTTGTAGAAGAAGCCGAAGATGGTTTAGTGGGTATCGATAAAATTAAGAATGACGATTACGATTTAATTCTTTGTGACATAAAGATGCCTAAAATGGATGGTGTTGAAGTGTTGGAAGCGACTAAAAAACTAAAGCCAGAAATACCTATTGTGATGATTTCTGGTCACGGTGATTTAGATACAGCAGTAAATACGATGCGCTTAGGAGCATTCGATTATATTTCAAAACCGCCAGATTTAAATCGATTGTTAAATACGGTACGTAACGCCTTAGATCGAAAAGAACTTGTTGTTGAAAATAAACTACTTAAAAAGAAGGTTAGTAAAAATTTCGAAATGGTAGGAGACAGCAGTGCCATTGGTCAAATAAAAGACATGATTGAAAAGGTGGCTCCTACCGATGCACGTGTTTTAATTACAGGTCCAAATGGTACAGGTAAGGAATTGGTGGCACATTGGTTACATCAAAAAAGTGAACGTAGTAAAGGACCAATGATTGAGGTTAACTGTGCAGCAATACCCAGTGAACTTATTGAAAGTGAATTATTCGGTCATGTAAAGGGGGCATTTACAAGCGCAGTAAAAGATAGAGCAGGTAAGTTTGAAGCCGCTAACGGCGGAACCATTTTCCTTGATGAAATAGGAGATATGAGTTTGCCGGCACAGGCTAAAGTATTAAGAGCTTTGCAGGAAAGTAGAATACAACGCGTAGGAAGTGACAAAGATATTAAGGTGAATGTACGTGTTGTGGCTGCTACAAATAAAGATTTGAAAAAAGAAATTGCCGATGGTAAGTTTCGAGAAGATTTATATCACAGGCTTGCCGTTATTTTAATTCAGGTGCCACCATTAAACGATCGTCGTGATGATATTCCGTTGTTGGTAAATCATTTTGCAGAAAAGATTGCCAACGAACATGGTACAGCCAAAAAGATGTTTTCCGATGAGGCTTTGAATTTACTACAGGATTACGATTGGACAGGTAACATTCGTGAACTACGAAATGTAGTTGAGCGATTAATTATATTAGGAGGAAGTCAAGTAAGTGAAAAAGATGTTCAGTTATTTGCAAGTAAATAACTAACTGAACATCTTGGTGTGATTTTATTATGGATTACATGTATTTAGTTCAGTTAAATACGATGTTGCTAAAGATTTTAATTGTTCGGTGTAAAAGTTTTTTATCTCCGCTATAGTTTTTTCTGAAGTATCGTTAAGCGTGTTACTAATCGATATTTTTTGATGCCCACAATTACAGGTATTCAATGTTTCGTTGTAGGTTTTAATATTCATATCAATAATCTTTGTGTAAGATACAACAAGCTGTTCCTTTTTAAGTAGCAGCTCTTTTTCTTTTTGTTCAGCTAACTGCCTCTTAATTTCAGCTTCTTTAAGTTTTAATGCTTTTTGTTGAGCAAGTAGTGCTGCTTGTTCGTTTTTTAAATCGGCTAAATCATTAGTGTCGTTAACATCGATGTCGTCTTCAACAGGAGCCATACTATAGTTAGAAGTTGCACATTTATCAATCTCTATAACACTTTGTTGGCTAAACGCTTTAGCACGCTTTACAAAATAGCGGCCATCTTCGTAAGTGGGCTGGTTATCCACTTTAGCTAGAACTTCTAAAGCTTTGTTAGCTTGTTCTAGAGCTTTATTACAGTTACAATCTGATAAGGTTTTTTTAGCCAGATTTATAGATTCTAGCGAACGATGTGCATAATATTTTAAGTGACTAATATTGTTGGCTTCGTACGATGATTTAACATGAGAGTAAGCACTTACTAAGTAAGAATTGGCTTCGTCGCATTTGCTTTGCGAATGAAGATTCAGGTAACTTATTAATGCAATTAAGAAGTAAAAATTTTTCATAAAATTAGGGTTAAAACATAAATAGGTATAACGAAAATACCAAAAACATTAAACTTTAGGGTGTCATTCGTCGAATATGTAGAAATTGTTATATTTAATGTTTATCTAAAAAAGATAATTTTAACAGCCTCAAAACCCCACTAGATTATGGATAAATTTAAAGTAAACACAAATATTGTTTTAAAAGAATTAGAAACAAAAGTAATAATCGATGATGCTAAAAAGGAGCTTAAAAAAGTTAGAAAGAAACTAGGTAAATTACAAGATACTATGTATGCCCATGGAAAATACGCGGTGTTGGTTTGTTTACAGGGTATGGATACAGCTGGAAAAGATAGTTTAATACGCGAAGTGTTTAGGGATTTCAACACACGCGGTATCGTGGTACACAGTTTTAAGGTCCCTACGGATTTAGAATTGAAGCATGATTACCTTTGGCGTCATTATATTGCGCTCCCTGCTCGTGGGAAATTTAGTGTTTTTAATAGAACGCATTATGAAAATGTATTGGTAACAAGGGTTCACCCTGAATATATTTTGGGTGAAAACCTGCCCGATGTAAATACCGTAGAAGATGTTAACGAAGGTTTTTGGGATAAACGTTTTCAACAAATAAATGAATTTGAACAACATATTTCAGAAAATGGGACTATAATTTTTAAGTTCTTTTTAAACCTTTCAAAACGAGAACAAAAAGATAGATTATTAAGGCGATTAGAAAAACAGGAGAAAAACTGGAAATTTTCACCAGGAGATTTAAAAGAACGTAAACTTTGGGAAAAGTATCAGGAGTGTTACCAAGATGCTTTAAACCGTACGTCAACGTCTTATGCGCCGTGGTATGCCATTCCTGCCGACGACAAGGATTCAGCGCGTTATATCGTTGCTAAGATTATGTATGATACATTATGTCAGTATAAAGACATTGAAGAACCAGAATTAGATGATGAAATTCTGGAAAATCTACATTTATATAAAAAACAGCTCGAAAATGAGTAGATTACTTTTTTATGATTTCTTTTAGAGGACAACCCATAAAGATACATTACATTTGGGTTAAAATTTTGACTTTATGCGATATTTAATTGTTTTCTTGCTAACGCTTCAAAGCTTTGCTCAAAAGCAAAATGAATTACCCTATTATGAAATTTTGGATGATACCGAAGTATATACACCAGCAACTACGGCTGCCAGAATGATTGATGGGCTTGGTTTTAGATATTATTGGGCAACTGAAGGTTTACGATTGGAGGATTTGGCATATAAATTAGGAGCTGATTCACGAACGGTTGCCGAAACGATTGACCATATTTACGGTCTTACTAAGTTTTTTAGAAATAGTGTTTTAAAAGACAATAAAGATATTACCACAGATGAATTGAATTTTGAGGCTAAACGAAAACAAACCTTAGTCAATTTAAAATTAGTTTCCGATGCTTTAAAGGCAAATAACGGGGCGTTTGATTTAGCCAGTACCGAAGTGCCTTTTTGGAATTTAATAAATGGGCCTCTCGAAGATGCAGTTTGGCATTGCGGACAGGTGGTGATGTTACGTCGTGCTTCAGGTAATCCATTTATTTCAAACGTAAGCTTGTTTTCTGGTAAAGTGAAAAATAACTAATCTAACGGTTTTTGATTTGGATTTAAGGGCTCTTTTAAAAGGATTTTACAAATTTGATAGTTACCTTGCCTAAAACCGGTAATTAATAAATTTATATCGTTTGGCGACCAGCAAGGCAAAATGTCTTCAACATCGTTATAAGTAATTTGAATTTTATGTGTTCCATCGTGACGCATAATAAAAATTTCGTTGTGTAACATCTCATCTTCCTTAGCTGTATAAACAATGCGACTTCCGTTTTTGTTCGACCAGTCGGGAAAACTACTTTCATCTTTAAAATAACTTAAACGGTTTCTGTCGTTTACATATAAATGGTGACTATAAATAATGTTGCTTTCTCCTTGTGTATTTTTATTTGAAAAGTAAACCAAATTATCACCTCTCGGGGAGAGGTTAGGATAACTATTTTTATGCTTATTAGCGACTAGTTTTTTTAGACGTTTACCTTTTGTTGAACACGCGTAAATATCAAATATATCAGCCCTTTCGGCATACGAGAAAATAAGTTCAGCACCATTGGGAGCAAAATTTGCGTAATACTTGTTGCCTCTTAGGCTAATAGGGTATTGTTGTACGTTTCCGGATTGAAAATCACAGGAGTAAATTTCGCTGGTACCAGTTCGATCGGATTCAAAGAGTATTAAATTTTTTGAAGGGTGCCATCGCGGACGCCTGTCGTTGGAGGTTGTAGTCATTAATCGCTGCTGAGCACTTCCGTCTATATTCATGGTATATATTTGCCAAAGGCCATCACGATATGATTCGAAAACAATTTTAGTTCCTTCAGGATTGTAACTTGCATAGCGGTTGTCGCCATTGGTAAAAGTTAATTGAACTTCTTTAAAACCTTCTTTAACAGTAGTTTCCTGTGCTGATGAATTGAATGCAGAAAAAGAAATGTAAACTAAAAGTATTGGATATATTATAGCAGTATGTTTCATGGTTGTAAATAAGTATACGACTAAGTTAAAAAAATATAATGATACGAATGACGGGTTATTTAAGTCCCACTAAACCATTTACCGAATCGAATAATTTTTTAGAATCATAGCCTATACCATCTTTAAAAACAATTTCCATATTCCTTATGTTGTTAATATTAGATTCCAGGTCGCCATTTATTAGAATTAAGTCTGCTGTTTTTCCCGTTTCAATGGTGCCAATAGTTTGATCCTGATTTAAGTATTTTGCACCATTAAAAGTGCAGATTTTTACCACGTCAACTAAAGGAAATCCGGCTTCATGTAAAAGTTCTAGGGTGTGTTGATTTGCATAACCAGCAACTGTTCTTCCTGCCCCGGTAGGATCGGTACCAGCAACAAGTTTACCACCTTGATCATAAAACCGTTTTATCCAGATCATATTTTTTTTATATCCTGCTACTCTTATGGAATCCTTATTTACATATTGGTTGTAAATTTGGGTAACATCATTTAGTAATTCTGGCGTTACGGCTTTTTCACCACCACCGGGAATAAGCTCGCGACCTGTATAGGGTTCGAATACATTCGGTGTGGTTGTTAAGGTCGTTCCGTTTTTTATTAAAGTGGCTATTAAGGTGTTTATTCTGGTGCTATTTACAGGTTCATTGTTATATGCATTTCGTACTTCAAAAGGGTCGCAAATATCGCTGTCCTTATTTTTTACAAAATCTGAAGAAACCCTAAAACCATGTTCTAAATTATCAATACCAAGATTAGAGGCTTCCTCGTAAGTAACCGAGCATAAATGACCAGTAACCTTTAATCCACGTTTATGAGCTTCGTTGATACATGTTTTTAAATCCTCCTTTGTAACATTATTATATAGTTTAAAAGAGGTGACCCCACGGTTTGCCCAAAAATTAACTATTTCTTTTACTTCCTTCGAGTTTTTTATAAATCCTATTGAGGCAATTGGTACGCCTTCTCGGTCTATAAACGGACTGGTAACATCCATTTTAGGACCTGTCATTTTACCTTCAAGAATCCATTTTTTAATATTTAAATCGGTTTGCGGTTGAATACTTCCTGCGGTGCGCATAGTTGTTACGCCTCCTGCCAAGTATAGTCTTGGAAACGAAAACGTTAGCTGATTTACGCTATACCAGTTTTCAAAAAACTTTGGGTAAAACAAATGCTCATGGAGCATAACAAGCCCTGGGATAACTGTTTTTCCTGAACCCTTAATTACGTAGGCGTCTTCAGGTATTTTTACAGTATTTGAAGCGCCAATGGATTCAATTTTATTGTTTTTAATAATAATAGTTTGATTGTTTTTAACAGCACTGCCAGTGCCGTCAATTAGTTTTACATGGGTAATGGCAACAAGTGTGGTGTCAACAGATATAAAGTTTTGTACTTCTTTTGAAAATTTTTGACCCCACAAAACAGAAACCGATAAAGAAAAACCAATAAAAAATATTTTAATTCTATTCATTTTAACAATGTTTTTATAAATAGCTCAACCACCATTTATGTTTATTATTTGTTTTATAAATCATGTATTTTTTACAAGGAGAATAGAGTAGCGTAACTATTCCAATCCAAATAAGATAAACGCTAAATAGTGAATATCCGTAATCTTTTAAGGCTGCATTATTAAAGCCAGCTTCAGTAATTATCATAATTTTCCAGTCACCGCCAAAAATTAGAATACCAACAATTGCTAAAACGTGTATAACAAAAATGTGTAGGAAGTAATAAAAAAGAGGAACACGTCCAAATACAATCATGAAGTTCGTGATTTTATTTTTTACCGATTCTATACCATATAAAAAAAGTAGTGAAGGTCCTAGCGTGATGAGTACGTAAGATAAGGAAGGCGGGTATTTAGTCACGTTAAAAAAGGATAATATTGTTTTTATTGTTGTGCTTTGGCTAGCCCAAGGAACTAAATCACCATACACATTGATTCCTCTAATCACAAAAAACAGTATCACCGAAGTAATACCAATCTTAAACAGCAATGATTTTCTGGTTTTTTTACTTACACTTGGTAAATAAAGTTTTCCTAAGCAATAGCCTAAAATCATAACACCCAACCAGGGCAATATTGGATAAGCAAAAACAACGGTTGTACCTGCCAAATCAATATCATATCTCTGATGTAAAATATACCATAAAACAGATGAAAAACGGTTGCCTTCCATTACGACGTTATCAAATAAATTATGACATGTTATAATTACAATACCAAATGCCAGTAAAATTTTATAATTAAGATAGATTAAAAAGGATAGTAATGTCATGGTTAGACCAATAGCCCAAATTACCTGTAAAACAATTGAGGTGTAATTAAGGTCAAATTTCCAGAGTAGATTGTTTAAAATAATCTCCAGAAAGATCAGCCAAATACCTCGTGTAAATAGGAATTTTGATAGCTCTGGTTTTGTTTTTTTGCTACCATATAAAAAAGCTGAAGTACCTGCTAAAAAAATAAATACAGGAGCGCAAAAATGTGTAATAAATCTTGTGAAAAATAAAATAGGTGTTGTTGTTTCTAAATCGGTGGGGCTACTAAAAAATGCACCTTGATGGAAATAATCTCTAACATGATCTAGGGCCATGAGAATCATTACGAGACCTCTTAATATGTCTATAGATTCAATTCTGGTTGATTTACTCATATAGTATTTATGAAGTAGTTAATTTAAGTAAATATTTGTAAAAATCTGAATAATAAGCAATTAAAGTTAGTAGTTGTCAGTTTACAGCGGTTAATATATAAATGCTTGTCTTAAAAGTATTTAATAATTGCCATTTTAAACTTGTTACAAGTCGTGTTTTGTGACAATTATACTTCTAAAGCAAGCATTATAAGTACTTATGTTAAGGAATATTTCGAATTTGTCTTAGTACGACAAATCTTCTAAATAGCTATAGATATACGCCCAGTCTTCAGAAACGCTGCTTCTAAATTTAGCTTTTAGGTCTTCGGTTTTAGATTTGCCTTTCTCGTTTTCATAAATTTTCCATACGCCATCGCGTTCAACATCTAAATCGGCAAATTTTTTGAAAGGGACAACAACGAAGTAATCAGAAACTTCTGGGCCACCACCCATAACATTGTACCAGCTACCTCTAACATCGCCTTCAACCTTTTTTACTGTACTTTCAATCTCATTTACAACTTCCATAAAACCATCATAGTTACTAATTTGCACATTGTAAACCCAAACTATTTTTGTGTCTGGGGACATATTGGAATTTGATTTACTAATTTTTGGCATTCGTTTGGCAAGGTTATAATTTACGCTTTCTACATGAGGTAGAATTAAATCGATAACTTTTATTCTACAGTTTTTACCTGCCTCGTCGGCGCTATCGTCATCCATTTCGGCCCAATTTTCCATTCTACTGGTCATGGTGTATACATTGCCTTTACCTTGCATGCGTTTCCACATGCTCCATTTAAAATCACCTTCGTTATCTTTATAACATTTTTTCCAGGCAGTAACACCGTTTTTAAATTGTGAATCGTGCCCTTGTTTAACTGTAATTTCAGACATGTTTAATAAAAAGCTGTCGTTTTCCTGAGATACCATTACTAGAGGAAGTAAGAGTAACAGATACAATAAATTTCTCATAATTTTGATTTTGGTTAGAATTAATAATTGTTATATAGCCGGGCATTAAAAAAATATTTAATGCTATTGGTTTCTAAAAAATCAATTTGGGAAACTAAAATGGATAAGTATTTGTAAACAAGGGGGTAATATGTTGTCCTTTTGAAAGGATTGTCTTGTTAAAGATATGAAATTTTAATGATTTTTACTTGCTTTTTTCTTGACGCACAAGAAAATTAAAAAGCCCAACCAATGGTTGAGCTTTTTTTACATAGATATAATTTTTATAACAGCTGTTTATTTTACCAGTTGTTTTTCTTTTTTAGAAGAGAAATCTACCTCGATTTGATTTTTAATAATGTCATCAAAGGTTTCTCTTTTTCTAATTAAATGTGCTTCATTGTTGTACCAAAGTACTTCGGCTGGTCTGAATCTGGAATTGTAATTACTCGCCATAGAAAAACAGTATGCTCCTGCATTTTTAAAACACAGAACATCGCCCTCCGAAATTTCTTTTATACGACGGTTACTTCCAAAAGTATCTGTTTCACAAATATAACCTACAACCGTGTAAAAACGCTCATTACCGTTAGGATTGGAAATGTTGATAATATCGTGATGCGAACCGTAAAACATTGGACGGATTAAGTGATTAAACCCTGAGTCTACCTGTGCGAATACCGTTGATGTTGTTTGCTTTACAGCATTAACTTTGGTTAGGAAATATCCAGATTCACTTACTAAAAATTTACCCGGCTCGAAAGCTAAAGTTAGGTCTTTACCGTATTCTTTACAGAATGCGTTAAACTTAGCAGTTAATTTTTTGCCTAACTCTTCAATGTTGGTTTCAATATCTCCTTCTTTATAAGGCACTTTAAATCCTGAACCAAAATCTATAAATTCTAGGTTTTTAAATTGCTTTGCAGTATCGAATAATATTTCACTCGCGTATAAGAACACTTCAATATCCAAAATATCACTACCGGTATGCATATGAATACCGTTAATAGTCATTTTGGTATTTTCAACAATGCGTAAAATATGAGGAATCTGATGAATAGAAATTCCGAATTTAGAATCGATGTGTCCTACAGAAATATTGGCATTTCCTCCAGCCATAATATGCGGATTAATACGAATACAAACGGGGATATTTGGGTGTTTGGTTCCAAATTGCTCTAAAATAGAAAGGTTGTCTATATTAATTTCAACACCAAGTTTAGCAGCCTCCTCAATTTCAGCTAAAGAAACACCGTTAGGCGTAAAAATAATTTGTTGTGGTTTGAATCCAGCTTTTAATCCTAATTCAATTTCTTGTAAAGACACCGTATCGATACCAGAACCTAGTTTATTGAATAATTTTAGTATTGATATATTTGATAATGCTTTTACAGCATAATTAAGTTTTAACTTTTTTACACCACTAAAGGCATTAGTAAGTCTGTTATATTGAGCTTCTATTTTTTCGGCATCGTAAACGTAAACCGGACTTCCAAAATCTTCTGCAATTTTAAGCAATTGATTCTCCAACATAATTTTCAAATTTTTGGCAAAGATATTTCTTTAAATACAATAAAAAATAAATAACTAAAAAATTATACAAGTTAAACATTATGTTAATTATTTAACAGTAGATTAGAAGTTTATTATTTGTAAAGTTTTCACAATGAAATATTAGGGTAAGTTATCATGATTATTTACATTTGTGGCTCTTAAACTATTTAGCGAATTATGAATTTACACGAATATCAAGGTAAAGAAATATTAAGCAGTTTTGGTGTACGTATCCAACGTGGTATTGTAGCGCAAAATGCAAAGGAAGCTGTTGCAGCAGCAAAACAATTAACTGAAGAAACAGGAACCGGTTGGCATGTTATAAAAGCACAAGTACATGCGGGTGGTCGTGGTAAAGGTGGCGGTGTAAAGCTTGCTAAAAACTTAGAGCAAGTTGAAGAAATTGCCGGACAAATAATCGGAATGAACTTGGTAACACCACAAACATCAGCCGAAGGTAAAAAAGTACATCAAGTATTAGTTGCAGAAGATGTTTATTATCCTGGTGATAGTGAAACAAGTGAGTTTTACGTATCTGTATTATTAAACAGAAGCACAGGACGCAATATGGTCATGTATTCGACCGAAGGCGGTATGGATATTGAAACAGTTGCAGAAGAAACGCCACACTTAATTTTTACAGAAGAAATAGATCCCTCAGTTGGATTAACGCCATTCCAAGCGCGCCGTATAGCTTTCAACTTAGGATTATCAGGTACAGCATTTAAAGAAATGACCAAGTTTGTTTCTAACCTTTATACAGCATACGTAAAGTCTGACTCTTCTTTATTTGAAATTAATCCGGTTTTAAAAACCAGTGATGATAAAATTTTAGCAGTAGACGCTAAAGTAACTATCGACGATAACGCCTTATACAGACATAAAGATTACATAGATTTACGTGATATTCGTGAAGAGAGTGCTATTGAAGTTGAAGCTGGTGAAAAAGGCTTAAACTATGTAGACCTTGACGGAAACGTTGGATGTATGGTTAACGGAGCTGGTTTAGCTATGGCAACCATGGATTTAATTAAACAAGCTGGTGGAGAGCCTGCAAACTTTTTAGACGTAGGAGGAACTGCTGACGCTGCTCGAGTAGAGGCTGCTTTTAAAATTATTTTAAAAGACCCAGCAGTTAAGGCTATCTTAATTAATATATTTGGTGGGATTGTTCGTTGTGACCGTGTTGCCCAAGGTGTAATTGATGCTTACAAAAACATGGGTAACATTAATGTACCAATTATTGTACGTTTACAAGGTACCAATGCAGATATTGCTAAAGAATTAATTGATAACTCTGGATTAGATGTCTTAAGTGCAACTGAATTTCAGGAAGCTGCAGATAAAGTTCAAGAGGTATTATCATAAGCTTAACATAATAACATATTTGGTAATATTACCATATAGTTTTAATAAGAGTAGTGTAAATCACTACTCTTTTTTATTACATAATTTTGATGTGTAAATCAATATCAAAAAACGTAATAAATTAAAACTATGAAAACCATTAAAGTATTTTTAATTACAGTAGTTCTTGCTGTTTCAAACGTAATGTATGCAACAAATAGAAATGAGGATAATCGACCTTTAGATGAATCTATTTCAGAAGAGATTCAAAAGATTTTAAAGAATGCTAGTATAGAATTCAATGAAGAGGTCTCTGCAAAAGTGTATTTCACTTTAAATAATAAAAATGAAATTGTCATACTTTCTGTTGAATCAGATTCTGAGCAATTAGAGTATTTTTTAAAGCATAAACTTAATTATTATAAACTAAATACACAGGGATTGTACCCAGGTAAAAAATATTTAATTCCAATTAAGTTAGTTGCTTAACATTATATTGTCGAAGTGTAAAAAAAAGAAAAGCTCTTAATTTTAAGAGCTTTTCTTTTTTTCATTTTTTGGAGGCATTGGACCTCTCATGTGTATAACCAGACCATTTAAAAAATTTCTTAATATTTGATCACCACACTCCATATATTTTGGATGGTCTTCTTTCCTGAAAAAAGCACCTAATTCGCTTTTCGAAATTCTAAAGTCAACCAATTCTAAAATTTTAATAATATCGTCGTCTCTGAGTTTAAGTGCGACCCTAAGTTTTTTGAAAATATCGTTATTTGTCATATCTGTATTTTGTGCTCAAAAGTAATATTACTTTTTGTTAATTATATAGTACAGGAAGAAGTTTTCTAGCGTTTTGGTAATTTTTATAAAGGTAACAGAAATAAAATTAATAAAATTTAAAATTTAATAAAGTTATATGTATCGTAAATATCTAAATATCAAATGTTTATAATTGTGTTTTTCTGAATTTTCAGCGTGTCTATAAGTGTGTAAAATCTAAAAATTTATAGATTTTAAACTTCATAGAAGACCAAATAATAAAAAAAAGCGACCAAATACATAGCTGTTTTCGACGACATACAATATATCTACGATTATTAATTTAAGGTTGTTCGTATCTTTATAGTGTAATTAATTAATCCCTTGAAAGTATGATTAATAGAGTCGAAAAACTAAGCCTCTTGTCTGAAATGATTGCTTTTGCAAAGCATGATAATGATATTAAAGCTATAGAATATAATTTTTTACTAGGTGTTGCCAAGCAGCTTGAAATCTCTCGTGAGGATTTCGACTATCTCATTGAACATCCCATTAATTATATTCACTTAAAATCACACAGTGAACGTATTGTTCAGTTTCATCGTTTGGTTTTATTAATGAATATAGATAATGAGCATAGTGATTCTAAAAAAATTGTAAAACTCTATAACTTTGGATTACGAATGGGTTTAAGTCATGAATCTATTTCGAAGGTGTTATACTTAATGGAAAGTTTTCCAAACAAAATTGTTCCACCTGATGTATTAATAGATATTTTTAAAACGCAGTATAACTAAACCCCGTTATTAAGGGAACTCATATAAAAAAGCTAAAAGTGTTACACTTTTAGCTTTTCTATTTTGTCCTGATACCCTTTTATTTCATCTCTAAGTTTAGCTGCCACTATAAAGTCTAAGGCTTTGGCTGCTTGTTCCATGAGTTTTCGCTTTTCTTTAATCTTTTTTTCTAATTCAGGTTTGGTTAAATATGCACTTTCTGGTTCGGCGGCTTTAGCGGCTTCCAATTCATAACTATAAGTACTCACCGAATTTTTAGCCAAGGCATTATCTAAGCTTTTATTTAGTGCTTTAGGAGTAATGCCAAACTTGGTATTATAATTAATTTGTTTTTCTCTGCGATAGTTCGTTTCATCTATGGTTTGCTGCATGCTTTTAGTAATCTTATCGGCATACATGATTGCTTTACCGTTTAAGTTTCTTGCAGCTCTACCAACAGTTTGTGTAAGCGAACGTGCCGAACGTAAAAAACCTTCTTTATCGGCGTCTAAAATGGCCACAAGAGATACTTCAGGTAAATCTAGACCTTCACGTAATAAATTTACACCAACAAGTACATCAAATAAGCCTTTACGCAGATCTTGCATGATTTCTACACGTTCTAATGTATCGACATCGCTATGAATATAACGGCATCGGATTTGAATACGGTCCAGATACTTTGTTAGTTCTTCAGCCATCCGTTTGGTAAGCGTTGTTACTAATGTGCGTTCATCCTTTTCTACACGTTGCTGAATTTCTTCAATTAAATCATCAATTTGATTCAAACTTGGACGTACTTCAATTACGGGATCCAGTAAGCCTGTTGGTCTAATAATTTGTTCCACATAAATTCCATCAGTTTTTTTTAGTTCATAATCCGCGGGTGTGGCACTTACGTAAATAACCTGGTTTTGTATTGCCTCAAATTCTTCAAATTTTAATGGGCGGTTATCCATGGCAGCCGGTAATCGAAAACCGTATTCTACCAGATTTTCTTTTCTGCTTCGGTCACCACCATACATGGCATGTACCTGCGAAATGGTAACGTGACTTTCGTCAACAACCATTAAGTAATCGTCTGGGAAATAATCTAATAAACAGAAAGGTCTTGTACCTGGTTTTCTCCCATCTAAATAGCGGGAGTAATTTTCAATACCTGAGCAATATCCCAATTCACGTATCATTTCCAAATCGAATTCAGTACGCTCTTTTAAACGCTTGGCTTCAAGATGTTTGCCAATTTCTTTAAAATAATCATGTTGTTTTACTAAATCGTCCTGGATGTCTTTAATTGCATTTTGTAGCACATCGGGAGAGGTGACGAACATGTTCGCCGGGTATATATTTAAGCGGTCATATTTTTCAATAACCTGATTCGTTTGAATGTCGAATGCCTCTATATCTTCAATTTCATCTCCAAAAAAGTGAATTCTAAACGCATAATCGGCATAACTCGGAAAAACATCTACCGTGTCGCCTTTTATTCTGAAATTCCCATGATTAAATTCTGCTTCAGTTCTTGAATAAAGGCTTTGGACTAATCGATGTAATAATTTAGTTCGCGAAATTTCCTGATCACGTTCCAACGAAATGACATTCTTTTGAAATTCTACAGGATTACCAATACCATACAAACAGGAAACTGATGCGACCACTAAAACATCTCTTCTGCCAGAAAGGAGTGAAGAGGTGGCGCTTAATCGCATTTTTTCGATTTCATCGTTAATCGATAAATCTTTTTCAATGTAAACCCCAGTTACGGGTATATAGGCTTCTGGCTGATAGTAATCGTAATAAGAAACAAAGTATTCAACAGCGTTATTTGGAAAAAATTGTTTGAACTCAGAATACAACTGAGCGGCTAAAGTTTTGTTATGAGCCAATACCAAAGTAGGGCGTTGAACTTCCTGTATCACATTGGCAACTGTAAAGGTTTTTCCTGAACCTGTTACTCCAAGTAAGGTTTGGTATTTTTCATTGGATTTTATGCCTTGAGCTAATTGCTTTATAGCTTCTGGCTGGTCTCCTGTGGGATCAAATTCTGATTCAATTTTAAAACGCATGACGCAAATTTACATAAAATATGAACGATTATCGTTTTAAAGTAAAATGCCCCATAAAGGTTCTTCCATCGGTAAGTTGAACTTTAAACCAGTAATCGTCTGAGCTGAGAACTTTACCTTTAAACGTGCCATCCCAACCAATACCCAAAGGATCCAATTGTTTTATTAATTTGCCGTACCTATCGTAAATATAAACCATACTTGTAGTTTGAGATTGATCTAAACCTTGAATTTTCCAGTAATCGTTCTGGCCATCGCCGTTAGGCGTGAAAAATTTACGATAACCAATTACGAATACATCTAATTCAGCTATTCCGCAAATATCATCCTTGACGAATAGAGTGTAGTCACCGGCTCTAACGTTATTAAATACAGGTTGATCCTGATAAGGGAAAATAACTAAACCATCTTTAGATTCTAAAGCAAATTGGTAGGTTCCCGAACCTAAGCTTGATGGATTATTAATAGTAACACTGTTATGATCTGAAATATCGACCACCGTGATATCATCCTGTGTAATCGTTGCTAGTTCTGAAGCTTTAACTATAACAGATTTTGTAGTACTACATAAAGTTGCTGGATTGGTTAAAGTAACAGAATAATTTCCAGGAGTTGACACATCAAGCGTTGTTTCGTTTGAGATTTGATTGCCGTTTTCATCAAACCATGTATATTCTAAAACTTCGTTGGCATTATCTTGCACCGGTGCAAGAGTAACTGTAAAACTGGGGTCTGAGGTACAAACAATTTCTTCTTCATTAATGTAAAACTCAGGGATAGGATTAACGACTAAATCGATGGTTGTTGTAGCTACGCAGCTTGTGTTAAGCGGGTTTATAACGTTAACGTTTATTGTTTGAGAATCTGAAACCCAAGGATTTGGTAGAGTAGTGGCGTCGGAAATGGTATTTCCATCAATATCATCATATGAAAAATAGATTTCCATATTAGATTGATTCCCTAAAATGGTATTTGAAAACGTAGATGTATCGAAAGTATGTAATCCGTCATTTATGGCTGTTCCATCGCTACCATCGTCACAAAAAATTTGTGTAGCCACAGGATGAGCCACCGGTTGTTGGTCGACCACGAAGTCTAAAGTGGTTTCAGCGTAACAGGCATTAGGGGTTTTATTTGTAAGTCTAATGGTAATGGTTTGATTATCCATTAGTAAGATGTTTGGCAGAGGACTTGTAACAGGAGAACCATTAAAGTCGTTTAAAGGGTTTCCGGAAGCATCAAAATAATCAATTGATATGTCGTTTAGAGATTGGTTTCCTAAAACGATGTTCTCAACGGTAGAGACATCAAAAGGGTAAGCCCCATCAAAGTCATCGTCACAAACACGGGGTATAGAAACAGAATTTACAACCGGGAGCTCTTCAACCACCAAAGTGATATAGGGTCCTAAGGCCTGACAATCGTTACTAACCGGACTATCTACTCTTATGTATATATTTTGTGTGCCAGGGTATCCTATGTTACGATAATTTGCGGTGTTTATAATGGCGTTTTGTTCGGCTAAAGCATCTGCTTCATTTCTGTAAAAATTAATTTCAGGCGTTTGTGGTGTAAACAGGTTTTCTACCATTGTTTTCACATAGCTAAAATCGAAGGATGCTATACCATCTCTGTTATCATTATTGATGTTATCTATGCCATTAATATCCAAAAAGTCATCGCAAGCTGTCAGTATTTCGTTAATGGCTCCGTTTGGAATTTGACTAACGCCAACTGATAATTGAATTTGTGCAACTGAAGGACAACCAAATTCATTTTCAACGCGTGCCCATACCGTGTCGTTATAAGGATTGTTTGCATTTTGGTATGCTGTTGGTGTTTCAATAAAGTCACTGCTGTTTATATCTCCCGATTCAGCCGAAGTTTGAGATGTAAAATAGCTAAACTTTTCGTTTGATGCATTTGCTGAAATTTCAAAATTGACTTCCGTAAGGTTAAAGAAGCTGATACCATCTGTATCATCATCGCACTGAATTAAAGTAACTGGAGTATTAATTAAGGGAAGAGTATGGACCGTAAGTAAAGCTACATCCGAATATAAACCACAACTGTTTCCTGTTTTATTAAGTAGTACTCTGAATTGGTAATTATTAGAATTTATTGGTGCATTTAGTATCATTAAATTTGCGGTTTGTGCACCATTGTAATTTGCGTTATCTGTGATATTAAGCCAGTTTGTACCATCGTTACTCACTTCCCACTGATAGCTGTCCGCATTTGCTGTTATGGTTATTTCAGTGTTGTAAGTGTTACAGACTTCGGTGTTAATAGGTTGAGCCGTTATTATTATGGGAGCAGGAATGTTGTAATTTTGTAGCGGTAGGGTATAACCTGAAGCATTGGTAACAACCCCATTATTGTTTGTTATTAACGTAGGTGAATCACCAAGATAATTGTCGTTATTGGCATCGGAAAAGCCAGCCTCAATTACATCGTTACAGCCATCGCCATCACTATCATAATCAATATAACTAAAAATTGTATCGTTATCTAAATCGTCCAATACGTAGGTTGTAATACCGCTGTCAGGACTTGTTTCAGCAAAATCTAATAAACCATTTGTTCCAAAAGAACTTCCGTTATCAATCACGCCATTTATATCAGTATCTGATAAAAAGGTACCTAAAGCACCAGTTTCGGTCAGGTCAAAAATACCGTCATTGTCACTATCAAGATCGTAATAATCTGGAACGCCATCGTTATCTGTATCCATGGGCAAAGAAGCAATGTTATAACTATCGTCTAAGCCATTTAAATCATTATCTATGTAGGATAGTGGTATTAAAATACCTGTATTTTCCACAGAATCAGGAACACCATCGTTATCGCTATCAAGATCCAAGGCATCGGGCACATTATCGCCATCAGTATCTTTATCGATGCAGGTTGCAGTAATTGAAAAAGCAGCATAATTGCCACCCGTTTCGGAGTTGTTTCTATGAATTACAGTAAGGGCGTCTATATTGTTTGCGTAAAATCCAAAAGTCCCTTGACCAAAAGCTAAAGTGTTACTTTTGATTTTAAACCTGATTTCGTAAGCTGAAATTTGCGTGACATTGGATTCGTATATTCCATCAAAATTCGTATCAATTAATAGTTGGTCATCCAGATCAAGAAGAGTAATTGTTCTGGTGTTGGGTACACGAATAATAAAGGATTGATCTCCAGTTAAAGTTCCATTTCCTGATGGAGTACTTGAGGGGTATTCAACCTTTAGGTGAATATTTTTATTAAAATTTAATTGATAGTTAACACTGGTTTCCGAAGTTCCATTTTTATTTGGAGTTTCAGAAATTATAGTGCCATCAGAGGTTCCAGAAACTGGTGTTAAAGATGTATTTCCTTCCGTAGTAACTGTTCCGTTAAAGGTGTAGTTTCCAACGGATGTGCTACCTGACAAAATATTAGTTAAGTCTAGCGGCTGGTCGCCATAGGATTCTGTACAATTCAGGATTCCATCGTTGTCATTATCAATATCTATATTATCTATGATACCATCATTGTCAATATCGTCAGGACATATGCTTACGGGGACTTCAACCGACTCTAAAGTTAGGTTTGAACAGGTTAAAACTCCAACAAGTTTATAAGTTCCCGATTGCGTTGGTGTGTATTCTAAGCTCTGGCTACCAGTTGAAATATAGCCACTTCCATCATTATAAAACCATTCTATACTATCGAAATTTCCAAGATTAGCAACTTCTAAGCGAACATTAGGTATACATATCCCTAACGGGTTTAAATCTATATTAAAATTAATTTCCGGAGGAGAAGGAAAACCTGAATAAAAACTGCCTGATGTGGCTGCACCGTTGTAATTAAAATAAGCACAGTAGAGCTCATCGGTACTTTCTACGGAAACGTTCCCAGATAGTCCCAATATCTTATAAGTTACATAATCTGGATTTCCGGTAACACTGTTAGGACTAACACTTATAGGGTTGCCGTTTACCGTAACGGTAGCTCCCAATTTAGTAACAATCGAAACACCGCCGCTGTAGGTGGTAGATCCGATGTTTTCAATAAAAGCAATATTATCCAAATTACCTCGAGCTTCACAACTAAGAGGAGGAACAAAAAACATTCCTTGATTAGCTTCACTGGTGGTCGCTCCAATACCTTGATAAACAAATACAGGTTGCGATGTTTCAAGATACATGTTGCCATTGGAGTTGTAATAATTACCTTCAATAAGATAATATTGTCCGGCATTTATCGTAGCTATAGGAGTTGCATTTCCGTTAATATAAATTGCAGTATTGTTGGAATGGGCAACTACTAAAATATTCTCCCATTCATTATTTCCAGAACCTTTAACAAAAATGTATTCGCTTCCTATTTTTGATAAATCAACAATTTGATCAATGCCGTAATCACGACCATTTCCGTTATGAAAGCTACCGTTGGCGGAACCACAATTAACAACTATATTTTTGGTTGAAGTGATTAAAGTACCTATAAGTCCATCCCTATTAATACTGCTGTTAGCCGAATTGGTGGCCACAATATAACTTTCCCCTTTATTTAACGTTGTATTTATGGGGAAAGTACCACTGTAATTTTCAACATTTAATCCTGAAGGAAGGTCATCAAACGTAATTTGCGTGTCATCTTCAGTTGCCATTACCGAAACGAAATTTAAATAATTAGATTGCGGATTTTCATTAGTAAAGCTACCAACTCTAAAGGTTTTCCCCAAAGCTGCCGACCCCTTACTAACCAAAGCACCTGCTTGCGCACCTCCGCCAGCATTCATTCTAACAGAAACATATATGGGGTCGTCAGCTTCTATTATATAACCTTTATTACTATGAATATTGCTCGTTTGGGACGAAGCCACAAAAAGTTGTCCGTTTCCTGATCCTATGAATATTTCTCTTGGTGATGTTTTAGAAACAGTCCCTGTTATATAGTTCGTAGTCGTTTGTCCTACTGGTTTAATCGTATAGTTAATATTAGCATTATTTGGAGTAGAGATATAAATATATTGTTCCTCAGGATTAGCGTTTCCAAATTCAGCGCTTGTTAGTGGTGGAATGTAGTGGGTTTTACTTAATTGAGAAAAGGCCTTTACAGAAAAGCATAGGGTTAAAATAATTGTAATTATTTTAAAATTAGTTTTAAGCGGCATACTTTAAATGCGTGTAAAAGGTTCTGGTTAATATTTTTATGTTTTGAAATTGAAGCTCTTAATAGTGCGTTTAGTATCCATTTACCACATATTATTGAAAATACATCTATTAAAAAATATCCTAGACAAAATAGTAAAATTCATCAATAACTACTGATTTTTAATTAAATAAAATAAAAGCATTTTTATAAACTTATAACTTTAGAAACCAACAAGACTATAACCATTTATCGTTTTAAAGTAAAATGCCCCATAAAGGTTCTTCCATCGGTAAGTTGAACTTTAAACCAATAATCGTCGGAGCTGAGAACTTTACCTTTAAACGTGCCATCCCAACCAATACCCAAAGGATCCAATTGTTTTATTAATTTGCCGTACCTATCGTAAATATAAACCATACTTGTAGTTTGAGATTGATCTAAACCTTGAATTTTCCAGTAATCGTTCTGGCCATCGCCGTTAGGCGTGAAAAATTTACGATAACCAATTACGAATACATCTAATTCAGCTATTCCGCAAATATCATCCTTGACGAATAGAGTGTAGTCACCGGCTCTAACGTTATTAAATACAGGTTGATCCTGATAAGGGAAAATGATTAAACCATCTTTTGATTCTAAAGCATATTTGTAGCTTCCCGAGCCTAAACTCGCAGGGTTGTTAATGGTAACACTGTTATGATCTGAAATATCGACCACCGTAATATCATCCTGTGTAATCGTTGCTAGTTCTGAAGCTTTAACTATAACAGATTTTGTAGTACTGCATAAAGTTGCTGGATTGGTTAAAGTGATGCTGTAAGTTCCAGGAGTGGATACATCAAGAGTTTTATCGTTGGAAATTTCGTTACCATTTTCAAAGGACCAGGAATAATCAAAGGTCTCAGAAGGGTTATTTTGCACAGGAGCTAGTGTCACTGTAAAACTGGGGTCTGAGGTACAAACAATTTCTTCTTCGTTCATGTAAAACTCAGGGATAGGATTAACGACTAAATCGATGGTTGTTGTAGCTACGCAGCTTGTGTTAATCGGGTTTATAACGTTAACGTTTATTGTTTGAGAATCGGAAACCAAAGGATTTGGTAGAGTAGTGGCGTCGGTAATGGTATTTCCATCAATATCATCATATGAAAAATAGATTTCCATATTAGATTGATTCCCTAAAATGGTATTTGAAAACGTGGATGTATCGAAAGTATGTAATCCGTCATTTATGGCTGTTCCATCGCTACCATCGTCACAAAAAATTTGTGAAGCCACAGGATGAGCCACCGGTTGTTGGTCCACCACGAAGTCTAAAGTGGTTTCAGCGTAACAGGCACCATCTGGATCCTGTGTCACATTGTTAGTTACACGAATAGTTATGGTTTGCGTTTCTGTTAAAAACGGATTCGGTAGCGGACTTGGTAGCATTGCCCCGCTGGCGTCGTAGTAGCTTACGGTAACAGAATTAGGGTCTTGTGTTCCTAATACTATATTTTCTATTGGAGAGATGTCAAACGGAAAATTTAGAACGTTATCAGAGATGTCAAAGTCACATTGCGCCGCGATGGTAACGGGGTTAGCTGTTGGCAAAGGTTCAACCACTAATAAATTTTGAAATTCTTTTAAACCAAGGCAGTCATTTCCCAAACTGCTTTTAATACGTACCCATATATTTTGACTGTTTGGCGAATTAGTGTTTTCATGAGCATCGATATTAATAATTTCATTAATTTCTAACTCGGCATCGTTCTGACTTTCATAAAAATGTACGGATGCAGGAATTGAAGAAAATAACGTGTTAGAAATATGACTTTTTATGGCGGACATGTTAAAAGTAGAAATACCATCTCTAAAATCGGCACCGTCATCACATTGGTGAATAGCTGTTGGATTATAACTATCTAAAGCACTGCTGGAAGGATTTACTTGTAATTGTAAAGGAACAACCCTGTAGCAGGTGTTGGGGTTTTCCACACGAATATAAATAGTTTCACTAAACGCTAAACTATTTTGATAGCTTTCGGGTGACGGAATATTGGCACCTTTAAGTTCTGCTTCATTGGGGTCGTTATAATAAGTAAAGGTTAGGCCTTCGGCCATAAAGTTTGGGTTAATTTCTGTTTTTATTTCATTCAAAGTTAGATTGAACAGAGCAATACCGTCGTTTGAAGCATCATCACATTGGGCATAAATTCCAGGTGCCATTACTGTGGGTAATTCAGGTATGTCTAAAATAAAATTAGTATCGGCATAGCATTCACTTTTATTATTATTGGACATTCTTACATAAATGGTTTGACCTCCAGAAATAGTGTTTATAAACGTTGTGGGGTTTAAAATTTCATTAACATACAAGCCGTCTGTAAAATAAGTTAAAGTGAAGTCGGTAGCCGGTTGTCCGTTTAAAATGTCATTAGCTCTTTGTGTAATATCGGTAATTTTAAAACCATCGGTATCTGTTCCCACCGAAGCGTCATCGCATTCCTGAATTGGGTTGATGCTATTTGAATTTAGAGGAAAAGGCGAAGGGTAAACTTCTAGTTTAAACGTCGAAATTGAAAAACAATCGGGATTATAATTGTTTTCTACTCGTGCGTAAATGGTAGTGTTAGTACTTAAAAAATTGTTTGGTGTTGCTATGTATGATGGGCCAGTTTGAGCATCGTTTAAACTATTGTAATACGTAATGGTTACATCTGGATTACTTGAAATGAGATTATTCTGCTGAGTTAAATCGAAAGTCATTTCTCCATCGTTATCATCATCACACAACTCTAAATTTGGCGCCGTATTAGCGTTTGTAAAATAGTATAAAATAGGGTCAGAAAAGAAATTACAACTAGAATTTAACAGGTTGTTCGCATTGTGAGCAAATTTCAATCTAAAATGATGAAACGGATTTGAGCTGGCTGAAATTGTATAATTAAGTGTATTTGAAGTTTCATTGGGCAAATCGGTCCAAACACCTGGCGTTGTTGATTCTTGCCAAATCATAACAAAATTATTAGGAATTTCTGCGTTTAATGAAATATTGTTGTCAACAGTACCATTCAGACAATGCGATTCGTTATTTGTAACGTTGTTAGCGGCATCCTTAATATCTATTAGTGGGCCACAAGGTCTAACTTCAATGTCATCGATAGCCAAATCGTTTCCAGCCTGTCCGGAAACATTATTCTTTAGCATGAAATAAATGTTTTCGGTTCCAGAAGGGACCGTAAAAACCAACGTTTTTTGATGCCAGCGGTTAGCTCCAATACCGGAAATAGAACCTGTATTAGCTTCTATTATGTTGCCTAACGGTATATCGTTAGCATCGGTAAAGCCTACAATTAATTTAATATCTGGATCTATAAAGTACCCTGGTTCGTTTGACTTTGCAAACCAAGCCGATAGTTCATATTCGATGTCATTGCATAGACCATCAATTTTTTGAGCATAAAATACGTTTAAATCTGTCCCAGCATCACAATAATACATATAGCCATTGGTGTTACCGGTATGGTCTGTAAAACTATTATTCCATGTAGCGCCACCAGGAGCGGCATCATACGGGTTTTTCATTAATCCGTATTGGTCATAGCCAACTGTGCCGTTTCCTCCTATGTAAGTATACAGTTGAGCAGGCCTGAAATTAGGATGCACATCGGCATTTGGGTCTTGATTTAGCGAAGGCCCCAGGCGTGCTACACCCGAACCAAAATTTTCTGTAAATACAGGGTTTCCTAGTGAGCAACTTGCTTGAGAATATATTTTTTTACTAGTGCTCAGGAAGCAAATAGTAAATAGTATGCAAAGGTAGTTTAGTTGTTTGTTAGTTATCATAACTAACAAATATATAAATAATTAATAATGATTTTAATAATTAATAGAGGTTGAAAAACTAGTTTTTTAATTTCTTAGAAAAAGTTAATTTACCGCTTAAGTGCAAAGTGTCCTTTTATTTCGTTAAGGTTTCCATCTTGCATTATTTTAGCTACAAACCAATAGTCGTTTGAAGGCATGTTATTGCCGTTAAAAGTACCATCCCAACCAATGCTATTATGTGGTAGTGTTTTTAAAAGCTTTCCATACCGATCGTAAATATAAACTATGGTTCCAGGAAGTTGCTCAATACCTATAACATGCCAATTATCGAAAACACCATCGTTATTCGGTGTAAAAAATTTGGGAATATCAAATACATAAACTTCGGTAATTACATCTTCACAACCATTTAAATCTCGTATGGTAATTTGATGAAGTCCGAAAGTCACATTATTAAATACATTTGAGGTTTGTGGTTCACCGCCATCCAAAATATACACATAGTTTCCAATTCCGCTTACATCTATTGTAATGCTGTTAGGATCTTGGAAGTCTACTTTTGTTGTAAAGTTAATAGTCGCATCTTCAGACTCAATTAGTTCAAAGTTTCTAGTAAACGAACAACCATTTAATGTTGTAACTTGTACCCAGTGCATTCCTAAATCATTTTTATCTAATTGGATTTCAGGAGTAGTTTCACCAGTGTCCCACAAATAAGTATCTCCTGCCATTCCAGTATCAGCATTAAAAGTTTGAGGTAGGTCATTTATACATAAGGGTTCTACATCTTCTAGAGGGATTACGGGTAATGGATTTACATAAATTGAAAATTGCGTAACATCAAAACACTCGGTTATGTTATGCTCTATTCTGGCATAAACTATTTCTGTATTTACTGCTGCATGAATATCACCTAAAGGATTTCTAGCATCAAGCGCATCATTCATATCATTGTAATACGTTATTGTATAGTCAGCTGCATTTTGATTTCCTAGAATGGCTGCATTATTTACCGTTAAATCAAATTCTAAGAAACCATCAAAATCATCGTCGCAATCTTCTAAATCAGGAGGTGTATTCGCAATTGGATTAGGGTTAATTTGAAGTTGGAACGCTTGTGTTATAAAACATCCTGTTGTATTATTTACTATTCTTGCAAAAATGGTAGGATTATTATTGTTGTATGTGTAGTTTTTATTTAAAGGGTTCGCTCCAGTATCCGCGTCTGGTTGACTGTTGTGATATGTGATCGTTATGTTATTGGAATTATCAACCAACATATCGTCTACCAGGGTTAAATCGTATGTACTGGTTGTATTGTCACAAAAAACTATAGGGTCAATTGTATTAACTTCAGGAGGAAGGTTAACTACGAGGTCTAGGGCGTAAACATCAAAACATGTGGTTTGGGTAATTTCTGCCTTTACATATATGGTTTTACTTGTAGTTACGGGATAAGTATTAATTTGCGTATCCGGAATCTGGTTTGTGAGTGTCATGGTATCCTCATCGTAATCTTCGTAGAATGAAATTTCGACATCACTAAATCTGACATTTTCAATATTATATGAGGTTGTTTCCAAATCAATGGTTGTAATTCCGTCGTAATCGGAGTCACATACTGCAGGAATAGTAGCCGATTCAATATATGGTGTAGGGAAGGTTACAAAACTAATTTCTTCAACTACCGCACAGGAATTTTCAGATTTTTCAATACGAACATAAAACTGGCCTTGGCGTTCGGTATATGTAAAGGCATCTGGCAATGCTGTATTGGCGTTATTTAATGCGTCTGCTTCACTTAGATAAAAATTGATAACTAAATTATCGGGACTTCCTTGCATAAATTCCTGACGTTTTTCTTCTAAATTGAAGGTGTAATCACCATGTATGGATTGACATACAGGAGGGAAGTCTGTAAATCCGGTGTTATATTCAGGGTTTGTGGCTAATTCAAGTTGAAAAGAAGAGGTGGCATTACAATTTGGATCCGAAGTATTTTCAACTCTAACATATATGGTCTGACTTCCACTGCTATTATACGCAGAATATTTGTTTAAAGGTATATTATAAGCAGCATCTTCAAAATAAAACACCTCTTTACCAATTTGATTATTTAAAATTTCAGCATCTTTTTCATACAAATAGAAATTTGCTGAGGTCGTACCACTATCTACACAAATTTTATAATTACTAATATCTTGAATTACAGGAAGTGTATTAACGATAATACGTAAAGCTTCAATGGCAGGACAGCTTGTATTAGCATTGGTTTCGACAATTCTAATAAATAGCAATTGCGTATTGGCATTATAGCTACTAGGGCTAGATATGGCATTGGATCCTGTTCTGGCATCATCTAAAGATGTATGAAACGATATATCATGGTTATTTGGATTAGATACGATTTCAGAATATGTATTTTCAAGGTTTACGATAGAAAAACCATCTTGGTCAGCATCACAAATTATAATATCTGAAGGTTGGGAAGTGGTTGGAGCAGGCACGACTTCTATAGTGAAATTATTTTCGGTATGACATCCCGTTGTCGTACTTTGAATCCTAGCCCAAATATTTGCAGATTGATTTACGGGATACGGATTTGGTAAAGGTGCTATATTTTGTCTGGCATCATCCTCGGAAGCAAAATAGGTGACAAAGAAGTTTGTATTTCCATTTAATATTTCATCATCAAAAAGGGTTAAATCGATGTTAGCGACACCATCATCATCATTATCACAAAATGGGAGAGGATCGATAGGGGTAAAAAGCAGTATGGGATTAACACGTAAAACTATATCTTCATTTTCAACACATCCGGTATCGGTATTATAAATTTGTATGAGTAATGTTTTTGGGGTTGTATTGCTAACCGGATAAGGATTTGCTTTGTTTATATTATTTCCATTATCTAAGTCGGCTTGATTTTCATAAAAATTCACAGAAATAGGGAAGGGTAAATCGTTTATAATATAGCCTTCAACGGTGTATAAATCGAAGTTTATAAAACCACTACCATTACCATCGTCGCATAAAGCAAACTCATTAGTGTCGGTTCCAGTAAGTAGTAAATTAGTATGTATTTCTAGAGGAACAACGGTAGCACACCCCGTGTTATCGTCTTCAATACGAACGTAAATGGTTGCCTCGCCCGGCTCTGGGGTGGAGTTGGTATATTCGAAATTATTAGGATCATTAATAGGATTGGTACCCGAATTAGCGTCAGCTACAGATTGGTGGTAGGTTACGGTTACGCCATTTAGTCCTTGTAATATATCGTCTTCCCGAATAGTTAAATCGAAAATGGCATTACCATCTCTATCGGTGTCACAGGCGTCTATGTATTGCGTGTCACGAAGAACATTTGGGCTCAAAGTAACATCGATTGTTAGGGTTGTTGTATTAGCACAGCCTGTTTGGGTGTTCGTAACTCGCACATACACGGTTTCCGGGTTCGATGAGTTGGTGTAGTTTGTACTATTTAATGGGTTTGAACCAGAGTTGGCATTGATTTGCGAATCATGATAGGTAACGACCAAATTCGTGTCACCACCAGTAATTTCATCATCTTTTTGGGTTAAATTGATAGCAGTAAAACCATCCAGATTAGAATCGTTATCGCATACGGGTAAGTTGCTAGGGGTATTTATTATTGGAAGGTTGTTTACTATTAAATTGAAAAAAGTGTAGGCTGGGCATCCAGTATCGGTATCAACAATACGAACATATATAGGGTGTGGGTTTGTTGTGTTTTGTATTGGTGCTAAAATGGGATTGCTATTCGCTCTTGCATCGGCCTCCGAAGGATGGTAAGTAAATGAATAATTACTAAAAGGGATAACACTTGCTACATCATTATCTTTTGTTGACAAATCGAACGTTTCTACGTCATCACCGTTAGCATCACACAAGGTGTAATCGGAAACCGGGTCGATTGGTGTCTCAGTGTTTAGAGTTACCACTATTTCGTCATCCTCAACACAGGTTGAATCGCCCACAGGTATTGTTGCTTCAACCCGATAGGTGCCACTTGCTGTAGCTGTTAAAGTTTCACCATTTTCATTTGGAATTAAGTTGTTATCTAGAAACCATTGGTAAGTAGCTAAAGGGTTATTTAAATTAGCATCCAAGGTTGTGGAATTAGCACAGGTTGTAATGTCTTCACCTAATGACAAAGTTGAAAATGAATTGGTTTCGATAAATACAGAGGTGTCAAATTCGCCATCGCCACCATAATCGAATACGAGTAGTTTAATGTGGTATCTTGTATTAGGAATGACATTGGCGGAAGCTGTCATAACTGTAGTTCTTCCGTTATAATTGGTATTACCAGCATTATAGTCGTCAAAATAAGCTTCGTTAGAAGCCCCACAAATATTTAAAACTTCTTCATGTATGTTACGAACCGTAACGGGGTCGTTGGTTCCAGGAACCAAAGCTATATTTTGATATGTTGTAGCGGTGCTTTCACGAATTAAGAAAGCAAAGCCATCATCAGAATCACATTGATAATTTGCATAATACTCTTCGGAAGCCATTAAATAATTAAATTGAATAACATCGGATATGGCTACAAAATCAAACTCGACCACTGTGGCGTTTGCAGTATTATCAATACCCAAAACATTTAAAATATCTGGGTCTGTTCCCCAGTTTAAATCCCCATCACTCAAGTCATCTGAAATTGTATTATTGGCTCCGGAGGCTGCATTTCCGCTAGAAATAACAATACCGCTACTTAAAGGGAAGTTTGTTGTTCCTCTATCGAAAGAGCCAAAACTTGAAAAGCCATTTGTGCTTCCGTTCACGGGAGAAACAACACTGCTAATCTCAACACAACCTGTAGCCAGGTGATTTTCGATCAGGTCGGTTTCGGTTACTGTATTATCTATAGTTATTTGTTGAGAAAGAACAATTTGACAACCAATAACGATAAAGAATAAGCTTAGGTAGGTTTGTGTTTTTTTGTCCACAGTTAAAAAGTTGGGAGCTCAAATTAAAGCCAAGTTTTAGGTCACGAAAATTAGCTAAATTTCAGATGTAATGCAAGAAAAACACGATGAAACTAAGAGTTTTAGCTAAAATTATCGTTTTAGAGTAAAATGATCTTTAAAAATACGACCGTCTTCAAGAGTGACAAAAAACCAGTAATCATCAGTTGGAAGGGTTTTGCCATTTAAACTTCCATCCCAACCGCCAACTAATGGAGTTAATTCTTTTAGCAATTTACCATAGCGATCAAAAATTTTAATTTTAGTGTTCGCTTGAAACATTTTAGAGGTGCCATAAACTTGCCAGGTATCATTAAAGCCATCATTATTGGGGGTAAACACTTTTGGAAATCCAATTACAGAAACCGTTTGAGAAATTGTGCCACAATTGTTTTTTACATCATTAACATAAACATTATATATACCTGCTCTAATATTTGTAAAGGTATTGCTTTGTTGGTATGTTGTTATTGGTTCATGGTTTTCAGTGTATAGTGCGAATTCATATACTCCTTCACCTGAAACCAAAGCAGTAATTGAATTATTACTAGACGCATCTTTAACTTCTATATTGTTTATTGTTGCGATATTAGAAGCATCAACCGTTACAGTTCGCTCCTTGCTACATCCTGCCACATTTGATATTGTAACCGTATACACACCAACTTCGTTAATGGCGATATCGTGTGTTGTTTCTCCATTAGACCAGCTATAGGTGTAATTGTTAGGGTCATCGTTCGTTATTCCAGCATCGATTTGTATGGTTTGAGGATAGCTGTTTAAGCAATATACAGCTTGCGCTGTTGCTTCAATTTCAGGTAGTTTGTTAACGGTTAAAAAAACCTTGTTTATTCCAAAGCAACTATTACTATTTTCAATTCTGGAATAGATGGTTTGACTATAAGGTGTTGTGTTTTTAAAACTAGTACTAAGTTTATTTTGCTCCAGCAAAGCGTCATCAAAAGAGGTGTAAAAGGAAATAGAAGACGATGTGTTATTTAAAGTTTGAATTTGATTTGCTATAGTGTTAAGGTTAAATGTGTTAAGTCCGTCTTCGGAATTAATTTCATCACAAACCGGAGTTACTGTAAAATCAGGAATTTGATTAATACTTACATCAAGAGTTAATGTTGAAACGGAATAACATCCTAAATCAGGATTAATAACTTTGGCATAAACAGGTTGAGGCTGATCCGCATTAAAATTGTAAGTTTCGGGTAAAGTAATTCTATTATTTAATACGGGATCTGTGTAATATTCAACCACCATCCTGTCGTCATTATTGGTTATAAAACTAGTAGCTTCTGTTAAATTAAATCGGGTAAAACCACCAGGCGTAGCATCTTCATCACATTGGGTTAGGGTATAATCGAAAGCTTGAGGATTAGAATTGTACATTACATTTGCTAAGCCTTCTAGAGTTTTATCACAGTCACCTGTATTGGGGTCGATAAAAACGGAATAAACACCAGCCTTATCAATATTAAGCGTGTAATTGGAATTTAGTATTTCTGTACCATTGTAAGACCATGTATAGGTTGCGCCAGGTATTTCTGGTGCTTGTAATGTATAACTTTCACCTTCACATAAGTGTAATTCTGTAGTGCTACTATTGTTTCCTATGATATCAATCTTTTCAGAAAAGAAGGAAGTAATGAATGGCGGTAAGCCTTGACGTCCATTGCGATTAAGACTTAAAGCGTTGTGTTCATATCGGCAATCGGCACCTTTTTTGTTTGGCTCATTTATTACAGACAAATAAGGTAACCCTCTTAGGTAATTAATATTCATGGACCTGTATATTTTACCGTTAGGTCCTAATTGCAATCCACTTCTATAAGTTTGCCTGTGGTCTAAAACAAATTCGGTGTTTGCAATGTCTGTATCTGTTAAATCGTATTGAAGCAAAGCGCCGTATTGTGCAGTAGGATCAAAGCCTTCTTCTTCGGTAGTTTCGTAATATGTCGATATATAAAGCAGTTCGTTGTTTTGTGCAAATTCAACTCCGTATGGCAACTGAAGTTTTCGATTATTGAGTGAGAATTTAATTTTGATATTTGTTTGATTACTTACTATACCGGTAGTTTTATCGAAATCGTAAAGGTATAACCCTGAACTCGCATTAGCACAGGCCAGTTTGGTACCATCGGGCGACAATTTTAAATACCCGCGATCATCCACAATAGAAATATTAAATTTAGACTTTACTGGCGTGGTATTAAGACCAGATGTGCTTACTTCGTATGCATAAAATGTGTCAAAAAATTGGCCGCCATCAGGGGCAAAAGTAATAACCCAAATAGATTGACTCTGACAGTCTTTTACAACGGCAGTAACTTTTTCAGAAGAATTTGGAAGCAGATTAACATTTTTAATAGTCACATCACCAAGGCCATTATTTCTATTAAGGTCGACCATAGAATAATTAAAACCAAAATCTGGATCTTCTCTAAAAATTCGGGTGTCTACTGTAAAAATAAAATAAAGATTAGAGTCACTTGGGTGCGGTACTACTATAGCCGATTGCGTACTGGACGCATCACCGTAAAGACCAAAACCATTTGGCATCATTTGGTGATTTTTGTTCCAAACAGTAACGCCGTCTGTATAAAACAATAAGTTTCCATTAGAATCAGAAATTGTGGCACAGCCTTCAGTGGTGCTTAATTGCCCATTACTAAGATTAGAAATTGTTCCATCGGGGTTAAACCGGATTCCGGCATTATCACCAAAAAACCAGTTAGATGCTTCACCTTGAGAAAAACCTGTAAGCGTATAAAAGAATATTAATAAGGCCGTTATTTTCTTTTTCATATTGTAACAAATCTATAAAAAGATAGTTACAAATCGCGCTTTTTTAACAGTCTGTACGATAAAAGGATAAAAAGCATTGTCCAAACTAAAACTATAAGAATTTCATAGGTGTGTACACCATAATCATAGAGTAGTTGTTCTTTTTCAGGAAACTTACTCATAGCGATGCGTTGAAGAGGTTGGTCGATTAATTTGTACATGGATTTTAAAGGAAAAAAGTTTTGAATTTTTTCTGCTATATCCGCATTAAATTTCCAGGTTATTAGTCCGAAGCCAATCCACTCCATAATGAATAAAATGAAGATAAAAGCCAGAGCAAAAGCCGAGCGCTTTGCAAGCATTCCAAAAAATAAACAAAGACTAAAAAAACCGACTAGTTTGACAAAATATGCGACTAAAAAACTGGTTTCTCTAATAATAATATTAAACTCATTATAACTAGAGTAATATAAACCAATACACAAGGATATAAACCCGATGATAATAGTAGATACTAAAGAGAAGAAAACAATAGCATAGAATTTGGATAAAATAAATTCTTTTTTGCTTAGGCCATCAATTAAGTTTTGCTTTATGGTTTTGTTACTGTATTCGTTACCTATCATACTTACCACAACAATAGCGAAAAAGAACTTAAATTGTGACGCAAAGAAGGTGGTTAAATGCCAGATTACAGGAAAATTAAATACGCCCAATTCGCCTAACTCCAAAGTAAATAAACCAAAAACATTGAATTTTATAGAAGATAATAGTATAACCAAAAAAGGTAGAATAAACGATATGAATATAAGAATTTTACTCGTTCGGTTTAGTAAAAGTTTCTGTAATTCTAAATTTAATAATCGAATCATAGCTAGTGGGTTGAGCGTTTAAAGTTTATCGGTTAGTTGTAAAAATTGTTCTTCTAAACTTTCTTTACGTTGCACTAAATGAGTTAGAATAATGCCGTTTTCAAAGAGGAATTGGTTAAACGTTCCGCTATCCATACGTTCATTTAAAAAAGCTGTTATCAGACCATCTTTTGTTTTTATTTTGGAAAATGATTTGTGATTTTCTAACATCTTAATAAGGGCGTCCTGATTATTACATTTAAGCTCGAAAAACCCATGACTCGAAATCATTTCGTCTACGCGACCAGAATATAGTTTTACTCCTTTTCGAAGCACGACCACATGTGTACAAACTTTTTCGACTTCATCAAGTAAGTGAGAGGCGAGTAGTATAGTAGTTCCTTTTTCGGCAATTTGTTTAATTATTTCTCTTATTTGATGAATGCCTTGTGGATCCAGACCATTTGTAGGTTCGTCTAGTATTAATATTTCTGGATCATTAAGTAGGGCAGAGGCTATGGCAAGACGCTGTTTCATACCCAGCGAATAAGAACTAAATCTACTGTTTTTTCGGTCTAGAAGGCCTACTGTTTCTAACGTTTCATCAATTTTATTAGTGTTTACGCCTTTTATTTTACAGACAAGTTTTAAGTTTTGGGTAGCCGTCATGTAAGGGTAAAAATTAGGACGTTCTATAATGGCTCCTACTTTTTTTAAAGCATGGTGTGTTGTGGTATGACCATCGAACCATTTAAAATCACCGCTGGTTTTATTCACTACATTCAGCACTATGCCCAAAGTTGTAGATTTGCCACTTCCATTAGGGCCTAAAATGCCATAAATATTCCCTTTGTTTATTGTAAATGATAAATTGTTAACTGCGGTTAATGTTCCAAACTGTTTTGTAAGGTTATTAATGGTTAGTATTGGCTCCAAATAAATCGTTTTTTTAAGTTCGTTTCTAATACGACGATAATGAGATTGATTTGTTACAATTAAAGGTTGATTTTTAAAAAATGCGTTAGGGATTGCAGCGGCATCCTTTTTATTGAGCGAAAACGTTTTGCACAAGAAAAAGATATAGCGGAAAGCCCGACCCTTGTGGTAACGCCAAAATAATGTTAGATTTGAGCGTAAGTTTGCATGATATGGATGATTTAATAATTTCGAAGCGAAAACCTTCATACCCGATTACCGAAAAGTTAGATGCCTATTTAACCGAATATAACAGGAACATTGAGTTGCCTATTTTTTATGATGATTTGCTGAGGTTTCAAGGGTCGATTGTGGTTTACGATAAAGAGGATAATGATACATTGTGGATTAGAGTGTACTACAACGATTTTGAGCGTGAAGAGATTGAATTGTCGCTAAAAAAGGTTTACACCATTTTGCATTCTGATGGTAATGAAAACACATTACCTTTTTTAAGTGTTGACGCTATTGATTATTGTACGTTCGGAAATTCGAAACCATTCCGAATTAAAGTTAGAAACATTTTAAACGACAATTATACGTATTTTTATATTAAGAAGGCAGATGCTTCAAGGGTTTATGGTTTAGAGCTTGAGCATATGTTGTCGCCTTATAATTTAAATTTTTTAGTGTATAAAGACACGTTAATCGAGGAGCATATTGCGGGCATTCCAGGTGATGAGTTTATTAAAAAATTTTTACCCAAATGCGATAAATCTGAAAAATCACAAATAGCCAAAGAGTTTGTAAAATTTAACGAGCGTTGCATGATTCGGCTTTTAGGTGATATGCGCTCATATAATTATGTTATTGTCCCTACACACGATTTCGATCATGTGGTTTATAAAATCAGGGCAATAGATTTTGATCAGCAGTCTTACGAAGGAAAGTTTAATATTTATCGTCCGCAGTTTTTTAAAGAAAATCTGAAAATGGTAGAATTGGTTTCGGAAACATTTCAGCGATTATCCATCGATCAATATAAAATTGAAGAACGTTCCATATTGGTAAAGCGATTAAAAAGTTTTCATGATCGTATTGATGAGTTACTGGCTTGTATGGAAAACGATACGATTTCAAAAAAGGAAAACATCGATTTACTTAAAAATAAAATTTACGATTATACTTTAGATACCAATTTTAAGAAATGTAAATCTATGGGAAATATCCTAAAGCGTTCTTTAGAATATTTAACCCATAATTATGAGAATGTAAATCCCTTAAAGTTTAAGTAGAAATTTTAGTTCCAGTTTTCGTCAAAGTCGAAACTGTCGTAATCGTCTAAATCCAGTTCATCGTCAAATTCAGAACCAAATTCATCAAATTCGTCTTCGGCTTCAAAGTTTTTTTCTGGAGCTGAATCAGGTATTTGACCATGAACATACATAAGGTTTGGGTAATCGACGCCATCAGCTTCTTCAACAATTTCAGCAAGTTCAACAAAGAACGTCCACATGCTTAAAAAATCGTAAACGTAAATTAATTTGGTTTGGCTGGTATTTACAGTGTCGTTTATTGTGGTTTCGTTCATTAAACGCGACGAGTTATCATCGCTTAAATCGAATAATGAGATTTCTTCACCTTGATTCCACTCGTCATCACTTAAATAAAATGAAGCCATTTCGTTTCCGTCAAATCCAAAAGATTGCGTAATGGCATTATGTAAGTCTTCAAGTGTGTCGCTTTCACGTATTTCTAAATCTCTAAATACGTCTTCTTCTACATCGTTATCAAGTATAACTCTAAATCTGTAAATCATTGTAAAAAGTTAAAGTGCAAAGGTATGTTTTTTTTGTTTCACTGAATAAAGGACAACGTAAACTCTGCAAGCTTTTTTAAAAATTATTTTCTTAGGTTTTAATATTTAATCAAGTCTTTTAAGTGTCAATTATTTAGCAAAGCGATGTAGCGTAAATGTCATTGCACTTAATAAGAAAAATGCACCAATTTGATGTGCAACGCCTAACCATAAAGGTACTTGAAGTAATATAGTAAACACACCTAATATAAATTGAACAAAAACCAAAATAACTAAGCTATTAACGCCTTTTTGTTGTAAAGTGGTTAGATTATATTGTTTCGATTTATGCCAAATAAGAATCATACTAATTACAACTAAATATGCTAGAGTACGATGAACAAATTGAATACCGCTTGGGTTTTCGATTAAGTTTTTATAGAATGGTTCCAAAACATAAGCGGTAAAATGAATAAACTTGCCATCGTTCATTAATGGCCAGTGATTATGTAATAACCCAGCTTTTAACCCAGCAACAAATGCACCATATATAATTTGAAGAATTAAAATGCTATAACCAATAATAATGTATTTCTTCATGGGTTTGTTGGTTGGTTTTCTGTTCGGATAAATTAAATCCAGGGCAACCCATAGTGTTGCTGCAAACGTTATAAAGGCAGTAATTAAATGTGCTGCTAATCTAAAATGACTAACATCGGGCATGTCTACCAAGCCACTTTTTACCATATACCACCCCAAAAAGCCTTGAAAACCACCAAGGGCTAAAAGAACTATACATTTTTTAATGGTGTTTTTGGTGAGTTTCTTTCTAATTAAGAAATAAATAAAAGGTACAATAAATACTAACCCAATGGTTCTGCCAATAACCCGGTGTAACCATTCCCAGAAATAAATTGATTTAAAGTCTTCAATGGTGAAATGACTGTTAAGTTTTTGATATTCTGGATATTGCTTATATAGCTCGAAAGCTTCCTGCCATTCTTGTTCGCCAATTGGGGGAATAGTGCCGGTAATTAACTTGTAGTTTGAAATTGAAAGACCTGAGTCGGTTAAGCGTGTAATACCACCAACAATAACCATTATAAAAATGAGTAAGCACCCCGATAAAAGCCAGTAAATTACTGCTTTGTTATCTTTATTTGATTTATTTCTTTTCAAGTTTTTTATTGTCTAAATTTTAATAATTATATCGTGACCAAATCACTTTGTTGCTTTCAAACCTAATTTTTCCCCTTTTTTAAGCATTAAATTGTAAGCCGCCTCGTGTTCGTTAGGAATTTCGCCTTCTAAAATAGCCTCCTTTATGGCTTCTTTTATTATTCCTATTTCTCTTGATGGTTTTAGGTTGAAAGTCTCCATAATTTCCTCGCCTGAAACAGGTGGCTGAAAATTACGAACGTGATCGCGCGCTTCAACTTCGATAATTTTCTCGCGAACAATCTTAAAATTGTTATGGTATTTTTGAAATTTTTTAGGGTTTTTAGTCGTAATGTCGGCTTCGCAAAGCGTCATTAGGTCATCTACGTAATCGCCAGCATCAAAAATTAAACGACGTACCGCCGAATCTGTTACTATATCTTGGGCTAAGACAATAGGACGTGAACTCATAAGCACCATTTTTTGAACAAATTTCATTTTGTCATTTAATGGCATTTTTAATCTTTTGAATAAGTGATACACCATTTTAGAACCTTCGAACTCATGTCCGTGAAAGGTCCAACCAACCTTTTTACTGAATTTTTTTGTTGGGGCTTTACCTATATCGTGTAGCAAGGCGGCCCAGCGAAGCCAGAGGTTGTCGGTGTTTTTTGCAATATTATCAACCACCTCTAAAGTGTGATAAAAGTTGTCTTTATGGCGCTGACCTTCTTTTTCATCGATGCCTTTAAGAGCCATTAACTCAGGCAGAATGTATAGTAAGAGCCCTGTTTTTTCTAATAAAAGAAAACCTGTGGAAGGCGTATTGCTTTCCAGAATTTTGTTTAATTCAACAACAATACGCTCATTGGTTATGATTTCAATACGTTGATTATTTCTAGTAATTGCCTTTAGTGATTCATCTTCAATTTTAAACCCAAGTTGCGTAGCAAATCGAATGGCACGCATCATACGCAATGGGTCGTCGCTATAAGTAATATCTGGATCTAAAGGCGTACGGATAATTTTGTTTTCTAAATCCTTAATTCCATCAAATGGATCTAATAAATCTCCGAAATGGTCTTCTCCTAAATTAAGCGCTAAAGCATTTATTGTAAAATCACGACGGTTTTGGTCATCGGCTAAGGTGCCGTTTTCAACCGCGGGGTTTCTGCTGTTTTCGTCATAAGACTCCTTTCGAGCGCCAACAAATTCAATTTCAATGTCGTTATAGCGCAGCATAGCTGTACCGTAAGTTTTAAAAACCTGTACTTTTGGTTTGTTGGGAAGATTTTTAGCAACCTGTTTCGCTAGTTTAATACCATCACCTACGGCAACAACATCAACATCTTTGGCAGTTCCGCGTTTTAAAATATAATCGCGAACAAAACCACCAATAACGTAGCTTTCTAAATTTAATTCTTTGGCAGATTGAGAAATTACTTTAAATATGTTTTGCTCTAGAGCTTGCTTATGGTTCATAATTATCAAATTTCAAGCACTAAACACCAATATTTTATGAGGTTGTTAGTTTTTGAAAGTATGTATTTTTAAGGTCTAATTATCTTCACAACACCACTATTGCTCAATTTAATGATTGATGATGGTTTGTCGCATTTTTTTTCGTGGTGCAAATTTACAACATAGTCTACACCTTTTAAAACCTCTTGGCTTATTTCTTTGTAGGCTTTGGGAGTGGGTTCACCACTTATATTTGCCGATGTCGAAACTAAAGCGCCATTAAGTCGGCGTGTTAACTGATAACAAAACTCATCGTCAGGAATTCTAATAGCAATAGTGCCATCTTCAGCTATTAAATTTTTAGCTAAATTTCGGGCATCGTCGTAAATAATGGTAGTAGGTTTATCGGTAACATCTATAATATTCAAAGCCACTAAAGGCACTTGCTTAACGTATTTTTTTAGCATGCGGTCATCGGCTACCAAACAAATAAGCGCTTTGCTATCGGCACGTTTTTTTAAATTGTACACTTTTTTAACGGCCTCTGGATTTGTAGCATCGCATCCAATACCCCAAACCGTGTCGGTAGGGTAAAGAATTATACCTCCATTTTTTAAAACTTCTAAAGCTTTATTTATTTCTTTAATCATATTTTCAACCTTATATTTGCAACCCTGCAAATTTACAATACTCGACGAAATGATTTGTTGTGTATGGCAATTTTTAATTTATATGTCATTATTTTTATACATGAAAGAAGTTAAGGTTTTTAGTAAAGGTTTAGAGTCGTATTTTAAAGAAGAATTAAAACAGATTATTCATGAATTTGATACTATAAAAGGAGGCGAGGGAGAACGTAACATTATAAAAATAGTAAAAGTTCAAGATTGCAATATTAATATCAAGGCCTTTAAAGTTCCTAATATTTTAAATAAAATTGTCTATAATTTTTTTAGAAAAAGTAAGGCAGAACGTTCTTTTTTATATGCGAGTAAACTTATGGAAATGGGTGTTGGTACCCCAAAGCCTTTAGCTTATTTCGAGTATAAATCGTTTTTGTTTTTTACTAAAAGTTATTATGTAAGCGAACAATTGGAGTGCGACCTGACTTATCGGGAGCTTACAAAGCAATTTGATTACCCAGATTACGATAATATTTTAAGGGCTTTTACCAGATTTACTTTCAGCTTGCATGAAAAAGGAATTCATTTTCTAGATCATTCTCCGGGAAACACCTTAATAAGAAAAGAAGGTGATACTTATGGCTTTTATTTAGTCGATTTAAACCGCATGCATTTTGGAACATTGGATTTTAAAACCCGAATTGAGAATTTTTCCCGTTTAACTATTCATAAATCTATGGTCGAAGTTATGAGTGATGAATATGCAAAATGTTCAGGGTATGATTATGAGAAGATTTTTAATTTAATGTGGGGTGAAACGCAAGCCTTTCAGGAGCGTTTTCATCGCAAGAAAAGATTAAAGAAAAAATTGAAATTCTGGAAGAACACTTAAGATGTCTGTTTAATTAATTCTCTGAGTTTGGTGTATTTTAAAAAGGTAATGTTTGCCGTTTGAACGCAAATTACAAAACCATTCAATCCATCAAGAAATCCTAACCTCAAAAAGTAGGCTTTAAAAAATGCCCAAGTGGGATTAAAAACGATTTTCCAAATAGGCGCTGTTTTGCCTAAATCGAAATAAGCCTTAGCGGAAATGCTTGAAAAATGTTCTGTTTTTAAATTAAATTCTGAATATGTCTGGTAAGTCCAGTGTAAAATATCACCTTTTAAATAGCCTGTTTTATCGTTTGGATGATGCAAAACCACATTGTCGTGCGGGTTTATACCTTTCCATTGGGCTTTACGTCGGTCGAAAACCCGTAGTTTTTTGTTTGGATACCAATCGGAATGTTTTATCCATTGACCGCAAAAATTATTAAAACGATTGCTATAGTATCCATTAAGTGTCCAATTGCTTTTTAGCTTAATAATGGACTTTTGGAGAGTTTCAGATAAGGCTTCGTCACCATCTAGTGAGACAATATAATTAAAGCTAGCCTGTGCCAGTGCAAAGTTTTTTTGCTCGATGTAACCCAAAAACTTTTGTTCTATAAACTTTACCTTGTATCTGGAACAAATGGCTTTAGTGTTATCCGTAGAAAACGAGTCTACTACAACTATTTCATCGACCACATTTATTAAAGATTTCAGACATTTTTCAATATTACGTTCTTCATTAAATGTTATAATAACCCCCGATAGTTTAATCATGTTCTGTGTTTAGGTTGGTAAAAATAGTTATTTTTGCCGCAATGAGCGTATATAAAGCATCGGTAATAATTAGTACTTATAATCAACCGGAATGGTTAGAAAAGGTGCTTTGGGGTTATGAACTTCAAACCGAATCCAATTTCGAAGTCATTATTGCCGATGATGGTTCCGGGGTTTCAACACAACAGTTAATAACTAAATTTAAAGAGACGTCCCATTTAAAGATTACGCATGTTTGGCAGGAGGATGATGGGTTTCGAAAAACAAAAATTTTAAATAAAGCCATTTTAAAAACGACTTCAGATTATTTAATTTTTACTGATGGGGATTGTATTCCACGAAGCGATTTTGTTGAAACGCACTTAAAATTAAAAACAAGTAACACCTTTTTGTCTGGGGGGTATTTTAAACTTCCTGAGCACATTTCAAATGTAATATCAAAAGAAGATATTGTGAGCCAACGTTGTTTTCAGCTTGAATGGCTTTTAAATAATGGATTAAAAAAATCATTTAAAACCAATAAATTGACTGCTGATGGAATGAAATCCTGGCTTCTAAACACATTTACACCAACTAAAGCAACATTTGACGGTATGAATGTTTCTGGATGGAAACAAGCTATTTTAGATGTGAATGGTTTTGATGAGCGTATGCAATATGGAGGTGAAGACCGTGAAATTGGTGAACGACTTGTTAATAACGGAATAAAATTTAAGCAGGTAAGATATAGTACGATTTGCGTACATTTGCACCACGATAGGCCTTATAAAAATGAAGAGGTAATAAAATTCAACAAGGCTATTCGTAAAGCGACAAAAACGAATAAACATAAGATTACAAAGTTTGGAATTAAAAAGTACAAATAGTACCCCACAAATTTCTATCATTATAAGTACTTATAATTCGGAAGCATGGTTAGAAAAAGTGCTCTGGAGTTATGAGGCGCAAACCTTTAAAGATTTTGAAATTGTCATTGCCGACGACGGATCGAAACAACCCACATTCGATTTGATCGAGCAAATGCAGAAGGAAGTGCATTATCCAATTATTCATGTGTGGCATGAAGATAATGGTTTTCAAAAATCACAGATATTAAACAAAGCCATTGTAAAGTGTAATGCCGATTACATTTTAATGAGTGATGGCGATTGTATTGCTAGAGCAGATTATGTTCAGGTCCATATGGATAATAGGGAAGCGGGGTATTTTTTATCTGGGGGGTATTTTATGTTGCCCATGACTATTTCTAAAGCCATAACAAAGGCTGATATTTTATCACAAAATTGCTTTAAGTTACCTTGGTTAAAATCAAAAGGATTAAAATCGTCTTTTAAAAATAATAAATTAACAGCCACAGGATTAAAAGAAAAAGTATTAAATACTTTAACGCCTACCAATGCGAGCTGGAACGGGCATAATGCTTCAGGCTGGAAATCGGATATTTTAGCGGTAAACGGTTTTGACGAACGTATGCAATATGGTGGTCAAGATCGTGAATTAGGTGAGCGCCTATTTAATTTAGGTATCAAGTCGAAACAAATTCGTTACAGTGCTATTTGTTTGCATCTAGACCATCCGAGAGGGTATAAAAATCAAGAATCAATTAATAAAAATTTGGCAATACGGGCAAATACGAAATCCCAAAAACTTGCATGGACAAATTTTGGAATAAAAAGAACTAAATAGTTGTTTTAAACGTATATAGCTTTATGTCAAAGAAAACAAAAGTACTACTTACAAATGCTTATGCCGTAAATGTTGGAGATATGGCATTAGTTTTAGCCTTGTATCAAGCTTTAAAAAAGAAAGGTTTTGATGTGTCTATCGCTACCTTTTATTATAAGTTCTTAAAAGAAAAATATCCAAACCTTCCTTTGGTAAGAGAATTGTTGGATTACAACCTTCTTGTTGGAGCTACCTTTGTAAAAAAAATCTTTTTAAAGGCAAATTACTTGGTAAATAGAAAATACAAAAGTTTTGATGTTTATGTAGGAAGCCCAGGAGGTTATATGAATTCTTACTACGGATTAAAAAAATGTTTGTTACCGTTAGAGAAAGCTAAGAATGATGATAAGAAAACAGCAGTTTATTCACAGTCTATCGGGCCATTAAATGAAAGAGATAAAGGCTTGCTAAATCAATATAGCCAGTCTATTGATTTAATTTTAGTTAGAGATAATTTTTCTAAAGAAGTTGTAGATTCTACAACTGTAGATTCAGATATCTATCAAACTAAAGATGCTGCTTTCTTATTAGAACCAAGAGTTTCTAAAGCAGAAAAATCGAATTTGGTGGCAGTGTCTGTTCGTCCTTGGAAGCATGATAACAGAAGTATGGATGCTTATTACGAGTTAATAGAATCATTGTGTAATAGAGTTTTAGATAACGGATTCGATATTGAATTTATATCTACTTGTCAGGGCGTTGAGGGCTATGTAGATGATTCGAAAACCGCAATGAAAATTAAAAGAAACATATTAGCAAGTCGGCCAGATGTTGTTGGTAGAGTTCGTGTTAATTCGAGCTATAATACCTTTTATGAGTTAACAGATTATTTAAACACTAAATATGCTTTTGTTATAGGTACACGATTGCATATGTGTATATTATCGATGATTAATGGAACACCAGCTTTTAATATTAGTTATGAAGTAAAAGGCAAGGAGTGTTATAACTATCTGGGAATGCAGGAGTATTCAGTTGATTTTAATGATTGTAAAGATAAATCAATGGATAAAATAGACGCCTTTATGAACAATTTGCATCACATTAAAGTTTCGCTTTACGATAAGATTTTAGAAGTACATGAAGAAAGTTTAAATGACTTAAACTGCTTCATAGAAAAAATGGAGTTACAAAAAACTAATCAGGTAATTACTTTGTAATGGCTTGTTTAGCGAGTTTATAAAGTTTTTTCAATTGCTTGTCTTGATTGTAGTTTAGTTTAATATGCTCTGAACCATGTAAACCTAATTCTTGTGCATTTTTTGGGTTGTCACATAGAGAAATCATATATTTAGCCATATTTTCAATATGGCCTTCTTCGACTAAATAGCCTGTTTTTTCATGTATTACAGCATCCTGAATACCTCCATGAAAAGTGCTTACTACAGGTAATCCGGAGGCACAAGCTTCCATGATACTTACAGGTGTGCCCTCCATATCACCATTGGGTGCCACCATAGAGTGCTGTACAAAAGCTAGCGATTTTTGCATGAGCTTAGCGATATCTTTTTGATCTAATACACCAGTAAAACACACCGATTTTTCGATACCTAAGTGCTTCACTAATTGTTCGCAGTCTTCAAATAAACCATTTTGTTTTCCAACCATAGTTAGAGTCGCGTCAGGATGTTTTTCTAGAACTTTATTGAAAGCATTTATGGTATGTAACGGACCTTTTTTTTGTGTAAATCGTCCAACAGCAAGAAAATCTTTATTGTGCTTCAGCTGTAAATTCGCTGTGAATTTGTCAATGTCTACGCCACAAGGAACTACATAGATTTTTTCAGTATTGGCACCTTCCTTAATTAATCCTTGTTTCATAACCTCAGAAACAGCCACAATAACCGATGCATAATCAAATAGTTTTAAATATTTCTCATGATACTTTTTTAGTGTTTTCTTATTGGTTGCATCATGTCCATGAAATATAACAATTAAGGGAATATTTAAGGCCTTACAAACAGGAACCATGTGCGCGGCAGATATGCCATAATTAGCTAAAACAACATTAATTTTATGGGTATTGAAAAACGTTTTCATGCCATAATTGCTGAAAAAGTTATTTCTACCTATAAAGGTTTTCAATAATTTATGCAGCGCCCAAAAAGGTAAAGGGCTCAGTAACTTACCATTTTCCTCCCGTTCAGGAAAGCGTCCGCTATGAACAGGGAATACTTCTGCCAATTCAGAAAATCCTTTTATTTGGTCACGAATAAAGGTTTCGGAGTAGGCATATTTTTCAGAACGGGTAATGCAAATACGCATATTTTGAATGGTTAAAGTTTTTTAAAATCGACTTTTAATTTGGGATAAAAATAAAATAACTACCTCAATTTATGTATATCAAGGTAGTTATTTCTTATATATAATATTTTTTGTATTAAACAGCTACATCATTCTCACGAAGTGCATCGTTTAAAGATGTTTTCTTATCTGTACTTTCTTTACGTTTTCCAATGATTAAAGCACATGGTACTTGGTATTCACCGGCAGCGAATTTTTTAGTGTAACTTCCTGGAATGACTACAGAGCGCGCTGGAACACGTCCTTTCATTTCAACAGGCTCATCTCCAGTTACGTCAATAATTTTAGTACTCATGGTTAAAACTACATTAGCACCTAATACAGCTTCTTTTTCAACATGAACACCTTCAACAACGATACAACGCGAACCAACAAATACATTGTCTTCAATAATTACTGGAGCAGCTTGCAATGGTTCTAAAACACCGCCAATTCCAACACCTCCAGAAAGGTGTACGTTTTTACCAATTTGTGCACAACTTCCAACAGTAGCCCAAGTGTCAACCATAGTGCCTTCGTCTACGTAAGCACCAATATTTACATAACTAGGCATTAAAATCGTTCCTGGAGATATATAAGCACCATGTCTTGCAACAGCGTGTGGTACGACACGAATTCCTTTTTCAGCATAACCTGTTTTTAAAGGAATTTTATCGTGGAATTCTAACGGTCCACATTCTATAGTTTCCATTTTTTGAATCGGGAAGTACAACACTACGGCTTTCTTAACCCATTCGTTTACTTGCCAACCATTTTCTACTGGTTCAGCAACTCTTAATTCTCCTTTATCTATAAGGTCAACAACTTTTCTAATAGCCGATGTTGTTTTTTCATCTTTTAATAGATCTCTGTTTTCCCAAGCTTGTTCAATGATTTCTCTTAATTCTGTCATCAGTAATAAAATTTTGCACAAATATAATATGTATAGCTTAAATAAGGCGTAATAAACTATAATTAAAATTGATTGTTTTCATTATTGAGATTTATTGGATTTTCATGTTGTTTATTGGATGTAAAAATTGAATACTAGTGTAAAATCCTATTTTAATAATAGGGGCGTACCACAATTTAAGAGTGTTGTTTATCGATGATTTTCCGCTGGGAAATCTAGGTGTTTTGTCTTTTAAGAAAATAAAATCATCGATAAAATACATTTTAGATGTTTTTAAACGTAAAAATTGGTGTTTTTATCTGTTTGTCGATAAAAAAAGTCACTGTTCTAATTAACGAAAAATCAGTATGCTACATCTAATAATTTGTGATGAACGCGCGATGTGAATATATCTTTGACTCAACAAACAACCCCAAACAATATGAAAACAAATATCTACATCCTAATCGTTTTTTTATTTTCAGTTTCTATTGCTAGTGCACAAAATACTTCTAAAGTAAATAATGAAGATACCATTGTTAAGGTTTCAGAAGTAAGTCGTGAGGTTGTTACTTCTAATAAGAAGGTAACAAATAATTCAAATATGGTTGAACTTATTGATTCTTCAGAAGTTAAAGAAGCAATTGCTCAATCTACTAGTGATATAAGAAAGTATTATAACAAAATTAGAAACGTAGATAATTTAAGCCTTTTATTTCCTAAAATCAATAAAGTTATTAAAGCATAATAAAGCATTTGATGCATGTTGATATTTTAAGTTTATATATAAAAATGACTACTAACCTTAGTAGTCATTTTTTTTAGCGATAATTTTGATAATTATGTCAGTTTATTAATATTAAATACTATTTTTGATTAAACACTTTTAATGGCTCGAATATTAGCGATAGATTATGGGAAGAAGCGAACAGGAATTGCTGTTACCGATGAATTACAAATTATTGCATCTGGGCTAACCACAGTTGATACAAAAGAATTAATAGCCTTTTTAAAGGATTATACGAGTCAAGAAGATGTAGAATTATTTGTAGTAGGAGAGCCTAAGCAAATGGATAATACGGCATCTGAGAGCGAGGCATTAATTATTCCTTTTTTAGAAAAATTAAGTAAACAAATCCCAAATATACCAGTTTTTAGAGTTGATGAACGCTTTACTTCTAAAATGGCCTTTCAAACCATGATAGATAGCGGGTTAAAAAAGAAGCAACGAAAAAATAAAGCATTAGTTGATGAAATTAGTGCCACACTTATCTTACAAAGTTATTTGTATTCTAAATAATTAGAATGTTATGGTTTCATGATAAAAGTTCAAATTTTACATATTAACCCTAAACCAATTTTTAATTATGAAACAAATTTACTTTTTACTTATAGCTTTCATGCTATGTGTTAATTTTAGTTTTGCGCAGCCCTGTCCAGAATCTGGAGGTGCTATCCAAAACGGAACAGCTATTGTGTTTTATTATCCTAATAACTCTGTAGCCTGTGCTTCGATGCCATCGTCTATTACAGTGGTAGATAATGGTACTTCAGTTTCCTCTACATTTACTTTAGATACAAGTGCATGTAGTTCAACATTGTCTTCTTACACATTAAATTCAGGAAATGATGCGCTTACAGGACAAGGTTTTGTTGTGAGTAGTGGTTTTGATACGAGCTGCTCATATTCAGGAGGGACTTTACCGGTTGAAGCTTTTGAATTAATTAATAAAGAATTAAAAATTTACCCTAGCCCTGTTGTGAAGGGGAATATTATTAATGTTGCTTCTGCTTTTAATTTATCGGCAAAAATTGAAATCTATAATATTACCGGACGTTTAGTTTTTGTCGGTAATATGGTCGATGCTAAATCTAAAGATATAAATATCAGTAACTTGGTTAATGGTCTTTATCTTGTTAAATTAAGTACAGAGCAAATAACAATATCTAAAAAAATTGTTATTTCTAAATAACATTTAATTTTAAACATAAAAAAAACTCTCCGTAATTCGGAGAGTTTTTTTATGGACTTATTTAACAGGTTTTATTTTTTAGAATTGTATTTTTGCAAAAAATATAACAGATAACAAATATGATATTACCTATTGTAGCTTATGGCGATCCTGTTTTAAAAAAAGTAGGAGAAGATATAAATGAAGATTACCCTAAACTAGACGAGTTAATCGGTAATATGTTCGAAACCATGTACAATGCTTACGGTGTTGGCTTGGCAGCGCCACAAATAGGTTTACCAATTCGATTGTTTGTAATAGATGCTTCTCCTTTTGCTGAAGATGAAGAATTAACAGCAGATCAGAAAAAGGAATTAGATGGATTTAAGCGTGTATTTATAAATGCTACAATTGTAGAAGAGGAAGGCGAAGAATGGGGGTTTAATGAAGGTTGTTTAAGTATTCCAGATGTGCGTGAAGACGTTTACAGAAAACCTAAAATAACTATCGAATACTTGGATGAAAATTTTGAAGAGAAAACCGAAGTTTTCGATGGTTTGATAGCTCGTGTCATTCAGCATGAATACGACCATATCGAGGGGATATTATTTACGGATAAGTTATCGGCATTAAAAAAGCGCTTAATCAAAGGACGTTTAGCAAATATCTCGAAAGGGAAAATAAATGTGGATTACAGAATGCGTTTTCCAGCTCAAAAAAAGAAACGATAATATTTGCAAGACATCAATAAACAGTTGATATTTGCGACTTTCAAAAAATAAAATATGAATTTAGATAAAGTACTTTCAATCGCAGGAAAACCGGGTTTGTATAAATTAGTAGCACAAACGCGTGCAGGTTTTGTTGCAGAATCATTAATAGATAATAAACGTATTTCTGTTGGTATTCAACAAAATGTTAGTGTTTTAAGTGAAATTGCTATTTATACTTTAACAGAAGAAGTACCATTAAAGCAGGTTTTTGAAAACATTAAAGCGAAAGAAAACCGCGAGATAGCATCAGTGGCACCTAAGGCTAGTAAAGATAAATTAGAAGAGTATTTCTTTGAAATCTTACCAGATTACGATGAAGATCGCGTGTACGCCAGCGATATTAAGAAAGTTATTCAATGGTATAACCTCTTACAAAAGCACGGTTTATTAGAAGACTTTAATGACGAAGAAGCAGAGGAAACTCCTGTTTCTAACGAAACAGAAAAATAAAAGTATCGTCCAAATACTTATTTTTAAAACCTCCTATTATGGAGGTTTTTTTGTGCCTTTTTGTAATATTTTCAACTATTTACGACTTTAGTCTATGAGTTGTAAATTAATTAAATAACAAAAAAATGAGCCCCATTTGGTTTTTTGAAGACGTAAATTTATTTAAAATTCTTTGTCCGCATAAGTTTAAAGCTTATAAAGCTAATCACGAATTCGACCATTATAAAAAAAGCGATTATATTTATTTTGAAGACGACCAGGCAAGTAAAGTTTACCTTATTGAAAAAGGCAAGGTAAAACTGGGTTATTATGGTGAAGATGGTGAGGAAGTTGTAAAGGCTATTTTAACAAAAGGCGAATTATTCGGTGAGACTGCTATATTAGGGGAATCTGTTCGGCAAGAGTTCGCTCAATCCATAGACAACGCAACAAGTATATGCCCTATAGGTGTCGATACGATGTATAATTTAATGCGCGATAATCAAACATTTAGTTTTAAAATATATAAATTCATCGGTTTTCGATTTAAAAAATTAGAACGGCGACTAAAGTTGCTAATGTTTAAAGATTGTAAAACCAGGTTAATAGAGTTTCTTGGCGATATGTGTGCGGAATATGGCTACGATTGCAAAGAAACTGAACAAACTATTATAAAACACCCCTATACTCAAAAGGATATTGCGTCATTAATCGGGACGTCGCGACCTACTTTAAATATATTATTAAAAGAACTAAAAGAAGAACAGTACATAGACTTTAACCGAAAGGAAATCCGATTGCGAAAAAAATTACCAAATGTTAGCTAGCTAACATTTTGTGCAAATCATAACACCTAATTTTAATTAATAATTTAAAAAATTAAAAGTTATGATGAAAAAAACGTTTATTCTCTTGCTGGTGTTAACTAGTTTCGTGTTTTCCTGTTCCGATGACGATGACAATACTAGTAACACTTTAACACTAAATCTACAAGGTTTAGAGGCGCTTGGTGATGATTTTGTGTATGAAGGTTGGATAATTGTTAATGGGGCACCTATATCAACAGGTGTGTTCTCAAGTGTTACCTTTCCTCAGGAGTTTACAGTAAGTGCTAAAGATTTGCAACTTGCGACAACCTTTGTTTTATCTATTGAGCCAAAAAATGATACAGACCCTGCTCCCTCCAATACAAAAATATTAGCTGGTGATTTTGCCCTGAATCAAGCCATAATTAATTCCAAAGCCGTAGTAGGTGATTTTTCAGAATCTTCAGGAAAATATATTCTGGCAACACCTACTAACGGCAATAATACCAATGAATTTAGTGGTGTTTGGTTTTTGGATTTATCTAGTGGTTCACCAGCCACAGGTCTAGACTTACCTGAGTTAAATTCTGGGTGGAAATATGAAGGATGGGTAGTTATGAATGGTCAGCCTATTAGCACAGGTACTTTTAGTAGTGTTTCTGGTTTTGATGATAATGCTACAACTTCTACATTTAAAGGTAGTATTAACGACGGGCCTCCTTTTCCGGGTGAAGATTATATCCAAAATGCACCTACCGGTCTTACCTTCCCAACGGATTTAAGAGGTGCTGTAACTGTTATTTCAGTGGAGCCATATCCTGACAATAGTTCTGCTCCATTTGCATTTAAACCACTAATGGCCAACATACCCACAAACGCCGCGGACCATGCTACTTTAAGTTTAACTGTAGGTCCGTTGTCTGAGCTTACAGGAACGGTTTCCAGATAAAGACTTTTAAGAAAGTTTATAATTCAGTAAAGTATAGTGTTAGATATTTTTAATTTAGCACTATACTTTTTTTTATTTTAACTTTTAAAGTATAGTATCAATTTATCATGTTTCAAAAACTAAGCAGACGTCAAATAGGAAATGTGTTGTTTTGGGGACTAATTATATTAGTAATTATTCCACAAACCCGTAAACCAATTCAGGTGTTTTTGCAAAGTGGAATCGCTTTGTTTTCACCTTCTTTAGAAAATGAAACAGATATAAAAACAATTCCACATTACAATTGGAAATTAGTTGGTGAAAATAAGCAGGTTTATGATTTTGTTAGTGCAAAAGGAAAAGTAGTTTTAATAAACTTTTGGGCTACTTGGTGTCCGCCATGTATAGCTGAAATGCCAAGTATGCAAAAGTTGTATGATGACTATAAAAACCAAATTGAATTTTTGTTTGTTACCGGAGATAATTTCGAAAAAGTATCCAAGTTTTTATTAACTCATCAATATAATTTTAAAGTGTATCGACCTGTGAAAGATTATCCTGCATATTTTAATATTAGATCCATACCACGAACCTTTTTATTAGATAAATCTGGTCGAATTATAATTGATGAAAACCGAACAGCAAACTGGAATAGTGACAAAGTAAGAACAACAATAGATAATTTATTAAAAGAAACTTCAAATGAATAAAACCATAGTTGTATTAGATGGTTACACCCTAAACCCTGGAGATTTATCCTGGGAAGGGATGAAGCAATTTGGAAATTTAATAGTTCATGATCGAACAGATTTTGAAATTAATAATGTGGTAAAAACCATAGGAGATGCCGAAGTAGTATTTACTAATAAAACACCTTTACCTGCAGCGGTTTTAAATCAGGTTTCAAATTTGAAATATATTGGGGTTTTAGCGACAGGGTATAATGTAGTGGATATTGAAAAAGCAAAAGAACTAAATGTTGTTGTTACAAATATACCCACGTATGGTACTCGGGCCGTGGCGCAATTCACTATGGCTTTATTATTAGAGATGTGTCATCATATTGGGTTGCATAATCAAGCTGTACAATCAGGGGAATGGACAAAATCTCCAGATTTTTGCTTCTGGAAAACACCTTTAATCGAGTTAGATGGTAAAACATTAGGCATTATAGGGTTTGGACGTATCGGACAGGCCACAGCTAGGATCGCTCAAGGTTTTGGATTGAATGTTGTTGTTTATAGTCGAACAATAAAACCAGAATTAGAAACAGAAACATGCAGTTTTGTATCACTAGATGAGTTATTCGAATCATCAGATATTATAAGTTTACATTGTCCTTTATCAAAAGAAACTGAAGGGCTTATAAATGAAGCAAATATAGGTAAGATGAAGGAAGGAGCTTTGTTAATAAATACCTCGAGGGGCGGTTTAATTGTTGAAAAAGATTTAGCTGATGCCTTAAATGCTGGTAAAATAGCAGGAGCAGCAGTTGATGTCGTTTCACGGGAGCCCATAGAAGTTGATAATGCATTATTAAAAGCTAAAAATTGTATTATTACACCGCATATAGCCTGGGCTTCAAAAGAAGCCAGAAGCAGGTTAATGCATACAGCTGTTCAGAATTTAGAAGCTTTTATTGAAGGGCGTCCTGTAAATGTGGTTAATTAAGGCATGATGTTGCAATTAAATTCAGCTGGAGCAACATCAGGTTAACAAAAGCCAGCCTAGAATACAATAGCGACAAGCAATTAATAGAGTTTTCTTAAGAAAAGCAACAAAAAGAACAAAAAGATAGTTGGTTATTAATAACTATTTTTAGTTTTGCGGACTTTAATAATCCCAAACAAATTCCTGTGTTAAAACCCAAATTTAAAATTCCTCTAATACCTATAAAGATTATACCATTAATGTTTTCCCTAGTAAGTTATTTACTTTTCTACAGGTAAAAAAGAATGGTTCTACAGTAAGTTTAGAACACATATAATGGAAATAGTAATCCGTGTATTAATTTGGTAATGAAAGAGTTAGTGAGAAAACTTAATTTTGTAAACTTTATAAGTACAATTTTATTTACAATTCTTGTGTTCGTTTTTTTTGTGCTAGGATCGCTTACGCTGTTTATCAGTAAAGAAAAAGTAATGGATATTTGGTATAACTCAGATGTTATATATTATATAATTGGTATTTACTTATTGTATGTTGTAATAGTAAGTTTTGTTTTTTTCGTTAGTAGTAATAACCTTATTATTAAAGAAAGTTACATCTATTAAAAATATTCTGTTTAAGCACAGAATATTAATAGGTTGGTTATTCTTTTTAATATTTATGACGTTCTTATTTGTGTAATAATACTATGTTTCTTAAAAATTATATACTTATTTCAACTTTTAAAATTGCTCGATTTCTAGCATATATTAAATCAAGCAATAGTTTAGTTCTTAGAGTAAGATTAATTATGGGTAATTTGTTGGGAGCCTATATAATTATTCCATTTTTAGTTATAAGTAAAAAAATAAAATACATCTTTAATATTAAAAACGGTATTAATTTAGATGGACACTTTTGGGATGTATTCCTAGTTTACATTATACTAGCTCTATTTATAGCCTATAAGTTAAACATAAGAGAAGTAATGCGTATACAAATTGGCACAAAACAAAAAAATATAAGTAGAGTTATCGTTTTAATATTTATCCTTTTAATATACTACATTAATAAATTAAAATAAATGAAAATTAAATTATTAGTATTAGCATTGTTTTTTACAAGCATAGGAGTAAACAGTCAAACAAATATGGTAACATCAAATATTCAAAGTCATTTAGTTAACAAATACTGGAGTTCAGATGCTACTAGTACCAGTAAGGTGGTATTTCAATTCACTCAAAATGATTTATCATTATATATGAATAAAAATAAAATTGGTACAGAAAATTATTATTTAGCAGAGTATAATGAAGTACAAGATTCTTTTAGCTTTGATAGTGCGAAGATAGGTAGAATATCTGCGGGAAATCATATAGTTACTAAAAAAGCAATATATGTTATTGAGTTTTACCCAGATTATAAATCATTTATGATAAAAACTACAATAGACCCAGACACTAAATTTCAAACGTATTATTTAGCTGAAGAGTTTGTGCCTAATCAAGCTTAGATAGTATGAAACTTTAGTTAATTGATAATTTTTCAATCTAGTCCTAATCTATAGGTACTTTAATCAATTGATTGGAAATCCTGTTTTTAGAGCAAAAGTGCCTACTGTAAGGTCAATTATAGTAACAATGCATTGTAATGATTAGAAAACGGATTTTTACATATTTAATAATAGTTTTAATAAATAGCTCTTGTTTTTTTCATTCGAAAGAAACAGTAGAGAATCACTTAAATGAAATATTAGAGCAAAACTGGTGTTGTGCTGCCGATACAAATAAAAAAGTTATTTTTAAAAATGGAATATGTAAAGAATTTTATAAAGATACTTTAATAAATAAATATAAATACTATATTAAAGTATACAAGCCAGAAGAGCTACTAGGATATCATTATGGCCAATTTGAAATAATTTTTAATTCTATTCCTGAAAATAAAGAAAAAGTATATGATCTTGTATCTACAATAGAAACAGAGGTTCTTATTCTTGCAGATACATCCGATAATTATATTGTATTTTACAAAGATTGTATAAAAACTGGTTATCCAAAGGGGTTTGAATCTGACAAATGCGATTTATAATTTAAAGCATGATATTGAAAACAGTTATTTTATATTAATACAATTAAAAAGAAGATTTTCTGCAACTGTATCCCTTCGCTTCATATGGCATGGGGTTTAGAAGAAGTTCTAAATCGTTTAATAAAATAAGAGATATGTGACTTGGAGCCCATTTAAAAGGAAATCTTAAAAACGTAGTTAATTAATTTAAAAGGCTTTAAGTAGAAACTTTATATTTAAGTGGTTTTCTTTTTATTTTCAACTTTTTTAATAACCAATAAATTAAGTAATATTAAAGAGAAAGCGTAGATACTATCCTCTACAGGTATGGTAAACATTCTAATACCTAAGTTTTCAGTATTGTCGTACCATACCACTTCTTGAGGAATAAAACTACCTGTTAAGAAACCGTTTACAATAAAAAAAGGAATAAGCATAACAAGGAAAGTGATTAAATACGATTGTAGTATATCGTAATCTTTGTTTACTACCAATATGGTTAAAATTGTAGCAAGTCCAAAGTTAACACTAGTATACCATTTGTCGAAATTGTAAATGGTAATGATAAAAAAGATAAATATCAGGAGGTAACCAATAAGTTTGGTAACACCTGCCTTAAGTTTTAAATTTGGGAAATAGTAAAGAAGTGCATAATGTGTAAAGACACAAGCATAAGGTATACATAAAAAAAAGAGCCACTCTTCAATAGGTAAACCAAACAAGGTTATTCCAAGATAATATTTCGGATTAAAACCCCAGTAATTATTTAAAGTAAAAAATACATCCCAAGGAATAAAAACCAAAAGACCAATTAGAGTGCCTATAGCTAATCCTTTCCAATGTTTGTAAAACTTAAGCTTTGGGTGAAAGCTAAAGATAAAAGGTACAGAAAGCGACCCCAGATTTAGGAGCAAGTACAAGTAATGCATTTAGGATTGTTTAAAATATTTAAACGGTACGAATAACATGCCAAAGCATTCGCTATCTTTTTTTTCTAAATGTTTATGATGAATTTTGTGTGCACGTCTTATCCCTTTAGCGTACCAATTATTAGCATTTCTAAACCACTTAAACCGTTGGTGTATAAATATATCATGTACTAAAAAATAAGAAAGTCCATAAGCAAAAATACCTAAACCAATTGGTAAGCCAGCCCAGAATCCTGCAAATTCCCAAAGTAAAATAAATCCAATGCTAATTACTGCATAAAAAATAAAAAAGATATCGTTACGTTCAAACCAACTATCGTGATCTTTTTTATGATGGTCTTTATGTAAATGCCATAAAAAACCATGCATGATGTATTTATGGGTAAACCACGCCATAAATTCCATGATACAAAAGGCGGTTAGAAAGATAAGTATCCAATAAAGTGTTTGCATAATTTAATTTTACATTAAATTTAATTGATATTTTACATAGCTACGCATTAATAGTTCAATTTTTTTTGGATTTGATACTCTAATTCTTGAATTTTTAATTTGTAAAGCTGGTGTTTTTTGTAATTTTTTAAGGAGTTGTTTGTAGTATCTGTAAGCCATAAACACACCAAATTTAGCCTCAATAGGTAGTTTTTTTATTCCGTGTAAACCGCGTTCAAAGTCGTATTCTATATCGCTAATTATTTCCTGTTTTGAATTTTCATCCAAGGCATCCATGTTAATATTTGGAAAATAGCTACGGTTTAATCCTTCAACATCTGCTTTTAAATCTCTTAAAAAATTGACCTTTTGAAAAGCAGATCCCAATGACATTGCCGATGCCTTTAATTCATTGTACTTATCGTTGTCACCATTTACAAAAACTTTAAGACACATTAAACCAACAACATCAGCCGAACCATAAATGTATTCTTTATATTCTTCAAGACTTTTATAATCAGATTTATTTAAATCCAAACGCATACTTTTCATAAACGCTTCAACCATACTTTTTTCAATACCATATTTATGATAGGTATGTTGAAACGCATTTAAAATAGGATTGACACTTATTTTGTTACTTAAGGCTTCATATAAGTCTTCCTCGAAATCATTAAAAAGTTTGGTTTTATCGTAATCATGAAACGAATCGACTATTTCGTCGGCTAGTCTCACAAATCCATAAATATTGTAAATATCTTCTCTAATGGCATTAGATAGCATTTTGGTAGCAAGAGAAAAGGATGTGCTATAAGTTTTGGTAACTAGTTTACTGCATTGGCAGGACACGGTATCGAATAGTTGTTTCATAGGGTATGGTTTTTAGTTACTAAATCGGCTACTAATTTTCCTGAAATTAGCGAGGGTGGTACTCCAGGACCAGGGACGGTTAATTGCCCTGTGAAATATAAATTGTTAACTTTTTTACTTTTTAATTTTGGTCTTAAAAAAGCGGTTTGCATTAACGTATTGGCCATGCCATAGGCGTTACCTTTATATGAATTGTAATCTGCTACAAAATCGTTAATACAATAACTTTCCTTAAAAAGGATTTCTGATTTTAATTCCTGATTGGTTAAATACTCTAATCGATTAATGATTTTGTTGAAATAGGTTGTTCTTAGCTGAGGAGTATCATTTAATCCTGGCGCCAGTGGGATTAAAAATATAGCGGCCTCTTTTCCTTCAGGGGCTGTGCTATTATCTGTTTTACTTGGGAAACTAGCATAAAAAAGTGGTTTTTCAGGCCATTCAGGGGCATCATAAATCGCTTTTGCATGTTCATCAAAATCGACATCAAAAAACAAGGTATGATGATCTACATGCTCAATTTTTTTGTTAAACCCAACATAAAATAAAAGGGATGATGGGGCAAACGTTTTTTTATTCCAGTAATTTTCGGAGTATTGGCGGTAAGGTTCTTCTAAAAGTGTTTCGGTATGATGATAATCCGCTCCACTAACAACAATGTCTGAATGAATCGTTTTTCCGTTTGATACAATACTTGTAGCATGACCTTCATTTACAACTATCTTTTTAACTGGACTACTGGTATTTATTTTTACACCTAATTCTTCAGCTAAACTTTTTAATGCTAAAATTACCTGATACATGCCTTTTTGCGGATGGAATGTGCCAATACCGAAATCGGCATAATTCATAAAACTGTAAAAAGATGGCGTATCACTAGGTTTAGCCCCAAGAAATAATACAGGAAATTCTAATATTTGAGCTAATCGTTTATTTTTGAAACTCCTTCTAACATCCGATTTAATATTGCTAAAAAACTGATTTAGTTTCGTAATAGTTTTTGGAGTAATCAGTTCTAAAGGAGAAACACCAGGATTGTAAACTAAATCTTTTATCGCAATGTTATAATTACTTTTAGCGGTCTCTATGAATGTTTTAAGCTTTTTTGAACTGCCTGGTTCTTCTCGTTCAAAGGCATCACAAATTTTGTCTAAAGTGTCTTCAATAGTAATAAAGTCACCTTTTCCAAAATATACGCTGTAAGCAGGATTGAGTTTTTCAAGTTGATAATAATCGGAAGGCTTTCGATTGAAATCACTAAAGAAGCGTTCAAAAACATCTGGCATCCAGTACCATGTAGGACCTATGTCAAATGTAAAACCCGCTTTGGTTAATTGTCGGGCTCTACCGCCAACAGTATCATTCTTTTCAAATATTGTAACGTCGTAACCTGCCTTTGCTAAATAACAAGAGGCTGCTAACGATGAAAATCCGGAACCTAATATAGAAATAGTTGTTTTCATAATTTTGTTTAACAAATGTAATAAAAAGTTAAACAAAATTACACTTTATATCACATTTCTTTAATGAAATTTTCTATGCTATTAAATACCTTAACTTTTTCCGGTAAATTAGCATTTTTAATGTTAACTATTTTATTTCCAAATAAATAAAGATGAGATTTATCGTTGTTAAGCAATAGGTTGTTGAATTCATTTAGGTAATTTTCAATCTGATCTTCTTCAGGAAAGATAGTAAAATAAGAAATAAATACGATATTATCGAAAAACTCGTAAAGTTCTTGAAGGTTGGTCATTGGTACACTTGGACCTAGAAAAATAGTCTGGTAGCCTTTACTTTTCAATAGATAATTGACGAAAAGTAGTCCGATGTCGTGAATTTCGTTATCAGGCAAAAACAATACAAAGGTTCTGGAATCTTGCGAATCGTTATTGTAACCAAGTTTTTCAATGCCAAGTAATAATTTTTGTTTAATTTGAACAGAAATAAAATGCTCGTGAACAGGCGTAATGGTGTTGGTTTGCCAAAGCATACCAATTTCGCTTAATAAAGGAAGAAAAACAGCGTAAAATATGTCTTTAAAAGATAAGGTTTTATTTAGTTCCTGATAAGTTTTTTCAAATAAATCCTGATCAAAATTAATCATTGCCAATTTTAAAGTTGAAATAGCATAGTTGTTTTTGCTACTTTCTTCAGCAATGGCTTTTACGGTTTCGGGTATTTCGGATGCCTTTAAACGAGCTATTTTAGAAATTTTATAGCCATTGTTGTATAAGTAAGTGATGTTTAGTAATTTTTGTAGACTACTTGTGTTGTAAGTACGGATATTGGTATCGGTTCGGTTGGGTTCTAGCAAATTATAGCGTTTTTCCCAAATTCTTATAGTATGGGCTTTAATTCCGGAAAGGTTTTCAAGATCTTTTATGCTGAAGTTAACTTGTATTTTGTTCATTAATATTTGAATTTAGCTAAACAAAAATAAACAATAAGTCTTTAAGAATGAACCATATTCTCAAAAAATGATACAAAATAAACCTTAAGTGTATACATTACACCGCTCGTCGAAAAAAATATTTTAAATTCTAAATACCTTATAATATTGCGTTTAAACAACATGTATTAACTCAATTTAATTTAATTATAATCAACTGTAAATGAAAAAACTAATATTAACTTTGGTATTTGTTTTTGCTGTTTTTTACAAAGGAAAAGCACAAAACTACCCTTATCAAAATTCTAATTTGCCTGTCGAGGAGCGGATCGCTGATTTATTAAATCGTATGAGTCTCGAGGAGAAAGTTCGCCAAATGGATATGTATAAAGGTGAATTTTTTAAAGACGGCGAAGATTTCGATAGAGCAAAAACCAATGAGAAAATTGGAGATCTTGGAGTTGGGGCTATCCATGATATATACCCGCGTTCTGCAAAAATGATTAATGACTTACAAAAACATGTGATTAAAAATAACCGTTGGGGTATTCCAGCTTTAATCATGTGTGAAATGTTGCATGGGTATTTAGATGAAGGTAGCACTGCATTCCCTATGAATATAGGTTTGGGCGCTACTTGGGATACGGCGCTAATGGAAAAGGTAGGAAGGGTCATAGGAGCCGAGGCAAGAGCTCATGGTGTTCATTTCGGATTGGGCCCCGTTTTAGGTATAGGTCGTGAACCACGTTGGGGACGCGTGGCCGAAACCTTTGGTGAAGATACATATTTGGCTGGCGAATTAGGATTGGCCATGTTAAAAGGTATACAAGGTGATACTTTAGCATCTGATAGGGCTATAATTTCGGAGCCAAAACACTTTGCGGTGCATAGTTATCCGCAAGCAGGAGGGAACTCTTCTCCCGTAATCGTAGGGGAAAGAACAGCTCGAGAGGACTTTTTACCTACATTCGAAAAAGTGTATAAACAAGGAGGTGCATTGGGAGCCATGTGTGCTTATTCTGAATTAGATGGTATTCCTTGTGCTGCTAACCATTGGCTTTTAACAGACGTTTTAAGGAACGAATGGGGATTTAAAGGAATTGTAGTAAGTGATTTAGGAGCTATAAAATATATTCAAACAACACATTATGTGGCCGATTCCCCGAAAGAAAGTATTCGTCAGGCAGTTTCGTCAGGAGTCGATATGCAGTTTTATGATTTTTCTAATGAATTCTGGCAAGACACATTAATAGAGCTTGTAAACGAAGAAAAACTGTCAATGGCAGATATTGATCGTGCTGCTGGTGGCGTACTAAGACTTAAATTTGTATTAGGATTATTTGAAAACCCTTACACCGAAAAAGGGTTGATTGAAAAGCGTTTCCATTCTAAAGAACATCAGGAAATTGCGCTCGAGGCTGGTAGAAAATCCATTAGTTTATTGAAAAACAAAAATAATTTATTGCCATTAAATAAGGATTTAAAATCTATTGCCGTAATAGGGCCAAATGCAGACGCTTCTCGATTGGGAGGGTATTCTGTAAAGAATAAAGTGGCAACTACCGTTTTGCAAGGTATAAAAGAAGTTGCAGGTAAAAATACAAATGTACTGTATGAAGAAGGTGTACCTTTAATTGTAAAAGGGCAAATCATTCCTTCAAAATACTTATATACTCCAGATGGAAAACAACATGGATTAAAAGGGGAATATTTCAATAATAGAGAAGTTGAGGGTAGTCCTGCGTTAACTCGAATTGATGAAAAACTAGAATTCGATTGGCCTTGGAATCCAGGCGAAGGTGTTAATGATGATGATTTTTCAATTCGATGGACGGGATATATTCAATCCGACACTTCTTTTGATGGTTGGATTGGTTTGAGTTCAGATGATGGCATCAGAATGTGGATAGACGATCAGTTAGTGATAGATAATTGGAGAAAAGGAGCGACAAATATTGTTACAACACCAAAATACATCGAAGCAGGAAAGAAATATAAAATTCGCATAGAAATGTGGGAAGGGGGCTGGGGAGCCAGAGCGCATTTCCGATGGAATCTAGAAAAAATAAACTTACAGCCAGCGGTAGATATCGCTAAAAATGCCGATGTGGCGGTTGTGGTTCTGGGAGAATCGAGAGAGTTGGTGGAAGAGAATAGAGATGTAGCCACCTTAGATTTACATGGTATGCAACAAGAGTTAATTGAAGCTATACAAGCTACTGGTACACCGGTGGTTTGTGTGCTGCTAAACGGACGACCACTATCTGTTAATTGGATTAATGAAAATGTTCCAGCAATTTTGGAAGCTTGGTTTCCAGGTGAAGCAGGTGGTAGAGCCGTAGCCGATGTGTTATTTGGTGATTACAACCCAGGAGGACGTTTACCAATTTCATTTCCAAAATCAGTAGGTCAGCTACCTATTTATTATAATCAGAAACCTTCGGCGATACACCGTTATGTGAGTGAAAGCGAAAATCCATTATACACTTTCGGATACGGATTAAGTTATACAAAATTTGAATATTCTAATTTGAAAGTTAGTTCAGATAAGATACATGTTGATGGCAGTGTAAAAGTATCGGTTGATGTAAAAAATACAGGTGAATATGATGGTGATGAAGTGGTGCAATTGTATATAAATGATGTTTACAGCTCTGTTACAACACCCAGAAAAACGTTGAAAGGATTCGAAAGAGTATTCTTTAAAAAAGGCGAAACAAAAACTATCGAGTTTGAATTAACCTCGGATGAACTTGCTATTTGGAATCGTGATATGAAACGAGTGGTTGAACCTGGTGAATTTATAGTTATGGTAGGCGGAAACTCCAACGATGTCATAAAAGCTAAGTTTAGCGTGTTAGAATAAGAAAACCTAATAAAGGATAAAAAAAGACCTCAAGGGAAACCTTGAGGTCTTTTTTTATGATGTGCGCACGAGAAGACTCGAACTTCCACATTCTAAGCGAATACCAGCCCCTCAAGCTGGCGCGTCTACCAATTCCGCCACGTGCGCATTAAATTTTGTTAAATCCGGTTAATACCTGAATTTAATTTTACAATGCAATAAAAATAGAAAAAGTTAAGCACAATGCTTAACTTTTTAATCTGTGACCAGGCTGGGGCTCGAACCCAGGACCCTTTCATTAAAAGTGAAATGCTCTACCAACTGAGCTACCTAGTCTTTCCTCAAACACCAATACGTTAGCGTTTGCGGGTGCAAATATAAAACCTATTTTCAGAAAAACAAGGGAAATTCTGAAGAATTTTTTGTTTTTTTGCAACACGAAAACCTATGTTTTTAATAATCAATTTATAACCTGCAGGATGATTGTAATTTTAATTGGATATATGGCTTCAGGCAAGTCTACTTTGGGTAGAATGTTAGCTGATAAATTAAATTATGAATTTTTAGATTTAGATGAGTTTATTGAAGAAAAAGAAAATACTTCAATAGCATCTTTGTTTAAAACAAGGGGAGAAATATATTTTAGAAAAGCAGAAACTAAATATTTAAAAGAACTTCTTAATAGCAACAAGAATTTAATTCTGTCGCTTGGTGGTGGAACGCCTTGCTATGGCAATAATATGCAGGACATACTGGAAGCTCAAAACACAAAAAGTGTGTACTTAAAGGCCTCAATTCCAACCTTAGTGAGTCGATTAAAAACAGAAAAAGGAAAACGTCCTTTAGTTGCTCATATCGAGTCAGATGAGGAGTTAACCGAATTTATAGGCAAACATTTGTTTGAGCGTTCGACTTTTTACAACCAGTCAGGTATTGTTTTGTCTACCGACAATAAACCTGTTGGGGAAATTTTGGAGGAATTAAACGAGGCTTTATTTTAATATAGCCTCAAACTTATTACCATCAAGCTCCACATGAACATGCTCGTGAAGCGACGTTGATAATGAAATACCTTTAAAATCGGCTTTAACCGGATATTTTTTATGATTTCGGTTTATTAAAACAGCAGTTTTAAATTGTTTAAGCGGGACATCTAAGAAGTGTTTTACTCCATAAATTAGTGTGGTTCCCGAGTTTAATACATCATCAACCAAAACCAACGATTTGTTTTCGTAGGCTTCCTTACTTATAGAAGTTTCTATCGGTTTCCACGGGTGTTTTTTATCAATAGTTACTTTGCATAAAACCGGCTTAATTTCTGAAATACCATCGAGAATAGATTTTAATTTTTCAGCAAAAATGTAACCATTACGATCTATACCAGCTAGTATAATTTCGGATTCATAAACGTTGCTTTCATATATTTGAAAAGCGATACGCCTAATTTTATGATTTATTTCGTCATGATTTAGAATAATATTATTCGTAACGTTCATAATTTGCTGGTATTATTTTTAGAGGGTAAAATTACTCAATTTCGTTTGTAAAATCATCAATATCGCGCCTATCTTTTTTGGTGGGTCTGCCTGTTCCTTTTTTTCTATAATAGTCTTTAGCAAATTTTAAAAGGTCTTGCGCTTCAAATTCTTCTTTGGGTGTGATATCCGTTCTGTAAATTTCAACTAATTTAGCACCTACGCGACTTTCGGGAACATCGTTTACTTTTAATTTATAATTGACCTGGTCTTTTCTTAGTTCAATAGTGTCCAAAGGGTATACTTCTCTACTTGGTTTTACAACGTCGCCATTAACTTTAACTTGTCCTTTTTTGCAAGCTGTAGTGGCAATACTTCTAGTTTTGTAATACCTTACGCACCATAAATACTTATCTATTCGCATATTTAAATTCTAAAAACTACGTTAACCTTTTATGCAAGATTATATTAAAATTGTATCTTGCGTGCTCAAAAATAAAGAATATTAAAATATTGGAACAATTAAAGTTTCTTATAAATTCCAATGTTTAAATAGACGACAAAAAATAGCCTTGCATGAAATTTAAAAGTTTAAGTTTGCTAGCCTTATGTTTAGCGGTTGGTATTGTGTCTTGTAAGAAAGATGATGATAATGAAATACCTCAAGTTGAAATAAGGGACCGCGCTGAGCAGCAAAAAGCAGACAATGATTCTATCCTTAAATATTTAAATAATCATTATTACAATAAAGCTGAGATTGATGCGGCTGTGCCTAATATTGGGATTGAAGATGTTGTTATAACAGAATTAGTTGATGGTGAAACTTTACCAGAAGGGCATATGATGTTAATCGATGCCGTAGGCGATCCGATTGCTGTAGAATACGCCGATACAGATTACGAATATTATGTTCTTAAATTAAATCAAGGTGGAGGCTACGATTCTCCAACATTAGCAGATAATGTTCAAATTCTTTATGAGGGTTTTACACTTCAAGATAAGGTTTTTGATGGTAAATATTATCCTGATAATAACCCTTTAGATTTAACAGGATTAATTCAAGGTTGGCGTTATGTAATCCCAGATTACAACACATCCGAAAGTTATACCGATAATGGTGACGGAACAATTTCATATAATAATTCGGGAGTAGGCGTGATGTTTTTGCCTTCAGGATTGGCTTATTTTGCGAACGCAACAGGTGGTATTTCGGCGTATTCGCCAATAGTCTTTAAATTTGAATTATTACAAATGGGGCAAAATGATCATGATGCCGATGGTATTCCTTCTTATTTAGAAGGTTTGACTGAAAACACAGACGAAGATACGTATTCGGATGGTTTCGGATTATATCCAAGATATGATTATATTGATGCCGATGATGACGGTGATGGTGTTTTTACAGCAGATGAAATTGAAGTAAGAACTGTAACTAAAACAATGCGTGAAGAAGTTTTAGCTGAGCCTTTAACTGAAGATGAGGTACTTTTAAACTTTATAGAAAAGGATAAAAACGGAAATTATATCGGAACCATTGTAAAGCTTATAGATTCAAATGGCGATGGTACTCCAGATTATTTAGATCCGGAAGCAAATTAAATAATGATAAATAATAAAAAAGCCTCGCTAATGCGAGGCTTTTTTATTTAAATGATTTTGACCTTAAATCAATAATGATAAGCTTAAAATAAGCTGATCGGGTCTGGTGTCAATTCTATCGGTCCCAATACCGTTATTGTTTAAAAAAGTAGCTTCGTTTTCACTAAAACCACGCTCGTATCTTAGGTCTAGACCTACTTTTCTAAAGTTAACTCCAATGCCAAAATTTAAACCAACAGTTAAGTCTTTATCTACATCGTCAATAGTGATATTTTCAAACTCAGTATCTAAAATATATTGAAATGAAGGACCAGCAAATACGTTAAGCGGACCAATAATTTTAGCTCCAACTAAAAGAGGAACGTCTAGTTTTTTCATTTTAAAGCTATCGTCATTATAGTCGCTTTTAGTACTGGTGTAAACTAGTTCAGGTTTGAAGAAAATCTGATTTCCAACTTTGCCAAATAGCCCAATATGAAACCCTACATTTCTATCAGGGTTTTGGTAATTGTCACTAATCGATTCAAAATAATCGCCATTAGCGTTGTAATTTAATCCGCCCTTTATACCAAATCCAGGAACAGATTGAGCGAAAGAGGCTATAGACATACATGTTACAAATAAAATAAACAGGTTCTTTTTCATAATTAGTTTTTTAGGGTTTATAAATTCAAAAACGCTATATCTTAAAATATAGTATTACAGTTTTATCAATATTCAGGCCAAAATAAAATAACGACTACTTCAAGCGAAATAATCATGGGGGTAACTAAATCATAAATCCAAGTGAAAAGTATAATTTAAAACTAAAAAAATATGTAGGTTTGCCATTGGAAGAACAATTAGGAATATGCAATTTGAATTAAAATCAAAAGATCCGCAAAGCCAGGCAAGAGCGGGTAAAATAACAACCGATCATGGGGTGATTGAAACACCTATTTTTATGCCGGTAGGGACAGTAGCTACTGTAAAAGGTGTGCACCAGCGGGAACTTAAAAATGATATAAATCCCGATATTATTTTGGGAAACACTTATCATTTATATTTACGACCTCAAACCAGGATTTTGGAACAAGCTGGTGGTCTGCATAAATTTATGAACTGGGATAGAAATATACTAACCGATTCAGGAGGGTATCAGGTATATTCATTGTCTTCTAATAGAAAAATAAAGGAAGAAGGTGTAAAGTTTAAATCGCATATCGATGGTAGTTACCATACGTTTACTCCGGAAAATGTGATGGAAATTCAGCGTACTATTGGTGCCGATATTATCATGGCATTTGACGAGTGTACGCCTTACCCATGCGATTATCATTATGCCAAGCGTTCTATGCACATGACGCATCGTTGGCTAGACCGATGTATTAATCATTTAGAAAAGACACCGTTAAAGTATGGTTACGATCAGGCGTTTTTTCCAATTGTTCAAGGAAGTACTTACAAGGATTTGCGACGTCAATCAGCCGAGTATATTGCTAATGCAGGTGCTGTAGGAAACGCTATTGGTGGACTTTCGGTAGGAGAACCAGCCGAAGAAATGTATGCGATGACCGAAGTGGTTACTGAAATTCTTCCCGAAGATAAGCCACGTTATTTAATGGGAGTTGGAACACCAATCAATATTTTAGAAAATATAGCGTTAGGTATAGACATGTTTGATTGTGTAATGCCAACTCGAAATGCTCGAAATGGTATGCTGTTTACGGCTCATGGAACCATAAATATTAAGAATAAAAAGTGGGAAGACGATTTTTCACCTATTGATGAGATGGGCATAACATTCGTAGATACCGAATATTCCAAAGCATATTTACGTCATTTGTTTTCGGTAAATGAATATTTAGGGAAACAAATAGCAACGATTCATAATTTAGGATTTTATTTGTGGTTGGTTCGAGAAGCAAGAAAACATATATTAGCAGGAGATTTTAGAACATGGAAAGACCAAATGGTGAAGCAAATGGATAAGCGTTTGTAAAACTATAAAGAACCTAGTTCGATTGTAATATCTATTATAAAATAATAATTTAAGCGTGTGAAAATTTTAGATTGGTACATTTTAAAACGTTATTTATTTACGTTTTTCATGATGCTTTTGCTATTTATTCCTATTGGTATAACGGTGCATTTAGCAGAAAAAATTGGAAAAATTTTAGAGAATGAAGTACCAATTGGTGAGGTGTTGTTATACTTTTTAGATTTCACCATTTATTTTGCACACCTCCTTTTTCCTTTATTTTTATTCTTATCGGTTATTTGGTTTACTTCAAAATTAGCCAACAATACCGAGGTTATTGCTTTTTTAAGTTCAGGGGTGTCCTTTTACAGATTTTTACGTCCGTATATGCTTGGCGCTTTAATTGTTGGAGTGTTGTCAATAGTATTAGGACTGTATTTGGCACCAGAGGCTAGTAAAGGGTTTAATGACTTTTCATATAAGTATTTAAAACGAGGTAAAAGTGCTTACGACGGTGCTAACGTTGATATGTTTAGACAATTAAATGATAATGATATTATATATGTTAGTAGCTTTGATGTGAAGAACAAAAATGGTAGTAACTTTACTTTAGAGCATTTTGAAGATAATAAACTGGCGTATAAAATTACAGCCAATAGTATTAGGTATATAGAAGAAGATACAACCTATCGGTTAACCAATTATGTTAAACGTATTATAGGAAAAAACGATGATATACTGGCAGAAGTAGAACGAAGAAAAGACACTTTATTTGATTTTAAAGTGGAAGACTTAACTCCAGAAATTTATGCCGCAGAAGTAAAACAATATGGTGAGTTAAAGGAATTTATTGCTAAAGAAGAGGCAAGAGGTTCTTCTAATGTAGGACGTTTTAAACTGGTACTTTATAAAAAATGGAGTTTACCGGTTTCTGTGTTTATACTTACCATAATTGCCGTAGCTGTTTCGTCGATGAAGCGTCGCGGAGGTATGGGAGTTAATTTGGCAATAGGAATTTGTATTGCCATGGTATTTGTCTTTTTTGACAAAATATTTGGTGTTATGGCCGAGCAATCGGATTTCTCACCTATAATAGCCGCTTGGTTTCCAAATGTAATTTTTGGAATACTATCCATTTTCTTGTTACAAAAAGCGAAACGTTAATTTTGCATTATTATCATAACTTAAGTTTCCATTACTTAATTTTAATGAAATGAGGTCGTTAGGTAAGTTATTTTTTTCGTTATGTATTAGATATTGCCTACTTTTGTACAGATATTAACAAGAACCAATAATTCCTATTTTTTCTTAGTTTAAAATGAAAAAATATGTAGGTTTGTAGGCTAAAATAAATAAACAGCCATAATTAAAAATTCTTATGGAATATTTAGAATTTGAACTCCCTATCAAAGATTTAGAAGAGCAACTTCAAAAATGTAAAGTCATTGGAGAAGAAAGCGAAGTAGATGTTACAGAAACCTGTAAAAACATCGAAAGTAAATTAAAAGAAACCCAAAAAGACATCTATAAAAACCTAACGCCTTGGCAGCGCGTACAATTATCGCGCCATCCAAATAGACCATATACCTTGGACTATATTAAGGCAATTTGTGGAGATACGTTTTTAGAACTGCATGGTGATCGCAGTTTTAAAGATGATAAGGCAATGATTGGTGGATTAGGTAAAATTGGTGACCAAAGTTTTATGTTTATTGGTCAGCAAAAAGGATACAACACTAAAACACGTCAATATAGAAATTTTGGAATGGCCAACCCAGAAGGCTACCGCAAAGCACTTCGCTTAATGAAGTCGGCAGAGAAGTTTGGTATTCCTGTGGTAACCCTACTGGATACACCAGGAGCTTATCCAGGCTTAGAAGCTGAAGAGCGTGGACAAGGTGAGGCTATTGCCAGAAACATTTTAGAAATGACCCGCTTAAAAGTTCCTGTAATTACAATAGTAATTGGTGAAGGAGCTTCTGGTGGAGCCCTAGGTATTGGTGTTGGAGATGTGGTATTAATGCTAGAAAATACTTGGTATTCGGTAATTTCTCCCGAATCATGTTCTTCTATTTTATGGCGTAGCTGGGAATACAAAGAGCAAGCAGCCGAAGCGTTAAAATTAACAGCTAGTGATATGAAAAAATTAAAACTAGTTGATGAAATTATTAAAGAACCGTTAGGTGGAGCGCATAGAGATCGAGAAAAGACTTTCAAAACAGTTAGTAATACTATCGTAAAAGTTTATGATCAACTTAAAAACTTATCACCAGAAGAGTTAGTATCTAACCGTATGGATAAATATTCTAATATGGGGGTATTTAAAGGGTAGGCCTTGTAAAGACAGTATATATTAAAAATCTGAAGTTCAACACTTCAGATTTTTTTATGGTTATTCACAATTATTTTAAGTTATTAACAGTTAGATTGTTGACTATTAGTTAACAATCAAAATGAATTTTCTGTTCGATAAAAGATTCATTTTAGTTACATTCGTATACATGAAACAACCCGAACAAATTAAAGGATATAGAGTAGACAAGAGTACACTTATCAACCTTGAAAAAGGAAAGATACCGCCTCAAGCTGTTGATTTAGAGGAAGTTGTGTTAGGGGCAATGATGATTGATAAAAAAGGGGTTGATGAAGTTATTGATATTTTAAGTGCCGATGCGTTTTATAAAGATTCACATCAACACATTTTTGATGCTATATTTCAGTTGTTCGAGAATAGCGAACCTATTGACTTATTAACCGTTTCAACACAATTAAAGAAAAATGGGAAGCTAGAATTGGCAGGTGGCGATTTCTACCTCATTTCTTTAACGCAAAAAGTGTCTTCTTCTGCACATATTGAGTTCCATGCGCGTATTATTCTTCAAAAATTTATTCAACGAAGTTTAATTAAGATTTCGAATGAAATTATAGAAGATTCTTACGACGAAACTAAAGATGTTTTTGATTTATTAGATAATGCCGAATCGAAACTATACGAAGTTACTCAAGGAAATATAAAGAAATCGAGTGAATCGGCGCAAGAATTAGTAATTCAAGCAAAAAAGAAAATTGAAGAGATTTCTAATAAAGAAGGGTTGAGTGGTATTCCAACAGGATTTACAAAACTCGATAAACTTACCTCAGGGTGGCAACCATCCGATTTAATTATCGTTGCGGCACGTCCTGGTATGGGAAAAACCGCCTTAACCTTATCGATGGCGAGAAATATTGCGGTAGACCAAAATATTCCTGTAGCTTTCTTTTCATTAGAGATGGCATCGGTACAGTTAATTACACGTTTAATTTCTAGTGAAACAGGATTGTCTTCAGAAAAATTAAGAACAGGTAAGCTTGAAAAACACGAATGGGAACAATTAAATGTTAAGGTTAAAGATTTAGAGAAAGCACCTTTATACATCGATGATACACCATCGCTTTCAATTTTCGATTTACGAGCAAAAGCTCGCCGTTTGTCATCACAGCATGGTATCAAACTTATTATGATTGATTACTTGCAGTTAATGACTGGAGGAAGCGCCCACGCCGGTAACCGTGAGCAGGAGATATCGATGATTTCGCGAAACTTAAAGGCTTTAGCTAAGGAATTAATGGTGCCTGTTATTGCACTGTCGCAGCTTTCGCGTGCTGTAGAAACTCGTGGTGGTAGTAAGCGTCCGTTACTATCAGATTTACGTGAATCTGGAGCTATTGAACAGGATGCCGATATTGTGAGTTTTATTTACCGTCCGGAATATTATAAAATTGATGAATGGGATGATGAAGAACGCTCACCAACCGAAGGTCAGGCCGAATTCATTATCGCTAAGCACCGTAATGGTGGCTTAGAGAATATACGATTGAAATTCTTAGGGCACTTAGGTAAATTCGATAATTTAGATGATTTTGATTCACCTTTCGAATTTCATTCTAAAATGAATGAAGGAGGAGAAGATACCTTTAACTCGGATAATTTTAAGGCGAGTCCAGATCAGGCGTTCGGCAGTTCATTTAACGATGATAATGACGACGAAGTACCATTTTAATATCTAACAATCCGTTAAAATCACGCTACAGAATTTTTTTTTTAAGTATCTTTCAGGTATCATAATTATTGGTCATTTCGAATTAAGATAACCTTTAAACTGTATTGTTAATGCTGAAAAAGATACTTTTTACTTGCCTATTAATAGGTATATGTTTTAATGCCTATGCATCGTATATTCTTATCCCCATGGATGCTGATGGACAAAAAAATCATTTAAAAGCATATGGTTTAACCTATTGGATATTAACCAAAGAACAAAAGGTGAAATGGTTGCTAAATTATCGCGGAGGTTCTTTTTTGTTACCCGATTCTGAGGAGATTCAGCGCGAATGCCAAATTCGTGGCGTATCTTTCGAAGTTATTTCAAACGCTAAAACAGAACAAATTCTAGAGGAAATTAGTAGTCCTAGCCAGAATATGGAAGCGGTAGTTTTAGAGAAAGCTCCAAAGGTAGCGGTATACACACCCAAAGGAAAATTACCTTGGGATGATGCGGTTACCATGGTGTTGGAATATGCCGAAATTCCGTATGAAACAGTTTATGATGAGGAGGTGCTAAACGATGGTTTATTATTATTCGATTGGTTGCATTTGCATCATGAAGATTTCACAGGGCAATACGGTAAATTTTATGGTGCGTACAAAGCCACATCCTGGTATATAGAAGAGAAAAAAGAAGCTGAAACTTTAGCCACAAAATTAGGTTATAATAAGGTTTCTGAAGAGAAACTTGCTGTGGCTTTAAAGATAAGAGATTATGTTATTGGTGGAGGGTTTATGTTTGCTATGTGTAGTGCTACCGATAGTTTTGATATCGCATTAGCAGCAGAAGGGGTTGATATTTGCGAGCCTATGTTTGATGGTGATGCAAGCGATGCTCGTTATCAAAATAAAATAGATTACAACCGAACCTTTGCGTTTACCGACTTTACTTTGGAGCGTAGCCCTACAATTTATGAGTTTTCATCTATAGACATGACAAGAAAACGAATGATTCATTCGTCGGTGGATTATTTTTCTTTGATGGAGTTTTCTGCAAAATGGGATCCTATCCCTACCATGTTATGCCAAAACCATACAGCTTTAGTAAAAGGGTTTATGGGACAAACAACAGCTTTCTCCCGAGATGAAATAAAATCGAATGTATTAGTTATGGGCGAAAATAAAGCTAATGGCGAAGCAAAATATATTCACGGCATTAAAGGAAAAGGCTTTTTTACTTTTTATGGCGGACACGATCCAGAAGATTACCAGCATAGGGTAGGTGATGCAAAAACGGAGCTAGACTTGCATCCCAACTCACCAGGATATCGCTTAATTTTAAACAATATTTTATTTCCAGCTGCAAAAAAGAAGAAACAAAAGACTTAATGTTAGTTTATTCTGAGTATATAATAATACTTTTAAAATAATAAATATAGCCATCAGAACCTACGCCAGCTGTAGTTACGTTTTGATCCAGCGTCATTTCTCCAGCATTATTATCAACCAGAATATTTGCAAATTCAGTGTCGTTTACAATAAAATAGTTTGACGAGTCTTCTTTTAAAATTGAAAACACATATGTACCGCTATCTAGACCGTCTTCAATTGAACTATCTTCGTTTGTGTTGTTCACCGTGAATTGCCCTGTTTCATCATTAAATTCCCAAACAATATCGTACAATTCGAAGTTGTTATTTACACCAGATATACCTCCGGTAACTTTTATGAGATGCCATTCTACACGAACAGCCTGTGGCGTTACATTATCAGAATTATCATCGCTAATACCGCAACTAAATAGGTAGGTTAAACTTAATATTAAAAACAGTTTTTTCATTTTAATTGGTTTTTAAATAAGATGTAAAATATTAATATTGGTTGCGTGATTCTGCGTAAAGTTTCTTTAGTAGTTTTGTAACTATTAATTTATAGGGATAACATGTTTGCATTATAAATTAATCGTAACCCATTATCATGAAAATATTCCAGCAAGAAATCACGTTGAAACCTTATTCTAGAGGCTTTCATTTAATTACAAATGAAATTTTAGCAGCTATACCAGAAATAAAACAAATAAAGTTGGGGCAGATACAGGTTTTTATAAAACACACTTCGGCTAGTTTAACTATTAATGAAAATGCCGATTATACCGTTCGTAAAGATTTTGAGAGCCATTTTAACGTAATGGTTCCTGAAAATGCATCTTATTATAAGCACACCTACGAAGGTTCTGATGATATGCCAGCGCACATAAAATCCTCACTCTTGGGAACATCGGTACAAATTCCTATTACTAACGGAACATTAAATTTGGGCATTTGGCAAGGTATCTATTTATGCGAGCATCGTGATTATGGAGGTAAACGCCATTTGGTTATTACCGCTTTTGGGGTATAAAAAAATCCGATTCTTTCGAATCGGATTTTTTATTAAGCGAATATAATATGTTTTACAATAGGCGGAACGCCTTATTTTACTTTCTCTACTACGGCTTTAAAAGCCTCTGGGTTATTCATCGCTAAATCGGCTAAAACCTTACGGTTTAATTCGATATCATTAGCTTTTAATTTCCCCATAAATTGAGAATAAGATAAACCATGTAAACGGGCTCCAGCGTTAATACGTGTAATCCATAATGCACGGAATGTTCTCTTTTTGTTTCTACGGTCTCTGTACGAGTATTGCATCGCTTTGTCAACCGCATTTTTAGCTACTGTCCAAACGTTTTTACGACGTCCGAAGTAACCTTTAGCTTGTTTAAGAACCTTTTTTCTTCTGGCTCTTTTTGCTACAGAATTTACTGATCTTGGCATAATTTAAAATGTTTTTTGTAGTAGGCGATTCTATAATTCTGAATTCTTTTATTTGCCTAACTCCAGGGTTTATAATTTATTTAATAACCGGTTAAAACTTTTGTTACTTTAAACGTAACATGGTTTTAACATTGTTCTCATCTGCTTTATCTACTAAAGTGTCATGAGTTAAAGCTAACTTACGTTTTTTAGACTTCTTTGTTAAGATGTGACTTTTAAACGCGTGCTTTCTTTTAATTTTACCAGTACCGGTTAACTTGAAACGTTTTTTGGCACTAGATTTAGTTTTCATTTTAGGCATCTTCTTTTCCTAGGTTTTAATTATCTCGCTTAATATCTCTATGCTGAATTTAGTTCAGCATCTTATCTTTTTTTGCTGAAATTTTATTCATTTCAGCACCTAATACATTTCTTTTTACGTGATTAAAAGTTTATTACTTTTTAGGAGCAATAAACATAGTCATACGCTTTCCTTCTAATTTAGGCATTTGTTCTACTTTACCATACTCTTCAAGATCCTGTGCCAAACGAAGCAACAGTATCTGACCTTGCTCTTTGAATATAATAGAACGTCCTTTAAAGAATACAAATGCTTTAAGTTTAGCTCCTTCTTTTAGAAACTTTTCAGCATGTTTCTTTTTAAATTCGTAATCGTGATCGTCGGTTTGCGGTCCAAAACGAATTTCTTTTATAACTACCTTTGTAGCCTTAGCTTTTAATGCTTTATCACGTTTCTTTTGTTCGTAAAGGAACTTCTTGTAGTCCATCACTTTACAAACAGGAGGGTCTGCATTTGGAGAAATCTCTACCAAATCGAACTCTTGTTCTTGCGCTATTCTTAAAGCGTCTTTTGTAGAGTAAATTCCAACTTCAACGTTATCACCAACAAGGCGAACTTTAGGCGCGGTAATTCTAGAGTTAATTCTGTGTTTGTCCTCTTTTGAAACCCTTGACTTGGGCTGTGATTTTCTTCTAATTGCTATGGCTCTTAAATTTTTAGTTAAACTTTATTTTTAAAACGGTTTTAACGTTTTGCTTATTTCTTCTGTTATAATTTTAGAGAAATCTTCTACTGAAATCATCCCTAAATCATTTCCACCATGTTGACGCACAGTGATTTTGTTTTCGTTTGCTTCTTGCTCACCAATTATAATCATATACGGGTGTTTTTGCATTTCGGCTTCCCGAATTTTCTTCCCTATAGTCTCATTTCTATGGTCTACAAGGGCGCGAATTTCGTTATTTTCTAGCAAATTTAAAACTTTTTCCGCGTATTTTTCATATTTCTCGCTAATTGACAGGATAATAGCCTGTGTTGGCATGAGCCACAACGGGAAATTTCCAGCTGTATGTTCGAGTAAAATAGCAATAAATCGTTCCATACTTCCAAAAGGAGCACGGTGAATCATAACTGGACGGTGCAGCTCATTGTCACTTCCTTTATAAGTTAAATTGAAACGCTCTGGTAAATTGTAATCTACCTGAATCGTTCCTAATTGCCATTGACGACCGAGCGCGTCTTTTACCATAAAATCAAGCTTTGGCCCGTAAAAAGCGGCTTCGCCTGTTTCTATAACAAAATTTAATCCTTTGTCTTTAGCAGCATTGATAATGGCTTGTTCGGCTTTTTCCCAGTTTTCAACCTTACCAATGTATTTGTCGGGATTTTCAGGATCCCTTACAGAAACCTGTGCAGTAAAGTTTTCAAAACCTAGCGAGCCAAAAACATACAATACTAAATCAATCACGTTTTTAAACTCGGCATCTAACTGATCTGGCGTACAGAATAAGTGGGCATCATCTTGAGTAAAACCACGAACACGCGTTAAACCATGTAATTCACCACTTTGTTCATAACGATAAACGGTACCAAATTCGGCATAGCGTTTTGGTAAATCTTTGTACGACCACTGGCTGTTATTGTAAATTTCACAGTGGTGCGGACAGTTCATAGGTTTTAATAAAAACTCTTCACCTTCTTTTGGTGTATTAATAGGTTGAAAACTATCGGCACCATACTTAGCATAATGCCCAGAGGTTTCGTATAATTCTTTTTGTCCTATATGTGGGGTTACCACCATTTCATATCCAGCTTTCTTTTGTGCTGCCTTTAAAAAGTTTTCTAAGCGTTCACGTAATGCAGCACCTTTTGGCAACCACAACGGTAAACCTTGACCAACTTTAGTCGAAAATGTAAATAACTCTAATTCTTTACCTAATTTTCTGTGGTCACGTTTTTTTGCCTCTTCCAATAAAGCCAGATATTCCGTTAGTTCTTTTTGTTTCGGAAATGAAATACCGTACACGCGTGTAAGTTGTGGTTTGTTTTCATCTCCTCTCCAGTAAGCGCCAGCTACACTTAATATTTTTACAGCTTTAATAATTCCAGTATTAGGAATATGGCCTCCACGACATAAATCGGTAAAAGTCGAGTGATCACAAAATGTGATCGTACCGTCTTCCAGATTTTCAATTAATTCTGTTTTAAACGGATTGTTCTCATATAAAGCCAACGCTTCAGCCTTAGTTGCTGAGCGCATTTTAAAATCATGCTTTCCTCTGGCTATTTCTAGCATTTTGTTTTCAATAGCTTTAAAATCCTTTTCCGATACCGAATGTTCACCAAAATCTACATCGTAATAAAAGCCATTATCAATCGCTGGACCAATAGTTAATTTGGCTCCAAGGTATAATTCCTCAATAGCTTGTGCTAATACGTGAGCAGAAGAGTGCCAGAAAGCGGTTTTACCTGCTTTATCATTCCATGTATATAACACTAGCGAGCCATCGGTGGTTAAAGGGGTTACTGTTTCAACTGTTGTACCATTAAAACTAGCCGAAATTACATTTCGGGCAAATCCTTCACTTATGCTTTTAGCGACATCCATAGGTGTAACGTTCGCTTCGTACGATCTTACACTTCCGTCGGGCAATGTTATATGTATCATAAAATATTTTAAATTCGACTGCAAAGATAATAGGATAAAAAAAGACATACAATATATATGTATGTATAATTTTATTAAATTAATAGAATAGGGCGTTTCCCTTCGCTTAAGCTTCGGGTCGGGCTATACGTTACAAGTCCTCGCTCGTACCTCACTGTGGGCTATCCACTACTATCCCTAACGCAAACAAGGGAAAAATGAGTGTCAGTATGGGTGGGTTCGAGACTACGAGAAATAGTGTCGAGAACATTTGGTTAGGTCTAAAGCCCAAAAGGCTAAAGATTCTTATTGCTTACAACTTATAACAAATAAATTACAGTTAAAGGTTTTCATTTAGTAAAACCCAAACCAGTTAACAATAATAATATGTATACTATAACGTTTCATTCTCCATTATCGGTTATTGATTTTTATTATTAAAGAAATTAAAGTTTTAGAAAACAAGGGCTTAGCTAGGGAGGTAAAAAAAAGGATAAAAAAAGTTTGTTTGGTAAGGAAAAAGCGGGGTATATTTGCAGCCCGTTAGCGGCGATGTTGCTAG
>NZ_JACVXB010000002.1:690680-696919 GCF_014596945.1 Aestuariibaculum sediminum | reverse complement strand
AGTGATTTAGGAGAGCGTACAGCTAATGCCTGTGGTGATGAAATCACAGTGACCTGGACCATTACAGATACTTGTATCGATCCAATAATGGCATCAGCTACTTATACTATAACCGCTCCGCCAGCAATTACATACGATATTTTACCACAAGACGCTACAGTCAGTGCTTGTGATTATACCGATGGTGACTTTGCACAATGGGTTGAAGATCAGGAAACAGCCTTGAATTTAGGAGGTGGATGTGAGCCTATGTTATCAAGTGATTTAGGAGAGCGTACAGCTAATGCCTGTGGTGATGAAATCACAGTGACCTGGACCATTACAGATACTTGTATTGAGCCAATTGAAGCATCGGCAACGTACACAATAACCGCTCCACCAGCAATTACATACGATATTTTACCACAAGACGCTACAGTAAGTGCTTGTGATTATACCGATGGTGACTTTGCACAATGGGTTGAAGATCAGGAAACAGCCTTGAATTTAGGAGGTGGATGTGAGCCTATGTTATCAAGTGATTTAGGAGAGCGTACAGCTAATGCCTGTGGTGATGAAATCACAGTAACCTGGACCATTACAGATACTTGTATTGAGCCAATTGAAGCATCAGCTACTTATACTATAGCACCAACTCCGGAAATAGTTTTAACACTACCACAAGTAGAAACAATGATTTGTAATGTGGCATTCCCTGAAAGTTTAATGGCTACGTATACAGGTTGTGTGCCTGGCGAATTAAACGTAGGTCCTACAAATATGAGATATAGTGACGATGGTTGTGCAGAATTAGCAGATTATGTATTCACTACACCAGAAGATGTTTGTGGAAACTATGTTACAGAAACAATCACAATCACCCGTGAATTCGATAAATATGATAATTGTGAAACCATGTTTGCTCGTAACGGTGACGACGCTCTATGTTTCTTAGATGACAATATAGGAAATGACGGAGGTGATTTTAACCGTTGGGGTTGGACAAATCTTGTTTCTCCAAGCGACACAGATTATATTATGAATCTTTACGCCGGAGCTGCACATTGTGATATAAGTAAAGGCGCACATGTAGGTACTGCTACAGTAAATTACAACGGTTCAAATATGACTATTTCATATAATTTGTTTGAAGGATATGGTATGAACGAAGCACATGTTTATGTAGGTTGTGATTTATATCCAATGAAAAACGCTAAATATACTGTTGCTCCTGGGCAATACAATTTTAATCCAGGTGGTTCTTACGACTATGTAAATGAATTGACCATTGAAATTGATGACTTACCTGGTTCTGATTTATATGTTATTATTCATGGTGTTGTTTGCGAAGAAGTTTGCAAATGTTCAGAAGGATACAATAGCGGAGGAACGGAATCTATGAATGGAAGTGGCGTTACTAATTGTGATAATGCAAAAATCGCCGCAAGTTCTACAAGCGAATCGAGTGAATTTAAAGCTTACCCCGTTCCTTTTGAGGAAGAGGTTACGTTTAAATATTCATTTAGTTATGACACCGATGTTACCATTGAAATTTATGATATGAAAGGTTCTTTACTTAAATTAATAAAGGACACTGATTATTCATTAGGAAAAGATAAAGAGTATAAACTCAATTTATCTAGCTTTGGTACTCAAATGTTCTTGGTTAAACTAACTACAAATAAAGAGGTTATTACCAAGCAGATAGTAAGTTCTAATTAATAGTAGGAATTTAATTAAATGAAGAAGAGCAGCTTAGGCTGCTCTTTTTTTGTTATGTAAAATTTTAAAGTAAAATACTTCACCTTTATTTAGACCGTAAAATCCTGCTCATTTTAAATCTGATATTACTCTTCTTACGTTTACTTTTCATCGATAAAAATTACCGTTAAAAGATTTGTTAAAATTTATAAAAAGCTTTTCTAAATTAAATTAATCTATACATTTGCCGACTTTATGTTTAAGTTTTTGATACAAAGTGTTTTGTAGGATTTTTAAAAGAGTTTGTAAACGATTATTTATAATGTAAAATTTTCAACTTGAACGTAAACGCTGAATATTACAAAAATTAACCCATATTAACTGACAGAAAATTATAATAAAGCAGTATTTCATCGATAAAATTGTTAAAAAACCCGACGAAAAGCAAATTATTAGTATTTTTACCAGACCCAAAAATGCCCAAATCATGAAATTCTTAACCAATACCAGTAAAAAACTAACAACACTTATTATTCTAGTTTTTAACGTTTTAATTCATGCACAGCATGAATCCCTTTTAAAAGTGAAATTATCAGATCAGGTTTCTCAGTCCAATCAAATTGTAGAAGGAAAAGTAATTTCAAAATCTTCCTTTTGGGATGAGGCGCATCAATTTATATATACCAAACAAATTATTGAGGTTTACAAAGTCTTTAAAGGGGAGGAAGTTGAAACCATTGAATTAATAACAAAAGGTGGTATTGTTGGGTACGATGCTATAATTGTTTCACATAGCCTTCAGTTAAACGAAGGTGATGCGGGGGTATTTATTTTAGATGAAATTATAAATTCAAAAAATATCAGTATTGGATCTGCAAGTAAATTATTTACTTCAAAATTTGAAAGCCAAGGATTCTATAAATATAATATTAGAAAAAATATAGCAAGCAATGGCACTGAAATATTCGAAGATATACCAAACAATTTTTACAAAAGTCTTGAAAATCAAACTCAAAAAAGTGCCGTAATAATAAAAAACAACAACCTTAATTTGAATAGTACATTAAGCGGAAAAGTAATACAAAACAATTTGGTTACAAATACTACTGCAACCATGTCTTCGTTTAATGGGAAAAGTTACTCTGCCGGTACCAAAAGTATTTTAACAATAAATGGAACTGGTTTTGGAGATACAAAAGGCTCTGTATCATTTAGTGATGCTGATTTTGGAGGTTACTTTTATTCTGAAGCCTTAAGTTCTGAAATTTTAAGTTGGACAGACACAAAAATTGAAGTAGAAATTCCAGATACAGCAGGCACGGGATATGTAAAAGTTAATACGATGGATAATGGCACGGTAACATCTTCCGAAAAATTAATTGTGGATTATGCTGAGATAAATCTGGACTATAATGGAAACTCTTATCAAACACAGCATGTCGACAAAAATGGCAATGGGGGATATACTTGGCAAATGAATCAGGAGTTTTACGAATCTGATGCGAACCAAGCTTTTACGCGAGCATTAAATACATGGAAATGTGGAACGGGAATAAACTGGGATATTTCCGCTGAATTAACTTCGGTAACAAAATATAATTCATATGATAATGTAAATTCCATAATTTTTAGTGATGATTTAGGCGGTACAGTTTTAGGACAATGCTATTCCAGATATGCCGGTTGTGCCGAAGGTTCTAAAATTGTTTGGTACGTTGTTGAATTGGATATCGTTTTTAATAGATCAATAAATTGGAATTACAGCACGAGTCCTCCTGAAAGTAATCAGATAGATTTCGAAAGTGTTACAGTACACGAGTTAGGTCATGGTCATCAATTGGGACATGTTGTAAATTCGAATTATATAATGAATTACAGTTTATCTACTGGGAAATATTTAAGGTCATTAACCGCCGTCGATTTAGAAGGTGGTCAGGATGTACAGAGTAGAAGCACAAGTAGTGAAATTTGCGGTGAACTTAGCATGGTTTCTGCGTCTTGCTCAACGTTATCAAACGATGAATTTGAGCTTAGTAGTCAATTCAATATTTACCCAAACCCTGTAGAGAGTACGTTATTCATTCAAAATAATGAAAACCTGAATGTACATCAAATTACAATGCATAATATTCAAGGAAGTGTTGTTTTTAACCAATCTCTAAAAAACTGGAATCGTACAACCGAAATTAATGTTAGTCATTTAACTAGCGGTATTTATTTATTAAGTATAGATACAGTTCATGGAACGGTAAGAAAAAAGGTTTTAATAAAATAAATTTGTGCAATAAAACTTACATGTTTAATTTTTTATCGAAAAAATGATAGCAAACAAATTATATATTGATATTCAATACGTTATAAATTGATAGTTCGTCAATAATTCATTATATTTATACATCGTTTCTTTACTAGAAACAATTCCTCTTTAAAAATAGCATTTGGTTAATAGCAGTTTATTAAATGCCCTTTTATTATCTTCTTTTGAATATATAACATCAAATTATGTTGTGGCTTTTAAAAGTTGCGCTCAAATCAGCTGTCCTATTGTATGTTGTGTTAAGTAATATAGTAACTGCACCAGTCTCTCTTTATTTAATTTATATGTTATGCTAACAAACTAGCACCACGTCTATTACCCTTATTTATTGTTATGTAAACTCATTTATTAACTTAATTTAAATGTTATGTTTATGTACAATTTTACTACAAAGAAAAATATTGGCATGGCCAGTATGCATTACAAGAAATTAACAATACTCTGTTTATTTTTGCTCTTCTCCGCATTTTTAACAAACAAGGCTAATTCGCAGATTAATATTGAAAACGGAACCGTTCTAGTTAATTTTGGAACGGATGGTGATGTAATATCTGACATAACTACCTATACAGATCCAATGTGGCCATCACCAGCAAATACCGATGATTGGTTCGATTATTTTCCAGATGAAAGTGATCCTGGGTCTGGAGTAGGAGTTATAGATCCGACAGGATCAGGAGTTTTGGTAGGTGATATTCAAGCCTCTACCATTTTAGGTCAAAGTGGTGGCGTTTTTAGAGAAGTAGATGGTAGATTATGGATTGATGCTGCTTACGCCAGAGATTATCAATGGGCTACAGGAATTGATTACACCATTTTTGATGGTAACAATAAAAGTTTCTTTAATCCTAATACTGATTGGGACTGGAAATCTGGTAATGGTCCCCAAAAGAATGATATTGTTGATGGTTTCGTGCATTTAAGAACAGAGAATTTAGCCGATGGTGATTTATGGGCCTTTTTTGGTGCTTCAACACGATCTACAGATGGAACAAGTTTTTTGGATTTTGAATATTTTAGAAATTTTATTGGTATAGATAGCGAAGATCCAGCGGTAGACGTGCAAGGTACTTTCTTATCATCCGGACCTAATGATGGCCGTACGGCTTGGGTTTATGATGATGCACAAGACTTTGATGTAGATACTTATGGTGATTTTATTATTAGTGCCAATTACAATAACGGAGGTGTTAATGTTGAAATTAAAATATTTTTATGGGTAGATATAACTTTACCTCCTTCAGAATACCAAACTATAAATACATTTGCTGAGCTACCTTATGAATTTCTATTTAATAATAATGGAAGTTTAGTTGAAGACCATGTTACAGGGAATACTTATGGTTATGCTGAAATAAAAATGAAAAACCCAGAAACAATTTATTTTCAAATAAATGAAGCAAATACTTCTGGTCCATTTTGGCAAACAGTGGATACTAATGGGAATTTATCCGATTTTTATGAGCAATTACAGCTAGTTGAATTCGCTATGAATGCAACCGATTTTGGATTGGATGCCAGACGTCGTGCTGGTACCTGTGGAGATGCTTTGGGTTACGGTTTAATAAAAACAAGATCATCAGATTCATTTACAGCCACATTAAAAGACTTTTTAGGGCCTATTCCCTTAGGTAATTTCCCTGCCACTTCAGTAGAATTACCTGCTGATTTTTGTGAATCAGAATTACCTGCTAACATTGAGGCTACAGTAATGCCATCTATGGCAACCTATAAATATGAATGGTATAAGGATGGAGTTAAGGACGACGCAAATTCAGGAACAGGAGATAGCTATAGAACGTATCCAGCAACATTGCCAGGAACTTATAGGGTAGATGCTACAATAATTATTGGCTTTGGCGGAAATAATGTTGAAGGGTGTACAGTCTCTGATACGATAATAATTTCTGAAGGGTTTGAAGCAGGAACGGGTACAGAAGCTGAATATTGTGAAAATGATAGTGATTTAAGTAGTATTGATTTAGATTTACTTTTAACAGGGGCTGATCCAGGAGGTCAATGGTCTATTGACGGTGAGAATGTAGAAAGTCCTGTGAATCTACTAGCGGCACAGCCTGATGATTATATATATACTTATACTGTTGGTCCAGAAGGAGAGGATTCAGAATGTCAACCAGATGATACTACTGTAACAATCACTATAAATCCACTACCAGAGATGAGTTGTCCAGATCCAATAAGTGTATGTATTGATGCGGATGCCTTTGCATTAAGCGGAGCA
>NZ_JACVXB010000002.1:685819-690670 GCF_014596945.1 Aestuariibaculum sediminum | reverse complement strand
ATCCACTACCAGAGATGAGTTGTCCAGATCCAATAAGTGTATGTATTGATGCGGATGCCTTTGCATTAAGCGGAGCAACACCCCAAGGAGGTACCTATACAGGAACTGGCGTTGCAGCTGGAATGTTCGATCCAGCCGTAGCAGGTGCTGGTACACACTCCATCACTTACACATATGTAAATCCAGAGACCGAATGTGAGAACTACTGTATGTTTGATATTACTGTTAATGAACTTCCAACCGTAACAGTTACAGGAGGCGAAGTTTGTCCAGATCAGGAGATTTGGGTTACAGCAGACCCAACACCAGCGGATGATGATAATGTAGATTATGAATATAGTTGGTCATATAATGGACCTTTCCCATTAGATTTCGTTGACCCAGGAAATGTAGCTAGTTTCCAAACAGGAATTGTTGGTGAATATACTGTAGTAATTACAAATACAGAAACAGAATGTACTGCTACAAACTCTGGAAATGTAACATTAGGATTTATACAAACCAATGCCCAAGCCACAGGTATCGATCTTTGTATAAGTGAATTAGTTGAACAGGGAGACAACTTTATAAAATCAAGAACAGTTGATCCAGGTGGAGATTTATTTGTTGTGTTCACCAAGTTAATTCAGACAATAGACGGTGTTGTTACTGAAATTGATTTAGCAGAAACAGAATTACCAGACAATATTATCGATTTGATATCACCAGGTACTTACGAGTTCTTCATTAAATTAAAAAATCTACAAGGTTGTGTATCGGCAAACCCGCAAACATTCTCAATTGTAGTATTTGATGAACCTACCTGTTCAATTGTCCCTCAGGACACTATTTGTGTGGGTGATGAATTTAGCTTGGTGTATGATGGTGGTGGAGAAGGATTAGAATTCTTCTGGTCTTCTGATGGTGATGCTATTATAGCTGATCCATATGCAATGAGTACTACTGCAACAAACGTAGTAGATGGTGAAATTTTCACATTACAACTAGCAAATGATAATGAATGTCTTTCTACCTGTACAATTGAGGCAGATGTTAAACCTTGCGTTGGAAATTGTGGTACAGCTTATGCAAAATTAGCAGATGATGCAAGTATTGAAAACCACACTGACACTAATGGAGCAATTTGTTTTGAAGAAGCTGGTGGTTTCGCACGATGGGGTTGGACTAATAAATTAAATTGTGAAGGTAATTATGAAATGCCAATCTATAGAGGAGCGGGTCAATGCGATATCTCAAAAGGAGAATTAGTAGGAACTGCAATGGTTTCTTATATTGATGGCGGAGTAACAGTTAATTTAAGTGTAGATGACAATAAAGTTTTAAGTGAAGCGCATGTATATGTTGGCTGTGATCCATTCCCATCTAAGAAAAAAGGCGGGTATTACACAGTTGCTCCAGGACAATATCCATTTAACCCTAGTTTAAGCTGTGATGGTTCTGATACTTATGTACAGAATTACACAGTTACTGTGAATGCAGGTGAATTAGATATGGATTTTAATGGAGGTATATTTGTAATCATTCATACTGTGGTTTGCGATCTGTTGTGTGATGATAATGAAGGTGGTTGTACAGAAGAACAATTAGCTCAAATCATTTCAGAAGATTGCGAAGGAGGTACTCAAGCTTTTACCACATACGATGTAGATTGTTATCTTGAAAAAGATGATGACGATGGAGATGGAGTTGTTGATGCTTGTGATGCCTGTATGAAAGTTTATGGTGAAGGACCAGATGGTTGTCCGTTAGAAGCTAAATCAGTAACTTCAACCGAAACAGTTAACTTTGTTGCGTATCCAGTACCATTTAAAAACATCATTAATCTACAGTATAGATTTGAATATGATACCCAAGTGGATTTTGAGGTGTTCGATACAAAAGGTGCTTTAATTAGAAAAGCGGAAGACAACAACTATATTAAAGGATCTGTGGGTACTAAATCCATTGATTTGTCCGCAGCAGATAGTCAATTGTTCTTTGTAAGGTTATCAACCAACAGAGGATCATTGGTTAAGAAAATCGTATCCGATAAATAATTAATTTAAATAACCTTAATTGCGAAAGCAACTCTTGTAAGAGTTGCTTTCCTTTTTTGTCAGAAATCCAGTAAAACAGGTAACTCATCAAAAAAAACAACATATTGCTTCATTTTTTCGTAATTTATAATAGCTAATTATTTATAACTAAACGAGTTAATTAAACTTCTAATATCTTTTCTATTTATGAAAAAAATTACTCCAACTTTATTTCTCCTTTTTATTTGTTATTATGCGTATGCACAGCCAGCAAATAATGATTGTAGTGGTGCTATAGCACTTATACTAGATGATCCAGCAACACTAGTTACTATTGATGGGACCGTTTCGGACTCAGGCGTTGCAGATCCTGGATGCGCAAGTTATAATGGTGCAGATTTATGGTATACAGTTAGTATCCCTGCCTCAGGTGGTGTTAAAATTACCACCAGTACAAACGACAATAGTATTACCGATACGGGATTAGCAGCATACACGGGTGCTGATTGTAATAATCTTACCTTATTAAAATGTAATGATGATTCATCTGGTTCAAATACGTTTTCAATAATACTTTCAGCAGACGACCAAGGCACAACGGTTTACATTCGCGTTTGGGAATTTGAGTCAAATCAGTTAGGAACATTTTATATACAGGCAGAAACTTTTACCCCTCCAGCGGTTGCAACTAACGATGAATGTATTAATGCTATCGATTTGACATTAAGCAGTACTTGTAATCCTATTATAGGATCTAATAATGCCACCGCTTCACAAGGAGTACCCAGTACTGGTGGCTGTGGTGCGTACCAAGGTGGAGATGTATGGTTTAGAGTTATCGCTCCTGATAGCGGACATGTTATAATAGAAACTACAGAGGATGATGACGAATCTATAACCGATGGCGCTATTTCTATGTACTCAGGAACATGTGGTAGCTTAACCCTAATGCAATGTGATGAAGCGGGAAATGTTAATAATACATTATATGATTTTGGTAGAATAGAAGTAACCGGACTTATTCCTGGGGACCCTTATTTTATTAGATTTTGGTCTTTTGACAATAGAGATATAGGAACCTTTAAAATTTGCGCCATTGATCCCGAATCTTTGTCTAATTCATTTGTTGAACTGCCAGAATTTGCAATGTATCCAAATCCTGTAGGACCAGATAGAATTGTGAGTTTTAAATTTAAACAGGTCGGCAATAATGCGGATATGATGATTTTTGATTTACAAGGTAAAGTAGTGTTGAGTCGGTTGGGAATGTCATTTAATGAGGATATGGTGAAAGTTTCTGTAGCTAACATGACATCTGGAATCTATTTTGTAAAAATTATCAGCGATCATAATATCTTAACTAAAAAACTATTTATTAAATAAAATTTTAATACAACAATTACTTAGCCCATTTCTCGGTAAATCTATTTTATGATATAGGTATTTCTTTTTTCATCACCTTTAAAGTGATGTCCTCTATTATATCAAACCAATCAGTTGTTACTATATAACAGATGAATAAAATAGTATTAATAATTATTTGGGCAGCTTTTTCTGAACTGTTGCAAGCACAAACTGAACCTCCTGTAAATGATATTTGCAGTGGTGCTATCGAGTTATCAGTCGCTGATTCTGGAATTTGCACCCCTCAATTGGTTACTATCGATAGTGATGTAGAGGATTCTAATTTTGTTAATCCAGGTTGTGGTGATTATCAAGGGGCCGATTTGTGGTATAAGGTCTCAATACCAAATACGGGTGGCGTTAGAATTGAAACAAGTATGAGTGATGGCTCTATATCGGATACAGGAATGGCTGTTTACAAAGGGAGCGATTGTAATGGCTTAATTCTATTATCGTGTAATGATGATATCGGAGGTAGCTCTAATCGCTATTCTGGAATTTCTATTGCAGACACACCCGGAAATATTTTATACATAAGAGTTTGGGAATATGGCGGTTCTATCGATAACGGAACATTTAATATATGTGCTTATCAAATTTCGCCACCACCTGTCGCATCTAACGACGATTGTAGCACAGCAATAAGCTTAAGTCTTGGTGTTACCTGTAGTTCGATATTGGGGTCGAATAACGCTACGAGTTCCGAAGACATAGATACTACTATACCTGGAGCGGGATGTGCCAGCTACCAGGGTAATGATGTTTGGTTTAAAGTTACTGTACCATCCAGTGGGAATATTGTTATTGAAACCAGAGAAAGTGATGGATCAATTACTGATGGAGGCTTGGCTGTTTATACTGGAGATTGTGACCCAAATGGCCTAACCTTACTAAAATGCGATGATGATGGAAATAAAGGCTTAAATACCACTTTAAATTTTGAGCGTATACAACAAACGAATCTTGCACCTGGTCTGGTATTATATATAAGGGTATGGTCTTACGAAAATAAAGAATTAGGGACTTTCAATATTTGTGCTATTGATCCTGGTTCACTCGATGACGATAATGATGGAGATGGTTACTCTGAAAATCAAGGGGATTGTAATGATGCGAATGCAAATTTTTATCCTGGCGCAACAGAAATTTGTGATGGATTAGATAATGATTGTGATGGTGAAATTGATGAGGGTTTAATTTTGGTTAATTACTTTCCAGACCTTGATGAAGATGGTTATGGTGACGCCAATGCATCTCCTACAATGGTATGCTCCGCTTTAAAACCTGAAGGATTTGTTAACAACAACCTTGATTGTAATGATGACAATGAAAACATAAACCCAGACACTGGCGAGATCCCCGATAATGGTATCGATGAAAACTGTGATGGCTTTGACCTAAAAACTTGGTATCAGGATTCCGATAATGATAA